>NZ_BSTA01000009.1:0-321985 GCF_030269265.1 Kineosporia sp. NBRC 101677
CTGCCCTGTTTCCAGGGGCAGCAGAGGCTCGATAACCGCCCACGCCTTATCCGTCAGTTCTCCACGTCCAACCACGAATCCATCATTTGCACACGATCATGAACAAGATCCGCAGGACACGCCCTAGCCCGGAACGACGCAGGCGGCACCCAAGCCCCCGGAAGGGATGAGTGCCGCCTGCGACGACCGGGCTGCGTCGACCGGGCTGTGCTGATCGGGCTGGGCCGACCGTCCAGCCTCGCCCGAGCGTCAGCTCGCGGTCGGCTCCGTCTCGCGCAGCGTGACCTCCACCTTGGCGTCGGCCTCGTCGACCGCCACCGTGACCAGCTCGGCCACCGTGCCCGCAGCCCGCAGGTCACCGATGACCGCCTGCACGGCCGTGATCCGGGCGGCGGTGTCGGACACCACGACCTTCTCGACCTCGGCGCGCACCGACTTCTTGGCGTCGGACTTGGTCTTGCGGATCTGACGCAGCACGTCGGCCGCGACCGCCAGCACCGACAGCTCGCCGGCGGCCGGTTCGTCCGAGCCCTTCAGCAGGTCACGGATCTCGACCGGGGCGGGCCAGCTGGACCGGTGGATCGAGCCGGCGCCGAAGCCCGGCAGCCGCTGCCCGGACCCGGTCGAGGCCATCGACCAGGCCTCTTCGGTGACGTAGGGCAGGAACGGCGCGAACAGCCGCAGCAGCACCGAGACCGCGGTGCGCAGCGCCGTCTGGGCCGAGACGGCCCCGGGGCCCTCACCGTAGGCTCGATCCTTCACCAGCTCCAGGTAGTCGTCGCAGAACTGCCAGAAGAACTCCTCGGTGAGCTTGAGCGCCCGCGAGTAGTCGTAGGCCTCGAACGCCGCGGTGGCCTGCTCGACCAGGGTGATCAGCTGGGCCAGCAGGGCCTCGTCGACCGGATCGGTGATCGCGCCCTCGGCCCCCGCGCCCTCGGCCGAGCCGAAGCCCAGCGCGAACTTGGAGGCGTTGACGATCTTCAGCGCCAGCCGCCGGCCGATCTTCATCTGACCCGGGTCGAACGCCGTGTCCACGCCCAGGCGGGCGCTGGTGGCCCAGTACCGCACCGCGTCGGCGCCGTGCTGTTCCAGCAGGTCGGACGGCACCACCACGTTGCCCTTGGACTTGGACATCTTCTTGCGGTCCGGGTCGAGGATCCAGCCGGACAGGTTGGTGTGCGTCCAGGGCAGGCTGCCGTGCTCGTAGTGGCTGCGCACCACGGTCGAGAACAGCCATGTGCGGATGATGTCGTGGCCCTGCGGGCGCAGGTCCATCGGGAAGGTGCGGGCGTGCAGGTCCTCGTCCTCGCTCCACCCGGTGACGATCTGCGGGGTCAGCGAGGAGGTGGCCCAGGTGTCCATCACGTCCGGGTCGCCGGTGAAACCGCCCGGCTGGTCGCGCTGTTCGGCGGTGTACCCGGCCGGCACGTGCGACTGCGGGTCGACCGGCAGCTGCGCGTCGTCCGGGACGATCGGCTTGTCGTACTGCGGTTCGCCGTCGGCGTCGAGCGCGTACCACAGCGGGATCGGCACACCGAAGAAGCGCTGACGGGAGACCAGCCAGTCGCCGTTCAGGCCCTCGACCCAGTTCTCGTACCGGTGCCGCATGTGCTCCGGCGTCCAGTGCAGGTCTTTACCGCGGGCGATCAGGTCGTCGCGGACCTGCTCGGAGCGGCCACCGTTACGGATGTACCACTGCCGGCTGGTGACGATCTCCAGCGGCCGGTCACCCTTCTCGAAGAACTTGACCGGGTGGGTGATCGGCCTGGGGTCGGCCAGCAGGTCGCCGGAGGACCTCAGCATCTCCACGGTGGCCTGCTGGGCCGCGAAGACCGACTTGCCGGCGATCTGGGCGAACGCCTCGCGGCCGGCCTCGGTGGCGAGCCAGGCCGGGGTGTCGGAGGTGACGCGGCCGACCTTGGTGATGATCGGCCGGGTGGGCAGATCCAGCTCACGCCACCAGATGACGTCGGTCAGGTCACCGAACGTACAGATCATGGCGATGCCGGTGCCCTTGTCGGGCTGCGCCAGCCGGTGCGCCACGATCGGCACCTCGACCCCGAAGACCGGGGTGGTGACGGTGGTGCCGAACAGCGGCTGGTACCGCTCGTCGTCCGGGTGGGCGACCAGCGCGACACAGGCCGCGAGCAGCTCCGGCCGGGTGGTGGAGATGGTCACCCCGTCGCCGGAGGCGCCCGAGACAGAGTGGAAACGCAGGTCGTGGTAGGCCGCCGGACGGTCGCGGTCTTCCAGCTCGGCCTGGGCCACCGCCGTCTGGAACGTGGTGTCCCACAGGCTGGGCGCCTCGGAGGAGTACGCCTCGCCGCGCTCGAAGTTCTTCAGGAAGGCTCGCTGGCTGATCTTCTGCGAGTACTGCGAGACCGTGGAGTAGGTCAGCGACCAGTCGACCGAGAGCCCGAGCGTGCGCCAGAGCTGCTCGAACACCTTCTCGTCGGTGGCGGTGAGCTGCTCGCACAGCTCGACGAAGTTGCGCCGGCCGACCGCCACGAAGTCCTGCCGCTTGGACGGGACCTTGGCCGGGGGCGTGAAGTCCTCGACGTAGGGCACCGACGGGTCGCACCGCACGCCGTAGAAGTTCTCCACCCGGCGCTCGGTGGGCAGACCGTTGTCGTCCCACCCCATCGGGTAGAAGACCTCGCGGCCGCACATGCGCTGGAACCGGGCGATCGTGTCGGTCTGGGTGTAGCTGAAGACGTGACCGACGTGCAGGGAGCCCGATACGGTCGGCGGCGGGGTGTCGATGGAGTAGATCTCGGAGCGCTCACGGGTCCGGTCGAACCGGTACGTACCTTCGCGCTCCCAGGTCTCGCCCCAGCGGGCTTCGAGACCGTCGACGGCAGATTTCGGGCTTCCCATGGATCCGACTCTATCGGTTCGGCGCGACCCCGTTTCCCGCCTGTGGACAACCCCGCTACGCCTCGCGGACCAGCAGCGTCGCGTCCGCGGCGATCGCGGCCAGGGCCAGCGTGCGGTATCCCACCTGCTCGAACAGCACGGTGATCCGGTCGGCCTCGTCGCGCATCACCACCCCGGGTCCCCACTCCCGGTGCCGGACGCGTTCGTTGGTGTCGAAGCGCACCGCCGCGATCTCCGGCGGCAGATCCTCGGCCTCGGCCTCCTGCTCGGCCACCAGACCCGACTTGCAGGTGTCGCAGTTGCCGCAGCCCGGCTCGTCCCCGGTGTCCAGCTCCTCACCGAAGTAGCCGAGCAGGAACTCCCGCCGGCACCCGGTGGTCTCAGCGAAACCGCGCATCATCTCCACCCGGGACTTGTCCATCCGGGTGTGCTCGGCATCCACCTCGGCCGCGGCGGCCACCGCGGCGGCCGCCGGGACGCTCACGTCCGTGTAGGCCAGCGCGTCGTCCTGCACCTGTACGGCCCCGGCCTGCTCGAGCAGGTTCACCGCGTTGGTGAGCTTGGTGTGGGTGAGGTCCAGCTGCTCGCGCAGCTCCCCCACCGGCACCGGGCCCTCCTTCTTGGTGTGCTTGCGCACCGCCCCGGCCACCTGCGTCAACGTGTCCTCGTCGGGGCCGCCGGAGGCGAAGAAGTTGCGCAGCGACAGGTCTTCGGGGCGGTAGTAGAGGCAGGCCAGCGCCGGGTCTCCGTCACGGCCGGCCCGGCCGATCTCCTGGTAGTAGGAGTCGATCGAGTCGGGCACGTCGGCGTGCAGGACGAACCGCACGTCCGCCTTGTTGATCCCCATCCCGAACGCGTTGGTGGCCACCACCACCTCGACCTCACCGGCCAGGAACGCCTGGTGCACCTCCTCGCGCTCGGCCACCTTCAGCCCGGCGTGGTAGGCCCGGGCGCTGCGGCCCTCGGCCCGCAGCGCCTCCGCGTACTCCTCGGTGGAACGCCGGGTGGCGGTGTAGACCAGCCCGCTGCCCTTCAGCTCGGCCACCCGCTCGACCACGGCCTTCTCCTTGTGCCGGGCCTCGACGAACCGCCGGACCTCCAGCTCCAGGTTGGGCCGGTCGAAACCGGTGACCAGCTGCACCGGATCGTTCATCCGCAGCCGTTCGGCGATCTCCGCCCGCACCGGCGGGGCCGCGGTGGCGGTGAGGGCGACCACCCGCGGCCGCCCGAGCGTCTCCACCACGTCACCGATGCGCAGGTAGTCAGGCCGGAAGTCGTGCCCCCAGGCCGACACGCAGTGCGCCTCGTCCACCGCCAGCAGCGAGACCTTCAGCTCGGCCAGCCTTTCCAGGACTTCCTGGTTGGCCAGCTGCTCCGGGGCAAGGAACACGAACTCCGCATCGCCCGTGGTCAGTGACTCCCAGGCCTCGTCGGTGCGGCCCCGGCTCTGCGCCGAGTTCACCGCCACCGCGCCGAGCCCCGCGTCCTCACCGTGCCGGGCCAGGTTGGCCAGCTGGTCGCGCTGCAGGGCGATCAGCGGCGAGACCACCACGGTCGGCCCGTCCAGCAGCAGACCGGCCAGCTGGTACACCGCCGACTTACCCGCCCCGGTGGGCATCACGACCATCACGTCCCGGCCGTTCGCCAGGGCCTTGACTGCCTCGAGCTGCCCGGGGCGCAGTTTGGCCAGGCCGAGCCGCGTTCGGGCCAGCTTACGGATGCGGGTCGAGAGGGGTACCAACTTCACACGCCTATCCTGGTGGAAACCGGGACGGAGGGCACGCCCGGCGCGATTCACCACCCACCGTGGTGCAACGGTCACGCTACCGGTCGCGGCAGATTCCGCCAGATCACTTGTCGCCGAGGACGGTTTGGCCCGAATGAGCTCGCCGTCCGGGCGCCACCGGAACGCGATCGAGGCCACGTCCTCCACCAGGCGGGCAGGTGTTCCCGCATGAGGCGGGTCGAACCTAGGGTGAGGCCATGCCCTTCCCCGCACCCCGCCGGCGTCCGACCTCTGGCCAAGGCCTCACCCGACGAGCCGGACTGGCAGCACTGGCCCTGGCGGGGTTGACCGCCTGCGCCGGAACCTCGCGCGCCGAGTCCACGCCTCCGGCCACCAGCACTCCTTCGAGTGAGCCGGGCCACATCAAGCACGCCGATCTGGCCTACGCCGAGGCGGTGGGCCGGGCGCACCTTCTCGACCTCTACGTGCCCACCGGCGTCCAAGGCCCCTTCCCGGTCGTGCTTTTCCAGGCCGGCTCGGCCTTCGGCAGCGACGACACCAAGTCCACCACCTCCGACCTGAGCGGCACCGTCGGCGCCGAGAACCTGGCCGGCCTCTGGGCCCAGCACGGCTACGCCGTGGTCGGCCTGAACGTGCGCAGCTCCGCCCAGGCCAAGTTCCCGGCCCAGGTGCACGACGTGAAGGCGGCGATCCGCTGGCTACGCGCCCACGCCGACGAATACGGCCTGGACAAGCAACGTTTCGCCACCATGGGCACGAGCAGCGGCGCGTGGGGCGCGGTCATGGCCGGGGTCTCGGCCGGGAACGCCTTCCTCGAGGGCGATCTGGGCAATCCCGGGGAGTCCAGCGAGGTCCAGGCCGTCGTCGACCTCTTCGGCCCGACCAACTTCCTGGCCATGGACAAGCACCGGCTTCCCGAGGGCCAGAAGCACAATCCGGGCTCGTCGCCCGAGTCGCAGCTCATGGGTTTCCCGATCCAGACCCGCCCCAAGGCCACCCGCCGCGCGAACCCGGCCACCTACGTCACCGCCGAGGCCCCGCCCATCTGGATCACCCACGGCACGGCCGACCTCCTGGTGCCCTTCAACCAGTCGCAGATCCTGTTCGGCGCCTACCACGACGCCGGTGCCCCAGCCACTTTCAGCCTGGTGCAGGACGCCGGGCACACCGATGCCTACCTGACCGGCTCCGCCCCCACCCCGCAAGTGGTCGTCCACACCACCGAGGGCGGCAACCTCACCCGCACCGACCAGCCCGCCCCGACTTTCGAGACAGTACGCGCGTTCCTCGACCAGAACCTCGCCCGCTGAGCTCAGTAGAGGCCGTGCTGGGCGTCCAGCGCGAGCATGTCGTCGATCAGCTTCGCCTCGACCTCGAGCTCGCGCTGGCTCTTGGCGATCTGCCCGCCGGTCGGCACGTCCCGGCGGCTGGGCCAGGTGGCGGCGTCCCAGAGGCTCGAGCGCACGAAAGCCTTGCTGCAGTGCGAGAACAGCTCCTCCACCGCCACCTCCACGCTCAGGTGGGGCGCGGATCCCTTCACCGTCATCCGGTCCAGGTAGGGCGCGTCGGTCACGATCCGGGCCCGGCCGTTCACCCGGATGGTGTCGCTGATCCCGGGCACCACGAACAGCATGCCCACCCGGGGCGACTGCAGGATGTTGCGCAGACTGTCCAGGCGACGATTCCCCCGCCGGTCGCCGAAGGCGATCGTCTTCTCGTCCAGCACCAGCACGTTCCCGGCCGGGTCACCGCGCGGTGAGACGTCGCAGGTTCCGTCCTCGGCGGTGGTGGCCAGCAGGAAGAACGGGCTGAGCTCGATGAAGCGCCGGGACTCGGGGTCGATCCGGCCCACCGCCTTGGAAGCGATGTCCGGATGCGGCAGCTCGACGATCTCGCGCAGCTCCGCCTCGTTCGTGATCACTCGGCTCATCTGCCGCGACACCGCACCGTCTCGTCGTCCACTGGTTCGCCCGCCAGGTTAGGCAAGCCTCAACTGGCGTCGCAACCAACCGTGTCGAGCACCACGGAAAATTGCGGTGGCGCCGGACCGGCCCGCTGTTGCACGATGTCCGACTGCCCAAAAACAGGGCACGGAGTGGAGGTCGTCGACATGGACGTTCGGGAGCTGCTGACCGAGCCGGTGCTGGAGTACGGGGACCGGACGGTGGCCGAGGCCGGCCAGATCCTGCGCTGCACGGTGGGCTCCGGGCTGCACGGCATCGCCATCGCCGGCACCGACGACCACGACGAGATGGGCCTGTTCGTCGAGCCTGCCCGCTGGCTGCTCGGGCTGGGCTACACCCGTGACAGCTACGTGGCCCGTTCCCAGGCCGAGGGAGCCCGGTCCGGGCCGGGTGACACCGACCTGGTCATGTACAGCCTGCGGAAATACCTGCGGCTGGCGGTGAAGGGCAACCCCACCGCGCTGCTGCCGCTCTTCGCGCCCGAACCGGATCTGCTGTTCTGCAACGAACTGGGGCACGAACTGCGGGCCCTGCGGCAGTCCTTCCTTTCGCAGGCCGCGGCCACCCGCGTCCTGGGGTTCATGCAGGCCCAGCGCAAGGCCCTGGTCAACGGCGGGCGGAAGGTGCCGAACCGTCCTGAGCTGGTGGAACGGTACGGATACGACACGAAGTACGCCTCGCACGCCCTCCGCCTGGCCATGCAGGGCCGTGAACTGGCGCAGCACGGCCGACTGACCCTGCCGATGCCCGAGGCCGAGCGGCAGCGGGTGCTGGAGGTGAAGTCCGGGCAGGTGAAAGAGCTGCAGACCGTGCTGGACGAGATCGACGCGGTGGCGGCCGAGGTGGTGCAGGCGCTGGAGTCCGGCCGCACTCCCCTGCCGCAGCGGGCCGACACGGCCACGATCGAGGAGTGGGCGGTCAACGTGCACCGCCGGTTCTGGGACTGGGCTTGAACTCCGGCTCGCTGGGCCCGATGCTCGCCCGAGGTGCCACAGCGGCGTAGACGAAGGGGAGACATGGCGGACGACAACGGCAAGCGCCGGTCCGGTTCGTCCCAGAAACCCCCTGACCCACGCGGCAGCTGGCCCGCTGTGTTCTCGGCGCTGGCTGTCGCGGGTCTGCTCTTCGCCGGGGCGATCGCCCTGCACTACGGCAAGCTGCCGGCCTTTCTGGTGCCAGCCACCGAACTGGGCGAGGAGGCGACGGTCGAGGGCCGGCTGACCCAGGGCCCGGCCTCGACCGCCGTCACTCTCGTGGTCTCGGTACCGGCCGAGGCCAAGGTCTCCGACCTCAAGGCCAAGACCGACCAGCAGGTGGCCACGGTGGCGGTGAAGGTGCAGAACACCTCCGACCGCCCCGTGCCCGTGCCGGGTGCCGACCAGTCCCTGCGCACCGACCTGGCCCGCTCCTACGACAGTCGCACCGACGACGCCGTCGAGGTGGCCGCGGGCAAGACCCGCACGGTCGAGCTGCAGTTCCTCATCCCGGCCGACGAGGAACCGGACACCCTGAACCTGAAACTGGCCGGCGAGACGGTGAAACTGGACGTGCGCTGAGCCGGTCCGTCAGATCAGCTCACCACCGGCCAGTTCGAGGAGTCCCAGGTCAGCCGGTTGATCCCGAGCTTGGCCACACCGTTGTCGGCGCCGTCGTAGTAGTGGTACACGAGCACGTCGCCGTCACCGTCCTGGATCAGCGACTGCCCGCCCGGGCCGACGATGCTGCCGTGCGTGCCCAGGATCTGGGTGCCCCCGCCGGCGGTGAGCAGCTTGCCCGGCCGGTCCTTGTACGGGCCGGTGATGGTCTTGGAGCGGCCGACCATGATCTTGTAGGTGCTGTCCTTGCCCTTGCAGCAGTTGTCCCACGAGGTGAACAGGTAGTAGTAGCCGGCGTGGTAGATGATGGCCGGCGCCTCGATCGCCGTGCTCCCGGTGCGGGAGGCCAGGCTGTGCACCGTGGAGCTGCTCGAGATCCGCTTGCCCGTGGTCGGGTTCAGCTCGATCATCTTGATCCCGGTCCAGAACGAGCCGAGCGAGAGCCACCACTTGCCCTGCCGGTCGACGATCAGGTTCGGGTCGATCGCGTTGTGGTTGCTGCTGGTCGTGGTGGAGTAGATCTTGCCCTGGTTGGCCCAGCTGCCGGGCTTGCCGGTGGTGCTGGTGGCCAGGAAGATCGCCGACTTGTTCTTCCCGAACGACGAGGCCGAGTAGTACAGGTAGAACTTGCCGTTGCGGTACGAGAGGTCCGGCGCCCACAGGTTGGCGTTCGACTGGCCGGTGTACTCGTCCGTCCAGGAGGCACCGTTGGGGAAGGCCAGCCCGGTGTAGGTGAACTTGGTGCGGTCGGTGGAGGTGCGCAGCGCGATGCCGGGGGCCGTGGCCGCCATCAGGTAGGTGCCGTCCGGCCCCTTCACCATGGTCGGGTCGTGCACCGCGATGTTGCCCGAGACCGCACCCGGGCCGGGGTAGTTGGCCGCACCGGCAGAACGAAGGTGCAGGGTCGCCGGAACGACCGCCGCGGTCACGACCGCGGCGGCGAGCAGCCACGCCAGCCGGATCCGGCCCTTCCGGGCTCCCGACCGCACTGAGAAGACGCTGGACATGGCACCTTTCCTGGTTCGACGGTGCCGGCGGGTCGCCGGCCGACGCCAGTGAGGTCGGTTCCGGGCGCTCTCAGGTTGCTTTCGGGACCTTCAAATCGAGGTCAAGTTCCCGGGGGCACGTCCGGCTCGGTCTTCTTTTGGACGATCGACGCGGCGGGCGAGGGAGCGTCGGTCCGGGTGGGGGCCGGGTTCTCGGAACGGGTGTACCGCGCGATCTCCTCGTCCGCACTGAAGATCAGCGTGTCGTCCTCGACCCGCACAGTGGTGGCCCGGTCGAGCACGTCGTAGTGCGGCACGTTGGCGCAGCCGATCTCGGTGGAGGCCATCTCCTTCTGCTCGAACGCACCGCCGGCGTCGAGGTCGTAGGTACCGCGCAGGCCGTTGCACCCGTCGCTGCCGGTCCATTCACCCTGGTCGAACTCCAGATAGGCATCGGCCCAGGAGTCCGCGAACACCGGATCCAGGCGGTACCCCTCGATCCGCAGCGGATACCACCGGCCCACGATGTCTTCGGCCACGTTGGACCCGACCAGCGCGGTCCCCTCGGCCACGGGCTCGCCCTGCTCTCCGCAACCCGTGACCAACAGGACGGGCAGGACCAGGCCGACCACCGCCGTCCTCAATTTCTGGCTCATCGAAATACCTCCCTCACCAGTGCCGAACCTTGGACGGCCCGCCGCCCGGATTGGTTCCCCATGCGGCCTTGACGGAGCGAAGAGCTTGGGCGACGCTGATGTTAATTGATTAACACCGTCGGGAGGAAAGATGGGACCGCGCCCCACCCTCAAGTCCGTGGCCGCCGCCGCGGGGGTGTCCACGGCCCAGGTCTCCTACGCCTTCAACCGCCCGGATCGGCTGTCTGCCCAGGCCAGAGTGCGCATTCTCGAGGTCGCCCGGCAGCTGGGCTACTCCGGGCCGAACGCCGCGGCCCGCTCGCTGCGCACCGGCAAGGCCGAGGCGATCGGAGTCCTGTTCACGGTCGGTCTTTCCCAGGCCTTCAAGGACCCCTATCTTCTGGCCATGCTCGGGGGTCTGGCCGAGATCACCGAGCAGACCGGGACGGGCCTGGTCCTGATCCCGTTGGCGGCCGCTGGCTCCGGCCCCGACGAGCTGCGTAAGTCGCTCGACGCCGTGCAGCGCGCGGTGATCGACGCGGCCGTGGTGGCCGACAACCTGACCGACGAGCATCCGGCGGTCCAGGTCTTGCGCGACCGCCACATTCCGATGGTGCGGGAGTCGATCAACGAGTCCGGACCGTTCGTCGCCATCGACGACCGTGCCGCCGCCCGCGAACTTGGTTCACATCTGGCCGGTTTCGGGCATCAAAACGTGGTCTTCGTGGTTTACAGCCTTCACCAACAATGGACGTCGGTGAGCCTCGACGACGAAAGTCACCTCACGCGCTACTCCAGATTGCGTCTGGCCGGGCTGCGCGAGGGCCTGGGCCCACGAGCTCGCGTGCGCGTCGTCAGCGGCGGCAAGAATTCGCCTTCGCCCGACGCAGCTGGGTTTTTCGACCAACCCGACATGCCCACAGCGATCGCCGCCGACAGTGACGTCATGGCCACCGGCGTCCTCAAGGTTCTTCAGCAGAGGGGACTTCGGCCCGGGCGCGACATCTCGGTCACCGGGTTCGACGACATTCCCTCCGCAGCCACCCTCGGGCTCACCACGATTCGGCAGCCGATCCACGAAAAGGGCCGCCTGATGGGCCGTCTGCTGCTCGACCCCACCTACACCGAGGAACAGGTAGTACTCCCGACCCACCTCGTCGCCCGTTCCAGCACCGGCCCCGCACCCCTCGTCCGCAATCATCGCCCGGAAGGAACCGCACCCGTGACCACCGAGTGGCAGAGCGAGAACCTCGATCTCGAAGCCTATCTGAAGCGAATCGGACACACCGGACCACTGGAGAGCGACGAGAAGACCCTGGCCGCCCTGCACCGCGCCCATGTGGCCAGCATCCCGTTCGAGAACCTCGACGTCATCCTGGGCCGCGGCATCGCCGTCGACCTGGAGCACGTGCAGGCCAAGCTGGTCGATCGGCAGCGCGGGGGTTACTGCTACGAGCACGGCATGCTGTTCGGAGCCGTCGCCGAACGGCTGGGCTTTCAGGTCACCCGCATTCTGGCCCGCGTCGGCGACCCAGCCGAAATCGTCCGCTCCCGATCCCATCTCGTGCTCCGAGTGGCCACCCAGGAGCAGCAGTGGCTGGCCGACGTCGGGTTCGGTTCCGGCCTGCTCACTCCCCTGCCATTCACTTCAGGTGCAGCGCAGCAGCAGGGCGTCTGGCAGTACGAGCTTCAGCAGACCCCGGACAACGTCTGGCACCTGCGTGAGTTCGGCAAGACGATCCAGACCTTTGCCGAAGAACTGCAGTACTTCGTCGATGTGGAGGCCGCCAACTTCAACACCTCGACCAACCCCAACTCCCCCTTCACCCATCGCCCCATCGTCGTGCGTAAAGACGAAACTTCGGTGCGGGCCCTGCGTGGCCGCACCTACAGCATCGAACGCCCCGGCCAACCCACCGAACAGCGCGAACTCAGCGACAGCGAGTTCACCGACCTCCTGCGCTCAGACTTCGCCCCCACCCTCACCGATGCCGAGATCTCCGCCCTGGTCGCGTCTCTTTCTCCCCAGAAGGAGGCCGGCCATGAGTGACCTGGGCCAGCTCGCCGTCATCATCGCCAGCGTGCGCAAAGACCGCCTCGGCCCCACCGTGGCCACCTGGTTCCTCGATCATGTCCCGCCCGGCACCGACGTCATCGACCTGGCCACGCTGGACCTCCCCGACCACCTGGCCGGCGGCGGCGACACCGAACTCTTCACCAAGCGCATCGAACGCGCCGACGCCGTCGTGGTGATCACGCCCGAATACAACCGCGGCTACCCCGGAGCCCTGAAGACCGCGATCGACACCGTCGTGGCCGAATGGCAGGCCAAGCCCATCGGTTTCGTCTCCTACGGCGGCATCTCGGGCGGGCTTCGCGCGGTCGAGCAGCTGCGCCTGGTCTTCGCCGAGCTTCACGCCGTCACCGTGCAGGCCGCGGTCAGCCTCCCCCATGCCTGGGATCGGTTCGACGAGCAGGGCAAGCTGCGCGAACCCCGGCATCCGGACTCGGCGGCCGCAACGATGCTGGGGCAGCTGGCCTGGTGGTCGGAAGCACTACGGCAGGCGCGGGCGACCAGCGCGTTCGCTCTCTAGTCGGCGTTCCGCTCATCCGGCCGCTCGAGCCTGGGCGATCTGGGTCAGGTTGGCGGTGACCACAGCCAGGTGGGTGGCGACATCGGCGTCCCGGGGCCGGGCTGCGACCTTCAGCCCGGTCCGCGGCACATCGCCGAGCGCCTTGACGGTGTCCGCGATCTCGTTCGGACCGAGGAGAGACGCGGCCGCCGAGGCCAGAGCGGCGTCCGAACCGTGGGCGGGGATGTGCATGTCGGTCCAGGCCGGCCCCCAGGCCGTGTCCTCACCGGTCGCACCGGAGAAGATGTAGGCCCGTAGCAACTCCGCCTCGTTGACCGCGGCGATGTGCTCGAGGGCGAGATCCGGGCCATGCCCCTCGATGGCCGAACGGCCCCAGTTCAGGCTCATTCCCAGCACGTCGGAGGGCAGGCCGAAAGACTGCACGGCCGCGATCTCGTCCGACAGCTGGAAGAACCCCTTGGCCGGAGTCTGATCCGGAACGTAGGCGTCGCAGTGCTCGACGAGCAGTTCGGCGCCGGCGAGATCCCATTCCAGGATCTCGGTGAGGGAGCGTTCGAACGCCGACCGGGAGCCACCTCGTGGCCCCGGAGCGCTGTGCACCTCGATGGCGGCGACCCGACGGGTGCCGTACTCGTCGGCCAGGGTGCGAGCCAGGTCGCGGGCCCGGGCGACGTCGGCGAGCGCCTCGCGGCGGTGGGTCTCGTCGTCGGAAGCCAGCCCGTACAACGGGTTCTGGCCCAGCGCGACCATCATCGAGGGCACCAGCGAGACCACCAGGTCCCAGTCGGGCCGGACGTGCTGCCGGATCCAGGCCGGTTCCAGGGTGCGCGTGCCGGCCGGGGCCAGGGCGAACTCGAGGCCGCTGAGCCCCAGCTCGGCAACGCCGTCGAAGAACGCGTCCTCCCCCGCCGGGTCGGCGGGTGCGGTGATGTAGGCGGCCAGGAAGAGCCCCTCGAGGCTGGTCATCTGATTCCTCCGTCGTAGCGCGTAACGGACCTTGCGGGCGATTTGTGGGGGTTGACGCATTTCTGGCGAGCAATTAAGTTCCGTCTAACGAAACTCGGTTCCATAAACAGTCTGACACCCGCGTAGGTGGCCCGGCAACAGCCGTCCCGAATTTTCAGCCCCCTACTGCAGGCGCCGTCCCGAACCGCTCCCGAGCAGCCCGCGCCGCTCGCCGGAGGTCTGCTTACGCAGCCCGAGAAGGAGTTTCACCATGATGCGAAACAAAGCCGTTTCCGTCACCGCCGCCCTGGCCGTCGCCGTTCTCGCCCTCACCGCCTGCAGCGCCGGTGACGGCACCCGCACCGGTGCCGCGGCCGAGAAGGAGTCCGGCGACAGCGCCGAGACGACGTTCAAGCTCGCGTTCAACCAGCAGCCGAACCATCCACAGTTCGTCGCGCTGGACGCCATGGGCGACCGTCTCAAGGAACGCACCGGCGGCAAGTACGACATCGAGGTGTTCCCGAACGAGACGCTGGGCACCCAGAAGGACACCATCGAGCTGGTGAAGGCCGGCACCATCGAGATGTCGATGGTTGCCGGGCCGCTGATGGAGAGTCTCAACCCCGACTTCGTCGTGTTCGACCTGCCGTTCACCTTCGACTCGCAGGAGCACCAGCGCACGACCACGAACGACCCGGCGATCGTCTCCGAGCTGTACTCCTCGCTCGACGACCAGGGCCTGCACGTGCTGGGCTCGTTCCACGGCGGGGTCCGGAACATGTACACCTCGAAGGGACCGATCACCAGGCCCGAGGACATGAAGGGCCTGAAGATCCGGGTCATCGAGTCGGACACCAACATCGAGATGATGAAGATGATGGGCGGTAGCCCGGCCCCGATGGGGATGGGCGAGGTCTACACCGCGATCCAGTCCGGAGTGCTCGACGGCGCCGAGAACAACGAGCTCACGTACGCCAACGTGAAGCACGCCGAGGTCGCGAAGTACTACAGCTACACCCGGCACCTGATGCTCCCGGACTACCTGCTGATCAACCCCAAGGTCACGGACGAGATGTCCGAGGAGCACCGCAAGATCTTCCTGGAGGAGATCGCCACCGCGATCGAGGAGGAGGGCGAGCTCTGGGAGCAGGAGATCCCGAAGTCGAAGGCGCTCGCCGAGCAGGCCGGCACCGAGTTCAACGAGGTCGACGCCGACGCCTTCACCGCCCTGATCGCCCCGCTGACCCAGAAGAAGCTCACCAACGACACCGTCCGCGACATCCACGCCAAGGTCCGGGCGGCGGCGGAGGGGCTGGAGCCGTGACCGCGCTGAAGAGCGTGCTGGACCGCGTCCTGACCTGGATCTGTGTGGTGCTGTTCGCGGCCCTGGTGCTCGACGTCGGCTGGCAGGTGTTCGCCCGGCAGGTGCTGAACGCGCCCAGCGGCTGGTCCGAGGAACTGGCCAAGTACCTGTTCATCTGGGTCGGACTGCTCGGCGGGGCACTGGTTTTCGGCGAGCGCGGGCACGTGGCGGCCGACCTCGCGGTGCAGCGGGCGCCGGAGAAGGTGCAGCGGGTCACCGCGGTGCTGGTCCAGATCGCGATCCTGGCCTTCGCGATCCTGGCCCTGATCTGGGGCGGCTACCGGGTGGTGCACCTGACCTGGGACCAGACCCTGACCGGCCTGCCGGTGAACGTGGGCTGGATGTACCTGGCCCTGCCGATCTCGGGCGTGATCACCGTGGTCTACACGATCTATCACATGATCCACATCAGCACGGGCGACGAGATCGCGATCGATCCCGACGCCGAGACCTCGCTCGCGTAGAGGGAAGGAGGAATCATGGACGCCGGAGTTCTTGCCGGGCTGATCCTGGTCGCCGGGATCGCTCTTCTGCTCCTGATCGGAGCCCCGATCAGCATTGCCGTGGGTCTGGCCTCGACGCTGGCCATGTTCGTCGTGGTCGGCGCCGAGAACGGGGCCCTCACCTCGGCGCAGCAGATGTTCCGGGGCATCAACTCGTTCGCGCTGCTGGCCATACCGTTCTTCGTACTGGCCGGGGTGATCATGAGTAGTGGCGGGATCGCCATGCAGCTGATCAACGCCGGCAAGGTGCTGGTCGGCCGGGTCCCGGGCTCGTCCGCCCAGACCACCGTCGCCGCCAACACGCTGTTCGGAGCGGTCAGCGGCTCCTCGATCGCGGCGGCCGCCGCGATCGGCACGACGATGGGTCCGGTCCAGGCCAAGGAGGGCTACGACCGCAACTTCTCCGCGGCCGTCAATGTCGCCTCCGCGCCGGGCGGGATGCTGGTCCCGCCGAGCAACCTGATGATCGTGTACTCGCTGGTCTCGGGTACCTCGGTGGCGGCGCTCTTCATGGCCGGGTACCTGCCCGGGATCCTGTGGGCCATCGCCTGCTCGGTCATCGTCTACCTCTATGCCCGCAAGCGCCCCGAACTGAAGGAGACCCAGCGGATCGGCTTCGCCGAGGGAGCCCGGATCCTGCTCGTCGCGACGCCGTCGATCCTGCTGGTCGCGGTGGTCATCGGCGGCATCCTTCTGGGGTACTTCACCGCCACCGAGTCGGCCTGTATCGCAGTGTTCTACGCCGCGATCCTGTCGGCGATCTACCGCACCATCAAGCTCCGGGACATCCCCGGGATCCTGATGGAGTCCACCCGGATCACGGCCGTGGTGATGTACCTGGTCGGCGTCTCGACCATCATGGGGTTCGTCCTGTCGTTCTCGAAGATCCCCGAACTCGTGTCCGACACGATGTTCGGGTTCAGCGAGAACCCGGTCGTGCTGCTGCTTCTGATCGCGTTGATCCTGCTGGTCGTCGGTTGTTTCATGGACGCAACCCCGGCCATTCTGATCTTCACCCCGATCTTCCTGCCGATCGTCACCAGTTTCGGGGTGGACCCGATCCACTTCGGCATCATGGTGATCTTCAACCTCAGCATCGGCACGATCACCCCGCCGGTCGGGACCGTGCTCTTCGTCGGGGCGAAGGTCGCGGACGCACCGATCGAGGGCGTCGTCCGTCAGCTGCTGCCCTTCTTCGGTGTCCTGGTCGGCACCCTGATCATCGTCATCTTCACCCCCAGCCTCTCGCTCTGGCTGCCCGAAGTCTTCGGCCTGATGCCCTGAGATCCGCTACGCCTGAAGGAGACCCATGGAACAGCGCTTCGCCACCAGTCCCGAGCACGTCCCCGGAATGAGCACCACCGAACTGCGCGACCGCTACCTGGTACCCGGTCTGTTCGTGGACGACGACGTCCAGGCCCTCTACACACATCACGACCGGGTGGTGGTGGCCGGCGTGAAGCCGGTGACCGGGCCGGTCGCCCTGCCGACGTTCCCCGAGATCGTCAGCAAGTACTTCTTCGAGCACCGCGAAGCCGGGATCGTCAACGTCGGCGGCCCCGGCACGATCACCGTGGACGGCACCAAGTACGACGCCGAGCACGGCGCCTGCCTGTACGTCGGGCGGGGTGCTGTCGACGTGGTGTTCGAGTCGGCCGACGAGACCGGTCCGGCCCGGTTCTACGTGTTCTCGGCCCCGGCGCACACCAGCTACCCAACGACGTTTGTCGCGCCCGGAGAGGGAACGGTCCGGGAACTCGGCGACCCGGAGCAGTCGAACCGGCGCACCCTCAACCAGTACATCCACGAGCAGGGGGTACGCAGTTGCCAGGTGGTGATGGGCGTGACCACCCTGCACACCGGAAGCATGTGGAACACGATGCCGGCGCACACCCACGCCCGGCGGACCGAGGTTTACCTGTACTTCGACCTGCCGGCCGAGGCCCGGGTGGTGCACCTGCTCGGCGAACCCGGCGAGACCCGGCACCTGGTGGTCGGCAACGAGGAGGCGGTGATCGCGCCGAGCTGGTCCGTGCACTCCGGGGTGGGCACCGCCAGCTACAGCTTCGTCTGGGCGATGGCAGGAGAGAATCAGTCGTTCGACGACATGGATGGTTTCGCCATCGCCGACATGCGCTGAGGCGCCCGCCTAGACAGGTAGATCCGACATGGCCGAGAAGACTGCCCAGCTGAGCCCGCCCGAGCCGCTGACCGGCGGCGCGAACGCGAGCGAGAAGACCCTGCTGGTGCTGGAGGCGGCCATGACCCACGGCCGGTTCTCGGAGGTCGTGGAGGCCACCGGTCTGGCCAAGGCCACCACCCACCGGATCCTGGCCACGCTGATCGAACGGCGGTTCGTCACGGTCGCCGCCGACGGCAGCTATCTGCCCGGGCCGAAGATCCTCTCGCTGGCCGGGCAGGCCCTGCAGCGGATCGACATCTCGGCGATCGCCCAGCCTTTCGTGGACGCGCTGGTCGACCAGGTGCACTGCACGGTCCACGTCGGCGTGGCCAACGGTGACGAGATCGTCTACCTGATCCGGGCCGACTCCGACAAGCCCTACCGGATGCCCTCGCGGGTCGGCCTGGCCATCCCGATGCACACCTCAGGCATCGGCAAGGTGGTGCTCAGCGGCTACACCGACCACGAGCTGGAGCGGTTCGTGGCCCGGGCCGGACTGCCGGCCCGGACCCCGAACACGATCACCACGCTGAGCGGGCTGCGCACCGAGGTGGCCCGGATCCAGCAGGTCGGCTACAGCCTCGACCGTGAGGAGAACGTGCCCGGCGTGACCTGCGTGGCGGCGCCGATCCTCGACTCCACCCGCCGGATCAAGTACGGGCTGAGCATCTCCACCCTGACCCTCGAGCACACCCCGGAGGAGGTCGAGCAGATGGCCCCACTGGCCATCGAGACCGCCGCTCAGATCTCGAGCGCCCTCGGGTACACCCCCTGAACCTTTCCGCACCCTTTCCGCACCACCAGGAGAGAGCCCCGCCATGACGAACCCTGCCACCAGCCCCGCCGCCTACCTGACCCGCAGCTTCACCTTGGAGGGCAAGCTGGCGGTGGTGACCGGTGCCAGGCAGGGGATCGGGCTGGCGATTACCGAGGCGCTCGCCTCGGCCGGTGCCGACATCATCGGCGTCAGCAACGACCTGCCGCTGGGAGAGAGCGCCGCCCGCACCACGGTCGAGCAGGTGGGCCGCACCTTCACCCCCCTGCGCGTCGACCTCTCGGTGCGCGACGAGGTGAGCAAGCTCGCCGCCGACCTGGCCGGGCGCCAGGTCGACATCCTGGTCAACAACGGTGGCACGATCCGCCGGGCCGCGGCCGCCGAGCACTCCGACGACGACTTCGACTACGTGATGGACGTCAACCTCCGCTCCACCTTCGTGCTCTCCCGCGAGGTCGGCCGGACGATGCTGGAGCGTGGCTCCGGAAAGATCGTCAATCTGGCGTCGATGCTCAGCTTTCAGGGCGGGGTCAACGTCCCCGGCTACACCTCGTCCAAGTCCGCCGTCGCCGGCCTGACCAAGGCCCTGGCCAACGAGTGGGCCGGCCGGGGAGTCAACGTCAACGCGGTAGCCCCCGGCTACGTCGCTACCGCCAACACCCACGACCTGCGGCAGGACGCGGAACGCAGCAAGGAGATCCTCTCCCGCATCCCGGCGGCCCGCTGGGCCGAGGCTGGGGACATCGCTGGGGCGGTGTTGTTCCTCTGCTCCAGCGCGGCTGACTACGTCAACGGGATTGTGTTGCCGGTGGACGGGGGGTGGCTGGCGCGCTGAGTGGACGATCGGGTCAGAACGGAGTCAGATGATGACACCGTGAACGGCCGGCACCGTTTCGCGAGGTGAACGCGAACGTCATTGACGGTCTTGGAACCGACGGTCAGGCAGCAGGACCGCTACCTTCGGGCGTCGACCTGGCGGCCAGCATCAGCTTGACCCCATACCCAATAGCGAACAGGGGGCCGAGCACGGGAATCAAAACGGCTGCGAGCACCACAGCCAGACCCACGCGGATCTGCTGCCCCTTGGCCAACACGACCAAGGCTACTGCGATCCCAGCGAAGGTGATTGCAAAGAAAGCAATCTCAAGTCCAGTGAGTGAAAACATTTCAGAGCTTCCACTTCTTGACGATCGTCCCGTTGCCGCTGATCTTCAGTCCCTGCACACCAGACTTCATGCTCTGCCCCGTGACCTTCAGCGTGACTTCGGTGCGGCAGGTGGCCGTCCCGTCGCTGTTCAGCGACTTGGTGTTCTTCGACGTGTACTTCCGCGTCGGAAGATCGTTCCCGATGTCGTTGCTGCATGAATTGATCTTGGTGACATTGTTGTGGTGATAGTTGACGTTGATCGTAGTGCGCACCGAAGCGTAGGTGACCATGAGGATCTTCCAGTCCTGCTGGTACCACACGCTGCGCTTGCCCTTCGTAGCCGCCGCAGCGAGGCTGAACATCCCAGCCCCCTGGACCTCCGCCGCTGAGGCGGTTGAAACCTGCTCCGTAACCTCGAGTTCGGGATACTGACGCTCGAGACTCTCAGCTGCGCCAGGAACACCGAACTTGGGGTCTTCAAGAATCTCGTTGACCGTGTCCTTCTGCTCCTCGGACAACGCATTCCAGATGTTCAACTCGCTCTTTGGCAAGTGCTCCGCCGCCTGCTCGGCGACAGTCGGCGCTTCATCATCGCCCGTTACGGCGTATGCGGGTGCTGCTGCGCCGACGACACCAAGGGCCAAGGCCCCGGCCAGTGCCGCGCGTGCCCATTTCCAGTGGTTCATCGACCTGTCCCTCACGTGCGGACCGCTTCCTGCGGGCCAAGCGTGACTATGTCAGCCATGATCCAGTCCCGTCAAAAGACTTCACATCCTATTGAAATCAATCCGGGTAACCACTACGTGCCGCAACGTAACTACTGAATGATGATCGACGGGCCTTGGTGACTTCCGGCGGGATGCCGCGTACCAGACAGGCCAGGACGCTGGACCCGCAGATGCCTGAGGGCCTCAGAGTGTTCTTGGCCAACCAGGACGCGCAGGCCAGGACGTGTTCGACAATCTCGCGGAACGGGAACCCTGCGTTGATCGCCCTGTGTACTCCACAGCTCACAGGCCATTTCCAAGGTGGGACAGGCGGGGTTCGAACCCGCGACCTACGGATTATGAGTCCGCTGGTTCGGCGGCAGATGTGGTGGCCCTGAGCTGGGAGGATGCGACGAGGGCATACTGAGTGTCCGGCGCTTGGGGGCATATTGGGGGCCAGTCAATGGGGGTTCGCGCTTGCGTACATGTCAGGCCGTTGGAGCAGCTCCCTGTGACCTGAGACAAGCTGTCCCGGATGCCCGACACCACTGCGTACGCGGCCTCGACACAGCCGGATGCTTTTCTACTAAAATGACATGCAAGCCACACGTGTGGGCAAAATGGCGCCATGACCCCGGATGACGTGACAGCCACGGCTGATGACTCGGTTCTGGACATCGACGAGGGTCACCTTAAGGTGCCGCTGCTAGCCGTTCTCTGGCTCTCCCCCGAAGACGAACACAGCCTCAGGCGTACCGCAAAAGCGCCGCGCACCCCCGTCCAAGATGCTCACGCAACTGACGGGCAACCGGGCGACGATGGAATCCCCACAATTTCGCTAATGGCACGCCAAGTACACGAGCACGCCTGGAAGTCTGGACAGAGCGCAGGCGCACTCCTTGTCTCCCCAGCACGGATCGGGGCCGCCGACACCAACCGCCTTATCGGTCTTGGGCGCATCACCGCTTTGCGGAAGGGGAACAACGCTGAGAAGCGGCGTCTCGTGATCGCACAGGCCGAACAGCTGAGCAACCCAATCCACTGGGACACGCTCGTCAGCCGGCTGGCGGAAGACCGTCGCGCCCAGCTCGCCGCCCTGGTTAAGGACGTAGTCCGACCCTTACCGCAGATCCTCACGCAGAGCCTCCTAGCTACCCTCACCCAACTGGACGGGGGTTACGCCCTTAGCCGCCTTCGAAAAAAGCTGTCTGAGGACGATGACGTACTGGAAGCCGCCGACCGGGATCGGCAAGACCGCGTCGCTACGAGCATCAAAATTTTCGGATTGAATTACGCCCGCAGCATGGCAGCCCCGGAGCTGGTCCCGGGGCATAATCTGCCCGACCTCATAAAGCGAACTAACTCTCTCTGGGAAACCAAAATAATTCGCACTGACAGCCGCCATCTCCTACCCGGCTGGGAGAGAAAAGACGCCGATGACGCCTGGTTTAGTTTCACCAATGGTGGTCGCCGCCTCTATCTTTTAGAGGCTCACGCAGACGTGGAGGAATCCAAGTTGGGTGGCGATCTGATTTATCTCCGCCAAAACCCTGATGCAATGGTCATTGTGCAGTACAAGCGTGCGACCATGGGCGCGAAAGTAACCGAGGCGCACTGCAAGGTCGATGACCGTTTCGCAGATCAACTCGCCCGCTTATCGCCCATTGATCAGATACGCGAGAATACGGCTAACTTGCAAGGGCGGGATTACCGACTCTCCTCTGGATCCGGCTACGTCAAACTCATCGAGGATCGACCGCGGGTGCGGGAGCCGGGACACGTTTATCAGGGCTACTACTTCCCTGTTGAATACTTACATCGCCTGCTTCGCGAGGCTGAAGGCACTCTGTCCATCGATCTCGAGAAGGATCGGTACCTTGATTCACAGACATTCATACGGTTGGCGGCGGACGGATGGATCGGCAGCTCCGGCACCGACACACACCATCTGCTCGATCAAATCAAAACGACAGGCATCCTTACGCTGGACGAGGACGTCACCATCGCGGTTGACACGCCGCTTTAAAGCGGTTTGCCTTGGATAAGAACATTTCAACCAGTCGCAGGCTGAATCCGACGACTTTTAAGAACAAGGTATCCAACTTCGTAGCGCCGACACTGCTGCAGCTGACACTCGCGACTGGTGGCTCGAGTCGACAACTCATGCTGTGACGCGGGCCCAGGTCGAAACGAGCGTTGGCAGGAAATGACCGGTGCCGTGACCCCCGGTTGCCGCGTCTCAGCGAAGCCGCGAGCAGTGGCCGACAGCTCCAAGGGAATGAGCTTTCATGCAGCCATTACTGTAGGGGCCACTGCCTGCTGAAGGCCCCCGGGGGCCATCTGAGCTGCGCGGACAAGTTCCGGTAGATCCGCTCTTCCGGGTGACAACCTGATGGCCTAATCACTTTGGCATGCGAGTGCCGAGGGAGACTGCATGCGGTCCGCCTCAGGCCCTCGGGCTCTATCCGACAAACCACTCCACTTGTGGACTCCCGGGGACCGTCTTCGGGTTTCCGAACTGGAAGAGTCGGCCATTCGAGCCTTCAAGATGAAAAGGTCCGGCATGAAGCTGTCCGAAATCGCCCAGATTTCCAAAGAGGAGGGCGACTTCGCCCAGTCTGAGACTGCTGTCCATTCTCATCATCGCCTGGGCCACTTCCTCTCCCTGCGAGGCGAACTGGATCACGCACAATTAGCCGTTATCTGGCGGAATAGTCACTCACGATCCGAAAGGCTTGGAGAAGGACTGAACCGAGACGAGTTCAGAGTTATCGATAAGCCGGCTGACTTCGATGTCACAACCCTCGATGCGAACCGGATTATTCACCTCTTGACAAAGAATCGTGCAACCAGTGACGTAGATCAGATCCTAGAATCTTCGAAATCGCGCGCCGAAGCCTGGGATAGGCTGGCTGCCCGAATGACCGGCGTCACCCCCCGGTCGGCAATGAAGCGGGTACCCGCGCCTCGCAGGCCCGACTCCCCGGCGCGACGCGGAGCGTGGGCAATCCTTGTTAGCTCGCCCGAAACTCATATCTTCGGACCATTCGAGACCCGCGACCAAGCCGCGGCTGCTGGTGCAAATCTCGAAGGTCGCATCTTTCTTATGAGCGAGTACCCGACGACGTGACAGGGACACTACCGGGCCCCAGCGAACCGATTTAGCACGTAGATTGAGGCAGCGCCGTTACGCACAACCTCGACTCGCCCGTAGCACTGCCAATTCATCTCGGGCACGTGTAGCAGCAACATACTCCAGTGAGCGCCGCCGAAGACTAAGATCAGCCTGATCCGCCGCGTCCAGCGCTGCCAGTCGATCGCGCTCGGCAGATGACATCACATCCAAGCCGTGCAGCATGACCCGTGAGAACTCCATGCCCTTGGCTCGGTGCATGGTCATGACCAGAGGCTTCCCGGCAGCGGGCCGTTCGCTGTCCACCGCCCTCACCTCGACGCCTCGTTCGGCCATGGCGGCCACGAACCGTTCGCGCTGAAACTTGTCGCGCACCAGCACCGCGATGGTTTCGGGTTTGTTGGTGTCCGACATCCAGTCCTTCAGGAGCGTAGCGGCATGGTCAAGCCGCCTGGATGCCTCAGGTTCCACGCAGATCTGGGGTTTGGGACCAAGCCGCGCCGACCTATAGGCGTGCTGCTCAGGCTGCTCCTCCAGGTCCAGGTACTCCCCGTCAGCCAGTAGTGCCAGTGCATATTGCAGGTTTTGTGCGGTAGTGCGGTAGTTCAGGGTCAGCCGGCGGGAGCGACCAACAATGTCGATTCCATACCGAGACAAAGGGAAACGGCCTCCGTAGATCCGCTGGTGGGAGTCCTCAGCGATGAACATGTCGTTGGGGCCCGGGCTGGCCAGCGCTCGCAGAAACTGCCATCGGGAGGGGCAGAGGTCTTGCCCCTCGTCCACTAGGACATGGTCAGCGATCGCGCCACATCGATCGGGGGCTAGACACTCGGCGGCGATGGCGGCGGCCTCGGAGTAGCTGAGCGTTCCGTCAATTCGGCTGCGAGCACGGTACGCCTCGACGAGCCCCCAGAGCCCTGTACGCAGTTGGCGGCTGAGAGCCAATCCTCGACCCGGTCGACGCACTCTGAGGTAATCATCGAGGGTCGTGATGCGCTGCGGGAGGATGACATCGGCATATTCAGCGGCTAGGAAAGTCTCGTTTGCGACGGCGGGGGGAAGCTCCGCAGTTGAATCTTCCAAAACCTCTCGCCAGAGGTTGTCCGCGTGCCGCTTGCCGATGTTGGCACGAGTCTCCCCCATGACGGCTTCGACCGCCCCACTCACATGATGGCCGGCCATGCGGAGGACATCAGCTACGAGCGCGTCCACTCCGGCCGCGTGCAACCCTGGATGCCCAAGACCTGCAGCAAGATCGAGGGTCGGATCCAGTTGGCGAACAGTGTCCTTGAGAGCGTCCGAAAGGTTTCGCGTGTAGGTCGTGAGTACGACTCGAGCTCTTGGGTTTTCGAGGATTAGCCTCCTGGCGCGATGTGCGAGTACCACTGTCTTGCCTGTTCCGGCACCTCCGGAGAGTCGGAACGGTCCCTTGGTCGCGACGTCGACGTAACGGCGTTGTTCGGGGTGGAGAAAGACCCTCCAGGCACCGAAATCGCCGGCCTCGATGACTCGCCGCAGTTCCTGCTGGTCATCGATGAAGACGAACTCCCCGCGGGCCGCGGGCTGGGTCAGCGCCTTCAACACTGAATCGTCGTCGGACCCTTCGCGGATGGCGGGAGCCAGCTCCAGTTGCGCCACCAGGTCATCCACCGAGGTACCACCCGCGAGGTCAACCAGCATCATTCCAATCCAGCCTTCGTAACGCGCTGCCAAATCGAGGATCTCGTCGGGGTTCCTTGCCTCCAGGGCAGCATTCACGACGTCGGCAGGCAGGCCCAGACGATTGGTGAGATCAGCTCCCGTGACCCCAAGATCAACGAGCAAGGAGGCCGCCGAAGCCCGGCGCGAGGGCCTGGATCGTTGGGGCGCTGTTCGAGCGCGCTCCCGAGTTAGTGCGCGTGGCACAGGGGTGTCTTCCACCTGGGGCAGCCCGTTGACTGGGTTGACTTTGAGAATCACGCGCCGGGCAACCGTGATCGCATCGTCGTGGGGCCAGACTCCGTGGAAGACGTAGCTGACCTCGCTGGCTCCGTCGATCCGGAACAACACAGCCCGGTAGAATTTGTCTACTCTGCCGGTGCGTACACGCCGGTCGGCGCTGCCGCTGATGGGTTCGATGTGCAAGCCAGGGCTGGTGTCGTCGTCGGCCAGCTTGCCCAGGAACGTAAGGACTCGAGCCTTGACGGACCCGTCCAGTTTGCTGGCCAGCTTGGACATAATGATGGGCATTAGCTGCTGCTCCCGCTCATGGCATTGGCGATGCAAGCAATGTCGGCTTCTACGACCGTCCAGCCCTCGTGCTGCAAATCGGCACGGTCTTGCTCCGTCATGCTGTCCAACGCAACAGCAAGGTGAATCTCCGGCCAGCACATGTCAATTGGAATGCCCTCCCGGCTCTCATGGCCGAGGGTAGGTATGCCGAGGGAACTTTCCGCCATCAGCGCGAGCAGGGAACGCTCCTCATTGGTCCGCGTCTGGTCGAACAGGGCCGTCCATGCGTCCGAAAGTCCCTCGGGTCGCTGCGGGGTTGCCGGTCGTGGCAGGGGTATTCCTGCTGTCACCGGTCCCACCTGGTCCTCAGCTGCCTGGAGTTGAGTGACTGTGGTGATGACGGTCGGCCAGTCGCGCAGGGCAAGCGCGTTCGAGAGCCGTAGCCACTCGCGCCAGGCCGCGGCGTGGGCTTGGTCGAGGCGGCCAGGTCGGTCATCAAGGACCAGAGCAATCCGTAGTTGTCCTTTGTACGGTTCGATGGCCGCTGCAAGAGCTCCAGACCTCCAGACGACAACGCGCCGCATCTCTCCACCGTCAGCAACCGGTGAAAGGTCATGGCCGGTGAGCTCCGCGGCCGCAACCATCGGCAGGCGGGTCAACGTGGGAACTTGCCGCCTGCTTGCCTGAGCGGTGGTCAGCATCAGAGGCACTGCTCGGGCCACCGCTGTCTGGTCTTGGGGGCGTGGGTCGGCGATCCACGCCGTGATCGCCTCGATCGGTCCGCTGCGCAGGAGGTCGTATGTCGCAGGCGATGCCTGTAAGCCCTCCTGCGCCATCGCGGTGCCGACGGCTTGCGCCGAGTACCAGTCCGGTGGGCTGATTGGTTCATCGCCCAGATCGGCTGCCGTCAGGCTAAGGACGTAGCGGCCGGTCTCGCGCAGCACGTTCCGCTTCTGCGCGTCGTCGCCGAGCCGGTTGCAGGCCTCGACCGCGTGGAATTTGCGCCCGTCCGTGAAGATGGCCATGGTGGGGATGGTCGAATCGCTGCTCTGAAGGACGAAGTCTGGCTGGGAGTTCTCCAAGCGTAACTGTGGCGTCAGCGTCCAGCGCCGAGGCGATCCCGGCAGGGTGATGGTGACCGTGGTACCCCACACTCCCGGCGTTTCCTGAAGAGTGGCGCCCGCCTTTCTCAGCCGTTCAAGCAGAACTGAGCGAAACAGCTGCTCGAGATAGGACTCCGGGTCCGTTGCCTGGGGCGGGATGGTGGTGCGTACCCATTCGTGTTCTTCGGGGTCTTCAGCCGTGCCCGAGGTCAGGATGAGTCGCAGGTGTCGTTCGGCAACGGCCCGCGAGACCGAGCGGGCGGGTTGTCCGGAGATGAAGGGCATCAGGCACTGGTGGCAGGCCAGGCGATCCTCTCCTGCACAGGGACAATCTCGGACGATCCGCCATGCCTTGAGCAGCAGGGAGCGTAGCCGTTCCGGATCGGCTAGCTCGGCCAGGTAACCGGTGCCGCCGGGCACCGTGTCGTGCAGCAGGAGCGCATCCAGGTTGTCGCTGCCATCACTGTCCGTTGGATCAATGATGGTGAGGACCCGGATATGATCGGGGTGCCCGCCAAGATGCTCACGCAGGCCGAGCAGGACCGCGGCGGACAGGCTGGGGATGGCGAACTGGTCGCCCAAAGTCATCGAGCGAGGCAGCCGGATCACCAGCCCTTGCGTCGTCAGGGTGCGTGTCAGGGCGACGGACAGGACTTTCTCGGTCTCGGCGGCTCTGTGAGCGCACCAGGGGCGGTGTTCGGCTTTCTTGTTGGTCCCGGCCGTGACGTCCAACTTTCCGCATTCGGCGCAGACACGGAACAGTGTCGCGGGACGCTGCACGCCTGCGATCTGCACGGTGCCCGCGTTGCCGGCCCGGCCCAAATTCACCCACCGAACGTCGACGCGATTCAGGTAGGTCACCCCGAAGGAGATCGCGGGTACGAACCACTGAACCAGCTTTTGGGCACGATCGATGTCCGCGGTCGGGATCAGGACAAATGGTTTGACCTCGCGCTCGTCGCTGCGGTCAGATATTCGGGATTCGTCGCGACGCAGTTCAGAGGTAACCCGCTGCAGTTCGACGACATCCAGGCGCTGGCGTACGTCTGCGAACTCCTGACTGCCGCACCGGGGACACCTGTCCGCGGAAGCAGCCTCGGGTTCCAGATCTGCATCCGCGCTGAAACCGCAGTGCGGGCAGAAGACCCGTGAGCGCACGGACATCTGGTCCACCCCGAGGTCGAGCGCGTCGATGAGAATCTCGAATCCCCTGGCGTAGAACGTCGCTCCGGGGGCGAATTCGGCGATGGCTTGGCTGGCCGAGCGGCGCATCTGCATCGTGTCGGTGTGGAACTCGTGCGTGTCGGGGTCCATCCAGCTCATCCCGACGTCGAGGCCGACCCCGTCGTCGAGCAGGGTGTAGTTGGGCAGAATGCCGTACTCCTCCAAGACAGCGATCCAGTGTTCGCCGCTGAGGTGGCCTTTCTGCGCCCGAGTGAGTTTCAGTGCGACCTGGGCTGAACGTAGCGCCTGCCGGTCATCATTGTCGGCTGCCGGGGACTCGGCCTGGGCCATGAGATCGGGCATTGCCGCCTCCAGCACCTGGATCCGCCGGGTAAGTCCTTCAATGGTGGTGTTCCAGCGGTGGCAGGCCTGATGTAGGTGGGCAGCGAAAGGGCTGGAGCCCGGACCCGCGCGACCGGTGACCCAGTCGTTCAGGGTCTGCTGCGCCTGCGGGGCCAGCTCGTCGCCGAAGGTTGCGATGAAATGCGCCAGGTGCTCAGCAGCGCGCTGGTCGATCTCGGCAATGAGGTGACCGAGGAAGCTGTCCGGGGTGGCTGACCCCAGAACACCCCGGGCCATGCGGGGACGTGGTCGCTCGGGTGTGCGGGCCATCTCGTCGACCAGATGGGCAGTGAACTGACGGCGCAGGATCTCCTCGGCGGACAGATAGGTGGCCGGCGGCCGGACGATGCCGTTAATGACTGACAGGGGTTCGCCGAGCTGGGGCAGCTGCGCACCGCGCCCCGTGACCAGGGCCAGGTTCAACGCGTTGCCCGTGAGCCGACCGGCGCGGCCGACCCGCTGGAGGTAGGAGGCGACGGTACGTGGGAGGGAACTGAGGACGACGGCCGACAGGTCGCCGATGTCGATGCCCATTTCGAGGGTCGGGGTGGCGACGAGGACGTTCGGAGCCTGGGGGTTGTCGCTCGCGGTCTTGAACCCGTTCTCGTACGCGAGGCGATCCTCGTCCGTAAGCAGGCTCGTGTGCTCGCAGGCCACGACGCGGCGCATCTGGCTCGTGGTGTACAGGCGGCGGTAGAAGCCCTCCTCCGTCCCTGCGTTGATGAGGGTTCCGTGGCAGCGAACCGTCAGGCAGGGGCCATCAGCGAGCTGCGCGACGGTGTCCTGGCTGCCGGGGACGATGCTGTGGCAGGTCGTGCAGGTGAGCTGATGGCGCCCGGCAGCAAGATCATCGGACCGGATCAACTCCAGCAGAACACGGCGGGGCGGGATTCCGTAGACACGCGCACCGCTCTTGCTCGTGGTGACCGACAGAATGTTGTCCTGCGCCAGAGCCTCGATCAGGAGCTTGGCCAGAATGCCGCCCTCGGCCCCGTTCACCTTCAGGCACTGGGCGCTCCACCGGGCGTACCAGGACTGGGGGGAGGTGACGGCGTCGAGCCCGTCCGACTTAGGCTCCTTCCCGCCCTGCCCGGTCGTTGTCTTGCCGATGCGGGGGTAGGCGGGAGCTGGCCGCCCGGCGGGAAAGGCCGGCATCCCCTCGTCCCGCGGCCGTCCGCCCCAGATGCTGTACCGGTTGCCGTCATCGGCCCGGTAACGCTCGAACCATGGATGATCGATGGCCCCCTGGGTGCGCATTCGCTCCAGGACGCCGCGCACCCAGCCGACCCGGCGCTCCTCGCCGATGCCGATGAGCAAGAGCTGGTCCAGGCCCTCGATGGCCCGGCGGGCCAGATGCTTCAAATTCGACGCCGGCCCTGCATCAACCTGCGCGGCCACCGTCCCGGTCAGTTCCAGGGTGCGGCCGGTGCGCGATTGCAGCCCGAACTCCAGCGCCGCATCTAGGTGCAGGCGGGTACTGGCTCGGCGTCGCACCTCCGGTGCAACTGATCTCAGGGTGGGGGTGGACCAGAATGGAGCGAAGGACGTGCGGTCGGCACAGTCTGGTGCGACCAGGCGGTATCGGGCGACGGAGTCGTCGCCAGCGTCCCGGATGGCCTCCTCCACCAGGTCGTCCAGGGCGATCCGCCCGGCGCGTACCGCCGCGGTCAGGGCCGAGCGCAGGCTCATCGTGTGCGAGCGGGCCTGGATGAAGCCGGCGCGGTGCGCGGCGTCCTGCACGCTGTCGGTAAAGACCAGAGCCTTCTTTTCCCGGTTGTCTAAACCCGGGGTCGCGAACACCGTCGATAGGGAGACCGACAGCAAGGTGGCGACCGCACTTCCCAGGAAACGGATCCCGTCGACCTGGCCACAGGCCGGGCAGGTATCGGTGGTGGAATCCTTAGCCGCGTCCTGGCCAGTGCTGGTCAGCACAGGCAGCACCCAGCCCTCACGCAGCTCCTCGTCGCTCTCGGCGGGGGCGTTGGTCAGCAGCGTCCGGTTGCGGACTGAGAACCAGTGCATCCCTTCCGCCTCTGGCTCGCGTTGCGACCAGTAGGCATCGGCCTCCGACGGAGCGTGGATCAGGGCACGGAACCGGTCATCGCGCTGCTTCTTCCGCTTGCGGATCGAAGGATCCTCAGGATCCAGATCCGGGCCGGACGGAGCCAACAGAACGCCCCAGCCCGACCGTCCGCAGTGCCGACAGTAGACGGCCGGAAATGAAGGATGGACGTCTGTGCCCTCACCGGTCGTCCGGTCGCCGTCGTCCCCCCAGGCAAAGGCTGTGGCCGAGCTCGCTACCCGGTCGATGCGGCTCAGTTCCCGCACCCACAGGTGCGCATCCAGCGACAACGCCCGCCGTCCGCACCGAGCCCGCACATGGCCCAAAAACGTGAGGGTATGGACGATCAGGGCGGCCCACCCCGGATCGTGATTACCGCCGACGGTCGCCGCCTCGCGTTCCGCCCCCACCAGCTGCGCCACCAGATCATCCACGGCGCAAGCCTGTTCGGTGGCTATTATCAGAGCGTGGACGAGTGGATGCGCCTTCGTCGCTACCAGCAGCAGGTCATCCCCTGCTGAGTCGAACCGACCCGTGGCGGGGTAGGTCTGCTCTCCGTCATCGCCGATGGACGCGTACAGGTAGGCCAGCACCGTGGCGCAGAAGGCATCGGCATCCAGCTCGTTCTCGGCCGAGGGAAGGTTGGCCAGAGCAGCGCGTAACTCGACAACGTCCAGCTGACCGACCGGGCGTGGCACGAGCCCTAGAACAGCGACTTCACCGGCAGCATCTGCGGCCCACTCGGCATACGTGAGTCGGGATTCCGTGATGACCGAGTCCGCATCGAACGTCTCACCAAAGACCGTCCTCGCAAAACCGAGCATGGCCGTGGGGTCCCCGCCGTCTCCGAGCGTTGCCGACGTGGCGACCGGAGTAACTTTCCCCAACGTGACATCTGAGCTTTCGACTGAAGTGCCCCGCTGTGCGGCCAATGCCAGCCCCAAACGGCGCAGGAGCATCGCCACGTCCGTGCCCTGAGCACCGTCGTAGGTGTGAAACTCGTCCAGTACAAGGTATTGCAGGCTGTCCGCACTGAGGCGCCAGAGATTCGCGTCGTCGGCCCGCAACAGCAGCTGATCGAGCATCTTGTAGTTGGTCAGGAGGATGTCCGGCGGACTCTCCCGCATGATGGCACGATCAGTGATGAGCCCCTCCACGCTGACCCGCGACCGAGGCGCCGTCTCCTGCCCGGTGTATAGGCCGGCGGTCACCGATCCCATCTCTGGATGCGCGGCCAGAATGGCTGCCAACCGTTGGGCCTGGTCATTCGCTAGAGCGTTCATCGGGTATAGGATCAGCGCCTTCATCCCGGTGACCCCGGCCAAACGCGCCCGTCGGACGTGATCGAGGATCGGGTAGAGGAACGCTTCTGTCTTGCCCGAGCCGGTCCCCGTCGTGACCAGCGTCGGCTGCGGCCGCCGTGGTTCACCCGTCGGCGTCCTGGAGCTCAACCGCGCGAACGCAGCCGCCTGGTGCCCGTACGGAGTCTGCCCAGCGTACCAATCGAAATGACGCTCCCAACCGGGCTCAGCCGACCGGAAAGGCAGACGCAGCCGTGCGTAAGGCCCCTTGAACATGCCCGACTCAGGATGGGACAGGAACAGATCTAGGGCATCGCGCGCGTCGGCATCCGACAACGCGAACGTGGTCAACAAATAGTCATGCACGCCATCCCGAATAGAACCGGCCTGACGTAGAGGCATTAGCTCGGTCATGGGACGCGAACATCCAGTTCGTCAGCGAACACCTCATAGGCCTTGCGCATGTCGGCCTCACGATCGAGGGTGATGAACGGCAACTCGTAGGTGTACGTGTTGCCGGCCTGGTTGGTCGCCGCACGCTCAACTTCGCTAATCCGATTCCCCTTCTTGCGCCAGACCGTCAGGACCGAGTTGGGAACTCGGCGGCCGTTGGCGTCGTAGAAGTAGGTGTTGCGGTCGTAGCCGTACAGGACGGGGAACTGGGTGCGGTAGATCGTGCAGAGTTCGTCAGCGGTCAGGCCCAGGCTGAGCGCTACCAACACGTCAATCTCTGTCTGGGCTTGACGTCGATCACACGCTCTACGAAGAGGACTTGCCTGGCTCCATTCTGCATCGACTTCGCCGAGAGGATTGCGCCCGGGGTACGCCATCCCTCCGACCCAATACTGCTTTTTCATATGCAAATTGAAGGCCTCACCCCAGAGGTCCGAATATGCCACAGTAATCGCGTTTAGCCGAAGCATTCGCAATGCGAAATGCTGATCGGTCGCTCCGGCCGCAAGACTAGGAAGACGATTCACCGCACTAGCTCGAATTGTCGACTTTGGCACTACCCGCACGACTGAATCCAAAACAAGCGAACCAAGAGACGCCGCAATAATGAGCAACTCGGTTGCTGTCGCTTGAGGCGCACAAGCCGTAACTACGCCGTCGACGTGAGCGCATCCCGGGGGGACGAGAGCCGGGATAAGGGTCCTTTCACCGGTGTTCGCAGCCATGCATCGCCAGGCGATCCGATAGTGATCACGCGCCGGATTCGGCTTCTCTGGCGTCCCCCAGTCAGTGTAGGCGGCATCGTATTCGTCTCTGCTACCGCGAGGCTTGTATGCGGTCACAGGTGTGGCGTCGGCGGGCAGGGTCTCGAGGTCTGTCGCCGACCAGTCCTGATTATGTTTCATGCTCTTGTTCGGATTCTTGTACATCGGGGTGTTCACGAAAAGATGAGGGCCTTGGAGGATCACGTCGTCCCAGGAGGACGGGCTCCCCCACTCGCTGTCGAACCTTCCCTTCTTTCGATCGATCGACTCATCCCAGCCGCGCGAAAACCGCAGCCCCAGACCGGCGATCCGCGGCCTCTTGGAAAGCTTGGCAAGAACCGACGCCGGCGCAGCGCTCACGGTGTACACCATCCGCGACGCCTCCACCGGGACCGTTTCATCCTCGAGGAGCTCGTGCCAAGTTTTCAGGGTGTCGGCATTGACGCGCAAGATCCTTTTTCCATGGGGTCGCTGATCCCAGTTCCCGTCCGGATCTTTGAGGCCAGGCTCATCTCCGGACCCATCATGATTCTCCGAACGGGTCACGGTGTCCGGGTGATAAAGACCAGCTGCCATCCTGAAGTCCACGATGCCTCGGTTCGCTCCGTATACATGCACCCCATACACAACCTGGTCATGAATTTCGAAAAGAAACAAAGCGTTGATGAATTGCCAGTGGCGCCGCAAACGTTTATATGTCTCCGTCCGCAAAACTGCGGCTTTTTCATCAGTAAAATGCGTTTCCGGATGAATGAGCCCGACCAGTCCGCGGGCCGACACATGTCGCCAGGTCTGCTGCATGAAGCAGCGATAAAGGTCCGGTTGCAGGCCAGCAGAGAAGACATACTGAGCTGGCGATGCGACGAACGCTGCGACGCAGGCGGACTCCACGGTCCCCTCAATGACCTGGTCCCGAAGATCTGGCAGCGTTAGCGTGGTTTCGCGTTTCGCAGCAATCTGCGTCTGCGTGGGTTTGACCGCGAGCTTGAACCACGGGTCTCCCTCGGAAAGCAGGGCATCCACGTCGGACCGAGGCCGCACCCACGGCGGATTCCCAACCTGCAGATCAAACCCACCGCGTGCCATGACAGGCGCAAAGTCCAAGTCCCAGTGAAAGAACGCGCTGTTGCGCGACACGCGCTCGCAGATCTGCAGCCACGGATACCGTGTCAACACGTCCTCGATGGGTTGGGCGCCGGCCAGCTCAAGATCGATTCTTTCGGCCAAGCCGAGGTCCGCCCAGGCCACGGTTCCGGTGGCAAGTGTTGGCTGGCTGTGGTCCATCAGGCCAATGCCGAGCAGAGCCTGAAGCGCTGAAATCCACTCGCTCAGGCTTGGCGGGCGCGCCTGACCGACGCCTCCGTCAACGGCCAGCTCCCGCTCGGTCAGGGGCCAGAACCACAACGCGGTCCAGGCGTCCATGACCCGACGCAGACGACCGTAAGCCCCGTCGGGATCGTGCAGGGCTGCCTCGATGTCGGCGCGTTGGATGTCACCGCCGGCAGGCAGGCTTGCGCCCCAGACCTCGATGTCCCGGCGGATCTCGCGCTCGGCGATTCTGAGCCGCTGCAGAGCGAAGGCCCACAGCTGCTCGACCCGTCGTCCTAAGGCCAGCAGGTCTCGGGTCTGCTGCTGTGAAGGAGCGACGAGGACGCTGCGGCGCCATTCTTGGAGGAGGGCCTGCTGAGCTTGCCCGGCCAGCGGTTTGGCCTCCTTGGCGTCCACGGCCGAGCCCCAGCCCTCGGTGGGCAGGAGGAAGTGATGGATGACGCCGCCGGCTTGAGTCCCCACTTGGCCGGAGTCCAGTTCGCTGGCTAGGCCGCTGAGTGGTAGGTCCTCGGGGACCGCGCTCAGCCACGCCTTCTTCGTCAGGTCCTCGGCATGAAAAGCTGCACGCCGGGCGCCGATTAACGAGTTGCCACGGCGCAGGTGGAGTCCGAACCAGGGGGCGGGTAGGCCGGGAACCATGGTGGCCAGCCAGATGGTGATTTCGGCCAGTTCGATCGCGGTGGCGTTCAGGTCGACGCCGTACACGTTGTGCAGGGCAAGATATGCCTTGACCTGCTGCGGGCCCACTCCAGTACGGGATGCAGTGGAGCTAGATAATGCGACTCCGGCCAGATGCAATCGCTTTGGTCGTCCAGGGCTGCGGCAAGCTGCTGTTCGCCGCGTTCTCGGGTCGTGGCCAGCTTCAGCAAACGGGCCACGTGTCGCTCGCTCAGGTAGTCCTGGGGCAAGACCTCCAGGCGCTGTAGGAGATCGTGCGGGGGCACCAGCTCGGCGACGCCGTGATTGTCATGCCGGCGCCAGGCGACACCGGAGTTGTCGGCCGGGCTACCGGGGTTGGTGTATGCCTCGTGCAGGGCCTCGTCGAGAAAGGTCAGCGTGTCGGCATACAAGCCGGTGCCCTGCCATTCTGGCGCGAGCGCACCCACCGCCGGCTCCCGCGTGGCCTTGGTTTCGTCATTTTCTTCAGCTACGCGCCAGAAGAAGGCGTCGAAGTCGTCCCCAGCGAGCACCTCATCCGGCGTGCGGACAACGTCCTCTAGCTTCTTCTCACCAGCCAAGACACGACGGATCATCTCTTCCTCGGCTTCGACGTTGTGGGCGCCGATCAGCGAGGCGGCATCGCCCAAAGCGCGGTGTGCCTCGTGCTCGCGTTCGATGAGCTTGGCGAGGATGCGGACATCGCCAGCGAACTGCTCGCCAGAGGGGTCAAGAACCAGAGTGGTGATGCGAGGGGGGATCTTCTGTCCGTAACGGTCAATGCGGCCGTTGCGCTGCTCGATCCGGATCAAGCTCCAGGGGATATCGAAGTGGACCAGCTCGTGGCACTGCAGATGAAGGTTGACACCCTCAGAAGCGACGTCCCCGGTGACCAGCACCCGGATGGGTGAGGACTCCTTCTTGAACGACTTCACCAGGTCCAGTTGCTTGTGGTCTGGCAAGCCCCCGTGCAGGACGGCAACTGCCCCCTCGCCCAGCCGCAGATCCTTCTGAATCTGCTTGCGGAGCCACCCAAGAGTCTTGACCCGCTCGGCAAAGACCACGACACGCATCGAGGAACCAGGCCCGACCCCGGTGTCGCTCAGATGCCGCAACAGCGCCTTGTACTTGCCTGACGGGCTGGCCAGCGCCGTCGTGGTCAGACCGAGGAGCCTGTCCAGGGCTTCCAGCTCAGCCTCACTACCGGGCGCGTCAGTCGCGCTGACGCGCTTCATCCGCTCCTGGATGGTCTCGGCAAGGGCAGCTGGCGAAGACAAGAAAGCCTTGGCCAGCGTCCAAGGAAACAAAGATGCGGTCTGTCCGCTGTAGGGGCTACGCCCCTTCCCCGGATGCAGCCAAACCCGTTCCAGCTCGTCAGCCACGGCGTCCTCGGCCGGGCTGGGCTTGACCGGAAGAAGCAGTGGATCCCGGCGCTCGGCCCAGTCCGCGCCGACGACCTGGGCAACTTCGGGGCTGCTGCGGTGCCGCCTAATCACGAGGCGCTTGACCTCGTCCTCGATGAGACTTCCGTCAGGGTGCACCGCACTGGGGTCGAGCAGCCGGATGAGTTCAGCGAAGGATTCGGCGCGACCGTTGTGCGGGGTCGCAGAAGCCAGGATGAGCGCGTCGCTGGTACGAGCCAGAAGCCGCGCCAGCCGGTTGTTCAGCGTCGCTGTGTTCGTGAGGTTGTGGGACTCGTCGATCACCACGGCGTCCCACCGGTGCTTGGCCAGAAAGGCCACGTACTTGTCAGACTTCAGCGTGTCGATCGAGATGATCGCGCGCTTGAAGTAGGCGAACGGGTTGCGAGTGGCGGGTAGCTTCTGGCGGACCCGCTGGATCCCTGCGGAATCCAGACGAACGAACGGCAGAGCAAAGCGTGACCAGAGCTCATGCTGCATCTGCTCTAGGACATGCCGGGGTGTGACCACAAGAATCCTGTCGCCCCGGCCACGACGCACCAGTTCGGACAGAATCATCCCGATTTCGAGGGTCTTTCCGAGCCCCACCGCATCAGCCAGCAGGATGCGGACTCGAAGGTTCGCCGGGTCGAGAGCTTTACGTACGGCGCTCTGCTGGTAGGCCAGCGGCCGGGCCAGCCCCTGCGTGGAGGCCGTGAGCGCCTCTTCGGTCATCGCGACCGCGGTCTTGCGAAGAGTGGCTTCCAGCCAGAGCCGAGATGACCTGTAGCCGGGGGAACCGTCAGCGACCACTGTCGCGGCCGCTGGATCCAGCACCTCGATGCGATCAAGAGAGGTGTAAAAGCTGGCTTCGACCTCACGGACAAGTTCGCTCAGTCCTTGAACGTGCAGCAAAGCGCCGCCAGTCGTTGGTTCGGTGGCGGTGACAAGCCACTCCTCGTCGCGAACCACCACGATCGAACCAGGTGCCGCACCTACAACTGCTGTCGCCCCCATGAGTCCTCCGGTCGCATCTTGCCGGAAATTACCAATAGGTCATCGGTATTCGACCGAATGGCTGGATGATGCGACCGAGCGACAGAGGGGCCTAACGCGACACACGGTCAGTCAACAACTGCAGGATGGGTTGGGCCGAGAGAGTGATTGCACGCTCTGAGGCCCGCACTAGGTTCCACTCTGTAGCGACCCTTGCGAGGAACGACTGTCCTCAAGCCTCAAAAACCAGTTCAGACCATTAGCGTTGCTTGCATTCGACCCGACGATACTAGCGAAATATGACTGTAGCTGACTTAATCTACGTCTTATCAGAGCTGACGCAGGGGAACTCCAGTGACTAAGAATCCAGGCGGTCGTCGAAGCATCAACGACTGGTACGCCGCGCACGACTCCCGCACCACCAATTCCGGTCCGGTCGACTGGGGCAGCGACGACCGGCCCGACCAATCGGTGACGTCTTGGGCGGATCAACGCCAGACCTCTCCAAGGCCAAGGGATCGCACGGACAAGGGACCTCGGTCAAAGAGCCGCAGGAAGCGTTCAGCCATCCAGACAAAACTCGCACAGCGGTACGAACCCCGCATTCTGGCGGATACCGCACGCCGCCTCATGAGCGAAAGACAGAGCGACGGTCCCGAACAGATCGCTCAACACCTTCGCAGGCAAGGTTACGCGGTCAGCACAGACGACGTGGTGGAAGCCCTTCAGAAGTTCCCCCAAGGCGACCAGCATCCTTCCAAAGATGCACACCGCAACGCCTCAGACAGAGCGACACCGAATCCAGCCGATCTCACGACCACACGCAAGCCTCTTTGGGCATGGCGCAAACCAACAAAGTTTCCGCCTCTCGCACCGTTACCGGCACCCACAGCGAAACGAGTTTTTAAACGCGGGCGCGTGGCCGACGCCTCACCGGAAATGAACGTCGATGAGAAGTACACGGCACACGCTCATCCATCACTGTTGCGTGAGACCGTCAAGAAACTTCAGGCCAAATATCCAGCGGTCTCGTGGGACTCGATAGTACAGAAGTTGCGTGCTCAAGGCTGGGCCGAGCTGACCATGTCCGACCTTCTACGAGTCATGCGCCAACGCGCGGAGGCATCGCAAACTGTCACTGCACCAGTAAGAAAGCGAACACAAAAGCGAATCAGGAAGAGTCGAACGTTCGCTCGTGAGGCCGACGTGGCATTCTGCGCCGCCTGCGGCCTCCCGGTTACCGCGTCGGGTCTCTGCGATTGCTCCTGACTCCAGGGCAACCAGTGAGCTGGCAGCTGTCAAACGGCGGTGAGGCTTTCTGGCCCAGACACGAGCATTATCGGACCGACACATGAACGTGATCGAAGTGCCCGCCCGTCGCGGCTTCTGGGTTGTACACGCCACCACCGTCGTACGTGCGCCAACCCTCATCGTGTCTCGACTTAGACCAGATCTTCCCGTCGAAGATTACGTAACTGACCCAGAGCGCATCCGAAGAGACGCGCAGCCATTCTGCAAGTAGCCATCCCCGTTCTTGATCGGCTGGATCGGGAAAAGCTCCGAGCTTTCCGACGGTGTAGTCACAAGCTCGCCCTTGCGGGTGGTCACTGCTTGGGTTCCAAGCATGTTCATCCCAGCACGCGACGCCCCAGGGCCATTCGAAATGTTGCTGGATCTCGTTTAAGACGTGCATCATTCGGAGAGTGATGAATCCGGATGATGTCGGGTCGTCGACGTAGCCGTCCTGTCCGGCGAACGGCCGCGCCGATCCAGCCCCAGGAAGATCACAGCCAGCCAAACACAGGTTGCCATCGTCCACCGACCAGGCCATCCCCAGACCAGCGATGAGAGCAACGGGTACCAGGATCAAGATGGCGAGAGCACTGAGAAGTTGCTTCATGCGGAATCTTCGACCGCCGATCGGATGCGCTCAGCATGGGCGCCGGCCATCCACGGCACCAACCGCACCAGCGCCGGCCGGATCCCCGTGGCCAACAGCAGGGCGGTGAACTTGGGCAGCGCCCGGACCTCGTCCGCCGGCAACACCCGTTCGCGCCGGCTTGATCGCGAGGTACCGCCCGATCCTCCGGAGCTGCGGGTAGTGACCAGCACGTCCTCTTCACCGACGAGTTTGGATAGCTCCTCAGCAAAGCCCTGCTCATCCACGCCGGCCCCAATGAGCTTGATGGTGGCAGCGCCGAAGAGTTCGGCCATGCCGCCCTCGCCCCAAACCCGCTGCCCCTGAGAACGGCTCTGCAGAATGGTCAGCGGCACCACCCCGCGCGAGCCGAGGTGCGAGTACAGGCGGGGTAATTCGGTGATGCGGCAGACGTTGGCCGCCTCGTCCAACACCGCGACCATCGGCGGGTCGAGCCGTCCGCCAGGAGCCAACTCGGCAGCAGCAACAGCTTCAAGCATGACCCGGTCAGCGAACGCAGCCACGAGCGGAGCGGCCGACCCGGCCCCGTCCTTGGAGAGCAGGTACAGCGTCTGCCGGGAGACAGCGAACCGTGCCGGGTTGAACAACGCGAGACCCGGACTCGGGGTTACCCAGGCCATGATCGCCGGATCCGACAGGCAGGCTGCAGCGGCTCGGGCGGTGGCGTAGACGCCTTCGCGGGTCTCGACGGCGCCCTGGGATCGGCCGGTCATGACGTCGGCGAGTTGGGCGAAGCCGTGCTCGGCGAGGATGTTGCGCGGCTGCACGGACGAGGTGGAGGTCAGCCACGCTCCGACCTGGGTCAGGGAGAAGCCGCCGAGCGCGGCGGCCAGGAGAAGGCCGGTCAGGAGGTCTTCGGCGTCGCGGTCCCAGAAGTCTCCGGCGTCCTTGGTGCGGCGGACTTCCTGGATGAAGTGGCCGGCCAGCCGCCGCGCGTCGGCGACGGTGCTCACGCCGTCCAGGGCGTTCCAGACGAACGATTGCGGACGTCGGGTGATGCCTTGGGGGTCGAAGGTCCAGACCTGCTCGCCGGTGTCCTCCGCTCGCAAGCCAGCCGTGTACGTCCACAGGTCGGCCTTGTTCGAGGTAGCGAGCACTGGGCCGGGTGCGTCGAGGACGGCGGGGACGGCCAGGCAGGTGGTCTTGCCGGAGCGGGGTGCGCAGATGGCGAGGATGACGTCTTCCCAAGTCGCCCGCAGTATTCCGCCGCGCTGGCCGATGCGTCCCAGCGGCACACCGCGGTCAGCGTCCGGCAGCTCGCGCACACGGAGCCCCGGCAAGCCAGACCGCAGCCGGCGAGCCTTCGACCAGCCCGCACGGCCAGGAAGCAGCTCGGCGAATTGTCCAGCGCCGGCGAACCCGTCCCGGCGTGGATGGGTAGCCACCCAGCGCAACGCCACAGCGACGATGGCCACCATGAGCCCAACAGCCACGAAGGAGGCAGGGAACAAGACCAGGGCGGGAGCGAGGGAGGGCCAGACGGCGGTCAGCCCACCTTTCAACAGCAGGCGCCAGGCGTCAGACACACCCGGTCCGCTCCCCTCCCCCGTGAGCAGCGAAAGCCCCGCTCCCACGGCCCAAATCAACAGTCCGCCAGAAGCCAGGAGCCCAAGGAGAACAGCAACGACGATCAGCGCTTCCGTCCACGGGTCGGAAGGGCCGGCTGAGGGAGTGCGCCGCCGGGTCATCGCAGCGATCCAGGGTCGGTGTTGTAGAGATCGGCTTCGTCGCCGACCAGGGTCATCTCAACGGGGATCCCGGTACGGTCACCGGCCTTGATCAGGTACTTCCCGCGTCCGTAGTGCTGACCGCCCGGCTGCCAGGAGGTTGAGGAGGACCAGGACTGGACGGTGGCGATCTCGGCCGCGGTCAGATGCCGCAGCCGGCTAACCTCGAGCAGTTCGCGCTCGGACATGGCGGTCAGGGCGGTGATGCCGCAGCGGTCGAGGAAGCCGCGGGCCTTGGCGCGGTCAGCGTCGGTGCCGACGGCGGCGAGGTCGTCGAGGGAGTGGGTGAGCATGAGGTGTGCGATGGACTTGTGCCGGTAGACGCGGGTCAGTGCATCGGCCTGCTCGACCAGGGCAGAGGATCCGCGCAACGCGCGCCACATCTCGTCCAGCACGGCCAGGAACGAACGAGACGGTCCGCCGGCCCGGGTGGCAGCCATGGACGCCTCGATCATGGCGTGCCCGTACGACCAGGTGGCCAGCATCGAAGCCGCCATCAGCGAGTCCCCAGCCCCAGTGATCGCCGAAAGATCAACGACCACGGCAGGCGCATCCAGATCCAGCGGCGTCGAGGTGGGTCCGTCGAACACTCCCTTTAAGGGCCCCTCGATGAGCCCGAAGAGCGTGCGCCGTAGCGCCGTCGTCTCCTCCTCGAACCGGTCGTCGGAGACCTGCGCCGCCTGCACAAGCGTCGAGGGCCCGACGGTCAGAACATGAAGGACGTCGGGAACGGTGGGTTCGGGTGCGCCAGGACGGGTCAGGACATCGACGGCCGCACCGACCACGGCGGCTTCCCAGTCCGCGAGCCCTTCGGAGCGGATCAGCGCGCAGAGTGCGAGCAAGGCGTTGAGCCGTTGCCCTCGAACCTCGGCAAGCAGAGCTTCACGCGCGGAACCCGTAAGCCGTGGGAGGACGGAACCGAGCGGGCCGGCGTCCAAAGGATTGATTCGATCGAGTCCGCGACCAACGCGCACAACCTGACCACCAGCAGACTCCACGACGCGCACGTACTCGCCCTTGGGGTCCCCGAGGATCAAAGCGGTGACGCCGCAGGCCATCAGACCCCGGATCAGCCGCTTGGCCAGGCTGGTCTTACCCACACCGGGCGACCCGATGATCATCATGCCCAGGTTGGTGACCAGCCCGGCCGAGTGCCAGGCGAAAGGATCGCAGCAGGCGACCTCCTGGCTCCCCAGATGCCGCCCGACCGGAATCCCGGCGGCGGGGGCGCCGGAGCCAGCGCCGAAGGGGAAGAGCCCAGCCATCTGCGTTGTCGTTCCTGCGTAGGCCCAGTTCATCGAGACCACCTCCGAGCGAGTTCGGTCAAGGAAAGGCCCACCGGGAGTCCAACCAGGAAGCCCGCGGCCTGCAGCTCGTACAGCCGCCGCAGCCGTAGCTGGGAAGCGCCGGCCGCGTGCTCCAGTTCGGCGACGGCGGAGGGTAGAGCGTCGGGGTCGAGCACCGTGACGGTCGCGGTCACCGTGGCGGAGACCCAACCGGCACCGGCGGCGACTTCGCGGGTGGCCTGCTCAGCGGCTTGGGCTTCACGGTCGTCCGCCGCTGTGGTGGCGCGGCCAACGATCGGCAGGCGGGCGATCATCTGGGCGAACCAACGCCACCGCACCTGAGCTGTCGCGACGTCCATCGCCTCATGGGTAGGCGTGGCTACGTAGGTGACGGTGACGCGCTTCCGGCACTGGCCGGGCCGCATCAATGCGTCCAGCACGCGTGAGGTGACGAGCTGCTGCGGCGCCTGTGCCCACACGAAGCTCACCGACGTGGCGCCGTCATGCACGTAGTGGTCGCGCATCTCGTAGGCGTAGCTGGGGCCGGCCATCTCCCACCGGGGCAGCTCGCGCTCCCCTGTCGCCAGGGCCAGTTCGATCTGCAGTTCAGCTGATGGATCGAAGGCCGCGCGCACGAGACCACCCAGCACGTCCGCCGATGCAATCCTGAGAACGCTTACGCCGCAACCGTTCAATGATGCGGCCAGGCTCGTGATGCTCCGGTCCAGGACGGGTAGGTAGGAGGTGATCCCCTTACGTCGCCCGGCACCACCGACCTGGGCGTCCCAGGCCCGCAGGTCGAAGACCACCGTGAGACGGGTCGTGGTCTTGGCCGCGACGGTTGGCGATACCTCGGCGAGGCGGCGCATCAGGTCGGTGCAGTCGGTGGGCCCAAATAGCGAGAGCCGTCCATGGATGTTCTCGCGCAACTGTCCGCCCATCGACGGCGAGGTCTCCACCGTGACGTTCACCCAAGCGATCTCCGGTCGTCGCCCCAGCCCTTCCAGCCAACGTTCCCAACGGCCGACCGACAGGTCGTGGTCCTGCTGGTCGGTGAGGTCCGCTGCGGTTGAGGCCAACTCGAACGTGACCGCGATGCGCCGGGCACGCGCATCATGAACGGCGCCGTACGAGCGACCGGCGATCTCGACCGGCACCATCTGCGTGCCGTGCAGTGCGCCCGGAAGCGCCCACGAGCCCGACCGGACGGCCAAGAACCGAGTGCTTGAAGACGTTTGTGCCCACCACCAGCGTCCCTTGCCAACCAGGGTCTCCCCCAGCCCCAAACCGTTGACCCGGATCGCAGCAACGGAGGTAACCGCCAGGCACGCGAGCAGGAGGGACAGCCCGGCCTTTGGCGCGGATTGGAGCAGCGCCAGGCCGAAGAAGTACGACCCGACGACGGCCAGCAACCCACGCCAGCCAAGGCCCCGAACGTTCAAGGTCTTCGGTCGTAGCCAGTTTCCGTACAGTCTGGTCGCGGTCATGGAACCCTCGCTTCCTGTGCGGTGGTCGCAGGATCACCAGCAGCAGCCGCCGCTCCCCCATTGGCCCCGGGCCCCGGTGGCTCAGCACCAGGAGGCTGAGCCCCGACCGGCTGAGCGCCAGGGGGCGGCGCGGCGCCGGCGACGCCCTGGAGGGCTTGTGCCTGGGTGGCAGAGACGGCCAGGCCGGCAACCGAGGCAGCGCTACCGACCGCCGTTGAGTTCATGGCTGGCGGTGAGGCGGCGAACGAGACCAGGCTGAGCATGGCGGGCAGGGCGAAGATCGCTGCGAGCATGGTGCAGATGGCGGTGGCCAGGCTCTGCATGCCCTGGCCCTCGGCCATGATCTTGAAGCCGATGAAGTAGACGAGCGCTGCAGCGGGTTTGAAGAAGACCAGCGCGATCAGCCAGCCCAGAACTTTCGGCAGCCAGAGCATGCTGCCCCGGCTGAACTGACCGGCCGCCGCGAGCGGCAATACGGCGGTCAGGACCAGTAGCGCCCCGTCGCGGAACAGCATCAGCAGATATTGAATAATCGCGGCGATCAACATGATCAAAGCCCAGAGGGAGCCCAGCAGCGGGGCTCGAACGCCGGCAGTGCTGATCACTGATAGGTAGCGCGCGCCCACGCCTTCCGTAGGGACGGCGCCGAGGAAGCCTGCCGACAGGGCGTCTGCCCACGACTGGAGCCCGTCGATGATGGGCAACGATCCGGCCGCGACAACCCCGAAGATCAGCAGTCCACGGGCGACATCGGCTCCCCAGGCCAGTCCCCCGCCCAGGACTCCCCACGCAACAGCGGCGAAGATGGCCAGCACCGCAACGGGTATCGCGATCCAGGCAGTCACGTAGCCTTGGGCCTGGCGGATGTAGAGGGCTTGGACGTCGAGCGAGGGTGTCTCGATCCACCAGCCGAACAACGTCGTGAGCATCTCACCGGCAGCCGTGTTGATCGCGCTGGACAAGCTCCCCCAGAACGAGTCGGTGACCTTGTCCAGGCACCCCATCGGCGTAAGGCAGGGAGCGCCCTTCATGACGCCTCCCGCAGATTCGCGGTGATGTCGTCGTAGCTGCGGTAGCTCGTGGGGTACGGGAACTCCACCGGCCGGGCGACGGACCCCCAGTCACCCCAGCGGGGTGCCTCGATCCGCCAGTCGTCATCGATCCACTGCAGGTCGACGGTGTACTCGGTGTACCCCAGAGTTTCGCCGCTGCCCTCGACTAGGACCTGAACCGTGCGGGCCCCGTCAGACGACTCACGTACGCCGCTGACCATGCGATACGCCACGATCCAGCCCTGGCCCAGCGGCAGGGGTTCGCCCACTTCTACGCCGTCCATCCCCTTGAGCGAACCGTCGTAGGCCGACTGCGTCCGCGCCGCGAGCTGCTCCCTGGCGGTACCAGTGACCTGCTCGCGGATGGTCGGCACGAACGAGTCGCTTCCTGCTCCGGGGAAGGCCCTCACGAGAATGTGAACGGCAGCGAGGGCAGCGCCGGCATCGTCCCGGGAAAAGCCGAACGCTCGCGTCGGGGTCAAGACGTAAGGGCCAGCGCTCGCCGACACCGGCAGGTTCACGTTGGCGAAGTCCTGCCACGTGACGTCTGGCTGCGTCGGCGCCCATTCCTCAACCGTGATCCCTGGCTCGCGTGCCGTGGTTTCGGCGACCGCTGGCGGAGGTTCGGCTGCCGTTTCGCGCTCGGTGGCGAACCAGCCGATGAGCACAAGGGCGAGAAGAACAATGGACGCGGCGGTCCAGCGAAGTGGGCGATGCTGGGTCAGTTTCGTAAGGCCTTCGTGCATCAGGACACCGCCGCGTTCACGAGGGTGACGGCGCCCGAGACGACGCCTGCTCCGACGAGGGCCATGAGTAGCTGGCGAGCTGCGTCGCTGGAGGCGCCGTGCTGGCGCACCTCGATGGCGCATCGGGCGCCGGCCGCGATGGCGGCCAGACCGCAGACGGCATAGGCGATCCAGCGGCCGTAGCCGAACACCACGCCAACGGCGTGTGCCACGCCGGGAGGCGCTTCGGGACCGGGGTTGGGGATAGCTGCGAGTAGTTCGAGTGCGATCATTTCAACTCCCATGACTGAGAGGACCGTGAGGTATGTAGTATTAATACATGCCGGATCGGCCGTTGGCGATGGTTTCGGGCAAGACCGTTCCCGAACAGGCGAAGGGACGTCGCAGTGGAGGACCACGAACAGATCCAGGCTCTGACCCTGGCCGTCGAGGAACTGAGGGCAGCCCGCGAGGAAGACCGGGTGCTGATCGAGCAGCTTCAGATCTCTGCTCTCGTCAGCAGGGCAGGAGAAGCGGCCATCAGCACGGCGGACACGGTCTACCCGGGCTGGACTATCTGGGTCGACGAATGGCTCACCGTCCGGATCTCGCGACGTCAGCAGCGGATTCGCTGGTGCCTGAGGTACGCCGAGCACCCGGAACCGGCCGACCGTCTAGAGGCGCTCTGGCGGTCCTGGGAAGCCCAGTGGCCCGATCCGGAGATGCGCCTGGCCTGGTTTCGCGACGGGTTCGATCACCACTTCGCCGTCATCACGGCCGAAGACGGGCCACTGCGCGACTGCTCGGCCTTCGAGGGCGTCCACAGCCTGCCGCCGAGCATCCAGGAGAAGAGCTCATGAGGAGGACTGATGTGCATCGATGAGGACTACTGTCCGGGCCGACGTCTCCACGACCAACTGCGCTGGCAAAGCACGCTGTCGCCGGTCGACGGACTGGCAGTCACGCAGCAGGCGATGACCCAGGTTCAGGCGCTAACCGGTTGGGACAGCGCGAGCTTCGTCTCAGCGCAGTGGATGCTCCAGTCCGTCCACGTCCAGCTTCGAGGCGAGTCCGCCGGCCGGGACGTCGCGAAGCTGCTGCTTCCCCAATCCCCCTGCGTCGAGTCGTATTTGCACGGCGACAGGCATTGGACCACCTGGCGCGGAACATTCGCAGAGACAGCCATGCTGATCAGCACCAGCTGGCCGGCTACGCCAACGGTTGATCAGACAGCAGGGCTACGCCTCCAGCGCCAGCCGTCACGACGCCAGAGCTACGGACCCCGGCGAGGCTGAGAACGAGGCACAGAACGAGGAGAGCCACCTCGCCGACCATCCCCGTCGAGTCGTTGTTGCCGAACAACGCGATGGTGCAGAACGGCAGCCACGGAATCTGCCGACCCCACCTCGCGGGACTCAAACGCCACGCGCAGCACGTCGACTGGGTCACGGCCCGCCTGAGCCGCTTGCTGCAGCTGAGCCACTAGGGCAGAAACCGCCGGATCCCGCAGAACCACATCCACCCACTGAGCAGGCAACGCTCGACGAATCTGCTCCACCGCGACGGCATCCAACAGTCGTGGCTGAGAACGGAGGCACTCCGCAGCTGCCCGAGCAGCAGACCCACGGCCAACCTGCGCTCCCGGCTGCCGAGCCAACCGCTCCGCAAGCCGAACCACGTGCGCTACCAGGACCACCGCGTCCTTCATTTCCCCCGCAGTCAGATCCCCGAGGAGGTAGAGCGAGCTCGACACGTTCCGGAGGTCGTGAACGCCAGCGACAGCGGGACGCTCACCACAAGGACGACGAACCGCCCGGGCAAGCTGGTCCGCGGCTCGCGTCAGCGCTCCCGGCCGGCCCCGCTCGATCAAGTCCGCCAGAACGCTGGCCGCCTCCGAAGCAGCAACCGCCGCACCAGCCCCGAGCTGCCCTCGACCGGCCAACCGCAGCCTGGCGTTGGCCTCGGCGAACACCCGCCCGCGCTGGTCCTGAGCCAGACGAGCGCGCTGTCCGAACCCCGGCGTCATCCCCTCCCGCCAGCGCGCCTCCAGCTTCGGTAGCGAAAGATCCGGCGCCAGCTTCGACCCAGAGAACCAAACCTGTTTCCCCGAGCGATCCACATCGCCAACCCGTCCGACGCTGTACCCCGTCACCTCCCCCGGCGTCCGCGTCGACCCCCGCCACTTCACAACGACGCCCTCACGCCGCGCCAACTCCCGAGCAAATTCCTCTCGGGACAACGTCCCGGCCGCGACCACCCGAACCTCGCGCGCCAACCACGAACGCGGCGTCTCCCGGGAACGCAGCCGCCGAGCCTTCTCCTGCTCACCCCGCGACGGCGCAACTGTGGCCGAACGATCCGGCGACTCCACCGTCACCAACCCGAACCGCTGCTCCACGGCCCGAGCCGCGGCGTGCACTTTGGGCCAGTCCCGGAAGACCCGCACCTGATCACCGTCCTGGCGTGCCAACGTCACCACGATGTGGATGTGGTCCTCGGCATGACGGACCGCCACCCACCGGCATCCGCCCGGATCCCCGGCCGGCGCGAAGCCCGTCTGCTCAACCACTTCGCGCGCAACTTGCGCCCACTCCTCGTCCGTAAGTTGGCGGTCGTTCTCTGCGAGTCGCATCGAGCACTGCCAGACGTGCTTGGCCGGCTGATCCGGCAACAGCTGTAACGGCAGATCCAGACGAGCAGCAAGAAGAGCCAAAGGACGCCTGCCACCAGTCGGCTCCAAACGGTCCAGTACGGGGCGGTCGTCTCCCAACCAAGAGGCGACCAGGTGGGCGTCCTTATGCTCGTTCGTCTTCCCTGGCCCGTACAGGTAGCGCAGTAGGCCCGCGGTGTTCGCGCCCCGCGTCACCTTGCCGATCAAAGCGACCGCTCGGCCTTCTCAGCCAGCCGCTGGAGAGCAGTCCGTGCGCGCTCCACCTCACCGACCGTGCCCACAGGGCGCTGACCAGTCGCGTTCTTCTCCCGAGCCAGCTGATTCAGGTTGTTGCCGACGCGATTGACCGCAGCCACCGCGTCCATGATCTCTGCCAGAGCCAGTCGGCTGGGCGCAGCCGCTCGCGACGCAGTCCTTGGCTCGCCGGCAGCAGTGAGAGCGGCTTCGGTGATGAACCGCGCCAGCGAGACCCCACGCCCCGCTCCCCCGGCAGCAGCCCTGAGCAGCGCCTGGTACTCCGCTTCGGTCACTCTGATCTCGACCCGGCGACGAGCCGGTTCCTGCCCTCGACGCCGGCGATGTGGCCCAGCCATCTGGCCCTCCCCGGTTCGCCCGCGCCCGGTCGAACCGTCGCCCGCCCCCGCCGGGGCGGACGACCACCAGGCCATAGTCCGGAGCGTAGCGCCGGTGGTACGTCTAGCTCGCTCCCGTTCTGCAGCAATGATTCTCAGCGGACTGACCGAGCCAAAACGATCCGGCCTGGACGATCGATGCCCAGGCTCCTACCGTGAATACACGGGCGACAAGAACAGGGGGACGCGGAGCATGTGCATGGTTGCCGGCTGTCCCAACACGCACCTCGCTCCCTGGTGGCGCCTGTGCACCACCTGCACCCTGCCCCTGCTGAAGAGCCCAGCCACAAACGTCAGCCAGCATGACCAGGCCATCGCAGCCGGCTGGGACTCGCTCACCTGGGCTGAGCGCATCGCCCCCAACCACTGGGGGAGTGCCCGCAGCAGCGATCCCTGGATCCAGGCACAGCGCTGTCTGGTCTTCGCCGCCGGAGTGACCGGCCACGGCACCGGATGCCCACACATCGCCACACCGCAGATCCCCACCCCCGTGATCTGCGTGGCCCGGAACATGGACCACCAGGCCTGTCCCCTCTGCGCTGAGCCACACGTCGCGCACAACGCTTCGTTCCCGGGCGCCTGCGACCGCTGCGGCCAGCGTCCGGTGCACCTGGCGGACCGATGCGCCCTGACAACGGGGACGTCGCTGATCATCGTGGCGCAACTGTGCAGCACCTGCCGCTCCCAGGTCTTCGAACTGGCCGACGAACTCCATCCCGACGGCCTCACGTAGGCACCGTCACCGCGAACCGACGTAGCACCGCCCAACCGACGCCGGACCGGCACCGCAACCACAAGACGTCCCTAGACGTCTCGAGAAGTCCCTGACCGTCATCTGGCGTCCCCACCCGCCGTGACGCAGGCTCCTGGAGTGACATCAACCAGCGACGCCCGCGATCTTGCCGACCACCTTCTGGCCGCCGCGCTCCCCCGACGCTGGAACCACACCCAAGGCGTCGCCGCCCGCGCCGCCACCTACGCCCGCGCCCTCGACATGGACGTCGACACCTGCGAAGCCGCAGCCTGGCTGCACGACATCGGCTACGGCCCCGAGGCCGCCGTCACCGGCTTCCACCCCCTCGACGGCGCCCGTCACCTCCGCGACAACGGCTACCCACTCCTCCTCTGCGAGCTCGTCGCCCACCACTCCGGCGCCCTCACCGAAGCCGAAGAACGAGGCCTGGCCGACCTCCTCGTCGACGAGTTCGGCCCCGCCGACCGTCACCGCGAACTGCTGAGCTTGGTCACTGCGGCTGACATGACCACCACCCCGGACGGCAATGAGGTAGCTGTCGAGACCCGCATCTCCGAGATCCTCGCCCGTTACGAAGCGGGCGACCCCGTACACCGTGCCGTCAGCCGCTCCGGGCCCGAGCTGATCGCCGCCACCAACCAGATTCTCGAAGCCGTGCGCAATACGACCAGACCTTGAAAGTCACCATTAGAGGACGATTGTGGGCCCGTTCCGGCGTCCCGAACCGTCCGCAGTTCGCGGTTCCATAGACCCTCGAATCCCTCGACCCTGGCTGGAACATCACCAATCACTCCTGCCGGAGGGATCACATGCGAGAGGTCACGCACGAACCGGACGACATGTGGGCCACCACATCAGTGGTCGACACGGAGGCCATCGACCACGAACGCATCATCGCCAGCATCGAGGTCTGCAACGACCAGGTCGAAGTCCGCATCGCCCAGCGCATCGACTTCGACCTGCTCACCGACCCGATCACCGTGAAAGCCAGCCGACCCCGCGCCACGCTCGGCCAGATGTACGAAATGAACTCCGCCCAGGCCCGCGAGATCGGCGAAGCCCTCCTCGAAGCGGCTAAGCGGCTGCAGGAACTCGAAGCCATCGCACCTGACTGGCTACAGCGAGCCTCATAGCGAACCCGCACTCGGCCTGAGCCTCGCGCGAGTGGGGCTCAGGCCTTGGCCCCGTTCAGCACAGCCGCTGAGTCCCAGACCCGCTCGAAACTATCGAGATAGGTGCCAAAGAGTTCACTCTGCCCGCCCCGCCGCAGGTGCAGTACCGGGGCATGCGCGGCGGCCAAGCCGTACACGTGCTGATTCACGAGCATCTCGTCGTCCGCCCAGTAGAGCGAGTTGTACAGCACAGTTCGATGCAGCCGCGTCTCAACGCTTTCCAGCTCCCGCAGCGGTCGATAGAGCACCAGCGCATTGCGGATCTTCGCGCTCATTGCGTTCGCAATGCCCTCCTCGACGCCACGGCGTGCCACGTTTGTACAGTCTGGGTCACCGAGTAGCAGCCGAACCTTCACGCCGGCTCGCGCCCGCTCAACCAAGATCCGCATCAGCTCGATGTCCTCGGCCAAGAACAAGCCGCTGTAGACCAGGACGCCGATCTCCTGCTCTGCGCTGCCGAACAGGTTCGACCAAACCTCATGCGGCACAACGCTTCGGTAGTCGTAAGTACCCTGCAGCTCGGGCGCACTCTCGCTGGCGCCGGCCAACTGTGGCCAGAGGTCAAGTTCGTTCGCACCGAGCAGTTCCGCCAACTGCACCCTGAACCGCGCCTGCGGCATCCTGCCCTGCAGCCACCGACTGACCGTCTTCGGATCCGCCTGCAGTTGCACCGCGATGTCTATTTCTCGCAGTCGCGCATCCGAAACGGCCCGACGTAGTGCATCCCGTGACTTCGCATCATGCGCCATGCCGCCTCCCCCCCCGTGGACAGAACGAAAATAACACAAGACGTCCCAAGACGTCCCGGCTGCTGTTCCACTCCCTGGTCATGCCGTCGCCACGAGGCCCCGCTCACACCACACACCCCCTCAAGCGTACGGGTGCCCTACCCGCGTGTTCTGCGCCGACGTATGGCAGTTGCGCAGGCCGGTCGAGCGGCCTCGAACAAGCGAATCAACTCAGTAACAGCCCTGCCGTAGAGAGTTCGACAGGTTTCGGGAAGCCTGGAAGGAACGCGCATTGTCGCGAACAAGCAAATTTCTCCATCTAGATCCTAGATTTAGTGTCATCGCAAGAGGCGAGCGTCGACGAAGGAGGGCGCGTGTCCGAAAAGATGGACGCTGCGGTTCGCTACCTGACCGAGGGAGCCTTCGGGCTCGCCGAACGCGAAGCTCGGGATGCGCTGTCCCGGGGGGAGGACGAGGGTGGCTGGTTGGTCCTGCTGGGCCGGGCTGAGTTTGAGCGTGGCCGTCTGCGGGCCAGTTTGGAGCAGTTCGAGAAGGCGCTCGCAGTCGATCCGGAGCGGGCCGAGGCATATGCCTGGAAGGTGGCGGCGCTTGATCAGCAGGGTCGAGATGATGAGGCCATAGCGGTGGCCGAGCAGGCCTCGCAACGTTTCCCGGAGCATGCCAAGGTGCAATTGGCGCTGGCACGGTTGTACGACAATCATCTAAATCGGGCGGCTGCTGTTCGCCAGGCGGAGCGTGCCGCTGGTGTGATCCCGAGCGATCCCGTCGCTCGCGAGTGGCACGCGACGTTGCTCAGGGCCGCCAACCGGCATGAGGAAGCCGAGGCCGTCGTGGAGGGGGCCCTCCTTGACCACGCACAGTCTGCCCGATTAGTCGCGGAGCGTGGTCACAATTTATGTCGCGCCGGTCGGCATGACGAAGCACTTGATCAGTATCAGGCGGCCTTGGCAATGGACAAGTCTTCTCGCTACCTCCTGAGCTGTCTTGCTAGCGAGCTTATCGAGTTGGGGCGGCTCGATGAGGCAGAGCGCCTGATCTTGCCAATGCGACGGCGGCATCCGAACGAGATATGGCCGATTCTGCAGCTAGCCGAATTGGCGTATGCAGGCTACCGCTATACCGACTGTTTAAGCCTTTATGACGATGCACTGCAGCACGAACCATACAATACAGAAGCCTTAATTGGTGCCGCATTGGTTCAAGAACAGCTGGGGCGCTCAGATTACGCTGTTCAAAGTCTTTCTGCCGCGTTGCAAAGAGACGAGGTTGAATGCCGCCCCCGCCTTCAGATGGCGCAAGCCAGTGCCCTGATCGAGCTCGAGGCGTGGGACCAAGCCCGGGTATTGCTTGAACACGTGCTCGACAAGCATCCCTATTTTATTTGGGCAATGCGGTTGGAACATAGCTGTCTCAACGGGCTGGGGCTTGCCGGTTTGGCTGAGAGCACTCTACGACAACACGTCGTACGTTTCCCCGAGGTCGATGAATTGAGGGTAGACCTGGGCTGGCATTTACAGGGCAGCGGAGACCGCCCAGCGGCTCTTCGTGAGTTTACCGCAGCGATGAAAGCTGATCCGTTATACCTCTGGGCGATGTGCAGCCGCATCCGGATGCTTGCCGAGATGACACGCACGGAGGAAGCCCTGGCTGAGGCCGAGGAAGCGGTACAACGCTGGCCGCAAAGTAGCTACCCGCTGATGGAGCTGGCATTTATTCACTCCGAAAATGGTCGCGATGCGCAAGCTTTGGATTTGGTGGAGCGCGCGGCGACAGTGAACCGGGCCAATGCCCACATTATGACATGGCGGGTGTTTCTGCTGAAGCGGATGACTCGCTGGGGAGCCGCGGAGGCAGCGGCGGTCGACGCAATCTCCCGATGTCCAGACGTAAATTTTGCGCTAGAGCAGTACCTCGACCTGTTAGAACGGCGAGGACGTTCTCGTGAGGTGCTACCTCTGTTGCAGCGCACCCTCGATCGCCGTCCCGATGACCTTGGTCTCCTTCTGATCATGGAGCAGCGTCTGCGTGCCCGCCACCGCTATGACGAGGCACTCACACTTCTTGATGATCTGGAGACGCGTTTCGCCAGCCCGCAACTGTGCACAAAAAGGGCCCTGTCGCTCGTCGCTACCCGACGCTTCCGAGACTGCGAAGCTTTGCTTGAGGAAGCAATACACTGCTACGGCCAGCTACCTTCACTGGTGCTGGCCCTGGCCGATCTCAAGGCTGCGACCGGCAGGCCACGTATAGCGGTCACATTGTACCGGGAAGTTTTGGGCGCCGATCCTGATAATTTGAGGGCATCGTTGGGAATGAACGCAGTCCTCGTCCAGGAAGACGAGCTCGAAGAAGCCGAGGCCCTGGCCCGTGTCGAATGCGCCCGACGCCCATTCGACTCGTCATACCGGGTGCAGCTGGCCACCGTTTACGAGGCGAGGGGACACTACGAGGCGGCACTACAAGAATATCAGATTGCTACGGAACTAGCGCCCGACGCTTTCTGGTTGACCAGCGGCGTGGTGCGCATGCTGCTTACTCAGCAACGGCTTGATGAGGCCGAGGCGAAGGTTGCTGAGGGACGGGGACGCTGGCCGCACGTGCTAGAGATCCAAACAGAACTAGGCATCGTCCACGATCAGCAGGGTCGATACGAGGATGCGCTGGCCGAGTTCGACGCGGTGCTGCGCGTGGAGCCCTTCGACGCCCCTACCGCAAGGGCGAAGTCCGCCACGCTACGGTCGATGCGTCGTTTCGCCGAGGCAGAGAACCTGCTTCGAAGTGTTCAAGCCGATCAGCCGCACAATCGTGACCTGATCGAGGAACTAGGTTGGATCCACCGGGATCGGCAAAATATGACGGCTGCCGCTTCAACGTTCCGGACTCTATTCACTAGCGCGGACACGCCTGCCGAGCGTTCGGTGGGCCTCTGCGGACTGGGATGGACCAGCCTTGAGCAGGGCGACCCGAATGCTGCTGAACAGTATTTCCGCCGGGCGGTGAAGGAACGGCCCCACTCAGCCGAGGCAATGTTGGGGCTGGCTTGGGGGCTGGTCCGCCGCAAGGACAGACAGTGCGAAGAGGAGGCCGAGCGCCTGTGCTTTGAGGTTACGGCCCTGCGACCGTTCGACCACAATGCTTACACTTGCTTGGGAGTGCTCAACTTTCAGCGCGGACAGTTCTCAGCCGCTAGCTACAACCTGCGGCGGGCAGTTGAGATCAGCCCCCTTCAAGGAAGTCATGTTGACCTAGGAGCCCTGCTGACCCAACTCGACCGGCTAGATGAGGCAGAGAGCACTCTGCGGAGGGCGCTCGAACTCGATCCGGACGATGCTCAGGCACACATTGAGATGGGGAACGTCTATCTGCACCGGGTGGCGGCGGCCCAGGAAGAGGCGAAAGACCATGCGAACCGAGCCGCTTACCACTTTGGGCAGGCCCGGATCACCCAGCCGGATAGCCGCACGGCAGCACTCGGGCTCGCGCTGGCGTGTGCAGGAGGCGGTCCAGGCGGGATGTCTGCCGCCGAACGTACGCTCCGTCATGCGCTAACCCTCCCGCCCGGCGACCTTCCAGTTGTCCAATTGCGCCTTGCCCTAGCCAGGATGCTTGTGCAGCAAGGCGACCTTACGCAGCGCCCCGAATTCTTCGACGAGGCGCTGGACCTAGCGGTATCGGTGATCTCCGAGGCCCCCGGGGACGCAGCGGGTCATTTCGTAGCCGGCATTGCCGAGTTCAAGATGGCCGAGAGTGAGGAGGCAATACACTTGCGTCCGTGGCGGCGACACCGGGCCAGGGTCTTTCTACGTCGGTGCGCGGAACTGGACAGCAGCCAGGTTGAAGCTCGCCGGACGCTGAGGGCACTCGATCGGGCCGCCCGCCTAACCCGCCCTGTCGTCTTCGGCAGCTCAGTCCTCGCACTTCTAGCGACGGCCGTCGTCGTAATGATGTGGCTCGGCTTGGCGGGTATCGGGCCAAAGGTCAACGAGACCACGGTCGCTGCGCTCACGCCAGTGATGATCGGGCTGGTCGCGCTAAGCCTTGTCCTGCCCGCCATCGTGCGACTGCGGCTGCCCGGAGGAGTCGAAGCCGATCTTTACGCCAGTCTGAGTCAGGTTTCCGGTGGCCCGACTGGCACCGAGAACGCGATCGGGATGGGTCCGGACCGGTTGAGCCCGACCAGGACAGGGGTGGGTAATGGTCCTCACGGTCGACATTCGCGCTTTGGATCGTCTAATTGAGATTGGGCTGGCCCCGGTCTGACGGACATTTGAGATCAGGAGGCGTGAGCCGCTCCGGCGTGTCCGGACACTCACGCGGTTGACGGCATCAGCGTAGCAAGGCCGGGTGGGTGCCGTGGTAGATCTGCTCGTACTCGGCTGGCGGCAGGTCGTAGCAGGCGGAGTGAAGGCGCCGGTGGTTGTGCCAGTCTACCCATTCCAGAGTCGCCAGTTCGACGTCGTCCAGGCCCTTCCAGGGGCTGCCGGGATGGATGAGTTCGGTCTTGTAGAGGTCGATCTCGGTCTCGGCCAGGGCATTGTCGTGGGCGTCGCCGACCGACCCGACTGAGGCGCTCACCTCGGCTGCGGCGAGGCGTTCGGTGTAGGCCCGGGACAAACACTGGGACCCGGCATCGGTGTGCTGCGTCAGCCCGGACAGGTCTTTCACGCCCTGGCCGCCACGGGTCCATATAGCGTGCTCCAGAGCGTCCAGGACCAGTTCGGTGCGCATGTTCCTGGCCGCCCGCCGGCCAAGGATCTGCCGGGAGAACGCCGTGATCACGAGGGCCCGTAGACCGTCCCCGACCAGGTCGGGCACTAAGTGAAGCCCGCCACCCACAGTCGGTCCGGCCGAGAGGGCGTGGACTATCGTTGGACCAGGTCAGCAGGCCGTTGCGCACTCGGGTTAGCGATCGTGGTTCGGCGTTTCTTCCCGCCACGCCGGGCGCCCTCGATCCCGAGGAGGCGCATCAGTCGCTCGACCGTGCAACGGGCCACGCGGATGCCTTCACGGTCCAGTTGGAGCCAGACTTTCTGGGACCCGTAAACCTGGTAGTTCTCCGTCCAGACCCTGTGAATCTCATTGCATCGCAGTGCGTCCTGTCATTCGGCGTCGGTCAGGGCGCCGTCCATGACGCGGGCGCGCTGCTCACAGTAGGTGTCCGGGGCGGTCGGCGCGCCGCAGTCAGCCAGCACGGCGCAGATCGGTTCGACTCCCAGCGCAAACCAGCGGCCGGGCTACCCTCGACCTGGGTGACCCGACCAGCATGTTCGGCGATGAACCTGACTAGAGGAAGTCGAGCGAGCCGCGTTCATCACGCGCCCACGAACGCCCGCGGCTGTCGGTAAACTCAACGCGAACCGGTTCAGGAGCGAAGTAATCCTTGAGCCAGTCTTTGGGCGCCGGCCGCTGGACGGTCTCTCGTGGCGGCACCAGACCAATGAACTCAGCCTCGGGCGTCAGGCCATCGCCGCTGGGGCCGAAGCCGGGCAGCGAGACCTCGTAGATCGGCATGTCGCTGGCGTTGCGGACGAAGAAGTACACGTTGCGGCCGCCATTCACAGCCGTTCGGGCTTCCAACCACGCACTGACCTGGGCCGCCTGCGCCCGCCGTTCGTCCTCACTCCGCGCGGCCTCGCGGTGCTGCTCCTGCTTGAGCAGATAGAGGGAAACGCCGAAGGCACCTACGGTGCCGAGAGCCGCAAAGACGTCTGCAGCGTCCCCAACCGAGATCATTTACTTCAGCCGAGGTAGGGGTGAGGAGCGGAGTCCAGCCAGTGCTGTAGGCGGAAGCGCATGGACCGGTCCATCTTCAGACTACCCAGGTCGCTGCGAGGAACCCAGAGCACCTCTCGGGACTCCGAGCTGCTGGTGGGGGTGCCGCCGAGAGGTCGAGCGGTGAAGAGTACGGAGAACTCCTGCCGGACCTCGCCGTCGCTTGTGTACTCGATGACGTGCTTGGGGTCAGTGAAAATGCCGACGAGACCCGTGATCTCGCACTCGATACCGGTCTCTTCGCGGGTCTCTCGCACGCCACAGTCAACTAGGGACTCGCCCAGGTCCATCGCGCCACCGGGCACGGCCCAGTTGTCGTTGTCCGCGCGGTGGATGACGAGCACGCGGTCCTGGTCGTCGACCACGATGACGTTGGCCGAGGGCACCAGGCTGTTGGCGGCCGGCGCGTTCGGGTCATCGTAGTAGTCGATGCGCTTACCCACGTGTTACCCCTGTTCCGGCAGTGCCCGGGCTGATTCCCAGACCCGCTCGAAGCTCTCCTGGTACGTCGAGACCATGGTGCCGCCGACGACCTGGCGCAGGTGCATCACGGGGGCCTGCGGCGCGCCGACTCCCCAGATGTGCGGGTTCACCAGCACCTGCTCGTCGGCCCAGAAGATCGAGTTGTAGAGCACCGTCGAGTGCAGCCGAACCTCCACGCCGTCTACGGTGGACAGGGGGCGTAGGAGCGCGATGACGTTCGGGATGCGGGCGACGAGTGCGTCGCCGATGCCCTCGCTGAGGCTGCGTTCCTTCACTTCCCGGCTGTCGGGGTCACCGATGAGGATGCGGACGCGACTGCCGGCCTCGGCCTTGGAGCGCAGCAGGGTCAAGAGGCCGGCGTTCTCTGCGATGAAGTAGCCGCTGTAGACCAGGATCCCGATGTTCTCTTCGGCAGTGTCGAAGACCTGGCCCCAGAGCTCCGCAGGCACGGCGTAGCGGTGCGGGAAGACCGTGACGATCTCGCTCTCGGCGATGGCGAGGCTGTCGCGAATTGTCTGGTCGCCGGGCCACAGGTAGGCCTCGGTGACCTTGAGGTGCTGGGCGACGGTGAAACGCGTTCGGCGGTAGGGAACCCGGCCGGCCAGCCAGCGTTCGACGGTCTTGGGGTCGACCTCGGTCAACTCGGCGATCTCTACCAGGGAGACGCCTTGTTGCATCATCGCCGCGCGTAGGCGCTCGTTAGCCAATCCTCCACCTTGGGACTACCGAGCAGCGCTCGGGACGTCTCGGGACGAAAGCACCTTAGTCCGGACGTCCTCGTACCGTCCAGTGACGCGGTGATCACGTCCAGTGCTCTCCGGCGACGCTTCTGGCATGAACACGAGAACAGCAAAGGACGCCAACCGGGCCGGACGCTCCCATCGCTCGGTTGAGATGTCGAAGACGACCGGAAGGGGCCCGCGATGAACGAGCAGCTTTCTCTTCTGCTTCTGATGTTCGTTCTGGCTATCGCTCTGATCGCCTACTGGCGCGTGGTCCTGATGGTGACGCTGGCCGCGGTGCTGAGCGTCTTCGCCGTCGGCGTCATCAACATCGCCAGCTGGTTCGGGGCGCTGACGTGACCTGGAAGCGCCGACGCTGCTGGCTACTGGACTGCGACCGGTGTCGAGACGGGTGGTCGGCCTACGAGGATGAGCCGCACCTCGAGACGCGGGAGGCGCTGCAGAAGTACGCCGAGAGCCAGGGATGGGTCTTTACCGGAGACCGAGCGCTCTGCAGCGACTGCGTGAAGGTGGAGACCTGCGCCCTGACCGGGCATGTCTGGGGAAGGTGGGGCTTGCTCACAAAGGTCGAGCGCATCGGCGAGGAGCCCGAACTGACCTGGTCTCGGTACTGCAAGGTCTGCACGACCGGGGAGTTCGACCCACCGCTGAAGAAGCGGTGACCGTCGTCTATTTTCCGTTGAGCAGGCCCTTGGCCTTGGCTCGGTGGAGCTGGCCGCGCACGGTGTTGAGGCTGACGTCCTGGCCCTCGTTGACCAGAGCCTGGTGAACGTAGATGGAGGGACGCCGGGCACCGTCGCCGCCGGCGGCCACGATCTCGTTGTAGATCGCAGCCACGCGCTCGAGTTGTGAGCTGGCCGGCCGGGCTCCACCCGCTCGGGCACGCTGGGGTGCGGTGAGCTGGTCGAAGCGATGCTTCGCCTGCTCCCGCCCCTCAGCCCCGAGCTTGCGGGAACGAGCCTGCGCGGCCAGTTCGGCGGCCAGATGAAGCCGCGCGGCCTCGGCGATCTCACCGGCCCTCAGCGAGCGCAGCATGGGGTGGTTGACCTCGGACAATCCGAGAGGACCGGGCTCGAGGCCTTCGGGACCTTCGATGAAACTGCGGATGTCCAGGCCGACCAGGGTCGAGCGGCCATCCACCTGAGCAAGGTGGCAGGTGAGCAGGAAGGGTCCGTTCTCGTCGGGCCAACGCAGCACAACAGGTGTGCCGTCAGGGGTAGGCGTCAGCCACTCCACCTCGTCCGGCACCGATGCTTGCGAGTCACGCTCATCCACGCTTCGAACGATACCGAGACCAATGCACAAAATCTAATACCAGACTAGTACGGACCGCTTTACTCGTAGTAGTTTGACTAGATGAAGAGACCGTCTACGGATCGGTCGCTTCCGGATCCAGACGTCGAACCGACCATCCCGATCCAGCGGGCCGGACGGATCCTCGGCATCAGCCGCAGCTCGGCCTACAAAGCGGCGCGCGAGGGGCGGCTGCCGCTGATCCAGGTCAGCGCCAGCCGCCAGGTGGTGAACACCGCCGAGTTCCTCGACCGCTATGGGCTGAGGCGCAGCCGTCCGCTGGAGAAGGAAGCCCGGCCCGATCGCCCACTAAGGAATGGGAGAGATCTGCGATGACACCTTCCCCACGCAAACTCGATCTAACAGAACTGATGACGGCACTCGAGCAGGGATGCACCGCTCACGCCCTGCCACCCGGTGAGACCGCTGCCGTGCACCTTCTGATCGCCCACCGACTTTGGCTGCGCCGCAGCGAGGTCCGGGACAAGGCCGAGGTCCACAAGGAGAACGGACAGGTCACAGCCTGGTTCGACTGGGAGAGCATCACGAACGGATGCGACAACAGCCCGGCCTCGACCGGCGAGGTCGCCCTGCTGCGCTTGGCGTGCCACCTGACCGGGCACCTCCCAAACTCTGTTCACGCCGACTGGGCGCTCGACACGATCCTGACCAGTCTCGATGCCCCCACGCGCATGCTCGCCACCCGCGCTGTCGCCATGGCGGCGCTGGGCCGGGTCATCGTCCCCACCTTGCGGTGAACGCTCCCCGCCTACTCCGTGAGGCCGGCGGCTGGCAGATGCGCTGGCCGCTGTACGCCGGCATGGGCGTAGCGGGAGCCGCCGCGGTCGTAGCCAGCGCCTCAACGCTCGCATCCCTGGCCAGGTCGGCGGGATGGTCGAGCTGGACGCCATGGCTACTGCCAGCCGCAGTGGACATTGGCGGCAGCGCCGGTGGCTGGTGCTGGCTCCGGCCCGGGATACCCCACCGAGCCAAACGCTTTGGTGCCATCGTCGCCATCACCAGCGCCGCCGCGTCCCTTGTTGGAAACGCAGCCGGCCACCTACTGGCTGCCGGCTACCTGACCACGGGCCCGGTACTCATCATGATCGTCGGAGCGATCCCCGCCATGGTGCTCGTGGCCCTGGCGCACCTCGCAGCCCTGCTCGGAGAACCGATTTCAATTGAGGACGAGGAACAGCCTGAGCCGGGCGCCCCGCCGTCCGACCAGTCCCCTGAAGCCGAAAGTGCATCCGATGGGGAACAGGACACCCGGACGCTGGTCCTGGAGCTGATCGCCGAGCATCCGCGCACCGTGGGCGAACTCGCGCACCTCACGGGCAAGGCCCGCAGCACCGTCACCGGTCACCTGGCAGCCCTGGCCAAGAACGACGCCGTCGTGCGCGACCGGGACAAGCGCTACCTGGCTCGGCCTCGTCCCTCTGCTCTTCCTGCCGACGAAACCATCCGTGATGAAGGCGAGCCCGGTTATGCCGAATGAACGCGTACAGCCCGATCCCGGCCGCCTGATGCGTGCGGCCCTCAAGCTGGCCGAAGGCGGGATGCAGGTCTTCCCCTGTGCGCCCGGTACGAAGCGCCCGATGACCGCTCACGGGTTCCTGGACGCCACGAGCGATCGCGATCAGATCCGCTCCTGGTGGTCGGCCAGCCCCACAGCCAACCTCGCCATGACCACCGGGTGGGGCTCATTCGATGTCCTCGACGTCGACGTACGCGCCACCGGCAGCGGATACCCCTCGCTGTGGCGCCTGGCCGAGGCCGGGATCGTAGAAGGTCACCGATTCGAAGTGCAGACCCCCTCGGGCGGGCTGCACCTGTACTTCACCGGCACCGACCAACCCAGCGGCCGCCTGGCCGAGCACCACCTCGACTTCAAAGCCAACGGCGGCTACGTCCTCATGCCACCCTCCGTCATCGACGGCGCCCAATACCGACTGACCTACCGCAGCGCCGCCCGCCACACCACCACCCTGAACTGGCAGGCCGCACGCCAATTCCTCCAACCACCCGCTCCCCCACCCAGCCCCCGGGTCGTTGCTCGCCAGCAAGCCGCAGACATTGGCGCCCTCAGCCGATGGGTCTCCCGCCTCCCGGAAGGGCATCGCAACTCCGGGCTGTTCTGGGCCGCTTGCCGGGCGGCCGAACACGGCATCGACGACCTCTCACCCCTGGCCCAGGCCGCCATGGACGCCGGACTACCCATGCGAGAAGCCACCAACACCATCGCCTCAGCCCTGCGCCGGATCGGAGGAACCGCCCGCGGACACCCGGACTATCCACGGCCCGCCCCCAAGCCCACCTCCCAGCTGTACGTCCCCCGACCGCGACGTCTCCGCTGACCAAAGCCGCCTCGTCTTTCCACAGGGGTCCGCACACGTCCCTAGTTATCCACAAACCCCGGTCGGCCGCCTGCGCCTGAACCGACGCTCGGACAGGCTCGAACCGTTGCTCGTCTTCTGGAGGTGCCCATGTCGTACGTGCGTGAGGTGACCGTCGTCGCTGGCGCAGTCGACACGCTGCTGAACGACCCGACCGTCCTGGATGCCTCAGAGACCGAGCTGGCCCTGGCCGGCCACGGAGCGCTGATCCAGCTGTTGAGCCAGACGACCTCCGCGATCATGCACACCAACGTCGAGGCCCGCCATTACGGCATTCCCAGCCTCGACCGTCACCCCGTCGCCTTGCTGGAACGGCACCTGAAGAGCCACCCGCAGATCCGGACCGAGAAGGTCACCACCTTGATGGAGACCGCGCCCGTCACGCCCAAAGGCCAGGCGTGGCAGACCGTTCTCATCTCCTCCATGCGCGCACAATCAGCCTGGTCCCAGACCCCACGCTCCCTCAAACCCGTGGGCGATGAGATCTGGAGCCATCTGGCCGACGTCGCCGAGATCAGCGAAGCCCTCACCCTGCTCGACATCGACCTGGCCAACCACCTGACCACCCTCAAACGCTCCAACGACGCGGGACGACTGCGTCTGGGAGCACGATCCGGGATCGCCATCGCCGCACGCGAAGTGCGCTACGTGACGGCCGGCGGGGAACTGCCCTACATCCAGGACGACAGCAGAGAAAGTCTGCGCGTCCTGGCGAACCCGAAACCTGCGGACTTACCCGAGGCCCTGTCCCGGATGGGGCATCGACTCGCCTCCGGCGGCCCCACCACACCACGCGCCTTCCTCGCCGCAGCCATGGCCACCGCCATGAGCGCCGAGGCCGCTGCCAAAACGCTCCATGCAGCGGGCATCGAGCAGACAGCCGGACGCCTGCAGAGCGTGGTCAAGGACCTGAAGTACCTGCAGCGGCTCAGCAAGTTCGTCGCCACCGCCGGCCCCACCACCCCAGCCAGCCTCGAGCAAGCCCGCCACATCCAGCAACTGCTGCTCGGCATGCACCACCGCAAGGAACAACTCCCCCTGCTCGACGCCCTGGCCGCAGCCAAGGAGATCCCGTCCGCGCTGGCCCGGATGCGCGACGCCGCAGACCAGCAACTACGCAGCGGCCACTGGCTCGTCATGGGTGAACTCAAAGGCGCCAAGGCCTGGGTGCGAGCCGACATGGCCGGACCCGCCCCCGTCTTCCTCGAACGCATCCAAACCCTGGCCAGCCGCAGCGAACCCCTGTCCGCCGTTCTCCGCGATGTCCAACCGCGGTGGCAACCCGCACCCGCCCCAACACCCCGGGACATCGTCCGCGCCGCACTGAACCGCCGCGGACCACCTCCGCGCCCGGGCCTGCCCGGGCTCGCGCGCTACGTCAACCGCACCACCAGGACCTGACCAAAAAGCGAAAGGAACACTGCGATGACCGACTTCAACGCCGTTCAGCCGGCGCCCGAGCACCTTCGCGCAGCACGCGCCGCGCTGGAAGGTGCTCTGCTCGACGACACCATGAACACGTACGACTTCGCCGCCCTCAGCGAGGCGCTTGGGGAGCTCACGGAGCTGTACCCGTTCCAGACACCCAATCCGGATCCGGAGAGCCGCCGCACGTTCCGGGCCGGGCTGACAGAAGCGCTCGCAGCTCTTGCGTCCGCCGCCGAAGCGGCAAAGACCCCGGGGGAACGTATCCGCATCGGGCTCATCCGGCGCGGGCTGCACGACGCACTCGCCTGCCATCGACCGTGACTAGTACAGACCCAACGCCATGTCCCGGATCGAAAGGTCTTCTTCCGAGGCCAAAAAGAAGCTCACTCTGCGCGAAGTCTGCGTTGAACTGAACATTTCCCGCTCCACCTTTTACGACTGGCGTGCCAAGGGACGGGCACCACGATGCATCAAGCTGCCCAACGGCGAACTTCGCGTCCGCCGCAGTGAACTCGATCGCTGGCTGTCTGCGCGCGAGGACCAAAACTAACGTAAGAAGGACGAAGCAGCGCCGGACGGGACGAATCTCGGCGTCTCCGATTCGCGGTTCCGCTGTCACGTCGCCTCGATGACCCTGTAACCACGGACCGGCGGATAAGTAGGGAGCCTGGTGAACAGCGGATTGGTAGCACCTTCGGGTCGGCGGAGCACGACCTTCGAGGTCCGGGTGTTCTCGACCGATAAATACGAGGGCCAGAACGTAACGACCTACCGTGTCCGTTGGAAGGTCGGCGCCAAGCGCTGGAGCAAGCCGTTCCGTCGAGCCGCCCAGGCTGAAAGCTTTCGGTCCCAACTGGTCAGCGCCTCTCGCGTGGGAGAAGCGTTTGACGTCGCTACCGGCTTACCCGTGTCACTGGCACCCGAAGTTGTGAGTCCAACGACCTGGTACGACTTCTGCTGCGAGTACGTAGACATGAAGTGGGCATCGATCTCGGGGAAGTACCGGAAGGGTGTCGCCGAAGCTCTAGTCTCTGCAACACCTCCCATGCTTACGACGTATCCAAATGATCCGTCGGAAGCTCGCGCCCTTCGTTCTGCCTTGCAGAACTGGGGCTTTAACAAGCTCCGACGTGATTCGGCTGCGCAGCCCGAGGAAGTCACGACACTCCTCCGTTGGGTGAGCCAGCACAGCCGCCCCCTCGCCGACATTGAAGACCGCGCCGTTCTCCGAGACGTCCTCGACGGCTGCGCCACTCTCCTGACCGGGCAGCGAGCCGCCGGCCGCACTGCCCAACGCAAGCGAGTCGTCGTCCACAATGCATTGGCATACGCCCTCGAGAAGGGCTACGTCACCTCAAACCCGGTCAGAGGGCTGAAGTCGTCCGCCCCAAGGGTGTCGACGGGAGTGGACCGGCGCACCGTCCCCAACCCGACCCAAGCAAGGAACCTCATCCGAGCGCTCCGGACGATTCAGCGAAGCGGTCCGCGTCTCGAGGCGTTCTTCGCAGTCATGTACTACTCGGCTCTCCGGCCCGAGGAGGTCGTCAATCTCCGGCTCAGCAACCTCGAACTGCCGTTCGAAGGCTGGGGCTGGATCACGATCGACCAAGCAGCACCCGACACGGGAACTGCCTGGTCCGAATCCGGCCGCCAGCGCGAGCTCCGCGAGCTGAAGCACCGCGCCCGGGGTGACGCACGCCGGGTACCCTGCCCACCGGAGCTGACAGCCCTACTGCATCGGCACCTCTCCGTGTGGGGAGCCAATGACAGCGGTCGTCTCTTTCGGGGAGTCAATGGCGATCAAGTTGCCACGGTGACGTACCTTCGCGTTTGGGCCAGAGCACGCGCCTACGCGCTCACTCCAGATCAAGCGGCCACAGCGTTGGCCAAGCGCCCATACGACCTGCGTCATGCAGCCGTTTCCACCTGGCTGAACGGCGGCGTGGCTCCAACGCAGGTAGCTGTGTGGGCGGGGCACAGTGTCGATGTGCTACTGAAGATCTACGCCGAGTGCTTGGACGGCCAGGAGGCCATTGCACTCGCCCGGATCGATGCCGCGCTGGAACACGGAGAGCCGTGACCCAAGCCTGCGGTTCCCCCTCACACGGTGCGTTGCGACGGCTGTGTACAGAACTCCTAACCTTTTGATCGGAATCCGGGGTTGCTGGTGACACGTTGTGGTGTCGGTTAGTTGCCGCTGACCTGGTCAGGGATGGTTTGGACCTCCTGACGTCTGCCGTTGGCTTGCGGCTTCTGGCGTTGATTCCTGCAGGTAAAGCGCGGGTGGCTCCGTCTACGCCAGGTTCAGCTCAAGCTGGATGAAGACCGGGAGCGTGGGCTTGCGGACCTTCGGCTGGCGCTTTGCTGGGTGCTACGGCTCGGCCGAGGCTGGCGAACCGCCCACGCGCATCGCGCAGCAGCAGGACGAGAATCCAGAAGGGGAGCGCGACGTCGGGTCATGGCCTTTACCTCCCGGGGTGGACCTGCGGTGGGGTCAGCTGTTCTTGCTGGCTCCGCCGTGGGAGATAGAGACCGCACCCTGCGAGGCTCGCAAGCAACCCCGCCCCGCCCACTCGGGTCTCCGCGCGCCTGCAGACCTGGACCATCCTGGGACTGCGGGGTTGCTTGTGAGTCAGGGTGCGGTATCAGAAGGTGGGCCGGGAGACATCGGTGATCGGCTTCGCTCTGTCCCGGCTCTGAACTACCGTGGTGGACATGTCTGTGACTGCTTCATCGGGATCGGACCCCGTCCTGCCCCTGAGCGGACGTCTGGCGCCTCGATCGATCCGCGACCGGCTCATCCCCGAAGAGGTCGGCGACTTCGACCGTGAGTACCGCCGCGTCATGGCTGAGGCAACGGAGACGCTGGACCTGACGCCCGTGCTGGACATGCTGACGCGCTGGGAGCGTGTGGCCCGTATGACGGATCGTGATCCCGATGGGCACCGCCGGATGCTGCGCACGGTTGAGCGGCTGAAGGAAGGTGAAGAGGTGCCCACCGTGCCTTGGGAACAGGTGAAGCGGGGCCTGGGCCTGTAGGTGTATCGGCTCGAGATCCTGCCCGAGGTTCAGGAACAGCTCGACGCGCTGCCCAAGGAAGCTGTCGTTGCGTGCGCCGAAGTTTTCGTGATGCTCGAGGTCACGCCTTGGAGCGGTGACCCTTACAGTCGTGAGCATCTCGACGGAAGCTCCCGGGCCATCGCGTTCGGGCCGGATGGCAACGGCTTGCTGAGCTACTTGATTCTCGAGGATCAGCGCCGGGTGATCTTGCTGATCGTTATCTGGGCTGGATAGCCCGATTGTCAATGATCTTCAAGACCGTACTTGGCGCGTCCTCGACCTGAACCTCCTTGTAGTTCTGTCCAGGTCGACGACACGCCGACGACAGATTTAGAGCTCACTGTCCCGACGCACGGTTTTCGAAGCGAAACTGATCTTGGGGCCTGAGCAATCTAAACGCATGAACTCTATATGCATCATGGGTACGGATTACGTGGGCGCTGCGTGCATCCGCAAGACTACGCGGCCTGAAGTTAAGTAATAATGTCCGCACCCGGTGCCCTAGCCGTTAACAGTCTTGCAATCACTATTTTTTTCCTGGCTCCATGAATTCAATCCTAAACCGACTTGCTTCAGTTGACTTTCCCTTAGCGTCGTAAGATGCGCCTATTATATATTCGCGAAACGCCCACAATCTGGCCGCGAAGGCCGCCGCATCATAGGATCTAAGCACTAGGCCAACTCCCTCCACCTCCTCAGTCCTAGTCTCCTCGCCGGCGGCAGCCAGCAGCGAGACTACGTTCCTACACCGCATATCGAAAGTAGGGTGACTGGCCAATGCATAGATACCATTATTCACTGGCGAGATGGACTCTGGGCGTGAACTGTCAGAGATTGATTCTCGCAACGATAGCGCGGGCAACGCCACAAAAGCTCCTGCAGCAGCCTGATGGTCCATCAAAGGAGGCCATTCCTTAAGTACGGTCGGAGAGTGTTTAGGCATCAGGAAACGCACGGCCAGTGAGTCTGCCTCAAGTTCACGTCGCTGCCGAGAGTTTGCAACCTCAGGGAGCTCGTAACCGAACTTAAAACCATCTAACCAATCGTACAGAAATTCACGACCTCGAATGACAAGAGGGTCCCCCGGCCGAGCTGTGTGATCAAGCAAGTGATGAGCTACCTCATGAGCAATGACGAATTGTATGGCGGCTATCCAGTAAGGTCCGGCTTCTTCAGCAAGAGGACGGATGCTGGAAAGATGCTCTCGCGATGGATTATTGAAGTGTTCATCCAGCAGTTTGCTAGCTTTCAGGAGAGGCGCACTTGCTTTAGTCGCCAATCTGAAGTCGCGCGCTTCTTGAGCAAGAACGTCCAGCAACTGATCATGTTGAAAGTATCTCTTGGTGAAACTTTTTCTTTGTTCCGTCCGCCAGCTTGAAAAGTCATCCATAAATCCTTGAATTGCAAATCCAAAGGCTGCATACGTGGCTATCAATCGCAGATCAAGCTCAATGACTCGGACATTCCGCGAAAGTCGGTAGGCCCTCGCATTCAAATCCCCCGCGCGCGAGGCAACTATAACGATTTCTTTAGCTAATCCCTGAAATTCCGGCGGAACCATATCGATGGCCATCGATATCCAATAATTAAAGGGTTCCCCTATTCCGTACCACTCCAAGAAACGCTCTAGGCTCCAGCTGCGTTCGACCTGTCGGCGGCGAACATACAATTCCAACCGGCCAGCTTCGGAATCCCATTTGGGAAACTCCATGCGTCACTCACTTTCATCGATGCCGTCGGATGGCAAATTCTCGCGAATCGACGCATCTCGATTGACTCGGTCCACCAACTCTTGCAGCTCTTTGCTTTCCAGAATATCTTGTGCGGCCTTCGCCGAGTACCCTTCGATCCGCACACCCTCAAGATCTATTGTTACGAAGCTTCCATTGTTTCGATTTAGAAAAGCAACGATAATTTCCTTAAGTGTATTGGCATTGATTGCGACACTGGAAGCCGCTATTGCAATACTAGATAGTGTCAGAATGTCTTGTGTGAGTCCTGCTATTTGAGACGTTTCGAAACCAGAATCTTCTAGGACCTCGAGCAGTTCATCTTCATGGTCCGGGGAAACGCCGATAACCATAGAACCGTCGCGTCGCTGCACAAAGGTGAGATGCAACGACTGAAACTTAGGCGTCTTCTCTGTCGTCATCGCCCCATGATGCCCTTTGCAAGCCTGTATGGCACGTCGTTCCTGCGAATCTCTCGATCCAGAAGAGAGTAATTCGGCAGTGCGCGAGAGTCGCTGGCGTCGAGCTGCTGGGTGCCCCGTCGGGTCGGTGCCGCAGGTGCCGCATGCCCGGCGGGGCATCCCAGCCTGACCTGCGCTGAGCTGACCTGTCGTTGCCGCCGGTCGCTCCCGCTGCGATCAGAGCGTGTCCCGGTTGTTCGGCAACTGGTCCGGGAGCATGAGCTGAGGGCAGGAAGCATGCGGCTGGTGCCTCCTGCCCTCGCCGCTGTCAGGTGTCTGGTTCAGAAAGTCGTGGGTCGTCGGAGAGTGATCGGAGCTCCGTCGCCGCCGATGGCTGGACCGGTCGGCCATAGTTCGGCAAGGTCTGCCGGGGTGAGCGGGTGGTGGTAGGCCGTGCGGAGGACCGTGTCGATCGTGGCGGCGTCGGCTTGTTCGGCAAGGTTCATGAACCAGTCGGTGCCGGCCGGGTAGGACCATAGGTAGGACCGGAGCATGGGCTCGGTGCCTCGATCGGAGAGCAGGTTCCCGATCTCGTGGGCGGACATCCACGGGACCCGGGCGCGGGCGTGGTCGGCGCATTCGCTGACGCTGTGGCCGGCGTTGATGGCGCGGTGCAGCTCGGCCCGCACGAGGTGGGTGTAGTGCGTGACCCGCTGATAGGTCATCAGCCGCTCATCATCCGGCGTGGTGAACATCGGCCACACCGTGGCCAGACCTTCCAGGAGGGACTGGTACGGCAAGTAGGTGGTCAGGGTGCGGACCCAGGGCACGTCTTCGGTGGTGCCGGTCTGGCTGAAGCTGGAGCACTGCAGCGCGTGGCCCAGGAGCTCGTGCTGGGCGAAGGATCGTAGGCGAGTCTCGGTGAAGCTGGCGGTGCGCTTGTTGAATCGCAGCCGTGCGGCGGTGCCAGCGCCGTCGACCCAGAACGACCAGTAGTCGTCCACGTCGACGACCTCGATCTTGACCGTGAACGGGGCGGTGGTGCCGGTCAGCTCCCGCACGATGGGCTCGACCTTGGCGGCTTCCTCGCCGACGCGCTCGCCGGCCTCGTCGAGGGTGATCGGCCCGTACAGCTGGTGCAGCTCTTCGCCGGTGCGGGCGTTCCAGCCAATGCCGTGGCCGGCCAGGGCCTGCCGAGCGCGTTCGGCAAGCTCGAGGATGTACTCCTCCGACCAGCCGGCGGTGCCGCATCCCTGGGTGGCTCGCATGTAATCGTCCAGCTCGGGGCGCTTGCCCCGGACGCTGCCGAGGTAGGCCAGGTGGGCGCGCACGGTGCGCTCGACCGCGGCGTCTCCATCGGCCTGGGCATGCTGCTGGTAGGCGGTGAGTTGCTCGAACACGTCCAGGCGGCTGCTGGCCGGGGCTACGGGGTGTTCGGGTGGGCGCAGTCGTAGTCGATGACCTGGCGTCCGCCTCGGGCTGCCTCGTGGGCGTCCCCGGCTCGGACGGTGGCCTCGACCTGGTCACGTAGTCGCACGGGCAACGTCCCAGCGCAGGGTAACGGTCTGGTTAGTCCCCAGGTTGCGGCCTTACAAAGCGCTGCAGCAAGCCGCGGTTTGCGGATGTTGACGCCGAAGCGTCGACGGAGCTCCACGCCTGCATGCTCTCCGACCAGACCGCGGATCGCATGAGGCGTTAGCGAGGCTGGACTGCTCGCAGATGCACTCAGCTTGGACCAAGAACTGCTCAGGAACCGATCGCCAAATCTGGGGACGTATTGGGGACAGACAGCCGCCAACAGCCACCCACAGCCGTAGTCATCCGGACATCCCGCAAATGACCGCTAACGCTATCCGCCCAGTTCAGAAGCGGCTTGACGCGAAAACCAAGGTGGGACAGGCGGGGTTCGAACCCGCGACCTACGGATTATGAGTCCGCTGCTCTAACCTATTGAGCTACTGTCCCGCACCCTGCATCACGCCGCTGTGAGCAGGCAGCACCCGTGGGTACCAGAGAGCAAGATTACCGGCAGCGGGAGTGCCATGTGGCCGGTACCTCTCGGTTCGCGATAACCGCAGGTCAGACGCCCCGCCCAACGCAGATGTGGGACGGCCTGGACGCGGCCGCCCCACACCGAGGGTGGTTCAGGTGCTCGGGCAGGTGAGGTCCTTCTCCGGGAGCTTCCCGGTCAGCAGGTAGCTCGTGGTCACGTTGAGGGCGCAGGCGTTGCCCCCGAGCACGTACACGCCGTGCCCGCTGCCCTCGACGGTGACCAGCCGGGAACGCTTTTCGAACCGGTCACGCAGCAGTTCCCCTCCGGACAGCGGCGTGACCGGGTCGTGGCGGTTCTGCAGGATCAGAACATTGGCCGGGCCCTGGTCGTTGATCTGTACCGGCGCCTTCGTGGGGCCCAGCTTCCAGTACGCGCAGGGCACGATGTTGGCGGCGGCCGGGCCGAACAGGGGGTAGCGCTCGCGGTCCTCGGCCACGGCGCGCTGATAGGTCTTCAGGTCCTTCGGCCACTCGACGTCGTTGCAGGTCACGGCCAGGAAGACGCTCAAGGCGGTGTTCTGGGGGTTCAGCGGCGCAGCCTTCGTCGATGCCACATCGCCGGGCGGATCGATCGCCCACTGCCAGAGCTGGGCGGCCCGACCGTAGGAGATCGGGCTGTAGGTGGCAGCGAAGACGGCCTGGCGGAACAGGGCCCCGGTGATTCCGGGGGCCGGGGTCTTGTCGAGTTTCTCGGCCGTGGCCACGAAGTTCTTGCGCACCTCCGACGGCGTGCGCCCCAGCCCGTACGCCTCGTGCCGGGCCGCGAGCCAGGCGGCGTAGTCACCGAAGGTCTCCTCGAAGCCCTCGCCGAAGCGTCGCAGGCCGGCCTGGTTCAGGTGGGTGTCCCCGACGTTGCTGTCCAGGACCACCCGGTCGGTGCTCTGCGGGAACATCGACGTGTAGGCCGCGCCCAGGGCCGAGCCGTACGAGGCTCCGTAGAAGCTGGCCTTCTTCTCCCCCAGCGCGATCCGGATCTGGTCCAGGTCACGGGCCATGTTCGCGGTGGTGAGTTGTTCCAGCGCCGCCGCGTCCTTGCTCTTCGCGCACTTGTCGGCGGCTGCCTCGACCACCTTCGCGCGGGCCGTGACGGCCGCCTCGTTCACCGCGTAGGGCGGGATGTTGCTGTTGTACGGGTCGTCGATGGTGAAGCCGCAGCCCACCGGCGAGGACTTGCCCACGCCCCGGGTGTCCATCCCGATCAGGTCGTAGGCCTCCATCACGCTGGCCGGCAGCCCGCGGCTGACCATCAGGGCCGGCTGGCCCAGGCCCGGACCGCCCGGCCCACCCGGGTTGAACAGCAGGATGCCCCGTCGCTTCTCCGGCTTGCCGCTGGCGATCCGGGAGATCGTCAGGCTGATCTTCTTGCCCTTGGGCTTGTCGTAGTTCAACGGCACCTTCACCCGGGCGCACTGCACCGACGGCAGCTCCGTAGCCGGGATGTCAGTGCCTTCCGGGCAGGCCGTCCACTTGACCTTCGCGGCCGCCGACTTGCCGGCCGTGTCCGCCGCAGTCGCGACAGGTGTCATGGCCAGGCTCGTCAGCAACCCGATCGAGATCGCCAGTCCTACGTATCTTCCCGGCATGGTTCAGTCCCCCTTCGGACCAGGAACGGCTCAGGCTCGGGTGAGCGTGGCCTTCGGGCGCAGCGGCGCCAGGGCACCGCTCCAGGCGATGAGCTGATCGAGCAAGACCTTCATCGTCATCTCGTGGAAGGGCTTGGGCTGCAGGGTCTGGTAGTTCTCGAAGTCCGTCATCAGGGAGAACGTGACCTGCTGGCGCACATCGGCGATCTGCAGCTCTCCGGCGATCAGGCGCAGGTGCTCGGCGGCCCGGGCGCCACCGACGCCCCCGTAGGAGACGAAACCGGCTGCCTTGTTGTTCCACTCGGCGTACAGGTAGTCGATGGCGTTCTTGAGCACACCGGACGTGCTGTGGTTGTACTCCGGCGTGACGAAGATGTAGCCGTCGAACTGGGCGATCTTGGCGGCCCACTGCTTGGTGTGCTCGTTCTGGTACTCCCCCCGGCTCGGGGTCACCGCCTCGTCGAGGTGCGGCAGCGGGTAGTCCCGCAGGTCGATCAGCTCGAACTCGGCGTCGTCGTGCTGCTGGGCCTGGTCGAGCACCCAGCGGGCGACCTGCTCGCCGTTGCGGTTCGGGCGGGTGCTGCCCAGGATGATGCCGATGCGGGTCATGGATCTCTCCTTCGATTGAACAACATTCAGACCGAGCGCACGATGTATCCGATACCGCGCACCGTCTCGATGAGCGGATCACCGGCGGCGCTCAGCTTGCGCCGTACTTGGGAGACGAACTTCTCTGCGGAGTTCATGCTGCGCGGGATCTCGTCTCCCCAAACCCCCAGCACAAGATCGTCTTTGGTGACCACCTTGTCCACCGACGACATCAGCTGTCGCAGCACCTTGAACTCGGTGGTGGTCAGGCCGAATCCGTGGCCATCACGAGTGAGTTCGTGGCGCGAGAGGTCCAGGACGAAGTCCTTGACGGTCAACCGGCTCGCTCCGTCGTCGTCCGGCTCCGGGATGGCGACCTGGTGAGAACTCATCCTGCGGTGCAGAGCGCCGACCCGGGCCACCAGTTCCGCAACCTTGAGCGGCCGGGGAACCACGTCGTCCGCACCGACCGCGAACCCGTTCAGACGATCCTCCAGACTGTCGCCGTCGGTGACGAACAGCAGGCCGACTGCGCCGCCGGAAGCCCGCAGTTCAACGGCCAGATCCAACCCTGATCCGTCCGGCAGAGCGGTCTTCAGCACGATGACCGAGGGTCCCTGCCGGGCCGCCACCCGGGCGGCCGCCGAACTCCCCACGACCATCACCTCGAACCCGGCGAGCTGCAGCGCCCTCGCGATGAGTTCGGCCTGCTCGGAGTCGTTCTCGACGAGGAGCACCAACCGGCGCCGCAGAGGAGGGCGATGACGGCTGAGGGCCAGGGCCGTCATGGGGTCGGATGGGACCGGCCGCCGTTGGCCAGACGCATCAAGTCGTTACTGAAGTCGACGTCGTCCACCGACTGTTGCGAGCGGGTGGCGTTGCCGGCGAAGCGGTGCTGGTAGCCGTCCCAGCCCGAATCGGCGATGCCGGCGCCGATCCCGGCCTCCACCAGGTGGGCCAGTTCGGCGGCGGCGCGCTCGATGCGTCGTCCGAAGGCCGGTGAGGCCCAGTCGCTGGGGGCGGCGAACAACGACGTCGGTACCGGCAGCGCCCGCAGAAAGGCGAACAGCGGACGCATCTGCTCGTCGACCACCATGGCGTGCCGTTCGCTGCCGGCCGTGGCCGCGAGAATCACTGGGGTGGCGATGATCAGGTCGTCGTCGAGGATGTCGACGAAGGCCTTGAACAACCCGCTCACCCCGGCCTTGTAGACCGGGGTACTCACGATCAGACCGTCGGCAGCGGCGATCTTGTCCACCGCCTCCTGCACCGAGTCGTCCAGGTGGCCCGACACAAGGGCGCGTGCGATCCCCAGAGCGATCGGGGCCAGTTCGACGACCTGGGCGGTCACCTCTCCGCTGCGTTGCAGCGCCTGCAGGGCTTTTCCCGCCGTGCGATCGGCGAGCATCCTTGTGCTGGAGGGATCACTCACACCCGCGCTCACCACGACCAACCGACGCACTCGATCGTCCATCGTTGTCATCTCACTCGTCCCGAAAGTGTTCATGCGGACGGGTACCGGACCGACACCGAGGGGTCGCTGTCCTGGTACGGGGAGTCTCCGGTCAGGTTGTCGCCCCGGTGCGCATTGGGCCGGGGCTGACGTGGCTCGGCCTCGCCGTACTTGGCCCGCACGAGCGTCTCGTGGGTGGGTGCGTCCGGGATGCCCGGTGCCCGCCGGGCGGCCATCTCGCGGCGCAGCACCGGGACGACCTCGGTGGCCAGGAGCTCGATCTGCGTGAGCGCGGACTCGATCGGCAGGGCCGCGCTGTCGAGAACCCAGAGCTGGCGCTGGTAGTCGCCGAACCCGGTCTGGAAGGTCAGGGTCTTGTCGATGACCTCCTGCGGGCTGCCCACGCTCAGCGGCGTGCGGTGCGCGTAGTCCTCGAGCCGGCTGCCCCGGAAGACCGGGTAGTTCTCGAAGTAGGGCCGGAACGCGTCGTAGGCGTCCTGCGACCGCCGGGCGATGAACGCCTGTCCCCCGAGCCCGATGATCGCCTGGTCCGCGCGCCCGTGCCCGTGATGCTCGAACCGCTTGCGGTAGAAGTCCACCAGGGGTTTGAAGTGGAAGTCGGGCGCCAGGATGTGGTTGGCGAAGTAGCCGTTGCCGTAGTAGGCCGCCTGTTCCGCGATCTCCGGCGTACGGATGGCGCCGTGCCAGACGAAGGGCGGCACGTCGTCCAGAGGCCTCGGGGTGGCGGTGAATCCCTGCAGGGCCGTGCGGAACTTCCCCTCCCAGTCCACCACGTCCTCACGCCAGAGCCGGTGCAGCAGGTTGTAGTTCTCCAACGTGAGCTCGACGCCCTGGCGGATGTCCTTGCCGAACCAGGGGTAGACCGGCACGGTGTTGCCCCGCCCGATCATCAGGTCCAGGCGTCCTTCGGCCAGATGCTGCACGGTGGCGTAGTCCTCGGCGACCTTGACCGGGTCGTTGGTGGTGATCAGTGTGACCGCGGTGCTCAGCAGGATCTGGTTGGTCACCGCCGCGATGTGCCCCAGGATCGCCGGCGGCGAGGAGGGCACGAAGGGCGGGTTGTGGTGCTCGCCGAGGGCGAAGACGTCCAGGCCCAGTTCGTCCGCGTGCTGGGCGAGGCGGACGATGTTGCGAATGCGTTCGGCCTCGCTCTGGGTCCGGCCGGTGACCGGGTCGGGAGCGATGTCGCCGACGGTGAAGATGCCGAACTGCACGGGTGTGGTGGTCCTCTCCGGAGGTTGATGACCAGGCTTGGGACCGGTCGCCCGAGACGCTATGGGCGCCTGCGGCGCCGCGAATCGGTCAGGCAATCGGTAGCCCGCACTGCACCCGGTGAGCAGCGTGGAGACGAACCGACGTGCGGTCCGCCCGGCACCCGTCAGAGTTTCGACGTGCGCACAACGTCCCGAAGTGATCTGATCCACACCACTGACTCAGAGCGCTCCTTCGTGCAACGGGAGGCGGGGGCGTCGGCGTCTGTTGGTCTGGAACCGGCGGACGACAGATGGGAACGATCGGTACGGGTGAACGCTCGACGGCGCAGCACGATGGTGGTGGCCAGCGGAACGGCCCTGTTCGCAGCGGCAGTACTCACCGGCTGCGGCAGCGATCCGGAACCGGATCACCAGGCGGTCTGCGTGAACCAGACCACCCAGACCCGGGTGGACGACGACGACTGTGACGACAACGGCGGTGCGCGGGTCGGCGGCGGTGGCGTGAACACCTGGCTGCTCTACGGCTCGGGCCGGCGGTACCCGCCGATCGGCGGGAAGATCGCCAGCTATCCGGGCGGCGTGACCACCCTGCCTTCCGGGCACGCCGGGGCCTACGGCGGCGCCGAGGCCAAGGGCGGCACGGTCAGCAAGGCCAGCGCCAAGACGGCGATCGAGCGCGGCGGGTTCGGCAAGACCAGCCGCAGCAGTGGGAGCGTGGGCGGTTGATCAGGTTGCCGCAGACTCCGCGGCCGAACGCGTACCAGCTGGTCGAGGAGGAGGGGCTGGCCTACGCCCGCGAGCGCAACGACGGGCCGGACGAGCTCCCCTACTGGTTCGAGGGTGCCGCCTACCGGTTCACCGAGGCGCAGGTCGACGAGCTCGAGCGGGTCACCGACGAGCTGCACGCGATGGCCATGCACGCCACCCGGGTGATGTGTCACGACACCGCCACCCTGCGGCGGCTGCGGATTCCCGAGTACGCGTGGCCGCACCTGCGCCGGTCGGTCGAGGAGAACTGGACGCTGTACGGGCGTTTCGACCTGCTGTGGGACGGCAGCGGGTCACCGAAGATGCTCGAGTACAACGCCGACACCCCGGCCGCGCTGGTGGAGACCGCGGTCACCCAGTGGTCGTGGCTGGAGACCGTCCAGCCCGACCGCGACCAGTGGAACATGCTGCACGAGCGGCTGGTGCGCACCTGGCAGAAACACCTGGGCGACAACGAGTTCGTCCACCTGGTGGCCGGGGTGGCCGAGCCGCTGGAGGACTGGAACACCATCGCCTACCTGGCCGACACGGTGCGCGAGGCCGGTGGCCGGCCGATCACCCTGCCGATCGACCAGATCGGTGTCACCGGCGACGGCCGCTTCGTCGGGCTCGAGAACGACCCGATCCGGACCTGTTTCGCGATGTACCCGTGGGAGTGGATGCTGGCCGAGGACTTCGGCCGCCGCGCGGTCGAGTCCGGTGTGGTCTGGCTGGAGCCGGTGCACAAGGTGCTCACCGGTTCCAAGGCCGTCCTGGCCACGATGTGGGAGCTGTACCCCGATCACCCGAACCTGTTGCCGGCCTACTGGTCGCCCGACCGGCTGGGGCCGGACTACGTGGTGAAACCCGTGCACGGCTGGGAGGGCGCCGGAGTGAAGGTGGTGCGCGACGGTCGCACCGCGGCCAGCGTGGCCGACCGGCACACCGCCGGCCAGGAGGCGATCTACCAGACGTACCAGGAGATTCCGCGGATCGGCGACTGCCTCCCGGTGCTGGGTACCTGGGTGGTCGGCGGGCACGCAGCCGGTCTCGGGATCCGGGAGACCGACGCAGGCCGGCTCATCACCGACACCCAGGCCCGCTTCGTCCCCCATTTCATCGACGCTCCCCGATCCACCCCGCAAGAGGTGCAGGGCTGGATCGACGAGGCCGAACAGAACTGATCAGAACTGCTTGAGGACGTCGGTGAGCGGCCACGGTGCGGCCGCTCACCTCAGGCGGCGGCGGGCTCGCGCAGCAGTGCTTCCACCGAGCGCGCGGCGAGCATCGCCACCTCGACCGGGTTGCGGGCGTCCAGTTCGTCGGAGAGCACCTCGACGGCGAGGGGGAGCTGCACGCCGACCTCGTTCAGGGCTCCGAGGAAGCCGGTCAGGTCGACCACGCCCGCGCCGGGCAGCAGGCGGCCGTGCCGGCCCTCCTGCCGGAGGTCTTCGTAAGGCGTTGCCCCCGCATCGCACAGCTGGACGGCGAACACCTCGGAGGCCGAGAGCGTGCGCAGCTCGTCGGTGGTGCCGCCGGAGCGGTGCCAGTGCCACGCGTCGAGCATGAGCCCAGCGTTGCCGGTTCCGGCCTGGGACACCAGTTCTCGGGCATCGTTCAGGGTGCGCAGGGAGCTGTAGGGCATGAATTCCAGTGCGATCCGCACACCGTGGTCGGCGGCCCGGGTGCACAGGCGGCGGAACTGCTGTTTTTGGACGTCGGTGGGCACGTCGGCGAAAAGGCCCACGTTGATCTGGGGCACGCCGAGCAGATCGGCCAGATAGAAGAGCAGGTCCTCCTCGAGCCGCACGCCGCGCACATCGGCCTCACGCCACCAGTCGGTCAGGAACTCCAGCTCCACCACCCGCAGGCCGTGGCGGGCCACGTAGTCGGCCAGCTGCTCCTCGGAGAACTCCGAGCGCCGGGCGTCCAGGTAGTCGACGGCCCCCAGGCCGATCCCGGTGAAGCCTGCGGCGGCCGCGGCCAGCACGCGGTCGGAGAACGAGGCGTAACGCAGAGTCATGGCCGAGAGGTGCAGGTCCACCGGACTGGTGCGAACGGGAGTACGGCGGGTGGACCAGGGGCCCGGGGCGTCGATCATGCGTTCACCCTACGAAACGAATTCTTCAGCTGTGGTGCTTCTCCGATTTCTCTCAGCCGTATGCGTCTATTGTAATGATGAAATTCCCTCCTTTCCACCGCGAACCGGTACATATCGCCCCGCCCCGGGTCGGCATTGTTAACACCACAACGGGCGCGTAACCCGGATTCCTTGGCATATTGGAGTGCCGACGGACAGAAGTCTCACGCTGCGTAATGGATCACCATTGACGCCCGCGCGTGGGGAACAGGGAGGGGATCATGACCGCGCAGACGGTTCACACCGGGCGCCGCGCCGATCCGTTGACTTATGCGGATGTCGAAGCAGGCACCATTGCCCGGCTACGTCACGTAGTCATTGCCCAGCCCGATGCAGTGGCCGTCCACGACGGCGACCTGAGCCTGACCTACGCCGAGTTCGCCCTCCGCGTCGCTGCCGTGCGGCGCCAGGTGTTCGCCGCCACCCACGGCCCGGCCGGCTCGCAGGACGAGCGCCCGGTCGCGCTGCTGTACTCGCACGGCGCCGCCGCCGTGGCCGCGGTGTGGGGCATCATCGCCTCCGGCCGGCCGATCCTGGTGCTCGACCCGCGCACTCCCCCGGCCCGGCTGCGCTCGTTCGTCGAACGGGTCGACGTGCGCCTGTGTCTCACCGACCAGGCGAACGCGGCCACCGCCGCCGAACTGGTGGAGCAGGTGCTGGTCGACGCCTCGGCCGAGGAGAGCGGCAGCCCGGCCGATCTGGACGCGCTCTGGGGCACCGCCCCCAGGCCCACCGACGCAGCGGCCTACGCCTTCACCTCGGGCTCCACCGGCCGTCCCAAGGTCGTCGTCAACGATCACCGCATGCTGGTGCGCGACGCCTGGGCCAACGCCCGGGCCACCGACTGCTACGACGTCGACGACGTGGTGGCGCACACCCTGCCGATGGCCTTCCACGCCGGCCTGATGGCCACCTGTGCCGGCATTCTGGTGGGCACCACGATGGCTCTCTACGACATCCGCTCGCGGGGTATCAACGGACTGCCCGCCTGGATCGAGCAGAACCAGATCACGATCGTCCAGGCCAGCCCCGCGATTCTGCGCAACCTGGTGGGCATTTCACCGGATCCGCGGCTGCTGGCCCGGCTGCGCTCGGTCACGATCGCCGGTGAGGCCGCCTACGGCCCGGACATCGAGGCCGCCCGGGCCCTCTTCCCGGCCGGCTGCACGCTGCGCAACCGCTACGGCTCGTCCGAGACCAGCCTGCTCACCGAGTACCAGGTCGACAGCGAGCACCCGCCGCTCGAGGGCCTCCTCCCGGTCGGCCGGCCCATTCCCGACATCGAGCTGAGAATCGTCGACGCAGAAGGCGTTCCGGTCCCGGTCGGCGGTTCCGGCACGGTCACGCTGACCGGTCGCAACCTGGCCACCGGCTATCTGGGCGACCAGGCGGCCACCGACAAGGCCTTCACCCCCGACCCCGCCACCGGCGGTCGCACCTACCGCAGCAGCGACGTGGGCACGGTCGGTCCCGACGGAGCACTGCGGCTGCTCGGCCGTCGCGACCACAGCGTGAAGATCCGCGGCTACCTGGTGGAACCGGGTGAGGTCGACGCCGCGCTCTCGTCGATGGAAGACGTGCGCGAGTCGCTGACCGTGGGGGCCGAGAAGGGCGGCGACAGCGGCGGCAAGCGGCTGGTCTCGTACGTCGTCTCCACCGCCGACCGGCCCAGCGCCGCCGCGATCCGCCAGCACCTGGCCGGTGTCCTGCCTTCGTACATGGTTCCCGAGAGCATTGTCTTCCTCGAGGCCCTCCCCCGCACCGACCGCGGAAAGCTCGACCGCAACGCCCTTCCCGAGCCGCCCGAGGTCACCGCCGGCCGGGGCGCCGAGCACCTCAGCGAGTGGGAAGAGGTGGTGCGGGCCCTGTGGTGCAGCGTCCTCGCGCTGCCCGAGGTGGGCCTGGAAGACGACTTCTTCGAGCTCGGCGGCGACTCGCTGGCCGCCGAGAGCCTGATGAGCCGGATGGCCTCCGAGCTCGGTGTGCCCACGGCCGAGGCGCAGACCACCGTGCTGGTGCAGGCGCCCACCCTGGGCGAGTTCGCCGAGCGGGTCACCCGCAAGGTCGACGTCGCCAACCAGACGCTGGTCCCGTTGCGCGGCACCGGTTCCCGCCCGCCGCTGTTCCTGCTCACCGGGGGCGGTGGCCTGGGCGTCACGCTGGTGCCGCTGGTCCGGCACCTGCCCGAAGACCAGCCGGTCTACGCGCTGCAGGCCCATGGGCTGGAGGCGCGCGGAATCCCCGACTGGAGCGTTGAGGCTTCGGCCCGCCGCCACATCAAGACGCTGCGCACGATCCAGCCGGTGGGGCCCTATTTCATCGGCGGGCACTCGTTCGGCGGGGTGCTGGCCTACGAGGTGGCCCAGCAGTTGCGCGAGGCTGGGCAGCAGGTCGAACTGCTGGTGGTGATGGACTCGTTCCCGCCCGACGGCAAGTCGCACGCGCCGCTCGAGGGCACTCCGGTGCAGAAGCTGAAGACGGCGCTGGGCGTGGCCACCACGGGCCTGCGCGGTACCCCCGGAGACGACCAGTACTGGCGTTTCTGGCGGCAGAGCAACTATCTGCACATGCGTTACCGGGCGCGCCCCTACGACGGGGAGACCCTGGTCATCGTGGCCGCCGACAGCGAGGAGAAGGCCGAGCGCCGCTCCTGGGCGTCCTTCCTGACCGGCACCTGGCGGCTCACCCACGTTCCCGGTGACCACATGTCGATCCTGCGCGACCCGTACGCCCTGAAGACGTCGCAGCTGATCTGGGAGCAGCTGGAACCGGCGCAGCGGCGCGAGCCCAGCGACCCGCCCCAGCGCCGGGAACGCTCCCGCCCCCGGCTGTTCCGTCGCAGCAAGGCGTGGCCGGACCAGTTCTGAGATCCGAACGGTTCAGCGGTAGCCCGCGGCGCCGGTGATGGTCGACTCCTCACCCGGCTCCGCGGCCCGCGGCGAAAGCCCGGCCAGCAGGTCGTCGTAGGAGGTCTTCAGCGCGTTGGGCATCCGCCAGCCCCAGACGCCGTAGGGCTTCCACACCGCCTCGACCAGCAGCATCCGGCCCTCCACAGGGATGAAGGTGGCCCGCACCCGGGCGTTGTTGGTGATCTGGGTGCACTCCCGCGTGGAGGAACGCACGCTCGTGCGGTAGATGCTGGTGTTGTCCGGGTCGTCGCCGTTCCAGCCACAGAACAACGGCAGCCGGGCGTAGCGGCTCTGCGGTTCGGCCATCGACGAGCGCCGGTAGTCGATCTGGGTGGCGGTACGCCCGTCCACCTCGACCGTGCGCACGCCACTGATGAACACGTCGGGGTGACTGCGCAACCAGCCCGCCGGATCCGGGGGCATCGGGGCCCGCAGACCGTTGGGGGTCACCACCTCTTCGGGAACGGTCACCAGAACCCAGCCCCCCGAGGCGAACTGCACCCCCACATAGCTTTCGTCGGCCGTGGCCACCGCGCCCTCGGGCAGGTTCAGCGCCACCGGGGCAGTGAGATGCCGGCCCAGCACGACCGTGTCCCCGGTGGGCTCTTCTTCACCGGCCAGGATCCCGGGGATGGACAGCCCGGCGACCACGGCGGCTAGCACAGCCGCTGCGAGCACGAACACCTTGCGCCTACGGGGATCGGGCGGGGCTGCCTTGCCGCCCTCGTCCACCCACCCGTCAGGCTGGTCGAGATCGGTGGCCCAGTCGGAAGCGTCTTCAATTGGCGCCCTGCTGGTATCGGTCGCCGGGCGCTCACCGAGGTCGTACTCCCAGACCCCGCCCTGCCCATCGATCGCTTCCGCGGCAGGGGCGGCGCCACCGGTCTTCTGGACAGCAAGAATGGGGGACGACGATGGTGGCGTACCCAGCGTGCGTACCGTTGGGGAGGGCACCAGTTCGGGAGCCCGAGCATCACTTCCCGGCGCCCAGGAGGACGCTTCGGGGGCCGCCGGACTCTCGTCCGGCTCAGGCGGGGCAGTCTGCCGGGGCTTGCTACGAGCGGTGGAGATGATCACCGGCTCCTGCCCCGGTGGACCCCACAGAGCTGCCGACTCCTCGGGCGACATCTCTCCCGAAGCCTGCGACACCGAACCCGCCATTGCCGACTCCTCGTTCACTTCACGCCTACCCGGAACATTGTCACATCCCGATAACGATTCGGCCTGTTGGGTGACAACGGCGAGTCCGATCGGGTGGTTCCCAGATTTCAAGGCAAGTGAAGAGACCGGGCCGACACCACCCGTCCTCAAGTTCGAAACAGCAGTTCAGACGCCCGACGGCCCGCCACGATCAGGTGGCGGGCCATCGGCGTTCCGATCGACTCTGACTCAGGCCACGCTCAGGAAGGACGACTCGCTGGTGCCGGGGCTGCCGTCCTCACTCTGTTCCGAGTCCTCGCCCCGCTCTCCCGGGCCCCAGTGGTCGAAGCGCGGCCCCTCGCCGTCCAGGCCCTTACGCAGCTCACCCGGAGCAGGCAGCTTGGGCAGGCCCTCCTCGACCACCTCACGGATGCGCTCCTCGAGGTTCTCCTTCACCTCGGCGGCGTTCTCCTCGGAGATCCGGCCGGCCTCGACCGCCTCGTCGACCTTCTCGGTGGCCGCCGCGACCAGCGCGTCCACCACCTCGTCGACGCTCTTGCCCTTCTCCTCGGCCAGCTCCTTCAGCGACTTGCCGTCGGCCAGACCGCTCTCCACCTCGTCCCGGGAGAGCCCGAGCGCCTCGGCCACCTCGTCCAGGGCGACCCCGAACGGGCCCCCCATCCGAAGGTGCATCCCCGGCCCGGCGAAGTCGGCGTCCGACAGCTTCTCGGCCACCTTGTCGGCCTGCTCCTGAGTGAGTGTGCCGTCCTCGACCAGGCCCTTCAGCGCCTCCTGAATCCGCGACTCCCCCCGCTCCTGGCGCTCGGCGGGCTCGCCGGGCTCGGCGCTCGCCGAGGGCGAACCGCCCGGCGTCTCGTCGGCGAAGGCCGGATAGGCCGCGAACCCCGCAGCTCCCAGAGCGATGGCCCCGGAGGCCACCACCACCGTCAGTCGTCGTGTGCGCATGCTTCGGTTCCCCTCGTTCGGGGCCGCCCCCGCCAAGTACCCCCGGACCTGAACCGGGTCGGGCGCCGCCCTCCACCCTCGACGCTGATGCCGCCCCCTGTGGCCGGCCTTGGCCGCACCTGGCAGTTCCCTGTGAAGCTGTGCGCCACCTGTGCCACCCCTGTGACCCAGCTCCCAGTCACTCCTGCGCCACACCGGGCCGGGGATGGTCACGAGCACTGCCCCGGCTGCGGTAGAGTTTTCCGTGCCGGAGGGAACTCCGGAGAGCACGATCCCCCGTAGCTCAATTGGCAGAGCATGCGACTGTTAATCGCAGGGTTACTGGTTCAAGTCCAGTCGGGGGAGCTTCCACTCCTGGTCAGAGGCTTTTAGCCTCCCAGGGAGTGCGGGTCGAAGTCATCTTTCCGACCGTTTTCCCCCACATAAGCGCCGCTCGCACGAGGGTGGGGATATTCGAGCTGCGGTGCACTCACCTCGTCCAGCCACTAGAGCTGCTGCGTCGTGATCTTCAGACCGGCAGCCGCGAGGTTCGAGGCAAGCTGATCCACGCTCCTCTGGCCGACAACGGGAACAATCCCCTTCGACATCGCCCAGTGGATCACCATCTGCTCCTTGAGCCTTGCATCGGTCTGCCATGGGCAGCCGACTTTCGCGGCAGTAGCCCAGCTTTCTCACCGCTGGCCGTACGATCCATAACGTGAAGTGGGGTAATTCTTCATACATCGTCCAGCTCCGCGAACGTTCTTGATGCGCCGGCCTCCATCCACAGGGCGCTGTCACTGGCCCGCCCTGAAACGTCGCCTCTGTCCCGCTCCACGCGAGGGCACCACAGGCCTGCGCCGTGCACACCAACCCGCGTCGGCTCTGACCTCTCACCGAAGGCTCAACCGCACAGCCCCTTTCCCCGCCCGCTTCGCCTCGTACATCGCCTGGTCGGCCGCGTGCAGCAGCTCCGGCCCGGTGTCTCCGTCGACCGCCACCGCCACGCCGATGCTCGCGCCCACCCGGGCGCGGGTCTCGGACAGGTCGAACTCCTTGGAGAGCACGGCCAGCACGCGGCGGGCGGTCTGCAGGGCAGTCTCCGCGTCGGGGATGCCCGGGCAGAGCACCGCGAACTCGTCGCCGCCCAGCCGGGCCACCACGTCGGAGGCCCGCACCGAGGCCGCGATCCGGTCGGCCACCTGCACCAGCAGTTCGTCGCCGGCGCCGTGGCCCTGGGTGTCGTTCACCGCCTTGAACCCGTCCAGGTCCAGGTAGAGCACCGCCACGTAGCCCGAATGCCGCTCCCGCAGCTCTCTTTCCAGCTGACGGTGCAGGTGGAGGCGGTTGGGCAGGCCGGTCAGGGAGTCGTGGGCGGCCTCGTGCTGGAGGCGGTCGGTGAGTTCCTTGCGGGCGGTGATGTCCTCGATCAGGAGGATCAGGTAGGGCTCGCGGTCGCCGCCGGGGCGCACCGCCGAGGCGGAGACCCGGCCCCAGCGCTCGGCGCCGTCCGGGCGGTTCAGCCGGCGCACCGTGGTCACCGTGTCGAGCTCGCCGCTCTTGAGCCGCAGCAGGTTGTCCTGTGACTGCTCGTAGTGCTCGGGGTCCTCGAGCAGGTCGCCCACGGTGGCGCGGAGCAGCTCGGCCGGGCCCATTCCGGCGAACTCGGACAGGGCGTCGTTGACCCGAAGGAAGCGTCCGGGCTGAGTCGACGAGAGCGAGACCATCGCCATGCCCATCGGGGCCGTGTCGAAGGCCAGGCGGAAGCGTTTCTCGCTCTCGGCCAGCTCCTCCTGGGTCCTCAGCACGCTGGTCAGGTCGGTGACCACGCCGATGAAGCCGATGAGTTTCCCGTCCGCCCCGTCCTGCGCGGTGACGGTGAGCTGGCCGGGGAAGGTCGAGCCGTCCTTGCGCGCGAAGATCCGCTGTCCGCTGTAGGTCCCGTTCCTCTCGATCCCCGCCGCGGTCAGCCGCCGCGGGTCCGAGCCGCCCAGGACCTTCTGGTCGTGCAGCTCCAGGGTGGTGATCTTGCCGATCACCTCCTCGGCCCGGTAGCCGAAGAGCCGCTCGGCCCCCACGTTGAAGAAGCTGATCTTCCCGTTCTTGCCCTCGGTCCCCAGGATCGCCGTCCCGGTCACCGCGTTCAGCACCGCGGTCAGCTCGGCGTGGGCCTGACTCACCCGGGCAGCGGCCGAGCGTGCCTCGGTCACGTCCTGGACGGTGAAGAACACGTACTGCAGGCCCCCGGCGCGATTGCGTTCGGCGATCATCCGCAGGACCACGTCCCGGACTTCGCCGTCCGGCCGGACGATGCGGTACTCGGTGGTCTGGGCCCGGCCGTCGTCCTGGGTCAGCGCAGCAATGTCGGCGGCCACCCGTTCCCGGTCCTCGGGATGCACCCGTCTCATGTAGGTCTCGGTGCCCGGCACGTCCTTCTCCGGGTCGGTGCCCAGGACCAGGTGCAGGCCGTCGCTCCAGGTGGCCCGGCCGGTGGCCGGGTACCAGCGCGAGGAGCCGAGCCCGGCCAGCCGCTCGGCCTCGTTCAGGTCGGCCGTCCTCTGCGCCAGCAGGGCCACGGTCTGTTCGCGCAGGCGCGCCGAGATCGTCGTGAAGATCACCGCCAGGGCCATCACGGCGACGGAACTCTGCAGCGTGATCAGGCCTTCGCGGGAACTGTCGAACGCCGCGATCCGGCCCATCCCCCGGTTGGTCCCCACGGTGATGATCAGGGCCCCGACCAGCAGGCTGGCCGTGGAGCGCAACGGCCCCAGGCGAAGAGCCCCCCAGATCAGCGGCAGCACCAGCAGCATCGAGGGGAACAGGTGGTCGTTGGTCAGGAAGAGCAGCGCGGACAGGACGGTGGTCGCGCCCAGCTGGAGCAGCCATTCCAGGTTGCGGCGGAACTCACGCAACTGCCCGAGCAGTTCCCGGCGGCTGATGTAGACCACCAGGCATGGACTGACCAGCAGCAACGCCAGCAGGTGGTTGCGTACGAACTCGCCCCACAGGCTGATCGCGGCGCGCTCGCCGGAGGCACCCCCCGCCACTGCGAAGACCACCGAGGCCAGCATGCTCGCGGCGAGCACGCTGGCCAGTACCCGCGGCGTGTCCATCAGCCGTTCCTCGAGCGCGCTGCGAGGTCTGAGCCGGCGCAGCAGGAGCGCGACCAGCAGGCTCTCGCACAGGCCGGCTGCCAGTCCGGCGAAGTTGACCGGGGTCTGGGCGATCCCGACCACCACGGCCAGGGTCCCCGTCACCAGGCCGATCACGACCGACGGCCAGAGCTTCGGCGACAGGTAGACCAGCGCTACTGCACCGAATCCGGCCAGAGGCCAGAAGACGGGCTCCCCGGCTCCGGGATGACGGAGCGGGTCGTGCCCGAGCCAGGCCAGGAATCCGGCCACCACCGCAACGATCAGGAACACGAGGATGCGCGCTCCCGATCTCGGCACGCCCCTCGCCTCCCGCTGCTGTAGCCCTACGTTCAAGTACTCGATCGGGGGACGAGGGCCCGCGCCTGAGCGGTCCGGCGCAGCTCACCCGGTCGGCTCAGAAGGGCGCCACACAGAGTCAGAGCATCCAGAAGAGCACCAACTATGGACGGATGCGGCCGCCTCGGTCGCCCGGTCCCGGAACGCTCGTGCGGGGTTTCGTACCATTGCGCATGACCATCTCACCGCCGCGCTCCGCCCGACCGCTTCCCCCCGTCGAGGCCGACGTGGTGGTGATCGGTGGTGGGGTGATGGGCCTCAGCACGGCGTACCACCTGGCCGCGGCCGGTGTGGACGTGGTGCTGCTGGAGGGGCGGCAGCTGGGCAGCGGCTCCACCGGCAAGGCCGCCGGCGGCCTGCGCACGCTGTTCGCCGACGAGGTGGACGTGCGGCTCGCGCAGCACGGCCGGGAGGCCCTGCACCGGTTCGGCCGGGATCTCGGCAAGGACGTCGAACTCCAGGTCAGCGGGCACCTGTTCCTTCTCGACGACGCGGCTGACGTGGCGGCCTTCGAGGCCGCCGTGAAGGTGCAGAACTCCCTGGGTGGGAAGAGCCGGATGATCGATGCCGAGGAGGCTCGGCGGCTGGCACCGTTGATCAGTACCGAGGGTCTGCTGGCGGCGGCCTACTCACCGGAAGACGGGTACTGCTCGCCGGAGGCGGTGGTGGCCGGCTACACCGGCGCCGCGCGCAAGCTGGGGGTGGAGATTCTCACCGGCACCCCGGCGACCGGAATCCACGTCGAGAACGGCCGGATCCAGGCGGTTCTCAGCCCCGCCGGGCGGATCGCCACCAGCACCGTGATCTGCACGGCCGGCGCCTGGTCGGGCCGGATCGGGGAATGGGCCGGGGTGGAACTGCCGGTCCGGCCACTGCGCGTGCCGACCGCGCTCAGCACGCCCGTCCCCGACCTGCCGGCGGGCCTGCCGTTCACCGTCGACCTCGGCACCTCCTTCGCCTTCCGGCCCGAGGGCTCCGGCCTGCTGCTGAGCGCCGCCGAGCAGCAGGAGAGCTGGGCCTTCGACCAGAACCCGGCCGAGAGCTGGCTCGACGACCTGGCCCGGGCGATGGCCGTGCGGGTGCCCGGGCTGGGCGAGGTCGGCGTCCGCCACAGCCAGGCCGGGCTCCACGAGATGACACCGGACCGCAACGCCCTGATCGGTGAGGCCGCCGACGTCTCTCGTTTTCTCTACTGCACCGGCTTCTCCGGGCAGGGCCTGGCGATGGCGCCGGCCGCCGGCGAGGTGATGCGCGACCTCTACCTCGGGGCCACGGCAACGGTGGAAGTGGGCAGCCGGTCCGCCGAGCGCTTCGGGGCCCGTCCGAGCTACGAGCTACCGGCCATCAACACAAAGTAGCCAATCTACTCCGCGCAGTCATATACCGGCATAAGCCCATCCAACCCCTGGGGGTTGTCCCTAGAATCCGTCCCGATGTCCCAACCGTCCGCACCCACCGAAGAACCGGCGCCCGAAGGCAGCCGGGTGGCGAGCCGTCTTCTCGAGCAGCCACTGCGCAACCTCGGCGTCGGAGTCACCGCGATCGTGCTGGGCACGACCGCGGCTTTCGGCGGCCTGGAGGAGGCCCAGGGAAGCGCCGCCTCCACCGACGTCGTGGTGGGCAGAACGATGACCGCGGACCCGTTCGACATCACGATCCGGCGCCTGCTCTGGGTGTCGGAACTTCCCGGTTTCCCCACCAGCGCGGAGGGGAACCGGTGGCTGGCGATCGTCGCGGACGTGAAGAACACCTCGGACGAGACGCTGCTGCCCTACTACGCGAAGGAGGCCCTCACCGTCAGCGACGTGGAGGGCCTGCCCAAGCCGCCGGAGATGGACCTGACCACGACCATCGAGGACGACCGCACCGACCGGGTCGGTCCCGACCAGCTGGTGCACTTCCCCGACAGCACCCAGCTGAGCCCACTGCAGCCGGGAATGACTTACCAGGCCGTGTACCTGTACGAGCAGAAGGCGGACGCCGAGCCTGCGCAGAAGGTCACGGTGCAACTGGTCGCGCACACCCTGCGGCCGAACTCCTTCGACCAGGTGGAGATGTGGCTGGACCCGGTGGTGAAGGCCGAGTCGAGTCTGGCGGTGCTACCGCCGGAGAAGTCGGCTGACGCGCAGGACGACACGAACGAGGAGACAGAGGCGGCGGCCGGGTGAGCAACGAGAACGACCACGGTAGGCCGACACTGGTGACCGGGCCGCAGGACCGGTCCGAGCCCGAGGAGCTGGCCAAGGCCCGTCCGGGCAAGGAGGGCGAGGTCTGGCCCCCGCCGGTGTACCGCGACGTCACCGGGCGCCCCATCCCGCTGGCCGCCGGCTGGGAGGCCCCGGAGGGCGAGCGTCCGCGCGACCACGCCCACCAGCGCTGGGCCGGAGCCGCCGAGGCCATGAAGGAAGAGGCTGCCAGCCTGTTCGCGGCCGATTCCCGGCAGACCCAGGCTGACTACCGGCCGCCGGTGTCCTACCCGGCCACGGCCGGGGGCAGCGCGTTCTTCACCGGTGCCCGTCAGGCTGCCAACGATCAGCAGACCGGTGGTCAGGCTCTTCGCACCGGCGGTCAGTCGGTGCGCACGGGTGGCCAGGCTGTTCGTACCGGCGGTCAGGCTGTTGGGACCGGCGGTCAGGCTGTTGGGACCGGCGGTCAGGCTGTTGGGACCGGCGGTCAGGCTGTTGGGACGGGCGGCCAGTCCACGCGCACCGGCGGCCAGAGCACTCGAACCGGCGGTCAGGCATCTCAGCCGCGGGAAGAGCAGCCGACGGCCGCGCCGTACGCCGACCAGGCGGCAGAGCGCGCCGAGGCCCCCCGTCGGCCTCTGCGCGACTACCAGCAGAACTACCCGCGTACCTCGCCCGGCGGTTTCCAGCAGCCGCTCGGTGACGACTACGCCCCGTTCGAGGACTACCAGCCCGGGCAGACCGGCGCTCAGCCGCAGATCCAGGGTGAGGCGCCGGGGTGGGACGACCCTCGGTACCAGCAAGGGCGCTCGGCCACCGGTGAGCAGCCGTCCGGGTGGCAGCAGGTGCAGCCGTCGCAGCAGCTCAACCGCTATGCCGGTGGACCGGCCGAGAGCTACTCGGAGAACTACGCCGAGCAGGACGAGACCCGGCGTGCAGCCGACGGCCGGAATGCCGCGCAGGAGAACTGGAACACGCCCCAGGGCGGCTACGCCTCTCAGGACGAGACCCGCCGCGCGCCGGACGGCTGGGGCAGCCGCCAGGACAACTCCTCCCGGCAGGACGAAATCCGCCGCGGACCCGACAGCTGGAACGCCCCCCAGGACGACTACCAGTCCCAAGACGAAACCCGCCGCGCACCCGATGGCTGGGACAGCCGCCAGGACAGCCCCTCCCGGCAGGACGAAACCCGCCGCGCACCCGACGGCTGGAACGCCCCCCAGGACGACTACGCCTCCCAGGACGAGACCCGCCGCGCACCCGATGGCTGGGACAGCCGCCAGGACGCCCCCTCCCGCCAGGACGAAACCCGGCGCGCACCCGACGCCCGAAATGGCCAGCAGGAGAGCTGGAACACGCCCCAGGGTGGCTACGCCTCCCAGGACGAGACCCGGCGCGCACCGGACGGCTGGGACAACCCTCGGGACGACTACCCCTCTCAGGACGAGACCCGCCGGGCACCCGACGGCTGGGGTAACTCATCCCGGCAGGACGAAGCCCGCCGCGGACCCGACGGCTGGGACGACCCCCAGGACGACTACCCGTCCCAGGACGAAACGCGGCGGGCCGGCGAGGGCCAGAACGCGGCGCAGAACTACTCCGCGCAGGACGAAACTCGCCGCGCACCGGACGGCTGGAACGCACCCCAGCAGGGCTACCCCGGCCAGGACGAGACCCGCCGGGCGCCCGAGCGCGCCCGGGGCTGGGACTCCCCTGGCGACGAGGTGCCGGGCTGGGGTCCGCAGACCGGCCCCACCCAGGGCGGCAACAGTGGCGGCCAGGGCTGGGCGGCCCCGGCCCGCCAGGAGCCGTACCAGCGCGACGACTACGAGTCCGAGTCCTACAGCTCCGGCTCGAACTCCGGTGCCAACCCCGGCTCCAACGCTGGGTCCAACGCTGGCGCCCGTGACCAGTACCGCGGCCCCGAGCAGCCTCGTCAGGGCGGTTTCCCCGACCCTGAGCACGAGTACGACCAGATCCGTCAGCGCGGAGGCCGTCTGCTCGGCGGGCCGTGGCCCGACGACCCCGGCTACGGCGACCAGAACGACTGGGACAACCAGGCTGGGTACCGAGGCGCCCACGGCCGTCCTCCGCGCGGGCACGGCAACCCGCCCCGCGGCGGCCGGAACGGCAAGCGGCGGGTCAGCTACCGCACCCGGGCCGGAGTGGCCGTCCTGATCATCGTCGCGCTCGCGGTGGGCCGATTCGTCAGTCAGTACTCCGACGACGTGCTCGGCCAGACCCGTCCGTTCCTGCGCGAGGGCACCGTGGGCAAGCCCGTCGACCTGCGCTACGCCCAGGTGACGGCGACCGACGCGCAGGGCTCGGCCTGTGTCTCGGCCGGCTTCAACGGCACCTTCCGCTCCCCCGGCGTCTTCGTCGTGGTGCCGGTGAAGATCGTGCCCAAGGGCCGCGCCGCGCAGTTCCAGTACGCGGCGATCGAGGACAGCGAGGGGCGGCTCTACACCACGTCGACGCTCGGTCGTTCCTCGTTCGACATGGGCTCGGCCCAGGCCGGGGTGGCCCGCTACGCCACCGTGATGATCGAGATGCCGAAGGAGCGGGTGGCCGGCGCCCGGCTCCGGCTGGCCCTGAACGAGCTGTACACCAAGCAGGACGACATGACCGACATCGACCTGGGCATCAGTCAGAAGGACGTGGACGCCTGGGTCAAGAACGCCGAGACGATCACCGTCGGCGAGTCCTCGGACCTCCCGCCCGGCCAGAACCAGGAGGCGGCAGCCGAGGCCGAGGCCCCCTGTGAGGGCCCGGTGGTACCGGAGTGAAGTCCTTCGCCCGGCACTCCAACCGCCGGACCGGCTGGCTCTCCCGCAACCGCTGGGGTCTGGGCCTGATGCCGCTGGCCACCGTCCTGGCTCTCGCGGCCAGCTCGGACCGGGTGAAGACGTACTGGTGGGAGGCCGACCTGCACGATCCGGTGGTGGCCGAGCAGGGCGAGTGGTTCGAGTACTCGCAGCCGTACGAACTCGACGACGGCAAGCACGTCATGTCGCTGCGGGTGCGACTGGACTCGGTGCGCACCATGACCGACGCCGAGGTGTCGGCCGGCTCGCTGGGGACCGAACTGCCCGAGGGCACCAAGGCGGTCGAGGTCAGCCTGTCGGTGGCGGCCGACCCGAACATGCCGCTGGCCGGGTGCCAGGGGATGCTGCGCGGCGACGACGGCACCCAGTACGCCTACCAGCAGAGCATGGTGGGTGAGATCGAGGCGGGCTCGGTGTGCACCCCGGTGAGCACTCCCGGTCCGATGACCTTGTTCGGCAAGCTGGAGATGCCCGGCCCGGACGAGGAGCCGCGGCCGAAGGAGTACTCGCTGAAGCGGGCCTGGGTGATCCCGAAGGACGCGGTGGTCAGCGAGTTCGACCTCTGGTGGGAGATCCCGGAGTACATCGCCTTCCGCGCCGGCTCCTGACCGGTCCCTCGTCCAGAGGTGGTCAGGCCTGCTGACCGGTCGGTTCTTCCTGCTGGTCCTGCTGGTCCTGCGCGCCTTCCGGCGTCGCCCCGCCGGTGGCCAGGACCCGCTCGACCGCGGCGGCCAGCAGGCACACGGTCACGGTCAGGCCGACGGCCCGGGTGATCGTGGTGATGTGCGGGGTGAAGGCCAGCCACGGGGAGGCCGCCTGCGGGCCCACGATCCAGCGGGCCAGCTCGTTCAGGGCGTCTTCCAGCCGCTGGGCGGCCAGGAAGGCGAGGGCGAAGATCAGCATCGGCGCCAGACCGGCTACCGCCAGCTGACGCAGCCCTCCGGTGAGGCCGGTGAAGCGCTCCTTCACCTCGCCGGTGAGCTCCCCGCCCCAGCGCTGCACCGGGCCGGGCACCATCCGCAGGATGCGTGGCTGCGGCGGGGGCGGCGGCTCGACCAGCTTGTGCCCGTAGACGACCGCTCCGACGGTGAGCCAGGCCACCGGCAGCACGACCAGCGAGTCCACGCTGCTGAGGATCCCGATGACGAACGCACCGGTGGCGTCGACGGCGTCGGCGAACGGGCCGAGCTTGTCCAGCAGCGACTCCCAGCCCTCGATGAACATCTCCAGGCCGCGCCGGCTCTCGGCCCACGTCCAGCCGATGTTCTTGAAGTCGCGGAAGTGCGCCGCGATGGCGACCATCCAGACCGCCTCCACGTAACCGCCGAGCAGGCCCAGACCCCACAGCGCCTTGCGGCCCTCAAGCTTGGCCAGGCCGAACTTGAGCACCACGGCCACCACGATGACGGCCACCAGCACCCAGCCGCTGCCGATGTCGAAGCGGGAGGTGTCGTTGCTGACCCCGGAGGCGCCGCCGAAGTAGTCGTTCTGCGCGAACTCCTCGCCGAACAGCGAGTTGAGGTACCGGTCGATGTCCTCTTTGAGGAACCCGTAGGTGGCGTAGACGGCCAGGAACGGCACCAGGACGCTGGCCAGCATGTCGAGCAGCCGGCGTTCCCGATGGCGGATCGGGTCTTCCGGGCCGACGGTGTCGGCGGCCTGGGCGAGCGAGGGCAGCGAGTGCCGCAGCGCGTAGAGCATCAGCACGATGCCGGTCACCGCCGAGAGCGGGGCCAGCACCAGGGTGAGCACGCCGAGGGTGTTGTAGATGTCGCTCATCCGCACGGCCGCCCAGATCGCGCCCATCCGGGCCGCCAGGGCGAACAGCGCGATGGTGAGCAGGACCGGCCAGTGCTGCAGCCAGAGCTTCGCACCGGCCCCCACCACCACGAACGCCTCACGGACCGCTTTCAGCACAGCAGGACAATAGGCGAACGATCCGGCGTCGAGCCCGGCTTACGACGAATCCGGGTGAATCTGGGCACGATCAGTCACGAAAGTTCACGGGCCCGGGCCAGCAGCGCCTCGCGCTCGCGGGCGTTGGTGGCCATCGAGGCGGCCAACCCGAACTGGGCCCGGGCCTCGTCGGCGCGGCCCAGCCGGGCCAGCAGGTCGGCCCGGACGCCGGGCAGCAGGTGGTAGTCGCGCAGGGCGGGTTCCTCGGCCAGTGCCTCCACCGCCTCGAGCCCGGCCTGCGGGCCCAGGGCCCGGCCGACGGCGACGGCCCGGTTCAGCGCGACCACCGGTGAGGGCAGCACGGTGAACAGGACCTGGTAGAGCGCGGCGATGCGCATCCAGTCGGTCTCCTCCGGGCTGCGGGCGCGGGCATGGCAGGCCGCGATCGAGGCCTGCAGCACGTACGGCCCGAAGGTGCCGCCCAGCTCCTGCGCCTTCTCCAGTGCGGCCAGGCCGCGCCGGATCAGCAACTGGTCCCAGCGACCCCGGTTCTGCCGGTCCAGCGGGACCGGCTCACCATCGTCCCCAGTTCTGCTCGCCAGCCGGGAGGCCTGGATCTCCATCAACGCGACCAGCCCGTGCACCTCGGGCTCCTGCGGCATCAGCCCGGCCAGGGTGCGGCCCAGGTGCAGGGCGTCCTGGCAGAGCGCGGGGCGCAGCAGATCGTCGCCGGAGCTGGCCGAGTACCCCTCGTTGAAGATCAGGTAGGTGACCTCGAGGACCGAGGCCAGCCGGGCCGGGCGCACGTCCGGGGCGGGCACCTCGAACGGCACCCGCTGCTGGGCGAGCGTGCGCTTGGCCCGGCTGATCCGCTGCGCCACCGTGGCCTCCGGCACCAGGAAGGCGCGGGCGATCTCGGCCGTGCTCAGCCCGCCGAGCAGGCGCAGGGCCAGGGCCACCCGGCCCGGGGTGGGCAGGACCGGGTGGCAGGCGACGAAGATCAGCCGCAGGACGTCGTCCTCAATCGCGTCCGGATCGATCGGGAGGCCCTCGTCGTGGTCCTGGATCCGGTGGCCCAGCTCGGCCAGGTTCTCGGCGAGTTTCGCGTCCCGCCGGATCCGGTCGACGGCCCGGTTACGAGCGGTCGTCATCAGCCACGCCGCCGGATTCTGCGGCGTACCCCGGACCGGCCACTGCTCCAGGGCGGAGACCAGGCAGTCCTGCGCGATCTCCTCGGCCACTCCGACGTCGCGCACCAGACGGGTCACGAACGCGACGATGCGGGTGGCCTCGACCCGCCAGACACCTTCGATCAGGGCGTGCGGGGACGGCTCGGCCATCCCCGCACCCAACCACTAGCCGGGGAAGTTGGTGAAGTCCTCCGGCCCCATCACCCGACGGATCTCGGAGCTACCTTCCCAGCCCGGCCAGAGCTCCTGATGGCAGCGCAGGAACCGGCTGGTCCACTCGACCGCCTCCTCCTGGCTGCGCAGCTCGTACATGGCGTAGCTGGTGATCGTCTCCTTGGCCTCGGTGAACGGCCCGTCGGTCACCGTGATCTTCCCGCCCTCCAGCCGGACCTCGGCGCCGGCCGACACCGGGGTCAGTCCCCCGGTGTCGAGCAGTACCCCGGCCTTGGTGGCCTCCTCGCCGAGTTTGGCGATGGCGGCGAACAACTCCGGCGGCGGGTTACCGCCCAGCTGGTTCTCGGCCGCCTTCAGAATCACCAGATAGCGCACTTGGTCGTTCCCCTCGTCGTCACGGATCCGGCTGTTCTCAGCCTTCACCGAACTCGACGATCGGGCGGACGGGTTCTCGACAAACGTCCGTAAGAAAGTTCTTGGCTATCCCAGACGCCAGCTCAGGAACGCGGACGAGCCGAACGCGGCGGCAGCCGGAAAGAGCAACAGGCAGGTGGCGGCGAAGGCGGCGCCGGACTCACCGGGGCGGTGCCGGGCCGTGACCACTGCGCCGATCGCGACCAGCACGGCGACCGGGATCAGGGCCAGCGGCTCGATCAGGACCAGCATGCCGAAGATCAGGCCGGCCAGGAGCCCCTCGGCGGTGGAGCCGTGGATGGTGAACCGGCGCAGGGCGCGCAGCAACAGGAAGACCAGGACGGCGCCACCGAAGACGGCGAGCCAGAGCTCCAGGTGCCGGGGTAGGTCGAGCGGCAGGTCGCCGATCACAGCGGCTCCGGGTAGACGATGCGCGGCGGGGTGCGCTGGTAGGGCGCGGGTTTGGGGGTGCGAGTGCGCAGACGGGTCAGGGCCCGGGTGAACAGGCCTACGGAAGCCTTCTCGGTGTCGGCGGTCGAAGCGGCTGTGGTGCCGGTCGCGGGCGTGGTTGCGGCGGGCGAGGCCGGGGTTGCGGCAGCCGGGGCTGTAGATACGGCGGTGAAAGCCTCGGCTGCGGCAGTCGGGGCCGTAGTTGCAGCGGTCAAGGCCACGGCTGCGGCAGTCGCGGCGGTAGTTGACGCCGCCGGGGCGGCGATGGCGGTCGGGTCGGCGGCCGCGAAGTCGGTGGGCGAGGCGGCGGTCGGGGCCGCAGCGGTGATGGGGTGGGCCGAGGTCTGGGCAGGCACCACACCGGAGACCGGAGAAGGGGCGGGCGTTGCTGCGAGAACCGGAGCCGTTGCCGGAGCCACAGCCCCGGACGCCAGCAGCGCGGTCTGCCCGGCGGGAGCCGGCAGCGCAGCGGGAGCCGACAGCGCAGCGGGGGCTGGGAGCGCAGCGGGAGCTGGGAGCGCGGCAAGGGCTGGGTCGGCGGCGGGAGCGTGGGCGCCCGACAGGCCGTGGGTCGTCTTCTCCCAGTAGTGCGGCTTGGTGATCAGCTGCCAGAGCGCCTTGTACGCCGACACCGAGTGCATCATCCAGTAGACCGGGTTCAGCAGCGCCCAGGGCACCAGCCGGTAACGACGGCGCTTGAAGGCGCCCATCATCGTCACGTAGATCATCATCGCGTTGCCCAGCAGCAGGTTGGCCAGGCTGATCTCGAGGATCGGCGAGGGGAAGATCGCGCTCAGCGCCTCGATCGGCATCACCAGGCTGGTCAGGAACAGCGCGTACAACGGTGGCGAGAGCAGGAACGACAACGGTGTGCCGCCGACCAGCAGGGCGAAGGCCAGGGCCTGCACGGCGCCGGCCTCCCGCACCAGCCGCACCGGGTGCCGGGTGTGCACCAGCGTGGTCTGCAGGTAGCCCTTGATCCAGCGGGAACGCTGCCGGATCCAGTTGCCGTAGGCCCGGTTGGCCTCCTCGTACGTGGTCGAGTTGATCACGCCCACGGTGTAGCCGAGCGAGGCCGCCCGGATGCCCAGGTCGGCGTCCTCGGTGACGTTGTACGGGTCCCAGCCGCCCAGGTCGCGCAGCGGCTGGGTGCGGAAGTGGTTCGACGTGCCGCCCAGCGGGATGGGCAGCCGCAGGGCCTCCAGACCGGGCAGCATGTAGTCGAACCAGAAGCTGTACTCCAGAGTGAACATCCTGGTCAGCGCGTTCTCGTCGGCGTTCCAGTAGTTCAGTGCGGCCTGCACGCAGACCAGCTTGTCGTTGTCCTGGGCCTGCGCCCGGCGGAACGCGATCACCGCCTTCTTCAGCTGGTCCGGCTCCGGCCGGTCCTCCGCGTCGTAGATCACCAGGAACTCGCCGCGGGCGAAGAACAGGCCGATGTTGCAGGCCTTGGGCTTGGTCTGCGGCCCGCCCTTGGGCACCACCACGAAGGTGATCGTGCTCGGGCAGTCGGCGGCCGCGGCGGCCCGGCGGGTCTCCTCGTCCTCCTCCTCCAGCAGGAGCAGGATCTCCAGCTTCTCGGCCGGGTAGTCCAGCCCGCCGAGGTTGCCGATCAGGTCGGCCACGATGTTGGCCTCGCGGTAGACCGGCACCAGCACCGTGTAGACCGGCAGTTCGTCGTCGGTGAGCGCGGCCACGTCCTCGTCGGTGATCGGGACCGCGGCCTCCCGGCGGGCCCCGACCACGCAGACCACGAACTTGAACACCACGCCGACCAGGAAGAAGACGGCGATCAGCATGGACAGCACGAGCAGCGAGACCATCGGGGCGAAGACCGCACCGAGCACGGCGACCGCGATCGCGGCCACCCCGGCCACGGCCTGCGCGGTGGACAGCACCGAGCGGGCCGAGGCCGCGGGATGGCGCTGCCACAGCCCGTTCGCGGCCTCGTCGATCAGCTGTTCCCGGAAGACCTGACGCATGGCCAGGGCGATGTCCCAGTCCGAGGTCACCATCAGCCGGACCGGGCTTCCCACCCGCTGCTCGATGTGCCCGCACCGGGCCGCGCTGGGTTCCTCGGCGGTGGCCACCACCAGCACCCCGTCGGGGTCGCGGCGGACCGGGATCCAGCCCTCGTCCACCAGGGTGCGCGGTTCCAGCCCGGCCACCAGCTCCGGGTCGATCACGGTGTGCGCCACGTCGACGAACTCGCTGTCCCAGACCTGGGCCAGGGTGCGGTACAGGTCCAGGCGGCGCACCAGACCGGAGGCGATCAGGATCGCGCCGAGCCGGGAACCGGTGCGCTTCTGCACGTCGAGCGCCCAGGCCAGGTCACTCGCGGCGAGCAGCCCGCGCTCCACCAGCACGTCGCCGAGCAGGTCGGACTCCGGGGCCCGCTGCTGCGGAACCCGCCCGACCACACCTCCCGGCACCGGCTGTGAGCCGATCGGGTCGATCGCCGCGCTACTCGTCACACCCTGCGACGTCGGCGGGACCTGGACGGTGTTGAGCGAGTGTCACCAGATCGGGCGCAGCGGCGGAACTTCACTTCCGGCCTGGGACCGGACCAGCTGGGCGAGGCGGGTGCGCAGCTCGGTGAGCCCGTTCCCGCCGAGCCACTCGGCCAGCCGGGCCTCCTGCCGGGCCTGGACGTAGCCGGCCGCCCGGAGGTGCTGCTGGGCCTTGCTGGTGATCACGTAGTGCGGGTGCCGAGGGCCGCGCGGCCCGGGGATGCGCCGCAGGTAGCCGCGCTTCTCCAGCTCCTTGGCCAGCTTCACCGCCTCCGGCGTGGCCACCCCGATCTCCTCGCCCAGCTCGTCGCTGGTGCAGCCGCCGCGGGTCTGCAGCACCGAGAAGGCCAGGTCGTGCAGCGGGCCGAGCTGCTCGTAGCCGGCCGCGGCCAGCTCGGTCATCGTCTCGGCCCGCACCGTCTGCAGGGCCAGACGCAACAGGTGGGTGAGGTCGGAGTCGGCCAGCGGATCGGGCTCTTCGGCAGTGACGCTCTCTTCGGCCGGCTCGGCATCTTCAGGCTCTTCAGGCTCTTCGGCCGACACCGCTTCAGGAAAAGGCGAAGGCTCGGGGAAGGGCGCCGGCGGAGCCACAACCGGAGGATTCGGAACGGCCGCAGGGGCTTTCGGGACAGGCAGGGCCCGGGCCGAAGGCTGAGAAGCACCCCACAGATCCTGAGGTTCCGGCTCGCTCAGGGCTTCCTGAGAGGACGGCTGCTCGACCCAGGCGTTCTGAGACTGACCACCGCTCCAGGCGACCTGAGAGGACTGCCCGCCACGGGCGTCCTGAGTCTGACCAGCCCCTGAGGCGCCGTGAGACGGCTCCTCAACCCAAGCATCCTGAAACTGACCACCACGCAAGGCACCCTGAGGCGTCTGCTCACCCCAAACGTCCTGAGACTGACCAGCACCCAAGGCACCCGGAGACGACTGCTCGACCCAGGCGTCCTGAGTCTGACCAGCTCCCAGGGCGCCCGGAGACGACTGCTCGACCCAAGCGTCCTGAGACTGACCACCATCCCAGGCGACCTGAGAGGACTGCCCGCCCCAGGCGTCCTGAGATTCACCACCGCCCCAGGCGCCCTGAGACGGCTCCTCGACCCAGGCGTCCTGAGACTGCTCGACCATCCAGGCATCCGGAGACGAAGCGCCGCCCCAGGCGTCCTGAGGCTCTTCAACCGACTCGACCGACTCGACCGGCTCAGCAGGCTCAGCCGGTCGCCCCGGCGGCCGGGCCCAGCTGATCGGGGCAAACCGGAAGTCGTCCTCGCCGCTCACCCCGTCTGCGCTCCCCATCATCACCATGGTCTACAGCACCGGAGGAGCGCCGGCGTTGAGCCCCTGCTCGCCGGCCTCGGCCCAGAGATCGGCCAGAGCCTGGTCGATCACCGGTTTCACATCGGGAGCATCAGCCTTGAGCCCCGGGGGCAGCAGCGACTGGGCGACCAACCGACCCTCCGGATCGCGCCGCAGCGCCACCCGTGCCGGTTTGCCGCGTGGCATCGGCACACTCGCCGTGAGCACCACCGACGACTGCACCCGCTCCCGCACCACCTCGGGCAGGCGGCCGATGTCGTCCTGGATCTCCAGAGGCGTGGTCTTGCGCGTACCCACCCACCAGATCACCAGCATCGCCGAGTCCTGGTCCCAGACCGCGTGGTCCACCTCGCTCCAGCTGCGCACGATCCGCTCCCCGCGCGGGGTGACGATGCGCAGGTCACGCACCGTGGCCGCGGCCGCCCCGCCGCCGACCAGCACCGACCAGGCCAGCAACCGGGGTTGCCGGGGTTGGTCCAGGCCGAGCGCCTTCTCGGTCTCCGGGGGCATGGTGACCCGCTGGGGAAGCTTGATCAGGCGGGGCAGTCGCGGAACCAGACGCATCTCAGCACCCACTCGACTCGGGGACGTTCCAGCAGCAGATCACATGGCACCGTGCTTACGCTCGAACAGGTCACGCTTACGCATCTGCAGCTCCAGCAGACGCATCCCGACGTCCTCACCCTGCTGCAGCGCCGCCCGCAGATTCATGATCTCGCGGCCGACCTGCGACTCGGCGATGTGCAGGACGATCCCGGCCGCGTACTTGGCCAGGGCCACCTCGTCCTCCAGGGTCGGCAGCGGGGCCACCGCGAGCTCGGTGATCATCGGGACCACCGGGTCGGGCGCGTAGTCCTGCACCAGGGCCACCCAGGCGCCCGGGTTCATCCCGACCGCCACGGCGATGCCACCGGCTCCCCGGATCGCCTCGTGGATGGCCCGGTAGAGCGGCGTGGCGAAGGCGTCGGCGGGCAACTCGTCGGTCTCCACCGAAGGCACCAGCCGGGGCACCTGGAGCATGCACTCCAGAGCCTGGCGCTCCACCGCCGCGACCGGGTCGTTGCGGTTGGGGCGCTCCAATTTAGGACGCTCGAAGCGCCTCGGCGGCGCAGGTTGCCTTCCAGCCTGGTCGCCCGGGTGCGCGGCGACCGCGTCGGCGTACGCCTCGTACGGCGGCTCGTCTTCCGGCGGCGGGGGCATGTCGTCGGGCGGGGGTTCGTCGTGGTGCCACGCCTGACCGTTATTGGCACTGGCACCGGCGCCGGGGCCGCCCGCGTTGTTCTGGCTCTGGTGCTGGGCCCGCCAGTCGCGGTTACCGCCCCCGAAACTGCGGCCCCCCTGACCTTCTCCGCGCTTCCACTTCTGCTTCGGCTCCGCCGGGGGCAGGTGGTACGAACCGTCGGGCAGCAAGAACGAACCGTCGGGCTGGCGCACACCACCCGCCGGGCCCTCGTTCCTTCGCCCGTTACCCGAGAACGCGCTACCGGGACCGGACTGACCCGGTGCGTCCCTTCGTCCTCGATCGGCGCCGGAAGGAGTACCGGAGCGCAGGTCGCGCAGCGCCCGGTTGACCGCCTGCTTGACCGGCTCGACCTCCATGCCCAGCCAGCCGGCCAGTTCCCGCGCGTACTCCGGGCGCAGCGCCGGGTCCTTGATCCCGGCGACCACCGGGGCGGCCAGCCGCAGACCCTGCACGCGCCCCTCGGCGGTGGAGAGGTCGACCTCCTTCATGATCGACTGGATCTTGAACTCGAACATCGGCCGGCGCGTGGCGATCAGCTCGCGCACCGCCTCGTTGCCCTGCTGAAGGCGCAGGTCGCACGGGTCGAGCCCCTTGGGGGCGAGGGCGATGTAGGTCTGCGCGACGAACCGCTGATCTTCTTCGAACGCCCGCAGCGCGGCCTTCTGCCCGGCCGCGTCCCCGTCGAAGGTGAAGATCACCCGGCCGCCGGAGTTACGGTCGTCGCCGATCAGCCGTCGCACGATCCGGATGTGGTCGGTGGCGAACGCGGTGCCGCAGGTGGCCACCGCCGTGCCCTCACCGGCCAGGTGGCAGGCCATCACGTCGGTGTAGCCCTCGACCACCACCACCTGGCGCGACTTGGCGATCTCACGCTTGGCCAGGTCGACGCCGTAGAGCACGTGCGACTTCTTGTAGAGCACGGTCTCGGGGGTGTTGAGGTACTTGGCCTCGATGCCGTCGTCGTCGAACAGCCGGCGCGCGCCGAAGCCCAGCGTCTCGCCCGTGACGTCGCGGATCGGCCAGATCAGCCGGCCGCGGAACCGGTCGTACAGGCCGCGCCGGCCCTGCCCGGTCAGGCCCGCGGCGACCAGTTCGTCGCTGGTGAACCCGCGGCCGATCAGGTGCCGGGTGAGCACCTCGCCGCCGCGCGGGGCGAACCCGACCCCGAAGTGCTCGGCCGCGGACTGGTCGAAACCGCGGTCGACCAGGAACTGGCGGCCCTTGGAGGCGTCCGGCGCGGTGCCCAGCTGCTCGGCGAAGAACTGGGCGGCCGCCCGGTTGGCCTCGAGCAGCCGGCGCCGCTGGTTCAGGCCCTCACGGGGCTTCTGGCCGTCGTTGCCGCCCTCGTCCTCGTAGCGCAGCTCCATGCCCAGGCGCTGGGCCAGCCGCTCGACCGCCTCGGCGAAGTTCAGGTGGTCGATCTCCATCACGAAGGAGATGACGTCGCCGCCCTTGTCGCAGCCGAAGCAGTGGTAGTAGCCCACGGTCGGGCGCACGTTGAACGACGGCGTCTTCTCGTCGTGGAACGGGCACAGACCCTTGAGCGCCCCGACCCCGGCCGGCCGCAGCGTGACGTGCTCGGAGACGATCTCGTCGATCCGGGACCGCTCACGGACGGCTTCTACGTCCTCCCGGCGGATCCTCACCCAGTGATTCTAGGTCGTCCCGGGCACTGTGGCGTCGGGCAGGTCGCCCGAGGACGAACTGGACACCGGCGCCCACTTCACGGTGATCCCGTCCAGGGTGCCGCTCGGCCCGGCCAGCAGCCGCAGCCCGAGCACGGTCAGTAGTGCCACGGTGACCAGCACCCCGATCAGCGCGAAGTAGACGGCCACGCTGATCTTGAACGCGCTGCCCCAGGTGATCGTGCGGGGGGCCAGCACCGGCGCGGCCGCCGGGCGGGTGTTCAGGGAGCCGGTGTCGGACAGGGAGCCCTTGACCCGGGCCCGCTCCCGCGGGCTCTCCAGCCGGCGCCGGGCCTGCTCGAAGCTCTCGGCCCGCTCCTGGAAGAATTCTGTGTTGCTCAACGCTCGCTCACGCCTCGCTGTCCCGTCCGTCGGCCCGATGCCGGATAGTGACAGCGCTCCATGTCAGCGAGTGCTTCGGCAACCGCAAGAACGCGTCAAATCACCGGGCGTGAAGTGGGCTCACCAGTTCGTGGTGCCAGCTCACCGCGCGGGTGTCGGTCAGGCTGGCGGCCTGGTCGATGACCGCCCGCAGACGCCCGGCGTCGTCCTTCGCCGCCTCCCAGGCCGCGGCGAAGGGCACGTCGAGAACCTTGGGCGCCCGGTCCTCCAGGGCCTGCACCAGTTCCATCAGCAGTTCGCGCTGGCGGGTGTAGAGCGGCTGCCGGTCCTCCACCGTCATCACGTAGACCGCGGCCAGGCCCTTCAGCACGCCGATCTCCACGGCCGTCTCGCGGGGCACCACCAGGTCGGCGCCGTACCGGGTCAGGGGTTCCTCGGGGGCCGGGTCGCCGTTCAGAGCAGAGCGGGTGGCGGCCTCCACCGAGCGGATGAAGTCGCCGATCAGCTGCGAGGTCATGTTCTTCAGGGCGGCCAGCGAGGCGTAGTCGCCGACGAACGAGGTGACCCAGGCCGGCCCCTGCCGCAGGCGCAGCAGCCCTTCGGCGATCTCGTTCTCCGACACGTCCGGCAGGTACCAGGCGCGCACCTGGGTCACGATCCGCGCGGTCTCGTCGGGGTCGGACAGCAGCCGGGGGTCGAAACGGGCCGACACGATCGCGTCTTCCACGTCGTGCACGCTGTAGGCCACGTCGTCGGCCAGGTCCATCACCTGGGCCTCGATGCAGCGGCGCCCGTCCGGCGCCCCGGCCCGCAGCCACTCGAACACGGCCAGATCGTCTTCGTAGACGCCGAACTTGGGCGTCTGCGGGGAGCGGCGCCAGGGGTACTTCGTCGCCGCGTCGAGGGTGGCGCGGGTCAGGTTCAGCCCGTGCCCGCGGTCGGGCCCGGTCACCTTCGGCTCCAGCCGGGTGAGCAGCCTCAGGGTCTGCGCGTTGCCCTCGAAACCGCCGATCGGGGCGCAGATCTCGTCCAGCGCGGTCTCACCGTTGTGGCCGAACGGCGGGTGCCCGAGGTCGTGCGCCAGGCAGGCCGCGTCGACGATGTCCGGGTCGCAGCCCAGGGCCGCCCCCAGTTCCCGGCCGACCTGGGCCACCTCCAGGCTGTGGGTCAGCCGGTTGCGCACGAACTCGTCCGAGCCCGGGCCGACCACCTGGGTCTTGGCCGAGAGCCGGCGCAGCGCCGAGGAGTGCACCACCCGGGCGCGGTCGCGGGAGAACTCGCCCCGGCGCGGGTCCTTCGGGGGCTCGGGGAACCAGCGCTGCTGGTCCTCCTCGCGGTACCCGGCCTCCGGCCCGCGGTAGAACCGGCTCAATTTCTCCTCCTGCACTTACGGCTGTTCGGACCGGCCGCGCCGGACCAGTACGCCCAGACCGCCGCCGAACAGCATCACGCCGACCAACTGCAGCAGCACCTCGAGCAGGGTCGGCGCTCCCTCGGGCAGCAGGTAGAAGGCGATCGCCACGACCACCGCGGCCAGCCAGAGCAGGACCACCGGACGCAGACCGCCCCGCACCGGGGGCACCGGCTCAGCCACCGCTGACCGACAGTTCGGCCTCACGCAGGATCCCGGCCAGCTCGCCGTCGATCTCCCGGCTGTCCAGCCAGCCGGCCGGCAGCGAGACCGACCGCGGCGAACCGGCCCGCCCGCGCGGGCCCTCGGCACCCTCGCCCGGGTAGGGCTGGCTGCCGTCGAGCCGGCCGGCCAGGTCGTCGAACTCGGCCAGCGAGCTGATCATGGCCAGCCCGGCGCGGGTCTCCTTGCCCACCACGTACCCCTTGAAGTACCAGGCGATGTGCTTGCGGAAGTCGCGGCAGGCGCGGTTCTCGGCGTTGCTCTCGGCGTCCCGGCCGGTGTGCTTGAACGGTTTGTCGTAGCCGTCGTAGTGCTCGATGAGCAGCTGGATGTGCCGGCGCATGGTGGTCAGCACGTAGTCGAGGCCGGGCCGGCGGCGCTCGGTGCGCCCGTCCATCGCGGCCGCCAGGTCGGCGAACAGCCAGGGCCGGCCCAGGCAGCCGCGGCCCACCACCACGCCGTCGGCGCCGGTCTGGGCCATCATCCGCACCGCGTCGTCGGCCGACCAGATGTCGCCGTTGCCCAGCACCGGGATGCTGGTGACCGTCTCCTTCAGCCGGGCGATGGCCGACCAGTCGGCGGTGCCGGAGTAGTACTCGGCCGCGGTTCGCCCATGCAGCGCAACCGTGGCCACCCCCTCGGCCTCGGCGATCCGCCCGGCGTCGAGGTAGGAGAGGTGGTCGGCGTCGATGCCCTTGCGCATCTTGACCGTGACCGGCACGCCGTAGGGGGTGGCGGCCTTCACCGCGGCCCCCACGATCGCCGCGAACAGACCGGCCTTCCAGGGCAGCGCCGCTCCCCCGCCCTTGCGGGTGACCTTCTGCACCGGGCACCCGAAGTTCAGGTCGATGTGGTCGGCCCGGCCCTCGCCCAGCAGCATCGACACGCAGGCGCCGACGGTGGCCGGGTCGACGCCGTACAGCTGCACGCTGCGCGGGTTCTCGTCCGGGTCGTGCTTGATCAGCCGCATCGACTCGTCGTTGCGCTCGATCAGCGCCCGGGAGGTGACCATCTCGCTGACGAACAGGCCCTGCCCGCCCTCGGCCGCCATCTGCTCACGGCACAGCCGCCGGAAGGCCGTGTTGGTGATCCCGGCCATCGGGGCCAGGACGACGGGGGTGGCGATCCGGTGCGGTCCGACCTGCAGTGCTGTCACGGGGACCATTCTCCCCCAAGGTTCGGCTCGGGATGCGCGCCCGCCCCGAGAGGGAAGGCTGGGCCGGAACCCTTCCGACAGGAGGCACCGAAATGCCCGAGTACCAGCGCTCGCTGACCATCGCCGCGGCCCCGGACGAGCTGTTCGACTACCTGTCCCGGGTGGAGAACCTGCCCAAGTACTTCTCCGGACTCTCCGAGGCGCACGGGGCCACCGGCGGGGAGATCCACGTCACCGCAGTGGAGCCGCCCGAGGCCACCGAGAGCGGGAAGCCGGAGAAGGTCGAGTCCAACGCCTCCTTCGAGGTCGACGCCGACCAGCGGGCCATCCGCTGGGGTACGCCCGCGCTGAACGACCACGACTACGGCGGACGTCTGCAGGTCACCCCCGAGGGTGACGGCGCCCGGCTGGCCGTCACGCTGCACACCGAGCACGATGCGCCGGACGTGATCAACGCCGGCATCGACGAGACGCTGCGCAACGTCGAGCGCCTGGTTACGCAGAAGCCGGACCTGCAGAACTAGGTCGTGCGTACCCCGCTCATGTCCTCACCTCGTTCGGGTAAGTGTCCCCATTAGCGCTGTAAACTCCGCTTCTTCTGGCGGCGGGCACCTAGGGGTGGGGCATGAGCTACGTAAAGGCAGATCTGGCTTCGCTGGAGCAGACGGCGCTGCGGCTGGGGCAGGTCGCCAGCACGCTGGCCCAGGCCCGGTCCGGGGCGGACAGCGACGGTGCTCTGGTGGGGCAGGCCGACCTGGCGGGGGCGCTGGGCGACTTCGCCGACAACTGGCGCATCCGCCGCGAGCGGCTGACCAAGGCGGTCGAGGGGGCTCACACCTTCGTGTCCGGCGCCGTCACCGCCTACCGCGACCTGGACACTGCGCTGGCCGAGGCCTGCACGCCCGAGGGGCAGGGCAAGTGAGCCGGCCGCTCGACTGGGCCCCGCTGGCCGACTCCGACCCGATCCCGGGCGACGAGGCGCAGCTGCGGGCCAGTGCCCGGCGGTACCGCGATTTCGCCGCCGAGCTCGAGGAGCAGGCGGCCGTCCTGAACCGGGTGGCGCACGCCGAGGGCTGGGACTGCGGGGCGCAGCGTGCGTTCTCCGCGACCGCCGTCGAGATCGCCGGTCAGCTGACCAAGGTCAAGGGTCGCTACCAGACCGTCGGCGAGGCCCTGGACACCTACGCCGGTGAGCTGGCCCACGCGCAGGCGGAGGCCGATGCGGCGCTGCAGGAGGCCAAGCAGGCCGAGCAGCAGGTCAAGGCGGACGCCGCCGCCCGGGCGGCGGGCACCGGGCCGTCCACCCCCGCCCCGGCGCCGGGCGCGCCCGGCGCCGACCTGGCCGAGGCTCTGATCGGGCCCCGGAACCGGCTGAACCGGGCCCGTGACCAGCGGGAAGATGCCGGGCGCCGGGCCGCCGACCGGGTACGGGAGGCCATCGACAACGACGGCCTCGAGGACAGCTGGTGGGACGAGGTCTCCAACTGGGCCGGCCGTAACTGGAACTCCTTCATGGACTGGGTCCACGAGCACGCCGAGCAGATCGACGGCATCGCCGACGTCCTGGGGAAGATCTCCAGCGTGCTGGCCGTCATCGGCACGGTGCTGGCCTGCATCCCGGTGGTCAATGCCCTGGCCCCGGCCTTCTTCGCGGTCGGGGCGGGCCTCACCGTGATCAGCCTGGGGCTGCACCTGATGACGGCGATGTCCGGCGACGGTTCCTGGGTGGCGGTCGGCCTCGACGTCGTCGGCCTGGCCACCTTCGGGGTCGGGCGCGCCCTCACCGGCGGGGTCCGGGTCGCCCAGACCGCCCTGCGGGGGGCGGCCAAGAACACGGCGCTCACCTCCGCCACCGCCTCCCGGTTCTCCAGTCTCAGCCGCGGCTTCGCCAACGCCCAGAACGCCGGCCGCGGACTCACCACCGAAGCCCGCACGGTCGCGCAGAACGCCGCTTCCCGCATCGCCGAGACCCGCTCCACGCAGGCCGTCAACTCCGCGGCCAACCAGTACGGCAAGGCCTCCCAATGGGTGTCCGACAAGCTCACCGGCACCAAGGTGGAGACGTTCGTCAACTGGGCGACCAAGGCCCAGAGCCCGATCCGGCAGAAGGTCCTGGGCCTGGACGCGGAGGTCGTGGTCGACACCGCCGGGCACCGCGCCCTGGCCGATCTGGCCGGCCGCACCGACGAGGTCAACGCCGCCCTGAAGACCGCCACCACGAAGGCCAACCTCGGCGGGATCGTCGACCTCGTCGGCCTCTACGGGGACGTCGTGGACAAGTCCAAGGTCACCGACAAGATCGGCCTGGACGACAAGCTGACTCAGGGATTCGGGCGGTACGTCAACCAGTGAACCCGACCGAGACCGCGGGAGACCCCGCCGGCGTCACTCCCGCCTGGTCCTTGCTCCTGCCCAGCGCCTGGTCCCGGGTCAGGCTCCGGACCGACCGTCGCGAACAGGTCCAGGCGCTGGTCGCCCGGGCGTTCGCGACCGTGTCCCGCGACCAGGCCGGCGAGGTCCGGCGATCGCTGGAGAAGGACCTCCTGGGCATGGCCGAGAAGGCCTTCCGGAACGGGGGGCGTGAGCTCTACCTGCTGTCGGAGGTGCGGCGCGGCCTGCCGCTGGCCGCCAGTTGTGTGGTCTCGGTGCATCCCGAGCCGCTGCCGGCCGACGTCTCGCCCGAGATCCTGGCCCAGAGCCTGGCCGGCGGGTCCAGCGAGGCCGCGGTGATCCTGGTCGACGGCGAACCGACCGCCGCGGTCCGTCGCTCGGAGGCCAAGGTCTTCCAGGCGGCCCTGCCCGAACTCGAGCCGCCCCGGCTGAAGTTCACCGGCCTGGACGTGTACGCGCCGTTCCCCGACCGGTCGCAGCTGCTCCTGCTCAGCTTCCGCACCCCGGTCGAGCCGATCGCCGACTCCATGATGATTCTCTTCGAGGCGATCGCCGGGTCGCTGCGCTGGCAGGAGGCCTGAGATGCCGCACATCCGGATGGACGCCAGGCCTGCCTGGGTCCCGGCCGACCTCACCGCCGATCCGGTGCAGTGGGCCCGGGCGACCGTGCGCGAGCGAGCCGGGGCCGAACAGGCCGACCTGTCCGACGAACGGGCCGGACTGCTCGCCGAGGTCCTGGTCCCCGCCCTCAGGGCCGCGGCCGCCGAAGAGGCTCCGCCGGTCATGCTCCTCTTCCTGATCCCGGAGGCCACCGAACCGTCGGTGTGCAGCGTCAGCATCCGGGTCGAACCGGTCCCGCCGTCGGCCACGCCGCAGAGCCTGCTGGAGGACGTGCGGCTGCCGGAGCCCATGCTGGAGCGGCCCGCCGAGGAGGAGACCGTCCCGACCGCCGCCGGCCCGGCCACCCACCTGGTGCAGCGCTACCGGGTCCCGGTCAGCCCCGAGTACGAGATGGTCCAGGAGCACGAGCTCTTCCTGTGGCGCATCGCCACCGAAGAGGGAGTCCTGGCGATCTACCTCTCGACCAGCTACCTGGACCTGACCGCGGCCGGGCAGTGGCGCCCGGAGCTGGTCGCCCTGGCCTCCGGTCTCGACGTGGTCGTCGACGATCCGGTCCTCGAGGCCTAGACCGCCCGGGAGTCAGAGGTCCAGCAGCTCACTGAGGCTGCTCAAAACCCGGTGCGGCCCGCTCGGGTGCGGGTCGTCCAGGTGGTACCCGAACGGGTCGTGCAGCAGCGGGGTCAGCCCGGCCGCGGTGGCGGCGCGCACGTCGTAGAACACCGTGTCACCCACATAGGCAATACGTGGGGACGCCGGTAGCCCCAGAGCGTCGAGAGCGTGCAGGAAGATCGCGGGGTCGGGTTTGGAGACGCCGACCACGTGCGAGTCGACCACGCACACCACCCGGGCCGCGCCCGGGGTGTCCACCCCGCAGATCCCGAGCATGGCCAGGTCGCCCTCGACCTGCCCCTCGGCGTTGGACACGATCCCGATCGGCACGCCCCGCTCCTCCAGGGAGAGCAGCGTCCGGGCCGCGTCGGGCACCGGCTCGCGCCACATGGTCTGGTTGAAGCCCTCGAAGAACGCCTCCAGGGCTTCCTCGTGCCGTTCCTCGGCCACCCCGGTGGTGCGCAGATAGGCCCGGGCGTAGGCCTCCCAGTCGGACTTGTCGCCGTCGGCGCGGGCGTGGTCCATCGCGTGCGCCCCGGCGAAGTGCGCCTTCTGGTGCACCTCCCGCTCGCTCGAGCCGCCGAACCGGGCCACCACCGGGGCCAGTCCTTCCGGGCTCGGAGTGACCAGCACTCCCCCGGCGTCGAAGAGGATGGCGTCGAACTCTCCGCTACGCGTCATACCGCGCATCATCCATCGGTGCGCCCCCGGAAGGCCACGTCGGCGAGGATCCGCACCAGGTACGCGTCGGTCGCGATCTCGTCGGCCGCGCTCGGGATCCGCTCGTCACCGCAGATCAGCGGCTCCAGCGCTTCGGCCACCCGCGGGTGCAGGTCCGGGCGCAGCACCAAGGCCCGGTCGAGCAGCCCGGCCACCACCGGGGTCACCCGCACCACCCGGCCGCTGCGGGCCGCCTCCGCCTCCACCGCCAGGGCTCGCTCCACGGCCTCCTCGGCCGTCATCTCGTTCTCCTCGAGCAGGTGCGCCAGGGCCACCGCGGTGGCCACGTGATCCGGTTCCGACCAGGTCTGGCGCCCGTGGTCGGCGATGTCCCACAGCTGGTCCAGCCATTCCGGGCCGAGCTCGGGAACCAGGTGCACCATGCGCCCGGCGATCGAGGCCGCCTCGGCCAGCGGCTCACCGGCCCGGTCGATCACCGCCTGCACCGTCGGCCAGGCGGCCCGGATCCGCGCCGGGTCACCGGTGCCGAGCATGACCGAGGCCGCGACCAGCTGAAGATGCCGGTCCGGCAGCGAGTCCCGGGCCCACCCGGTGAACTCCTCCTGGGCGGCCCGCAGCAGGGCCGGGGAGGGGAAGTGCGACCAGGCTCGCAACAACTCGTCGGCCCCGAACCGGCGCCCGGCCAGTTGCCAGACCCGGTCGAAGGTTTCGCCCGGGTCGGAGCTGGCCGGGTCGAGCCAGGTCTGCAGCGTGAGAAGCCAGGCGCCGGCCTCGTTCTCGGCCGGAGGCAGTTCGCGGATCCGGGCGCGGGCGGCCTCGGTGAAGACCTGCGGGTCGACCACCGCCAGCTGGGTCAGCGCCTTCAGCACCACCGGCTCGGGCGAGGGCTGCGGGGTCGCGGCGAGTGCCTGCAGAAGCACGTCGACCACGGCTTCGGACGGCGGGAGCTGGCTGAGCACCTCGGCCCACGATCCGTCGGCGGTCGGCCGGGCGGCCAGGGCGGTCCGGGCCACCTCCGTCAGATCGGCCCTCGCCCAGGCCACCGGGCGCGACGCGGACACCCGGGCGAGCAGCACGGGCAGGCTCGTGCTGCCGTTGAGGCCGGTGCTGACCATCAGGTGCTCGCCGGTGGCGACCGCCTCCCGGGCGGGCGCGGCCCAGCGGGGGTCTTCCAGTACGAACAACAGCGAAACAATGGACGCTTGTAGCGCCAGATGAGCACGAACGTCCTTGGGTTCGTTGGTGCTCACGTTGTCGAGAAGGTGAGCGAGGACGTCCGTAATCGAGCTTTTCTGCTCCTCGGCGGCCGGCAGCACCGCCGCGAAGGCCGCCACGATCTGCTGGGCCGCCTGTACGTCGGGCGATTCTTCCCGCTGGGCGAGGTCGATCAGCGCCTGCACCGCGGAAGGGGTTGCTGAACGCGAGATCTGGGCCACGTCGCACCAGGCGTAGGCGAGATCCCCCACTCCCACACCCATCTGCGCTCCGGTTTCCGTCTCGAGTCGTTCGGCCAGCACCTCGAGCAGCGGCAGGGCCCGGGGACCGGCCCGCTGCACCAGCAGAGCCAGCGAGTTGGACGCCCCGAGACCGGGATAGTGGGCTGCGTGCGAGGGCCACAACCGCACGAGATGCTCCAGCACCGAAGGCATTTCAAGATCCACGGCGAGCGCGCACCAGACCGCGGCGAACAGTACGTCGTCCTGCCCGGTTTCGGTCAGCGTGGTCAGATCGGCCGGCCCGAGCACCCGATGCCGGGCCATCGGCTCCATCAGGGCCACCCGCGCCCTGAGATCCGTCTCCGCCGCGAAACGCGCCCGTAACATTCGCCCGACCGACTGATCGGCTCCGGCGTCCGGCCAGTAGCAGGCGCACTCGTACACCCCGGCCCGGACGTCCGGATCAGGATCCTCGGCCAGCGGTGCCAGCGACCGGGCCGAACGATCAAGCCCTGCGCGTGCTTCGGCCTGGAACGACGGATCTTCCTGACCGGCCCCGGCAGCCACCGACTGCCCGTAGAAGTACAGCAGCTGCAGGGCCCCCAGCCGCCCGGGAGCCTGATCGTCCAGAGCCACCTCGACCAGGAACGGAAGCGCCGCCAGCGTGGCCGGGTACACCCCGCCCTGGTAGAGGATCGACCCGAGCAGTTCCTCGACGGCCTCCGACCAGTCGTCCTTCCTCAGTTGCCGGACCAGACCAGGGGTGTCACCGGCGTTGCCGTAAGCGTGTTCGAGGCGGGACCAGTCGATCTCGTCGAGCGAATCGATCATGACCGCAGAGTAGCGAGGCGACAGTCAAGGCTTGATGCACCACGCGTACCAAGCTGGTATCGGTCTGACTACTGTGACGTTCCGGGGTCAGGTGGGCACATTGAGCTGTGGTTTTTCAGAGCGCTTTCTCAAGTGTCCGGACAAGATACGAGTCCAGAGTTATGTCTCCCGGTGCCAGGACCCGCTCGTCGCAGTCGATCAGGGCGGTCAGCGATCCGGCCACCCGGGGCCGCAGTTCGGGACTCTCGGCCAGAGCCCGGTGGATCACCCGGGCCGCGGCCGGCACCGTGTGAATCCCCTTCCGGGTCCCCGCCAGGGCCTGCAGATCGGCCAGCACCTCGACCACCGCGGTCTGCGGATCAGCCGCACCGAGCGCCTGCAGTGCCTCGATCGCGACCGCCCCGGCCGGACGCTCCTGCCCCACGAGATCATTCAGCCGCGCCACCCATTCGGCCCTCCACTGCGGCCGGACGGTGACCAGCCGGTTGCCCAGCTCGACCGCCGCCCCGAAGCACACGCCCAGCTGCGGCGTCAGCGAAAGCAGCACCTTCCACAGGGTTTGCACAGGATCCGGGTCGGCGTCGCGGCCGGAAAGCACCGGGGCGAAGAGGATCTGCAGGGCCGCCACCTGGACCGCGCGGCTGCGGTGGGTGCCCCAGGTGGTGCGGGTGGCCAGGTCGAGGCAGACCTGCTCGAGCTCGGCCGACGGGTGGGTGGCCCAGATCCGCAGCAGCTCGTCCTCCCCCGCCCCGGACTCGCTCATCCGCCAGGCCCGGGCGAACGCCGCTGCGTCGCCGGAACCGAGCAGGGCCTGAAGCACCAGCAACCAGGCCCCGGAATCACCGGCCGAGACCGGAAGTTCCTGCACCACCTGATAGGTCGCCACGTCGAAGACCCCCGGCCGCTCGGCCGCCGTACGGGCCAGCAGCCGCAGCGCCGCCTTCGACGGCACCCCGCCGCTCAACAGCACCTCGACCAGATCAGAGGACGGCGGCAGAGACTCGAGCAGTGCGGTCCAGGCATCAGCGGTGCCCGGCCAGGCAGTGATCGCAACTTTCACCAACTCGAGCAGACCGCTGTGGGCCCACGGGCCCACACCCGTCCTCTGTTTGAAAGACTCCAGGGCGGAAGCGAACTCGACCGACTGCGCGCCGACTGCGATCCACGGCGGCTCGCCCCGCGTCGCAGCCAGGGCAGGGCCGGACCAGCGGGTGTCCCGAAGAGCGAAAAGGGCCGTGGCGAAAGCAGCCAGCAGGTCGGACGCCGGGTCGGCACAGCGTTCCAGCAGGCCGTACACCGCATCGGCGGCTTCCTGCCGGTCTTGGGTTTCCGGCAGCAGCGGCAGCATCGCGGCCAGCAGATCCGCCGCATCCTCCTGCCCGGCCCGGGCGATCAGGCCGAGCAGAGCCCGCGAGGCCGGCGCGTACGCCGAGCGGGCGAGCACCGCTGCGTCGTGCCAGGCCCAGGCCAGTTCGGCCAGGGAGACGGCCTGCGTCTCGCCGAGGCGGTCCAGCAGCGCAAGCGCCCGCCCGGAGACCTTCTCGACCAGGTCGCAGAGCGGATAGCCGTCACCGGCGCCGTAGTTCACCCTGGCCTGCGCGCTCCACAACCGGGCCAGGTACTCGATCGCCTCCGGCGACTGCGAACCGGCCAGCATCATCGCCCAGGCCCCGCTGAAGACCACCTCGTCCTGCCCGCGGGCCGCGAAGGTGTCCAGGTCGGCCGCGGTGAGCACGCCCCGCCGGGCCAGCGCGGTGACCAGGTCGACCAGCAGCTCTGCATCGGCCTCGGCGTCGAGCCGGGCCCGCAGCAGCGACACCGGGTCCGGCCAGTCGGGGGCCGAGCCGTAGACCGCCCGGCGCACCTCGGGCTCGGGATCGTGCACCAGTTCGGCCAGGTCGCGAGTGGCCCGTTCCAGCGCGGCGACGGCCTGAGGCCCGCAGTCGGCGGCGAATCCGGTGTAGTGGTCGATCAGCTGCAGCGCCCCGAGCCGTCCCTCCGACTCCCGGTCCAGCGCCACCTGCACCAGGAACGGCAGCGCGGCCAGGGTCGCCGGGTGCGCCACCCGGTCGTGCATCAGGGCGACGTAGAGCTCGTCCACCGCATCGTTCCAGTCGTCCCACTCCCCCTCGCGCAACCGCGTGAGCAGCAGCGGCACGTCATCGGCCTCGCCGTGGGCATGGGTCAGCCCCGACCAGTCGACGGCATCCAGGTTGAGCACTGGCGAAATGTACCGGAACAGGTGTTCGACTCCGACCGGAGGCGAACCGGACCGGCCGCCGCGCAGGCACTTTGCGCGACGGCCGGTCAGCGGAGCGCAGTCTCAGCAGCCCGGGAGGCGGGCGCCCAGCCAGGCGGTGACCCCGTTCAGCGGCACGCGCTCCTGCTCCATCGTGTCGCGGGAGCGGATCGTGACCGCCTCGTCCTCGAGGGTGTCGAAGTCGACGGTGATGCAGTACGGCGTACCGATCTCGTCCTGGCGGCGGTACCGACGGCCGATGGCCTGCGCGTCGTCGAAGTCGACGTTCCACGAGCGGCGCAGCTCGGCGGCCAGGTCGCGGGCCTTGGGCGAGAGGTCGGCGTTGCGCGACAGCGGCAGCACCGCGGCCTTGACCGGGGCCAGCCGGTGGTCGAGCTTCAGCACCGTGCGCTTGTCCACACCGCCCTTGGTGTTGGGCGCCTCGTCCTCGGCGTAGGCCTCGACCAGGAACGCCATCAGCGAGCGGGTCAGACCGGCCGCCGGCTCGATCACGTAGGGCAGGTAGCGGGTGTTGCTGGCCTGGTCGAAGAAGCTCAGGTCGACGCCGGACTTCTCGCTGTGGATCTTCAGGTCGAAGTCGGTGCGGTTGGCGATGCCCTCCAGCTCACCCCACTCCGAACCGGTGAAGCCGAAGCGGTACTCGATGTCGACCGTGCGCTTGGAGTAGTGCGAGAGCTTCTCCTTGGCGTGCTCGTACAGGCGCAGGTTGTCCGGGCTCAGGCCGAGGTCGGTGTACCAGGCCATCCGGTGGTCGATCCAGTACTGGTGCCATTCCTCGTCGCTGCCGGGCTCGACGAAGAACTCCATCTCCATCTGCTCGAACTCGCGGGTGCGGAAGATGAAGTTGCCCGGGGTGATCTCGTTGCGGAACGACTTGCCGATCTGGCCGATGCCGAACGGCGGCTTGCGGCGGGCGGCCTGGTAGACGTTCTTGAAGTTGACGAAGATGCCCTGCGCCGTCTCCGGGCGCAGGTAGGCCAGGCCGGACTCGTCCTCGACCACACCGAGGTAGGTCTTCATCAGGCCGCTGAACTGCTTGGGCTCGGTCCACGCGCCGCGGGTGCCGCAGTTCGCGCAGGCGATCTCGTCCATCGAGGTGGCCGGGCGGCCCTTCTTCTCCTCGAACTCCTCCTCGAGGTGGTCGGCCCGGTAGCGACGGTGGCACGACTGGCACTCGATCAGCGGGTCGGTGAACACGTCGACGTGACCGGAGGCCTCCCACACCTGGCGGGGCAGGACGACCGAGGAGTCCAGACCGACGATGTCGTCGCGGCTGGTGACCATGTAGCGCCACCACTGGCGCTTGATGTTCTCCTTCAGCTCGACGCCGAGCGGGCCGTAGTCCCAGGCCGAGCGGGTACCGCCGTAGATCTCACCGCTGGGGAAGACGAACCCCCGGCGCTTGCTGAGATTGACGACTGCATCGAGGCGGGATTCCTGCTTGGCGGCCACGTTCGGCTCACTCCATCCGGCTGGTTGTCGGCGGACTCTTGATTTCTGACTTCACGTAGCGTATCTGCCCCCACCGACAGCCTTCGACGAGGTTTCGCCGACGACGCGCGCCTATTCCACGATCAGATCGCTCTCGTGCTCGGCCAGCCCCTGCTCCGGCGCCCAGGTGAGCAGGTCCTCGAAGGCGGTGGGCTCGTCGATGCACCGGTACATGAGGGGCACGGCCCGGATCTTCACCTCCGGGTGAGACAGCGCACGACGGTAGGCACCCACCGTCTCCCAGCGGGTGGAGAGCACCCACAGGTCGGGTTCGTCGATGGAACGCGCCACCCGCCCCTCCAGGCAGCCCGGCCGCTCGGCGAGCGCGGCCAGGGCCTCGCGGGCGAGGGCGGCGAACTCTTCCGATTCCGGCGCGGGCACGCGATATCTGGTGACTACGAACACCTTCGCCACGTTACCCCTGCGCCCTGCGCGAACCAGACTCCCCTGAGGGTGCCCTTACATGAAAAGCTTGACCTCATGAGCACGAACCGGCGCGAGACGAAGCAGCGGGTGGCCGTCTCGGCGGCGCTCGACGAAGTGAACGAGTTCGTCAGTGCACAGCAGCTGCACACCATCCTGCGTGAGGGCGGCGACGGCGTCGGGCTGGCCACCGTCTACCGCACCCTGCAGCAACTCGCCGAGGACGGCGAGGTCGACGTGCTGAAGAGCACCGACAACGAGTCGATGTACCGCCGGTGCAGCCGCGGGCACCACCACCACCTGCTGTGCCGTTCGTGCCGGCGCACGGTCGAGGTGGAGAGCCCCTCGATCGAGAAGTGGGCGCAGAAGGTGGCCGCCGCCAACGGCTTCGCCGACGTCGACCACGTCGTCGAGATCACCGGCATCTGCGCCGAATGCCAGGCCGCAGCCCGGGCCTGACAGACCAAACTGAGGACGCCCCACACGAGTCGTGTGGGGCGTCCTCTGGTTTTGGTTGTGGTCGGCTCCGACGCGGAGCCGCCGGGATCAGCGCTCTTCGCGGAAGTCCACGTGCTGCCGGACCACCGGGTCGAACTTGCGCAGCACCAGCCGGTCGGGGTCGTTGCGGCGGCTCTTACGGGTCACGTAGGTGTACCCGGTGCCCGCCGTCGAACGCAGCTTCACGATCGGTCGCAGTTCGGTGCGGCTCGCCATCTCGATCACTCCTTCACACGCCCGGCCGTTCCGGTCGCATGCAGAAGAACCTGAGAACCGTTCTCGGTATTCCGCCCGTCCCGAACTGGGTCAGGCGGTGGGTTTGTCCACCGCGCCGCCGTAACGCCGGTCCCGCTCGGCGTAGATCTGCACGGCCTCCCAGAGCGTCCGCCGGTCCACGTCGGGCCAGAGCACGTCCATGAAAATCATCTCGGCGTAGGCGGACTGCCACAGCATGAAGTTGGAGGTGCGCTGCTCGCCGGAGGAGCGCAGGAACATGTCCACGTCAGGCAGGTCGGGCTCGTCGAGGTACTTCTGAATGGTGCGCTCGTCGATCCGGTCGGGATCGATCTTGCCCTCCACGGCGAGCTGGGCGATGGTGCGCGCGGCATCGGCGATCTCGGCCCGGCCGCCGTAGTTGACGCACATGGTGAGGGTGATCACGTCGTTGCCCCGGGTCAGCTCCTCGGCGACCTCGAGCTCCTTGATCACGCTGGCCCAGAGCTTGGGGCGGCGCCCGGCCCAGCGCACCCGCACCCCCCACTCGTGCATCTCGTCACGCCGGCGCCGGATGACGTCCCGGTTGAAGCCCATCAGCCAGCGCACCTCCTCCGGCGAGCGCTTCCAGTTCTCGGTGGAGAACGCGTAGGCCGAGATGTGCTTCACGCCGATCTCGATCCCCCCCGCCACCACGTCCAGCAGCGAGGCCTCCCCCATCTTGTGCCCCTCGGTCCGGCTCAGCCCCCGCTGGTTCGCCCAGCGCCCGTTACCGTCCATGACGACAGCGACATGCTTGGGCACCAGCTCGGCCGGGATCGCGGGCGGCCGGGCCCCGGAGGGGTGGGGCGGGGGCGCGATCGGCGGGGTGGTGCGGACCGGCAGTGCCTGGCGACGGCGAAGCGCCAACGGAAGACCTCTTCAGAACGGCGGATCAGGGGCGGCAGCGATCGTAGTCCGGCCCAGCCCCCTCCCCCGACCCACCTGACCCGACCCCCGGCCCGATCACCGGCCTGCCCACCGGCCGCGCGGGCATACTGACCCGCCATGGACCTGGACGACTACCAGCGCAGGGCCCTCCTGACCGCGGCCTCCCGCGAGAAGCCGAACGAACTGCTGCATCTGGTCCTCGGCCTGGTCGGCGAGTCCGGCGAGATCGCCGAGAAGTTCAAGAAGTGGATCCGCGACCAGGAGAGCGACGAGACCCGCATCGACCGAGAGGACATCGCCAAGGAACTGGGCGACGTGCTCTGGTACCTGGCCGTCCTGGCCAACTACCTCGACCTCTCACTGGACGACATCGCCACCGCCAACCTGACCAAGGTCACCGACCGCAAGAACCGCGGAGTGCTGGGCGGCAGCGGCGACCATCGCTGACCAGAACGGCCTGGCCACCGCACCCAACTTCCCGCCCACGCCCTGGCCAACTCCCCACCCCAGCACGCCGAGACAACGGCAAACAGCCGCGGCACGGCAGCGCGGCGGCAGCCTCACCGCAATCAACTTCCCACCCACGTCCCCGGCCAACTCCCCACCCCAGCACGCCGGAGACAACGGCAGCACAACAGCCGCAGTACGCCACCGCGACAGCGGCATCAGCAGGCGGCAGGAGCAGGCGGCAGCCGCACGGCGGCACGGCGGCAGCCGCACGGCGGCACGGCGGCAGCCGCACGGCGGCACCTCGGCACGGCGGCACCTCAGCACCTCGGCACCTCAGCACCTCGGCACCTCAGCACGGCGGCACCTCAGCACGGCGGCACCTCAGCACCTCGGCACCTCGGCACCTCGGCACCTCGGCACGGCGGCACGGCGGCACGGCGGCACGGCGGCACGGCGGCACGGCGGCACGGCGGCACGGCGGCACGGCGGCACGGCGGCACGGCGGCACGGCGGCACGGCGGCACGGCGGCACCAGCCTGATCATCGGGCGCCTCAGCAACTGGACGGCTCGTCAGCACCCGGTCAGGCCGACAGATCCGGCCTACCAGCCGGGGGGATCTGCTGGCGCCACGGCGGCCTGGGCTCGTTCGATCGCGGCGACGTCGAGGCCCGGCTTCCGGGCACCTGCCTCGCTTCTCTGCCGCGCCTCACTCCCCGCCCGCGCCTCACTCCCCGCCCGCGCCTCGTTCCTTGCCCCGGTCTCGTTTCTCGCCCCGGTCTCGTTTCTCGCCCCAGCCACGCTTCTTGCCCCAGCCTCGCTCCGGCCCCGGGGCAGGTCCGGGCCCAACTGGTCGCCTTCACGCTCGACCCAGCGCAGCGACCGCACCCGCCGCTCCACGTGCCACTGCAGGTAGGCAGCCACCAGCCCGCTGGCCTCGCGGCGGCGGCGGGCTTCGCTGGCGTCGGCGCTCGTCCAGTCGCCGGTGAGCAGGGCGGACAACAGTTGCAGGGTTTCGGGGTGGGGCGCAGCCGAGCCCGGGGGGCGGCAGGAGGGGCAGACGGCGCCGCCCATGGCCAGGGAGAAGGCGCGGTGCGGGCCGGTCTGGCCGCAGCGTGCGCAGTCGGTGAAGCTGGGGGCCCAGCCGGCCACAGCGAGGGAGCGGATCAGGTAGGCGTCGAGCACCAGGCCGGGCTCGTGCAGGTTCTGGGCCAGGGTGCGCAGGCCCCCGGCGAGCAGGAGGAACTGCTGCAGGGCGGGCTCGCGTTCGGTCTCGGTCAGGCGCTCGGCGGTCTCCAGCATGGCCGTGGCCGCGGTGTAGCGGGCGTAGTCGGCCACGATCGCCAGGCCGTAGGGGCCGATGGTCTCGACCTGGGTAACCGTGTCCAGCGAGCGGCCCTCGTACAGCTGCACGTCGATCAGCATGAACGGCTCGAGGCGGGCGCCGAAGCGGGACATGGTCTTGCGCACGCCCTTGGCCACCGCCCGGACCTGGCCGTGCTCGCGGGTGAGCAACGTGACGATGCGATCGGCCTCGCCCAGCTTCTGGGCGCGAAGCACGATCGCTTCGTCTCGATAGATGACCGGCACGCCTGCGATTCTCCCTCATACCAAGTAAACGCAGTGGACGGCCCGAACGTGAGGTGCCGGGTACAGCGATTTCGACGGATACGCGCACCCATGGTCCCGAGGCCGGGGAGGCGATTTTCGTCAGCTGCGGACGATGCATAAAGCCACGAGCCTCTGGATCTGCTCGATCGTCTCGCCAGAAAAAATGGAAACCCTGGTCGGACCGGAGGCTGCGCCGGCCGACCGCTCCGGGCCTGCGAAGCCGGGGCCTGGGAAGCCGGGCCAGCGAAGCCCGCGGGTGCGAAGCCCAGCCTGCGAAGCTCGGGCCTGCGAAGCCGGAGCCCGAGAAGCCGGGCCTGCGAAGCCGGAGCCCGAGAAGCCGGGGTTGCGTAGCCGGGGCCAGCGAAACCGGGCCTGCGAAACCGGGCCTGCGAAACCGGGGCCTGGGAAGCCGGGCCAGCGAAGCCCGGCCTGAGAAGCCCGGCCTGAGAAGCCGGCGGGGTTGCGAAGCCGGGGCCTGGGAAGCCGGCGGCTCGCCGGCGTCCTCCATTGGAACCGATGACGCGGGTGGCCGCCCAAAGGCGACCACCCGCGTCATCAATTCACCGAAAGTCAGCGGCCTACGGACCGGTTGACCGCCGACAGCACGGCCTTCAGCGAGGCCCGCACGATGTTCTCGTCGATGCCCACGCCCCACAGCACCTGCTCGCCGACCTGGCACTCGACGTAGGCCGCGGCCTTGGCGTCGCCGCCGGCGCTCATCGCGTGCTCGCTGTAGTCCAGCACCCGCACCGACACGCCGTGCCCGGCCATCGCGTCACCGAAGGCCGCGATCGGGCCGTTGCCGGTGCCCTGCAGGGTGAACGGGGCGCCGTCGTCGACGATCTCCACCCGCAGCTGGTCGGTGCCGTTCTCGTCGCTGGTGTGCTGCATCGACTTCAGCGCGTAGCGGCCCCACTGACGGGCCGCCGCCGGCAGGTACTCGTCCGAGAAGATCGTGTACAGCTGGCCCGGGGTGACCTCGCCGCCCTCGGAGTCGGTGTGCTTCTGCACCACCTGGCTGAACTCGATCTGCAGGCGGCGGGGCAGGTCCAGCTGGTACTCGTTCTTCATCAGGTAGGCGACGCCGCCCTTGCCGGACTGGCTGTTCACCCGCACCACGGCCTCGTACGAGCGGCCCACGTCGTGCGGGTCGATCGGCAGGTACGGAACCTCCCAGACCACGTCCTCGACGGTCTTGCCGACCGCCGCGGCCGAGGCGTTCAGCGCCTCCATGCCCTTCTTGATCGCGTCCTGGTGGGAGCCGGAGAACGCGGTGTAGACCAGGTCGCCGCCGTAGGGGTGGCGCTCGGCCACCTTCAGCTGGTTGCAGTGCTCGACCGTGCGGCGGATCTCGTCGATGTCGGAGAAGTCGATCTGCGGATCGATGCCCTGGCTGAACAGGTTCATCCCCAGCGTGACCAGGCAGACGTTGCCGGTGCGCTCACCGTTGCCGAACAGGCAGCCCTCGATCCGGTCGGCACCGGCCTGGTAGCCCAGCTCGGCCGCGGCCACCGCGGTGCCCCGGTCGTTGTGCGGGTGCAGCGACAGGATCACGTTCTCCCGGAAGGCCAGGTTCCGGTTCATCCACTCGATCGAGTCGGCGTACACGTTGGGCGTGGCCATCTCGACCGTCGCGGGCAGGTTGATGATCACCTTGCGCTCGGGCGTGGGCTCGAACACCGCCAGCACCTCGTTGCAGATGCGCTTGGCGAACTCCAGCTCGGTGCCGGTGTACGACTCCGGCGAGTACTCGAAGTACACGTCGGTGCCGACCATCTCGTCGGCCAGCTTCTTGCACAGCCGCGCGCCGTTCAGCGCGATGTCGACGATGCCGTCCTCGTCGGTGTTGAACACCACCTTGCGCTGCAGCGTGGAGGTGGAGTTGTACAGGTGCACGATGGCCTGCTTGGCACCGCGGATCGACTCGAAGGTGCGCTCGATCAACGCGTCCCGGGCCTGGGTCAGCACCTGGATGGTCACGTCGTCGGGGATGTGACCGCCCTCGATCAGCTCCCGTACGAAGTCGAAGTCGGTCTGGCTGGCGGCCGGGAAGCCGACCTCGATCTCCTTGTAGCCCATGCGGACCAGCAGGTCGAACATCCGGCGCTTGCGCTCGGAGTTCATCGGGTCGATCAGGGCCTGGTTGCCGTCGCGCAGGTCGACGGCGCACCAGCGGGGCGCCACCTCGATCCGCTTGTCCGGCCAGGTGCGGTTCTCCACGGCGACATCGATCAGCTCGTGGAACGGCACGTACTTGTGGACAGGCATGCCGGAGGGCTTCTGGGTGTTCTTCATGGCTTCGGGCCTCTTCTGCTGGGCTGAGGTAAAGGGACGATCGGCCGGCATGCAGAAAACCACCGCGACGAGAGGACCGGCCTAGCAGGTCCCGCCGCGGCGACCAAGGAGGAGAAGCTCCGAACGCACGGTCGACAGGTTACACACGCATTTGCCCCTGGCGACAATCGAACCGCCTGACTGCTGCATCCGGTGGGATCTCAGCGGCTACGGATGTTTGCCTCAGGGACTTCTCAGTGCCGCCTTCCCATCATGAGCCGGTGGTCACCCTGAAATCCCTTGTCCCCGTCGCCGACGGGTACTGGTTCGAGAACGCGCTGGCCTTCGGCGGCAGCTTCGGTCTGCAGCTCGCGCTCGACATCGTCGTGGCGGGGGTGGCGCTCGCTGCCGCCGTGCTGCTGCGCAACCGCAGACCGGTGCGCGGCCTGCAGGTCTGGGCCCTGTGCCTGGTGGCCGGCTCGCTCGGGGTGATCGCGATCAGCACGCTCACCCGTCGCTCGGGTGCCACCAGCCCCGGCCGCCTGCAGCTGGAGCCGTTCGGCACGCTGCAGCGCTACACCCACGACCCGGCCGACCTCCTGATCTACCTCGGCGGGAACGTGGCCATGTTCATCCCCCTGGGCTTCTTCCTGTATCTGGCCCTACGCCGCCGGATGCTGCTCTGCGCGGCCCTCGCCACGCTGGTCTCGATCGGCGTGGAGATCCTGCAGCTGCCGATCTACAGCCGGGCCACCGACGTGGACGACGTGATCACCAATGGCCTGGGCGGACTGATCGGCGCCGTGCTGGGCGTGGTGGTGGGGTGGCTGGCCCGGACAGGCCGGCTCGGCTCATGGGCACGACGAACAATGGTCCCCCAGCCCCTAGGGGGCTGGGAGGTGCCCCCAGTAGGTCAGCTCACCGATTCGTACGAGCCCGCGCCGGCCTACCCCCGCTCGGCGGACACCCGCCCGTCAGGCCTCGGGACTATGCGCGTCGTACCGGGCGAAACGTGGGTTCCGCAGGCCGAGGAACACGACCAGCGCGATGCAGGTCAGGCCCCCGGCGATCGCCGCGACGCTCTCGCTCGTGAGGTCGGCCGCCGACCCGACAGCCAGGTCACCCAGCCGTGGCCCACCCGCGACGACCACTACGAAAACGCCCTGTAGACGGCCGCGCATGTGGTCCGGGGTGGCGGTCTGAAGGATCGTGCTGCGGAAGATGCCGCTGACCGAGTCGGCCACGCCGGACAGCACCAGCAGCCCGAAAGCCGGCCAGAGCAGCCAGTGCGCCCCGCCACCCGCGTCCGGGCCGGACGAGAGGCCGACCACCACGCCGAAACCCACGATGCTGGCGCCCCAGGCCACGATCGCGACCAGCACCGCCAGACCCTGACGGCGCACCCGGCCGAGCGGACCGGAAAGGACCCCGGCCAGCACCGCGCCGGTGGCGATCCCGGCCGAGAGCACGCCGACCGTGGTGGCCCCACCGCCGATCACCACCGCACCGAGCGCCGGGAACAGCACGCGCGGCATGCCGAAGATCATCGCGACCAGGTCGACCAGGAACGTCATCCGCACGTTCGGGCGGGTGCGCAGATAGTTCAGGCCCTCCAGCACCGAGGCCAGCCCGGAACGCCGCACCTCGCCCAGCGGCGGCATCGCGGGCAGGGCCACCAGGGTGGTCAGGGCGACGCCGAGCAGCAGCACCTCGCTGAAGTAGGTACCGCCGAAACCCAGGTGGCTGACCGAGAACCCGGCCAGCAGCGGGCCCAGCGTCATCCCCACGCTGTTGCCCAGGGTGGACAGCGCGTTCGCGGCGGGCAGCATCTCCTTCGGCAGCAGCCGCGGCAGGATCGCCATCCGGGCCGGTGAGTTCACCGCCCAGAACCCGTTCTGCACCGCCACCAGGCCGTACAGCAGCCAGACCTGGTTCAGCCCGGCCCAGGCCTGCGCCGCGAAACACAGGGCGGTCACGAAGAGCCCGCCGGAACTGACCAGCAGAACCTTGCGGCGGTCGAAGGCGTCGGAGACCGACCCGCCGTACAGGCCGAACACCACCAGCGGCACCAGCGCGAAGAGGCCGACCAGGCCCACGCTGAAGCTGGATCCGCTGAGGTCGTAGACCTGCAGACCGACCGCCACCGTGGTCAGCTGGGCGCCGACCGAGGACAGCAACGTGCCCAGCCACAGCCGACGGTAGGCCGGGCTGTGGCGCAGCGGGGTCAGGTCTGCGAACAGGCCCAGCCTGCGTCTGGCGGTCTCCGGCGGCACCCCTCGGGGCGCCGCCACTCAGAACCCCAGCCGCTGCATCTGTTTCGGGTCGCGCTGCCAGTCCTTGGCCACCTTGACCCGGATGTCCAGGTGGATGCGGGTGCCCAGCAGGGCCTCGATCTCCTTGCGGGCCTTGGTGCCGACCTCGCGCAGCCGGCTCCCGCCGCGGCCGATCACGATCGCCTTCTGGCTGTCGCGCTCCACGTAGAGCAGCACGTGCACGTCGAGCAGCGGCGCACTCTGCGGCCGGCCCTCGCGCTCGCTGACCTCCTCGACCACCACCGCCAGGCTGTGCGGCAGCTCGTCCCGCACACCCTCCAGCGCGGCCTCGCGCACCAGCTCGGCGATCATCACGTTCTCGGGCTCGTCGGTGAGCTCGTCGTCCGGGTACATCCGCGGGCCCTCGGGCAGGTGCCCCATGAGCACGTTTACCAGGGCGCCGACCTGGAACCCGTCGACCGCGGAGACCGGGATGATGTCGTCCGACTCCATCAGCTCCTGGACCTCGAGCAGGTGCTCGGCCAGACGCTGCGGCTTGACCTTGTCGGACTTGGTCACGATGGCGACGATCGGGGTGCGGCGCAGTTCCTTCAGCTCGCGGGCGATGAACTTGTCGCCCGGGCCGATCTTCTCGTCGGCGGGCAGGCAGAAGCCGACCACGTCGACCTCCAGCAGGGTCTCGCGCACCAGGTCGTTCAGCCGCTCGCCGAGCAGTGTGCGCGGGCGGTGCAGGCCGGGGGTGTCGACCAGCACGAGCTGGGCGTCCGGCCGGTGCACGATGCCGCGGATGGTGTGCCGGGTGGTCTGCGGGCGGTCCGAGGTGATCGCGATCTTCTCGCCGACCAGGGCGTTGGTCAGCGTCGACTTGCCCGCGTTGGGCCTGCCGACCAGGCAGGCGAAGCCGGACCGGTGCTGGGTGTCGGGCGTGTTCGTCACTTTTCTCCGATGGGTGCGGCCAGGGCCCGGGCCCCGGCCTTCTGCAGGTGGTCGGCGACCAGGCCCGCGCTGGACTCGCTGAGGTTCTCCTTGACGATGGTGGGGGCCTCGTCGAGGAGTTGCTTGGCGGCGCGCAGGTCCAGCCCGGTGGTGCGGCGGATCTCGCGGATCACCGCGATCGGGTTCGGCCCGGCGACCTGGAGCACCACCCGGTGCCCGCCCGGCTCGGTGAACCGCTCGGCCACCCGCGACGGATCGGCCGGGCGGTAGACCCGGTAGATCCGCATCGCCGGGGAGATCGCCAGCACCAGCAGGAGCAGCCACCAGCCGCCGCGCAGCGCGGAGCCGACGAAAACGACGAGCAGCAGGCCGTTCAGGGCCAGCGTGACGTTCTTCTGGGTACCGGTCATCGGGGTGGTCATCGGGGATGGCTTCCTTCCGCTGCCGGCTGTGCCTCGGCGAGCTCGGGTTCGGTGCCGGCCCGGGCGTCGTCGTCCCGGCCGACCAGGACCGTGGCCAGGCTGTGCCGCCGGCCCTCGAAGGTGTCGGCGGTGAGCAGGAGACCCTGCACCGCCGTGGTGGAACCGGCGATCGGCACCCGGCCCAGGCCCTTGGCCAGCAGACCGCCCACGGTGTCGACCTCCTCGTCCTCGATCTCGATGCCGAACAGCTCCCCGAGGTCGTCCAGGTGCATCCGTGAGCTCACCCGGCGGCGGCCGTCGGGCAGATTCTCCACCGCGATCTCGGCCCGGTCGTACTCGTCGGCGATCTCCCCGACGATCTCCTCCAGGATGTCCTCGATGGTGACCAGGCCGGCCGTGCCGCCGTACTCGTCCACCACGATCGCCGCGTGACCGGCGTGCTGCATCTCGCGCAGCAGCTCGTCGGCCGGTTTGCTGTCGGGCACGAACACCGGCCGCCGCATGATCGACTCGACCCGCTGGGTGAGCCCGGCGTCGGGGTGCTCGTGCATCCGGCGGGCCACGTCCTTCAGGTAGAGGATGCCGACCGGATCGTCCAGGCCGCCGCCCACCACCGGCACCCGGGAGAAGCCGGAGCGCAGGAACAGCGACATCGCGTCGTGCAGGTTCCGGTCGCGGTCGACCGACACCACGTCGGTGCGCGGCACCATCACCTCACGGGCCAGGGTGTCGCCCAGACCGATCACCGAGTGGATCATCTTCTGCTCGCCCAGCTCGATCAGCTGGCTCTCCTGGGCGATGTCGACCGCCTGGCGCAGCTCGGCCTCGGAGGCGAACGGCCCGTCGCGCAGCCCGCTGCCCGGAGTGACCGCGTTGCCGATCAGCACCAGCAGCCGGGTCAGCGGGGCCAGCACGGTGGTCAGCGCGACCAGCGGCGGGGCCGCGATCAGCGCCACGTTGTCGGCGTACTGCCTACCCAGGGTGCGCGGGCCCACCCCGACCATGACGAACGAGGCCGCGGCCATGATCAGCCCGGCCACCACGCCCGAGGTGTAGTAGTTGCCCAGCGCCTCGATCGTGGCGAACGTGACCGAGACGACCGCGCCCACCTCGGCGGTGACCCGCAGCAGGGTGGCCACGCTGAGCACCGGCGCGGGCTCGTCGGCCACCTTGACCACCGCGGCCGCACCGCGCCGGCCCTGGGCCTGCAGGTCTGCCGCGTGCGAACGGCCGATCCGGGACAGCGCGGCCTCGGACGCCGCGGCCAGACCGGCCACGACGGTGAGGACCAGTGCGATGAAGACCAGACCGACCACCGGCGACTAGCCCTTGCCCTGGGTGGCCAGGAAGGTGAGCAGGAGCTTGCGCTGCAGCCCGAACATCTCCTTCTCCTCCTCCGGCTCGGCGTGGTCGTAGCCGAGCAGGTGCAGGATCCCGTGGGTGGTCAGGAGCAGCAGCTCCTCCTCGAACGAGTGACCGGCCGTGCGGGCCTGCTTCTGCGCGACCGCCGGGCAGAGCACGATGTCACCGAGCAGACCGGGCTCGGGCTCCTCGTCGTCCTTCCCCGGGCGCAGCTCGTCCATCGGGAACGACAGCACGTCGGTCGGGCCCGGCTCGTCCATCCACTGGATGTGCAACTGTTCCATCGAGGGCTCGTCGACCATCACGATCGACAGTTCGGCCTGCTGGTGCACCCGCATCGCGTCGAGGACGCTGCGGGCCAGGGCGGCCACCTCTGCCTCGTCGACGGCGACGCCGCTCTCGTTGTTGACCTCGATGCTCACCTGGGCATTGTCTCGCATCGCGGGAGGTCCCCGAGCCACCGGCCTGCTGGCCGCCGGTGGCCGGGGACACGGCCGGCCTACCGACCGGTGCGGTTACGCCGTTCCATCCGGTTCTGCGGGGCCATCCGGTCCTGCGGCTGGCGGGTGGCCCGGGCGCTCTGCTGCACCTGCTGCTCGGTGTCCCACCGGCCGTAGGCCTCCACGATCTCCCCGACCAGCCGGTGCCGGACCACGTCGGTGCTGGTCAGCTGGGCGAAGTGGATGTCCTCCACGTCGTCCAGGATGTCCTGCACCACCCGCAGGCCGGACTGCGTGCCGCTGGGCAGGTCGACCTGGGTCACGTCACCGGTGACCACGATCTTGGACTGGAAGCCCAGCCGGGTCAGGAACATCTTCATCTGCTCGGGCGAGGTGTTCTGCGCCTCGTCCAGGACGATGAAGGCGTCGTTCAGCGTGCGTCCGCGCATGTAGGCCAGCGGGGCCACCTCGATCGTCCCGGCGGCCATCAGTCGCGGGATCAGATCCGGGTCGAGCATGTCGTGCAGCGCGTCGTAGAGCGGGCGCAGGTACGGGTCGATCTTCTCGGTCAGGGAGCCGGGCAGGAAGCCCAGCCGCTCCCCCGCCTCCACGGCGGGCCGGGTCAGGATGATCCGGTTGACCTGCTTGGCCTGCAGCGCCTGCACGGCCTTGGCCATCGCCAGGTAGGTCTTGCCGGTACCGGCCGGGCCGATCCCGAACACCACCGTGTGCTGGTCGATCGCGTCGACGTAGCGCTTCTGGTTCAGCGTCTTGGGCCGGATCGTGCGGCCGCGGTTGCTCAGGATGTTGAGGGTGAGCACGTCGGCCGGCCGCTCGGCGGTCTGCTGCCGGAGCATGTTGATCGACCGCTCCACCGCGTCCGGGGTGAGGGCCTGGCCGGAGGCGACGACGGCGAGCAGTTCGTCGATCAGCCGCTCGACCAGGGCCACCTCGCCGAACGGGCCGGTGATGGTGATCTCGTTGCCGCGCACGTGGACGTCGGCCCGGGTGAAGGCACGCTCGATCGCCCGCAGAACCTCGTCCCGGGATCCCAGCAGGGCCACCATGTTGACCTCGGACGGCACCACGATCCGGTGCACGGCCTCCGCGCCCTTGTGCGGAGCGCTCTTCGGTTCCGTCATGAGCTGGGGCTGCGCCCGCCTTCCGGGTTCGGCTCGCTGCCCGGCTGGTGGGCAGCGCTTACGCCAACGATCGTAGCCGCCGTCCCCATTCCACGGCGCCCCGATTTACCCCCGAATCAGAGTCGGACCCGGAGCGGGGTTCAGCCCGCGAGGCCCTGGATCTGTCCGGCCAGGACGTGGCCGTGCACGTGGAACACGGTCTGGCCGGCCCCGGCGCCGGTGTTGAAGAGCAGCCGGAACTCGCCCCCGGCCTCGGCCTTGGCGATCTCCCCGGCCACCGTGACCAGCTCGGTCAGCAGCGGCTCGTCTTGGGCGGCGAGCTGCACCACGTCGGGGTGGTGGTCGACCGGCACGACCAGGATGTGGGTGGGGGCGGCGGGCTTGATGTCGCGGAAGGCGACCACGCGGTCGCCGCGGTAGACCATGTCGGCCGGGATGTCGCCGGCGACGATCTTGCAGAACAGGCAGTCCGGGTCAGCAGTCACAGGCGGCACGCTATCGCGGGCGTGGACCAGCTCAGCAGACCTCGTCAGTGACAGCGCATCTCGTCCCCGCAGCGAGCCTCTTCAGCCGCAGACGCCTTTTAGGCCCAGCGCCCGGAGACGGCGGCGAGGTGCCCGAGCGCCACCGGGCCGGCCGAGGAGGTCCGCAGCACCTCGGGGCCGAGCCGGACCGGGGTGGCCCCGGCCTCGGTCAGAGCAGCGAGTTCCGGTTCCCCGATGCCCCCCTCGGGCCCCACCACCAGCAGCACCTCACCGGCCGCGGGCAGCTTCACCTCGACCAGCGGCACGGTCGCGTCCTCGTGCAGGACCAGCGCCAGGTCGGCCTCGGCCAGCCGCTTGGCCAGGGCCGAGGTGTTGCGCAGCGGCTCGACCACGGGGATGCGCGGACGGCGGGACTGCTTGGCGGCCTCACGGGCGATCGTGGCCCAGCGCTTCTCGTTCTTGGCCACCTTGGGCCCTTCCCAGCGGGACACGCTGCGGCCGGCCTGCCAGGGCAGCACCAGATCGACGCCCACCTCGGTGGCCGTCTCGACCGCCTGCTCGTCCCGCCCGCCCTTGGCCAGCGCCTGCACCAGGCCGAACCGCAGCGCCGGGGGCTCGTGCTGCTCGACCGAGGTGACCAGCAGGTCCAGCCGGTCCTTGGTGCTGGCGGTGACGTCGCAACGCGCAACCACACCCGAGCCGTCGGCCAGCTCGACCGTCTCCCCGGCTCGGATCCGCCGTACGGAGGCCGCGTGCCGGCCCTCTTCACCGTCCAGCACCAGGGCCGACTGCGGGCCTACCCCCGACAGGGCGCCCTCCGCGGCGAAAAACCTGGGCAGCGTCATGAATCCGCCTTCATCTTCCTGGCCGCGAAGGCCCTACCCCACCGGCGCCCACGGACGTCCACAAACTTGCTTACAGACGTCCTTGGGTTCAGTTCTGGACTCAGCGGCCGGAGAAGCGGTCGCGCAGCTTCGAGAACACACTGGTGTGCACCGGAGTCATCCGGCCTGCCGGACGGTCCTCGCCACGCAGCTTGGCGAACTGACGCAGCAGCTCTTCCTGCTGCTCGTCGAGCTTCGTGGGGGTGACCACCGCCAGGTGCACCACCAGATCGCCCCGGCCCCCGCCGCGAAGGTGGGTGACCCCCAGCCCGCGCATGGTGGTGGCCTCGCCGGCCTGGGCGCCGGAACGGACCTCGAAGCTCTCCACCCCGTCCAGGGTCTCCAGCTCGATCGTCGTGCCCAGGGCGGCCGCCGTCATCGGCACCTCGACGGTGCAGTGGATGTCGTCGCCGCGCCGGGTGAAGACCGCGTGCTGACGCTCCACGATCTCGACGTACAGGTCACCGGCCGGGCCACCGCCGGGCCCGATCTCGGCCTGGCCGGAGAGCTGGATGCGGGTGCCGGTCTCGACCCCGGCGGGCACCTTGATGGTCAGGCTGCGGCGCGAGCGCACCCGGCCCTCGCCGGAGCACTCCAGGCAGGGGCTGGGGATCACGGTGCCGAAGCCCTGGCAGGCGACGCAGGCCTGGGTGGTCATCACCTGGCCGAGGAACGAGCGGGCCACCCGCTGGGTCTGGCCCCGGCCCTTGCACACGTCGCAGATCTGCGGCTGGGTGCCCGGCTGGCAGCAGCTGCCGGAACAGACCGGGCAGACCACGGCGGTGTCCAGCTGCAGCTCGCGCTGGCCGCCGAAGGCCGCCTCGGACAGGTCGATCTCGATCCGGATCAGCGCGTCCTGGCCGCGACGCTGACGCGGCAGCGGACCCCGCGCGGCGCCCCCGGCGGCACCTCCGAAGAAGGTCTCGAAGATGTCGGTGAAGCCGAACCCGGCGCCGAAGCCACCGGCCCCGTTCGGGTCGCCGCCGTTGTCGTACGCCTGGCGTTTCTCCGGGCTGGAGAGGACCTCGTAGGCGCGCCCGACCTCCTTGAACCGTTCCGAGGCCTCCTCGCTCGGGTTCACGTCGGGGTGCAGCTGGCGGGCCAGCTTCCGGTACGCCTTCTTGATCTCCTCGGGGCTGGCCGTCCGGGAAACCCCGAGCACCTCGTAGTAATCGCTCACGGCGGTGATGTTCTCTCCAGGTCGGTGCAATGAAGGGTGCGGTCAGGTTTCAGGATTCGCGGCGGGTCGGGCCGGCCCGGCTCCCAGCATGGGTCACGATGCCAGGATCCGGGAGACGTAGCGGGCCACCGCGCGCACGGCCGCCATCGTGTTGGGGTAGTCCATCCGGGTCGGGCCGAGCACGCCCAGGCGCGCCACGACCTCCCCCTGCGAGGCGTAACCGCTGGAGACCACCGAAGCTTCCATCAGCCCGATGTGCGCGGTCTCGCGGCCGATCAGCACGCCCACGCCACCGGCGCCGTCGGCCATCTCGGTGAGCAGCTTGAGCAGCACGACGTGCTCCTCGATGGCCTCCAGGACCGGGCCGATGGTCTGCACGAAGTCGGTGCCCGAGCGCGCCAGGTTGGCCGTGCCGGCCAGCACGATGCGCTCTTCGCGCTCGATGTCGAGCGAGTCCTCGAGGGCCTCGATCACGGCCCTGACCAGGGCCGTCTCGTCCGGCGCGAACATCTCGGGCAGGGCCGCGACCAGGTCGCTGACCTCGGTCAGGCGGCGGCCGGCGACGGCCTGGTTGAGCCGGCTGCGCAGGCTCGACAGGGTGGCCTCGGAGACCTCGCCGGCCTGCGGCACCATCCGCTGCTCGACCCGGCCGGTGTTGGTGATCAGGATGACCAGCAGCCGGTTGCCCTCCAGGGCCACCAGCTCGACGTGACGCACCGTGGAGCGGCTCAGCGACGGGTACTGCACCACCGCGACCTGGCGGGTCAGCTGGGCCAGCAGGCGGGTGGTGCGGGTCACCACGTCGTCCAGGTCGACGGCGCCGTCGAGGAGCGTCTGGATCGCCCGCTTCTCGGCCTGCGACAGCGGCTTGACCCCGCTGAGCCGGTCGACGAACATCCGGTAGCCCTTGTCGGTGGGCACCCGCCCGGCGCTGGTGTGCGGCTGGGCGATGTACCCCTCGTCCTCCAGCGCGGCCATGTCGTTGCGGATGGTGGCCGGCGACACCCCCAGCGAGTGCCGTTCCACCAGGGCGCGCGAGCCGACCGGCTCCCGCGTCTCCACGTAGTCCTCGACGATGGCGCGCAGCACGGCGAGCTTGCGTTCCTCGCTCATGCCACCCCACCTCTCAGTCACGATCCATGGCGTTGCGCCGGGTCTCCGGGTGATCGGAAGACCCTGGCACTCACGCCGCCGGAGTGCCAGTTTACGGCCCTCCGGGCACCGATGTGTGTCCCCGGCGGGTCGGCTAGGTCTCTCGGCGGACGCTGGCTACGGTCGCGCCATGGTTCCCAGTCTGCCCAGGATGCCCGGTTCGGCACGTGGCCCACAGGGCGCGGGAGCGCCTCCGGGCGATCGTTACGCTGGCGACGTGCTCGCCCGTGCGCGCCAGAAACCGCAGCTCAGGACGGAGCCGGCCGAGCCCGGGCTGGTGGTGGAGGACGTCGAGACAGGGTTCGTCGGGGCTGTGGTGCGCACCGAGAAGAGCGGCGGCATGCACCTGGTCGTGCTGGAGGACCGGAAGGGCCGCACCCGTTCCTTCCCCCTCGGCCCGGGCTTCTGGGTGGACGGAGTGGCGGTGCAACTGGTTCCGCCACGGGTCGGTGGTTCAACTGCTGCCACCGGTCCGGTCCGGCCGGTGAACCTGCGCAGCGCCTCGGGATCGGTGGCGGTGACCGACCACCGGGCCCGGGTGGCGCGGGCCTCGCGGATCCTGGTCGAGGGCAAGCACGACGCCGAGCTGGTGGAGAAGATCTGGGGCCACGACCTGCGGGTCGAGGGCGTGGTGGTGGTGCCGCTGCACGGGGTCGACGACCTGGCCGCGGCGGTCGCGGACTTCGGGCCCGGACCGGGCCGGCGGCTCGGGATCCTGGTCGACCACCTGGTGGCCGGCAGCAAGGAGTGGCACGAGGCGGCCGCGGTGACCCGGGTGGCCGGAGCGCGTGAGCACGTGCTGGTGGTCGGGCACCCGTTCGTCGACGTGTGGCAGGCGGTCCGGCCGAAGTGCCTGGGCATCCCCGCCTGGCCGGTGATCCCCCGCGGCCGGCCCTGGAAGGAGGGCGTGCTGCAGGCGCTGGGCTGGCCGCACGCCGACCAGGCCGACGTGGCCGAGGGCTGGCAGCGCATCCTGGCCTCGGTGAACAGCTTCGCCGACCTGGAGCCGGACCTGCTCGGCCGGGTCGAGGAACTGATCGACTTCGTCACCGCCGACGAGCAGGATCGTTGAGCGGGGCTGAGACGTTCAGTCTGTGCAGCCGTGTCGACAGGGGAAGGGGCCGGCCATGAGCCAGGAGAACGAGCCGACGCAGTACACATCGATCATCCCTGGTCAGGAAGATCTCGACCGGCCCTCGAGCATGGGCGGGCAGAACCCGTGGGCGCAGCAGGCCCGGCAGTACGAGCAGAACCCCTCGCCCGACGACGACTTCCTGCAGGGGCGCTACCGCAGCACGCCGCCCCCGGAGCCTGAGCAGTCCCAGCCCTCGCCTCAGCCCCAGCCCTCACCTCAGCCCTCGCCCCAGCCTCAATCCACCTGGAACCCGCCGAGCCAGCCTCGGGTGACCAGTCCGCCGGCCGGCTCGCTCACCCAGAAAGAGACGAACCAGTGGGCGGCCGGGGCCCACGCCGGTGGCCTGCTGGCCTGGATCCCGGTCGTGCCGCTGATTCCGGCGGTCGCGATCTACGCCGTGTACAAGGACCGCAGCCCCTACATCAAGGAGCAGGCCCTGGAGGCGATCAACTTCCAGATCTGCATCCTGATCGCCTACGTCCTGGCTTCGCTGATCGACCGCCTGCCCGTCCTCGGCGGTTTCACCACGCTGGTCTGGGCGGTCTCGGCCGTGTTCGCCGTCATCGGCGCCGTGGCGGCGTTGCGCGGTGATCGCTACCGGTACCCGTTCACGCGCCGTTTCGTGAGCTGACCAACCAACTAAGGACGCCTGTGAGCGGCAGAGGCTCACAGGCGTCCTTAGTTGGAAATCAGTTCAGGAAAGCAGAGCCCGCACCACAGCGTCGGCCAGCAACCGCCCCCGCCGGGTCAGCACCACGGTGCCCTGGACGGCCGGTTCCGGCTCGACCAGCCCGTTAGCCAGCACCTCGGCCAGAACGATGCCCGGGTCTCCGTGCAGCCCAGCTTCTTTCAGGGGAAGCCCTTCGCGCAGGCGGGAGCGCAGCAGCACTTCTTCCAGCTGGCGGGCCTGTGCGTCGAGCACCTCACGCCCCTGGGCCGGACTCTCCCCTGCCTCGATCCGCGCCGCGTAAGCAGTGGGGTGCCGCACGTTCCACCAACGCACTCCCCCGACGTGGGAATGCGCGCCAGGACCGACCCCCCACCAGTCGTCTCCCCGCCAGTAAGCCAGGTTGTGCTGGCAGGCATCGGCCGGGGTACGCGCCCAGTTGCTCACCTCGTACCAGGTCAGCCCGGCGGCCGAGATCAGCTCGTCGGCCAGCTCGTACTTGTCGGCCTCGTCGTCGTCATCCGGCGCCTTCACCTCACCGCGCCGCACCCGGGCCGCCAGCCGCGTGCCGGCTTCGACCACCAGCGCATAGGCCGAAAGATGGTCCGGCTCACAGGCCAGCGCCGCCTCCAGGCTCGCCCGCCAGTCGCTCAGACTCTCGCCCGGCGTGCCGTAGATCAGGTCCAGACTGACCGACAGCCCCACATCCCGGGCCCAGCGCACGACATCCGGAATGCGTTTGGGATCATGCGTACGGTCGAGCACGGCCAGCACGTGGCGCACCTGTGACTGCATGCCGAACGAGACCCGCGTTACCCCGGCCTGAGCCAGCGCTGCCAGCGAATCGGGCGTTACGGAGTCTGGATTCGCCTCCACGGTGACCTCGGCGCCCGGCACCAGCCCGAAGTTGTCGCGTACCCCAGAGATCAGCAACGCCAGATCACTGGCCGGCAGGAGAGTGGGCGTACCCCCGCCGACGAACACGGTGGAGACCGGTCGCTCGGCTACCCCGGCCCGGGAAAGCACCGAGGAAGCGAACGAGAGCTCTTGCACAGCGGTTCCGGCGTACGCGGCCTGACTTGCCCCACCGCCCAGCTCTTTCGCGGTGTAGGTGTTGAAATCGCAGTAACCGCAGCGCACCGCACAGAACGGCACGTGCAGGTAGACCCCGAAGGCTCGCTCTGCAGCACCGACCGCGGCCGAGGCGGGGAGGGCACCGTCGAGCGGAGCGGGCTCACCGTCGGGAGGGGGACCGGCCATTGCTCAACCTCGTCTGATTGCTCGTTGGGCCACCCGACGGATGGCCGGATCCAGTTCCAGCCCGAGCGCCGCGAATGCATCGATGAGCGTGCGCATCCGCGCCGGATCGGCCCCGGTGAGAAAATCGCCCACCACGATCCCGTGCTCCGGCCGGAACAGCACCCGCACCTCGTCACCCGCCGAGACTGCACCGGTCTGAAGCACTTTCAGGTACGCACCCGGACGGTTGGCGACACTGAAGCGCCGGACCCAGCCCCGCTCGTCCATACGTTCTGCGAAAGTACGGCAGGGGGTGCGCGGCATCGTCACCTCGACCACCACGTCCTCGCCGATCGACCAACGCTCGCCGATCTCGGCGCCGGTCACGTCGATGCCGTGGGTGCGCAGGTTCTCGCCGAACAGACCGGGCTTGATCTCCCGGTCCAGCTCGGCCTCCCACCAGGCGACGTCCTCGTCGGCATAGGCGTAGACCGCCTTACCCGGCCCGCCGTGGTGCCGGCGGTCGGCCTGGGTGTCTCCCACCAGCCCGAGCGGACCGACCTCGACCGGGCCGGCCACCGGACGTTTGTCGATGGCCGTCTGCTTCACCGCCTTGTTCCAGGGCAGGTCGCGCAGCTCGTACACCACCGAGACTGCGCTGACCCGGCCCCCGGCACCGTCGTGATCGGAATCCATCCGCCGACCGCTACTTCTTACGGTCTCCGGTCGGAGCGTCGCTGGACAGCGCGGCGATGAAGGCCTCCTGCGGAACCTCCACCCGGCCGACCATCTTCATCCGCTTCTTGCCTTCCTTCTGCTTCTCCAGCAGCTTGCGCTTGCGGCTGATGTCACCGCCGTAGCACTTGGCCAGCACGTCCTTCCGGATCGCGCTGATGTTCTCGCGGGCGATGATCCGGGCCCCGATCGCGGCCTGGATCGGCACCTCGAACTGCTGGCGCGGGATCAGCTTGCGCAGCTTGCCGGTCATCATCACGCCGTAGGAGTAGGCCTTGTCGGCGTGCACGATGGTGCTGAACGCGTCGACCGGCTCGCCCTGCAGCAGGATGTCGACCTTGACCAGCTTGGCCACCTGCTCGCCGTCGGTGTCGTAGTCGAGCGAGGCGTAGCCCTTGGTGCGGGACTTCAGCTGGTCGAAGAAGTCGAACACGATCTCGGCGAGCGGCAGCGTGTACCGCATCTCCACCCGGTCTTCCGACAGGTAGTCCATGCCGCGCAGCGAGCCGCGCCGTTCCTGGCACAGCTCCATGATCGAGCCGATGTACTCGGCCGGCGCCAGCATGGTGGCCCGCACGATCGGCTCGCGCACCTCGTTGACCTTGCCGCCGGGGAACTCGGACGGGTTGGTCACCGTGATCTCCGAGCCGTCCTCCATCGTCACCTGGTAGATGACGTTGGGGGCGGTGGAGATCAGGTCCAGCCCGAACTCGCGCTCCAGCCGCTCCCGGACGATCTCCAGGTGCAGCAGGCCGAGGAAGCCGCAGCGGAACCCGAAGCCCAGGGCCACCGACGACTCCGGCTCGTAGACCAGCGCGGCGTCGCTCAGCTTGAGCTTGTCCAGCGCCTCCCGCAGCGGGCCGTAGTCGGAGCCGTCGATCGGGAACAGACCGGAGAACACCATCGGCAGCGGCTCGCGGTACCCCTCGAGCGCCTCGCTGGCCGGCTTGGCGTTGTTGGTGACGGTGTCGCCGACCTTCGACTGACGCACATCCTTCACGCCGGTGATCAGGTAGCCCACCTCCCCCACGCCCAGGCCCCGGGTCGGCGTCGGCTCCGGGGAGCTGACGCCGATCTCGAGGAGCTCGTGGGTGGTCTTGGTGGACATCAGCGCGATCCGCTCACGCGGGTGCAGCTTGCCGTCGATCACCCGGACGTAGGTGACGACGCCGCGGTAGGTGTCGTACACCGAGTCGAAGATCATCGCCCGGGCCGGGGCGTCCGGGTCGCCGACCGGGGCCGGGACCTGCCGCACGATCTGGGCCAGCAGCGCGTCCACGCCGACCCCGGTCTTACCGGAGACCTTCAGGCAGTCCTCCGGCTCGCAGCCGATGAGCTTGGCCAGCTCCTCGGCGTACTTCTCGGGCTGGGCCGCGGGCAGGTCGATCTTGTTCAGCACCGGGATGATGGTGAGGTCGTTCTCCATCGCCAGGTACAGGTTGGCCAGGGTCTGCGCCTCGATCCCCTGGGCCGCGTCGACCAGCAGCACGGCGCCCTCGCAGGCGGCCAGCGACCGGGAGACCTCGTAGGTGAAGTCGACGTGACCGGGCGTGTCGATCATGTTCAGCGCGTAGGAGACACCGTCCTCCTCCCAGGGCATACGGACGGCCTGGGACTTGATCGTGATGCCGCGCTCGCGCTCGATGTCCATCCGGTCGAGGTACTGCGCGCGCATCTGCCGGGCCTCGACGACGCCGGTGAGCTGCAGCATCCGGTCGGCCAGGGTCGACTTACCGTGGTCGATGTGGGCGATGATGCTGAAGTTCCGGATGAGTTCCGGAGCGGTGGCGGACGGCTCGGGCGCCGTGTGGGCCATCGGAGACACTGCTGCGCTACCTCGATCGTGTGGCTCGACGGACTGCTCGGACTCTCCATCGTCCCATGTCCCCGGCCGGATCCGCGCATCGTCCCCCATCTGCCTGCTGGTTCGGGCGTTCCGGGATCGCTGGTAGCCTGGTAGGTCTGCGCATTGACCTAGTGCGCTGCCGGTGTGCCTACAGACCGTTGACCAGACTTAGACGATCGCGAGAGAAGATCAAGTGGCAAACATCAAGTCCCAGATGAAGCGCAACCTCACCAACGAGAAGCGCCGTCTGCGCAACAAGGCCGTGAACTCCCAGCTCCGCACCGCCGTCCGCAAGACCCGCGAGGCCGTGACCTCCGGTGACGTCGAGGCTGCGAAGGCCGCCCTGATCAGCGCCTCCAAGCAGCTGGACAAGGCCGCGAGCAAGGGCGTCATCCACAAGAACCAGGCCGCCAACCGCAAGTCGGCGCTGGCCCAGGCCGTCGCCAAGCTGGCTGCCTGATCTCTGCCTGAACGAAAGCCCGGCCCCCTTCGGGAGGCCGGGCTTTCGTGTTTTCAAGAACCGATTGAAGACGTTTGTGGGCCTGCGGTCCGGAACGTTGCGGTTCGTTCCGGGCGGGTCAGGCGCTTCGCCGGATCTCGGTGAGCACGAGTTCCGTGGCCGTCTCCTGGTCCAGCGCGACACCGGCCGCTCGCAGCACAGCGACCGCGGTGCTCTCGGGGCGGCCGAGGATGGCCAGCAGGATGTGTTCGGTACCGATGTAGTTGTGCCGCAGTGAAAGAGCGATCTTCAGGGAGTCCTCGAGGACCCGCTTCCCGCTGCGCTGGAACGGGATGTGCGAGGAGGGCAGGGAGAGCCCGAAGAGCCGGCGGCGACGCGGCTTCCGGTCCAGCGCGCCCGCCCCGAACAACGCCTCGGCCCGGCGGCGGACCTCGTCCAGGTCGATGCCGAGGGACTTCAGGGCCTCGGCATCGCCGGGCGCGTTCTTCTGGGCGACGAAGTCGCGAAGCACGGTCAGGTCGGCGCCGCTGCGGGTCAGGATCCGTTCCCCCACCGACGGGGTGGCGAGGATGCCGAGCAGGACGTGCTCGGCACCGACGTGGCCGTGCTCCAGGGTGCGGGCTTCGTCCTGGGCGGCGATGACCGAGGCTCGGGCGGCTTGTGTGAAGCGTTCGAACACGAGTTTCTCCTCAGAGTCTCAGATCCGGCGGGAGTGCTTCTTGTGGACGGCCTGCTTGGTCACACCGAGGCATTCGGCGATGTCGGCCCACGACCAGCCGAGCCGGCGGGCCTGCTCGACCTGCAGGTTCTCCAGTTGCTCGGACAGGCGGCGCAGAGCCGCGACGGCACGCAGCCCGACCGCCGGGTCGGCGTCCGTACCGCGAGTGACCAGGGCTTCCGGCGCGGGTTCGCTCATGGGGTCAACTATGGTTGACGATCTGCGATGCAGTCAACCCATGTTGACGATCTGGGTCGGTCCGGCCTACCGGCGGCTCTGGGCCACCGTCAGCACCAGGCGTTCGACGGCGTACACCGGGTCCCGGCCGCCGCCCTTCACTGCTGCGTCCGCCTCGGCCAGGGCCATGACCGCCTTGGCCAGCCCGCCCTCGTCCCACCCGTTCAGCTCACGCCGGGCCTTGTCGATCTGCCACGGCGCCATGCCCAGCGACTTGGCCATCGAGGCCGAGGCCCCCCGGCCGGCCGCGGACACCTTGGCCAGCCCCCGCACCTTCATCGCCACCGCGGCCACCAGCGGCACCGGGTCGGCCCCCGTGGCCAGCGCGTGCCGCAGCAGCACGAGCGCCTCCTCGGCGTGCCCGGCGACTGCCGCGTCGGCCACCTTGAAGCCCGTCACCTCGACCCGGCCGCCGAAGTAGCGCTCCACCGAGTCGACGTCGATCCGCGCCGTCTCGTCGTCGGACATCAGCTGCGAGCACGCCGCGGCCAGCTCGCGCAGGTCGTTGCCGACCGCGTCGACCAGCGCCCGGATCGCCGCCGGGGCGATCTTGCGCCCCCCACGCCGGAACTCCTCCGCCGCGAACTCGACCTTCTCGTCGTCACGGGTGATCGGCTGGCACTGAACCTCGGGCGCATTGATGGCCCGGGCGGCCTCCAGCAGAGGACGGGCCCGCAGCGCCCCGGAGTGCCGGATCACCACGCAGGCCTCCTGCGCCGGATCCTTGAGGTAGGCCGTGACGTCGGTGACCAGCGCCTCGTTCGCCTGCTCGACGTTCTCCAGCACCACCACCTTGCTGCCCCCGAACAACGAGGGACTGGTGGCCACGGAGAGCTTGCCGGACAGGTACCCGGCCGCCTCCATCCGCTCGACCTCGGTCTCCGGATCGGCGGCCCGGACCGCGGCCAGCACGTTGGCGACGGCCCGGTCGGCCAGCACCCCCTCGGCCCCGACGACCAGCAGGACGGGGGCCGGACGCACCTCGTCAGGGGTGACGATCGGGTTCTTCGCCTTGCCCGTCGACTTGCCCGCCGCCGACTTCGACACCGACTTCGACGCGCTCCGCGATCTCGAACCCGCTCCTGCTGCAGCCACGGATCTCACCATAGTCGCCACGCCCCGAGCCGATGCGACGCGAAAAGCTGGCTCAGTCCCTGGCCCGGCCTCGCACCACCAGCCCGGCCGCACCACCAGCGGAGCCCTGGACCACTGGAAACAACGCCGACCACACCGCTTCCGTCAACCACCTCAGCCCGAGGTGACCACCCGCAGCTCCCCCGGCCCGCCGGTGACCGCGATCTGCCCCTGGGTGTCGGTGCGGAAGGCCGCTGCTCCGATGCGTCTGAGCATGGCCAAAGCCGCTGGGGCCGGGTGGCCGTAGTCGTTGTCCGCCCCCACCCCGATCAGGGCGACCCGAGGGTGCAGGAAGCGGTACAGCTCCTCCTCCTGGTTCGCCGAGCCGTGGTGCGACAACACCACGACGTCCACCGGTTCCGTCATCCCCGGAACTGAAGTCAGTGTGCGCAGCAGAGACCGCTGGGCCTCCGGCTCGACGTCTCCGAGCGCTGCTATGCGTACCCCTCGCACCTCGGCCAGCATCACCACCGAGAGATTGTTGATCTGCTCCCCCTCCGGGTCCGATGCAGCGGCGATGCCCTGCCGCACCGCAGAGGCCGAGGGCGGGATGAGACGCCAGCGCACCTGCCACGGCGCGGCTCCCGCCGTTCCGCTGACGTCGGTGGAGACCGGAAGCACTCGGTCGGCCGACATCAGGCCCTTCACGTCGGCGGCCTGCGGGCCGGGCACGGGTACCGGGCTGACGAAGACGGGTGGACTGCCCCGCCCTTCGATCGCTCCTTCCAGACCTTCGGCGTGGTCGGCATGGAAGTGGGTGACCAGCACCAGGTCCAGGTGCCGCACGCCGAGCCGCCGGAGGCAGCGGTCGGCCAGGGTGGGGTCGGGACCGGCGTCGACCAGCACGGCCCGGTCGGGCCCGCTGCGGATAGCAGTGGCCGAGCCCTGGCCGACGTCGCACTGCACCACCAGCCAGTCGTCCGGCGCAGCGCCGACGAGAACCGGCATCCAGCGCGGCAGCACCAGGCAGGCAGCGATCAGCGGCGGCAGCATCGCGGCCGTTCGCCAGGCCCGGCGCATGAGCAGGCTGAGGCACAGCAGCGTCAGCGCGGCCAGCAGGGCAGCGCCGGGCACGCCATCGGGCCAGGGCAACGAGCCTGCCGGCACGTCCGCGGCCCGATGCGCCACCAGCGCTATCCATTGCGTGGCCAGACCACCGACCCAGGCCACCGCAGCCGCCGCATCGGGCCAGACCACCGACAACGCCGCCGCGGCGACGCCCGTGACGGTGGCCGGTGCGACCGCCGCGCCGACCAGCAGGTTGGCCGGGACCGAGACCAGGCTGACCACGGGGTCGAGCAGAACCGTCACCGGAGCCGTGGCAACCTGCGCGGCCAGCGGCACCGCAACGGCCAGCACGAGTGCCTGCAGCCGCCAGCGCTGGAGCCGGTGCAGCCAGACCGGAACCAGAAGCAGCAGGCCGGCCGTGGCCAGCACCGACAGAGCGAAGCCAAAGCTGCGGGCCAGCCAGGGATCGGCGCCGAGCAGGATCACTCCGGTGGCCGCGAGCATCGGGACGCCCGCACCACGCCGGGCCATCAACACCCCGGCCAGGCCGAGCAACCCCATCACCGCGGCTCGCACGACGCTCGGTTCCGGCCGGGCCAGGATCACGAAGCCGCCGATGACCAGGACGGTCACAACCACCTGCACCTGCCGACGCCCGCCGATCGCGCCCACGACCAGGAAGCAGGCCGCGCCGAGAATGGCCACGTTGCTACCACTTACCGCGGTCAGGTGGGTCAGTCCAGCAGCCTGCAGGTCTTCTTTCAGTTCCGGGTCAAGGTTGGAGGTGTCACCGACCACCAGTGCGGGAAGCAGACCACGAGCGTCGTCAGGCAGCCCGGCGCAGGCCTCCCGCAGCCCATCGCGCAGGTGCTCGGCGAGCCGCCAGGGCCAAGACCCCGGATCGGTGACGACCGGCGCGGACCGCGGGAAAGCCACCGCCGCCTCGGGTTGCCCAGGCTCGCCCGGCTCGAGCCTGCCCATGGCCGTGACCTGCTGCCCCGCAACCACTTCGCCCCATGCACCAGAGGCCAGCACCACGAGCAACGCATCACTCGACAGGGGGCGACCGCGAACCTCAAGGCGTTTCAGCCGAATCCGGACCACGAAAAGCTTTTCTCCACCAAATGACTCGCTAGCCACCTCCTTAGGGTCACCGGACACCTGACCGGAGAAACGCGCTGTCAGACCGGCCTCGGCAGCAACGGTGAGGGGATCCCGCTCCCGATCCAGCAACCGCAGGCCGGTAAGGGAGAGAACCGGCACAACGAGGGCCAGAATCAGCAGGAAGCCCGCCCCCAGGGCTACCGGCGGAGTCCGCGCCCGACTACGACCCGGCCCGCGGTGCCGGCCTGGCCAGTCACGGCAACCAGACCCGCCAGACCCTGCAGGTCCATTACGCCAGCCAGAATTGCCACCCCACTCGGCTTCGCCGTTGGAGCTCAGCAGTCGGCCATGCCAGGCAGGTAGGCCATCTCCCTCAGATCGGCTACGACTCTCAGATCGGCTACGAACCTCAGACCAGCCACGCGCTCCAGACCAGCTACGCCTTTCAATCCCGCCATGCTTTACAGACCTGCCACGCCTTTTAGACCGGCCACGCCTTTCAAACCCGCTGTGCCCTTCATGCCTGCCACGTCTCTCGGGCCTGCAACGCCTTCCAAACTCGCCGCGCCCTCCAGATCCGCCACCCCCATTAAATGCGCCACACTCTCCAGGCTCACCACGTGAGTTACACCCACCGCATCCCTCAGGCCCACCGCCTTCCGAAGGCACGCCAGGCCCGCCGCGCCCAGCGGGATTGGTCATCCCATTGGGTCGACCAGGCCCTCTGAGGCCGCCTGGCCCACCGGCCCGCGAGGACCCGGCAGGCCCGGCAGGCCTGGCAGGCCTGGCAGGCCCGGCAGACCCGGCAGACCCGGCAGGTCTGAGCGACCCTCGCGGCCGCTCAGACCGCGCGTTGCCTGACGTTGCTCTTCGTCCGCGCCTGCGGCCAGCCCGAAAGTCCACTGAGGACGCAGCCAGGGTCATTCGCGTGGTTTGGTCAGCGCGGGGCAAGAAGGCCGGAGCAGGAGCAGGATCCAGAGCCGCGGCAGCACGCCGATCGCGAAGCACCGCAGCGAGCAGTCCAGTTGCTAACCCAAGGCCCAGCACGGCCGCGACCAGCAGAACCACGTGAGCCGGCAGCAGCAGCGCTGCCCACACCGTCAGCCAGGTCAGCCCGGCCCCAGGCAGTAGGCGCAGATCCGGATGTGGTCTGGGAACTCGGCGCCGCACGGCGGGGTCGCTGCTTCCACCGGCCCACTCCCGGATGTCGGCCCAGAAACTCCGCTCCCCCGAAACCTCCGCCGTCGCGCTCACCCGCGCCACCCGTCCTTCATTGGATTCAGACCCGGACCAGAGGGCGCAGCTTTTCCATGGTCGCGTCGCCGATACCCGAGACTTCGTTCAGATCGTCGACCGTGGCGAATCTGCCGTTCGCCTGGCGCCATTCGACGATCCGCGCGGCCAGTACCGGCCCGACGCCCGGCAGCGCGTCCAGTTCGGTGACGCTGGCCGTGTTCAGATCGATCGGCGCAGCGGAACCAGACCCGGCATTCCCGCCAGAGCCGGCGGACGCTTCCACCGAACCACCGTCGGACGACTCAGCCGGAAGCTTCTGCCCGGGCTTGGGAACGAGGATCCGTTCCCCGTCAATAACTTTGCGGGCCAGGTTGATGCGGGCCAGATCAGCCCGGCCGGTCGCGCCGCCGGCCGCCTCGATCGCGTCCTGCACCCGGGCATCAGACCCCAGCGCGACTACGCCGGGTTCACGCACCTGACCCACCACATGCACACGCAAGGGCCCGGGGGACGGCGTTGAGTCCGCCACGGCAGTTACATCCGGAGCAGACGAAGGAACCGGCTGCGCAGCGGAAGTGGAAACCAGTGGCGCGCTTTCGTCGATCAGTGCTCCTTCCGAACCGCCGTCGGAGCGCAGAAGGAACACGACCACGACAGCCACCACCATGAGCGCCGCCACGGCCACAGCGATTGCCGCGCGCAGCGGAACCTCCCACCGGGCACCGCCCGGAACCCGGCCGCGGATCAGGCTCTCGCGCAGCTCACGTAGGGCCCGTTCCTCGTCCACGTCGTCGCCGGCGCTCGACCAGGTCTGCGGCCAGGGCTCGTGGCCGTGCTGGTCGTCGGCGCCGAGAACTCGCGCTCTGCGGCCTGTCTCACGCTCCGATCCCATGAATCGAAGCTAGGCGCACACCTCAGCGAGGAGCCACCCCAAGGATCTACCTGTGGACAAACCCCGGTTCGTACCGGTCAAGGCAGGCACGAAACCGCGGCAGATCAGCTGTCCAGGCCGCGGGCCACGACCACTCCCACGGCCCCGGGACCGACATGGGCGCCGATCACCGGGCCCACCTCCACGACCGGTACCTCGGCCAGGGAGGGCAGGTGTTCGTGCAGCCGTTCGGCCAGTTCGGTCGCCCGCTCCGGTGCAGACAAGTGATGAACAGCCATCCGGACGCCGCCGTCGTCCTCAAATTTGCTGGGATCCACCCCGTCCACCTCGCTCACCGCCAGCTCGAGGAGCCTGGTCAGAGCACGCTGCGTGGTGCGGACGCGTTCGAGCGGCTCGAGCCGGCCGTCGGCCAGGGCCAGGACCGGTTTGATCGTGAGCGCGGACCCGAGCCAGGCCTTGGCCGCGCCGATCCGGCCTCCGCGGCGAAGGAACTCCAGGGTGTCCAGATAGATGTAGATCGAGCTGTTCAGCGAGCGACGGGCCGCGATCCGCGCCACGTCGGGCCCGTCGGCTCCCCCGGCAGCCGCCTCAGCGGCCGCCTGCACGCCGAACCCGAGTCCCATCCCCAGCGACCGGGAGTCGATCACGTCCACCTTCAAGCCACCCGCGGCCACCTCGGAGGCCGCCAACCGGGCCGCGGCCACCGTCCCGGAGATATCGCCGGAGAGATGTACCGAGACCACTGCCGTGTGCCCGCGGGCCTGCAGACGCCGATACGTGTCGACGAAGACCTGGGGGGAGGGGCGCGACGTGGTGACCGGCCGGTTCGCCCGCAGCGCGGCCACCACCTCGTCCGCCCCGAAGGTGATCTCGGTGTCCGAGCCGATGTCTTCGGGACGGGACACCCCACCCACGACGACCTGCAGCGGGACCACCGTTACACCTAGCTCTGCCACCATCGAAGCCGGCAGGTAGGCGGTGGAATCGGTCACGACGGCTACGGAACCGGCCATGGTCGCCGAGGCTAGCGCGGATCTTGCCGAACCGGGACGCCGCCGGGCGATCAGGCCTCCGGTTCGGGCTTTCCGGCCTTCTCGGGCACGTCCGGCGCCGGCACGTTGGTCAGCGCCTCGTCCTCCTCAGCCATCCGCGCGGCGGCCCGGCGCTTCAGCGAGCGGCGCAGCGACAGGTCCTGGATGGCCCGCTCGAGCAGTCCTTCGAGGTCGTCGGCGTCCCAGGGCACCAGCGTGGCGATGCCCGCGCTGACCCGCCCCTGCCAGGTCTCCTTCGGCAGCTTCAGGGTCTCGGCCAGGTGCGCCCGGATCCGCCGCTCCATCTCCAGGGGCGAGGTTCCGGTGCCGGGGCCGATCATCACGAACTCGTCACCGGCCCAGCGCGCCACCACGTCGGTCGCCCGGGTGGCCGATCCTAGTGCCTGCGCCACCGCGACCAGCACTTCGTCCCCGTCGCGGATCCCGTGTTCCTCGTTGATCCCGCGCAGCGTGTCCACGTCCACCACCAGCGCATGCACCGCATGTCCCTGCCGGCGGGCCAGGTCGATCATCGGGCGAGCCACCAGCTCCAGCCCCTTACGGTTGGCCACCCCGGTCAGCGGGTCCTTCACGGACTGCTCCATCACCTGCCGGTGCGCATCGACCAGGGCCATCGCCGCACTGGTGCGAGCCCTACGGACGGCTGCGGCCAGTACGCCGGCCGCGATCACCAGCAGCAGCACGTTCACCCAGCGCGCTGCCTCGTCGACGGTGAAGCCGCCCCTGGCGGCGGCGGTGGCGACGCACCCCACCCACAGTGCACCGCAGGCCGCCAGCACCGACCAGAACCAGTTCCGGGCCGAGACGACGCAGGCGGCCGCCGCGGCCACGATCAGTTCCGCGGCCGGCCAGTACTGGTCGATCAGCCCGGCCCGGGCGCAGGCCGCGCTCGCCGCCATGATCGGCACCACGGCGGCCGCGGTCTCCCGCCGCCAGCCGGGCAGCCGCCGGCTCGAGGCCATGAAGGCGATCAGCACGAACAGCAGGGCGCAGACGCCGTCGACGGCGATCAGCACCCCGCGGTACTGGATCTCCATGAACAGGCCGAGGACGGCGCTGACCGCATGGATGGCGGCGAAGCCGAGGCAGAGACGGGGCAGGCCGAGGCTGGTGGCGTCACCGGCTCTGGGCGCGAGGTAGGCAGGACTCACGAGGAGGGAATCGGCCGCGGGCGCACCCCGCTTGAGGTGACGTCCGTCCCACCGGTCCTGACCCACACGAACACCGGTTCATCCACAGGTGCGAGGTTCGGAGTTCAGAACTGTCGGAGGTGCGTGGCAGTCTCGGGTGCGTGACCACCACACCTACCGCCACCCGCAGCTCCGAGGTCCGCGCCCGTGCCGAAGAGGCACTGCGTGGGCTGGTCGGTTCGCCCCAGGCCCAGCTGCACGAAGACCAGTGGGTGGCGATCGAGGCGCTGGTGGTCGATCATCGGCGGGCCCTGGTGGTGCAGCGCACCGGCTGGGGTAAGTCCGCGGTCTACTTCGTGGCCACCGCGCTGCTGCGGGCGGCCGGGGCCGGGCCGACCATCATCATCTCCCCGCTGCTGGCGCTGATGCGCAACCAGATCGCCGCGGCCGAGCGGGCGGGCATCCGGGCGGTCACGGTCAACTCCTCCAACGCCGAGGAGTGGGCCGAGGTCTACCGGGCGATCGAGGCCGGCGAGGTCGACGTGCTGCTGGTCTCGCCCGAGCGCCTGAACAACCCGGACTTCCGCGAGCGCGCCCTCCCCCGGCTCACCGCGGCCACCGGCCTGGTGGTCATCGACGAGGCGCACTGCGTCTCCGACTGGGGCCACGACTTCCGGCCCGACTACCGGCGCATCCGCACCCTGCTGGCCGAACTGCCCGCGGGCATCCCGGTCCTGGCCACCACGGCAACGGCGAACCAACGAGTGACGTCCGACGTCGCCGAACAGTTGTCGGTCACCGGAACATCCACTCTGGACGACGTGCTGGTGCTGCGCGGCACGCTGGACCGGGCCTCGCTGCACCTGGCCGTGGTCGAGCTGGCCAACCCGGCGCAGCGTCTGGCCTGGCTGGCGGAGAATCTGCGCACGCTGCCGGGCTCGGGCATCATCTACTGCCTCACTGTGGCCGCCACCGAGCAGGTCGCCGAGCACCTGCGGGCGGCCGGGTACGAGGTCGCGGCCTACTCCGGTCAGACCGAAGAGACGCAGCGCCGGGCCGCCGAGGCCGATCTGCTGGGCAACCGGGTCAAGGCGCTGGTCGCCACCTCCGCCCTGGGCATGGGTTTCGACAAGCCGGATCTCGGCTTCGTGATCCACCTCGGGGCGCCGCCCTCGCCGATCGCCTACTACCAGCAGGTCGGGCGCGCCGGGCGCGGGCTGTCCCAGGCCACGGTGGTGCTGCTGCCCGGCCGCGAGGACCGCGAGGTCTGGAACTACTTCGCCGGCCTCGCCTTCCCGGCCGAGCACCAGGTGCGGGCCACGCTGGAGGCGCTGGCCGACCGCGAAGGGGCGATGTCCACCCAGTTGCTGGAGACCCGGGTCGACCTGAGCCGCACCCGGCTGGACATGATGCTCAAGGTGCTCGACGTGGACGGCGCGGTGCAGCGGGTGCGCGGCGGCTGGGTCAGCACCGGTAGGCCCTGGCAGTACGACGAAGACAGGTACGAACGGGTGCGGGCGGCCCGGCGGGCCGAGGAACAGTCGATGCTCGACTACGTCCACACCACCGGGTGCCGGATGCAGTTCCTGCGGCGCACCCTCGACGACGACGCGGCCGCTCCCTGCGGCCGGTGCGACCGCTGCGGCGGGGTTCAGCTCGACGTGAACGTGGCCGAGTCCGACGTGCAGTCGGCCGGTGAGGTGCTCGACCGTCCGGGAGTGCCGGTGGAGGCTCGCAAGCAGTGGCCCAATGGCCTGGCCGAGCTCGGCCTGTCCCTGAAGGGACGCATCGCTCCGGCCGAGCAGGCCGGGCCGGGGCGGGCGATCGCCGGTGTCACCGATCTCGGCTGGGGTGCGCAACTGCGGGAGCTCTTCGCCCCCGACACGCCCGACGGCGAGGTCCCGGTGCCGCTGCGGCACGCCATCGTGGCGGTGCTCGACCACTGGGAGATGCCCGAGCGGCCCCAGTGCATCGTGGTGATCGAGTCGTTGTCGCGGCCGCATCTGGTCCGCCACCTGGCCGAGGGCCTCTCCAAGTACCTCCGCCTGCCGATCGCCGCCCGCCTCGTGCCCGACCCGTCGATCCCGCCGGACGAGGGCACGGCCAACTCGGCCCAGCGTGTGCTCGCCGTGGCCAACCGGTACACCCTCGTCCCGGTCGAAGGCGCGCCTGGTCTAGAGGGACAGCCCGTCCTCCTGATCGACGACCGCACCGTCACCGGCTGGACGTTGACCGTGGTGGCCCGTCAGCTCCGCAAGGCCGGCGCCTCGGCGGTGTATCCGCTGGTGCTCGCGACCAACTGAAACGTGGCGCGGACTCCCGGGGGCGCCGGCGCTCGGCCCGCTTACAGAGTCGAAGCGGGCCGACGTGTGTCGGTGGGGTGCGGCTGCCCGCAGCTTGACGGCGGCTTTAGTGGTTGCGGTGGCTTGACGATCGGGCCCTGGCCGGGTTCCGAGCGAGGCCGGCCGCGTGTCGGGGCGACAGCGACTGGGCCCGACGCACGCCCTGTGCACAGACAAAGGCTCGGCCCTCGCCACCCCCGGGGAGAGGACGAACGCGCGGAGGGAAGCGCGTCGGCGAGGGCCGAGCCGATCAAGGGGTGTGGCCGTCCGGAAGACGACCGACACAGACGCGGCCCAGGGAACGGGCCGCTCAGCAGGGGGTGCTCCCTGGGCGAAAACCCGAGGCAGCACCACCGAAGTTCAGACCAACAGCACGACTTGCCGGCGGGAATCGTCTGTGAGGCGATAGCGGGCACTGCCCACCGTCAGCATCAACGCGCCCCGCTCCCAGGCCCAGGCCACGCTGCCCGCCACCATCGGCCGGGCCAGCAGAGAGCCGGCCACTGGAGCAACCACTGGAGCAGCCGCAGCGCCAGTCACGGCGTGATCAGCGGCACCGACCGAAGTTCCGATCGAAGTGCGGATCACCGGGCGGGAAGCAGCACCGGCCGGGCCGACTGCGGCGGAATCCATCGCATCGGACGGTCCAGCCAGCCACTCGGCGAACAACCGGCGTGACACAACGGACATCTCAACCAATTGATGCCTCAGATGCACGGTTTCACGCCGCACCTCGATCTCGGCGGGCGGCGCCGGCCAGCCACGACCGTTCAGCAGGTCGATCCGGAATCGACCGACCCATTCCATCGGGTCCACCCCGGACCAGGGATCAAGAATGCGCGGCCGACGATGCCCCGCGGCCACAGCACTCACCCCAGAAGTCGCATCAGGAACAGACCCCTGCCGCGGGAGTGCGCCGACGCCCGAAAGGTTTGGACGGGCGAAACTTCCTGCCCCCTGCGCCATTCCCGAATCACCGATCACACCAGGAACACGCGTCTCTGGACTTTCCACCGCCGAGCCCTCTCACGCGGACTGCACAACTCCCGACAGATCCCGGTTCTTCGAGATGACCTGCATCTAACTCCTTCGCCACCGAATTGACAACTATCAGAAGCGGTTTGCTGAAAAACTCGTGGCAAATCGCCGTCCGGCAATCGAACTCGTCAGTAGGTGATATTCAATTGCCTGACAAGAGGAATCAGATGGAAAGGTCTAGCGTCATGGCTGAACCGGCCGGAACCATCGGGATCGCCTTGCTGCGCCGCCACATCGGGCGGCATTTCGAGCGCCTGCGCGTGCAGGCCGGGCTCACCCAGGACCAGGCGGCCGAGCGGGTCGAGCTGAGCAAGTCCACGCTGATCCGGATGGAGAACGGCAACGACGGCGTGAAGTTCCGCGACGTGCAGGTCCGCCACATGCTCGACCAGTACAACGCCTCCGGCACCGACCGGGAGGTGCTGATGGCGCTGACCGCGGAGACCCGCCTGGGCCCGCGCAAGTCCTGGTGGCACGACTACACCGAGACCTCCCTGCCCCCGTGGTTCGCGATGTACGTCTCGCTGGAGGACTCGGCGGCGGTGATCCAGTACTACGAGCAGGAACTGGTGCCCGGTCTACTGCAGACCAAGAGCTATGCCGAGCGGGTCATGCAGGTCCCACCCGGCTACGTCGACGAGGCCGAGGCCGCCCGCCGGGTGCAGGCCCGGATGGAACGGCAGAGTCTGCTCACCCGGCCGATGGCGCCGCGGCTGGAGGTGGCGATCTGCGAGGCCGTGCTGCACCGGCTGCTGGGCATGGGCGAGGAGGTCGCCCGGGAACAGCTCGAACACCTGCTCGACGTCACGCAGCGGATGAACGTGGAACTGCGCGTGGTGCCCTGGGAGACGGGAATGCACGGTGGTGTCGCGAGTGGTTCCTTCATTCTTCTGCATTTCCCCCGCGACCCGTTCACGGACGAGCCTCTGGAACCACCAATGGCGTATTCTGACTCGCTGACTGGCGCCATGTATCTCACGAAACCGGCCGAGGTGCACAGTTACCGACTGGTCTGGTCGGACGTTCTCAATAACGCGCTCGATCCTGGCGCCAGCCGTTCGGTACTGACCACCTTCCTGGAAGGATTGCACAGTGACGGAGAACCCCACTCCCGAATGGTTCAAGAGCAGCCGCAGCGGTAACGGCAACGCCTGTGTCGAGGTAGCCACGAACCTGCTGCCCAGCACCGGGCAGGTTCTCCTGCGGGACAGCAAGAACCCAGATGTCGCGCCGTTCGCCTTCACTCGGGCCGAGTGGGAGGCGTTCGTGGGCGGGGCCCGGGACGGCGAGTTCGACATCTGAGCACCACCGCTCTTCGAACCGTGAGGAGCTCCCGCTGATCCGGAGGCCGGCGCAACCACGTGAAGTTCGCCGGCCTCCGTCGTAGCCCGGCATCAAAAGCCGGAAAAGAATTGCTGGCCGGCTGACCGGAATTTCCATCCTTATGAAACGAACTGCGTATTCCCGGGCCCACTGCTTCTAGGCGTAGTCATCGCCGGGTGAACAGTTCCTGACGGCCGAGAGGGTTTTCACCTGGCATTAGTCGCGGACAGCGACGAACTCTCACACCGTCTCGACCTCTTGCCGGGCCCGCCGGCGCACGTCACCGCTCAGCCGGTCCAGGTAGACCTTCCCGATCAGGTGGTCGCTCTCGTGCTGCAGACAGCGCGCGACCTCCCCCTCGCCGGTGATCTCGATCGGGGCCCCGGTCTGGTCCTGCCCGACCACGGTGGCCCGCCGGGCCCGGGCGGTCGGATAGCTGTGCCCGGAGACCGACAGACAGCCCTCGGGCCCGGTCTCCACCTCTTCGGACAGCTCGGTGATGCGCGGGTTGGCGACCACCGCCACCACGCCCTCGCAGTCCATCACGAAGAGCGCGTGACTGAGCCCGATCTGGTTCGCCGCCAGTCCCACCCCGCGGGCCTGGTACATCGACGCGAACATCAGCTCGACCGTCTCGGCCAGGGCCTCGTCGAACACCGTGACCGGGTCGGCCTTGGTGCGCAGGACCGGGTCGCCCAGCTGACGGACCGGAGCCGGCTTCGGGGCTCTTCTGACTGTCGTCCTCCGCTTCGCCACCCCCGAAGAGTACTCAGGAGCTCTTGGTCAGCGCCCCCGCCTTGTGCGCCGCCCGGTGGCCACTCTTGTCGCTCTCGACCACGTACATCGGCTCGTCCTCGCTGGCCGTGAACTTCTGCTTGGCGAGCTGGAAGTCCTTCTTCTTGACCTCCTTCACCACGCCGTGGGTGGCGCCCTGCGGAGTGTTCCAGGAGACCTTGTCCCCCACCTTGATCTGCGACATTGCAGCAGCTTGGCCCGCCTGCGCAGCGCCCGCGACCGGAGGCTGTTCCTTGGTGCGGTGCAGCAGCCAGTCGGTGTCGGTACGGATCAGCGCGTACCGGGACGAGCCGTCGCGCCCGTGCAGGACGAAGACGAACCGGCGGGGGTTGCGGTCTTCTTCTTCCCACCAGCCGATGTCGGCGATGAACTTGTTCTCGTCGGTGTAGGTGAGGTGGTCCAGATGGTGGTCCGGCACCGCCACGGCGAGGCGGTTGTGCCGCGGCGAGTCGGGCAGGCCGCGGGGCACGGCCCACGAGCGCAGCACCCCGTCCTGCTCCAGCCGCAGGTCGAAGTGCGGCCGGGGCACCCGATGGTCATGCAGAACGAAGGACGGTCGGCGCGCCGATGACTCCACCCTGCGATTTTGGGGCGTCCCCGGCTCACGCTGCATCATGTCCTGCGTGGTTGAAGTCGAGATCAGTGACGAGTACATCCCGCTCGGGTCGTTCCTCAAGCTTGCCGGGGCGATCGACAGCGGCGGGGACGCCAAGCTCATGATCGCCTCGGGCGACGTGGACGTGAACGGTGAGCCCGAGAGCCGCCGGGGCCGCAAGCTGCGCCCCGGCGACGTGGTGACCACTGCCTCCGGCAGCTGGACCATCACCCGGGGCTGAGCTCAGCAGCGTTCCACCTGGGCGAACGGGACCGTGAGCAGCTGCCGCCGGACCTGCACGTGGTAGCGGGTACGGCCGATCTTGATCACCTTCCCGGTGCTGCCCGAGTACTTGCCCGGGCAGATCAGCCGCACCCGGGTGCCGATCGGCAGCAGCGCCGCGGCCCGGCCGGTGACCGCCGGCTCGGGCAGCGCCCCCCGGGCCGCCACCGCCGGCTCGGGCCGGGCCGGCCGCACCCGCTGCTGCACCCAGCGCCGCTCGGCCACGTAGCTGGGGTGCATGGGCACCACCTCGCCGTTGCGCGTCCAGTCGAGCAACGCGCTCGGGTCGAAGGTGCGTGAGCACTCACCGCAGGACTGCACCCGGACCGGCTGACGGTGCCGGGTGATCGAGTGCCCCCGCGCGCAGGTGCCCTTCCACGGGCCCGGTGGACGCGGTGCGTCCACCGGGATGGTCCGGGTGCCCGAGCAGCCGATCTGGCGGGCCTTGGCCTGCCAGACCTCGTCGTGCCCGTGGTGCGGGCCGACCAGTGCGTGGGCGATCTCGTGCAGCACGGTCTCGGTGACCTCGGCCCGGCTGTGCAGCTGGGCGAGGACCCGGCTGAGACCGATCTCGCGGGGTTCGGCCCGGCAGATGCCGGCCCGCGTCTTGGCGTTGTCGAACACGAGCCGCCAGCCGGAGAGCCCGTGATGCCGCATGAGCCCGACCGCGAGTGCCCGCGCCTGGATGAGCTCCACCCTTGCCGCTCCCTACCGACGATCCTCAAGGTGGAGATGAGACTAGGCGTACCCACCGACAACTTGGGCCTCGCCGGGCGATTCTGTGGAAAAGTTCTTCGGACGGCGAAGGTCACTGTCCGCCACCACTTTTCAACCGCAGGCAATCAGGCGTACAACGCCCTGCGAAACCCCGCAGGTCTACCGCGTGGAGCGGGCCAGCCGGATCGCGGATCTGACCTGCCGGCGATACTCAGCGCGAGCCTTCGGGTTCAGGCTGAGTGCACCGGCATGGGCCGGATCGGTGCTGTTGAAGTACGCCTCGTAGGCCAGGTTGGCCCGGTTCTCCCGGAAGAAACCGAACATCTTGCGCATGTAGTTGGCGTTGTCCCCGCCGCCGTTGCCCTTCCAGGCGTAGCCCGGGTACAGGCCCCACTCCGGCACGGTCAGCCGCTTGCCCTTGGCCTTGGCGAACCGGGCCCAGTAGCGCAGCCCCTGGTTGCCGTTGAGCTGCTTCTCCCAGCCGGCCTTGGTGGTCACCGCCGGGTATCCGTCGTAGCTGTCGATGCCCACGTAGTCCACGTACTTGCGCCCCGGCCAGGCCTTGGTGGCGTCGCTCAGCGCGTCGCCGATCCCCCGGTTCACCGACCAGTCCCAGCGCAGACCCGGGGCCTGCGACTCGGCCGAGTTGAACACGTGCCGCCAGCACTTCACGAAGTGCACCGGGTTGTAGGCCGCCCAGGCCACCCAGGTTCCGTTGAACTCCCAGGCCAGGCGCACGATCGTGCGGTCGGCCGAACCGGTCGCGGCGGCGTTGCGGCCGAACGTCTGCCAGTACTTGTTGTACTTGCCCCGGGCACAGGCGGCCAGGGTCCAGCCTCCGGTCTCGGGGAAGGGCGCGGTGCTGATCACCAGGGTCTGCGGCGCCCCCTTCCAGGTCTGCATCAGCCATTCCGGGTTGGAGATCTCGGTCCAGTTGGCCCGGCCGGCGTAGGTCAGGGCCACGTCGGAGGCCGCCCCCCGCTGCTCCCCGAAGTCGACCTGGGCCGAGGGCACGTAGTCGGGCATGTAGGCGCCGCTCGCCCAGGCCATGCCGGACTGCTTCTTCGGCAGCTTCGGCGGCGTGGCGGCGGTCGCCGACGTGGTCGTCCCGATCATGGTCAGGGTGGTGGCGGCGAGCATCGCGGCCCCCACCGCACCGACGGAACAGAGGACCGAGCGTCTGATTTTCACGACATCCCCAAAGCGCAGAGCGAGCAACGGCTTACCGTTCGTGACGGTAGCACTCCGCTCTGTAACTAAAGTGGCGGACGTGTCCCCCGGTCGGCTGAGTCACTGCTGGTCAAAGCAGGTCAGCAGTGAGCACTGTGACGGCGTCGGACCAGGCCAGCGGGGCCGGGCCGGCCGGGGCCCCAGCACTGGTCACCTTTTCCGCGATCGAGCCGTAGGCGGTGCGATGGTCGCGCAGCCAGTTCATCCGCCACGTAGCGCTACCGGTGTCGCCGATCGCCGCGCCGGTCAGGGCGAACAGGGCGGTCTGCGGCGTCCAGCTGATGCCGTCGTTGCGCCAGCCCACTCCCGGCGCCAGCCCACCGGCCGGTCGCGCCATCTCACGCCCAGCCTTACGCCAGGCCCGTACGACCGCTGGGGAGGCCTTGGCGGTGAAGGGAGGCAGCAGGAACGAGAGCGATGCGTCTGAGGCGTCCCCGCCCAGTTCCCGGGGGTAGCCGTGGGCACCGAACTCGGTGGCGATGCTCTTCTCCAGCCGATCGGCCCGGCGCTCAGCCGACCTCGCGGTAGTACGGGCGCCGAGCATGCCCTGCAACGCACTTGCCGACCGTAGGCCCAGGGCGATGGGGGCAGCAGTGCCCAGACTCAGCCGGTACATCGGCACCTCCCAGTAGTCCTGGGAGTGCGGAGGGAGGGCATCTGCCGTGTCGGTCAGGCGGAGCGCCGCGTCGGTAGAGGAATCGATCATGGGGCGCAGCGTGGTCAGAACCGCTTCGCGATCGGCCTCAGGCAACGACTCGACCAGCCGCAACGTCGCCCACAGCACCCAGCCGAGACCGTCCGACTGTTTGCCCCGGGCATCGGGCACCCCGGTCTCGTCCGGCAGGTAGCGCGCCTCGAAGACCCCGTCCGAGGGTTGCTGCCGCTGCACGAACTCCAGCACTCGCAGCGCGTCTTCCGGATGCCCCGAGACGGTGAGAGCTACGGCCACGAAGGCCGCGTCCCTGGGCCAGACGTACCGCCAGGCTCCCGGCCAGGCCGCCAGGGAGGCACCGTTGTCCAACAGGAGCGTGTGGATGTCCAGCAGCGCAGTCTCGACCATCTCCGCGTAGGGCCCGCCGGCCCCCGGAATCGTGCCTGACTCGACCCACTCCCTCTGCTGCGCGGCCAGCGCGGCTGACGCCGACGCGTCCTCTGTTGTGACTGTGGTTCTGGTCAGCAGCGCGGCCGAGTCGGGGGTAAGCACGCGGGTGCCGGGGTAGAAGTCGACCACCGATGGGTCGGTCTCGGGAGAGATGGGGATGCGAGTGCCGTCTGGTCCGATCCCCACCACCTGGGTAAGCAGGGGTGCCGCCAAGTTCGCGGATCGCTCCCGGCGCTGCTCCAGCCGCATGACCCCCGCGGCCAGCACGAGCATCACGGTCACCACCGTCACGATCCGCAGAGCTTTCTGGCTTGAGGACGCTCGTGGGCCTGGACCGTCGACGGCGGCGCCCGCCGCTGTGGTCCGGTCCCCGGCATCCGTGCCGGAGACAGGTTCGGAGGCAAGATCGACCGGGCTCACAAGCCCACTCTCCCAGGAACCACACCGCTGCTCAGCCCCAGGTCTCGACTCAAACGCGACGCCAGTCGTCCGCCTTGAGGTGCGATCCGCCCTGCGGGCCCATGTTGAGCATCCCGCCGTCCACCGACCAGGAGGCCCCCGTGACGTAACTGGCCGCCGGGGAGGCCAGGAAAGCAATCACCGCGGCCACCTCGTGGGGATCGCCCGGACGGCCCAGAGGAACCCCGGGACGACTGATCGTGTGCGGGTCCACGCCCTCGGTCCGGTTCATCGCCGTGGCGATCTCGCCGGGCGCCACGCTGTTGGCCGTGATCCCGTGTTCGCCGAGTTCCAGCGCAGCGGTCTTGATCAACGCCCCCAGCCCGGCCTTGGCCGCGTCGTAGGCCGCGGCCCCGACCCGCGGCTGATGCTCGTGCACGCTGGTGACGGCGATCAGGCGACCGCCCTCCCCGGCCTCGACCATCGCCCGCGCGGCGGTCTGCAGGCACACGAAGGCGCCGTCCAGGTCGACCGCGACCACCCGCCGCCAGGTGTCCAGCTCCATCTGCAGGAACGGCGAGGCCTGCCCCATCCCGGCGTTGTTGACGAACACCTGCAGCCCGCCGAGCCCGGCGATCAGCGCCTCGATCACCGCCGCACACGATCCGGGGTCACCGGTGTCCAGCCGGGCCAGCACCGCACGCCGGCCCCGGGCCTCGATCTGCGCCGCCACCCGGGCCGCCGCCGCCTCGTCGTCGAACCAGGTCAGCCCCACGTCCAGACCGGCCTCGGCGAGCGCCAGGGCGGTGGCCCGGCCGATCCCGGACTGCGCGCCGGTCACGATCGCGGTGCGCGGCCGGAAACCATTCGGTGCGCTCATCGTCAGCCTCCAAACACGTAAGGGCGGATCGTGCCGAATTCTGCACGATCCGCCCTGGCCACGACGTGGAGCTGAATCAGGAACGGGTTTCCTGCACCCGCTCCTTGGCCTGGACACCCTGGTCCTTGACGTCCTGCCCGGCCGAAGCGGCCTCGTCCTTCACCGTCTGGGCCGCCTCACCGGCGGTGGAGCGCACCGACTCGGCAGCCTCCTGGGCGCTCTCGCGCAGGTGCTGGCCGACTTCCTGGGCCACCTCGGAGGCCGGGCCGGTGAGGGTCGAGGCGTTCTCCTTCAGCGCCGCCACGGCCTCCTCCTCCTTGCGGGTGGCCGGCAGCAGCGAGCCCAGCAGCATGCCCGCGCCGAAGGCGATCAGGCCGGCGGCGAGCGGGTTGCCCTCGGTGCGGGCCTTCACCGCACCCGGGGCGGCCGCGATCGCCTCCTGCGAGGTGGCGGCGGCCGAGGCCACGGCCTCCTGCGACGACGAGGCCGCCGAGCCGACGGCGCTGCGGGCGTCCCCCAGGGTGGAGGACGCGCTGTTCCCGGCGCTCGAGGCGCTACCCATGACCTTCTCCTTCGCTGTGCCGGCGGTACCCATCACCCGGTCGCGGACGCTGCCCACGGCGTCGCGGGCCTTGTCCGCCTGACGCTTGGCGACATTGCTCGGCCGGACCGTCTCGGCGAGCGTGTTGACGTCGGTACTCAGTTCCTGGCGGGTGTTCTCGATCCGCGCCCGGATCTCTTCGGGGGTCTCGTTGCGCGGGGTCTCACTGCCGTAGGTCGGCTGGCTCATCGCACGTTCCCTTCGTTGCCCTTGACCGCATCCGGGATGCGCTTCACGCTGTCCGCGGTCCGGCCCAGGCCGGGCGCCGCCTTCACCTGGTTACGGCCCAGAACGCCCAGCACGGCGGCGATCACGGCGAGAACCACCGCCACGATCAGGCCGGACCAGCCACGGCCGATCTCGTTGCCCAGACCCCACCAGATCGCGATCAGCAGGAACACCACCGCGAGGTGGCCGACAACCCCTGCGGCACCGAGCATTCCGGCGCCCTTGCCCGACTGCTTCGCCGACTGCCGGAGCTCGGCCTTGGCGAGCTCGACCTCCTGGCGCATCAGGGTGGACAGGTCGCGGGTGATGTCGCCGAGCAGTTCACCGATCGACGGCGTCTCACCGGTGGGGGTGGGACGGGGCGCCTGGGCGTCGGGCGTGGTGGTCACAGCCCCTCCCGGCGATCAGCCGGGAAGCTGGTGCCCGGAACGGTCTCTTCGTAGCGCTCGTACGGCACCGGGTCGGCCAGCGGGTCGACGACCGACTCGGCCGGAGTGGGGTGCGGGTAGCCGGGCACCGGAGCCCCGGTGGTCCCGGCAACCGGAGCAGCCGGCGCGGGCGGGGTCGCGAACGACGGGCCGGTGGTGTAACCCGTTGCCGCAGAGGTGGACTGGGACTCGTTCTTGGCCTCGCTGATCGCCCCGCGGGTGAGCCGCCCGGCGATCAGGCCGGCCCCGGCCGCGATCGCCAGGAACGTGCCCGGACGGCGGCGGGCGAAGTCGGTTACCTCCTGGAGCACGCCTCCCGGGTCGCGCTGGTCCAGCCAGCCGGCCACGTCACTGGCCCGGCCGGAGGCCTCGCGCACCAGGTCGGAGGCGGGGCCCGCGTTGCCCCGGTCGGCCATCGAGGCCAGCTCGGTGCTCAGCGAGCGGATGCTCTCGGCCAGCCGCTCCTGCTGCGTGGCGGCCTGTCCCTGCAGCTCCTGACGGGTCTGCTCGTAGAGGTTCTTGGCCTGACCGGCGGCCTCCGAGGCCACGGTGGAGGCCTGCTCGGAGGCGACCGAGGCGACCCGGCGGCCGGCTTCGGTGGCGCCCTGCCCGACCTGGGCGGCCTGCTCCTTCGCCACACCGGGCGTGGACTCGCTGGAAGACCCTGCAGAGTAATCGGATTCGGGGTAGGTGGTACGCGGGGGCGTACTGAACTGGTCGGCCATGTCAGCCTCACAAGGGGTTCGGTTCCTGAATTCCGAGCGGCTGGTCTGCACTCGCCGATGAGCCTCGCACCACAGATCCACCGCGCAACCGCACAGGTACCCACCAAACCGGCGGCAACCGGCCACCCGAAGGTGAAACCGGTTGCCGCGAAGTGGATCAGGAGTGGATCAGCCCAGTTTTCCGGCCAGTCTCAGGTGCATCGCCTCGCTGGTGGGATTCATCCCGACGATGGTGACCTCCTTGCCGCGGGCGGCGTACTTGGTCGAGATCGCGTCCATCGCCGCCACCGACGAGGCGTCCCAGATCTGGGCCGTGGTCAGGTCGATCACCACCCGCTGCGGGTCACCGGCGTAGTCGAACTGGTGCACGATGTCGTTGCTGGAGGCGAAGAACAGCTGCCCGTGCACCTGGTAGGTCTTCAGCGAGCCGTCCTCGCTGGTCTGCGCAGTCACCGTGACCAGGTGGGCCACCCGCCGGGCGAACAGCACGCTGGCCGCCAGCACCCCGATGATCACGCCGTAGGCCAGGTTGTTCGTGGCCACCGTGACGGCCACGGTGACCAGCATGACCAGGGTCTCGCTGCGCGGCATCCGGCGCAGGGTCGCCGGGGCCACGCTGTGCCAGTCGAAGGTGGTGGCCGAGACCACGACCATGACCGCCACCAGGGCCACCATCGGCATGTCGGCGACCACCGGGCCGAGCAGCAGCACCAGGACCAGCAGCCAGGCGCCGGCCATGAAGGTGCTCAGCCGGTGCCGTCCGCCGCTGTTGACGTTGATCATCGTCTGGCCGATCATCGCGCAGCCGCCCATGCCGCCGAACGCCCCGGCGGCCAGGTTGGCCACCCCCAGCCCGGCCGCCTCGCGGGTCTTGTCCGAGCCGGTGTCGGTGATGTCGTCGACCAGCTTGGCGGTCAGCAGCGTCTCCAGCAGGCCGACCAGGGCCAGGCCGAGCGAGAACGGCAGGATCAGGGTGAGGGTGTCCATCGTCCAGGGGATGTCCGGGATCCCCGGCAGCGGCAGGCCGTCGGGCAGCTTGCCCTCCTCCCCCACCGTCGGCACGTGCATCCCGAAGCCGATCGCCAGCGCGGTCACCACCACGATCGAGATCAGCGGGGCCGGTACGGCCTTGATGAACCGGGGGGCGAACACGATGATCACGATCGAGAGCACCAGCAGCGGGTAGACCAGGGCGGGCACGTCGAACAGGTGCGGCAGCTGGGCGCTGAAGATCAGGATGGCCAGCGCGTTGACGAAGCCGATCATCACGCTGCGCGGGATGAACCGCATCAGCCGGGCCACCCCGAGCAGGGCCAGCGCCACCTGGATCAGCCCGCCCAGCAGCACCGCGGCGATCACGAAGTCCAGCCCGTGCTCCTTGGCCAGCGGGGCGATCACCAGCGCGGTCGAGCCCGCCGCGGCGGTCACCATGGCCGGCCGGCCGCCGGTGAAGGCGATCACCACGGCCATCACGAACGAGGTGAACAGGCCCACCCGCGGGTCCAGCCCGGCCACGATCGAGAACGAGATCACCTCGGGGATCAGCGCGAACGCGGTGACCAGCCCGGCCAGCACCTCGACCCGCAGCACCGTCCAGGAACGCAGCCACTCGGGTCGGCGAACCCCCTCCGGGCCACTCACGGGGCCCGGCGGATCGGTCAGGACGGCACTCATGGTCAACCTTTCGGGAAGCTCAAAACCGAGCGTGACTCTAACGCGGCGGCACAGTTGGCTCTGGCCAAAGGGAAGTCACCGCCGAGTGAGCTGGCTCACCCGAACGCCAGGGATCAGAAATGGACCGGCTGGGCCGGTACCTCGGCCCGCCGCCCGGATCCGCGCAGGAAGGATTCGCGCAGGAACAGGGCCCAGAGCGTGCCGGCCCCGATGACGTGGGCGGCGACCAGCCCCACGGCTGCTCCCCGCACACCGTGCAGCTGTGCCCCCAGCAGCCCGAGGCCGAGCAGGAGCAGGGCCTGCAGCAGGGCCACCTGACGCAGCAGGTCGCCGCACCGCCAGGCCCGCAGCGCCAGCCCCGGACCGGTGGCCAGGGCCAGCATCACCACGCCGACCACCGCGGGCTGGAGCACCGTGCGGGCGCCCTCCCAGGTCTCACCGGTGAGGTGCATGCCGACCGCGTCGGGCACGACCGAGATCGCCACCGCCCACAGCACGGCCACCACGGCCAGCCCCGTGCCGGTGAGCAGGGCCGGGCGGAGCAGCGAGCGCTCCTGCAGGGCCCGCAGCTCGAACCGGGCCGACAGCAGCGAGGCGGTGGCGGTGATCGCCACGTAGGCCGGGAGCAGGAACATCTGCGCGGCCCAGAGCGAGCCGACCGCGGACAGGCCGACCACCGCACCGATCAGGCAGTAGGCCAGGTAGAGGGCACCGAGGCCGAGCACGTGTTCGACGGCGGCCCGCACGCTGAGGTGCCGGTTCAGGGCGAACCACAGCCGGGCCCGGCCCACCGAGGGCAGCAGGCCGGTCATCAGGCAGCCCAGGGCGGCGGTGACCAGCGCCACGACGCCCCAGCCGAAGGTGATGGGAACCATCGAGTCGTGGTCGGCCGCGGCCAGCAGGCCGACCACCGTGAACTGGGCGGCGGCACCGGTCAGGCCGAGCACCAGGGCGGGGCCGGGGCGGCCGGCCGCGATGTAGACGAAACGCAGGGCGTCCTGCACGAGCAGGCCGGGCAGGGCCAGGCCGATGGCGAACACGGCCATGCCCAGGTCGCGCCCGGGCAGCAGCACGGCGGCCAGGCAGCACAGCAGACCGGTGACCAGGCCCAGCAGCACCGCGCCGCCGGTGGCCTCCTTGGCCGCATGCCTGCGCACCCGCGCGGGCACGTCGCTGAACTGGATCAGGAACACGTCGCTGACCATTGCCCGGGACAGGCCCAGGACGAAGCCGGAGGCGAGCAGCGCCACGCCGAACACGCCGAAGTTGCCCACCTCGGCGCTGTGGGCCACCACGAACGAGAGCCCGACCAGGGTCAGGCCGGAGAGGATCTGGTCGGCGACCTTCCACCACGCCCGCGACCGCATCGACCTCTCCGCCTGCCCCGACGGCACCGCACCGGCATCCATGAGCCGCGTCACCCGTCACTCCAGCAGCATCGGAAAACCCTTACGTGACGAGAGACTAGGCGCTCGCACCTGAGAGCGCGCTGACATGACACTAGGGCCGGGGTTTTACACCTGTCCGGCCGAATCGGTCCCGATGCGTCTTCGGGCAAACCTGCGATACAACGCTTTTCACGTGACGAAGCCCCGCCGGAACGTCCGGCGGGGCTTTCACTGTGCTCCCGGGCGCCCCTGCGGCCGCCCGGAAGAATTCAGCGCGAGTACAGCGTTTTCAGACGCCGGTGTGATCGCGGTCACGACGCGACCGCGAGGCCGTACCGTGCCGGGAGGGCGTGTTGCGGTACTGGACCACGCGGCGCCCGATACCGAACGCGAGCACGCCGAGGATCGCGGCGTAGAGCACGTAGTCCAGGTAGTGGGCGTAGCCCTCGACCTTCTCGTACTGCGTACCCAGCGCCATCCCGGCGCCGATCAGCAGGGCGTTCCAGATCCCGGTGCCGAGCAGCGTCCAGGCGGTGAACTTCCACAGCGGCATGCCCGCTGCCCCGGCCGGGAGCGAGATCAGACTGCGGATACCGGGCACGAAGCGGCCGGTGAACACCGCCACGGAGTCGTACTTGTTGAACCACTCGGCGGAGTTGTGCACGTCGGAGGCGTCCATCAGGGGGACCTTGGAGGCGATCCAGGCGGCGCGCTCCAGGCCGATGATCGCACCCAGGTAGTAGAGGACGATCGAGCCGATCACCGAGCCGAGGGTGGCCAGCACGAACACCAGCACCATGTTCAGCTCGCCGACCTGCACCTGGTAACCGGCCAGGGGCAGGACGATCTCGCTCGGGATCGGCGGGAAGACCACCTCGAGGAAGCTGAGCGCCCCGACCCCGATCTCGCCGAGATCGGCGATCAGGTCGAGGGTGAAGCCGGTGAGTCCGCCGACGTCCCCCTCGGTCTGGACGGGTTCGGTGGCGGACGCCAGAAGCGCCGGCGGCAGATGTGTCGTCGGTGTCAGAGCGAGGGTCACAAGGGAACGACTACCACGGGGGCCGAAAAGGTTCCCAATTCCCCGGGTCAGTGCCGAGCGTCACCCGGAACCCGCAGTCCGGTCACAGCTCGTCGTTGGTCCACTCGATCTCGCCGTCCACCACCACGATCGTCGGATGCAGCCCGATCGCCCGGGCCACCCCCTTCGAGGCCCGGTGCCGCGGGTGGATGCAGGCGGTGAGCCGCTGCACCCCGTGGCCCATCAGCCAGATCGCCGTCTCGCCGGCGGCCTCCCGGGCGAACCCGTGCCCCTGCGCGTCGAAGGCCAGCACCCAGCCCAGCCGGGCCTGCTTCACGTGCCCCCGCCCGAGCGTGACGGTGGCCTGCACGGTGCCCACCAGACGGCCCGTGCGGTGCCGGATCATCCAGTTCAGCCAGCCCTGCAGCCCGTCCGGCGAGTGCCCCTCGGCCTGCCGGCGGAACCGCTCGCGCAGTTCGTCCAGCGAGCCGGGCCGGCCACCGGTGAAGGCGTGGATGCGCTCGTCGGACATCCACGGATAGGCCTCTTCGGCGTGTTCCGGGCGCAGCGGCTCCAGATCCAGGCGCGCGCTCTCCAGGTAGGTCGCGACCGGCCACGACAGCTGAGTACCCATCACGTCTCCCCCCAGACGCCCGGCAGTCCCCCCACCATGCCGCACCCGCGACCGTCCCGCAGCGCGGAACACCGGGACGGACGAATCCGCACCTGACTCTCGTCAACGATCAGTGGGTCTACCTAAAGTTCTATTGCCCTACACCAATGGAGGAACCGATGATCGAGTTTCACCTCGACGGTCGGTCCGGGGTGTCTCCCTACCTGCAGATCGTCCAGCAGGTCAGGCACGCACTCCGGCTCGGCCTGCTCACCGAGGGCGACCAGCTGCCCACGGTCAAGGACGTGGTGGCGGTGCTCGCGATCAACCCGCACACCGTGCTCAAGGCCTACCGCGAGCTCGAGCACGACGGTCTGGCCACGGCCCGGCCGGGCGTCGGCACCTTCATCACCGGTTCCCTGGCCACTCCGGGCCTGGCCGTGATGCGCCCGCTGCGCCGGGAGATCGACGGCTGGATCGGCCGGGCGCGCGGCGCCGGGCTGGACGACGAGAGCATCGAGGCCCTGTTCCTGGCCAGCTTCCGGGCCTCGGCGGCGGAGGGTGTGGCATGACCGGCGTGCCCGCGCTGAGCGCCCACGGCCTGGGCAAGCGCTACCGGCGCCGGTGGGCCCTGCAGGACTGCGACCTCGAGGTCCCCACCGGCCGGGTGGTCGGACTGGTCGGCCCCAACGGCGCCGGCAAGAGCACCCTGCTGAACCTGGCGGCCGGTCTGCTCACCCCCACGAGCGGCAGCATCGAGGTGCTCGGCGGCCGGCCCGCCTCCGGTGCCGAACAGCTGGCCAAGGTCGGCTTCGTCGCCCAGGACGCCCCCACCTACAACAGCCTCAGCGTGGCCGACCACCTGCAGCTCGGCGCTCGTCTCTATCCCCGCTGGGACGCGGAGCTGGCCTCGGCCAAGATCGAGCGGCTCGGCCTGGACCCGAGGCAACGCGCCGGCCGGCTCTCTGGTGGCCAGCGGGCCCAGCTCGCCCTCACCCTCGGCGTGGCCAAGCGGCCAGAACTGCTGCTGCTCGACGAGCCGGTGGCCAGCCTCGACCCGCTCGCCCGCCGCGACTTCCTGCAGGACCTGATGACTTCGGTGGCCGAGCAGGAGCTGAGCGTCATCCTCTCCTCGCACCTGGTCTCCGACCTGGAACGGGCCTGCGACTACCTGATCGTGCTGGTCGGCTCGCGGGTCCTGCTCAGCGGTGACATCGAGGAGCTGCTGGCCGCCCACCACCGGCTCACCGGGCCGCGGCGCGACATCTCCCGGCTGCCCGCCGACCAGCACGTGATCAGCGAGCGCCACACCGACCGGCAGACCACTCTGCTGATCCGGACCGACCAGCCGGTGCTCGACCCGGCCTGGACCGTCACCCCGCTCACCCTCGAGGACCTGGTGCTCGCCTACCTGGGCAGCGACCGTCCGAGCACCCCGGCCCGGCCCTCTCTGGAGGTTCAGCGATGATCTGGCTCCACTACCGGCTCTCCCGGCTGCAGCTGCTGATCGGGCTCGGCGCCCTGGCCGTCGTCGCCCTGGCCCTGGCTCTCACCGGGCCCGACCTGGCCGACCTGTCGAGCTCCGAGAACTTCCTGCAGCAGGCCGCCCGCCACACCCCGAACAGCTTCCTCTACGTCGCCACCATCCTGCTCACCTATGCGGTGCCGGCCCTGCTCGGCGCCTTCTGGGGAGCGGCCCTGGTGGCCCGCGAGGTGGAGGCCGGCACCCATCGGCTGATCTGGGCCCAGGGCGTGGGCCGCACCCGCTGGCTGGCCTACCGGCTGGGCCTGGGGGCGGCGGCCGTGCTGGTGATCAGTGGGCTGCTGACCTTGGCGATCACCTGGTGGGCGGCGCCGATCGACGCGGCCGTGCCGAAAGAGGGCCCGACGGATGTCTTCTCGTTCAACCGGATGAGCCCGTTCCTGTTCGGCGTGCGCGGTCTGGTGCCGATCGGCTACGCACTGTTCGCCTTCACCCTGGGCGTGGTGCTCGGCATGGTGCTGCGCCGCACCCTGGTCGCCCTCGGCCTGACCATGGCGTTGATGGTGGTGCTGCAGGTGTGCATGCCGCTCTTCGTCCGCGCGCACCTGGCCGCCCCGATCGACACCCGGCTGGCCATCACCCTCGACAACCTGCGCGGCCTGGAGGGCACCGGGTCCCCACAGAACCCGCAGCACAAGACCTTCCACATCTCCGGGGCCGGGGCCGCCGACTGGGTGCTGAGCGACGAGACGGTAGACCGCAGCGGCACCGCGCCGGCTCAACTGCCCGACTACGTACCCGACTGCATGCCGGAACCCGGGCAGGACGACTCCGCGTCGGCCCCCGGAGGTGAGCGCGACCGGTGCATCCAGCAACTGGCGGCCGACGGCTACCAGCAGCACATCGTCTACCACCCCGAAAGCGCCTTCTGGACGTTGCAGTGGCGGGAGACCGGCCTGCTGGTCGGGGGCGCGGCCCTGCTCACCGGCTTCGCCTTCTGGCGCATCCGCCGAGACCTGTGAGCGCCTCCACTAAGCCCTGTGAGCGCATCCGCAGAGGCCTGTGAGCGCCCGCCCGGTGGCCCGGCCCAGAAGACCTCGTAGGGTGCGGGGATGGCATCAGCTTGGTGGGATTCAGCGCTTCGTCTGCTCGGGCTAGGACGGCCCGAGCAGACTCCCCGACGGAACCGGTCCGGCCCAAAGCCCAAGCCCCCGGCCGCAGCATCGACCAGCACCAGCACCAGCACCAGCACGGCCTACGCGGGGGACTTCACCGGCAAGGCCAAGATCACCTATGCCCCGGAGGCCGACGGCGCCCCGGACCCGGGCGAGGTGGTCTGGGCCTGGGTGCCCTACGAGGAGGACCACAGCCAGGGCAAGGACCGGCCGGTGCTGGTCGTCGCCGAGCACCGCGGCCACCTCCTGGGCCTGATGCTGACCAGCAAGGACCATGATCGTGACGCGGCCCAGGAGGCCCGGTACGGACGCCGCTGGATGGACGTCGGCCCGGGCGCCTGGGACCGCCAGAACCGGCCCAGCGAAGTGCGTCTCGACCGGGTGCTGCAGCTGAACCCGGCCGCCGTGCGGCGTGAGGGAGCCGCTCTGCCCCGTCCCGTGTTCGAAAAGGTCGCCGCCGGCGTCCGTGAGGTCAACGGCTGGTAGTTCCGGAGGGAATCACCCGCCAGGCCACCAGCCCGGCCACCACCACCAGCCCGGCGGCGATCCACGAGGTGGCCTGCATCGCCTCGGCGAAGGAGTGCCGAGCCGCCTCGAGCAGCTCGCCGTCGGGCAGGACCTGGGCCGCCCGCGCCAGCGAGTCCTGCACCGCCGCCCCTGCCCCCTCGGGCAGGTGGTTGCGGTAGAGCACGCCCTGCAGCGAGCCGAGCACCGCGATACCCACGGCAACCCCCAGCTCGTAGGACATCTCGGAGATGGCCGAGGCCGATCCCGCCCGCTCGCTGGGCACCGAGCTCAGCACCGCGTCGGTCGCCGCCGCGAACACGACACCCACGCCCAGGCCGATGATCACCAGGCCCAGCGCGAGACCCGCGTAGCCTTCGGCCGTCTCGAACACGGCCAGCACAGCCAGCCCCAGAGCCGTAAAGAACAGCGAGAAACCGAGCGAGCGCCCGACCCCGAGCCGGACGATCAGCGGCACCGCCACGACCACCACCGCGATCGAGGCGATCGTCAGCGGCAGTTCACGCAGCCCCGCCTGCAGCGGCGAGTAGCCCTTGACCAGCTGCAGGTACTGGGAGAAGAAGTACAGCAGCCCGCTGAACGCGAAAATGGCTATGAACTGGGCCAGTACGGTGCCCGAGAAGGCCGGCCGCCGGAACAGGGTCACGTCGACCAGAGGATGACTGAGCCGCCGCTGCCGCTGCACGAAGATCCAGCCGAAGGCCACCCCGGCCAGCGCCGCGCCCAGCCCGAAACCGTCTGCCCCCTCGTGCGCCAGGTGCTTGACCGCCCAGACCAGCGGCACGATCGCGAGCACCGACAACAGCGCGCTGAGCAGGTCGAAGCTCCCCGGCCGGGGGTCACGGGACTCCGGCACCAGCCAGAGCACGGTGGCCACCATCAGCGCCATCACCGGCAGGTTGATCACGAAGACCGAGCCCCACCAGAAGTGCTCGAGCAGGAAGCCACCCACCACCGGGCCGAGCGCGGCACCACCGGCCGCACCGGTCGACCAGATCGCCACCGCCCGGGTGCGCTGCCGGTCGTCCGGGAACAGGTTGCGCACGATCGACAGGGTCGAGGGCATCAGCGTGGCTCCGGCCACACCCAGCAGGGCGCGGGCGGCGATCAGCCAGCCCGGCCCGGGGGCGAACGCGGCCAGCAGCGAGACCAGCCCGAACCCGACGCCGCCGATGATCAGCAACCGCCGCCGGCCGATCCGGTCGGCCACCGTGCCCATCGTGATCAGCAGGCCGGCCAGGGCGAACGAGTAGATGTCGCCGATCCACAGCAGCTCGGTGCCGGAGGCGTTCAGGTCGGCGGTCAGCGAGGGCACGGCCAGCGCGAGCACGGTGCCGTCGACTGCCAGCAGGGTCACGGCCAGCGTGAGCGGCACCAGCGCGGCCCACTCGCGGGGTCCGGCCGGCTTCGCCGGCCGGTCGGTGGGCAGGACGGGAGTACTCATGCCCTCAGGTTACGGACCACATGGTCGGTTAAGCAAACCATTTGGTCGGCTATTAGGCTGTCCGAGGGCAACCCCGATCTGAGGACGTCCGTGGACACCGATGCTGGACCGGTCTCCTGGTCAGGGTGGTCGGCTGAGATTCAGAACAGAGGAGGCCAGGTGGCCGAACGAGAGCGGGATCCGGCGCGGACCCGACGCGCCGTGCTGAGTGCAGCGGCCCGGGTGGTCGCCGCCAAGGGCGCCGGGGTCAGCATCGACACCATCGCCCGGGAGGCCGGGGTGTCGAAGGGCGGCCTGCTGCACCACTTCCGTTCCCGCGACGAACTGCTCCTGGCGGTGTGCGAGGACCTCCTCGAGCAGTTCACCTCCACGGTCCTGGCTGCGGTGGACCCGGCCGACCGGGCCCCCGGCCGCAACCTGCGGGGCTACATCCGGGCCTCGTTCGACATCCTGCGCAACGAGCCGTCCCCGGTCGAGCACGTGGCCCTGGTCTCGGCCCTTTCCAACGTCCCGGGGGTGGGCGAGCTGATGCTCCGGGACAAGCAGCAGTGGAAAGACCTCTTCGCCCCGGACGGTCTCGATCCGCAGCGCGTGCTGCTGATCATGAGGGCCGCCGACGGCGCATCCATCGCCGGCCTGTACGAAGGCGGTCACCAGCACGAAGAGCTGGAGTACACCCGCCAACTGCTGCTGGCCCTGACCTACGCCGAGGAACCACTGGTGCAGCTGCCCGACGCACCGCCCTGGCCGGCCTCCCTCAGCGACGGCACCGAGCCCGCGTAGGGTGAATCGGTGATCACGCGAGACGACGTCCTTTCTGCCCGCACCCGCATCGCCCCCTACATCCGCCACACTCCCCTGCTGGCGGCCGAGGGCCTCTGGTTCAAGTGCGAGTTCCTGCAGAAGACCGGCGTTTTCAAGACCCGTGGGGCGTTCAACCGGCAACTGGCGGCCCAGGAGCGAGGCGAGCTCGACCCGCAGACCGGCATCGTCACCGCCTCCGGCGGCAACGCAGGCCTGGCCAACGCCTACGCCGCCTCGGTGCTGGGCGTACGCGCCACCGTCTTCGTGCCGCAGACCGCGCCCGCGGTCAAGGTGGCCCGGCTGCGCGGGTACGGCGCCGAGGTGGTGCAGGTGGGCACCGAGTACGCCGAGGCCTACGCCGCCGCCACGGCGCACGTGGCCAGCACCGGCGCGCTCTTCTGTCACGCCTACGACCAGCCCGAGATCGTGGCCGGGGCGGGCACCCTGGCCGAAGAGATCCTCGACGACGCCCCCGACGTGGACACGATCGTGGTGGCGGTGGGCGGGGCCGGCCTGTTCGCCGGCATTGCCGCCTCGGCCGAGCACCGGGCCAAGGTCGTGGCGGTCGAGACCGAGCACTGCCCCACGCTGCACTCCGCCCTGGCCGCGGGCGAACCGGTCGACATCGCAGTCTCCGGCGTGGCCGCCGACTCGCTCGGCGCCCGCCGGGTCGGTGACATCGGCTGGAACCTGGCCCAGCGCACGTCCCCCACTTCGGTCCTGGTCTCCGACGAAGCCGTCGTCGAGGCCCGGCACCAGCTTTGGCGCGACTACCGCATCCCCGCCGAGCACGGCGCCGCGACCGCCTACGCGGCCCTGACCTCCGGCGCCTACGTTCCGGCCGAGGGCGAGAAGGTGGCCGTGGTGATCTGCGGCGCCAACACCGACCCGGCCACCCTTGTCTGACCAGAGTCTGATGCGGCTCAGCCCGCAGGCTGACGCCCACCCGGAAGTCAGCTCCCAAGATCACCCCGGGGAGTGACGCTCCGTCCCCTTCGTCCCCACCAAGCTGGTGGCGACCTAGGGGATGGATGAAATGACTCTGCTCGAAAATCTTTTCGTCGGCAGCGCAATAGTCTGCGTGGCCAGCACCGTGGTGCCGGCCCGGATGCGCCGCTCAGCCGCTGTCGGCGCCGCAGTCGTGTTCGTGGCCGCGTCGGTCGCGGTCCTCCTGACCCAGGGCCTGCGCTGGCAACTCACCGGCGTACTGGTGGCAGGCGTCCTCAGTCTGGCTCTGGCTGTTCTCCGCATTGCCACCGGCCGGCCGCGCGGCTGGGTGGGCGGCACGTTCTTCGGTCTCGGGGTCACCGCGGCGCTCGGCTCGATGCTGGTCGGGGCGATCAGTCTCTGGGGTTTCCGTCCGCTCGACCTGCCCGAGCCCGGCGGCGAGCACCCGGTGGGCACCACGGTCGCCTACTGGACCGACGCGAAGCGGCCCGAGCCGGGCACCCCCGAGAAGGACGACAAGCGCAACGTCACCGCGCAGATCTGGTACCCGGCAACTGCTTCCGGAGCGGCAGCACCGTATCTGGGGCAGCAGGCCGAACTGGTTTCGGAAGGGCTGGGCAGCTCGCTAGGAGTGCCGTCGTTCCTGCTCAGCGAGGCGGCCAAGGGGCACAACCACTCCACCACCGATGCCGAACTGGCCACCGGCGGCCAGTTCGGTGTGGTGCTGTTCTCCCCCGGCCTGCTCGGCGTGCGCACCCAGAACACTGCCTGGGCCGAGTTCCTGGCGGCCCGTGGCTACGTGGTGGTGGCACTGGACCACCCCTACGACTCGGCCACCACCGTCACCCCCGACGGCCGGGCCATCCGCTCGACGCTGCAAGCCACCGGCGATGAGGGGCGGGACGAGGCCAACACCAACCGGGCCACCGGGATCCGCGCCGCCGATCTGAGCTTCGCCCTCGACCAGCTCGTCGCCATGCCGATGTTCCAGAACCGGCTCGACCTCGACCGGGTCGCGGTGGCCGGTCACTCCGCCGGGGGCGCCGCCGCACTCCAAGCCGCAGCGCACGACGGGCGATTCCGGGCTGCGATCGACATCGACGGGCTCCCCCGCAACAACGCCCGGCCCAGTCAGCCTGTTCTGGTTCTGGTGGCCGGCGACGGCACCGGCAACCCCGAGAACGACGCCGAGTATGCGGCCGCCGTGGCCGACGTGGTCAAGAATTCTTCCGGCGGGCGCGAGATCACCGTCGAGAACACCAAACACCTGAGCTTCACCGACGCGCCGTTCTTGCTACCCCCCGTCCCCACGCTCTTCGGCAGTAAAAGCCCGCAGGCGGCCTACGCCGCCACCACCAGCGCGACGCTGCAGTTCCTGGACAAGGTGTTCAGCGGGCCCGATGCCGGCGCTTCGGAGTGACGGGCGCCCAACGAGTCACCCAGGCCGCGTGCTTGAAGCTCATTGATGGCTCCTCGACGAACTTCCACGACAGCGCCGACACTCCGGCGGTCAGCACCAGCGTGAGCACCACGAAGGGGAAGTGGGTGTAGTCGGCGATTCCCAGCGCCACCAGAGTCTGAGCGATCGGCCAGTGCCAGACGTAAAGCCCGTACGACAGGTCCCACTTGGGCTCCCAGAACACCGGCATACGCACCATCAGATACAGGCACAGGTAGGCGAAGGCCGGGGCGCCCACCACCCGGTAGTCGTGAAAGATCAGCAGAGAAGCGACAAGAACGGCGAGACTGCCCAGGGCCAGGAAACCGTTGATAGGTAGCGAGTCGGCGAACAGCAGTGCAGCGGTGCCGAGCAGGAACACCAGGCCGAAGCGCAGCAGATAGCTGGATCCCACGTCGATGCCGGCCGCCGCAGCCACCGTGGCGGCCCAGAGCACGCCGATCAGGACCAGCACCAGTTCGGGCCGGTGCCTGAGCACGCCGGTCACTCCCAGCAGCGCGATCAGCCCGTAGCAGGCCGCCTCGTAGAACAACGTCCACAGCGAACCGTTGATCACGTCCGGGTTGCCGCCCACCCCGGGCAGGCCGGAGATGCCGAACTGGTGGATGAACAGGGCCGCGTTGGACACCAGATAGCTGAGCGCCGAGTTCTCGCCGGTGAACACTGAGGTTCCGGGCCGCCCCATGATCACCGCGAGCACCGGCGCCACCAGGAAGGCGGTGATCACCAGGCACACCCAGAACCCGGGCATGATCCGCAACGCCCGGTGCCACAGATAGCGCGGCAGCGACTCGATCCTCAGGAAGCTGCGCGCCACCAGGAACCCGCTGAGCACGAAGAACGCGTCCACCGCCAGGGCGCCGACCTCGGTCACGCCGATGTGCGGCTGGTGCCCGAACCCCAGGAACATCGCGTGGACGACCGCCACCAGGCCCGCCAGCAGCAGCCGCATGATGTTGAGCGCGTTGTTGCGGGGGTCGAACTCGGTGGCCAGCGTGGCCGGTCGGGTGGCGTTGTGGCGAGCGAGGCTCAGCTGGTCCAGCACTCGAAAACTCTAACCTTACGTAAGGGGAGAGTTAGCTGAGAGAGGCTCGAGCGTTCGCGGTTGCGCACGATCGTAGGAGCTGCTGGGCCGAATGGGTGACGTAACGGGACAGTTGAACGGCCTGCCGGTACCCCTGCGAAGGTGCCCCGAAGCGTCCGTACATCTCAGCTCCCCAGCGCTGAGGATCTGCCGTGGCCGGCTGAGCCCATGCTGAGTAAGGCCGTGGACCATCTGCCCACCGCCCGCGCACTGCCCGGGGGCTGCCTGTACGAACCAAAATGGGACGGGTATCGCGGGCTTGTGGGGGTCGGTCCCGGTGGCGGGGTGATGATTCGCTCGCGGCGCCACACCGACCTCACGCCGATCTTTCCCGATATTGCCGACGCGGCAGCGGCCCAGCTTCCCCCGGGCACCCTGCTCGACGGGGAACTGGTGATCTGGGCTGGCGACCGACTCGACTTCAGCGCCTTGCAGAGCCGTATGGCCTCGCGCTCGCGCATCAGCGAACTGTGCCGCAAGGCCCCGGCCTCATTCGTGGCTTTCGATGTGCTGCAGTGGGACGGGCAGCCCTACGCGCCGGAACCGCTGCGCGTGCGCCGTCGCAAACTGCAGGCTTTGGTCACCCGACTCTCCCCGCCGTTCGCCATCACCCCCGCCACCCGCGACCAGGAAGTAGCGGCGAACTGGCTGCGTGACTACGCGGACGCCCGGGTGGGCATCGAGGGGCTGGTGATCAAAGGGCTTGCGGTGCGCTATCAGTCGGGCCGCCGGGCCTGGCTCAAGCTCCGCATCCGGGACAGCAACGAGGCCCTGGTGGCGGCAGTGACCGGCACCCGGGCCCGGCCCGAGCGGCTGATCCTGGCCCGGCCCGGCGAGGACGGAACCCTGCACATCGCGGGGACCACCACCGACCTCAGCCCGAGCCAGCGCCGCGAGCTCACGCGACACCTGCGAGTGGCCACGGCGGAGCACTTCCTGCCCGACGACCACATCTCCAGCGGCCGGCTCGGGGCCTGGACCAACCCGCGGCGCCTGCCGATCGTGCGGGTGGAACCGGACGTGGTGGTCGAGGTGCACGCGGATCTGGCCGACCAGGGCGGCTACTGGCGCCACCCCACCCGCTTCCTGCGCGTGCGCCTCGACCTGAGCCCGGACGATCTGCGCCCCTGACTGTGATCAGTCGCCACCCTCGATCAGGATGGCCATGTTGCCGTCCTGGTCGGGGAAGGTGAACATGGGCGGCGCGAAATCGGTGTAGAGCACCTCCTGGTGGGGCGTTACCCCGGCCTCGCGCAGGGCCCGGTGGGCGGCCTCGGCGTCGGGTGTGCTGTAGCGGACGCCGATCGGCAGCCCGCCGGCCCGGGTGACCAGGACGATGCCCACCGGCGAACCGGGCGCCACGACCTCCAGATAGCGGGCACCGGGCCAGGGCTCGGCATCCACCCGCACCTGGCAGCCGAGCACGTCCCGGTAGAAGGCCAGGGCCTTCTCCTGGTCCTGCACCTCGATCGACACACTGAGAACGGCGGTGATGATGTCCATGAAGGTAGGACCGGTCATCACCGCCGTCCTCATCGGCGACCGGGCTCAGACGGTGAGACCCGAGGGGGCCTCGGCCAGGTCGGCCAGCTGACGGGCCTCTTCCAGCACCGAGCGCACGTGCTCGCGCCGGCCCTCGGTGACCGGTGTCATCGGCTCGCTCAGCGCATCCGACGCAATGACGCCCTGCTGCACCAGCGCCGACTTGAGCGCGCCGATCGCCGTGCTGTTGGGCCCACGCTCGACCTCGGTGGGCACGTAGACCTGCACCAGGATGTTGAGGACCCGCAGAATGCTGGACAGCTCGGCCCGGCGGCCCCCGGCGTGCGCGGCCATCGCCCCGGCGAAGTGGTCGGCGGCGATGTTGGACAGGCCGGTGACGGCGCCGTTCGCCCCGATGTCGAGCGCGCAGTCGAGCAGCGTGTCCGAGCCGGTGAAGATGAGCTTCTTGTCCACGTTGGGCACCTCGACGGTGACCCGGCGCAGGTTGGTCAGGTCGAGCGAGCTGTCCTTGATGCCGACGATGAGGTCCTCGGCGAGCAGCTCGATCATGTTGTGCGCGGTGAGGGCGTAACCGGTGTTGCTGGGCATGTTGTAGGCGAGAACCGGCACCGGAGAATGATTTGCGATCAGCTCGAAGTGCCGCAGAATTTCCGGCTCACTGACGTTGGCGTAGAACGGGCCGGTGACCACGATGCCGTCGACCCGGTCCGAGACCAGACGGTCTATTCCCTCCAGCACCCGTGGGGTGCTCGGCTCCACGATGCCGACAAGCAGTGGCTCGTCGTGCTTCTCGGCGGCCAGCGTCTCGACCACCTGGATCGACTGACCAGGGGTGAGATAGTGCCCCTCGCCCATGGTGCCGAGCGCGAAGATGCCGGCGGCGCCCTGCCTGATCAGGTGGGCCCGCAGGTTCCGCAGCGAGTCGAGGTCGAGCTGCCTGTCCGGCGTGAGGGGGGTGCAGATCGGCGGGACGACCCCACCGATCGAACTGAATAGGGCCGATGTGTCTGTACTGTCCGCCACCATGATCGTCAGTCCCGATCTTCTGTTGTTCGCCTTTGTCCAATGTCCGCAGGGGCGTGCGCCATTGAGCAGCGCCCATGCTGTTGCCTGGCCGCGCGCCTGAGGCGGCTTACCTGCACCTATCGGCACGCGGGCACGGAAAACCCAGGTCATCAACAGTGATTTCACGCCACTGAATACGTGGCGCCCCGGGCCGCCGCTCGTGGGGGCTGCCGGGTCCAACAGGCGATCGTCGGGCCGTGCAGAACTTTCCGCCCACGATGCTCAATGTTAACCCTTTCGGCCCCGAACGCAGTCACAAACGGGCAGGTATTCTCACTCGGCCCGGCCCAGAACGGGTTTCAGCCCGAAATCGGCACTACGCCGTCGGCGCCCAGCAGGTAGGCCGAAGCCAGTCGCTCACCGTCACCGGCGCCCGTACGGCCGCGTCCCAACGGGTCACCAGCAGCCAGAGCAGCGAGTCGCACCAGCTCAGAACCAAGTTCCAGCTCGGTCAGCACCGGGCCCAGACCCGCCACCAGGGCCGCCACACTGCTCCAGGCCGAACGCCCGATGCCCCCGGCCCGCTCCCGAAAACGGTGCACCAGCCGTACCTGGTCACCCGGGGGCACCAGGACACAGACGAAGCGCAGATGCACTCCCAGGCGCTGCGCCTCCCACGCCACATAGGCCGCCAGCGGCTCCAACGAGTGAGAGAAGGCTTCCACCCCAGCCGATGTCGCCCCGGCGGCCGACCCCGTCAACCCCACCGTCTCGGTCAGTTTCATCGGAGTGATCGATCCCGTCGAGTCGATCAGTTCCGTCGACGCAACCGGCTCAACCGCCTCGACCGGCTCACCGGAAACAGCGAAGACCGTGGCCGGCTGCCCGCCCCCGGAAGCAGCGACCCGCAGGGCGGCAGCCGCCCAGTCGAACGCCTCACTGGGGTCGAGCCGACGATCCGTCCCGTCGAGCGAGGTAGAGGTGATCACCAGCAGTTCGGGACGATGAAGCCGGAGCAACTCCTCACCACAGGCCACGCCGGCACCGACCACCTCGGCCCCGGCCTCGGTCATCGCCTCCTCGACGGCGCGCCCGAACCCCCGGGCGCTCCCGATGACCACGACGGTGACTCCGTCCAGCTCCCCCACGTCGTCCCCCGCCCCTCGCCGGCCTCTTCAGTAATGACGCGGGCGAGGCCGGGAACTCATCGCCCGACCGGGGCCCGGCCGTCACTTCTGACCCGCCGGTATCCTGAGGACAACCGTGGTCAGCGGCCAGAGTCGACCGAACAGCTGATCGTTCAGGAGCATGATGACCCTCGTCGCCGGTGTGGACTCCTCCACCCAGTCCTGCAAGATCGTTATCCGCGATGCCGACACCGGAGAGCTGGTTCGCTCCGGCCGGGCCCCGCACCCCGACGGCACCGCCGTGCACCCGGGCAAATGGCTGGAGGCGTTCCAGACCGCTGCCGCCGAGGCGGGAGGCCTGGCCGACGTGGCCGCACTCTCGGTCGGCGGCCAGCAGCACGGCATGATCGCCCTCGACGAGGCGGGCGAGGTGGTCCGCGACGCCCTGCTGTGGAACGACACGCGTTCCGCCCAGGCCGCCACCGACCTGATCGCCGAGCTGGACGAGCAGCAGTGGGCCGACGCGATCGGCTCGGTGCCGGTGGCCTCGCTGACCGTGACCAAGCTGCGCTGGCTGCGCGACGCCGAGCCGGAGAACGCGGCCCGCACCCGCGCGGTGGCCCTCCCCCACGACTGGCTGACCTGGCAGTTGGCCGGCGGCCAGAACCTGCAGAACCTGGTCACCGACCGCTCCGACGCTTCCGGCACCGGCTACTGGTCGCCCCGCACCGAGTCCTACCGGGAAGACCTGCTCGAGCGCGCGCTGGGCCACGGCGCGGTCCTGCCCCGGGTGCTCGGCGCACACGAAGGGGCCGGAACGGGCACGACCGGGCTCTACCAGGGTCTGCTCGGTCCGGGCGCCGGCGACAACGCGGCCGCCGCCCTGGCCCTGGCCCTGCAGCCGGGCGACGTCGCGGTGTCGATCGGCACCTCCGGCGTGGTCTCGGCCATCGCCGACGCCCCCACGGCCGACGGCTCCGGCATGGTCAACGGTTTCGCCGACGCCACCGGCCGCTACCTGCCGCTGGCCTGCACGCTGAACGCCGCTCGGGTGCTCGACTGGGCGGCCGGCCTGCTCGGGGTCGACCACAAGGGTCTGGCCGAGCTCGCCCTGAAGGCCCCGGCCGGCGCCGAAGGCCTGGTGCTGGTGCCCTATTTCGAGGGCGAGCGCACGCCCAACCGGCCCCGCTCCACCGCTGCTCTGCACGGCATGCGGCTGTCCAACACCACCCCGGCGCACATCGCCCGGGCCGCGGTGGAGGCGCTGCTGTGCTCGCTGGCCGACGGCATCGACGCGGTGCGGGCCGCGGGCGTGCCGGTGCAGCGGGCCTTCCTGATCGGCGGCGCTGCGCAGTCCGAGGCCGTGCAGCAGCTCGCGCCCGGCATCCTCGGCCTGGACGTGCTGGTGCCCACGCCGGGTGAGTACGTGGCCGACGGTGCCGCTCGTCAGGCCGCCTGGGTGCTCTCCGGCAAGCCCGAGCAGCCCGAGTGGTCGGCCAGCGGCGCCCCCAAGGTGCTCGCCGCCGACCAGCTCACCCCGCAGGTCCGCGAGCAGTACGCCGAGGTGCGCGAGCTCACCGCCGACCGCTGAGGTAAAGCCCGAACCCTGAGGACGTTTGTGGGCCCCCAAAGGGGCTCACAAACGTCCTCAAGTTGTTTCAGTTGAACTTCTGCAAGGCGTTCAGCCGGGTGAGGAACTCCCGCGCACCGACCTCGTGGATCAGGGCCAGCTGCTCGGTGTACACCGCGGCGAACCGCGGGTCTTCGGCCAGGTCACCGAACCAACGGGTGGAACGGGCCAGGGCCAGCGGATCTTCGCCCTGCCGGGCGCCGCGGGCCAGCACGTCGTCCTTCTCCACGTCGACCAGCTCGATCGGGCCGCCCTGCTCGTCGACCGCCTCGGCGTAGCGCGCCCAGGTCACCGCGATCGCGATCGCCCGGGTGCTGATCTTGTCCTCGGCCAGGTTGGCGCGGATCACCGGCACCACGAACTTGGGGATCCGGTCCGAGCCGTACGAGGCCAGCCGGGCCAGCGTGTCGCGCACCTGCGGGTTGGCGAAACGCTCGACCAGGGTGTCGCAGTAGGCGTCCACGTCGATGCCCTCGACCGGGGCCAGGGTGGGCCGGGCCTCTTCCCAGTAGTCGCGCAGGAACTGCACGAACAGCGGGTCCTGGGCGGTGTCGTGCGCGTAGGTGTGCCCGACCAGGTGCCCGGCGTAGGCGATGGCCTGGTGGCCGGCGTTCAGCAGCCGCAGCTTCATCAGCTCGTACGGCTCCACGTCGGCCACCATCTGCACGCCGACCTCCTCCAGCGGCGGACGCCCCTGGCCGAACGCCTCCTGCAGCACCCACTGGGTGAACGGCTCGCAGGCCACCGGCCAGGCGTCGTCGATGCCGAACCCGGCCACCGCCTCCAGCACGTCCGGGGTGGTGACCGGGGTGATCCGGTCGACCATGGCGTTGGGGAACGGAACCTCGGTGCGGATGTGCTGGGCCAGCTCCGCGTCGATCAGCCCGGCGAACGAGGCGATCGACGAGCGCGCCACGTCACCGTTGGACTGGATGTTGTCGCACGACATCACCGTGAACGGCGGGATGCCCCGCTCCTGCCGCAGCCGCAGTGCCTCCGCGACGTACCCGTACATGGTCACCGGCGGCTCGCCCCGGCCGTGTCCCTCGACCTCGGCCCGGATCACCGGGTTGTCCACGTCGAAGGCGCCGGTGGTGTTGTCGATGTTGTAGCCACCCTCGGTGACCGTCAGCGAGACGATCCGGGTGGTCGGCGCGGTCATCACCTCGAGCACGCGCTGCGGGTCCTCGGGGGCGTAGACGTAGTCCACGATCGAGCCGATCACACGCGCGTCCAGGTGCCCCGAACCGTCCTTGACCAGCAGCGTGTACAGGTGGTCCTGCTTGTGCAGGGCCTCCTGCATGGTCTTGTCGCCAGGCATCACGCCCACCCCGCAGATGCCCCAGTCCAGGGCCTTGCCCTGGTTCATCAGTTCGTCCAGGTACATCGCCTGGTGAGCCCGGTGGAAACCGCCCACCCCGAAATGGACGATCCCGACGCTGACCTGGGACCGGTCGTAGTGCGGGCGGGCCACCCGCGGGTCGAGGTCGGCGAGCGTCTTCTGGCTCAGCGGCGTTGCTTTCACAGATTCCACGTCGATCACGATAGGACTTCCGCCCGGCCGGCCCCAGACATGCGGGCGAAGCGGTCAGCGTTTGGGCGCAAACGGTCATCCGGTGCCTGTCCGTGACCATCCGCCCACCTGGTGCGATGCACTGTGGTCGGCCCGGCGACCTGCCGATGTCGGTGCGGTGCAGCCGCCTCCCCGCCGTCGCCGGGAATGCTCCCAGTTCTCCGGACTCGTCGGTACTGTGCAACTGCGAGTGAACGGCGAACGTGCGGATGCGGTGGACGAGAGGGTGTCAGGCGGATGACGGTGGACAGGTCGGTGTTCCAGGCCTTGGAGAGCGCGGCGGCGAACATGGCGCCCACCGACCCGACGAGTGTTCCGCTGCGGGTGCACCTGGCTGGGCTGTATCTCTCCGCGGGCGAGGCCGAGCAGGCGCTCAAGCACGCGACCGCGGCCCTGGCGGCGGCTCCGCACGACACCACGGCGCTGTCGGTGGCTGCGGCGGCGGCCTCGGCCACCGGTAACGAGCAGCTCGCCGACGGGTACCGCGCGGTGCACACGGCGTTGCTCTCCCCCGAAACCGCCCAACAAAGGACGCCCGAAGCGCCTCCCGTACAGAGGCCCACCGAGAGCGGTGGTCACCAGCCTCCGGTCCCGGTTCTCGAGCCGGTGGCCGAACCGGGTGGCTGGGACTCCAGCGAGCCCAACCTGGTCACCCTGGCCGACGTGGCCGGGATGAACGACGTGAAGCAGCGGCTGCAGCGTTCCCTGCTCGGCCCGATGCAGAACCCGCAGCTGCGGGAAGCGTTCGGCAAGCAGCTGCGCGGCGGTCTGATGCTGTGGGGGCCGCCCGGCACGGGTAAGACGTTCATCGCCCGGGCACTCAGCGGTGAGCTGGGAGCCAAGTTCTTCTCCGCCACCCCGGCCGACATCTACGGCAGCTATTTCGGCCAGAGCGAGCAGAACATCGCCCGCCTGTTCATCGAGGCCCGCCTGGAGACACCGGGCGTGGTGTTCCTCGACGAGCTCGACGCCATCGGGGGCCGCCGCTCGCGCCGCAACACCGACCAGGCCCGGGCCGTGGTCAACCAGCTGCTGGTCGAGCTCGACGGCATGTCCAGCAACGACGGGGTCTACGTGCTGGCCGCCACCAACGCGCCGTGGGACGTGGACGAGGCGCTGCGCCGCCCGGGCCGTTTCGACCGCACCGTGCTGGTGCTCCCGCCCGACGCGCCGGCTCGGGAGGCGTTGCTACGTCTGCAGTTCAACGGCCGTCCCATCGCACCGGACATCGACGTGACCGCGCTGGTGCGGGGTACGGAGATGTTCTCCGGCGCCGACCTGGTGCGCCTGGTCGAGGCCGCCACCGAACGGGCGCTGGAGCGCTCGATGCAGGTCGGCCTGGTCAGCCCGGTCACCAACGCCGACTTCCAGGCCGCGCTGCGCGACACCCCGCCCTCCACCCGGGCCTGGCTGTCCACCGCCGCCACCTACCTGGCGCACGCCGGCACCGGCGAGGACTTCGACGAGCTGCGGGCCTACCTGCGCACCCACAAGATCGGCTGAGCCCGGCAGAGATGGCAAGCACCGGCATGCCCGGGCCGATCATGGTCCGGCGGCCCACCTGGGCCCTGGATTCCTGGCACGACGGCACCTACCTGGGCACGTACCTGCTGGCCGGGCCCGCGGGCTGGGAACGCTGGTACGACGCGCAGGGGCCTTTGGACACCCGGCGTCTGCCGCTGGCCCTGGACGCGGCGCCCGACGCGTTGCGCCGCCTCGGCGACATCCCGACCCACCTGCGCGGGCTCTCCCTGGTCGGGCTGCCGGCCACCGACGACGACGTGCGGCTGATCGCCCGGCGCTGCAAACAGCTGCGCTGGATCGATCTTCGCGGCACCCAGGTCACCGCGGCCGGCCTCGACGAGCTGCGGCGGGTCCGGCCGCTGCGGCACATCGGGGTGGATCCGCACCTGCTGCTCTCGCGCGATCCCAACGGTCGTCAGCAGCTGATCAGTGGTTCGCAGCCGCTGATCCCGGTGAGCACCGGAGTGCCTGCCCCCGACGTGGCCGGGCTGCACGAGACGCTGCGCAAGGCGGTGAAGAACAACCCCGGGGCCGGGGCGGTCGACCCGGACGAGGCCACCGCCCGGGCCCGCGTGCTGCTCGACGCGGGCACCTCGGAGTCGGCCCAGGCCGGTCTGGCCCTGCTGGCGCCGTTCCTGGCCACCGGTGATCCCGCGGTGCTGATCGTCACGTCCCGGTGCCTGCTCAAGCAGAACCTGCCGCTGCAGGCCCTGGCCGCGCTGGCGCAGGCTCCGCCCACCGGCGCCGTGCTGGCCTGGCGGGCGGTGGTGCTGACCACGATCAACCCCTCCGAGGCGGCCCGCGTGGCCCGGGCCGCGCTGCGCGAGACGATCGAGAACCAGGTGGCCGAGTGGGCCCTGGTCACCGCCTACCTCAACCGGGCCCAGCTGGTGCTCGCCGAGGAGGCGCTGAACCTGCTGCGCTCGCGCACCTACGACGAGATCGACGAGGCCAAGCTGTCGGCCCGGCTGGCCCGGGCGAAACGGCGCTACAACGAGGAGGCGACGGCCTGGCAACGGCTGCTGGCCGTGGTGCCGGACGACGCCGACGCGCTGGCCGGCCTGGCCCGCGCCCAGCGCTCGGCCCGGCCGTACTCGCTGCGCTGGGTGCACACCCTGAACCGGGCGGCCACGGCCGACGTGGGCAAGTACGGCCGGCGGATGATGGAGCAGGTCAGCGGGCACCGGTTCACCACCGCCCTGGCCGCCGCGGCGCTCTCCTGGCCGGTGTTCATGATCGCCGGGGCCAGCTGGGAACCGACGCAGCGGCACGTCTGGGGCTGGTCGCTGGCCGGCGTGATCCTGGTCGGCAACCTGGTCAGCCTGGCCATCTGGTTCACCACCCCGCGAGAGGTGCGCCGGGTGATCCGCAACAGCGACCGGCTTACCGGCCAGCATCACGGCCCGAGCCGCCGGGCGATGCTCACCGGTGCCGTGATCGCGGCCTGCGCCGTGCTTCTCATCCCCGCCAACAATCCGGACCCCGATCCCTTCACCCCGACGGGTCCACAGCGGGTGCCCACCTTCGACTTCACCCCACCGCCGTCGCCCACCTTCTCGTTCTCGTTCCCCGACACCACTTTCTCGTTCCCCGACCTGTCCGAGACTCCCTAGGGCATCTAAGTGCTGAAGCGGCGCAAGGTCTCGTCCACGTCCTCATCGGTGAGTTGCCGGAAGTCCTCGTACCACTCCCCCACCGCCCGGAAGTCCTCCGGTTCCTGCAGACACACCACTGCGTCGGCATCTTCGGCCACCGCAGCATGGGCCCGGCGTGAGCCGACCGGAGCCGCCATCACCAGATAGGCCGGCTCGTGATCGCGCAGCCAACGCAACGTGGCCCGCGCCGTGACCCCGGTGGCCAGCCCGTCGTCCACCACGATCACCATGCGCCCCTTGGCCTCTACCGCCCGGCCCTTGCGGTAACGCTGCACTCGGCGCTTGGTCTCCGCACGCTCGCGCTCCACCGCTCCCATCAGATCGCCCTCGGTGAGCCCCAGCGTCGTGAGTGCCGAACCATCGAAAACCGGTGGTCCATCCTCGGCCAGCGCCCCGATGCCGTATTCCGGCTGCTCCGGCGCGCGGATCTTGCAAGCGACCACCAGGTCCAGATCGCCGTCCAGCGCAGCCGCCACGTGCGTGGCCACCGGCACCCCGCCCCGCGGCAGAGCCAACACCAACGGCCGCAGGGCCCCCGGGGGCCGTTGCGCATGTGCCGCCGGACTTCCGTCGTCCGGTTCACCCGGAGCATCCGGCACCAGGAACCCGAGCCGGTCGATCAGATACCGGCCCAACTGGTGCCCCGCGTCGTCGCGGTCTGCGAACTTCGTCATCCGGCCTCCCCGAGATAATGCTCGAACCACGCTCCCGCCCGGTCCGAGACCTCTTCCAGTGCGCCGCGTTCGGTGAACAGATGAGTGGCCCCCGGAATGACGTGCAACTGGCTGGGTGCACTCATCACGGCCTGGGCCTGCTCGTTGTAGTCGAGCACGTTCGTGTCGGCGCCCCCGACGATCAGCAGCGTGGGCGCCCGCATCTCCTCCAGCGCGGGCCCGGCCAGGTCGGGCCGGCCGCCACGCGAGACCACGGCCTGCACCTCTTGCGGACGATAGGCCGCGGCGGCCAGCGCGGCAGCCGCTCCGGTACTCGCCCCGAAGGTGCCGAACGGCAGCCCGGCCAGCGAGGGTTCGGCGCCGGCCCAGTCGACCACCGCGATCATTCGCTCGGTGAGCAGGTGGATGTCGAACCGGAACTCGGCGGTGTGACTGTCGATCTGCTCCTCCTCGTCGGTGAGCAGATCGGTGAGCACCGCCGCGAGCCCGCGCCGGTTCAGCTCGGCGGCCACCGCCCGGTTACGCGGGCTGAACCGGGAACTACCGCTGCCGTGCGCGAAAAGCACGACCCCGGTGGGGCTCTGCGCCGGATACTGATCTGGGAAGAGCGTGTCCGAGCCCAGATCTACCCGGCCCGCCGGGATGCGGCAGGCGGCCGTGGCTGTGGTCATTTCAGACTCCTGTCGGAAAGGTCTCCGGTTCCGTGACGTCGGTGAAGAACGTGTGCAGCGGCCGCACCGCGTGCGACTCGTCGCACCAGACGAACGCGTCGTACCGCTCGCCCAGCATGGTGGGCACGTAGTTGCCCCAGCGCTCCCAGTCCGGGCGGTAGACCACACCGATGGCCCGGTGGCCCAGCCGGTCGCGCAGCACCGCGGGCTGCTGGGCCCGGGCCGGGAAGACGAACAGCGACTGATCCGGAGCAGTTTCGTGCAGGACGTGCTCGAGGGAGTCGCGCCGGGCCTCGGGCACCGGCATGACCTCCATCGGCCGGCCCCAGTCCTCCCCGGCGACCACAGTGCCGTGGTGAGTGCCGAAACCGACCAGGACCACCCCGTCCTCACCGTAGCGCTGCCGGGCCAGCGTGCCGATGGTGGTCTCGCCCTGTTCGGCCATCACCGAACCCCACGCGTCTCCCACGTGAGTGTTGTGCGCCCAGACCACAGCCTTGGACTGCGGCCCGTAGTGGTCCAGCAGCCGGGCCAGCGTCGCGTCCATGTGCCGGTCACGCACGTTCCACGAGGCCGCGCCGCCCTTGACCAGCGACCGGTAGTAGTGCTCGGCCCCGGCCACCACCTCGGCGTTCTGCCAGGCGTTGAAGTCGTCCGAGCGGCGCAGGGCGGCCAGCAGCCCGGAGACCTCGCAGCTACACCCCTCGGGCCGGGTGTGGATCGACCGGGCGTACTGCTGGGGCTGATCGACGAACGGCTCGAAACAGTGAAAGGCGTCCAACCCCAGCGGAACCAGCTCAGGGTGACGCTCGCGCAGGTGAATCAGGATCTCGTCCAGCGATTCCCACAGCGAGTACACGTCGAGGCCATGGAAACCAACTCTCCGGGCCGGTTCCTGGAACTCGTTGTGTCCCCGCAGCCATCGGGAGAAGTCGCTGACTTCCTCGTTCGCCCACATCCAGGTGGGCCAGCGCCGGTACTGCTGCAGCGCCTCGCGGGGATCGGCGTCCTCGGCGAAACGCACCGACTGATCCACCCGTTCGCAGTCCGGCCAGTCGCCCTCGACCGCCACGAACGTGAAGCCCAGTTCCTGGATCAGGCGCTGGGTGATCCGTGATCGCCAGTCGTAGAACTCGTGCGAGCCGTGGCTGGCCTCACCCAGCATGACCACCCGGGCATCACCCACCCGGTCGATCAGGACGTTCAGGTCTTCGCTGTGCTGGAGCGGCGTGGCCAGGCCGGCCACCTCGTCACCGTAGCGGCCCATCAGAAAACCCTCCTCCGAGTCGGGTTCGGCTCCACACTGCCACCTCGGCCGGGGGTGCGCATCCACCTGTCAGGCGACTACCGGGAAAATCAGAGGACGGGCGAACGCTCGCCTGGTCATCATGGCCGGGTGCTGATCACCTGGCGCCGGCTGACCGAGGAAGACTTCCCGATGATCCGCGACTGGCTGAGCGAGCCTCGGACCAGGCGCTGGTGGAATCACGAGACCACCCCCGAGGCCGTGCAGAACGACTTCGGCGCCTCGGCCCGCGGCGAGGAGCCCGGCCAGGACTGGCTGGCCCTGCTCGACGGGGTCCCGTTCGGCCTGCTCCAGCGCTCGGCGTTCAGCGACTACCCCGAATACCTCGACCCGCTGTCCGAGATCACCGAGGTCCCGCCGGGCGCGATGAGCCTGGACTACCTGGTGGCCACCGAGTCGCTGCGGGGCCAGGGCCTCGGCGTGCAGATGATCAAATCGATGCTGGCCCGGACCTGGGCCGAGTATCCCGACGCGCCCTGCGTGGTGGTGCCGGTGGCGGCCGGCAACCGGCGTTCCTGGCGGGCCCTCGAGAAGGCCGGATTCCACCGGGTGGCCGAGGGCGACCTGGAACCGGACAACCCGATCGATCCGCCGCTGCACTACGTGTACCGGATCGACCGGCCCTAACGGTCCAAACTCGCACAACCACAACCACAACCACAACCACAACCACGCCCTGCCCGCCACTGTCCTGCCCAACGCCGCCCCACCCAACGCCGCCCCACCCAACGCCGCCCTGCCCAACGCCGCCCTGTCCTACCTCGCCATGCCCACCCGCGCCCTGCCCTGCCCACCGCGTCCTGCCCACCGCCGTCCCAACCACCGCCGTCCTGACCGCCGCTGCTCCGTCCTGCCTCGCCCTGCCCACCCCCGCCTGCCCCGCCCACCCCGCCCGGGCCCGGGCCCGGGCAGTCGGCCCACCGCATCACCGGCGGGCCAATGACTTCTCCTTGCGGCGTAACGGTCTAAGTCTCTTCACCCATGACAGCGACCGAACAACACATGCCTCCTCCGCCGCCGGCGCCCGCCTGCTCGCCTACCCGCATGCCCGCCGGCCTTCGAAACGCGCGCCGACAGGTCGACCACTGGCCCGCACCCGCACCTCGCAGGCGACTGAGCCGTCACCGAATCTCACATCGCAAGATGGGACTCTCACTATGCGAGAAGCTCGAGTACCGTCACGGGCATGTCCAACGCTGCCAAATACACGCATGGCCACGCCGAGAGCGTGCTGCGATCGCATCGCAGCCGCACCGCGCAGAACTCCGCCGCCTATCTGCTCCCGCATCTGAGGCCCGGGCTGCGCCTGCTCGACGTGGGCAGCGGGCCGGCAACGATCACCGCTGATCTGGCCGAACTGGTTGCGCCAGGTACGGTTACAGCGACCGAGATGAACGAAGAGGCGGTGGCGATCACGCTCGCCGAGCTGGAGCGGCGGGGCGTGAAGAACGTCGAGGCGGTCGTGGCCGACGTACATGCCCTGCAGTTCGAGTCGGATTCGTTCGATGTGGTGCACGCGCACCAGGTGCTGCAGCACGTCGCCGATCCGGTGGCGGCGCTGCGCGAGATGATCCGGGTCTGCCGCCCCGGCGGTGTGGTGGCGGTGCGGGATGCTGACCACAGCGGATTCGTCTGGTACCCGCAACTGCCCGCTCTGGATCAGTGGCTGACGCTCTACCAGACGGTCGCGCGGACCAACGGCGGCGAGCCGAATGCCGGACGGCGGTTGCTGGCCTGGGCACACGCGGCGGGCGCGGCCGACGTGACTGTCTCCTCGTCCACCTGGTGCCACGCCGAGCCCGAGTCGCGTGAGGGCTGGGGCGGCATGTGGGCCGACCGCATCCTGAATTCGGCCATCACGCAACAATTATTGACGAGTGAACTGGCCGCCCAGCGCGACCTGGAGTCGATCTCGGAGGCCTGGCGGGAGTGGGCCGCGCACGAGGACGGCTGGATCAGCATCCTGCACGGCGAGGTACTGATCCACGTGCACTGACGTTCAGCGGCGCTCGTCCATGAACACCATCGGCACCTCGTTGTCGGTGACCACCCGGCCGAGCAGCGCGCTCAGGGTGTCGCGCTCGGCCGGGTCCAGACTCTTGGTCAAAGCGTCTACGCGGCGGCAGGTTCCGGCGTAGAACTTCTCCGCGGTAGCGGATCCGGCCGGGGTCAGCGAGACCACCACGGCCCGGGTGTCCACCGGGTCGGTCGCACGCTCCACCAGACCGTTCGCCTCGCTGCGGTTCACCAGGCCGGTGAGGCTGGACTTGGCCAGGCTGAGGGTCTGGCTCAGTTCGGTCATGCCCAGCGGACCGGGCATGAGCACGCAGATCAGCACGCCCTGCTGCGGGGTGATGCCGTGTTCACGGGCGGAGTCGGCATACACGCGCTCGATCAGGAACGACCCGCGCACCAGCGCCGGCACCACGCCCATCCCGTCGGACTCCAAACGCATCCCACCGTCGGGCTTCACGCCCATACCGCCGCCGGTCTCCGCGCCCATCCCGCCGTCGGACTCCACGCCCATCCCGCTGCGGGTCTCCGCGCTCATGCCGCCGTCGGACCTCACGTTCATCGCCCGAGGATATCCGACCGTTCGTGCCGCGAACGACTATCCACAGGCGCCCGGTCGAGGCCGGTGCCGGACCACGTTCGGTGGCTATCGTGCCGTTATGGGGGAAATCGAACAGCCAGAGCCCACCAACTCGGGCCTGGCGTGGGACGAGGCGCAGAACCGTCAATTGGCCGAATGGCTGCAGCAGGGCATCAGTATCGGCGAGATCGCCAACCGTATGGGCCGCACCTCGGGGGCGATCCGCAGTCAGGCCGTCCGGATGGCGCCGGCCGATCTGGGGCTGGGGGCCGGGGAGGTGATCGGCTGGCTGCGGGTGCAACTGCGCCACGGTCACGACTGGCGAAAGACGCTGGAAGAGCGGTCGATGCGCCCGTCCCGCAACGGCGAGCGCTGGGGCGGGCAGGAGACCGAGCAGCTGGTCGAAGAGCTTCGGGGGGAGGCGTCGTGGCAGGCGATCGCCAACGCCCACGAACGCACCAAGGGCGCGATCATCGCGCAGGCGGCCAGAATGCTGGTGCTCACCGAGAAGACGGTCGAGTGGTCGCGTTCCCGGCGGGCCGAGCAGCTGCGTCTGGAGCTGCGCGAGCAGGCCGACTACGACTGGCGCCGCGCCCTGCTCGTCGACCAGGCCTCCGGCCGCTCGCCGTCCTGGGTGTTCATCGTGGTCGGAGCCTCACCCGACGGCGCCTGGCACGTGCGGGCGGCGGCCACCGAGGCGGCTGCCGCCCGCATCCGGAGCGAGGCCGGGGTTCCGGCAGGCACCGAGTGGGAGACGTTCGAGCGGCCGGTGCTGCCCGACTACTCGGTGAGTTCGGAAGACGAGCGCGAGGTTTCGCCCCTCGACGCCTGACCAGGATCAGCCGCGGAGCGCGCGGAGGTCTGCTCAGCGGCCTCGGGCTCAGGCATGGGCTCAGGCATGGGCTCAGGCATGGACTCAGGTCTGCTCCCGGACTCACGCCTGCTCCCGGGCTCGAGCCGACGATCTGGCCTGCTCTCCGGTTCGGGCCAGGGCCGGTACTCCTGCTCCAGCATCGCCAGCATGTCCTGTCGGCCCAGCTCCGCCGTGGCCTCCAGAACGGCCGCGTCGAGCGTGGTGCGGGCCGTCACGATGGTGCTCGGTGCCACCGTCCAGGTCGTGCGCCGCTCCAGCGCGTTCTCCGCCTTCAGCCGGGCCAGCAGGGCTGCATAGGTCTCGCTCGGCCGGCTGATGTTGTCCTTCACGAATCGTGCCTGACCCCGGGCCAGCATCCGGCCGAGCATCCGCATCGGCGTGCTCAGGTCGTCCTGCTTGAAGTCGAACGACCGGGTCATCACCACCAGGGCCTCGGGCACGCCCAGGGCCAGGGCCTGGTCCACCGGTACCGGGGCCACGATGCCGCCGTCGATGAAGTGCCTTCCGGTCAGCCCGCCCCCCAGGGCGATCCGCTTGTTGTAGAGCGCGGGCAGGGCGGCCGTGGCGCGCAGCACCTCGAGCAGGTCGTGCCCGTCGCGGTTGGAAACCGTTACCGCCTCGGCCGTCTGGGCGTCGGTCAGCACGGTGATCAGCGGAGCCGCCACGGCGTCGAGCGCGGCCACGTCCAGCGGGCGGCGGCGCTTCAGCACCTCATCCACCAAGAAATCCACATCCACCACCCGCCACAGCCGCCGGGGGTTGATGAACGAGCTGTGGCTCAGCTCGTCGACGTAGATGCGCAGGCCCTCGTTCGCCTGCCCGGCCAGGAAGTAGGCGCCGTTGATCGCCCCCGCACTGCTGCCCACGACCACCGAGAAGGCGTCCCGCAGCCCGGCGTCCTCCAGTACGGCCAGTGCCGCCATCGAGTACACGCCCCGCATCCCACCTCCCTGCACCACGAGAGCCGGCTTCTGCGCCTCGGCGGCCGAACGGGTAAGACGCGACAGATGCTCACCGAGTTTCAGGACGGGCCTCCGGGAGAGATGTGCAGGGATTTTCCGCACTCTAAACCGGACAAGACGCCCTTGAGTCAAGGATCAAGGTCGGTAACACGCCTGAGGATCGGACCAGCCCGCCCGGCGGCCCCGGAGCCTAAGCTTTTGCCGTGACGCAGCCGCCAGCCATCCGCACTCCCGCTTCCTGGGTCGTCGTCGGTCTCGACAACGGGGGCACCACCGACAATGCCACCGTGCTGGACGCGACCGGGCAGTTCCTGGTCGACCAGCTCGTCGAGATCCCCAGCCGGGTGCTCGACGGGCCCGAGCTCGCGGTCGAGGCCCTGGCCGACTCCTTCGAGAACATCTGCCGGATCACCAACACGCCGTTGACCCTGGTCAAGGCGGTCGGTCTGGACACCCCGGGCCCGGCCAGCGCGGCCGGCGTGATCTCGTCCAAGGGCGCCACCAACTTCTCGGCGGTCAGCTGGCACGGCTTCGACATCCGGGCCGCGCTCGAGCGTCGCCTGGGCCTGCCGGTGGTCTACAACAACGACGCCAACGCGGCCTCGCTCTACGCGCACCACCGGCACTTCGGCCCCGACGAGGCGATGCAGAAGTCATCGGTGGCGGGCATCGTCGGTACCGGGTTCGGCGGCGGCGTGGTGCACGACGGCCGGGTGATCAAGGGCGTCGCCGGGATGGCCGGCGAGCTCGGGCACGTGCAGATCCCGGTGCAGGACGTGATCGAGTCGGACCAGCCGATCCCGCGCTGCAACTGCGGCTTCCTCGGCGACGTGGAGAGCCTGGCCTCGCTCACCGGGATCAAGAACAACCTGCTGCCTTACTGGCTGCCCAAGTTCCCCGACCATCCGCTGGCCGGCGAGTCCATCTCGAGCGCGGCCAAGCAGCTGCGCGGCTACGCCGAGCGGGAAGACCCGCTGGCCCTGGCCGTGTTCGGGCAGCAGGCCAAGGCCATCGGCAAGCTCTTCACCATCGCCGCCAACTTCACCGACCCCGACGTCTACTTCGTCGGCGGCGGCGTGGTCGAGGCCGCCCCCTCGTTCCGGCAGTGGTTCCTCAACACCGTGCGCGAGCACACCCAGCTGCGACAGGAGCAGATCGCGGCCGCCAACTTCGCGCTGGTGCCGGACCTGGACATGGCCGGTGCGCGAGGCGCCGCCGTGGCTGCGTTCGACGCGGTGGTGGCCGACCGCTAGGGCTGAGGGGCTCGATCGAGCACTTCCTGCGGGAGGACGGTGCTCGCGAGCTCGAACCGCATGCCGAGAACTTTTCCGTGCTTGTCCAGATCGAAGAACAGGAACGCCTCACCCTGCAGACGGAACATCTGATAGGCCGGGGACTCACGCTCGTCAGCCCGGTCCACCAGGTGCAGGTAGGCCTCGTCGCCGTCACGCTCGTAGGTCATGTGCATTCGTTCAGAGTGCCCGCACTGGGACCTTTGGACTACGGGATATTCGCCAGTTATCGCTTGACTCTCGTCCGACACCTGAGAAGACCCCTCGTCAGGAGGGGCCGGTGGAGGAGGAGTAAAAGCTCGTGGCAGAACGTCGCAGGAAGCTGCGCCCGGTGCGCGTGGTGGTTGCTGTGCTGACCGCTCTGGTGTTGGCAACGGTCGCCGCGGTGGCCCTACGGATCGGTCCCGGTAACGCCGCCGAGTTGTCTGCCGCTGCGGAGTCCAACACCGTGCACCACTCCGCCGCCCCCAAGGGCAAGTGGATCAAGGTGGACAAGAAGGCCTGGCAGGCCCAGCTGGCCGAGTTCAAGAAGGTCAAGCCGCGCAAGGTCCCGGCCACCGCCAAGCAGAACCCCGAGTTCAACGCGACCTGCAAGTACAGCCACTCGGGCAAGAACGACCCGATCGTATTCCCCGGTCAGAAGGGGAAGTCGCACATGCACTCCTTCGTCGGGAACCGCAAGACCAACGCGACCACCACCCCGGCCAGCCTGATGAAGTTCACCGCGACCAGCTGCGTCCCCAAAAAGGACTTCTCTTCCTACTGGGTGCCCACGCTGACCAGCAAGAAGACCGGCAAGGCAGTGCAGCCCAGCGAGTTCATCGTCTACTACGGCAGCCTGCTCGACGACAAGAACAAGAAGAAGACCATGCCGATGCCGAACGGCATGCGGATGATCTACGGCGACGCGAGCAAGCAGGTCAAGACCCCGGCCGGCTCCCGCGACGCGTTCTACTGCTCGGGCGGCCCGGTCGAGGGCAAGACCCGCAGCACCGACGGCAACTGGCCGGTCTGCGGCGACGGCGGCACGGTGCACTTCATGATGCGCTACCCCGACTGCTGGGACGGCAAGCACCTGGACAGCCCGGACCACAAGTCGCACGTGGCCTACGGCTCGATGGGCGACTGCCCGAAGAGCCACCCGGTGCGCATCCCGGCGATCACCAAGTCGATCTACTACCCGACCGGCGGCTCCAAGGAGGGCTTCACGCTCTCCTCGGGGATGGCGTCCTCCATGCACGGTGACGTGTTCATCGCCTGGGACACCAAGACGATGGCCGACCGGGTGAAGAGCTGCGTGCGTCAGCTGGTCACCTGCGCCAGCAACGGGAAGTTCTGAGCAGACGGCAGATCGGGGCAACAACGCCTGTAGTGCACAGGCTTTGTTGCCCCGATGTCGTTTGCCGGGCTCAGGACGCCAGCCGATCCTTGAGCACGCCGATCAACGGCCCTGGATCCACCGACTGCGCGAGAACCTGGTCAACGTTCTGCAGCCCGGCTTCGGCCAGGAGACGCTTCTCATTGGTGACCCACTCTCCCCTTGAAGCCATGACCGAATGGGCATATTCCGTCGCTGCCACAGCGATCAGGCCCAACCCCTGCAGAGCCCGGCCCTGCGCGACATGGCCACTCTCGGCATAACCGAGGTGCATCCGCGCCCGGCCCAGCCACTGCTGTGACGCCGACTGACGCAACGCCACGGGATACTCCGCAACCACCGGCAGGGCACCCCGAAGCACTCGGTTGATCGCCAGCTCGGCCACCACCAGGTAGGTGGGGATCCCGGCCAGGTGAAACATCAGAGGCTGGATGTCGAACTCACCCCGGGCAGCCCTCTCGACCTCTCGTTCCACCACCGCGAGATCCCGGTAGTGCACGTCCACCGATTGCCCTTGGACCTGCAACCAGGCACCGCCGTTGAAGACCCCGCCACCCCATCCACCGATCTCGGAAACCTGACCCTCGTAGCCCATCTCGCGCAACGACTGCGGATCGAACTCGTCGCGGTAGTAGATGCCGAGGTCCCAGTCGCTGTCCGGCCGGGCCGTGCCCTGTGCTCGGGAACCTCCGAGCGTCACCGCTTGCACGCCCGGCAGCTCGGCCACCCCGTCCACGACTTCATCGATGAAGCTCTGCATGCGACGGAGTCTAGGAGCGCCCCCGAGCGGCAACCATTGCTTTTCGTGCCACGAACTATTACGTTTCGTGACACGAACTAAATGGTCTGGGGGATGAACATGAGCTTGAGCACCGCAAGGGTCGTCTTCGGATTCGGTGCAGACTCGGCCGATCCGGTACGCCTGCTGCCCAGCGTGCAGTCGGCCGACCGCCTGGGGCTGGACCACTTCTCCGTCTCCGACCACCCCTACCAGGCCAAATACCTCGACGCGTACGCGGCCCTGGCGTTCCTGCTGGGCCGGACCGAGCACATCTCGGGCTTCGTGAACGTGACCAATCTGCCCACCCGGCCTCCTGCGGTCCTGGCCCGCACGATCACCACTCTTTCGACCATGACCGGCGGACGTGTGGCGCTGGGCATGGGAGCGGGTGGCATCTGGGACCGGATCACCGATCTAGGAGTCGATCGGCTCTCCCCCGCAGCCGCCGTCGAGGCGTTCGAAGAGGCCATCGTCCTCATCCGGCAGCTCTCCTCCCCCGGGCCGGCCGTGACCTTCTCCGGAAAGCACTACCGGGTGAATGCCATTGACCCGGTCCCGATCGCTCCACTGGCCATCTGGACCGGCTCGGTCGGGCCACGGTCGCTGGCCGCCACCGGAAGGGTTGCCGACGGCTGGATTCCGGGGCATGCCGCCGACTGGCTGAGTGAAAGGTTCCGCCAATCGCGTCCTTTGGTCGACAAGGCCGCCGTAGCCGCTGGACGTTCGCCCGCAGACATCCGAACCATCTACAACCTGGCCGGCAACATCACTGCCGAAGACCTTCCTCGAACAAGGGACGATTCAGGTCGCTGGGTGGGCGGGTCGCCTGAGCAATGGGTCGAGGAGCTGACGTCTGCGGTTCTTGAGCACGGCGCCGGCGGCTTCACCTTGTTCACCGGGAACTTCGGATCCCTGGACGAGCGAAGCCTGAAGGTCTGGGCCTCGCAGATCGCACCGGCCGTGCGCTCTGCGGTGGCCGCTGCTGATTAGGCCTTGGACTGCATGTACCAGGCCGTGATCGCACCCAGCCACACCTTCTGGCTCTTGGCTGCCGAGGCCGGCGGCTCGCTGAAAGCGGCTTTCGGCCTATCTGCAGATGTGCTCAGCACACGCACCGACTCCAGCGAAACCTCGAAGTGCTTCTCCAGCAACGTTGCGCACAGGTTTGCCGTGTCCTGCGCGTAGGCGCGCTGCCACCGGCACAGCACGGGCAGCGCAGCCTGGGCCCGTTCGAGCTTCGGCCGGAACGGCATCGTCCAGGGAAACGAGCGCATCGCCGCCTTCGCCCCGAAGGCCTGGGCGAACTCGGCATCGTCGGTGGCGATGAAGGTGACCCAGTAGAAGAGCTGGCCGGCGTTGACCACGTCGATGCGCAGGCGCAGTTCGTTCGAGCCAGCAACCAGCTCCACATGGTCCAGGTCGGCCTGCATGAGGTACGGCACGAGCTCGGACTGGAAGCGGCTCTCGGGTGCGTCGGTGGTCACCGCAGCATCATGTCGGACGAGCAGGTGGCCTCCGATTTTGTACTGGCCCGTTGTGCTCAGTCGCGGCTCCTGGCTGCCGATACCGGATCGAGCAGTTCTGAGTTTTGGTAGTTCGACTAGGAGGCCCCCGTTGAGTGCGAGTCCCAATGCTTCCGTGGGCCGGTCCCCGGACGCCCGTTCCAACTCGCCCGTCCAGCGCTTCCTGGACCTCAAGCTGATCGCCAAGATCCTGACACTGGTTGCTGTGGCCCTGCTGCTGACCGTGACTGTGGGCTTCACCGGGCAGTCGGCCGTGAACAGCGTGCAGGCCAAGGCCACCGAGACCAACGAGCAGACCGTGCAGGAACTGGTGCTGGTCAAGGACGCCACCACCTCGCTGGCCCGTCTGCGGCGTTTCGTGCTTCAGACAGGGCTTGCCTACAACCAGGCGGACATCGACGCAGGCAAGGAGGGTCTGAGCACGAACGGCGAGAACGTGGTCAAGGCCCTCAACCAGCTGAACTCGCAGGATCCGACGCCGGAGCAGAAGCAGCTGATCACCGACACCCTGGGCCTGACGGCGCAGATGCAGACGGTCTACGAGGAGCAGCTGGCCCCCCTGGCCGAGGCGACCGAGCCGCTGACCGGTGCCCAGTACCGCGAGATGGGCGATCTCGTGCGCGGAGACTTCTCCACCGCTGCGGATGCGGCTCTCGCCAACACCAATGCCCTGAGTGAGATCTACACCAAGGAAATGAACGAGTCGGTGGCCGAGGGTGAGTCCACCGCGAACTCAGCCGTGGTCAAGATCTGGCTCTTCACCGGCATCGGCGCGGTGCTGCTGGTGCTCTTCGGTTTCTGGATCGCCCGCGTGGTCGCCGCATCGGTGGGCCGGGTGCGGGATGCCCTCGACGCCCTGGCCCGCGGCGACCTGACCCACGGCGTGTCGGTCAGCGCCAAGGACGAGGTGGGCCAGATGGCCCTCTCGCTCAACGTCGCCCAGGCTTCGCTGCGCCAGGCCATGCAGGAGATCGGCGGCACCTCCACCACCCTGTCCGGCAGCGCCGAAGAACTCTCGTCGGTCTCGCAGCAGATCGCCGCGGCGTCCGAAATGGCCACCTCTCAGGCGAATGCGCTGGGGGCGACCTCGTCGCAGGTCTCCAGCAACGTGCAGACCGTTGCCGCCGGCACCGAGGAGATGTCGGCCAGCATCCGCGAGATCGCCCAGTCCTCTTCGGAGGCCGTGCGGGTGGCCGGCTCGGCAGTCTCCGAAGCCGCCAAGGCCGGCGAGACCATCGGCAAGCTGGGTGCCTCGAGCACCGAGATCGGCAACGTGGTCAAGGTGATCACCTCGATCGCCGAGCAGACCAACCTTCTCGCGCTGAACGCCACGATCGAGGCCGCACGCGCCGGTGAGGCCGGCAAGGGCTTCGCCGTCGTTGCCGAAGAGGTCAAGCAACTGGCCCAGGAGACCGCCCGGGCCACCGAGGACATCTCCAGCCGGGTCGGCGCCATCCAGGAAGACACCCAGGCCGCGGTGCACGCCATCGAGCGCATCACCCAGACCATCGAGGACATCAACTCCTTCCAGACCACCATCGCCTCGGCGGTGGAGGAACAGACGGCCACCACCAACGAGATCGCCCGCACCATCGGCGAAGCCGCCAACGGCTCGGCGAGCATCGCCACCGATGTGCAGTCGGTGGCCAACGCGGCCCAGGCTTCTGGCCAGGGGATCGCCGAGGCTCAGCGGGCCTCCGCCGAGCTGGCCACCTTGTCCACCAACCTGCATGCGCTGGTGGAGCGGTTCCGGTACTGAGGCCGGCTTTGGTGGGGCTGGGCGCAGCGCAGGGCCAGGTCGCTGTGGCTCTACGTATGAACAAAGTGTCGCCAGGGTGCAACTTGTTCATGCGTAGAGCGCACAACCGGCCCCACATAGGCGCGGGCGCCCAGCCCAACCCTGTCTGATGAGCACCTCAGCAACTTCGGTAGCAACAAGGCACGGCTGCTTCGTGACATCACGCCACCCGTAACGCAGCACCACCTCACCAGCCGTGACTACCGCATTGTCTCGGCGCATGTCCCGAAACGCCTCAGACTCGGGATGCGCCTCCCGCCCGTCCAGTTCGACCACCACAAGCTGCGCCTCGTACCGAACATCGCGGTACCGCTTGCGACCGTCCGCCTCGACCCTGGGCTGATTGCGCACACCTTGCGGAAGCCCGTGGTTACTTTCGACCCGGCGGAAGAAGACGGATTCCAGAGGTGACTGAACTCCCGCATCGAACTCCCGCAGAAGATCACCCAGCAAAAGCCTCCAACGCTGCCGTTCCCGTGTGGCCAGCGCCGCCCGCACCCGCGCGGCCGTGGTCAAGCGCTTCTGCAGAGTCCCGAGCACCAGACCGGCCACCGCCTCGACCTCGTCCTCCCGACGAACAACGTCGAGAAGAGCATGCTCAATCCTGAGCCGGGGCGGCGATTTCATGTAGTCACCACGATCCGCCAGCTTCCGAGCCTGACGAGCGATCATCCCCTTCTGAGCCCGGATCTGCCGAGGAGCCGGAACGCAGATCTCCATCCGGGCCGGAGCCTTGGTCAGGGCCTGGGTAAGCCACAACGCCGTTCGCCCGCCGGCCAACGCTCCGGCCCCGCCGTACAGCACAGCAGCCCAGACGCGGGTCCGCTCAGGCACCGGACCTGAGTGCGTTACGTAAACGCCGGGGAACTGCATCTGCCAACGGCCGCCCCGGTACAGGGCACGAATCTGGCCCTGGGTCAGACCCAGCCCGAACATCTGCTGCCGGGAAACCGCCCCACCCTGGGTCTCCGCCAAAGCCCGCCACGGCTCCTCCCCCACGCCCACAATCGTCCCAAATTGGTAGCTCTTGCGTTTGGCCCTGTGGATACCGCTGGCCGAGCAGCCCTACCGGGGCAGGAACTGCCTCACCCCATAGCGGAAGCGCTCCTCGAAATCACCCGTGAGGTAATGACTTACTGCAGATAGCGTCGGATACGCACCGCCCGCCAACTCCTCCGCCAACTGCTCGCCAACCCGTCCCTGCTCCGCTGCCGCCTGCTCCTCGGCCACCAGACCGAGCGTGAAGTAGACCAGCGACCACAACGTCCAAGCCGCCTCGCGCTCGTCGAGCCCACCCTCGACCAACGACGCCACCAGCAACTCGGCGAAGCGCAGGGTGCCCGGGCGGGCGGCGAAGGTGCCGGTAACCACGCGGGCCCCGTCGCGCCGAGCAAGCAGCGCAACCCGGAACCGGGCGACGATCTCCTCCGCCCGCCGAGGCGGATCGGCCGGCAAGGCCTGGGTACCGATCCCCGCCACGATCGCGTCGGCCATGAGTTCTTGCAGGTCAGCACGCGATTTGGCATGCCAGAGCACGGTGTTCATCCGCACCCCGAGTCGGTTCGCGACGGCCCGCAGCGACACCGCGTCGGCCCCCACCTCGTCCAGCAGGTCCAGCGCGGCCGTAACGACGTCGTCCACCGACAGCCCTTGAATCTTGGTCACCGACCAAGTCTAATGTTGGTCACTGACCAAGAAGGGACGATGATGGACGACGTACTGATCGTGGGCGCCGGGCCCACCGGACTGTGGCTGGCGGCCGAACTGCGGCGCGGCGGTGTGCCCGACGTGACGATCCTGGAGGCGCGCGAGCAGCGCAGCCCCCACTCCAAGGCCCTCACCGTGCACGCGCGCACCCTGGAGCTCTTCGCCTCGCGGAGAGCACTGGAACCGTTCCTGGTAGAAGGAATCCAGATCCCCACCGGCCATTTCGGCGGACTGCCGGACCGGGTAGACCTGCGGGTGCTCGACTCCCCGTTCCCGTTCACGCTCGCCATCCCGCAGGCCCGCACCGAGGAACTGCTAGAAGAACAAGCACTCGCCCTAGGCGTGAAAATCCGGCGGGGCGTGAAGGTGACCGGGCTGACGCAGGATGCCGAGGGCGTCACGGTGCAGGCTGGCAACGACGCACTGCGAGCGCAATACGTGGTGGGCTGCGACGGCACTCGCAGTCAGGTGCGTACGAGCGCCGGCATTGGGTACACCGGCACCGACGACACGGCCTGGGGCTTGCTCGGCGACGTGGTTCTCAGCGAGGTACCGCCCGCCGTCGATGAGCCGGGGTACATGGCGGTGCCGCTGCCAGGTGGGCTGCACCGCGTCATCTGCACCACCAGCCATCGCCCCGAAGGCCCGCTCACGCTGGAGCAATTCGCCGCTCAGGTGCGCGAGGTTTCCGGCAGCGACCTCGGCATGCGCGACCCGCAGTGGCTTTCCGTCTTCGGCAATGCCGCCCGCCTGGCCGACCGATACCGCGAGGGGCGCGTTCTGCTCGCGGGAGACGCTGCCCACCAGCACTTCCCGGCCGGCGGCGTAGGTATGAACGTCGGTCTACAAGATGCACATGCCCTGGGCTGGCGCCTGGCCCGCGTTGCCCAGAAAACCAGCAGCGACGCACTGCTCGACGACTACGCCCGCGAGCGCCGCCCGGTCGGCGCGGACCTGCTGCGCAGCACCCAGGCGCAGACCGTGCTGCTGACCCGCTCCGACCCCGACGTACGGCAGCTTCGAGCGCTCCTGTCCGAGTTCATCGCCACCGTGCCAGAATTCGCCAAGGCCCTGGGCGAAAACCTTTCCGGGCACAGCGTGCGATACCCCGGCGCCCATCCCCTCACCGGCACCCGCCTGACCTCCGCGCCACTCACCACCACCAACCCGTTCGACCGGCTCGTGCCCGCCCGCCCAGTGCTGCTCACCTCCCCCGGCACGACCACAAAGCCAACAATGGACGTCGACAAGCACGAGTTCTCGTTCGCTACCGCCGACGAGATCGCCGCCGTGCTGGTGCGCCCCGACGGACACGTGGCCTGGGTCGGCACCGCGCACGAAGACCTGGCCGACCAAGCCGCCGCGGCCGTGCGGGAGTTGCTGGCATGAGCATCGAGCGCATTGATCCTCCCGGCCTCCCCGCGTTGGGCGGACTGATCAGCCACGTAGTGCGTCACGGAGAAACGCTCTTCCTGTCCGGCCAGGTCGCCTGGGACTCGAACGGGCAACTGGTCGGCGCAGGTGACCACGTAGCTCAGGCCGGCCAGGTCGCCCGAAACGTGCTCAGCGCCCTCATAGCCTGCGGTGCCAGCGGCGACGACGTGCTGACCGAGACCGTCTACGTGGCCGACCTGGCCAACGCCGACGGGATCGCCGTGATCCAGGCTCTACGTGCGGTCGGCCTCGCCCCACCCGCCAGCACCTTGATTGGGGTGGAGCGGCTGTTCGATCCGCGCTTCCTGGTCGAGGTCACGGTGACGGCGCGCATCCCGTAGCGAGCAAAGTCAGACCTCGGTCAGCAGGCTCAGCGCGGTGTCCAGGGCGATCGCGTTACCCAGCGCGAACGCCTTGCTTGCATGGGCGGCCCGCTCCCCTGCAGCCCCGCTCTTCCGGTCGGCGTCACGGCCGGGACGGGGCAGCGTCTTGTCGTGCAAACCCATCGCCCGCAGCCCCGCCAACGTCGCCCACGCACCCCACTCAACCTCGCGCGGCGGCGCCGGATCCAGCAGGGAGCGCAGCATCGCGACCTTGCGCGCACGGAGGTCGGTGATCTGGTCCGGTCGGTAGTAGGTACCCAGCCCAGACCGCACCAGACCATCGACCTCCTGCCGGAACGCCAGCAAATCAGGCCCAGGCCGCGGCGTCGACAACACGGCCGCGGTCGACCCAGCCCGACGCGCAGCCAACTCGAACGAGACCGGCAGCAGTCACGTCCCATGAATGGCAGCGCTACCCAGGCTCTCCTGAGGAATCGACGGCTCCCACACACGCACCAGCTCCGGCGCCATCCGCGCCGACGCCAGCCCAGCCTGCCGCACCCACCGCTCAGACCCCGCCGCCCCCGGCCCATCGGCACCCGGCAGCAGCCGGCACAACGTGTCGGTGACCTCGGACCGGAGCTGCCGGACCATGCCCGAGGCTGCGAAGCGCGGCACATTCAGCATTCGCGCAACGTCGGCCACGACCTCAGCATCCGAGATGCCGTCCCGCCGCCGCCCGAAGCGCATACCGGACATTATGACCCTGATGCCGCGCTGATTTCCGGCCCCGCCTACGGCAAACCCAATTGAGGACGCTTGTGGGCACCGACGGACGCGACGGCGCACGATGTGCGAGGTAGCCAAGGATCTACTCGCGCATGGCAGCAGCTATAGCCGCGCAACGGACATTCCGTGCCCCTCTCGGATGATCCGCAACTCCTGGTAGTCAGGCGCCCATTCTGGGTAACTTGATCCGCAATTGTCGGCGGGAGGGGCCACGTGAGCGCGATCCACACCAGCGAGACTCCCCCCGTCTTGCCCAGCTCCGTTACTCCCCGCTTCCGCAGCCCCAAGGTCGACTGATGTCTCGGATCGACGATCTCGCTGAGACCATCCACGGCCTGAGCGACAAGATCGACGAGGCCGCGAACGAAGCCGGGGCCACGGCCCAGGAGGCTGAAGAGGCGGTGGCCCTGGCCGAGTTCCTGGGCGATGAGACCGTGTTGACGACGCTTGACCAGGTCAAGGACCACCTGGACGCCCTGGCCGCTGAACTCAAAGGCGCTGCAGTTCAGGCCAACGGCATCCAGACGTTCGTCGTAGCCCTCGGGCAGGCCGCGGGCGGCGGCGAAGCATCGGGCTCGACGATCGTGCCTGCGGCCAGTCGAGATCCGGCAGCGGTGCCGAATCTGTCTCCGCAGAAGCCCCGGTCATCGCGAGGTGCCGGTCGTAAACGGCTGGCCGCTCTCACCGAGCAAGCCGAAAGCCCAGGAGACATCGCTTCCTTCGCGGAAAAGACAGGTAAAGGCCTGGCCGATTCCTTCAAGGACATCAAGCCACCAGAAATCACCGGCACCGGAACCCGAACTCAGGATTCCCCGCCGATGATGACGCCCACCGCCTCGGCGGGAGCCGACGTGTCCAGTGCCGCGAACGGTGTCGCCACAGTGACTCTTTTGCTCGTCGGAGGAAAACACGCGTTCCAGCAGATCCGCCGTGGCATCTCGGCTGAGGAACAGAAGCCCGAAGAGATCACTCCATCCCCTCGGGAGCGATACCCGTGGGAAGATGAGCCCCGTTCAGGTACCCGCTGACGGCCTTCAACACTGCTTGATCGATCTTCGGAGGAGAACGTAGCCATGTCGGAGCCCGTGAAGAAGTATCTGCGGTGGGTGCTGGGTGCGGAAGGAGCACCCGAGTTCGATGCGTCCGAGTACGACAGCGTCAAAACTCTCAAGGCCGCGGGTATCTCGCTGTTCACAATCTCCCTTGAGCGCTATTTCCCTCAGGAGCCCACCCCCTCGGAGGCTGCCGCTCTCGTCACCAAAATCAGGCAGATGCTCGTGCGCCCGGAAGAGCTGAATCCGGTGCTTGCTGAGCGCGTCGTCCTGAGTGGCTACGGCCATGAGGGCCTGCTCGACGATGTGCCGGAGACAGACATCGCGAGGGTCGAGAACATGATCTCCTTCGGCATCCGACGCGAACTGAAGATCGACGACGGTCCTGAGCTCGACCGCTTCCTGGACGAGATCGTCGAGTTCATGAACAGCCCTCTGGACGACTGACCATGGCTGAGCCGGCCGACGACATCACGGCATCCGTAGAGATGTTCCTGCCGCTGGACATGCAGAGGGCCTTCAGCCGCGATCCGGACCTGGCGGTCATGGCCGCAGCCCTTGGCTCATTCTCAGCTGCGGTGTTCCACACGGTCGTGCCCATGAGTCCGTCTGACCGGCTCGACTTCTGCCGCCGCGTGGCCGCTTCCTCCAACGGCGACTTCCCGGCCTGGATGGTCGAGGCCTCCCTGCGCAGTATCGAGGGAGATCGGACCGCCATGGACGGAACCGATCCGGCCGTCACGCTCGGCATCCCGATACATGGGCTCGTTGTGCTGAACTCCGACTACCTGACCACCGATGCGGCTCATGCTCTGCGAGGGCGGGCCGAAGAGCTTGCACAGGAGCTACTGCCTCGATGGCAGGCTCTTCCACCTCAGTAGGCGCGCTCAGTGTCACTGACGGCCTTTGCTCGTCTCCGTCGCAGCCTCCAGCAGGGTCACTCAAAGTCTGACGAGCGCGATGGCCGACGAGGATGGTGCCTCCTTGCCGGCTGGTGGACGACGATCCTGAGATCAAACTAGAGCCTTCTGAGCACGCCCGAGGATCCCGCGGCCAGTCAAGCTCATTGAACTGACTGGCCGCGAGATATCTTTGACATGGCCAAGAATCAGAGCCGCCGTGCACTAGCACCAGAGCATGGCGCACACGCCCATGCCTCATAATTACTTCGGCTACTGAAGCTCCACTTCTGTGCTCACCTTTTTGCCGGTGGCAAGTTCTACTGCCGTGATGACGTCCGCCAGCCTTCGGTCAATGAATCCGTCATAGTCGTCTTTCCTGAAAGGATCGTCGTCCGAATCAGCATCCAGGAGATGAGACGAAAGAATCTCCACCAACTCACGCTCTCCAAGGGTTTCCCGGAGGGCCCCGAAGTACTTACTTGGGGCCTTGGCCCCAATGGCCTTGTTCGTTGCCGAATCGATCAGTGCGCGGTTGAGGGCGAGTTCTGCGCTTAGGGCACTCGAGCCAGAAGCCAAGAACGCTTTAGGAAACACGTGATGCGAGTCGATTTTGTCGGACTTAACACGCTCAGGCGTCAGCTTGACACCCTTGTGGAAGTCGCGCGCGCCATTCATGACGGTTAGCGCGAGCATACCTGAATAAAGCGCTTTTCTCCTGGTCGTGGCAGCACGCAATGTTGCTGCCGACAAGAAGAAGTCGGTGATTGCTTCAGGGGCCTGCGCTGCTGGATCAAATAGCCAGAGTCTAAGTTTTCCGTAATCGGCGCCCGCCTGGCTGTTGGCACCCTGGTCATAGTTCGTCATGAACACCGTGCACCAGAAGAACTGCTTTAGCCTGGCCAGGATGTTGACTTGCTCCGGCCCCTTGGCTTGAGCAACTTCCTCCCAGACCGCAGCCATCGGCACAAGCAACATCCCGTACGGAAGAATCTTGGGCGTTACTACGCCGCACTCGTTCTGAAGGAACTCCAGCACCCGAGCGAAGCCCCGGACGACCACATCCCAATGGTCACGAACATCTTCGGCCTTGAGTTTGCTCAGGACGTCGGCTCGCTGAGCCGAGCCACTCGCTCGCAAGGTAATGGCCTGAAGGATGCTGTAGGCATCTACTCCGAATTCTTCGAGAATAGGGTGATCTTCCAGGGCACTCTCGTACCAATCCCGCAGTCGAATATCATTGGGATAGAACCGAGCGGTCAGGAGTTCGAAAACACCGAGCGGCTTGCCGGTATTATTGAGGGTCTCGAAGACCGTTGCCACTGCCTCGATTCGCGTATTGCTTGGCAAGGTAACAACCGGAAATCCATAAGACTTCAATGGCGCAAGATACTGATCACGGAAATCGCGGAGAAGCACCTTTATGGCCTTCCGATGCGCTCCGTCCCGCGTCTCGGCATAGTCGTCCAGCCACTCATCGAATACTCGATATTCTTCAAGCGCCAGAATTCCGCGCTCGATTCGAGCGGATCGAGTATTCAAGGCCTTTTCGTCCCTGGAACCCACCGGATGCCACAGAATAGCTTTATCGAAGTTCACTTGGTCGCGCAGCGCGCCAGTAGGGTTTTCCTTGGACGGCAAGACAGCAAATTCGTCGACAACGAGGAAGAAGCGTTCGTCGCCAATAGCATTCAACGCTCGGTAAAGTGAGGTAAGCCGTTGTTGCCCGTCGAGAACAAACTCCTGAGGGCTCTCCTTCCCCTCCTGAACGCCGGCGACCGGCCGAAACCCGAACATATTATTCTCTGGCCCTACTGACCAAAAGAGAAACGTTCCGGCCGGAAAGCGCGACATCATGGATTGGAGCAACATCTTCGTGCGCCGTGGCTCCCAGGTGAAGTCACGCTGGAAGTCCGGAATTGCTAGATTTCCCAGATGAATACGATTCAAAAGATGTCCAAGCTGAGCCGGATTTGCTTGAAACACGGGATCCGCATCGTACGCGCTTACCATCTAGTCTTCGCCTCATTCACTCTGCCCGCTTGGTTACCCAAGAGTACCCCGAGTGACACGGATGCGTGCCGTCTTTGCGGTCGCCCCGACTGCCGTAGGCCGCCCGTTTCGACACGTCTACTCAAAACGGACAGTCAGCCCGGGGGCAGGATGCAACTGACAGGCCAATCCGCTCGGAGACGGCTAGGTCCATGGTTTATTGCCGAGCCTCCAAACGACCGTTGACCATCCGAAGAGGCTCCATCACGGAAGAATCTGGTTTCGACTTCGTCCTCGGCATCTCTCATCGCTCCATCTGCCTGGGCGACTTCACGTACCATCGCCGGGTGCACGTCAGCAGAGGGGTCCTGACGATACAAACGGGTCGACGGAAGCAACCGTCGTCCGGCGGCAGGGTCTGCTTACCACGACCTGCAAAGGGCTTCGATCCACGCTTCAGCCGATGAGACTGGCCAGCTAGAGGGAGATGGACTTGCAAAAGGGACTCTACGAGGCGCTTTTGACGGCGGAGCTTCGGGATCGCCTGGCACAGGCAGCAGATCTTTCCACCGAAGTGGCAAATGTGGATCCAAGTGAGCAGCCCGGCGTCTTGACGCGCTACCTTGCTCCTATCATTCAGAGCGCTCTCGAAGCCACCAAGGCGCCCGAAGCTCGGCAGGCTCTGGTGGAAGGCATTCTGGAGCAGCTCCGCCTCTTTCACAACGGAATTGAAACGCCAGTGGTGAATGAGAAAAAGAGTAATCAACAACTCTTGCAGGTCTACCGCCCTGACTTCACGGCGGAGAGCGGGCGCGTTTCCCTGCGGCCCGCCACACCCTTGTCTGAGGCATCACTCCTTACCAACGCTCGTGGAGAGCCCACCCTTGGGGCCGAACTGCGCGCGGAACTTACGAGCGCCGACCGGGTTGATCTTCTATGTGCCTTCGTCAAATGGTATGGGCTGCGCCTTCTTAAGGATGAGCTTCACGAGCTCCGCAATCGCGGAGTACGAATCCGGGTCCTCACAACTACCTACATGGGCGCCACCGATGCCAAGGCACTAGACGCCCTCGTCAAAGACTTTGGGGCTGAAGTCAAGGTCAACTATGAAACCAATCGGACGAGGCTGCATGCGAAAGCATGGATGTTCGAGCGCAATTCGGGGTTTGCCACCGCTTACGTCGGATCAAGCAACCTGTCGCGGTCGGCCCTGGTAGAGGGCCTGGAGTGGAACGTACGACTCTCTTCAGTGGGCACTCCCGACCTCATGGAAAAATTCCGATCCACTTTTGAATCTTATTGGCAAGACAAAGAGTTCATCTCGTATGATCCCGATGAGCAGGGACAGCATCTTCGTAGTGCCCTTGCCGAGGCAGCCGGCAGCTCGCCGGGATCGCATCAGAATCCGTTGACGCTATCGGGCTTGGAAGTGCGACCCCTTCCTCACCAGCAGGAGATGCTAGAGCAGCTCGATGCCGAGCGAAAGCTGCACGACCGGCACCGCAATCTGTTGGTCGCAGCCACCGGAACTGGGAAGACGGTCATTGCAGCCCTGGACTACCGAAATCTGATTCGGGAGCGTGGTCAAGACCTTTCGCTGCTCTTCATTGCTCACCGTATTGAGATCCTGCAACAAGCTCAGCGAACCTACCGAGAGGTGCTCTCCGATGGCTCTTTCGGAGAGATCCTGGCCTCTGGGCATGTGCCCGAACGTGGCCGCCACGTCTTTGCCAGCGTCATGTCATTGTCGTCGGACCGGCTTGACTTGATCGACCCCAATCACTTCGATGTTGTCGTCATCGACGAATTTCATCACGCGCAAGCATCCACGTACCAGCGCATCCTCGAGCACCTGAAGCCGTCCGAACTATTGGGCCTCACAGCCACCCCAGAGCGCTCTGACGGAGTGAACGTCAGCGCCTTCTTTGGTGGACGGGTGGCAACCGAGCTTCGTCTCTGGGATGCGCTCGACCAAAATCTCCTTGTCCCGTTTCACTACTTTGGCATTCATGACGAGACTCATTTGGAAGATATTGCCTGGCGCAGAGGCGCCTACGATCTAGATGCGCTCACCGAGCTCTACACCGCCAGTACTGCCCGGGTGCGGATTATCCTTAAGGAACTGGGCGATAAGGTCCTCGATCCGCACTCTATGAAGTGCCTCGGATTCTGCGTAAGCGTAAAACACGCAGAGTTTATGGCCGAGCGTTTTCGGGAAGCAGGGATTGCAGCGACTTCCCTCCATGCCGGCACACCTATGGGTGAAAGGGACGCTGCTCGAAAAGCTCTTCGTAGCGGGGAGATCAACGCCATCTTCACGGTAGACCTCTTCAATGAAGGTGTCGATATCCCTGAGGTGGATACTGTACTCTTCCTTCGGCCGACCGAGAGCGCAACAGTTTTCCTTCAGCAGCTGGGGCGTGGCCTCCGCATGAGCGCCTCGAAGGCTGTGCTGACTGCTCTTGACTTCGTTGGTCACCAGCGTAAGGAGTTCCGATTCGATCAGCGCTTCAAGGCGCTCACTGGATTTGCGGGCAAGAGTCTGGAGAAGCAGGTCGAGGCGGGCTTCCCGCTGCTCCCCCCGGGATCGCAGATTGTTCTTGACGCCGTCGCGCAGCAGACCTTGTTAGAGACTCTGCGGCAACAGATCTCGCCACGCTGGGCCACGATGCTGTCGGAGGTACAGGCTCTCCGGCCTGCGTCGCTGCATGACTATCTTGCCTCAGGTCGGACTCTGCCTGACGTGCTCAGGAAAGGCACAAGGGGCAGATCGTGGGCTGCTCTACGTCGTGCAGCAGATCCGAGCCTTCCTCCTATCAGCGCGGTCGAGTCCGAACTACTTCGTCGCATAAGGGCCTTCGCTCATGTGGATGATCGAGAGCGTGCTCAGCAGTATCCGCGCTTGATGGCTGAGCACGTGAACGGATTGAGTTCCCGGGAGCGCCGTCTCGCTGCGATGCTGTTCTTCTCGTTCCATCCGAGCGGTCAAGGTTTCGCCTCCCTCGACCAGGGCCTTGAAAGCCTTAATCGTATGCTGGTTACGCAGGAAGACCTTCGCGAAGTCGTTGACTTTAGCTTCGACATCGCGCGACGGACCACTCAGGACCTGGTCCACTATGGACCTGACTTTTCTGACGTTCCGCTCAGCATCCACGCCAGTTACCAACGGGAGGAGATTCTCGCAGCGGTAGACCACGCATCACTTAAGAGACCACCCAGCAATTTCCGCGAAGGAGTTGCCTGGTGCGGAGAGATCAACTCGGACGTCCTCTTTGTGACCTGCAGGAAGGCGGAAAAGGACTTCTCACCATCCACGATGTACAAGGACTTCGCGATTACGCCCGAACTCTTCCATTGGGAGAGTCAGTCCACGACTGCCGAACATTCTCCGACCGGTCAGCGATACATTCATCATCAGGCGCGAGGATCACACGTTCTTCTCTTCGTTCGAACCGTTCAAGAAGGAGAACTGGGCACATCCCCCTATGTCTTCCTGGGTCCGGTCCAATACGTTTCGCACGAACACAGCCGTCCGATGGCCGTGACCTGGCGCCTACACACGCCGATGCCGACTGATCTGTACATGGCGACTCGTATGGCCAGCACGTAAGCCGGACTGCCGGGGGTGGACCGACAGCCACGTTCGGCCACCCCCAGGCTGTCAGGGCTGGGGCGGATCGAACTCGTTGTCGCGCACTCCGGCCAAAAACGCATCCCACTTCGCCGCACTGGTGATCACAACGGCGCCAGGTTCGTCGCTCTCGCGCAGAGCAACGTCTCCGTTCGCCAAGAACGCGACCTCCACACACGCTCCGCCAGTCCCGCTGCTATGACTGCTCTTACGCCACTTCGCGCCCTCAAGTTCCTCTTTCACCGCTCGAACTCCCTTGCCGCTTGTCGGATCAGATGGGCGGAACCCTCTTCGTCCAGGGCTGATTGCCAGAGCTCATCCCACGCGGCGTCGTAGCGAGCCAGCTCGGATGGCTTATCGAGGTACAGCGCACCGGTGAAGGATTCGACGTAGACCGTGGGAGGTTCGCTGTCCCGCCCGTCGAGCTTCACCGGGAATCGCAGAGTGATAAAGGGACGCGAGTGCAGGCCGGCATGCAGGCCAGCTGCGAACGGAACCACCCGCAACTGGATGTGCTCCAACTCCCCGAGCTCCAGCATCCGGTGGAGCTGCGCTGCCATGACTGCTGATCCGCCTACGGGGCAGCGGAGCACGGCCTCGCCGACTACAGCCTGGAATGTTGGCGGAGCTGTCATGCGGGTGAGCAAGCCCGTTCGGCCGGTACGAACTCGCACGAGGCGCTCGATCTCTTCGTCATCCAAGCTCGGGTTCGCGCCGCGGATGAGGGCCCTGGCGTACGCCTCGGTCTGGAGTAGCCCGGGCACGAGATCCATCTCGTACCAGCGGAAACTGGAGGCCGTTTCTTCGAGGCCGATGTACACGTCGAAGAACTCGGGGATCACGTCGCCGTAGCTGTGCCACCAACCCGTGGCCCGCGTTTCCTTCGCCAGAGCTTTCAAAGCGGTCGCGGTCTCGACGTCAGCCCCGTAGACCCGGCACATCAGCTCAGCATCATGACTCCGCATCGAAGACTGCCCGGTCTCGATGCGCCAGATCTTCCCCTCCGACCACTCCAGCTCCTGAGCAGCCGCCCGCACCGTCATCCGCGCCCGCCCCCGCAGGTCTCGCATGTACCTGCCGAGCTGCCGCCGCGGAACGGTCGACCCCGTGACCTCTGTCGTCTGCACCTCATCCCCCTCGGTACGCAACGGATCGTACACCCGAAATAGAAGACTCCGCCCGCCCCGGCCGAAAGACTTACCGTTCCAGGAAAGCACTTGTTCGTGGCAGGTAAATAGAATCTTGCACATTCTTTGGGGAAAGGCCAACCTGTACCCGGCGGCCGGCGAACGAGACCGGTCGCCGGGTGGCAGTCGCCGGATCAACGCTCGCAGACGGGGGTTTCGGGCGGAGCGGCTGTGCCCATCAGACGCCGGGCCCTCCGTAACGAGAGCTCCCTCCGCTCCAGCGGAGGGCCCGGCCCCACACTTTCGGGGGAGGTACAAGAATTGGTGCTACGGGCGTCCTACATTGGCAGTACTACCGATAAGCGCACGGTTGACGAAGCAAATTTTCATCTGGCGCTGCAATGTATCCGCGAACGCTTCCCGACCGGTTTCCGAGCCGTGTTCCAGACGGGTGACCAGGGGCTTTACGGGTTCTGGCTGCTCGAGGTGCAAGACGCCGCGGGGCGCAACGTGTTCAACGCGGCTGAACCGCACGTCTGGCAGGAGTACCTGGACGACCTGGACTGGGACGGGGTCATGGGTGAGGACGAGCACGGGCGGGCAGAGGTCCTGCTCAGCGCGCTGTACAGGGAAGGAGACACGGATGCGTGAAAAGAAGTACCCGGCCGGCCATCGCTGGCAGCGGTCGTCGGTGGTGGACGAGGAGGCGATCGATCACGAGCGGCAGATCGGCCAGGTGATCGGGGTGGGCAACGACGTGGTGCGGGTGCGCGTGGCCCAGCGGGAAGACTTCGATCTGCTGGCCGATCCGGTGACCCGGCGGGTGAGCGACGCCCGGATCACCCTGGGCGAAACCTTCGAGCTCACACCGGTCCAGGCCCGCGAGCTGGCCGCTGTCCTGCTCGAAGCGGTTGAGCATGCCGAGAGCGCCGGGGCGGTCCCTTGGAAGCCGCGGCTGGTGTCCGAGGGGTGAAGTTTTGGGGCGTCCCGTCCCCTGCGCCTCAGAGGCGCCGTGCGTTACGTTCGGGCCATGGCTAAGTACCCCAGGGTCCGGGAGCAGCACATCGCCGTGTTCGGGGAGAGCGGCTCCGGCAAGACCGTCCTGGTCTCGTCGTTCTTCGGCCCCACGCAGGAGGGGTCGTACGCGAACGACCTCTGGGATCTGATCGCCGACGACACCGGCCAGGGCAACCGGCTCTACCGCAACTTCTTAGGCATGCGCGACCACGCGACGACGCCGCCAACCACACACTTTGCGTCTACGACCTACTACTTCTCAGTGAAGCTGAAGGGCAATAACAACGGGAAGCAGCCGTTCGACGTCTTGAGACTGGCCTGGCACGACTACCCCGGGGAATGGTTCACGGAGTCGCCGAGCAGCGAGGAGGAGGGCAACCGGCGGGTCGACACGTTCCGCTCCCTGCTGCGTTCCGACGTCGCGTTCTTCCTGGTCGACGGTCAGAAGCTCAAGGACTACGAGGGCGAGGAGGAGCGGTACCTGAAATCACTCTTCACGAACTTCCGCCAGGGCCTCCTGCGCCTCAAGGACGACCTGCTGGACGGCGAGGACCGCCTCGTGGAGTTCCCCCGGATCTGGATCATTGCCCTCTCCAAGGCAGACCTGTTTCCCGAGTGGGACGTTCATGCCTTCCGCGACCTCCTCACCTGGAAGGCCGCCGACGACATCGACCGGTTACGAAAGACGGTCGAGGAGTTTGTGGAGACCCCTCAGGCGCTGTCGGTGGGTGAGGATTTCATGCTGCTCTCTTCGGCCAAGTTCGAGCTCTCCAAAGCCGGTCCGGCACCGGTAGGGATTGACGTCACCCAGAGGGTCGGTCTCGACCTGATCCTCCCGGTCGCCGCCCTGCTGCCACTTGAGCGCCGCATTCAGTGGCACGCGCAGATGGAGATCCCCAGGAAGGTGCTGGACAGCCTGGCCGACGGCGCTGAGACCCTGGCCGAGGCGCTGCTCGGCGGCAAGGTCACCGTCCCCGCTGCCTTCTTGGCCAAGCTGCCCAAGGCTGGGCCTTTGGCCGCCCTGGCCACGATGCCGGCGCTGGCGAAGGTCGCGAAGCTGGCCGGGGGCCAGGTGAAGGAGATCAACGCCAAGGCCCGCGAGGACCATGACTACCTCACGGCCATGCTCACCCAGTTCAAGCTGGACCTCGACGCGGGCGTCACGGACAAGCTGTTCATCCGGAGCCTGAAGTGAACGACGCTCTCATCTGGGCCACCCGAGGCCGGTCCTGGGGGTTCCGCTTTCTTCTCAACGGCGGCCTGCCCGACCCCCTCGCGGAATACGAGCGCGCCTTTGCCGATGTCGCGGACGAGCCGGCCGCATGCCATCGGGGGGACGGAAGGGTCGCCCTCCGATTCCCCGATCCGGAGGGTCGCCGGGACACCGCCGGCCGTCCTATCCCCCATGAGTTCGTCGTCTCCGGCCCCCTGGCCGAAACGATCAATTCCCTGGACGACGCTCTCCACACCATCTGGCCCATGGTCGCCGACACATACGCAGGGATCTGGGATACCGACCACCCTCCAACACCTGCAGACCTTCGCTTCGATGCCCAATGAGACTGCGCCTGCGGTTCTGAAAAGAGTTTCCCGGCGACCTCTCAGCCAGCTAGAGTCCCGGCGAAATGTCTGCTCCCACGCCCACCGCGCAGCGGCAACAACGGCATCGCCCCATCGCCGCCACGGCCCGCGTCTGGCTCCGAATCCACTGGCGCATGTTCGCCGCCGGCTGGCGCCGCGGAGCCCGTTACCGAGGGGCCGCGATCGGCGGTTTGGTCGCCAACGCAACGTTCGGCTTCCTCAAGGCCAGCATCCTGGTGGCCGCCGTAGATGCCGGGGGCGGGCGGATGGGGCCCTACGACACGGCCTCGATCACCGCGTACACCTGGCTGTCGCAGGCGTTGCTGGGGTCGGTGAATCTGACGGGGCAGAGCGATCTGGCTGACCGTATGAAAGACGGCAGCGTCGCGATTGACCTTCTGCGCCCCGTAGACCTGCAGACGGCGAGTACGGCGCAGGAAGTGGGGCGCGCGTTGTTCGCGCTGCTCCCCCGGGGCGTGCCTTTGGTTGCCCTGGGCGTGGTGGTCGGGGGTATGAGGCTGCCGCTGGATGCGCTGTCCTCGGGGTTGGGGGCGGTGAGCATCGTGGCGGGGACGATTCTGTCTTACCTAACGGTGTATCTCGTGGCCGTGGTGGGGTTCTGGAGCGTGGAGACGCGCGGGCTGCAGCTGGCCTACATGATTATTTCGGGCTTCCTGGCCGGACTCTTCGTGCCGGTCCTGCTGTTCCCCGGCTGGTTGTTCGCGCTGGCCCAGGCCACGCCCTTCCCCTCCATGCTGCAGACGCCCATCGACGTGGTTTCTGGCCGCATCACGAACTGGGATGCCGTTCAGGCGGTCGCCGTGCAGTTCGCCTGGATCGCGGCCGTGCTGGTCGTGGGTCAGTTGATGACCAGGGCAGGGCGGCGTCGGCTGGAGGTGCAGGGTGGCTGAGCGGTCGCGGTTGGCTTCGGCGGTCCGGCCTTATCGGGTGCTGCTCGGCGCGCGGGTGCGGGCGCAGAGCAGCTATCGGTCGAGCTTCGCCCTTGACCTGGTCAGTTCGGTGCTGGTGGCGCTGGTTGAGCTGGCCGAGGTCTGGGTGCTGTATCGAGCGGTCGACGAGATCGGCGGTCTCGACCTGGCGGCCGTGCTGGTGGTGTTCGGTCTGGCCGATACCGCGTTCAGCATTGCCGGTCTTCTGGTCGGGCACGTCGACACGCTGCCGCGATACCTACGGGCCGGAACCTTCGACATCTTCTGTCTGCGCCCGCTGCCTCTGCTGGCCCAGCTGATGACGAGTGACATCACCCTGCGGCGTCTGAGCCGGGTCGCGGTGGGGCTGACTGTGCTCATCGCCGCTCTGTTCGCCAACGACGTCGCCTTCTCCCCCGTCAACTGCCTGCTCATCGCCCTGTCGCTGGCAACCGGCACCTCGATCTGCGCGGCCGTCTACATCGCTGCCTCGGGGGTGCAGTTCTTCCTGATCGACGCGTCCGAAATGACGAACAGCATCGTCTACGGAGGGCGTTACGCCGCTACCCAGCCGGGATCGGTGTGGACCAGGCCGGTGGTCGCGGTCTTCGGTTTCGCCGTACCTATGGCCTTCACCGGCTACCTGCCTACCCTCACTCTTCTCGGCCTACCCACGCACTGGCATCTACCCAGCTGGGTCGGGTGGGCAGCGCCGTTGGCTGCGGTCTGGATGTGGGGGTTGGCGTGGCTGTCCTGGCGGATCGGTACCCGGCACTACCAAGGAGGCGGGGGCTGATGCCCATTGTCCAAACCGAAGCCCTGACCAGGCGTTTCCGGGTGCGCACCAAGGGGCTGAAGAGCCGTGAAGTCACAGCCGTCGAAGATCTGAACATAATTGTGGACGCCGGTGAGGCTGTCGGTTACATCGGTGCCAACGGGGCGGGTAAGTCCACGACGATCAAGATGCTCGCCGGCATCCTGGTGCCTACCTCCGGGTCCGCGCTGACCTGTGGGCTGCGGCCCGTGGCGGATCGCAAGCTGCTGGCCCGCCGGCTCGGTGTGGTGTTCGGGCAGCGCTCGCAGTTGTGGTGGGACCTGCCCCTGGCCGAGTCGTTCCGCATCCTGGCCGCCATCCACGACCTCAGCACCGACCGCGAGCGCAAGCGCACGGCCGAGCTGGTGGAGAACCTGGAGCTGGGCGAGTTCCTGGCCACACCGGTTCGTCAGCTGTCGCTCGGGCAGCGCATGCGCGGTGAGGTGGCCGCGGCGCTGCTGCACTCCCCCGAGCTCTTGGTGCTCGACGAGCCGACGATCGGCCTGGATGTGGTGAGCAAGCAGCGGCTGCGCGAGTTCCTCATCTCCGAACGGGTCACGCACGGAACCACCTTGCTGCTGACCACGCACGACATGGGTGACGTGAGCCGGCTGTGCGAGCGCATCCTGCTGGTCGACCAGGGCCGCCTGGCCTACGACGGCAGCCTGGCCGGGCTGTCCCGCACGGTGGCGATGCGCCGCGTACTGGTGGTCGATCTGGCTGCGCCTACTCCTGACCTGAACGACCTGCCGCACGCCGAGCACGTGAGCAGCGAGGCCGACGGGCTGCGCCAGCGCCTGGCCTTCGACTCCGAATCCACCACGGCAGCAGCCTTGCTCGCCGCGGTTTCTGAGCGGGCGGTCGTGCAGGACCTGTCCGTGGAGGAGCCGGATGTCGAAGACGTGGTGCGCCGCGTTTACCTCAGCAGGGGTCGGTAAGCCACCGGCTCAGAGCGGCAGGGCCAGCACCCACATCTGGGTTTCCGCCGTCCCGCACGAACGCCAGGGCAACGACCCCACCGCCGCCGGAGAACGAGTGGTGGCCCGGCGCTCGCGCCGCTGTCGCAACAGCGAGCGCAGCAGTTGCCCGCCCAAAGCCGGTGGAAACGCAGGTGCCACAAAGACTTCGAGGACCGCAAACGTCCGCAAGCCGTCTTCCCAAACGAAATCGGCACTCAGGTGCGCTTCGAGATCACGCCACCACACCGTCCCCAATTGCAACGGCACCCCGTAGGCGACGGCCACCACCTGCCCACCGACCGAGGCCACGCAGGCCATGAAGCCGTGCGCGGCCGCCTGCCGGGTGAGCACGTCCCGATGGTCGGCCAGCGAGCGTCTGGGGAACGCGGCATGGAAGACGCTGCGGATGTCCGCGAAGTGCTCCATCGTCGTCGGCCCGTTCCAGATGCTCAGCTCGGCAGCTGTCATTGGTCCATTCAACGCCGGATATGCCTGTTTCGCCCGACGAAGCCGTCATAACGAACAGGCGACGGATAGATCACGGTCAAGGCTGGCCAGTCGCGCCGGACCCAGACAGTTAGGTTAGCCTCAGCTTCGTCGTGCGGCGCAGAGTCACTGCTGCGCTGCACGCTCCTGCGCGCCCTCCACAGTAAGGATGTACCTCGTGTTTGCTCGTCGTCGCCTGATCACCGGCGCGGTCGCCACCGCGGCCGCTCTGGTGCTGGCCGCCTGTGGCGGTAGCTCGGACTCCGACGCGGAGAGCTCCGACTCCGAGACCACCGCGGCCGCCGAGGCCTCGTTCCCGATCACCGTCAAGCACGCCCTGGGCGAGACCGTGATCGAGGAGAAGCCCGAGCGCGTGGCCACGGTGCAGTGGGCCAACCACGAGGTGCCGCTGGCGCTGGGCATCGTCCCGGTCGGCTACGCCAAGGCCAACTTCGGCGACCCGGACGGCGACGGCCTGCTCTCCTGGCAGAAGGCGAAGCTGGACGAGCTCGGCGGCGAGACCCCGGTGCAGTTCGACGAGACCGACGGCATCGACTTCGAGGCCGTGGCCGACACCCAGCCGGACATCATCCTGGCCACCTACTCGGGCCTGACCGAGGAGGACTACAAGACCCTCAGCGAGATCGCGCCGACCATCCCCTACCCGAACGGGCCGTGGGAGACCAGCTGGCGCGACATGATCAAGCTGAGCAGCCAGGCGCTGGGCATGACCGCCCAGGGTGACGAGCTGATCGCCTCGATCGAGAAGACGATGACCGACGAGGCCGCGAAGTACCCGCAGCTCGCCGACAAGAAGACGATGTTCCTGACCCACGTGGACACCACCGACCTGAGCAAGGTCAGCTTCTACACGGACAAGGACACCCGCGCGCAGTTCTTCTCGGACCTCGGTCTGGGCACGCCGGACAGCATTGCCTCGGCCTCCGGTGACGAGTTCTCGAAGGAGGTCAGCGCCGAGACGGTGGACACCTTCAACGATGTCGAGATGATCGTGACCTACGGCGACGACAAGCTGATCGACACCCTGAAGAAGGACCCGATCCTTTCGAAGATGCCCGCGGTGGCCAGCGGCGCGATCGTCGCGCTCGACGGCACCAGCGAGATTGGCACAGCGGCCAACCCCACGCCGCTCTCGATCGAGACCATGGTTCCGGAATACGTGAAGATGCTGGCCGACGCGGCCGACAAGGCCGACGCCGCTAAGTGAGCACCACCGAACAGGTAACGACCTCGGGCGCCGCCATTGTGCGGCGCCCGAGGCGCGTGCGTTTGGCCTGGTTCCTGGTCGGTCTCGTTGTGCTGGCGCTCCTGGTGGTTGCGTCGATCGTGGTGGGTACGCGTTTCGTTCCGGTGCCCACGATTTTGGACGCCCTCCGCGGCTCGAACACGACCCTCGAGGAAGCGGTCATTCGGGTTCGGATCCCCCGGACCGTTCTGGCCATCGTCGCCGGCGCGGCGCTGGCCGTCTCGGGGGCCGTGTTCCAGGGGGTCACCCGTAATCCCTTGGCCGATCCGGGCATTCTCGGGATCAACATGGGCGCTTCGCTGGCCGTCATCACCGGCCTTGCGTACTTCGGCCTGAGCCAGTCCACCACCTACATCTGGGTGGCCATCGCCGGCGCCGCGTTGGCGGCGATTTTCGTCTACGCCGTCGGCTCGCTGGGGCGCGGTGGCCCCACTCCCCTGAAGCTCGCGCTCGCTGGCGCGGCCACCAGCGCGGCCCTGATCTCGTTCACTACGGCGATCATCCTGCCGCGCGGGGACATCTCCGAGAACGTGCAGTCCTGGCAGATCGGCGGGGTCGGGGGCGCTACCTTCCCGCGGATCTGGCAGGTGATGCCTTTCCTCGTCGTTGGACTGGCGATCTGCTTCCTGTCGGCTAAAAGCCTGAACTCCCTGGCACTTGGGGACGACGTGGCGGCCGGTTTGGGTGAGCGGGTTGCGGTTGCGCGGGGGTTGGCTTCTTTGGGCGCGGTCATGCTGTGCGGTGCTGCGACGGCGATCTGTGGGCCGATCAGCTTCGTCGGTCTGGTCGTACCCCACCTGTGCCGCTTGTTGGTGGGCCCGGATCACCGTTGGCTGCTGCCGTTCACGGCCCTCACCGGATCGTGCCTCCTGGTCGCGGCCGACGTGCTGGGCCGGATCGTGGCCCGCCCCAGCGAGATCGACGTGGGCATCATCACCGCGTTCGTGGGGGCGCCGTTCTTCATCTACATCGTCCGCCGCCAGAAGGTCCGCGCGCTGTGAGTACTACAGATCTACGGACGCCCGCCGCGGCGACGATCGCGACAGTCACTAAGGGGCGGGTACGTCGAAACCGGCGTCGCCGCATCGTACTCGCGATCCTGGTCGTGCTGATCGTGGTGATGGTCGCCCTGTCGCTGATGGTGGGCCGAACGTTCTACCCGCCCATGGACGTCCTCAAAGTCATCTTGGGGCAGGAGGTTCAGGGGGCCTCGTTCACCGTGGGCCGGCTACGCCTGCCCCGCACCACGATGGCGGTGCTGGCCGGAGCCTGCTTCGGCCTGGGCGGCGTGACCTTCCAGACCATGCTGCGCAACCCGCTGGCCAGCCCGGACATCATCGGGATCAGCACCGGAGCGAGCACTGCGGCCGCGTTCGCCATCATCACCCTGGGGCTGTCCGGCACCAGCGTCTCGGTGTTCGCCATCGTGGCCGGGCTGGGCGTGGCCCTGCTGGTGTACCTGCTGGCCTGGAAGGACGGCGTCTCGGGGATCCGGCTGATCCTGATCGGGATCGGTATTGCCGCCATGATGCAGTCGGCCACGTCGTACGTGCTCTCCACCGCCGGGCAGTGGGACTACGAAGAGGCCCTGCGCTGGCTCACCGGCAGCCTGAACGGCGTGCGCTGGCCGGAGGTGGTGACCGTGTTGGTCATCATGGTGATCCTGGTGCCGCTGGTGGGCATGACCGCCAAGGACCTGAACATGCTGCAGCTCGGCGACGAGACCGCCTCGGCGCTGGGCGTGCGGGTGGACCGGACCCGGCTGCTGGTCGTGATCGCCGCAGTGGGCCTGATCGCCTTCGCCACCTCGGTCACCGGCCCGATCGCCTTCCTGGCCTTCCTGGCCGGCCCGATCGCCGTGCGCCTGGTCGGCCCGGGCTCGTCGCTGCTGCTGCCCTCGGCCCTCGTCGGCGCCCTGCTCGTGCTCGTCGCCGACTTCGCCGGGCAGTACGCGCTGGGCACCCGCTTCCCGGTCGGCGTCGTCACCGGCGTGCTCGGTGCTCCTTATCTTCTGTACTTGATTATTCGATCTAATAGGACGGGAGGGGCGCTGTGACCAGCGAACACCAGCTCACCGTCGAGAAGCTCAGCCTCGGCTACAAGGAGCGCACCGTCATCGAGGGCCTGGAGCTGGAGGTGGCGCCGGGCAAGGTCACCGCCATCGTCGGGGCCAACGCCTGCGGCAAGTCCACCCTGCTGCGTTCCATGTCCCGCCTGCTCGCACCCCGCGCCGGCCACGTGCTGCTGGACGGCAAGGAGGTGCACAAGACCCCGGCCAAGGAACTGGCCCGCAAGCTCGGTCTGCTGCCCCAGTCGCCGATCGCACCCGAAGGCATCACCGTCAGCGACCTGGTCGGCCGCGGTCGGCATCCCCACCAGGGCGTGTTCTCGCGCTGGTCGGCGGAAGACGATGCGGCAGTAGCAGCGGCGCTGGAAGCCACGCACACCGTGGAGCTGGCCGACCGTGCCGTGGACGAGCTTTCCGGCGGTCAGCGTCAACGCGTCTGGATCGCGATGGCGCTCGCCCAGGAGACGGATCTGCTGCTCCTGGACGAGCCCACGACCTTCCTGGACGTGCAGCACCAGGTAGAGGTGCTGGACCTGCTCACCGACCTGAACCGCACCCGAGGGACAACGGTGGTGATGGTTCTGCACGACCTGAACCTGGCCGCCCGCTACGCCGACCGCCTGATCGCGATCGCCGGGGGCAAGGTGCACGCCGCGGGCCTGCCCGCCGAGGTGCTGACCGAAGACACCGTGCGCGCGGTGTTCGGCCTGGACAGCAAGGTGATCATCGACCCCACGTCGGGCGGCCCGCTCATGCTGCCGATCGGCCGGCACCACATGGTCACCCCTGTCATGCCCTGACCAGCCTTCACCCGCCTGGGCGGACCAGGCCGGTCTCGTAGGCGAGGACGACCGCCTGGACGCGGTCGCGCAGGCCGAGTTTGGTCAGGATGCGGTGCACGTGGGTCTTGACCGTGGTCTCGGCAATGACCAGCTGTTCAGCAATATCACTGTTGGACAGTCCCCGGGCGACCATGACCAGCACGTCGCGCTCGCGCTCGGTGAGCAGGTCGAGCCGGGCCCCACCGTGCCGGTGGGCCCCAGCAGTAGCGTCGAACTTAGGCACGAAGTGCTCGAGCAGGCGCTTGGTGGTGCTGGGGGCCACGATCGAGTCGCCCCCAGCCACCGCGCGAATGCCGTAGAGCAGCTCAGCACTGGGCACGTCTTTCAGCAGGAACCCGCTCGCACCCGCCTGGAGCCCGGCGTAGGCGTACTCATCAAGGTCGAACGTGGTGAGTATGAGCACGTGAGGCGGGTTTTCGCCCTTCTGCAGGCGCCGCGTGGCCTCGACCCCGTCGAGGTGGGGCATGCGCACATCCATGAGCACCACATCGGCCGGCGTAGAGGCCAGCAACTCCAGCGCCTGACGCCCGTCCCCCGCCTCGCCCACGACCTCCATGTCAGGCTGAGCCTGCAGCACCATACGGAAGCCCGTGCGCACAAGTTCCTGGTCGTCCACCAAGGCCACGCGGATCATGCCATCACCGCCCCCGCCGCTCCCAGCCACGCCGCTCCCAGCCACGCCGCTCCCAGCCACGCCACTCCCAGCCACGCCACTCCCAGCCGCGCCGCTCCCAGCCGCGCCGCTCCCAACCGCGCCGCTCCCAACCGCGCCGCCCACGCCGCTCCTGCCGCTCCCCACCGAGCCATGACTGCCCAATCCACCCCCGCTCACGCCGCCCCCACCGGGAACCAGGCGCGCACGGCAAATCCACCTTCGGGCGTGGGACCGATCTGGGCTCGCCCACCGAAAAGAGCTACGCGCTCGTTGATCCCGATCAACCCATGCCCGGCGCCAGGTAGATCGGCGTTGACCGCCACAGCCCGACCCCTCATCGCCCCGGCCGCCAGGCCGTGCGCCTCCCCCACAGCGCGAACCCTCGTTGCCCCGGGCGCCGGGACATCCGCCTCCGCAGCGGCACGGCTTCGCATCGCCCCGACTGCCGGGACATCTGCCTTCGCAAGCGCGATTTCCGCAGCGCTCACGCCGCTTAGGCCCACACCTGCACCCACACCTGAGCTCACATCTGGGCGCCGACTGCCCCCGTCGCGGACCTCTACACGGATCTCCCCCGCCGGCTCGAGGTACTCGAACTCAACGTCTACCCGTGCCCCCACGCCCACGTGCTTCAACGCGTTCGTCAGCCCCTCTTCCACCACGCGATAGACCGCCAGCTGAACGCTTTCCGGGACATCCCCCACCGCCGGAACCGGACTGCACCGCACGTCGAGCCCGCTGAGCCGGAACTGATCGACCAAACCAAAGATAGCACCCAAATCGGGCTGTGGAGCCACGGATTCGGCCTCGCCATCCCTTAATACGCCGAGCAGGCGGCGCAGTTCGGTGAGGGTCGAGCGTCCGGTCTCGGCGATCGTGGTGACTGCCGCCTTGGCCTGGTCGGGGGCTGTGTCGATGGCCCAGGTCGCGCCCTCGGCCTGCACCACCATGACGCTCACGTGATGCGCCACCACGTCGTGCATCTCGCGGGCGATCCGGGTGCGCTCGGTGAGCGTGGCCGCGCGCACGTCCGCGTCCCGCTCGCGTTCCAGCCGGGCTGCCCGTTCTTCCAGCGCCTGCAGATAGGCCTGCCGCAGAGCGACGTTCGTGGCGAGCACCCAGACCACGAGCACGAAGAGGCCCTGCAGAATGGTATTTCCGGGCCCTTGGAAGGGCTGGCGCAACGGGGTCACCGCGACCAGAGCCAGGCATACACCCAGCGCGATGCGGCCGGATCGCGCTGCCTCGTGCCGGGCGATGCTGTACAGCGACAGCACGAGTACCGCGTGGGCGCCGTTGACCGCCACCTCGAACACCCAGTACGCCAGCGCAGCCACCACCGCCACCCCGAACACGGCGAAAGGTGCTTGCCGGCGCCAGAACAGGGCGAGCGCCGGTAGAGGGCCGAGCACCAGGGCCGCGGGCCAGCCGATCTGGCCCGCGACGTAGAACACCGACGCCCAGGCCCCGACCAGGCCGGCGAGCACGACCAGCAGGTCGACCAGCACCGGGTGGTCGCGGACGGTTCGCCGTAGCCAGGCGTGCATACCCACGAGATTAGATCCTGTTCTGTGGATCCTCATCGAATACGAAGGAGGATGCGGTCAGCATCCGATGATGTGTACACCTGGTACCCGGTGTACCCGGTGTACACCTCATCGACCCGGATCTAGACGTCACGGGAGCGGAAGCGGGTCAGAGCGATCAGGTTGAGGGCCACCATCACGCCCAGGAACAGCACCACAGCCACCGCTGGGGCCGGGCCACCGTCGTCCACGCCGACCAGCGGGCCGAAGCTGGCGAAAGGCAGCCACAGGTTGGCGTCTTCACGGATCTCGTCGAGCAGCATGCCGGCCATCGGCTCGACCACGGCCGGATAGATGACGTAGGTCGCGATGGCGGCGGGCAGTGAGGGTAGAAGAGCGCCCAGGGCCAGGCCGAACCAGCCGATGCCCAGGCCAAGCACGACCATGCCCAGGCCGTTGCGCTGCACCAGGGAGTCGGAGGCGAATTCGGCCAGGTCGCCGCCGGTGGCCAGCAACCCGGTGAGCCAGGCCGCTGCTTCGCACAGCACCACCACGGTGAACAGGTACGCCGTCATCACCACGGTACGGGCGACCGCGAGCACCCGGCGGTCGGGCAGCACGGTCAGCAGGGGGCGGATCGTGCCGTACCTGTGGTCGTGCCCCCAGGCCAGCACGCCGAGAGTGCCCAGCAGAATGGCGAGCGGAGCGGGCTGCCCGGGGTTGAGCACCGCCCGGGCCAGGTCGGCGTCGGCGGGTTCCCCGTCCACCATTACGACTGCGAGCGCCAACCCGACCGACGAGACCAGACCCAACCCCGTGATCAACCAGGTACTGCGCAATGTGCGCAGCCGGAACCACTCCATCGCCAGCGTCCGCCGGATCTGCTCAGACATGTTCGGCTCCCCCCACATACTCGACGGCTTCCTCGGTGACCTGCAGATACGCGTCCTCAAGCCGTTCTGCTCCGGCTTCGGCCACGAACTGCTGCAGGCTCCCCTGGGCCAGTACCCGGCCGCGGCCGAGCACGACCACCTCCTGAGCCAGCGCCTCCACCCCAGCCAGCTGGTGGCTGGAAACCAGCACCGTGCGTCCTTCGTTGGCCAGCCCTCGCAGCAGCGTGCGCAGCCAGTGGATGCCCTGGGGGTCGAGGCCGTTCTCGGGTTCGTCGAGGATGATCGTGCCTGGATCGCCGAGCAGGGCCGCCGCCAGGCTCAGGCGCTGCGCCATACCTAGCGAGAATCCCCCTGGCCGCCGGTCCGCAACGTCCGCCAGACCGACCGTGGTGAGCACCTCGTCCACTCGTTGTTCGGCTACCCCACCGCCGATGGCGAGCATGCGCAGATGGTTTCGCGCAGTGCGGCCCGGGTGCCATGCACGGGTCTCCAGCACGGCGCCCACTGTGTGCACGGGGTCGCTCATCTGGCTGAACCGAGTGCCGTCGAAGGTGGTCACGCCCTCGCCGTGGTCGAGTTCGAGCATGAGCCGCAGGGTGGTCGACTTGCCGGCGCCGTTCGGTCCGAGAAACGCGGTGACCACGCCTGGCTGTACGTCGAAACTCAGGTCCTGTACGGCGATTCGGCTGCCGTAGCGCTTGGTCAGATGCCTGCACGAGATCATGACCTAAAGGCTAGGAATTTGGGGGTAGGTAATCGTCAGCCCACGGATCGGTCCCGGCGTACATCTGAGGGTGTACGGGCCGAGCGGCACTGGGTCGACCGCGTGGGTAGCGTGCCCGGTAGTGCCCGTGTGATCTTGGGCTGTCCCCCGACGCCGAGGTCGACGGAGAACCTGATGACTTTCCTGTCCCGGCTGGTCGTAGCCCGTCCCTGGTGGATGGTTGCCCTGTGGATCGCTCTGGCCGCCTTCGGCGGATTCGCTGCCCCCAAGGCCACGGAAAGGCTCGCCTACGACTTCGGCCTTCCGGGGCAGGACGCCTACGAGGCCAACATGGACATCCTCAGGGGGATCGGATCGGGCGGCTCTTTCCCGCCGGTGCTTCTGGCCGTGGGCGACGGTGAGCAGAAGGTCGATCTGCAGACCGCCGCACCGATTTCCGAGGCAGTCGGTCAGGCGCTGCCGGGAGCGCGGATTGCCAGCTACGCAGACAGTTCCGACCTCCTGTCGGACGACGGCACTACGGGAGTGATGCTGATCTACCCCGCGCCGGATGCGGCCGAACAGCCGTACGCCGTTGCGCTCGAGGCCTTGCGGCCGGTGGCCGAAGAGCTGCAAACCGAACTGGGGACGTCCGTGGTGGTCACGGGCAGGGATGCGCTGGGTTTCGAGGAGGGTGAGGTCCAGGGTAGTGCGCTGGTCGAGACGCTGTCCGGAGGGCTCGGCGCCGCGATCGTGCTGACCTTGGTGTTCGGCTCGTTCCTGGCCCTGATGCCGCTGATCATCGCCGCCGCCTCGATCCTGACCACGTTCGCGATCCTCTGGGGGCTCACCGGGCTCACCGACGTCTCGTTCGTGGTGCAGTACCTGCTGGCCCTGATCGGGCTGGGCGTGGCCATCGACTACGCATTACTGCTGGTCACGCGCTGGCGGGAGGAGACCGGGAACGGGGCGACGCCGGAGCAGGCGGTGCACACGGCGATGCGCACGGCCGGGCGGTCGGTGCTGTTCTCCGGAGTCACGGTGGCGATCAGCCTGGCCGCCCTGATCGCCATGCCGGTGCCGTTCCTGCGCAGCGTGGGCTATACCGGCCTGCTCATCCCGGTGATCAGCGTGGCTGCCTCACTCACCCTGCTGCCGGCGTTGCTGCTGTTGTTCGGGCAGAAGCTGTCCTGGCCGCACCGACGCAGCTCGAATCCGGAGAGCCGGCTCTGGCGCGGGGTGGGCGCGTTCGTGGTGCGGCACCGCTGGCTGTCGGCTGTGGGCTCGGCCGTGCTGCTCATCGTGCTGGCCCTACCAGCGTTTGGCCTGCGCCTGGGCGTACCCACAAACAATTCGCTGGCCGCCGGGGAGAGCCCGGCCGCGGTAGCGGTGACGGAGTTGTCGGGCGACGGGCCCGGGGCTGGGCTCTCGGCGCCGATCGAGATCCTCACCGACCAGCCGGAGCAGGTGGTGTCGGCAGTCGAGGGCATCGACGGGGTCGCCGGGGTGCTTGCCCCTGCGCAGTGGCGGACCGCCGACGGCCAGGCCGTGGTCGATGTGTGGACGCAGGAAGACGTCACTTCGGGAGCCGGATCGGAGGTTGCCACGCAGGTGCGCGATGCGGCTGAAGACCTCGGGGCCCAGGTCGGTGGGGTGCAGCCGCAGGACCAGGACTTCATCGAGACCGTCTACGGCAACGCCTGGTGGATTCTGCTGGCCATCATTGCCATCACGTTCCTGCTGCTGGCGGTGGCCCTGCGCTCGATCGCCCTGCCGGCCAAGGCGCTGCTGCTCAACGTGATCTCGCTGGGCGCCGCGTTCGGCATCACGGTGTGGATCTGGCAGGGCGGCCACGGCACTCAGCTGCTGTTCGACCGGGAGCCGTCGGGAGCGGTCACGGTCTGGATCCCGATCGCCATCTTCGCGTTCCTGTTCGGGCTCTCGATGGACTACGAGGTGTTTCTCCTGTCCCGGATCAAGGAGGAGCACGACGCCGGACACAGCACCGACGAGGCCACGGTGCACGGCATCTCACGCACCGGCCGGCTGGTGACCAGTGCCGCGCTGATCCTGTTCCTGGCGTTCGTCTCGCTCAGCCAGATCCCCACCACCGACGTGAAGATCCTGGCCACCGGCCTGGCGCTGGGCATCATCATCGACGCGACGATCGTGCGCGGGGTGCTGGCCCCGGCCCTGGTGGCTGCCCTCGGGCCGGTCAACTGGTGGTGGCCGTTCGGCTCGCGGGGTGAGTCAGCCGAGGGTGGCGTGGAAGTCGAAGGCGACCCCCGTCCAGAAAAGCAGCTCTGACTCGTTCTCGAGGCGGGAGATCGGGACCGTCAGCCAGCCCGGGCTCATCGGGCGGTCGCGGCCCATCATCGCCTCCTCGGCCCCACGCCCGGTGTACTCGTCGAACTTGGCCGGGTCGACGCGCACCAGCAGATCGCCGGTGTGACTGGCGGCGAACACCATCTTGCCGCCGACCAGGAAGCACAGGCCGCCGAACATCTTCTTCTCGGTGAATGGACCGCGTCCGGCGAGGACTGCACGCAGCCGCTCGGCGAGTTCCTGGTCGTACGGCATGACTCCTCCTTCGGATCTGCGGCTCAGACTACTTTCCGGAATGACGCTTTCGCGCTGTGTGTCCGCGGTGGGTCGCGGGCCATTTTGTCGGTGGGCTTCCCTAGTCTCTTGAGCGACGGAACTGGGCGACTCGGGCAAGGGGTTGGGCACGTGAGCGACGCGGTCGGGCTGGTGGTCGGAACGGAAGACTCCACGCCCCTGAAATTTGCCGTCGCGGTGGCGTCCGACGCCTACCTGCAACTGGACGACGTGGTGGTCACCCAGCGCGAGATCCCCGGTGTCGGGCCGGTGATGACGTCGGGCATCGTCACCGAGGTGCGCTCGCGGCACGAGGGGGCCAGCTTCGGTTCCGACGTGTTCCTGATCGCCGACGGGGTGCTGCCCGCCCAGGTGCAGGAGATCGCCGAGATCACCACCACCCGGGTCGATCCGGAGGTGTACGTGCCGCCCCGCCCGGGTGAGGCGGCACGCCGGGCCGAGGGGGAAGAACGGGCGCGGGCGCTCTACTTCGACCAGATGCAGAAGAAGGTGCCGGTCGGGCTCGGCCGCGACGGGGCGCCGGTCTACCTGAACCTCGAGTTCCTCAACGGCGTGCGCGGCGCCCACGTCTCGATCAGCGGCATCTCCGGGGTCGCCACCAAGACCAGTTTCGCGCTCTGGCTGCTGCACTCCATCTTCCGCTCCGGTGTGCTGGGCGGTGGCGGGCGCAACTCCAAGGCGCTGGTGTTCAGCGTCAAGGGCGAAGACCTGCTGTTCCTCGACAAGCAGAACACCCGGCTGGACGACCGGCTGCGGGAAGACTACGCATTGCTGGGCCTGCCCGCGGCACCGTTCGAGTCGGTCGGGTTCTTCGCTCCCCCCACCCCGCAGGACCCGACGGCCCGCCCCTACGTCAGCGGGCGCACCAGCGGGGTCAACGCCTTCTGGTGGACTCTGGCCGAGTTCTGCGCCGACGGTCTGCTGCCCTACGTCTTCGCCGACATCGAGGACGAGCGCAATCAGTACACGATGGTCGTGCACAACGTCGCCTCCAAACTGGCTCGTGAGGCCGAACCGGCCGGGGTCGACGGGGCGGTCACGCTGGAAGGCCGCACGATCCGCACCTACGACGCTCTGGTCGACTTCGTGGTGGAGAAGCTCAGCGACGACTCCACCCGGAGCACCTGGGCCGGCCCGGCGATCGGGCAGGGCACGGCGAACGCCTTCATCCGGCGGCTGATCTCGTCGGTGCGGCCGCTGAAGGAGATCCTGCGGGGCGACCTGACCAAGAACGACTCACGCCGGGTCTCCACCGAGAACGCGCAGATCACCGTGGTCGACCTGCACCAGTTGCAAGAGCGTGCGCAGCGTTTCGTGGTCGGTGTGGTGCTGGCCGCCGAGACGGCGCGTAAAGAGGCCGCCGGGCCGGGCAGTCTGCTGTTCACCATGATCGACGAGCTGAACAAGTACGCGCCCCGCGAGGGCAACAGCCCGATCAAAGACACGTTGCTCGACATCGCCGAACGCGGGCGCTCGCTGGGCATCATCCTGATCGGTGCGCAGCAGACCGCCAGCGAGGTCGAGCGGCGGATCATCAGCAACAGCAGCATCAAGGTGGTCGGCCGGCTCGACCCGGCCGAGGCCGGGCGCCCCGAATACGGTTTCCTGCCGCCGTCCCAGCGGCAGCGGGCCACGCTGGTCAAGCCCGGCACCATGTTCGTGGCCCAGCCGGAGATCCCGGTGCCGCTGGCGGTGGAGTTCCCCTTCCCGGCCTGGGCCACCCGCCTGTCGGAGTGTGCCACGCATCCGGATGCCGGTGCTCCGCCGGCCTCAGCGTCAGCCTCGGCCACGCCTGCGGTGCGGAAACCGGGGTCGGACGTGTTCACCCGGCTACCACCGGCTTTCGAAGACGAAGAGCCGCCGTTCTGAGAGCTGTTGAGTTCGGCTGATCCCCCATCTCATTCGTACCCGTACTGAGGAGGCCCGTCCGGATGAAGTTCCTGCACACGTCCGACTGGCACGTCGGCAAGCAGCTCAAAGGCCGTGACCGGATCGACGAACAGCGCGCGGTGCTGCGTGAGATCGTCGAGGTGGCCGGTCGCAACGAGGTCGATGCGGTGCTGATCTCAGGCGACCTGTACGAGAACGCGGTGCCCAGTGCGGCGGCCCAGAATCTGGTGGTGCGCACCCTGCTGGCGCTGCGCGATCTGGGGTGTGAGGTGATCGCCCTGGCCGGGAACCACGATCATCCCGGCACTTTCGATGCTTTCCGCCCGCTGATGGGGCGCTCGGGCATCAACCTGCTGGGCAATGTCCGGCGGCCCGATTCCGGCGGTGTGGTGCGGTTCAAGGCGCGGTCCGACGGGCAGGACACAACGGTTGCGCTGCTGCCTTTCCTCTCCCAGCGTTATGCGGTGCGAGCGGCGAACCTGATGGCGCAGACGCCTTCGGAGAACGTGGGCGCCTACGACCAGATGGTGCGGGACGTGCTGGAGCAGTTGTGCGGCGAGTTCCACGACGACACCGTGAACCTGGCCATGGCCCACCTCACGGTCACGGGTGGTGCCTTCGGTGGCGGTGAACGGCAGGCACAGTCCATCTTCGAGTACTCGGTGCCGGCCAGCGTCTTCCCGGCCGAGTGCAGCTACGCCGCGTTGGGGCATCTGCACCGCCGTCAGGCTCTACCGGCCGCCTGCCCGGTCGTCTACAGCGGCTCGCCGGTGGCGGTCGACTTCGGCGAGCAGGACAACACCTCGGTGGTCTGCCTGGTCGAGGCCACGGCCAGCACTCCGGCCCGGATCACCGACGTGCCCATCACCAGCGCCCGCAAGCTGCGCACGGTGCACGGCACGGTGGCCGAACTGGAAGCCTTGGCCGACAGTTTCGGCGAGGACTACCTTCGGGTCTGGGTGCGCGAACCGGCCCGCGCCGGGCTGCGCGAGGCGGTGAGCGATGTGCTGCCCAACGCGCTCGAGGTGCGCATCGACCCGGAGTTCAGCGGATCGGCCGAACGTTCGGCCCAGCACCGTGATCGCACCACCGGCAGTCCGCAGGAGCTGTTCGAGCGGTACTGCGAGCAGTCCGGGGTGAAGGACGACGCGGTGGCCCGGCTCTTCGCCCAGCTGAGCGACGAGGTCACGGCGGCCGGTTCGGAAGGGGCTTCGGCATGAGACCGGTGCTGCTGGAGATGGAGGGCTTCGCCTCGTTCCGCGAGCGGGCGGTGGTCGACTTCGAGGAGGCCGACTACTTCGCCATCGTCGGGCCGACCGGCTCGGGCAAGTCCACCCTGGTCGACGCGATGACGTTCGCGCTGTTCGGCTCGGCGCCGCGCTGGGGCCGCAAGAACGCGGTCAGCATGGCCCTTTCGCCGCACGGCAACCGCGCAGTGGTCCGCCTGGTGTTCGAACTGGCCGGCGAGCGCTACGTGGTGGCCCGCGAGGTGCGGCGCACCGGGGCCTCGATCACCGCGAAGAACCAGCGGCTGGAGCGGCTGCCGTCGTTGCAGAGCCGCGGCGAGCCCGACGAGGTCACGCACTCGATCGCGGCCGACAGCAAGGTCACCGAGGCGGTCGAGAAACTGCTCGGGCTCACCTTCGAGCAGTTCCGGCAGTGCGTGGTGCTGCCGCAGAACGCGTTCGCCGAGTTCCTGCACTCCACCCCGAGCAACCGGCAGCAGATCCTGCTGCGCCTGATCGGGGCCGAGCACTACGACAAGATCCAGCAGCGGGCCAACGAGAAGGCCGCCCAGGCTCAGGACAGGGTGCAGCATCTCGACCGGGCGCTCGGCGACCTGGCCGACGCCACCCCCGAGGCCGAGGCTTCCGCCCTGGCGCGTGAGCAGCAGCTCGAAGGCCTGGTCACTGAGGTGCGGGCCGCTCTGCCCGGCCTGGCCTCGGCCCAAGAAGCCCTGGCCGAAGCGCTGAGGCTGGAAGACCGCCTGGGCGGCGAGCGCAACGTGCTGGCAGCCATCGCCGTGCCTGCCGGAGTCTCCGAGATCGACCAGGCCTGGGCCGACGCTCGCTCCTCGTCCGAGGCCGCCGCGCAGGCCGAGACCACGGCCGAAGCAGCCGACACCGCCGCCCGCGAACAGCTTTCGTCCGCCCCTGCCCGCGGCCCTCTCGAGCAGGCGGTGAAAGACCACACCGAACTCGCCCGGCTCACCGCCGATCACCCGGCCCTGGTCGCGGCGACCGACACGTCCCAGCGCACCCACGAGAGCGCCGGCCACACCGTCACCGCCGCCGAACTGCGGCAGGCACAGGCTCAGGCCGCCGCTGAGCGAGCCTCCCGCACCGCCGAAGAAGTCCGCCGCCAGGTAGCCGAACTGGAAGCCCAGCACCACCTCCTCAGCCGCCCCACCCTCCCTTCCGGTCTGGACGAACTAGACCGCGACCTCACTACGGCCCGTGCAGACCTCGAGGCCGCCCAGGCCGTGCTCGCCGAAGCCGAAACGGCCGACGAAGCCGCCACCACGGCACTCTCGAGCGGCCCACCCAGAGGCCCGCTCGAGCGCGCCCGAGCCATGCTGGAAGAAGCAGCGAGTCTGGAAGAACGGCTGGCCGAACTCGAGGTACGGGTCTCGGCTGCACAGAAGGAGGCGCAGGAGGCGGCCTCACTCGTCGGCACGCAGAACGTGGCCGTTCAGGATGCCCGGCATCGGCGGGACGAGGTGCAGCTGCGGCACGCCGCCCTGAACCTGCGGGGGCATCTGGTGGCGGGGGAAGACTGCCCGGTGTGCGCCCAGGTCGTTACCGAGCTTCCCGCGGTCCCTGGCTCCGAGGTCGCCTCAAGCTCGGATTTGGCCAACTCTGGGGCCGAGCGAGAGCTGGCCGTGGCCGATGCGGCCATCGCCGCGGCCGAGGCTGAGCTGGAGCGGGCTCGGGCTCTGCTGAACCGGGTTGCGCGGGCCGAGAGTGTGGCGGAGTCGAACGTCGAATCCACCCGCCGGCGCATCGAAGAGCTCAGGGGCTCGCTCCCCCGGGCCTGCCCCGACCTCGCCACCGCCGACCGCCTTCTCGGCGAACTCGAGGCGCTTGAGGCCGCTCAACGGCAGGCCTCCGTGCTCGTGCGGCAGGCTCGGGCCAAGGCCGATGCTGCCCGTTCCCGGGTCGAACAGCTTGCCGCCACCGAGGCCCGCATCCGCAGCGGGCTCGGGCAGACGCGGGATCCTCTGGTCGCCCTCGGGGCACCTGCTGTGGAAAATCTTTCGCTGGCCGAGGCCTGGCGCACCCTGATCGAGTGGGCCGGTGAGCGGGCCGGGGCGCTGGCCTCGGAGCTGGGCGCAGCGCGGGAGAGCCGGGCTACGGCCGACGCGCAGCTGCAGCTCGCCAGCAAGGAGCTCGCCGAGAGCGAGGCCGCGCTGCGGGCCGCGCGCACGGTGCAGCAGCAGGCCCTCGCGGAGGTGGAACGGGCCAGGGCGGCTCTGGCGCAGGCTGAGCGGCGGATCGCTGAGCTGGGTTCCGCCCTGAATTCCGCCGTTGCCCTTGAAGAGGCCCAGGCTCAGCTGGAGAACATCGCCCACCTCGAAGCGGCTGCCCGCCAGACCGACGTGGCCTTGCGCGAGGCTCGGCGTGGGCGGGAGAAGGCGCGTCAGCAGCTTGCCTCGCTGGAGGGGCGGCTCACGGAAGGGTGGGCGACGCTGCGGCGCACTCGGGACTCGGTGGTGCACCTGGGGGCGCCTGAACTCGAGGGCAACGGGGTATGGGGCAGTGTTGCCAACAGCGGGAGTGCTGACGGCAGCGCCGAAAGCGAAGGGGACAGCGGCCGCAACACCGAAGCTGCTACAGCCGGCCTCGCTCCGGTTGCAGCCCAAGCGGCCGCAGCTGGCCCCGATACAGCCCGCGCCTCCGCTGGTCCCGCCCCGCAAGACCCCCGGCCGCCAGGGAGCCTGCTGGGCGGGTGGAACGTGCTCACGGCTTGGAGCAGCGCAGCCGCGCGGGAGCGTGAAGAGGCCCTGGTCTCGGCTCGCGCTGCCACCTCCGCACGACGAGAGCAGTCCGAGTCTGCGCGAGGTGAGCTGACAGACGTCCTCAAACAACACGCTATCGAGGTGACTGGCGACGATTTGGCCACCAGCGCCCTTGCCGCCGCCACCGGGGCCTACGCCGAGGCGCGGGGCACCCTGGCGCGGGTGCGCGAGCGGCGTGAGCAGGCGGCGCAGGTGGTGAGCGAGCGCGCGGCCGAGGAGCGCAGCGCCCAGGTGGCCAAGTTGCTCGGCGAGCTGCTTCGCTCCACCGGCTTCCCTCGCTGGCTGGCCACGGCCGCGCTGGAAAGCCTGGTCATCGAGGCCTCGGACACGTTGCGGCAGCTGTCCAACGGTCAGTTCGACCTCGACCACGACGACAAGGGCGAGCTCGTGGTGGTCGACCACACCGACGCCGACGCGCGGCGCTCGGTGAAGACGCTCTCCGGCGGCGAGACCTTCCAGGCCAGTCTAGCCATGGCGCTTGCGCTTTCGTCGCAGATGTCGCAGCTCTCCAGTGCCGGTGGGGCCCGGTTGGACTCGATCTTCCTGGACGAGGGGTTCGGCACGCTGGACCCGGACACCCTGGAGACGGTGGCCGGGACGCTGGAGAACCTGGCCCGGGGCGAGCGGATGGTCGGGGTCATCACGCACGTGCCGGCTCTGGCCGACCGGGTGCCGGTGCGGTTCAACGTGCGCCGAGATGCGCAGACCTCGAGGGTGGAAAGGCAGAACCTGTGACGCTGACGACCGGCCGCGCGGCGATGAGCTACTCGGTGGAGGCGTGGGACCCGAGCTACGGCACCACTTTTGCCACCGGTGAGGAAGACGCTCTTTCCGGGTCCAAGGCCGAGCTCGACCCCGAGATCGAGATACCCGCCTCCGAGTGGCGGGCGGTGCCTCCGCGCAAAGAGCAGAGTCATCCGCCCACCGTGCTTTTCGTGGACGGCGTGCGGCGCATTGACTCGCGTATCTGGATCCGGGCGACCGAGCCGGACGAGGATGCCGCTCTGGGGCTGTGCGCCTCCTACGCCTCGGGCGTGGTGGTGTGCCAGCACCACGAGCGGGGAAACTCTGCACGTATCGGCGCGAGCCAGGTTCGCCGCGGGCTGTTCACTACGGCCGTCGAGGCCCGCGACATTGCCGCTCCCGCAGGCAATTACCAGGCACACATCACCGATGCCGATCCGGCCATGCCGCTGCCGGTGCTGTTGTCGGCGGAACTCCAGCAGCACCTGGCCAAGCTCGAGATCAGTGTGGCGGTGGCCGCGCGCGATCAGCTCGAGCCGTCCCAGCAGGACGAAGATCTGCTGGTGATCGACGGTCCGCTGCGCGGACGGCAGCACCTGCCCCGCACGATCGGCTACATCAAGACCCACCACAGCCGCTACCTGCCCGACGAGCTGAACCAGCTGGTCGGGCGGCTGGAACCTGGTCATCGCACACCGGTGTTCAGTATGGGCACGAACTGGGAGCGGTACTCCTGGTATCTGCGTCTGCCCTTCCGTGAGGGGGCGCCGTGGGCGGGAATCGTGCGGGTCGAGTGCAGCGCCGACCTGACCGCCGAGGATGCGGTGAAGCTGGCGTATCTCAGTCAGTCGGTGCTGGTGCGGTACGCCAGCAGTGAGATCAAGGATCCGCGGGCGCCGCAGAACCTGTACCCGATCGCCGGGCTGGAGCGGGAATTGCGGCGTCGGCTGGGCAATCCCCAGATCCTGCACCGTTCACTGCGCTCCGGGCGGGCGGGGTGACCACCCGCCTCACCGCCCGCCAGCTCAACCGGGCCACGCTGGAACGGCAGATGCTGCTGCAGCGCGTCTACCGCGAAGTGCCCGACGCGATCGCCCAGCTGGTTGGGCTGCAGGCCCAGGAGCCGGCCTCGCCCTACCTGACGCTGTGGAACCGCCTGTCCGGCTTCGATCCGGCCGCCCTCGACCGGGCCTTCGCCGACCGCAGCGTGGTCAAGGCGACGCTGATGCGGCTCACCCTGCACGCCGTGAACCATCACGACTACGCCCCCTTCTACGCTGCCATGAACCGCCGGGTCCGGGGCAGCCGGGTCGGCGATGCGCGGTTCACCGTCAGCGGCCTGACCGGCGAAGAGGCTGATGCGCTGTTCCCGGTTCTGCATCAGTTCGCCGGTAAGCAGGCGCGCACCGGTCCGGAGTTCGAGGCGCACCTGGCTGAGCAGCTCAACGGCCTCAGGGAGGGGCTCTGGTGGGCGTTGAAGAGCTACGCCCCGCTGCACTACGCGCCTACCGGCGGCCCGTGGTCGTTCAAGGGGCGGCTTTCGTTCCGGACAGCCGACCGGGCCTGGGAGAAAGTGACCACCGAGCAGGGCATCCGGGTGTTGGCCGAGCGCTATCTGCGGGCCTTCGGGCCGGCCAGTATCGCCGATTTCGCGCAGTTCACCCTGCACACGCGCGCCACCGCGGGCGCTGCGTTCGCGGCCCTGGACACCGTGCAGCGGCCGGGGCCGGACGGGGTGCAGCTGTTCGACCTGCCCGACTGCACCGTGCCCGACGATGACATCACCGCCCCGGCCCGGCTACTCCCGATGTGGGACAGCACCCTTCTGGCCTACAGCGAGCGCGCCCGCATCATTCCCCCGGCCTATCGGCCTCAAGTGATTCGGCGTAACGGCAACGTGCTCGCCACCATCCTCATCGACGGGCTCGTGGCCGGGGTCTGGCGGCTGCTCGACGGCCGGGTCGAGGTCACCGCATTCCATCGGCTACCCGAAAGCGACTGGGCCGAGCTCGCTGTCGAATCCGACGCCTTGCTGCGCTTTCTGGGTGACCGCGACCCCAAGCTCTACAGCGCGTACCACCACTGGTGGGCCAAAGGCTTCGATTCAGAAGAGATCCGGCTGCTGCCCTAAGAAGGGCTGAGCCGGGGCAGCACCGGCGGCTCCGCCGCCAGCTGGGCCGACACTGAACGGAACAGCTCGGACAGATAGTCGTCGGCCAGGACGTCCGATGCGTTGAACGACAGTTCGCCCAGGTACTCCAGCAGGCCGGTGGTCAGCCGGGCCGTCATCACGCAGAACACGTCACCCACCGGCCGGCCGAGTCGTTCGGCGATCGCGACCTCAAGCAGCCCACGCTCGTTGACGAACTCTTCCAGAAGGCGCATGCGTGGGGCCGGGTTGGCGTTGACCACCTCGCGGATCTGCCGGAGCTGGGCCGCCTCACCCCGGGGGGCCACGAACAGCTCGGTCATCACGTGGCCGAGCGCGACGTCGAGCGGCTCCTCAGCCGGCCGGGACCGCAGACCCTCGACCAGTTTTCCGCGAAAAGCCAGCGGATCGATGATCAGGAGGTCTTTCGTGGGGAAGTACCGGTAGAGCGTGGACGTACCGATCCCCGCCGCCTCGGCGATGTCTTCCATCTTGGTCGCGTCGTACCCGTGCTCCAGGAACAGGCCCAGCGCCGTGTTGATGATCAGCTCACGGGTCCGCGCCGCGTTCCGTTCCCTCAGGCCCATGAGCATCAGAATAACAGCGAACCCCAAGTTGGTAGTCACTTCCATCTCGGGTTACTGTGCCGATCCGGCAGTCACTGCGGACGGCCGTCTGCGCGTTGCGCCTCCCCCCGCCACCCCTTGAAAGGTTGTGCCGCATGGCATGGCAACTGTTCCGGCTGGGCCGGTGGTCGTTCATCCACCGCCGGATCGTCACGGTCGTCTGGATCGCGCTGCTGGCCCTGGCCGGCGCCGGGTCGGTCACGCTGGCCGGCCAGACCAACGACAACTTCACCCTGCCGGGACTGGAGTCGACCGAGGCGTTCGACCTGATCGAGCAGCGGGCCCCGGACAGCAACCCCGAGGGCGCAACCGCGCGGATCGTGTTCGAGGCCCCCGAGGGCGAGACCATCAAGGACAACCAGGAGGCCATCACCAAGGCCCTGGCCGCGGTGGTCACCGAGGACGTCCAGCAGCCGGTGGCCGACCCGGTCACCGCGGGCACCGTCTCGCAGGACGGGCGGGTCGGCTACGCCACCGTCACCTACACGGTGATCCCGGCCGAGCTCAGCGATGCCGACAAGGACGCGCTGACCGAGGTGAAGACCCTGGCCGAGGACGCCGGGCTGCGGGCCGCCATCGGTGGTGACGCGATGGACGCGGTGCCGCACGCCGGCACCGCCGAGGTGATCGGTATCGGGATCGCCTTCGTGGTCCTGCTGATCACCTTCGGCTCGCTCGTGGCCGCCGGGATGCCGCTGCTCACCGCCGTCATCGGGGTGGGCATCGGGTACGCCGGGATCAGCACGCTGACCGGTTTCGTCGACCTGAGCTCGGTCACCCCGGCCCTGGGCTCGATGCTCGGCCTGGCCGTCGGCATCGACTACGCGCTCTTCATCATGTCGCGCTACCAGCACGAGGCCCGCACCGGACGCCCCCTGGCCGACGCGGCCGGAGCGGCGGTGGGCACGGCCGGTTCTGCGGTGATCTTCGCCGGCCTGACCGTCATCATCGCGCTGGCCGGCCTGAGCATCACCGGCATCGCCTTCCTCACCCAGATGGGTCTCGCAGCAGCGGCCATGGTCGCGGTCGCCGTCCTGATCGCCCTCACCCTGCTGCCCGCCCTCCTCGGCTTCGCCGGGACGCGGGTGCTCAGGGGCGGGATCAAGGGCCTGAAGCAGCTCGACCCGGAAGACGACTCGCAGCGCACGATGGGCCGCCGGTGGGTCGAGGCCGTCAGCCGGTTCCGCTGGCCCGCCCTGATCGGCGGGGTCGCGATCGCGGCGGTCATCTCGATCCCGGTCGCCAGCATGGAGCTGGCCATCCCGGACGACGCCACCTCCCCCTCGGGCAGCGACAACCGGGTGGCCTACGACCTGATCACCGACAACTTCGGGGCCGGCGCGAACGGTCCGCTGGTGATCGTGGTCGACACTGCCAACGCCGCCGACAAGATGGCTGCGGTGCAGAGCGTGCAGCAGACTCTGGGCGGCATCCAGGACGACGTGGCGGCCCTGATCCCGCCGCTCACCACAGACACCAAGGAGGCCCAGGCCGCCTTCCAGCAGCAGCTCGAGCAGGTCAACCTGGCCAACTTCACGATCATCCCCAAGAGCGGCCCGTCCGACGCGGAGACCAAGGAACTGGTCAACACCATCCGCGACTCGCTGGCCGGACTGCCCGACGAGACCGGCGCCCGGGCGATGGTCACCGGCCAGACCGCGGTCGGCGTGGACATCTCGGAGAAGCTGGCCGACGTGTTCCCGCTCTATCTGGTGGTGGTCGTCGGCCTGGCGTTCATCCTGCTGGTACTGGTGTTCCGCTCGATCCTGGTGCCGCTGAAGGCCGCTCTCGGCTTCCTGCTGAGCGTCGGGGTGGCGATCGGCTCGGTCGTCGCGGTGTTCCAGTGGGGCTGGCTGAACGAACTGGTCGGCCTGGACGTGACCACGCCGGTCCTGTTCATCCTGCCGCTCCTGCTCACCGGCGTGCTGTTCGGCCTGGCCATGGACTACGAGGTCTTCCTGGTGACCCGGATGCGGGAGGCCTACGTGCACGGCACCGAGGCCCGGCAGGCCGTGATCGACGGCTTCGCCCACAGCGCCCGGGTGGTCACCGCCGCCGCGATCATCATGTTCGGCGTGTTCGCCGGTTTCGCCCTGGGCGACGACGTGATGATCAAGACGATCGGCTTCGGCCTGGCGGTCGGCGTGATCGCGGACGCCTTCCTGGTCCGGATGCTGATCGTGCCGGCCGTGATGGCGATCATCGGCAAGGGCATCTGGTGGCTGCCGAAGTGGCTGGACCGCGCGCTGCCCAACCTGGACATCGAGGGTGAGGCCCTGACCGAGAAGCTCGGCCCGGCGCCCGGCCCGAAGGAGCCGGTGGCGGTGGGCAAGTAGTCAGAATTGAAGACGGCGGTGGGCCCCCTGGGAGCCCACCGCCGCTTCAGTGGCTGGAACCGATGCGGTCGTAGTCGCTCCGCGAGCGCCCCCGGCCGCGGAACGTGAAACGCCGCCGCAGGGTGTGCCCGAAGGCGAAGGTCGCGGCCGCCGGATCGGCCTCGGCCCGGGGGCCGGGCATGTGCGCGGCGGACAGGTCGACCAGTACATCTTCGGAAGGAACCTCGGGCGACTGGCCGAGATCGACCGACACCGCCCCGTCCTTTGTTTCGCTCTTCTTCTGCACCGCCCCGGAGACCTGCATCGCCGCCGCGACTGCGAGCGCCGCCGTGGTGACCAGCGACCGTACGGGCTGACGCAGCGGCAGGCCGTCGAGCGTGGCGGCGTCTACCCAGCGCGGCGTGTAGCGGTTGCTGCGGCTGGAGTGCTTGATCTCCGGACCGGACATCCGCAGCTTCGCCTCTTCCGGCACGACCGCCAGGAAGTACGCCTGCCCGTCGTGGTCGGGCAGCCGGCCGGCCAGGGTGATGGCCAGGCCGAGCTCTTCCTCGATCTCGCGGATCGCGGCCTCTTCCGGCGTCTCCCCCGGCTCCATCCGACCGCCGGGCACGCTCAGATAACGGTGTCCGCGAACGTAGCGCTCGATCATGGCCACCCGGCCGCTCGGGGCCAGCGTGACTACGCGGGCACGGCGGACCCTCTCCGGTCGCTCTTTACCTTTTGCTCGCACTGGCCCGGCCACACCAGCCATCGTGCCCCGGTCCGGCGTGGACAGCCAACCCGGAATGCCCCGGACAAGATCACAGGGCAGTCCCGGGCACGACGATCTGACGGGTCAGCAACTTGGGCGTAGCGTGACGGCCGCTACACATTGAGTGATGTTCACAAGAAAGGTTTCGCCATGCCGCCGTACCGCGCCGCGTCTGTCCTCGCCCTGGCCGTGACCCCGCTCGCCCTCGCCCTGCCCGCCCAGGCCCAGACCACCACCGCCCGGGCGAGCGTGAGCAGCGACGGCGCGAGCCTGACCTACAGCGCAGCCATGGGGCAGGTGAACCGGATCGTGGCCTCGGTCGAGTGGGACGAGGACAACGAGGAACTGATCTACCTGATCGACGACCGGGTGCCGGTCCGCACCGGGAACGGCTGCGAGCACCTGGGCAAGAGTGACCGCACCAGCATCCGCTGCATCGTGCAGCCTGCGGGCAGTGACAACCCCTACCCCACCTTGGCGATGAACCTGCGGGACAAGGACGACAACGTCGAGTTCCACAACCAGACCGCCCAGGCGTTCTACTTCGCCGAGTTCCGCCTCGGCACCGGCAAGGACACGCTGGACAGCACCCACGCCACCAAGGACGACGGCAGTTTCGTCTGGGGGCAGGACGGTCCGGACCGGATCACCACCGGCTCGGTGGCCACGGTGCAGGGCGGCGACGGCCCGGACACGCTGACCACCAGCGGCAACTACAGCGACCTGGACGGTGGGGCCGGCGAGGACAAGCTCTGGGGCGGGGTAGGCACGCAGTTCCTGCGGGGCGGCGCCGACGACGACGTGGTGCACGGCGGCGCCGGGCGGGACACGATCTACGGCGGGCCGGGCAACGACCGGCTCTATGGCGAGCAGCACCGCGACAAGGTCCTCGGTGAGGCCGGGGACGACTTCATCAACGGCGGCAAGGGCGTGGACAAGCTGATCGGCGGGCCCGGCAAGGACATGATCAAGCCCTGACGCAAGCACCCCCACGAATGGCGTAGCGTGACCAACGCAACACCATGCGTCACGTCTCTCACGGGGGTTCATCTACATGTCACTGCAGTTCTCCGCGCGCCGGGCCTTCGGCGCTGCCTCCATCCTGGCCCTCGGGCTGAGCCCGCTCGCCCTGTCCGGCACCGCGCACGCTGACGAGATCAGCGCCTCCGCCGCCGTCGCGGACAGCCAGCGGCTGGAGTACACGGCCCCGCCCGGGGTCGCCAACAGCGTGGTCGCCTCGGTGGCCTGGAGCAAGGACAAGACCAAGCTGATCTACCGCATCGACGACGTGATCCGGATCGGGATCGGCGACACCTGCGTGTACCCCGACAAGGACGACCACACGAAGGTGCGCTGTGTGGTCACCCCGGCCGAGGGCGGCTCGTACCCGACGCTGACCATGAAGCTGGGCGACGAGGACGACAAGGTCTGGCTGGACAACCGCACGAAGCAGACCAAGTACTTCGCCAAGGTCGCCCTCGGCCCGGGCGCCGACTGGCTGGACAGCACCTCCGAGGGGCTGGACGGCAGCCAGGTGCTCGGCCAGGGCGGCGACGACCAGCTCAAGATCGGCCCGCGCTCGCTGGCGATCGCCGGCAACGGTGACGACATGGTCTGGACCTGGGGCAAGAACACGGTGGCGGACGGCGGCAAGGGCGACGACCAGATCTGGGGCCACGGCGGCCGGCAGCTCCTGGCCGGTGGCGACGGCGACGACAAGGTGTGGGGCGGCGACGGCGACGACGACCTGTGGGGCAACAACGGCGACGACTGGCTGTGGGGCCAGGGCGGCGCGGACCGGATCTGGGGCGGCGACGGTAACGACGGCCTCGACGGCGGTCCGGGCCTGGACGTGCTGCGCGGCGGCCCGGGCACCAACAAGGTGCACAAGTAAGGGTTTCTGCTCAGGCCCGTCCGGCGCCCTCGGGTGCCGGACGGGCCTGTCTCAGTCGGCCTCGATCGGGGCCTCGCCGAGCACGGTGAAGCTCACCGCCCAGTACAGGACGTAGAGAGCCAGCAGGACGAAGCCGTGCTGGCGGCGCAGCCGGCCGGTGGAGATGAAGTACGCGGCCAGCCCGGTCATCACCACCAGTACCGGCAGGTGCCAGGTGAGCACTTCATCTTCGATCTCGATGCTGCCGCCGGTGAGCAGGATGATGCCCAGCTTGGCGGTCACGCCGAACACCACGCTGCCGATCACGTTGCCGATACCGATCTCCGAGACCCCTCGCCGGTTCGGTTCGACGGTCAGGAAGATGTCTTCCAGGGTGAGCACCAGGGTGGCGATGGTGGCCCCGAAGAGCGTTCCCTCGATGGAGAACTCGTCGAGGATGCCTTCGATACCCGCGCTCGTCACCGCCGCCGCGGCCACCAGGCCGACCAGCGCCAGCAAGGCCAGGGCGACACCGGCCCAGTCGGGCAACGGCCGGGATCCGGAGAACGGCGCGTGCACGGGGAACGGGGGCTGATCGGTGGTTTTCTCCACGACAGCAGTGGTCGCGCGCCCGTTTCCGCTGCCGGCGGCGGAGAGAACTTCCGCGTTACGGAACACCGGAGTGGTGCTGCGCAGCTCATTGGCCGCCACGTAGACGATGAACGCCACAAACAGCAGCACCAGCAGTACGCCGTCGCTCGAGGTCAGCGGCCCGGTGAGCACGAAGGGCACCATGGCCAGGGGCGACAGGGCGAAGATGGTGACATAGCTGCGGGGGATGTCGACGCGGGTCGGGCTGATGATCGCAGCCAGGGCCAGTACCACGCCGGTCATCGAGATCGCCGTGCCGAAGACGGTTCCCAGGGCCACGCCGTCGAGGTCCTCGAGGTTGAGCGCCACCCCGAGGGCCACGTCGTCGAACTCGATCCCGGTGAACACGATGGCCAGGAGGAAGACCGAGATGTGCAGCCCGGCCGCCGCCCCGACCAGGTAGAAGATCAGTTTCTCGGCACAGTAGACCAGCAGGGCCGCGCCCACCACGAAGATCAGGATCGACATCATGCCGCCGGAGCCTCCTTGCGCCGTTGTCAGGATCTGTGCGGTCTGGGGGTGAGCTGGAGATCGACCGGGCCGCCGCGCTGAGCCGCCTGCACCGCGTCGTCGACCACATGGCGGTCGGGTGACAGGTGACAGACCGGATCGGTGCGCGCCGCATCGCCCGTCAACTGGAAGGCCTGGCAGCGACATCCACCGAAGTCCAGATCTTTACGGTCGCAGTCGCGGCAGGGCACCGGCATCCATTCCGTGCCCCGGAAGGCGTTCATCACCGGTGAGTCGGCCCAGATCTCCCTCAGCTCGTTCTCCCGTACGTTCGCTCTGGGCAGCGGCAGGGACTGAGCGGCTGGGCAGGGCAGCACGTCACCGTTGGGAGCGATCGTGAGCTGACGCGAGGCCCAGCCGCCCATACAGGGTTTCGGATACTTGCTGTAGTAGTCGGGGATCACGTAGATGATGTCCATCTGCGAACTCAGCCGTTGCCGGGCCTCATGCACCACCGTCTCGGCCCGGGCCAGCTGTTCCCGGCTGGGCAGCAGTGCCTCGCGGTTCTTCCAGGCCCAGCCGTAGTACTGGGTGTTGGCCAGCTCCACCCGGTCGGCGCCGGCCTGCACGGCCAGTTCCAGCACGTCGGCGATGCGGTCGATGTTGCGCCGGTGCAGCACCACGTTCACCGTCAGCGGCCAGCCCAGTTCCCGCACCAGCCGCATCGCGTCGATCTTGCGCTGGAACGAGGGCGTGCCGGCGATCCGGTCGGACAGACCCGGCTGGTCAGCCTGAATGCTGACCTGGACGTGATCCAGCCCGGCCGCGCGCAGCCGCTCGGCCATTCGGCGATTGAAGCCCACCGCGCTGGTGACCAGGTTCGTGTACATCCCCAACGCTGACGCGTGAGCCACGATCTCGACGATGTCGCGGCGCAGCAACGGTTCCCCGCCCGACAGGTGGCACTGCAGCACGCCCAGGTCGCGGGCCTCGGTGAGCACCCGCAGCCACTCGCCGGTGGGCAGCTCGTCGGTGTACTCGGCCATGTTCAGCGGGTTCGAGCAATAGGCGCAGGCCAGGGGGCAGCGGTAGGTGAGCTCAGCAAGGAGGCCGAACGGATCATCCATCGGCCGGCTCCACACACCGCCGCGCGGCCAGCCCGGCCAGGAACCGCTGCACCTCTTCGGCCGGCACCTCGCGATAACGCCGCCCCAGCTCGGTCACGATCTGGGCGATCGTGCGCTGACCGTTGCAGAGCTCGAGAATGGCCGCGCCGGTGGGGTTGAGCACGACCACGGTCTCGGGCAGCAACAGAACCGGACGCTCACGGGCGGCTGAGTAGGTGAGGCGGACGTGGCGGGCCAGGCGGGGTCTGGTGGCCACTGCGATCGCCGTCACCGCGGGTACGCCCGGTCGATCACGTCCATCAGGCTCCAGAGCACGTCGCACTTGAACGACAGCGCATCGATCGCGGCCGCCTGTGTCTCGCTGGAAAGGCAGTACCGGGTGACCACTTCCAGAGCGTGCTCGCTGTCGCGCGGAGCCTGTTCCAGACGGGCCCGGAAGTAGGCCAGGCCGTCCGGATCGATCCAGGTGTAGTGCCGCTCGAACGCGGCCAGCCGCTCGGCCATCAGGTCGGGGGCGAACAGTTCGGTGAGCGACGAGGCCACCGCTTCCACCCAGGGACGGGTGCGGGCGAAAGTCACGTAGGCGTCGACCGCGAAGCGGGCACCCGGCACCAGATGCCGATGGTCGAGGATCTCTTCGCGACTGAGCCCGGTGGCCTCGCCCAGCCGCAGCCAGGCCTCGATACCCCCCTCCCCCTCGGCCGTTCCGTCGTGATCGGTGATGCGGCGGATCCAGCGGCGGCGCACCTCGAGGTCGGGGCAGTTGGCCAGGATGGCCGCGTCTTTGCGGGGGATGCACTCCTGGTAGTAGAAGCGGTTGGCCACCCAGCCGCGCAGTTGCTGCGGACTCAACTGCCCGGCGTTCATCCGGACGTGGAACGGGTGCTGGTCGTGATACTTGCGGGAGTGGGCCCGCAACGTGGAGACGAAGTCGGTCTCACCGGCCACGTAGGTCATGCGCTCATACCTCCACCTCGAGTCCGTCCACGGCCACCTCCGCCCCGGCCCGTTCGACGGCCAGCCGCTGCGGCGTGCCCTCGAGCAGGATCGGGTTGGTGTTGTTCAGGTGCACGAAGATCGTGCGCCGGCCGGCTCCGGCCAGATGCTGCAGACTCTCCTCGACCGGCGAATGCCCCATCTGCCGCGACGTCTTGGCGGCCAGCCCCAGCCGGACGAGTTCGTCGTCGCTCCAGCAGGTTCCGTCGACCAGCAGGCAGGTGCATCCCGCGATCGCCGCCCGTACCTCGGGCGTGAAGTGCTGCACACCCGGCAGGTACACCAGGGTTCCGCCGGTTCTGGCGTCGCTGATCCGGTAGCCCACGACCCGACCGGCGGCACCCCCGACCCCGAAACGGTCGCGTTTACTCGTCTTCACTTCGAAGGCTCTTCCGGTGAGCCCTTCGGACAGGACCAGAGGCGCGCCGGTGACCACCGGCGTCCATTCGACCTGACAGTAACGCTGCAGCAGGGTGAGCACACCTGACCCGTCGGACAGGGTCTTGTGCACGGTGGCCGTGGCGTACAACCTCAGCGCCGGGGCCTCCCGCAGCAGCAACAGGCCCAAGGTGTGATCGAGCTCGGCATCGGTCAGAAACACTGCTTCTACCGGCGATTCTCGCGAACCCCGGGGCCAGAGCTCGGGAAAGGCCGCGAACTGACTGAGGACGTCGGGGGAGGCATTGAACAGGAACCACCGCTTACGGTCGGGGCTGACAACAATGGACGACTGTGTGCGCGGAGGGGCGGCCCCGGCCCGTACGTCGGTGCAGACTCGGCAACCGCAGTTCCATTGCGGCGAACCGCCTCCGGCGGCCGAACCCAGCACCCGTACGAACATCCTGGCCTCCCCTCCGCGCATCGTGCTCAGTCGAACTCGGTCCAGCTCAGTCGAGCTGGGCGATGTACATGGTCACCTCGGGGGCGACCGTCACCTCATCGAACTCGGGCGTCTCCCACTCCTCGAAACGGGATTCCATGACTGAACCTCCTCTCCTCGTGGTCTGCGGCTTCTGGCGGGGTCAGTCGTCGTCGCCGCGGGTGGGCGTGTCCGACGGCAGGGCGAACACGATCAGCGCGCTACCGTGACCGGCCCCGAGCATCCCGGGCAGGAAGCCCTCCGCCCAGCCACCCCAGCCGACCGGCACTGCGATGTACTGACGGCCGTCGACCGAGTACGTGACCGGGCTACTGTGATGCCCGCTGCCGCACTGGAACTGCCAGAGCAGGTCACCGGTGCGCGCGTCGTAGGCGTTGAACTCGCCCGACGGCTCACCCGCGAACACCAGGTCTCCGCCGGTGGCGAGCACCGAGGCACACATCGGCAACTCGTTGCGCCAGCGCCACTTCTCCTCACCGTTGGCGTCGAACGCACTGAGATAGCCCACTGCCTCGTCGATGTCGACAGCCACGCCGGCACCCCAGTAGGGGATGCTCTCCTTGAACTCGCGGCGCCGACGGGCGGCGGTGGCACCTACGTCTTGGACGGGCACGTAGAACCAGCCCGTCTTCGGACTGTAGGCAGCGTGCGTCCACTCCTTGGCCCCGGCCGGACCGGGGTAGAAGTGCACCGCCACCCCCTCGGCCTCCGGATACACCTTGGGCACGACCTGCCCGTCGCGGGTGATCGCCCCCCAGGTGATCCGGTCGACGAACGGGGTGATCGAGATACGCTCGCCGTTGGTGCGGTCGAGCACGAAGAAGTAGCCGTTCTTGTCGAAGTGGCCCAGCAGTTTGCGGCCGTCCTTCTCGAACAGGATGCACTCGCTCATGCTGTCGTAGTCCCACACGTCGTGCGGGGTGCACTGGTAGTGCCAGCGGATCTGCCCGGAGTCGACGTCGACCGCGACGATGCTGTCGGTGTAGAGGTTGTCGCCCTCGCGCACCTCACCGTCGAAGTCGGGGGCCGGGTTGCCGGTGCCCCAGTAGAGCAGGTTCGTCTCCGCGTCGTAAGTGCCGGTGAGCCAGCAGTTCCCACCGCCGCGCTGCCAGGCCTCACCGTCGGCCGGCCAGGTCTCCGAGCCGGGCTCACCCGGCTTGGGCACCATGTAGCAGCGCCACTGGTGCTCGCCGCTGTCCACGTCGAAGGCGTCCAGGTGCCCGCGCACCCCGAACTCACCGCCGGAACTGCCCACGATGACCAGGTTCTTCACCACGATCGGGGCCATCGTGCCGCTCTCACCGGCCCGCACGTCGCCGTACGTCTTGTCCCAGACCCGCTTGCCGGTCTGCGCGTCGAGGGCGATCACGTGGGCGTTGGCGGTGACGAAGAAGACCTTGTTCTTGGCCACCGCGACCCCGCGGTTGACGTTGCCGCAGCAGAGCGACACGTCGAACGGCACGGCGTGCTTGTAGCGCCAGATTTCCACCCCGGTGACGGCGTTCAGGGCCCAGACCCAGCCGTCCCAGCCGGACAGGAACATCACCCCGTCGACCACGATCGGGGTGGCCTCGAACGAGTACGTCGAGGTGCCGGCGATGATGCCGCTCACGCCGGCCTGGAAGATCCACGCCGGGCCGAGCTTGTGCACGTTCTCGGTGTTGATCTGATCGAGCGTGCTGAAGCGCTGCCCGTCGTAGGTGCCGTAGTAGGTGAGCCAGTTCTCCGGCTCGGAACGGGCTTCGAGAATACGCTCGTAGGTGAGGTTCTCGGCGACCGGCGGGGCGACCTCACCACCGGCGACCTTGCCGCTGAGACGGCCCTGGTCGATAGCCTCGCCTGCGTCGATGTACGGTTCGGCGGACTCCGCAGTAGTCATCGTTCTCCTCCTGGCGACGGTCGGCTAGGGACGCGGCTGGTCGGGACGGTCCAGACGGGCTTCCGGCGGCACCTCGCCGAGCACCACGATGGCCCCGGTCAGGCCGCGGCCCTCGTCGTTGCCGGAGGGCGAGCTGAACCAGTAGTAGCCCGGCCCGTCGAGATTGAGCCTCGCGGTGCCGCGGGAGTGGTTCACCAGCCAGATGAACTTGCGGTCGCCGTTGCTCGGCAGCAGCGCGCAGTGCGTGTTCAGGTCGTCGTTGATCAGTTCCAGTTCCAGGTCGCCGCCGTGCGGCAGGACCAGGATGGACGGGTCCCAGCAGATGTCGTCGGGCTGGATCCGGATGGTCGCGGTCATCACCCCGTCCTCGCGCTCCTTCGCCTCGGCCACGTTGCCGGTGTTCAGCAGGCGGCCCAGCGAGGCGGTGTTCTGGCCCGCCAGGCCGAGCCTTCGCAGCAGATCCTCTCGTTCCTCCACGGTCGTCATGGACTTCAGCTCCTCATCGGAAACGATCAAAGCCTCTACCGTGAGGGACCTTACGCGAGACCACCGACAACATCAGGAGCGCACCGTTCGCCCGGCCGCAGCTACCGTTCACACGCCGTCTGCGCACACCGGCCCAGATTCATCACCTTCACCCAGGCGGCGACGAAGTCGTGCACGAACTTCTCCGGGGCGTCGTCGGCCGCGTACAGCTCGGCGAGCGCGCGCAGTTCCGGGTTCGAGGCGAAGACCAGGTCGGCCCGGGTGGCCCGCCACCTGGTCACCCCACTCTGCCGGTCAATCCCCTCGAAAGTCGCTTCAGCAGAGACCTTCACCGAGGATTCCCGCCATTCGTAGCGGAGATCGAGCAGATTGACGAAGAAGTCATTGGTCAGCACACCGGGTCTGTCGGTGAACAGGCCCAGGTCGGTCCGGCCCGCACCGAGCACCCGAAGACCGCCCACCAGCACGGTCATCTCCGCTGCGGTAAGGGTGAGTTGGGCCGCGCGGTCGATCAGCAGGCGCTCGGACCGGTGCCGGGCACCCTTGCCGCGATAGTTGCGGAACCCGTCGGCCACCGGTTCCAGCACGGCGAACCATTCCGGGTCGGTCCACTCCGGCGACGCGTCGGTGCGGCCGGGAGTGAAGGGCACCTCGATGTCGTAGCCCGCCTCGTGGGCAGCTTTCTGCACTGCGGCGCAGCCACCGAGCACGATCAGGTCGGCCATCGAGACCTCCGGTGGCCGCAGCTCTTCCAACATGGTCAGCACTTCACCGAGAGAGTCGGGATCGTTGGCCGGCCAGTTGCGCTGGGGCTCCAGCCGCAAACGTCCACCATTTGTTCCACCGCGTTTGTCGCTGTTGCGGAACGTCGAGGCCGACGCCCAAGCGGTTGCGACGAGCTGTAACACCGTGAGACCGGAATCCAGGACGCGGCTTTTCAGGCTCGCGAGCTCGCCTGGGCTGGGCAGGGCATGCTGGCGCTCGGGCACCGGGTCTTGCCAGATCATCGGCTCGGCCGGCACCAGCGGCCCGAGGTAACGCTCACGAGGGCCGAGATCGATGTGGGTGAGCTTGAACCAGGCCCGGGCGAACGCCTCACTCAACTGCTCGGGGTTTTCCAGGAAGCGGCGGGCGATCGGCTCGTAGTCCGGATCCACCCGGAAGGCCAGATCGGTGGTCAAGAAGGTGGGCGCGTGCCGACGCTCGGGGTCGTGCGGATCCGGCACGGTGTTGGCCCCTGCTCCCCCGCGCGGCACCCATTGCCACAACCCGGCCGGGCTGAGGGCCACGTCCCACTCGTACTGGAACAGGTTCTGGAAGTAGCGGTTGTCCCAGGTGGTGGGGGTCTGCGTCCAGGCGCCTTCCAACCCGCTGGTCACCGTGTCCCCAGCCTTGCCGCTGCCGTGCGCGCCCCGCCAGCCCAGCCCCTGCTCTTCCATGCCGGCGGTTGCGGGTTCCGGCCCTAGGTAGCGCTCTGGATCGGCCGCTCCATGCGTCTTGCCGAACGCGTGCCCACCTCCAACCAGCGCGACCGTCTCCTCGTCGTCGAAGCCCATGCGCCGGAACGTGGCCCTGATGTCGCGGGCCGACATCAGCGGGTCGGGCACCGTGTTCGGCCCCTCCGGGTTGACGTAGATCAGGCCCAACTGGTCGGCGGCCAATGGCTCGTCCAGTTCATGTACCCCGGTGTGCCGCTCGTCGGCCATCCACGCCTGTTCCGGCCCCCAGTCCACCCGCTCGCCGACGTAGACCTCGTTCCGGCCGCCCGCGTAGCCGAAAGTGCGCAGCCCCATCGATTCCAGCGCCCGGTTGCCCGCGAACACCATCAGGTCGGCCCAGGAGATCCGGCGGCCGTACTTCTTCTTCACCGGCCACAGCAGACGGCGCGCCTTGTCGAGGTTGCGGTTGTCGGGCCAACTGTCCACCGGAGCGAAACGCTGCAGGCTCGCGCTCGGGCCACCACGGCCGTCCCCAGTTCTGTACGTACCCGCGCAGTGCCAGACCATGCGCACGATCAGCGGCCCGTAGTGCCCGTAGTCCGCCGGCCACCAGTCCTGCGACGTGGTGAGCACCGCGTCGACGTCGGCGGCCAGCGCGTCCAGGTCGAGTTCGGCGAACGCTGCGGGGTAGTCGAAATCATCGGGTTGACTCTTGGGCAGGATGCTCAGGTCGAGCGGCCTGTTCTGCTCGTTCGGGTTCGTGGCCTGGGCCAGAACAGCTGAGTACGGACGTTCGAACGGGCTTGGGAGCCCAAGCCCGCCTCCGGGGGCACCACCGCTGTCGCTCACTTCAGATGTCCAGGGCTCGACGTACAGCGGGAGCGTTGCGGCGGGAGACCGGAACGTCTCCCCCGCCGTCCATGATCAGGAGCAGTTCACCGTTGCGGCCGCGTTCGACCTCGCGCACCCGCCCCAGGTTGACCACGTAACGGCGGTGCACGCGCAGGAACCCGACGTCAGCCAGCTCCCCACCCAACCGGTCGAGGCTCGCCGATGCCGCTCGCAAACGTCCTTGATCAGTAGAGAGCCACACGTCGTTCCCGTCGGACTCGGCGAAGCAGACCTCCGGCAGACGTAGCAGCACCATTCGGTTCTCCCGGGTGCCGACCACCCGGCGGGGCCTCGGTTCGGCTCTCTCCGGACGATCAGCCGTGGGTAGGGCTGCTCCGGTGTCCGTAGTACCGAAGTGCACCAGGTTGCCGATCAGGTGGCCGGAGAGAAAGACCGGACGAATGACGATCGGGGTCGGCTCATCGGAGAGATGCGTGAAGATCTGCGTGGAACCGATCCAGTCCGGGTTCCGCGCCGCCTGCGTGGTGGCGTACTGGGCAGCACCGATCAACTCAGGTAAGCCGGGATTCCAGCGCACCGTCGGATCAAGCGCAGGGGTGGCGGCCGGCACTCCCATCAGCACACTCGCCGTCTCGTCGGCGATCACCACCTTCCCCGCCGTGTCGAGCGCGGCCAACGGCGTCGTGTTCGTGGCCCGCGCCTGCGTATAGGCCGCCACCAACTCAGCCCCGCTGTTGCGAGCCCGTCGCCGCAACTGTCCCTGGGTGGTAACCGCTGCATTGGTCAGCCAGTTCGCTGCAAAGGAAGGCAACTGACTGCGCCAGCACGAGATGTTCAGCACCGCGATCGGCTCACGGGTGACCACGTCGCGCACCGCCACCCCGGCGCACGTCCAGTCATGGAACGCCCGGCACCAGTGCTCCGGCCCCTTCACCAGCACCGGCCCATGGCTCTCGAGCGCCATGCCCATGCCGTTGGTGCCCGCCGCCGACTCCGACCAGCAGAACCACGGCGCCAGGTTGGCCTCGGCCGCCCGGGCCAGCGTGGCCTGGTCACCCCACTCGGCCAGGATCCGGCCCGTGGAGTCGGTGACCGTGAGCACTCCCCCGGCGAAGCTCACGTCCTGCGCCACCGACGCCGCCCGGAACCCCAGCTCGGCGAAGACCCCGTCGTGCTCGGGCGTGTGCTCGATCTCGGCGACGGCGATCGGCGCCTCGGTCAGGTGCGGATCGACCCGGTAGCGCTCCCGACAACGATGCCAGGAGATCGCCACCTGCGGGCGGACGCCCAGCACCTGGTCGTCGCCCTGGACGAAGCGTTCCCAGGCCTCGTAGACCGGAGCCAGGAGCTCGTCCCGTCGTGCATCCTTCATCGTGGAGAACCGCCCTTGGTCCGTCCCCAACGCCCGCCGTGATGCTGCTGTGACCAAAGCCACTGTATGTACCGATTTCAGACGTGGCTAGCCACCTAAGCGCCGGTTCGGCCACCGGTCCATCGGTCGGTATGCACGGCATCGGACAGCGGCCGACGACGCCGCCAGTCGTGGCGTTCCAGGTCGGGAACGGTCTCCAGATGAGTGACCGGGCCCAGGCACAGCCAGGCCACCGGCCGCACGCCGGCCGGGATGCCGAGCAGATCAGCCAGGAACGGCTCGCGGTAGAACGACACCCAGCCCACGCCGAGCCCCTCCGCAGTAGCCGCCAGCCAGAGGTTCTGGATGGCCAGGCACACCGAGTACAGCCCCGCGTCGGCAATGGCATGGCGGCCCAGGACGGCCGTGCCGCCGCGCTCGGCGTCGTACGTCACCACGACCGACAACGTGGATTCCAGTACTCCGTCGATCTTGATGCGAGCGAACCGTTCAGCCGCTTCAGGATCCAGCGTGGACGCGAAGACCTTCCGCTCCTCCTGGACGTGCCCGTAGAACTGCTCGCGCAGCTCCCGGTCGCGCACCACCACGAAGTCCCACGGCTGCGAGAGCCCGACGCTGGGCGCCGCATGCGCCGCGCTCAGCATGCGCTCGAGGACATCGTCGGGGATCGGAGCACCGGTGAACTGGCCGCGGACGTCCCGGCGGCGATGGATGACGTCGTACAACTCGTTGATCACAGACGAGCATCCTTGCAGGCCGGTCGCCGGCCGAGCCCGGGACCTCGGCTCTCAGACCAGCCCGACCAGTAGTCGTTGGACCGAGCAATGCCCTGGTCCGCCGCCTCTGACGTGACTGGTTCAGGCAACGTCCTCGAGGCGGCGGACCTTGGGCTTACCGGCGGCGCGTTCGATGGCCAGGTCATAGGCGATCTGCATAGCCAGCCAGGCACGGGCGGTGCCAACCCCGGCTTCTTCCAGCCGAATGGCCAGACTCGGGCTGATGCGAGCATGACCGTGCAGGACACGGCTGAGGGCGACACGGGAGACGCCCAGCCGGGATGCGGCTTCGCTGACGCCAAGGCCGATGTCGGCCAGAACGTCTTCGCGCAGGATCTCGCCGGGGTGCACGGGGGTCTTCATGGTCATGGTGGGCACCTCCTGCTCAGTGGTAGTCCTGATAGTCCACGAGTTCAATGTCGTTGTCGATGAACCGGAACGTGATTCGCCAGTTCGCATTGACCCAGATCGACCAGTGGCCTGCCATGTCTCCTCTGAGGGGATGAGTTCGGAACGATGGGATTGCAAGATCGTCAGGGCCCTGAGCGACATCCAAGGCAGAAAGGATGCGCAACAGTTTCGGGACATGGGATGCCTGCACCCCCTTCTTCGAACCGTCACGGTAGAGACGTTCCAGGCTCTTGTGCTGGAAGCTGACGATCATTTCCCAACCGTATCGCGTATCGCAACGCGATACAATCTGCACGGGCGCCGTGGCCCACCCGCAGCACCCTCGGCCGGACTTGATCAGACGTTGATCCTCCACTCGGTCGTCAGCTTGTCGCCGTACTCCAGGCCGTCACTGCCCAGGTTCAGCTTGAGCTCGCCGTTCTCGCGGCTGATCACGTAACCGGAGCCGGCCTTCGAGATGCTGAACGCCAGGTTCTCCTCGCCGGTACCGCACTCGCCGGCGACGATCGGCGACGGGCTGATCTCGTCCGCGTCGGGCGCCCGCCAGCACAACGGCTCCAGCTCGCCCGAGCCGTCCGTGGCCTTGACCTGGTAGAGATCACCGCCGAGCGACTTGAACGTGAAGAGCTGGCGGCCGCTGTCGTCGTCGGTCATCGACAGGCCCTCGTCCTCCAGCGTCAGGCCCCCTTCGAAGCCGTCGACCGGAACGATCGTCACGCCCTTGCCGCTGTCGGGAAGTGCCTCGTCGGCCGTCGCCTCTGGCGTCCCTGGCGTCTCGCTGGTGGTGGGGGCCGTCGTCGTTTCGGTGGTCTCCTGTGTCTTCACTGGGCCCGAGGCCGCGCCCGACGCCGAGTCCGACCCGCAGGCCGAGGTGGCCAGCGCACCGATCGCCAGGATCCCTGCGGCGGTAACTCCCCTGAGCCGTGTCATGACCACTCCTCTGCTCATCTCTTTCTGACTGAGGTCTGCGCTGCCGTAGCGCCCTACAGAGAAGTGAGATGCACGCAGATCGGGTTTGGGTCGGAAGAATCTTTACTTCAGTAGCGACAGGTTCCAGTCGGCCCGGGCAGCGCGGGTCAGAGCCTCGCGCACCCGCAGCACATCAGGATTGCTTTCGGAGCCGGGACGGTGAACCAAGAAGTACGTGTTCAGTGGCGGTTCGGCGGGCGCGCCCAGCATGATCAGTCGGCCGTCCCGCAGATGCTCCTCACAGATCGAGCGGGGTACTACGCTGTAGCCCGCGCCGGCGGAGACCGCCGACACCACCGCATGCAGATTCGGCACCGTCAGGCCAGGCTGCCCGGGCGGTGACGGCCGGCCCAGCACCGTGCGCCAGTAACGCCGCACGATCGGCATGTCCTCGGAGTAGCTGACCAGGGGTACGCGCCGCAGCCCGGTGGCCAGGTCCTGCTCGGCCTTCAGGTGCTGCGTCCAGGCCGGGGCGACGATCAGGACGTACTCCTCGTCGCTCAGAGGTACCGACGGCAGAGCGGTTCCCCGCGGACGACGGGTGGCAATGACCAGATCGTGCCGACCGTCGCGCAGATCTTCGAGCAGGGTCTCGGTGAGGCCCTGGGTGACGCGCAACTGCACCCCGTCTGCAATCAGGCCGGCAAGCGCCGGAAGCACGCGTACGCACAACAGCTCCGAAGGACCGCCGAGGTGAATTGGGGACGTCCGTCCCGGCTGGGTGCCGCCCTCACCAGTGAGCGCATCGAGTGGGTCTCCCACTCGCGCGGCCAGATCGTGGGCGAAGGGGGTGGGCTGCACGCCCCGGGGCAAACGGGTGAACAGCGCACGCCCGACATGCCGCTCCAGCGCCCTGACCTGGGTGGTCACGCTGGGCTGAGACAGGCCGAGGCGGGGTGCCGCCGCGGTGAACGAACCCGCTCGGTACACCGCCAGGAAGGTGCGCAGCAGGTTCAGGTCGGCCGGCGGGGTCCACTCCACGCAGCCGATGCTAATCCCGCCTGCCATAGGCTGGCCTATTCCAGACATCGTTCAGACTATTGGTAGATCGATGTCTTGCCGACTTAGCGTGAACGCATGACGACACAGAACGCGATCACCTGGCCCGAGCGCTACCTTCCCGGCACCGGCGACAACTTCGTCTCGAACGAGGTCGTGGTGGCCGGCCTGAGCGCCGCCCAGGTCTGGCCCCTCCTGACCGACACCAGCCGCTGGGAGGGCTACTACGACAACGTCGCCGACATCAGCTTCCCGGCCGGCGACGGCCCGGTGCTGTCCCAGGGCGTCCACTTCTCGTTCGGCACGTTCGGCTTCCCGCCGCTGGATGCCGCGGTGGTCGAGTTCCAGCACCCGGGCGAGGGCACTCCCGGCCGGCTGTCCTGGACGGCGAAGCAGGAGGGCACGCCGGACGAGAAGCTGGACGTGCTGCACGCCTGGCTGGTCGAGGACCTGCCCGTTGGCCGGGTGCGCGTGCTCACTCAGGAGACCCAGATCGGCCGCCCTGCCGCCGAACTCGCGGCCCAGCGACCGAACCCGATGCTCAACGGGCACCAGGCGTGGCTGGACGGCCTGGTCGGGGCCGCCCGGAACTCCTGAAGGGTCACGCCGGCGACAGCCCTCATCGCGGACCACGCGACACCAAAACGGAAACAGCCGGGACGACAATGTCGGACCCGGCCGTTAACCCATGCGGTGGAGCTGAGGGGATTCGAACCCCTGACCCCCTCCATGCCATGGAGGTGCGCTACCAGCTGCGCTACAGCCCCGCCCCTGGTTCGGCCCGCCTTGCGGCGTTCCTGCTCAGGAAGCTCCATGAGCATATCCCACTCCGGGGACTGCTCCGGACCACCCCTGACCGGCGAGCCGAACCGAGGTGGTGCGACTACTTCGCGTAGGTCTCGAACTCCGCGATCTGCGGGGTGCCCGAGGCCGCCTTGATCACCAGGGTCAGCTTCTTGGTGGAGACGGGGGTGAAGCTGGCCGTGCCGGTCTTGGTGCCGGAGGCGAGGACCTTGTTCTTGTTGGTCTCGTCGACCAGCTGCCAGGAGGTGACCTTGCTCGACGTCTCCTTGATCACCACGGAGCCGACGGTCTTGGTGCCGGCGAACTTGACCGACACGTCGCCGGTGGTGCCGCTGGGCGACCAGTACGTCTTGGTGTCGCCGTCGATCACCTTGCCGAAGCTGGTGCCCGAGGCCTTGCTGCTGCCGTCCGCACCCGCGCCGATGGACAGGTTGGTGCCCGTCGGGGTGCTCGGGTTGCTGGTGGTGGGCGGCGTGGTGGTCACCGGCGGCGTCGTGGTGGCCGGGGTGGTGGTGGCCGGGTTCGACGTGGTGGCGCTCGGGGCCGGGACGGTGGTGCTGCCGTCCGACGTCTTCAGGCCGGTGCCGGCACCGGCCATGCTCTTGACGATCGTCGGGACCGAGGCGGCCGCGTCCAGCTTGGCCGTGTAGGGCACGGTCACGGTGCCGTTGGAGGCCATGCTCGCCCCGGCGTGGATGCCGTCACCGGTCCAGGTCACGTTGTCGAGGACGTTGCCCGCGGCCTGCCAGGTGCCCTTGAGGTCGGTGTAGTAGGTGCCCAGGACGTTCTGCGAGTTCTTGAAGTAGTTGTTCTGGACCAGGGCCTTGCCGCCGTTGCGCGGGTTGATGCCCGAGGAGCCCAGGTTCTCGTAGTAGTTGTTGTAGATGTGCGCGGTGGCCGCACGCAGCAGCGGCGCGCGCGACTCGATGTTCAGGTAGTAGTTGTGGTGGTAGGTCACCGGGCCGTTGCCGGTGTCCGTGTCACTGGAACCGACCAGGCCACCACGGCCCGAGTTCTTCAGCACGCTGTACGAGAGGGTCACGTACTTGGTGCCCGACTTCATGTCGAAAAGGCCGTCGTAGCCCTCGGACTCGCCGCCGGAGGCCTCGAGGGTCAGGTGGTCGGCCCAGACGTTGGTGACGCCCGACTCCATGCCGATCGCGTCACCACCGTTGGAGGTGGCGCCGTTCGACTTCTTCACGTTCTTCACGTGCAGGTTCTGCAGGATGATGTTCTTGGCACCGCGCAGGTGGATACCGATCTGGTCGAACACCGCGCTGCTGCCGACCCCGACCAGGCTGATGTTGCTGACGTCCTTCAGCTCGATCACGCCCGCCGCGGTGCTGCAGCTACCGGATACCTTGGCGGTGTTGCCGATCGTGATGGTGCCCGCGACCTCGATGATGATCGGGGTGTCCACCGCCGCGCGACCGCAAATGGCCTCGTGGATCTGGGTTCCCGTGGTCGCCCGGACGGTCTTGCCGCCCGCGCCACCGGTGGTGCCGCCGTTCTGCGCCGCGAAGCCGTTCGCACCGCTGGGTTCGGCGGCCGTGGCGCCCTGCAGGTTCACCACGGCGGCGGTGGCCACCGCGGCGACCGCAACCGTCGCTGCGCCGCCGATACCCAGAACGCGCTTGCCCCGTCGCTTCATCGATGTCTTCCAATCGTTTCCCGCCGCCCGCCGGTTCGGGCCGCTGTTCCGCCCCCTTAGTCGCACCAGGCGGCCCGAAAGTTGCCTTGTTCCGGAAGTTTTTCGCAGGATCGCCAACAGAGGACGGGGTAGGTCAAGCGAGCGTCAAGGTCAACTTGTTTCTGTCTCACGGCTTTGCGGTCACCTCGGCGCCCACCAGAGCCCGGCCAACATTCACCGCCGTCTCACGCGGGCGCCATTACCGCCGAACTACGGTGATTACGGACTTCCCGGGCAGTCGTGATGAATCATCGACGCATCGGTCGGAGATCTGATGCCCCTGCACTCCCGGACGAGGCAACTCGTCCTCACTGCGGTTCTGACCCTGTGCGGCGCGAGCGTGACCCTTCCCGCCCACGCCGCCACCCCTCGTCCATTGTTTGATCTGCAGGCCCACCGCGGTGGGATCGGCCTGACCACCGAGAGCTCGATCGAGGGTTTCGCCAAGGCTCTCCAGGTGGGGGTGAGCACCCTGGAGCTCGACACCCAGGTCACCAAGGACGAGAAGGTCATGGTGACGCACGACCGGCAGGTCAACGCCACCAAGTGCCGCGACACAGCACCGGTCTCACCTGGTGACCCGCAGTACCCGTACGCGGGTAAATACGTGAAGGACCTCACGCTCGCCCAGCTCAAGACCCTGAACTGCGGCTACCAGCAGTTGCCGGGCTACCCCAGCCAGGAAGTGGCTCAGGGGATGCGGATGATCGAACTCAAAGACGTGTTCGGTCTCGTACGTAAGCACCGCGCCTGGGGCGTGAAGCTGAACATCGAGACCAAGGTGGAAGCCGGGGCGCCGGAGCAGACCGCCCCCAGGAAGGTTTTCGTGCGGCGGGTTTTCGAGGAGATCCGTGCCTCCGGACTGCAGCGTCAGGTAACGGTTCAGTCGTTCGACTGGGGAGCGCTGCGGCTGATGCACCAGCTGGCGCCGCGCTTGTCCCTCGTCGCACTCACCAACTACGACTTCCTGCAGGTGGGTAAGCCGGGTGCCTCTCCCTGGCTGGGTGGGATCGACGCCGACGACTATGACGGCGACTTCGTACGGGCGGCCGACGCCGTCCCCGGTGTGAAGACCCTCTCCCCCGTGTACGGCTTCCCCCGGAACGGCACGATCGCCGACCCCACGTTCCGCTTCTACGTAGACAGCTCCATGGTGCGGCGGGCCCACGCCCGAGGGCTGAAGGTGGTGCCCTGGACTGCCAACGACCTGCCCACCATCGCGGCCCTGATAGACCTGGGGATCGACGGGATCATCACCGACTATCCCGACCGGGTACGGGAGCTGATGGCCGAGCGCGGGCTGCGGCTGCCCAAGCAGTACCGCTGATCCGGCCGTACGGCAGACCAGGGCAGCTTCTTGGCGTAGCGTGCCGATGCTCCATGATGAGTCACATCTTCTGCAGAGGACGCACACCATGGCTCTGTTTACTGCCGTCCGCCGCACGGCCTCTGTGCTGGCGCTCGGCCTCGTCCCGTTCGCCCTGGTCGACACCGCCCATGCCGCTCCACGGGTCGGGGCCACGGTGGCGGAGAAGGACGGCCGGCTGGTCTACACCGCGGCGCCCGGCGTGGTGAACGACGTAGCGGTCTCGGTCCGCTGGAACACCACTCAGGACAAGCTCGTCTACCTGATCGACGATGCCGTCCGGATCAAGGCCGGAGGGCCCTGCATCCATCCGGACGAGGACGACACCACCAAGGTGCGGTGCACACTGACGCCGCCCGACGAGACCGACCAGAAGCCCGTGCTGAACCTGAAGCTGGGCGACCGCAACGACTCCGTCTCGCTGGTCGACCGCACCGGTAAGGGCGAGTTCTTCAACACCGTGGCTCTCGGCCCGGGCGCTGACCGCTACAAGGGCAGCACCACCGAGATCGACCGCAACCTGGTGCTGGGGCACACCGGCAACGACACGATCGAGGCCGGGGCGCAGGCCGCCGTGATGAGCGGCGACGGCAACGACCGGATCACTCTCTCCGGGGCGGACAGTGCTGCCTCGGCCGGCCCGGGTGACGACGAGATCCGGGCCGGGGCCGGGTTCCAGCACCTGATCGGCGGTCCCGGTGACGACCGGATCTGGGGCGGCGCGGGCAACGACCAGATCTTCGGTGAGGACGGGAACGACCGGCTCTGGGGACAGGGCGGGAACGACCTGATCCGCGGGGACAACGGGAACGACCACATCTGGGGCGGCAAGGGCGACGACGTGCTGCGCGGTGGGCCGGGGCGGAACGTGGTGAAGCAGTAGATCGGGCCGGACAGGAAGGCGGCCGGACCAACGATGTCGGTCCGGCCAGCCTGCGGTCCTGATCAGGAGGCCAGGACGATGACCTTGCCGGGGATACGGCCGGCGGCGGCCTCGGCGTGCAGGGCGGGCAGCTCGGCCAGCGGGATCCGGCGGGTGACCTCCACCTTGAGCTCGCCCTTGTCGACCAGGGACACCAGCTCGGTCAGGCGCTCGCGGTTCGGCAGGACGAACACCGTGGCCGCGGTGACGTTGCGGGCCTCGTCCCTGGGGGTGGCCATGAAGGCGGTGGTGCTGACCACCTTGCCGCCGTCGCGGACCAGGGCCACCAGGGCGGCGAACTGCTCCGGGTCGATGGGGGCGAGGTTGAGCAGTACATCGACCTGCCCCTCGACCGCGCTCAGCAGGTCGGTGGCGGTGTAGTCGACGATCTCGTCGGCGCCGGCGGCGCGGACGGCCTCCTCGCTGCGCGGGCTGGCGGTGGCCACCACGTGCACGCCCGCTCGCTTGGCCAGCGCGATGGCGTACTTACCGACCACGCCGCCGGCGCCGTTGATCAGCACGCGCTGCCCGGCCTGCAGGTTGCCGTCGTCGAACAGTGCCTGCCAGGCGGTCAGTGCCACCGACGGCAGACCGGCCGCGTCGGCCAGCGGGATGCTGGTGGGAGCGGTGACCAGGCGGTCGGCCGGGACGATCGTGTACTCGGCCGCGCCGCCGTCCCGCTCCATCGGGAAGAAACCGACGACCTGATCGCCGACCGAGAGGCCGTCCACGCCCTCACCAAGCGCGTCGACCGTGCCCGAGACGTCGTAGCCGGGCACGTGCGGCAGCACCACCGGGATGGGGAGGAAGCCGGCCCGCATGCCGTTGTCGGCCGCATTGAACGCCGAGGCCGCGACTCGGATCCGGACCTCGCCGGCGCCGGGGGTGGGCTGCTCGACGTCCTCGAAGCGCAGAACCTCGGGGCCGCCGACCTCGTGGAAACGCACTGCCTTCATGGCTGAACCTGCTCTCGTGAAATGTTGCCGTCGGGGTGACGTCAACAAACTTCGCAGGTTCGCGAGCAATGATCCTGGGCCAGATCGGCCCACCCAGACGACGGCCTGTCCGCCCGGAACGAGACCCGCTGCTCCGTCCGGTGCGAACCCCCGTGATCACGCTCGCTGAGTCACGAACACTGTCATCTGAGGCAGCACACGCTCCACCGCATCGACGATCGCTGCCGCCGCCGGCAGGTCGGCCTCGACATCTTCGGCATGCAGTCGGTCTTCGGAACCCGCGTAGTCACCGTCATTGCGGCGTCGCTTGATCCGCCGCATAGGACGCATGACCTCTCCGAGCGGCGGCACCAACTGTGCTTGCACTGCCTCAATTACGACCTCATGCCCTCCGGCCCTGGTGGGACGGAGCCCCTGCTGAATCAGGAGGGCCGTAAGCGCCTTACGTGCCGCCGCGTACAGCGCCCCGTAAGCGATCTCCGGATCCAGGTCCGAAACGCTCTGAGCTGTTTGCAGATGAGAGTGCGCCTTGGCCAGTAAGTGCTGGGCCTCGGACTCGTTACCCGGTACGTGCTCAAGGTGACCCCGCCTGAGCAGATCTTCGATGACGTCGCGTCCCTTGTTCCAGCTCACAGTCTCATTCCCCCGAAGAGAGTTTCAGCAGAGGACGCCGTCTCACCTCACTGAGAAACGGGTCGTCCTGGGCAGACCAGCGTTGCCACGAAACGACAGTGGCGTTGACCTCGCGCCACAGGCGCCGGGCGGCTCGCTCAGCCGCGTCGTACACGTCGTCACGATCGACCGGGCCGACGACGAGGACGTCCACGTCGCCTGGCACCGACCCCCATTCCCCCTCGTACCGGGCCGCCCACGATCCAAAAATGTACAGCTCTCCCAGACCGGACAGATCCCCGAACTCCTCCGGCACGACCTGCCGCGGTCCGAAGGTGACCGCGATGAGCTGCCGCAGCGGTTCCGTCGCCGGGTTGGTCTCGTTCGCTGAGACCAGCTGGGCCCGGCCCTGCTTGTCCACGACCAGCAGGCCACCCTCACGCAGGCGACTCACCTCACGGGCAACCGTCGGGAGCGGGGCGGTCAGGTCCCGCGCGAGGTCAGCGATGCTGATTGGCGTGCTGCCGAGCAGTACCCGGGCCAGCAGCTCCCCCTGGAGACGACTGCGCAGGAGCGGCAACAATGGCGAGGCTGAAGCTCTCATATCACGAGAGCTTACTCTCATAAATGGAGAGCCTCCCAGGCTGCTGACTGCTTGCTCAGCCGGACCGGCCGTCTTCCAGGCCCAGACCGCGATCGCGGCGCGATTACGGGCGCCCAGCTCCTCCTGGATGGTGGCCAAGTGGTTCTTGGCCGCACCGGGGCCGCCTGGACCTGGGCCAGGACCTCGCTCACGTCCCACTCATTCTGGCAACGCCTGGCCCAACTTCTGACCGAGGCAACATCAGGAAAGCAGCTGTCCGCATCGGGTTCTAGCGTGCGTCGCATGACAACCAGCCGGCCCGACCTTCGCCCGTTCCGGATCGACATCCCGCAGTCTCAGCTCGACGACCTGGCAACCCGCCTGGCCACCACCAGGTGGCCGCAGGAGCTTCCCGGGGTCGGCTGGAGCCGCGGAGTCCCCACCGGATATCTCCGGGAGGTGGCCGACTACTGGCGCACCGACTACGACTGGCGTGCTCAGGAGGCCGTTCTCAACCAGTACCCGCAACACCTGATCACCATCGACGGGCAGAATCTGCACCATTTGCACGTGCGCTCGCCCGAACCAGACGCCACACCGCTGATTCTGTTGCACGGCTGGCCCGGCTCGGTGGTCGACTTCCTCGACGTGATCGGGCCCCTGTCCGATCCCCGTAGCCACGGCGGCGACCCCGCCGACGCCTTCCATCTGGTGATCCCGTCGCTACCGGGTTTCGGGTTCTCCACACCCCTGGCCGGGCCGGGGATGAACGCAGCCCGGATCGCCGGGATCCTCGCCGCCCTGATGACCCAGCTCGGCTACGACCGGTACGGCGTGCACGGCTACGACATGGGCGCGTGGGTCGCCCCCAAAGTGGGTCAGCAGGACCCGGAGCGTGTCATCGGCATCCACCTCACCGCCATGGTCACCCTGCCGGTCGGGGCCGACGGGGAGATGGACAACCTCAGCGAGGCCGAACAGCAACGTTGGCAGCGGATGCAGAACTCCAACGACGGTTACTTCCAGTGCAACAGCAAACGCCCCCAGACCGTCGGTTACGCCCTGAACGACTCCCCGGCCGGCCAGCTGGCCTGGATCGTGGAGACGTTCAAGGAGCACACCGCTCCCGCAGAGGGGCTGCCGGAGGACAGCATCGACCGTGACCGCTTCCTCACCGACGTGTCGATCTACTGGCTGACCGGCACCGCCTCATCCGCCGCCCAGATCTACTACGAAGAGATCTCCCAGGGCGGGGCCGACTGGGGAGACAGCCAGCAGGACCGGACCCTGAGCCAACTCGGGACCGTGCCCACCGGCGTCCTCGTGTCCGGCAACGACAACGCCATCCGGCCCTGGGCCGAGCGTGACCACAACATCGTGCACTGGACCGAACTCGGCCAAGGCGGTCACTTCCTGGCCATGGAAGCGCCCGGGCTGCTGGTCGACGACATCCAGGTGTTCTTCCGCAAGCTTCGGTAGCGGAGCCCACACGCCGCTGAGGCAGTGACATCGTCGGCCTTGACTTAAAGCGCTTCAAGGGGCGCAGACTCCTGGCATGACGACGCAGGCGCCCGGAGCGGACTTGACCATCGCCCAGATGGCGGCCCGCTCCGGCTTCAGCGAACCGACTCTGCGCTACTACGAGAGGATCGGACTGCTGCGGGAAGTCGCCCGCGACCAGGACAGCGGTCACCGTCGCTACGACGAGGCGACTGCGCAGAGGGTGGAGGCCCTGGCCTGCCTACGGTCGTCAGGCGTGGGCGTGGCGGACATGCGCCGCTACCTGGAACTGCTCGAACGCAGTGACCAGGGGGACGAGGCGGCCCGGCGGGAGCAGCGAGATCTGTTCGCCGCGCACGCACAGCGCGTGGAGGAAGAGATCGCGACGCTGCGCGTCCGCGCCGAGTACCTACGACGCAAGACCGAACTATGGGACGCCCGTGTGCGCGGCGATGTCGACGGGGAGGCACGTGCCGTCGCAGCCGTGGGCGAGGTGATCCAGCGATTCTAGGAGGAACCGATGAACCGGACGATCGTGGTGACCGGAGCCAGTGGCTTCGTCGGCAATCATTCGGTGGTAAGGCTTTTGGACGACGGGGAGACGGTTCGGGCGGTTGTCCGCAACGCCGCAGGCAAAGACTTGGTGCTGCAGGCCGTCGCTCAGGCCGAGGCGAACGCGGCAGGTCTGGAGTTCGTCACGGCGACTCTGGACGATGAAAGTGGCTGGGATTCGGCCCTGGAGGGCGCGGACGGGGTGTTGCACCACGCTTCTCCTTTCCCAGCGGCGGAACCGGACGACCCCGAGCACATCATTCGGCCTGCCCGCGACGGTGCTCTACGGGTGCTGGCTGCCGCGCGACGGCAGAATGTGCGGCGGGTTGTCCTGACCTCGTCGTTCGCTGCGGTGGGGTACTCCCGTCACAGCGGCGAGCCCTACACCGAGGCGGACTGGACTGACGGAGAAGACACGTCGCTTCCCGCGTACATCCGCTCCAAGGCCCTGGCCGAACGTGCGGCGTGGAAGTTCGCGGCCGACGGGGGTCCGGAACTGGTGGTGGTCAACCCGACCGGCATCTTCGGGCCGGCCCTCTCCCCGAAGCTGTCCGTCTCGGTGGAGATGGTGGCTGCGCTGCGCTCGGGCCAATCCCTGTCCGGTCCCGGCCGCCCCTTCACGATCGTTGACGTACGGGACGTCGTTGAGCTGCACCTTCGCGCTCTGGATGCCCCCGAAGCAGTGGGACGACGCTTCATCGCCTCTTCGGGGCGTCCGGTGACGGTGGAGTGGATGGCGCGTGTTCTGGCCGAAGGGCCGGGGGTGGCAGCGCCGGCCACGGACACCCCGCCGATCTCGGCCGAGGCGGCCCGGAACATCCTGGGCTGGGGGCCGCGGGATCCCGCATCCACCATTCTCGACACTGCCGACAGCCTGCCGGGCCTGCTGCCCGCCTGACCTACCACCAATGAAAACGGCCGGGCCGACAGTGTCGGCCCGGCCAGTGGCTCTGACCCCCGTCAGGAGGTTCGAACAAGCCACCTTTGGTGGAGCTGAGGGGATTCGAACCCCTGACCCCCTCCATGCCATGGAGGTGCGCTACCAGCTGCGCTACAGCCCCGCCACGCGACGAGCCCGCTTGCGCGGCCTCTTGTTCGGCGTCATGGAACTTTACCGCAGGACACGGGGGCAACTACAAATCGAAAACTTCGGGAGCGTCGGCGGCGGCCCCAGAGAGCGTGACGAGCGCACCACCGGCAGGCGCCCCGGCGGCGAGAACGTCCTCCAGCGAAACCATTTCGTCCATGGTCACGATCCCGGGCCGAGTTCCGGCGATCCGGGTGGCCGCCAGGGCGGTGAGCACGCCGGTGGCTACGGACTGCCCCACACCAGCAGCAGCCAGGCGCTCGCCGGTGCGCCGATTGATGCAGATCACATGCCAATCGCTGGAACCGATGTGCGGTGAGCGGGCGAGCAGACCCTTCAAACGGGGCAGGCGGGCCACGACGCCGAGGGCACCTGCCGCCAGGGGAGAGCTCAGGGTCAGGTAGCTGCGGATTGGGCGCCCGAGAAGCCAATGGTCGGGAAAGTCGGCCCGGAGGTAACGGCGGGTACGCCCGTCTGGCCCAACGCCGGAAAGGCCTGAGGTCAGGTTGCGCACGGTGCCACCCTCAGCGGGCTTGTACAGGTCAGCCCCGATCAGGCCGGCGGTCCAGGCCACGGCGGCGGGGCCATGCGCTTCACCGCTGCCCAGCATGACCAGCACGTCGATCTCGTCGGAGGGGGCAGCCTTGAGCGCCTGCACCAGCACCGTGCTCAGCCCCGGGATCAGCCCCGCGCCCAGCAGCACGTTCGTCCCGCTCTCGCGTAACTGCTCCAGATACGCAGCAGTGGCCGAGATCTCGACCAGGGGTGTCTCCCCCACCGACGGGCCGATGCGAGCGTCCTCAATGCCCGATGCATTGACCACCACATCGACACTGGCCGCCGCCCGCTCCAAGGCGCGCCACCCGTCCATTGTTGGTAGTTCGATCCGGACCCCGCCGGGAACCGCCGTGCGCCCGGCCGGGATCACTACGTGCCCGTCGGCGAGCAGTTCGGCCGCAATCACTCGCCCGACTGCTCCGCGCGCACCCAGCAGCAACGTCTTCATGAGCTAACTCCAAACGCTTGGTTGGGTTTAGCAGCGTAGGCAGGTCTCGCCGATATCTGCAACCATCCGGTTGGAGTTGTACGGTGGTGGTCGTGGCATGGGACACCGAGGCGACCAGGAAGAAGCTTTTGGACGCGGGTGCGCGCCAGTTCGCGGCCCACGGGTTCGCGGGGGCCCGGATGGACGCGATCGGCCGGGACGCCGGCGTGAACAAGGAACGCGTCTACAAGTACTTCGGCGACAAGCAGCAGTTCTTCGCCGCAGTGCTGGCGCATGAACTGTCGGGCTTGCTGGCGGACATCGACATGACGCCGAGCAGTCCGGGGGCAGTCGGCCGCTTCACCGGTGAGCTCTTCGACCGTTGCAACAGAAGGCCCGAGTTACCCCGGCTGCTGGCCTGGGAGAGCCTGGAGGTGGGGCAGGCGGTGGCGCTTGAGCGACGGCGGCCGATCTGTGCGGGGCAGGTGGACTGCTTCCGCGCAGCAGTGCCGGGGCTGGATCAGGCGGCGGCCGAACACCTGCTGCTGACGGCCGTCACGCTGGTGACCGCCTGCTGGTCGCTGGGCGCGGTGGCGGAGTCGGTGCTGGGCGCCGGGCTGGATCTACCTACCCGGCGCCAGGCCGTGGTCAGTCAGATGGAACTCCTGACCAAGGCCCTCAGCTGACGTTGTAGCGGCTCAGCCGCCAGCCCCGCTCAGAGTTCTGCAGCTCGGCCCAGTGCGCGTTGCGCAGGCCCTCCAGCGCGTACCAGGGCCAGTCGGGCGTACCCAGCAGCGTGAAGATGGCTCCCCGCAGGGCGCCGCCGTGCGACACACACACCAGCGTGCCGCCGGTCATCGCCTTCTCGGCCTCGACGATCGCGGCGGCGCAGCGCTCGGCCGCCTCCGACCGGGTCTCGCCGTCGTTGCCCAGCCGCACGTCGGCGTCGCCGCGGCGCCAGGCCGCGTAGTCGTCCGGCCAGACCTTCGTGATCTCGTCGCGGGTCAGGCCCTCCCAGGCGCCCGCGGAGACCTCGCGCAGCCGCGGCTCCAGCCCGACCTCGACGTGCAGCCGGGTGGCCAGGGCACGGGCGGTCTGGGCGGCCCGGGCCAGGTCGGAGGAGAGGATCTTCACCTCGGTGCCGACCAGCTGCTGGTAGAGCGCCTCGGCGGTGCGCTGGGCCTGGCCCACACCCACGTCGTCGAGCGGGATGTCGGTCTGCCCCTGGAAGCGCGCGGTGGCGTTCCAGGTGGTGCGACCGTGCCGGATCAGGATCACCCGGTCGGCGGTCACTCCTGGCCGCTCTGCGGCTGGTTGACCTCGGCCGGGAGCTCCAGGACCGGGCAGTCCTTCCAGAGCCGCTCGAGGGAGTAGTACTCGCGCTCGTCCTCGTGCTGCACGTGCACCACGATGTCGCCGAAGTCGAGGAGCACCCAGCGGCCCTCCTGCTGACCCTCCCGGCGGATCGGCTTGGCGCCCGCCTTGAGCAGCTCCTCCTCCACCCCGTCGACGACCGACCGGACCTGGCGCTCGTTGTTCGCCGAGGCCACCAGGAAGGTGTCGGTGATCACCAGGTGGTCACTGACGTCGATGGCGACGATGTCGGTGGCGAGCTTCTCGGCGGCCGCGCGGGCAGCACGGGTGGCGAGGTCGATGGCATGGTCTGACGCGGTCACACCCCCAACCATCTCACGCCTTCAGAGGGCTTCCGGACGCTCCGGACGGTAGAGGCCGTGCTTGGCGATGTACTGGACCACGCCGTCGGGCACGAGGTACCAGACCGGTTCCCCGTCGGCGACCCGGTCGCGGCAGTCGGTGGAGGAGATCGCCAGGGCCGGCACCTCGAGCAGGCTGATCCGGTCGGCGGGCAGGCCGGAGCCGTCCAGCCGGTGCCCCGGGCGGGTGACCCCGATGAAGTAGGCCAGCTGGAACAGCTCGTCCGGGTTCTTCCAGGACAGGATCGCGGTGAGCGCGTCGGCACCGGTGATGAAGTACAGGTCCGCGTCCGGGTACAGCTCGGACAGGTCGCGCAGCGTGTCCTTGGTGTAGGTGGGCCCGCCGCGGTCGATGTCCACGCGGCTGACCGTGAACCGCGGGTTGGCCGCGGTGGCGATCACCGTCATCAGATAACGGTGCTCGGCCGGGCTGACCCGCCGGTCGTCGACCTTCTGCCAGGGCTCGCCGGTGGGCACGAACAGCACCTCGTCGAGACCGAACCGGCTGCCCACCTCCGAGGCCGCCACCAGGTGGCCGTGATGGACCGGGTCGAAGGTGCCGCCCATCACCCCGATGCGCCGCCGGGGCCGGTCCGGGGCCGGCCCGGCGAGCTCACCGGTGGAGGAGGCGTTCACTCAGTGCTTGCTGGCAACGTTGCGGAACGCGTACGTCAGCAGGAAGAGCACGAAGAAGATCACGGCCGCGATGAGCGGGTAGACCCACGCGTCGAGCGGCAGTTCGTGGTGCTCCTCGGCGGCCTCGGTGGCAGCGGCGACCAGAGCGGCGGGCACGATCATCGTGGAGAACCTCTCATCGAACGGGTGCACCGGGTGATCGTCCCGGGCGGACCTACTCTGCCATGCCGGGTTGCCACCCGCGCGAGCGGCCCGCCCACTGCCCGGTTCGCCGCCCGGCCGGGGCCACCTGGTCGGGCCACTACGCTGACTGGTGATGAGACCCGGAGCCGGCACCGATCGCGACCACGCCCTGCCCCCGCAGCTGAGCGTGGTCGTGCCGATGTTCGACGAAGAGGCCGTGATCGGCATGTTCGTCGACCGGCTGCGGCCGGTCCTCGACGACCTGGGCCAGTCCTACGAGGTCGTGGTGGTCGACGACGGCAGCCGTGACACCACCCCGGCGCTGCTGGAGAAGGCGCGCCGCGACTGGCCGCAGCTGCGGGTGATCCGGCTGCGGGCCAACGCCGGGCACCAGGCGGCGCTGTCGGCCGGGTTGATGCGGGCCCGGGGCAACTGGGTCGCCACCATCGACGCCGACCTGCAGGACCCGCCGGAGACGATCGCGGAGATGCTCACGGCGGCCCGGGAACAGTCCGCCGACGTGGTCTACGGCGTGCGCAACGACCGCACCACCGACTCGGCGTTCAAACGGCTCACGGCCGACGGCTACTACCGGATGATCCGGCGGCTGGTCGGCCATCACGTGCCTGCCGACGCGGGCGACTTCCGCCTGATGTCACGGGCCACGGTCGACGCGGTGAACCGGCTGCCGGCCCAGAACCGGGTGCTACGGCTGGTCGTGCCCGCGCTCGGATTCCCCAGTGCACAGGTCGGTTACCGGCGGGAGGAGCGGGCCGCGGGCACCACGAAGTACCCGCTGTCGCGGATGATCCGGCTCACGGTGGACAGCCTGACCGGTTTCTCGGTCGCCCCGCTGCGCCTGGCCACCTACTTCGGTCTGGGCGGCGCCCTGGTCACCGCGGTGCTGTTCGCAGTGGCGATCGTCGCCTTCCTGACCGACCACACACTGCCCGGCTGGACCTCGACGTTCGTGGTGGTCGCGGGGGTCGGCGCGGTGCAACTGCTGTGCCTGGGGCTGCTCGGTGAGTACGTCGGCCGGCTCTACACGCAGTTGCAGGGGCGGCCGACGTACCACATCGCGTACGACTCGTTCGAGTGGGACCCGGAAGAGAATTGAGGACGTCGGTGACGGCCCGCGTTCCTACGCGGGCTTTTTCGCGTGGACCAGCAGGGTGACACCCGGCAGCGACTTCACCGGCAGATAGCGCTCCAGCGTGATCACCGCGCGCAGGGCGTTGTTCAGCAGCGCGGGCGGGTTGTCCAGGTCGCTACCGGTGGAACTGCGGCGGCGCAGCTGCACCAGCGGGCGCATCAGCACGTTCCAGCTGATCATCGGTTCCAGCTCGAAACCCGCACCCTGCAAGAGGTCTCCGAGCGTCTGCCGGGTGTAGCGGCGCACGTGGCCGACCGCGTCGTCGTGTGCCGACCAGAGCTTCGGGTCGCACGGGACCGCCACCAGGAACGTCCCTCCCGGCTTGAGCGCGTCGAACACCCCGGTGGCGGCGGCCTTGTCGTCCTCCAGATGCTCGAGCACGTCGAAGGCGACCACCAGGTCGAGACTGGCCGGCTCCAGCGGGAGCCGGGTGGCATCGCCGCGTAGCACCGGAATGCCCCGGGCGGCGCAGACTTCGGCGCCGGTGGGGCCGTACTCCAGGGCTGCCGCCTGCCAGCCGAGCGACTGCAGCACCCGGGTGTTGCCACCACCCGCGGCGCCCACGTCGAGCGCGCGCCCCGGCTTCAGATCGGCGACGGCCTGGGCCAGCAGGTGCCGGCGCTCGCGGTACCACCAGTGCCGCTCCTCAAGCTCGGTGAGCTTGCGGACCTCGGTCGCCTCCATGCGTTGGGTACTCCCGGTTTTCGTCGAAGGGGGATGATCAGGGACGGGTGTGGCCGTCGCCGTTGACGATCCACTTGGTGGACGTCAGCTCGGCCAGGCCCATCGGCCCACGGGCATGGAGCTTCTGGGTGGAGATGCCGACCTCGGCGCCGAGCCCGAACTGGCCGCCGTCGGTGAACGCGGTGGAGGCGTTGACCGCCACCACGGCGGAGTCGACCTCGGCGGTGAACCGCTCGGCCGAGCGCAGGTCGGAGGTCAGGATCGCCTCGGTGTGACCGCTGGAGTAGGTGCGGATGTGCTCGATCGCCCCGGTCAGGTCGTCGACCACGCCGACCGCGATCTCGGCGGCGAGGTACTCGGTGTACCAGTCGTCTTCGGTGGCCGGCTCGGCCTTCACCCCGGCTGCCTCGGCGGCGGCCAGAGCGCGCGCGTCGGCGTGGATGCGCACCCCCTGCTCGGCCAGCGCGGTGAGCGCGGCGGGCAGGAAGGTGTCGGCGGCGGACGCGTGCACCAGCAGCGTCTCGGCCGCGTTGCAGACGCTGGTGCGCCGCAGCTTGGCGTTCAGCGTGACCTCGAGGGCCATCGCCTGGTCGGCGCTCGCGTCGACGAAGACGTGGCAGTTGCCGGTGCCGGTCTCGATCACCGGCACGGTCGAGTTCTCCACCACGGTCCTGATCAGCCCGGCCCCGCCGCGCGGGACCAGCAGGTCGACCAGGCCCCGGGCGCGCATCAGGTGCTGCACGCCCTCACGGCCCCACGGGTCGATGGTGGCCACCGCGTCGGCCGGCAGACCGACACTCTGCAGGGCCTGGCGGATCAGGTCGACCAGCACCGTGTTGGTGGACTCGGCGGCCGAGCCACCGCGCAGCACCGCCGCATTACCGCTCTTCAGGGCCAGGCTGGCCGCGTCGATCGTGACGTTCGGCCGGGCCTCGTAGACCATCCCGATGACGCCCATCGGCACCCGCACCTGACGCAGGCGCAGACCGTTGGGCAGCGTGGAACCGCGCACCACCTCGCCCACCGGGTCGGGCAGGCCGACGATCTCGCGCACCGCACCGGCGATCGCCTCGATCCGCGGCGGGTCGAGCCGGAGCCGGTCGGCCAGGTTGGCGGCCAGACCGGTGCGCTCGCCGCGCTCCAGGTCTTCTGCGTTCGCGGCGACGATGCGCGGGGTCTCGGCCACCAGGGCCTCGGCGAGGGCGCCGAGCGCCGCGTCCTTCACCTCACGCGGGGCGGTGGCCAGAGCCCGGGCGGCCTGCTTGGCCCGGCCCGCCACCTCGTGCACGGCATCGCGGACGTCTGTCGCGGAAGCACTGGGCGACTCGACTTCGGTACTCACCGGGCCACTCTAATGGGATCACCCGCCGGTTAACCCAAATAAACCGACGTACCCGACCGCCGGACGGGTGTCCGGGCCGCCCCGATCGTCCACAGTTCTCAGGGTTCTCTCAGTCGTCAAAAGGGACGATCTCTCCCAAGGCATACACCCGCTGGTGTCCGTCCCGGTCCCACTGCTGCTGGGCCGAGGCCAGGTCGACCACCTCGAGGCCACTCACCCGCCAGCCGGGAAGCTCCTCGAAGACCTCCTCGTCGCCCCACAGCGAGAGGGCCTGACGGGTGGCCTGGGCCGCGTCGTCGCACTCGTCCCAGTAGCGCACCTGGGCCCGCGTGCGGTCGTAGCGGATGCTGACCACGAACGCCCGCTCGACGCTGAGCCGCTCGAGCGCGGCCCGGACCTCGGGCAGGACGAGGGCGCCCCCGCCGACCGTGACCGTGACGAACCACAGTTCGCGCGCAGCAGCAGGATCTTCGGCGCGGGCGATGTACGGCTGCTGCTCGAGGGCTGCGCGCCGCACGCACGACGTGGAGGGGACGTCGTGACGTGATCCGATTGACACCCCTCTAGTTGAGCAGATGGCGACGCGAACGTCTCGGGAATCGGCCACGAACCGCTGAATTCGTAGGATCAGCACAGCCGCGCAATCTTGATGCGTGGTGTGGCGGGATAGTCACGGGGCAGGTGATCTGCCCGTTTTCTGTGCGTCCGATCCCGCTCAGCGACCGCGCAGCAGGACGATGTCGTCGCGGTGCACGATCTCCCGCGAGTAGTCCGGCCCGAGCTCCTCGGCCAGCTCACGGGTGGAACGCCCCAGCAGGGCGGGCAGTTCACCCGAGTCGAAGTTCACCAGCCCCCGGGCCACCGCGGCGCCGGCCGGATTCACCAGGTCCACCGCCTCCCCCGCGGCGAACCGGCCCTCGACCTTGACCACCCCGGCGGGCAGCAGCGACATCCGGCGCTGCACCACGGCGGCGACCGCCCCCTCGTCCAGCACCAGGCGCCCGCCCGCCTTGGCCGCGTGACGCAGCCAGAGCAGGCGGCTGGCGGTACGTCCGCCGCGGGCCTCGAACCAGGTGCCCACGTCTTTGCCGGCCAGGCCGTCGGCGGCATTCGCGGCCGAGGTGAGCAGGGTGGGGATGCCTGCGACGGTGGCGATCCGGGCCGCGTCGACCTTCGTCACCATGCCGCCGGTGCCGACATTGCTGCCCACCGAGCCGATCTCCACCCCTTCGAGATCGGCCGGGCCGCTCACCAGGTCGATCCGGCGGGCGCCGGGACGGCTCGGCGGGCCGTCGTAGAGCGCGTCGACGTCGGACAGCAGCACCAGGGCGTCGGCCCGGACCAGGTGCGCCACCAGGGCGGCCAGCCGGTCGTTGTCGCCGAACCGGATCTCGTCGGTGGCCACCGTGTCGTTCTCGTTCACCACCGGCAGCACCCCCAGCCCGAGCAGCCGGGTGAGGGTGCGCCGGGCGTTGGCGTAGTGCGTGCGCCGGATCACGTCGTCGGCGGTCAGCAGGACCTGCCCGACGGTGATCTCCCGCCGGGCGAAGGCCGCCGTGTAGTGCGCCATCAGCAGGCCCTGCCCGACGCTGGCCGCGGCCTGCTGGGTGGCCAGGTCCTTCGGGCGCCGGGCGAGGGTGAGCGGGGCCAGGCCGGCGGCGATCGCGCCGGAGGAGACCAGGACGATCTCCTGACCGGCCCGCCGGTGCTCGGCCAGCGCCGCGACCAGCTGCTCGATCCGCTCCGCGGCGATCGGGCCGCCGGCCGCCGAGGTCAGGGACGAGGAACCGACCTTGACCACGATCCGCTGGGCGGCCACCAGCCGCTGACGACCCGACTCCTGAGCATCCACGGTGCTAGTCCTACCAACCCCGGCCCGGCCCCGGTCAAAGCGGTTTCACGCCTCGGACTCAGTCCCGCCCGTCCTCCAGCACCCCGGCGGGCGCCTCGTCCGGCTCTTCGGACCGGGCCGGATCGGTCCAGTGACCGGCCTGGCGCTCATGAGCCAGCTCGTCCCGGGCCTCCGTCTTGGCGTTCATCGAGTCCACGTACTTCTCGCGCCGCATGGCACGGGTCGGACGGGCGTCGGACTCCAGCCGGACGTCGGAACCACGCGGCGCCGCCGGGCCGGTGGCGGCCGCGATCAGCGTGGGCTCCCAGTCGAAGATCACACCGTCGTCGCCACCGATCACCACCGTGGCGCCGGCCACCGCACCGGCCTTCGCCAGCGCGTCCTCGACCCCGAGCCGGGCCAGCCGGTCGGCCAGGTAGCCGACCGCCTCGTCGTTGGCGAAGTCGGTCTGGCGCACCCAACGCTCGGGCTTGACCCCGCGCACCCGGTAGAACGGGCCGTCCGCGCTGTTCTCGCGGCGCACGTCGAAGGCGTCCTTCTCGGTCACCGGGACCGGCCGGACGACCACCCGCGGGGCCTCGACCGGACCGGCGTCGGCGCGGGCCTGGGCCACCAGGTCGGCCATCGCGAAGGTGAGCTGACGCAGCCCCTCGTGGGCGATGGTGGAGACGACGAACACCTTCAGGCCGCGGGCCTCCAGGTCGGGCTTGACCATCTCGGCCAGCTCACGAGCCTCGGGCACGTCGACCTTGTTCAGCACGACCAGGCGCGGCCGCTCCTTCAGCGGCTTGGTGCCCGGCTCGACCGGGTAGGCGTCCAGCTCGGCCTCGATCACGTCGAGGTCGCTGAGCGGGTCGCGGCCGGGTTCCAGGGTGGCGCAGTCGAGCACCTGCACCAGGGCGGCGCAGCGCTCCACGTGACGCAGGAACTCCAGGCCCAGGCCCTTGCCCTCGCTCGCGCCGGGGATCAGCCCGGGCACGTCGGCCACGGTGAACCTCACGTCGCCGGCCTCGACCACGCCCAGGTTCGGGACCAGGGTGGTGAACGGGTAGTCGGCGATCTTCGGGCGGGCCGCCGAGACGGCCGCGATCAGGCTGGACTTGCCCGCGCTGGGGAAGCCGATCAGGCCGATGTCGGCGACCGTCTTCAGCTCCAGCGTGACGTCACCGGCCCAGCCGGGCTCACCGAGCAGCGCGAAGCCGGGCGCCTTGCGGCGGGCCGAGGCCAGCGCCGCGTTGCCCAGGCCGCCGCGGCCGCCCTCGGCGACCACGTAGCTGGCCCCGTTGCCGACCAGGTCGGCGATCAGGTTGCCGTCGGCGTCCTTGACCATCGTGCCGTCCGGCACCCCGAGGATCATGTCCTCGCCGTTGGCGCCGTTACGGTGGTCGCCCTCGCCGGGCTTGCCGTTGGTGGCCTTGCGGTGCGGGGAACGGTGGTAGTCGAGCAGCGTGGTGGTCTGCGGATCGACCACCAGGGTCACGTCACCGCCCTTGCCGCCGTTGCCGCCGTCCGGCCCGCCCAGGGGCTTGAACTTCTCCCGGTGCACGGAAGCACACCCGTGCCCGCCGTTACCTGCCGCAACGTGCAGCGTGACCCGGTCTACGAAGGTCACCATGCCGGCCTCTGCTCTCTTCGGTGGTACCCCGCCCGTAGTGATGGATCAGTTCGTGGGTACCAGCGCGAACTGACTGCCGCTGCAAGGCCGAATTGAGGATGCCGGTGTTCTCTTCAGGGACTTCCTCGGCCCCGAGCATGCTTCCTGATCCGTGCAACGTTGTCGTACTACCCGTGAGTCGGGTGCAACCAGGACATGATGCGTACCTGGACACGCAAGAGGGCGAGCCGGTCACCCGGCCCGCCCTCGTGCGGAAAGCTCGAAGCGGTGCTTACTCGGCGCCGACCGGGCTGACGATGCTGATGATGCGACGGCCACGACGCTGGCCGAACTCCACCGCACCCGGGGTCAGCGCGAACAGCGTGTCGTCCTTGCCGCGGCCGACGTTCTCGCCCGGGTGGAAGTGGGTGCCGCGCTGACGCACGATGATCTCGCCCGACTTGACCAGCTGACCACCGAACCGCTTGACACCCAGACGCTGAGCGTTGGAGTCGCGGCCGTTACGGGAGGAGCTGGCGCCCTTCTTGTGTGCCATGTGATTCTTCCTGCCTTCTGCTCAGCCGTGGACTACTTGGAGATACCGGTGATCTTGATCTTGGTCAGCGGCTGGCGGTGGCCCTGGCGCTTCTTGTAACCGGTCTTGTTCTTGAACTTCTGGATGACGATCTTCGGGCCCTTGGCGGCCTCGACGATCTCGGCGGCGACGCTCACCTTGGCGAGGGCGTCGGCGGCGCTGGTCACGTCGGTGCCGTCGACCAGCAGCAGCGGGACGAGCTTCACGGCGTCGCCGGGCGCGCCCTCGACCTTGTCAACAGTGAGGACGTCGCCGACGGACACCTTCTCCTGGCGGCCACCAGCGCGGACGATCGCGTACACGTGAAATCACTCTCCGGTCAGTTCAACGGGGGTGCGGTTCTCTCCCCGACACCCCGGAAGGGTGAGGGCTCAACGCAGGCATATCGATGCCAGGCGGCGCACCGCAGTAAAGATTACGGATAGCGAGGCCAAGGAGCAAACCAGCGCCTTCGCCGGACCCCGGATATCCCGCTTCCGGTGGACATCCTCTCAGGTCAACGACCGGTTCCGCCGATCTTCACCGGAAGTGACGCCGACGGCCGGAACGGACTCGTGAGCAGCATGACCAGGTGGCGCGCACTGTCGGCGGGCGCGGCCGCACGAGCGCAGGCCCTGTCCCGGTGGGTGCGGGCCGAGGTAAGCCACGTCACCGTCGGCTCCGGCCGCGGGTTCGGCGCCTGGGACGTTCCGGAGGCGAACCGCTCGGCCATCGGCATCCTGCTGGCCGGCATCGTCCTGCTGCCGGTGGACGCCTTCGTCTTCGGCTACACCGGCGCCGCGGCGGTCTGGGGAATCGTCCTGGCGATCGCCCTGGCCGGGTCTCTAGCCCTCCTGGTGAGCCACGGTCGGCGGCTGCCCGCCGGGTTCTTCCTCGCCCTGCCGCTGGGCATGTCGGCCCTGCTGGCCGGTCTGAGCCTGGCCAAGCAGGAGGCCGGGATCACGACCCTGCTGGCCTCGCTGCTCCCGGTCTACTACGCCGCCGCCGTGCTCAAGGCGGCCGGCAGCTACCTGGTGCTGGCGTTCAACCAGGCCAACGACGCCCTGCTGCTGTTCAGCCACTACCCGCTCGCCGAGGCCGTACGCGACTTCGTCTACCTGTGGGTGGTGGCCACCTCGTCGTCGGTCCTGCTGACCCGCGGCAACCAGGCCCGCCGCCGCCTCACCGAGCAACTCCGCCGCCAGGCCGACCTGGACGACCTGACCGGGCTGGTCACCCGCCGGGTCCTCGACGAGGCCGCCCGAGGTGCGCTCGCGGCCGGCCCCGGGCCGCCGGGCGCTGCTCTGCTGGTGGTCGACCTGGACCGGTTCAAGACCATCAACGACACCTACGGCCACCCGGTCGGCGACGCCGCCCTGAAGCACCTGGCCGCCGTTCTGGCTGCCAACACCCGCCCCGACGCGGTGATCGGGCGGATGGGCGGCGACGAACTCGCCGTACTGCTGCCGGGCTGCGACCACGAGGTGGCGGTGCGACGGGCCGAGCAGCTGGTCCAGACGGTGCGCGCCTCCCCGCTGGAACTCCCGGACGGAACCGTTCTGTCCTTCACCGTGAGCATCGGCGTGGCCCACGCCCCGACCGACGGACGCGATCTGCCGGAGCTCTACGCCAGCGCGGACGCGGCCCTGTACGTGGCCAAGCGCGATGGGCGGGACCGCTCGGCCTACGCCGGGATGGCTCCTGGCGCCAGGGGTTAGAGCTTGAGGTCCAGTTCGGTCGTCGAGCCGGGAATCAGCCGCACCGGGATCTCCCAGCGGCGCCGGTGCAGATGACAGACCGCTCCCGCCTCCTGGCTGATGTCACAGGAAGCCGCGCGGGCCTCGACCAGGAGCCGGCCGTTCACCCGTCCGCCCGAAAGCTCTCCGGCGAAGGCGATCCGACGGTTCAGGCCCCGCTCACCCCCAGCCCCCTGCTCGAGCAGTGAGGCCGGCTGAGCAGTGATCTCGAGCCAGGTGGGGTCACCGTCCCGCGTATCGGTCTCCTCCCCCGGCGGCGGAGTGAAACGAACTGTCACCTGGGCACCTTCGGGATCCAGATCGGCTACCGACTGCTGCACCGGAGCCGGTCCGGCCGGTTCGTCCCAGCCGCCTTCGAGTCGGTGCACCTGGTGCTGCCCGGCGTCGGCCACCCAGAGCTGATTGAGGACGATGGTGAGCGCGGACGGCTCCCCGAGTCCGGTGAGCAGGGTGGTCACCTGGTCGGTGATCGGGTCGTAGGCCCGGACCGAACCGTTGAAAGTGTCGGCGACAGCGATCTTCCCGTCCGGCAACGCCTGCACGCCGAGCGGGTGCTGCAGACGGGCGTCCCAGGCCGGGCCGTCGTCCTGCCCGAACTCGAAGAGACCCTGCCCGATCGCCGTGCGGACCTGGAGACTGCCGTCGTCCGCGCGGTAGAGCAGACGTAGGGCAGAACTCTCGGCGTCGACGATCCACAACCCTCGGAAATCCACCGAGAGCCCGGAAGGCTGGGCGAACCAGGCCTTCTCGGCCGGGCCGTCGACAAGCCCTTCCTTGCCGGTACCGGCGTAGACCTGCACCTCGCCGCAGGCCGGGTCCACCGACCAGAGCTGGTGCCGCCCGATCCCCGCCACCACGATCCGGCTGTCGAACCAGGCCACGTCGCCGGGTGTCGAGATGCCGGTGGCCACCGTACTCACCGAGAGATCGTCGAGCCTCAGCCCGCGCAGAGCGTCGTTACCGCTGTCGGCGATCACCACGTCGTACCCGGCCTTGGCCGCCACGTCGGGTGGCAGGACGGCAGCGCCGAGAGGATCGGCGAACTGAGCAGTGCCGGCCGGCCCGTCGACGAAACCCCGGATCCCGGAACCGATGTGCTTCTGCCCCAGGAGAAGACGCTGATTGCCGGTGTCCGAGGTCAGCACCTCGCCGTCCGACAGGGCGACCAGGCCACCGGGAAAGCGAAGGCCCTGAGGACTCTCCACACGCACTGGTGCGGGTGGGACCGAGGCGGGCACCCCGTCCTCAAGCTTTTCCGAGATCAACCCGGCCAGCTCGGGAACGTGCCCCTCCCCCGAGACCTGGGCCACCACGTACCCGTCCGGATCGATGAGAACCAGCGTGGGCCAGGCATTCACCGCATACGCGTCCCAGGTGAGCAGATCCGCGTCGTCCAGCACCGGATGCTCCACCCGGTAGCGCTCCACGGCATTGGCCACCGCCGAAGCCGTGGCCTCGTAGGGGAACTTGGGCGAATGCACCCCGATCACCGTGAGCACGTCAGCGAACTGCCGCTCCAGCGGCCGTAGTTCGTCGAGCACGTGCACACAGTTCACGCAGGCGCCGGTCCAGAAGTCGAGCATGACCCAGCGACCGCGCAGCTGCTGCAGGTCCAGGCCGGGCGAGTTGAGCCACCCCCGGCCGCGCAGGCGGGGCGCACGGATCCTCACCGTTCGCCCCGCCGGCCCGAAACCCTTAGTGGTGGTGGTTGTTGCGGCCCTTACGACCACCGCCGCCACCGCCGTTGCCGTTCTCCTGCTGCTTCTTCTCGACCGGCTCGTCGTGCATGATCAGCCCACGCCCGCCGCAGTGCTCGCAGGTCTCGCTGAACACCTCGAGCAGCCCCTGGCCGACCCGCTTACGGGTCATCTGCACCAGGCCGAGCGAGGTGACCTCGGCGACCTGGTGCCGGGTGCGGTCGCGGCCCAGGCACTCCAGCAGCCGGCGCAGCACCAGGTCCCGGTTGGACTCCAGCACCATGTCGATGAAGTCGACCACGATGATGCCGCCGATGTCGCGCAGCCGGAGCTGGTGCACGACCTCCTCGGCAGCCTCGAGGTTGTTCTTGGTGACGGTCTCTTCCAGGTTGCCGCCGGCCCCGGTGAACTTGCCGGTGTTGACGTCGATGACGGTCATCGCCTCGGTCCGGTCGATCACCAGCGAACCGCCCGAGGGCAGCCAGACCTTGCGGTCCAGGCCCTTGGCCAGCTGCTCGTCGATCCGGTACTTGGCGAAGACGTCCTTGTCGCCGGTCCAGTGCTCGACCCGCTCGGCCAGGTCCGGCGCGACGTGCGCGATGTAGCCCTGCAGCGTCTCCCAGGCCTCGTCACCGGAGATGATCAGCTTGCTGAAGTCCTCGTTGAAGACGTCCCGGACCACCTTGATCGCCAGGTCCGGCTCGCCGTACAGCATCGCCGGGGCGTTCGCCGAGTCGATCTTGGCGGTGATGCTCTCCCACTGCGCCTGCAGCCGGGTGACGTCGCGCTCCAGCTCGTCGTCGCTGGCGCCCTCGGCCGCGGTGCGCACGATCACGCCGGCGTTGTCCGGCACGACCTCGCGCAGGATCTTCTTCAGGCGGGAACGCTCGGTGTCGGGCAGCTTGCGGCTGATCCCGGTCATCGAGCCGTCCGGCACGTAGACCAGGTAACGGCCGGGCAGCGAGATCTGGCTGGTCAGGCGGGCGCCCTTGTGACCGATCGGGTCCTTGGTGACCTGCACCAGCACCGAGTCGCCGGCGTGCAGCGCGTGCTCGATGCGGCGCGGCTGGCCTTCCATGCCGGCGGCGTCCCAGTTCACCTCACCGGCGTAGAGCACGGCGTTGCGGCCCTTGCCGATGTCGACGAACGCGGCCTCCATGCTCGGGAGCACGTTCTGCACCCGGCCGAGGTAGACGTTGCCGACGGTGGAGGTCTGGGTCTTACGGGCGACGTAGTGCTCGACCAGCACGCCGTCTTCCAGCACACCGATCTGGGTGCGGCCGTCGCGCTCGCGCACCACCATCTTGCGCTCGACGCTCTCCCGGCGGGCCAGGAACTCGGCCTCGCTCAGGATGGTGCGCCGGCGGCCGGCCTCGCGACCCTCACGGCGGCGCTGCTTCTTGGCCTCCAGGCGGGTGGAACCGCGCACCGACGTGACGTCGTCGCTGCTGGTACCGCCGCCGGAACGGCTGCGGCTCTCGCGGACCTTGGTGACGACGGTGGTGCCCTCGTCGACCGAGACCTCACCGTCGGTGCCGGCCGAGCCCCGGCGACGACGACGGCGACGGCGACGGCTGCCGGTCGACTCCGACGACTCCTCGCCGTCCTCGTCCTCGCCACCGTCGGTGTCGTCGGACGTGGGCTCGGCCTCTTCGGCGCTCTCCGGCGCAGCTGCCGCGGCGGGCGCCGCGGGCGCGGCCTCGGGCTGGTCGCCCGAGTCGCCCCGGCTGCGGCCTCGGCGGCCCCGGCCACCCCGGCGGCGACGACGACGGGGAGCGCTGCTCTCCTCCTCGTCCTCCTCGCCGGCTGCTTCGTCGCTCTCGTCCTCGTCGACGACGTCCTGCTCGTCGGCCGCGGCCTCGTCGTCGGTCTCGTCCTCGACCTCGTTCTCGTCGAGGTCGTCGAGGTCGTCGGCCTCGTCGGACAGGTCGCCGGCCGGGCCGTCGAGCAGGCCGGTGGCCTCCTCGGCGACGTCCTCGGCGGCGACGACCTCGTCGTCATCGATGTCATCGACGGGGCGGGTGGTCGCGGCGACCTCGTCCTTCGGGGCTTCCTCGGCGACCGGCTTGGGCGGGCCCGCCGGACGGGAGGCGGCCCGGCGCGGACGCGCGGAGACCGGCTCGGGAGCCTGGAAGAGCGGCATGATCGCCGGCCGCGTGGGCGCAGCCTGGACGTCACCCTGCTGGGCGGCGATCTGCGCGGCGGTACGGCCGGCCTCCGGCGCGTCGCCCCGCTGGGCGGCGGCGGCCTGGTCGCGGGCGGCCTGGGCGGCCTCTTCGGCCGCGGCCTCGGCGGCGCGCTCCGCGGCCGAACGCACACGGGTGCGCGGGCGGCTGCGCGGCGCCTCGGCGGAGGGCTGGGTCTCGATTGAGGACGACTGTGCGGACGACGCGGCCAGGTCACCGGACGCGTTGGTCAGGTTGCCGGAGCCAGCCTCGGAACCGCTCGCTTCAGTGCCACCGAGTTCGGTGCCACCGGCTCGCGTGCCGCTGGTTCCGGCTCCACTGGCTGCGGCGCCGCGGGCCTGCGTGCCACCAGCTTGCGTGCCACCGACCTGGTTGCTGCCTGCACCGTCCTGGTCGGCACCTGCTTCGGTACCGCTCGGCTGGGCGGCGCTGCCCTGGGAAGCGTCGCCCTGGAGCGAGCTCGCCTGGGTGCTGCTGCTCGGGCTCGCGCTGCTACCGGCTTCCCCGGCCTGGGTGTTCTCGCCGGCCGAGGCGCTCTCGGACTGGGCAGCCTGCGTGCTGGTCGCCGGGGCAGAAGCCTTGCGGGTGCTGCGGCGGCGGGCGGTCTTCTTGGCCGGTGCGGCGGCGGGCTCGGCGAACAGGGTGTCGGCGCCCGGCGCGGACGGAGCCTCGACCCCGGCGACACTGGCCAGGACCTCGGCCGTCTCGAGCTCGGCGGCGCTGATGGGCTGCGCGCTGCCTGCGGCGTTCTGCGCGGCGGCGGCGGCACCTGCACCGTCAGCCACCGCGCTACCCGCACCGCTGCTCCCAGCAGCCGCGCTACCCGCGCCGCTGTTCCCCGCGCCCGTGCTACCCACAGCGGTGTTCCCCGCGCCCGTGCTACCCGCAGCAGTGTTCCCCGCGCCGGTGCTACCCGCAGCAGTGTTCCCCGCGCCGGTGCTACCCGCAGCAGTGTTCCCCGCGCCGGTGCTACCCGCAGCAGTGTTCCCCGCGCCGGTGCTACCCGCGGCGGTGTTCCCCGCGCCGGTCTTCCCGGCAGCCGTGCTGTCCGCGCCGGTGTTGGTGGCGCCGGCGCTATCTGCGGCGCCATTGCTACCCGCCGTGCCGCTGGCGACCGCGTCAGCTTCGGTGCCCGCCTCGGCGGCGGCCGCGGCGGCGCGCTTCGACGTGCGCTTACGAGTGGTGCGGGCGCGCTTGACCGGCGCCGGGGTCTCCCCCTCGGCCGCCTCGCCCGTGCTCTCGGCGCCTTCGGCAGCTGCGCTCTCCCCCGCGGCGGCCTCGGCCGGAGCGGCCACGGCCTTCTTCGCGGTGCGGGCGCGGGTGCTGCGGCGCCGGGTGGTGGTGGCGGGCGCCTCGGGATCGGGGACCACGGCCGCGGGCTCGGCGCCGGTGGCGTCGGCCGAGGTGTCGGGCACGGCGATCGCTTCTTCGCTGGCCAGCGTCACGTGCTGGGTGTGCTGAGGCGCCGGGGCCTGCGGCGTGTCGCCGGCCGCGGCCTGGGGGTCGCTCGCGCTGTGGTGGCTCGCGGCCAGGTTGCCGATCGGCGCGGTGCCCGCGTCCGGATCGAGGACCGGGCCGGTCGCCGCGGAGACCGAGTCCCGGCCCGCGGCGGTGTCGGGCACCGGGACCGCGGTGGCGTCGGCGGTACCGGCCTGGCCGGCGGCGGCCGCGTCAGCCGGGCCCCCAGCGGCGTCGGTACCAGCCGGGCCGGCGGCCGTGTCGGTACCGGCGGCCGTGTCGGTACCGGCGGCCGTGTTAATACCGGCCGGGCTCCCAGCCGTGTTGGTGCCGGCGGCGGCCGCAGTGTGCGTGCCGGTCGCGGCCGAGTCGGCACCGGCCGTCTCAGCGGTACCAGTGCTGCCGGTGCCGCCATTGGTGTCAGTGGTGTCAGCGGCCGAGGTCAGGCCGGTGTCGTTACCGACGACCTCGCCGCCACGTTCTTCGCCGTCTGCGGCCACAGGTGTTTCTTCATTGCTCGCCACGGGCGTTCTCCCGTCAACCCCGGGCGCCGACCACACCGCATCGGCGCCGCTCGGGGCACTCGTGTAGGTCGCCGCGCCTACCGGTCGCGGCGGAAGTCAAGACTCTGCGCCCTATCGGTTGCGCGCCGTGCCGGTCAGGGCTGGGGCGCGGCACCGGTCAGGCGCCGCCGCCGTCCCGATCGGGGACCAGTGGGTCGGTCACCGATCCGTCTGCCTCGTCGAGCAGCCCCTGCGCCAGACGCGTCACTCGGGGAGGTGACGGAGGCGCGAAGTCGGCTACCGCGCGGAAAGCGGAAAGGACGTCGTCGGGGCGTACGGCCGGTGTGTTATGCCGCACGACCAAGCTCAGTATCGCACAACCGTTACCGGGTCTTGATGTGACACTAGGCTCCACTTGGATCCGGAGCACCGCCTCGCGGGCGTCGAACGTTCGCAACCCGTTCTTCGTCATCCGCTGGACCTCGACCCGCTCGGCCGCCAGGAAGCGCTCGACCACGTCGCGGACCTGCGCCTCGTTGTCGGCCGCGGCCTGCTCACCCGGCTGGTTCGCGAACAGCTCGATCTGCCAGACCGAGGCCTGCAGCCGGTCGGCCAGCAGGCCCGGCCCGGCCTCCACCACGTCGATGATGTCCAGGCCGTCGGGCAGCGCCTCGTTCAGCGAGTCCCGGATCGCCTGCGGCTCCCGGCGCTCGGCCAGCGAGATCTCGATGTACTCGGCCTCGCTGGCCGTGCCGGTGGGCGCGGCGTTGGCGTAGGAGATCTTCGGGTGCGGGTGGAACCCGGCCGAGTAGGCCATCGGGATCGCGGCCCGGCGCACGGCCCGCTCCAGCGCCCGCTGGAAGTCGCGGTGGCTGGAGAAGCGCAGCCTGCCTCGCTTGGCGTACTGCAGGCGGAGCTTCTGGACGACCGGGGGCGGCGGCGGGCCGTCCGGCGTGCGCGCCGCCATCAGCCGACCGGCCCGGTGATCGGCGTGTGGGTGTGGGTGTGCGTCTGGGTGGGCAGCGAGGACTTGACCGCGAGCGGCAGCAGCGAGCGGCCGGTCGGGCCGACCTGGATCTCGGTGTTCATCTGCGGGCAGACCCCGCAGTCGAAGCACGGCGTCCAGCGGCAGTCCTCGACCTCGTCCTCGGACAGGGCGTCCTGCCAGTCGTCCCAGAGCCACTCCTTGTCGAGCCCGGAGTCGAGGTGGTCCCAGGGCAGGACCTCGGTCTCCTCCCGCTCCCGGGTGGTGTACCAGGCCACGTCCACCGGGGTGTCGGCCAGGGCCTTCTCGGCGCAGCTCATCCAGCGCTCGTAGGAGAAGTGCTCGCTCCAGCCGTCGAACCGGCCGCCGTCCTCCCAGACCGCGCGGATCACCTGGCCGACCCGGCGGTCGCCGCGCGAGAGCAGCCCCTCGACCTGGCCGGGCTTGCCGTCGTGGTAGCGGAAACCGATGGCCTTGGCGTAGCGCTTGTCCGAGCGGATCGCGTCGCGCAGCTTGGCCAGCCGCGCGTCGACCACCTCGGGGTCGGTCTGGCCGACCCACTGGAAGGGGGTGTGCGGCTTGGGCACGAACCCGCCGATCGAGACCGTGCAGCGGATGTCCCGGGTGCCGGAGACCTCGCGGCCGGTCTGGATCACCCGCTTGGCCAGCTCGGCGATCTGCAGCACGTCCTCGTCGGTCTCGGTGGGCAGACCGCACATGAAGTAGAGCTTCACCTGCCGCCAGCCGGCGCCGTAGGCCGCGGCGACGGTACGCACCAGGTCGTCCTCGGTGACCATCTTGTTGATCACCTTGCGGATCCGCTCGCTGCCGCCCTCCGGGGCAAAGGTCAGGCCGGAGCGCCGGCCGTTGCGGGACAGCTCCTGGGCCAGGTCGATGTTGAACGCGTCGACCCGGGTGCTGGGCAGCGACAGCCCGGTGTTGGTGCCGTCGTAGCGGTCGGCCAGCTGCTTGGTCACCTCGGCGATCTCGGAGTGGTCGGCCGAGCTCAGGCTGAGCAGGCCCACCTCCTCGAACCCGGTGGCCTTCAGACCGGCGTCGACCATCGAGCCGATGCCCTGGATCGAGCGCTCGCGCACCGGCCGGGTGATCATCCCGGCCTGGCAGAAGCGGCAGCCGCGGGTGCAGCCGCGGAAGATCTCCACGCTCATCCGCTCGTGCACGCTCTCGGCCACCGGGACCAGCGGCTTCTTCGGGTAGGGCCACTCGTCGAGGTCCATCACGGTGTGCTTGCTGACCCGCCAGGGCACGCCGGCCCGGTTCGGGGCGACCCGGCTGATCCGGCCGTCGGGCCGGTACTCCACGTCGTACATCGAGGGGACGTAGACCCCGCCGGTGCCGGAGAGGCGGAACAGCAGCTCCTCGCGGCCGCCCGGGCGGCCCTCCTGCTTCCACTCCCGGATCACGTCGGTGATGATGCCGACGGCCTGCTCGCCGTCACCGAGCACGGCGGCGTCGATGAAGTCGGCGATCGGCTCGGGGTTGAAGGCGGCGTGTCCGCCGGCCAGCACGATCGGGTGCTCGACCCCGCGCTCGGCGGCGCTGAGCGGGATGCCGGCCAGGTCGAGGGCGGTGAGCATGTTGGTGTAGCCGAGCTCGGTGGAGAACGACAGGCCGAGCACGTCGAAGTCGCCCACCGGGCGGTGGGCGTCGACCGTGAACTGGGGAACGCCGTGCTCGCGCATCAGCTTCTCCAGGTCGGGCCACACCGCGTAGGTGCGCTCGGCCAGGGCGTCGGGCCGCTCGTTCAGGACCTCGTACAGGATCATGGTGCCCTGGTTGGGCAGGCCGACCTCGTACGCGTCCGGGTACATGAGGGCCCAGCGCACGGTCTCCGGGCCGGCGAAGTCCCACTCCTTGATCGTGGAGTTGAGCTCACCGCCGACGTACTGGATCGGCTTGGAGACGAACGGCAGGAGCGCCTCGAGCCGGTCGAAGACCGATTCGCCGCTCACTGCCGGCTGGGTGTCCGTACGCATCGGGCCAGTTTAAGCGGGACCAGGGACTCTGGACGAAAGCCGGAGTCCCTGGCCCTGCGCGAGAGCTACAGCGAGGGGAACCAGAGGGCGATCTCACGGGCCGCGGACTCGGGCGAGTCGGAGCCGTGAACCACGTTCTGCTGGACCTTCGTGCCCCAGTCGCGGGCCAGGTCGCCGCGGATCGAGCCGGGGGCGGCCTTGATCGGGTCGGTGGCCCCGGCCAGCGAGCGGAACGCCGGGATGACCTGCTGACCCTCGACCACGGCGGCGACCACCGGGCCGGACATCATGAACTCGACCAGGGCGCCGTAGAACGGCTTGCCGACGTGCTCCTCGTAGTGCTTCTCCAGCAGCTCGGCGGTCGGCACCAGCATCTGCAGGGCGACGACGTCGTAGCCCTTGGTCTCGATGCGGCGCAGCACCTCGCCGATCTGACGGTGGCGCACGCCGTCCGGCTTCACAAGAACGAGCGTCCGCTCCGAGGCCATGATCGTTTTCCCTCTCGACAGTTCAAGACACGGATGCCCGGCCGATCGTTCCGGGCCGGGCAGGCAGAGCCTACTGAACACCGATCGGTGTCCGGTCCCCGCCCGTCACCTGTTCGGCGACTCAGGACCGGCCTGGTCGCGGGCGATGGAACACCGTGCGGCCACCCGTGGCCGCGTCCGTCGAGCAGTAGCTGAAGCAGCTGGAGGAGTCATGGAACGCCCGTCGCTGACCACCGTGCTGGCGTCGGTGCTGACGGCCGCCGTGGAGAACGACAACCGGCCGGCCCTGCTGGCCACCGTGATCCCGCTGCCCCGCCGCTCCCCCGACCAGGAGCAGACCGACCCGGACACCCCCGACCCCGGATCGGCCGCCTGAAAGTCAGGCCTTACGGACGGCGGCGGCGATCTCGGAGTTGCCGGAGACCAGTTCGAGCACCTTGCCGGCGGTGGCCGGGGCGTCGAGCAGGGCCACGACCACCGCAGCCACGTCGGCCCGCGGGACCGACCCCCGGTTGACCTTCGGCGCCAGCTTCACCTGGCCGGTGCCGGGCCCGTCGATCAGTGCCCCCGGCCGCAGGATGGTCCAGTCCAGGTCGCGCCCGCGCAGGTCGTCCTCGGCGGCCAGCTTGGCCACCAGGTAGGCGTAGAAGACGTCGTCCAGCCCGTCCGGCCGCGCGCCGTCGGCCACCGCGTCGGCCCCCACGCTGGAGATCTGCACATACCGCCGGACGCCGGACTTCTCGGCCGCCTGGGCCAGCAGCACCGCTGCCGCCCGGTCGACGGTGTCCTTGCGCTGGGCCCCGCTGCCCGGGCCCGCTCCGGCCGCGAAGACCACGGCGTCGGCGCCGGCCAGGAGCCGCACCACCGCCTCGGTGTCCGACTTCTCCAGGTCCAGCACGGCCGGGGTCACCCCCACCGCGCGCAGATCGTCGGCCTGGGCCGGGTTCCGGATGATCCCGACCACGTCCTCGCCGCGGTCGTGGAGCATCCGGCCCAGGATCAGAGCGATCTTCCCGTGGGCTCCGGCGATGACGATGCGCATGAGGTGGACGCTAACCCAGGTGAACGTGAACTGTCCCGGACCACGTCCCCGGCGATCGGACCGGCGGTCGGCCGGTGCGATGAGCGGACGGCTCAGGCCGGCTCGGTCGGCTCCCCGTCCCGGGCCCGTTTCGCCTGCTCGGCCTCGTGAAGCGCCCACCGCTGAGCGCTCTCGCGCTCCAGCCGCACCCCGATCCGGAGTGACACGATCCACAACAGGGCGAACACCACCCCGACGAACAGCATGGTGTGCACCCAGAAGCCGAACCCGATGATCAGCACCTGCAGCAGCGAGCCCACCACGTAACCCGTACGGCTACGCAGCATCCCGGCGGTGAGCAGGAGGGCCAGGGCGAGCGCGCAGCTGATGCCCAGCGCCGCCCCGGTCGACAGGTCGGAGAGCGACTTGGCGACCAGCCCGGCGAAGAACATCACCAGTGCCTCGCTGACGAGGACGGTTGCGGCCATGGTCCGGGTCGGGTTACGCACCCGCCCAGTCTGTCAAAGGTTGCCGCGCTTCCTCTGCTGGCCCTCCTCCGACCCTTCTCTGCGGCCTATCGGGTGCTGAACGCCGCGTCGAAGGCGGCGGCCGGCGGGTCGAACAACTGCGAGCGCACGAACTGCAGGGCCTCGGGGGCACCGACCAGCCGGTCCATGCCGGCGTCCTCCCACTCGATCGAGATCGGGCCGTCGTAGCCGATCGCGTTGAGCATCCGGAAGCAGGCCTCCCAGGGCACGTCGCCGTGGCCGGTGGAGACGAAGTCCCAGCCCCGGCGCGGGTCGGCCCAGGCCAGGTGCGAGCCGAGGCGGCCGTTGCGGCCGTTGCCCACCTGACGCTTGGCATCCTTGCAATCCACGTGGTAAATCCGGTCCCGGAAGTCCCAGAGGAAACCGACCGGGTCGAGGTCCTGCCAGACGAAGTGCGACGGGTCCCAGTTCAGCCCGAAGGCCTCCCGGTGCCCGACCGCCTCCAGGGCCCGTTGCGCCGTCCAGTAGTCGTAGGCGATCTCGGACGGGTGTACCTCGTGGGCGAATCGCACGCCTTCGGAGTCGAACACGTCGAGGATCGGGTTCCAGCGATCGGCGAAGTCCTGGTACCCGGCGTCCACCAGGTCCTGGGAGACCGGCGGGAACATCGCCACGTACTTCCAGATCGCCGAGCCGGTGAAGCCGACCACGGTGTTCACCCCGAGCCGGGCCGCGGCCCGCGCGGTGTACTTGAGTTCCTCGGCGGCCCGGGTGCGCACGCCCTCGGGCGATCCGTCGCCCCAGACCCGGTCGGAGAGGATGCCGCGGTGCCGCACGTCGATCGGGTCGTCGCAGACCGCCTGGCCGGTGAGGTGGTTGGAGATCGCGTACACGTTCAGGCCGTGCTCGGCCAGCAGGTCGCGGCGACCCTGCAGGTAGACATCGTCCTCGACCGCCCGCACCACGTCGAGATGGTCGCCCCAGCAGGCGATCTCGAGTCCGTCGTAGCCCCACCCGGAGGCCAGCCGGCAGACCTCCTCGAACGGCAGGTCGGCCCACTGCCCGGTGAAAAGGGTGATCGGTCGTGCCATCTGAACCTCCCAGCGAGAAAGGCCGCCCGGGTCCTGCGACGAGGACCCGGGCGGCACGGACCTACTTCTGCACCTGCTTGATCAGGTCGGCCGCGTCACGCTTCAACGCGGCCCGGACATCGGCGTCCTTCACGATCGCCTTCGTCACGGAGGCGCTGAACACCTTCAGCGCCGTGACCTTCTTCTTCGGGTTCTTCAGCTGACGGGCCGTCTCGAGCTCGGCCTGCAGCAGCACCGCCCCGGCCTTGGTCACCTTGCCGTCCTTGCGGAACTGGGTGACCAGGGCCTTGACGTCGGCGAACGAGGTGACCGTGGTGAACTCGACCGTCTTCGTGGTCTTCAGCCCGGCCTTGTCGGTCGCCGTCACACTGACCGAGTGCTTGCCCAGATCCAGTTTCCACAGCGGGATCTCGGCGCCCGACTTGATCTCGGCGCCGTCCAGGGTGCCGGCGACGGTGTCCAGGCCACCCTCGTCGGTCGCCTCCCAGGCGGGCTTGACCGACTTCGAGTCACCGATGGACGCCCCGGCCTCGATCCCGGTGACGGTCACCGCGGGCGGCGTGGTGTCGTCGGGGTCCTCCCCACCACCCCCGTCGCCCTTGACGAACGTCAGCTGGTCGAGGATCACCCCACCACTCGAGGTGACGAACAGCTTGCCCGTCCCCTTGGGCTTTTCGGTGAGCTTCACCGTCTTCTCGGCGATCGCCGCACTGTCCACGGCCAGTTCCGCGAACGGTTCGGCGGTGGGCTCACCCCAGTGGAACTTCAGGGTGCCGGCCCCGGACGAGGCCACCGTGACCGACCCGACGGCGTCCAGGTTCACCGGGTCCCAGCCGAGGTGGTCTCCCTCGTCGAACGAGGTGACCTTGCGCAGACCGCCGGCCGCGGCGTCGTCCACGATCTCGACGCCCTTCTGCTCGTCGGCCCACTCGGCCTGCTGCACGTCCGGGTTGAGGATCATCGAGACCTCACCGGTGGCGGCCGGCACCCCGTTCGCCCCGGCGTCGGTGTAGCGGATCACCACCACCCCGAAGATGTTCTCGGTGGCGCCGTGCTCCTGGGCGTCGGCCGGGGTGTTGATCGTGAACGTGCAGCCCGAGCCCTGGCTGAGCGGGTGGGCGTGCAGGTCGTGACCGAGACCGAAGGTCCAGGAGACCCGGTTGCAGACGGTCGCGGTGCCGTCCTCGGCGTCGTTCGTGGTCACGGTGAACGGAACCCCGTCACCCCACTTGAAGAACGACCCGTCGGCCGGGGTGGTGACGTTCACCGTCGGCGCCACGTTGCCCACGCTGATCGCGGTGGACGTGAGGCCGAACTTCCCCTCCGGGTCGGTGACCCGCAGGATCGGCGTGTACCGGCCGAGCTCCTCGTAGGTGTACGAGGTGGTGACGCCGGTGGCGTCGAACGTGCCGTCGGCGTCGAAGTCCCACTCGTACTTGAGCTCCTTGCCCTCCGGGTCCACCGAGTCCTCGGCCGAGAACTCCACCTTCAGCGGGGCCTTGCTGCCGCTGACCGGGTCGGCGGTGATCCGGGCCTGGGGCGACTTGTTGCCCGGGGCCCAGTCGATCCGGTAGAGCCCGGCGTCCGGGTTCTGCCGGAAGAAGCCGTCCCCGTAGTCCAGCACGTACAGCGAACCGTCGGGCCCGAACTCGATGTCGATCGGGCTGTCGGTGATCGCCTGGTTGCCGGTGGTCAGGTCCTTGTTCGGCAGGAAGTGCTCGATCTTCGACACCGGGCCGGCCGGCCAGTCGACGGTGAACGCCGCGAGGTAATCCTGCGAGAACTCGGCGAAGAACGCCTTGTCGTCCCAGTACTCGGGGAACTTGGTGGTGGAGGTGTTGTCGGCGTCGTAGTGGTAGACCGGCCCGCCCATCGGGCCCTGACCACCCTGCGGGTCGAAGTCGGTCAGTTCCGGCCAGGGCTGGTCGTCCGCGTCGTCCCCGTAGTAGAGGGTGGCGGGCGTGGCCGGCGGCAGGGTGTCCAGACCGGTGTTCCACCGCGAGTTGTTCTCCGCACCCGCGGCGCAGTCGAAGAACTCACCCGGGGCGGACGTCTCGAAGTTCCACTCGTTGTAGTTGAAGTTGTTGCCGGTGCAGTACGGCCAGCCCGAGTTCATCGGCTTGTCGATCCCGGTGGTCTGCCACTCGACCAGGCCCATCGGACCGCGCTCGGCACTGGGCACCGCCGAGTCCGGCCCGTAGTCACCCCAGGAGACGCTCTTGGTCTCCGGGTCGACGTCGATCCGGAACGGGTTGCGCACCCCCTGGACGAAGATCTCCGGCCGGGTCTTGGCGGTGCCTTCCGGGTAGAGGTTGCCCTCGGGCACGGTGTACGAGCCGTCGGCGGCGACCTTGATCCGCAGGATCTTGCCCCGGAGGTCGTTCGTGTTGCCGGCGCCCCGGCGGGAGTCGAAACCGGGGTTGTAGCCGGGCCGGTCGTTGTTCGGCGCGAAGCCGTTGGCCCCCGGGGTACTGGCCGGGGTGTTGTCGCCGGTGGCCAGGTAGAGGTTGCCCTCGGCGTCGAAGTCGACGTCACCGGCCACGTGGCAGCACTGCCCGCGCTGCACCTCGACCTTGATGATCACCTGCTCCGACTCCAGGTCGAGCTTGCCGCTCTTGAGGTCGAACTTCACCCGGGAGAGCTGGTTGTAGCCCTTCCACTGGTCCCAGTAGGACTCCTCCTGCCCGGCCGGGAGGGTGTTCGGCGCCGAACCGGCCGGCGTGCTGGCCGGGTACGGCGCGTCCATCGTCTTCGGCGCGTAGAAGAAGTAGACCCAGCCGTTCTCGGCGAAGCCCGGGTCGAGCGTGACGGTCTGCAGACCGTCCTCGGAGTTGTTGTAGACGTCGAACTTCCCGGCCTGGGAGCTCACCCCGGTGGTCGGGTCGACCAGACGCACCACCCCGTCGCGGGCCGTGGTGAGCACCCTCCGGTCGGGCAGCACGGCCAGATCGATCGGCTCCCCGGTGTCCTTGGTGAGCAGGATCTTCTCGTAGTTCTCCCAGTTCACCGGGTCGTCCGGATCACCGGGGGCCTCGGCCGCCGGCTTGGCCCCGTGGTGCCCCGCCGCGCTGTCGGCGGCCCGCGAGGAGGCCGGGTTGGCCAGCACCATCGCCAGCACCGTGGCCGAGGTCAGCACCCCGGCCAGGAGCAGGGTGAACAGCCTGATCCGGAGCAGGCTGCGAGCCGGCATCACAGGCTCGCCAGGTGCTGGTAACCGATCCTCGCGTGCTGCAGCGACTGGGCCGGGGCGGTGGTGCCACCCGGGGCGGTGTCCTGCTCGACCATCGGGTTACGGCTGTCGGTGCGCCCCACCCGGCGGAAGAACTTCTCGTAGTCGATCTGCCCGGTGCCGAAGGGCACGATGTTGTAGCCGTTGGGTACGTCCTGGTCGGGCTCACCGTCCTTGGCGTGGAACAGCGGGAACCGGGCGTTGGCGGTGAGCACGGTGGCGGCCGGGTCGAACAGGTCCTTGCGGGTGGAGCCGTCCGGGGCGGTGAACTCCCTGAACTTGTACTGGGCCACGTGCGCCCAGAACACGTCCATCTCCAGGTGCACGAACTTCGGGTCGGTGATCTTGAGGAAGTACTCCAGCCGCCGGATCCCGCTGCTGCGCGTGGGGTTGCCGGCCGCGTCGGCCGGGCCGCTGTCGAGCAGGAAGCTGTACGCCGCGTCGTGGTTGTGGGTGTAGAGCTTCAGCCCGGCCCGCGCCGCGATCTTGCCCAGCGCGTTCCACTTCTCCGCGGCCACGTCCCAGTCGGCCTTGAAGGCGCTGTTGGTCGGGTCGGCGCCGGTGCCGATGTGCTGCATGCCGAGGATGTTGGCGATCTCGGTGTGCAGCTTGAAGCGCTCCAGGTCGGCGTCGGTGAACGGCCAGGAGGAGGGGATGAAGCCGTGGTTGCCCTGGGCCCGCAGGCCGTTGTCGTCCAGCCACTTGCGCAGCTGCTTGGCGCCCTCGACCGACTCCAGCGAGGCGCCGCCGGGGGCGTTGGCGTGCTGGTTGTAGCCGGCGAACTCGATCTGCTTGTAGCCGATCTTCGCCAGGGCCTCGAACACCTCCTTGAAACCGGAGGGGCCGTTGAACGCGTTCGGGTCGCGGGAGATGGCGTCGCGCACGGTGTAGAGGATGATCCCGCGCTTGCCCCGGGGGATCGAACCGCCTCCTCCCCGGCCGGCCGGAGCGGCCGAGGCGGGCAGGGCGGGCACCGCGACGGCAGCCGCGGCGGCCAGTCCGGTGCTCGCTGCGAAGAGCTGACGACGGTTCAGCCGCAGGGCTCTGGCCAGGGCTGATGGCTCGTTCTGCGATGGTGCGTCGAACATGCTGTGTCTCCTAGACTGGAGCGGTCAGGGGGGCGTTCCGATCTCGAGCTAGGTGCTGTTCTCCTTCCTGGTGGGTTCCCGCCGGTGTGCCAGCACCGGCGGGAACCATCGCGTGCGGGAAAATCAGGCGGCGCTGGTGGCGGCGACCGGCGCGGGCAGCGACTGCCAGCGCGATCCGGCGGCGGCCGAGTCGGCCACCGCGGCCAGCACCTGCTGCACCTGCAGCCCCTCCTCGAACGACGGCGTGGGGTCGGTGCCGTTGCCCAGATCGGTCAGCAGGTCAGCGATCTCGTGGGTGAAGGAGTGCTCGTAGCCGATCAGGTGCCCGGCCGGCCACCACGCCCTCAGGTACGGGTGCTCCGGCTCGGTGACCAGGATCCGGGTGAACCCCCCGGTCTCCGCGGCGGCGGTGCCGTCGTACAGGTGCAGCTCGTTCATCGACTCGAAGTCGAAGGCCAGGCTGCCCAGGCTGCCGTTCACCTCGATCCGGATGGCGTTCTTGCGCCCCCCGGCGAACCGGGTGGCCTCGAACGACCCGAGGGCCCCGCTGCCGAACCGGCCGATGAAGAGGGCCGCGTCGTCCACGGTCACTGCACCGGTGCCGCCTCCGGTACCGGCTGAGAGACCGGACGAGGCAGCAGGCAACGGGCGTTCCTTGACGAAGGTCTCGGTCAGCCCGCTCACCCCGGCCAGCTGGTCGCCCACGATGAACTGGGTGGCGTCGACGATGTGGGCGCCGATGTCGCCCAGCGCCCCGCTGCCGGCCCGTTCCGCCTGCAGCCGCCAGACCAGCGGGAACTGCGGGTCGATGATCCAGTCCTGCAGGTACTGGGCCCGCACGTGCCGGATCTCCCCCAGCCGGCCTTCGGACACCAGCTTGCGGGCCAGCGCGATGGCCGGCACCCGCCGGTAGTTGAACCCGACCATCGAGCGCACCCCGTGCAGCCGGGCCTGCTGGGCCGCGGCCACCATCAGCTCGGCCTCGGCCACCGTGTTGGACAGCGGCTTCTCGCACAGCACGTGCTTGCCCGCGGCCAGCGCGGCGATCGCGATCTCGGCGTGGGTGTCCCCGGGTGAGCAGATGTCGATGATCTGGATGTCGTCCCGTTCGAGCAGCGCCCGCCAGTCCGTCTCCACGCTCTCCCAGCCGAGTTTCGCCGCCGCGCCCTCCGTCGCCGCCCGGTCCCGGCCACAGATCGCGGTCATCCGGGCGGTGGCCGGCAGGTCGAAGAAGTGCCCGGCCGAACGCCACGCCTGGGAGTGCGCCGCCCCCATGAAGGCGTAGCCGATCATCCCTACCCCGAGGGTGTTTTCCGCCATCAGGACTCGAATCCCAGAGAGAGGTACTGGTCCACGTTCTCCTTGGTCACGGTCTCGCTGGTCAGCGTGATCGAGGCGGGCACCCCGAGCTCGACCAGGTCGGACATCCCCTTGTTCTGCCCCACCAGCCGGGCCAGCTTGACCGCCGAGGCGGCCATGCTCGGCGGGTAGGTGACGGTCGCCTTGACCACCCCGGAGTCGGCCTTGATCAGGTCCATCATGTTCTTCGAGCCGGCCCCGCCGACCATGATGAACTCGTCCCGCCCGGCCTGGTCGATCGCCGCCAGCACGCCCAGGCCCTGGTCGTCGTCGTGGTTCCAGAGCGCGTCGAGCTTCGGCGCGGCCTGCAGCAGGTTGCTGGTCACCTGCTGCCCGGACTCGACCGTGAACTGGGCGCTGACCTGGTTGGAGACCTTGAACCCGGCGGTCGCCAGGGCCTCGGCGAAGCCCTTGCTGCGGTCCTGGGTGAGCGGCAGGTCGGCGATGCCCTGGACCTCGCCGATCACCGGGTTCTTCACGCCCTTCGCCTGCAGCTGCTGCACCAGGAAGTACCCGGCCGCGGCGCCCATGCCGTAGTTGTCGCCGCCGATCCAGGTGCGCGCACCCCGGGGCGAGGAGAACACCCGGTCGAGGTTGATCACCTGGATCCCGGCCTCCATCGCCTTCACCCCGACCTCGGTCAGGGCGTTGCCGTCGAACGGCAGGATCACCAGCACGTCGACGTTGCGGCTGATCAGCGTCTCCACCTGGGAGATCTGCTGGTTCACGTCGTTGCTGCCCTCGACCGCCTGGAAGTCGACGTCCGGGTACTTCTTGGCCTCCTCCTCGGCCTTGGTGGTGATCGCACCGATCCAGCCGTGGTCGGCGGCCGGGGCGCTGAACCCGATCACCACCTCCTGGCCGGGCTCGTCGTTGCCGCTGCCGGTGGCGGCCGCCTGGGTGGTGGCGGCGGTGTCTTCGGTCTCCGGCTCGTTGCTGGTGCAGGCGGCGAGGAAGCCGGCCGCACCGAGCAGTCCGGACCCGACGAGCAGACGCCGGCGGTCGAGAGCGAAACGGTCCATCGGAACCTCCGTGGGATGGGTGGGCGGGAATGCCCTAGCTGGAGCTGCTTTCGCGGTTCGCGCGGCGCTGGAGCAGCACGGCCGCGACGATGATCAGGCCCTTGGCGATGTTCTGGGTCTCGGTGGGCAGGTTGTTCAGGATGAAGATGTTGGTGATCACGGTGAAGACCAGCACGCCCAGGACCGAGCCGACCAGGGTGCCGCGGCCGCCGGTGAGCAGGGTCCCGCCGATGATCACGGCGGCGATCGCGTCCAGCTCGTAGAGCTGGCCGTGGGTGCTGGAGCCGGTGGTGGTGCGGGCCAGCAGCATGATCGCGGCGATCCCGCAGCAGGTTCCGGAGAGCACGTAGAGCAGGGCCGTGTTCAGCCGGGTGTCGATGCCGGCCAGCCGGGCGGCCTCGGTGTTGCCGCCGATCGCGAAGGTGCGCCGGCCGAAGGTGGTGCGGTTCAGCAGCACCCAGCCCACGGTCGCCACCAGGGCGAGAATAATGACCAGGAGCGGGATCCCGAGGACGTCGGTGGTCGCCAGATCCTTGATCGGCTGCTCGGTGACCACCTGGGAGCGGTTGTCGGCCAGGCGGGCGGCCAGCCCCCGGGCCGACACCATCATGGCCAGGGTGACGATGAAGGCGACCAGCCGGCCGTAGGCGATCAGCAGGCCGTTCACCAGCCCGGCGCCGGCCCCGACGAGGATCGCGCAGAGCGCCATCATCCACGGCCCGTACGACTGGGTGGCCAGGGTGGTGGCCCAGACCGAGGCCAGGGCCACCAGCGCACCCACCGACAGGTCGATGCCGCCGCCGATGATCACGAACGTCATGCCGATCGTGACCACACCGATCGTGGCCGAGCTGACCAGGATGTTCTCGAGATTGTCGGCGGTCAGGAAGTTCTCGCTGGAGGCCGCCCCGATCACGGCCAGCACGGCGAGCACCGCCACCAGGCCGAGGTTGCGCACCTCGGTGCCGCGCAGCCGGGCCAGCACGCCGGAGCGGGCCGGCGCCGCCGCCGGGGCGGCCGTCCGGTCTTCGGAAAGGGCCTCGCTCATCGCACGATTCCTTCCATCACCAGGTCGAGCACCCGGTGCTCGTCGAGTTCACCGGCCGGGGCGGTGTGCACCACCCGCCCTTCACGCATCACCAGCACCCGGTCGGCCAGGCCGAGCACCTCCGGAACCTCGCTGGAGACCAGCAGGACGCCCATCCCGGCGTCGGCCAGGCGCCGCACCAGGGCGTAGATCTCCGAGCGGGCGCCCACGTCCACACCTCGCGTCGGCTCGTCGAGCAGCAGCAGCCGGGTCGACCCGAGCAGCCACCGGGCCAGCACCACCTTCTGCTGGTTGCCGCCGGAAAGCGTTCGTACCGGCCGGGTCACGTCGGCCGGGCGCACCTCCAGCCCGGACGTCGCCTCCTGCGCCGTGGTCCGCTCCCGGCGCCGGTCCAGCCAGCCGGGCAGGCCCTTGGTCATCCTCGGCAGCGAGGCCAGCGTGACGTTACGGGCCACCGGTTCACCCAGCAGCAGGGCCTGGCTCTTGCGCTCTTCCGGCGCCAGCCCCATTCCCGCCTTCACCGCCGCCCGCACCGAACCGGCCGGCAGCTCGCGCCCGTCCATGACCACCGAACCGGAGGTACGCCGCCGGGCCCCGTAGATCGTCTCCAGAACCTCCGAGCGCCCGGCCCCCACCAGCCCCGCCAGACCGACGATCTCGCCGGGCCGGACGGTCAGGCTGACGTCCTCGAAAGAGCCCTTCAGGCCCAGACCGTCGACCTTGAGCAGGAACTCCTCGGGAAACACCGGTGCCTCGTCGCGTGCCGGGAACAGGTACTCCACCCGCCGCCCGGTCATCAGCGACACCAGGTCTGCGGTGGGCGTGCTCCGGGCCGGCAGCCCGGTGGCCACCGTGCGACCGTCCTTCAGCACCGTGACCTGGTCACCGATCTGCCGGATCTCCTCCAGACGGTGCGAGATGTACACCACCGCAACGCCTTCGGCGATCAGGTCGCGGATCACCCGGAACAGGTTCTCCACCTCGTCGTGGGCCAGCACCGCCGACGGCTCGTCCATCACGATCAGCCGGGCGTCCCGGGCCAGGGCGCGGGCCAGGCTGACGATCTGCTGCTGCGCGGCCGAGAGCCGGCCCACCTCACGGCCGACCGGGATCTCCGGGTGGCCGAGCTTCTTCAGCACCTGCTGGGCGGCCGCCCCCTGGGCTCCGCGGTGCACGAACCCGGCGGTGGCCTTCTCGTGCCCCAGGTAGAGGTTGTCGGCCACCGAAAGACCGGGCACCAGGTCGAGTTCCTGGTAGATGGTGGCGATGCCGCGCTGGATGGCGGCCGAGGGCGAGGAGAAGCTGACCTCCTCGCCCGCCCAGGTGATCTGCCCCTCGTCCGGGCGGTGGGCTCCGGCGAGAACCCGGATCAGGGTGGACTTCCCGGCGCCGTTCTGGCCGAGAAGACAGTGCACCTGGCCCGCGGCGACGTCGAGGTCGACGCCGTCCAGGGCCCGGACACCGGGGAACTGCTTGACGATGCCGCGCATGCGCAGCAGGACGTCGTCCACTGTGGCCTCCTCGTCGAGGTCAGGATGGAGCGCGAAGAACGTTCAGTTGGTGGCGAATACCGAGTCTGAGATGAGCCGCCCGGCACCCACGACTCCCGCGGTGCCGCCGAGCTCGGACAGGACGATGGGCAGATTGCCGGTCGCCAGAGGAAGCGAACGGCGGTAGACGACGCTGCGGATCTCGGCGAGCAGAGGGTGACCGAGGCCGGCCACGCCGCCCCCGATCACCACCAGACCAGGGTTGAAGAAGCTGACCAGAGAAGCCAGGACCTTGCCGATCCGGGTTCCGCCGTCGCGCACCAGGGCCAGGCTGACCGGGTCCCCGGCGTCCGCCGCGGCCCCGACATCCCTGGCTGAGAGCGGATTTCCGGCCAGCAGGCGTTCGGCCAGCCAGTCCGAGCGGCCGCTGCGGGCCGCCGCCTCGGCGTCGCGGGCCAGGGCGGCGCCACCGAAGGCGGCCTCCAGGCAGCCGGTGTTGCCACAGGCGCAGACCGGACCGTGGCCGTCCACCTGGATGTGCCCGATGTCGCCGGCCGAGCCGTTCACCCCGCGGTAGATCTCCCCGCCGACCACGATGCCGCAGCCGATGCCGGTCCCGATCTTGACGAAGAGCAGGTCGCGCACACTGCGCGCGGTGCCGGCGTGCAGTTCGCCGAGGGCCATCACGTTCACGTCGTTGTCGACCATGACCGGGGCGCCGAGCGCCGCGCCGAGCACGTCGCGGATCGGGAAGCGGCTCCAGCCGGGCATGATCGGCGGCGCCACCAGTGCGCCCTCGGCCTGGCTGACCGGGCCCGGCACCCCCACCCCGACCCCGGTGATCGTGCCGTCGAGCTCGGCCCGGACCTTGGCCACCAGATCGGTGGCCTGGTCCAGCACCGGTCCCGGGCCCAGGCGCACGTCGGTCTCGGCCCGGTCCTGCCCGAGCAGGTTCAGCTCACCGTCCAGCACCGCCACGTCGATCGAGGTGGCGCCGATGTCGACACCGACGAAGCGCAGGTTCTGGGAGAGCGCGACCATCTGCGAGCGCCGGCCGCCGCGCGAGGCGGCCAGCCCGACCACGTCCACGAAGCCCAGCTCGGCCAGCCGCTCGACCTCGATCGCGACCTTCGACTTGGACAGCTCCACGGCGTCGCCGAGCTCGGCCCGCGACTGCGGGCCGCTGTCTCTCAGGATCCTGAGGAAGCGGGCCTGGTGCCGGTTCTCCGGACGGGTGCCGACTCGCGCCACGATGCCGACCTCCCCGTCCGTGTCCGATCACTACCCCTGTGTAGCGTCTGTGAGGGACAGTAGTCAGCCTTCGCCCATTTTGTGAAGAACTTCGGCCACAAAAAACAAAAAGTCCGGTGAGCGGTCGATCGCCGGCGATTGAGGACGATGCTGGGCCCGGATCGCGGACCCGGTCACCTCGGGTGCCCCTCGGCGAGCATCTGCTCCAGCTGGAGCAGGGCCGGGGTCTTGGCCGCGGTGAACAACACCGTCAGCATCCGGGCCAGTTCCGCGTCCTCCTCCTGCCACCCCTCGGGCAGATCGGCCGCGGTCGGCTGGAGGGTCCCGATGATCTCGTCGGCCACCTCGCGCAGCCGCGGGTCGTCCGGCTCCCAGTGCTGGGCCTGGTCGTAGAGCACGTACTGCCGCAGCGCCGTCGGCGCGGCCAGCCAGGAGATCTTGTCCAGCAACAGTTCCCGGCCGCGAACGGGATACCGGGCGAGAATCAGCACCCAGCCGTCCCGTTCCGCCCGCAACGCCCACTCACTCACTCCCGCTGCCCGCAGCGTCTCCAGGAGATTGCCGAGTTCACCCGGCAGGAGGGCATTCTCACCTCGGCCCAGTGCGGTGAGCCGCTCCCTACGCAACTGGAGCTCCGAGATCTGTCGGTCGAGATCGTCCTCAATTTCCTGCACTGCCTCGGCCAGCACCGGCTGCGGCACCTCGAGGAGCTCCTGCACCCGGGCCAGCGGTACCCCGGCCTCCGAAAGCGTGCGGATCTTCAGCAGGTCGAGCACCGCCCGGGCGCCGTAGCGCCGGTAGCCCGAGGCGTCGCGTTCCGGCTCGGCCAGCAGTCCCCGCTGGTGGTAGTGCCGAACCGCCCGCACCGTGACTGCGGTGTAGGCGGCCAGCTGTCCGATCGTGAGCGACGCGTCGGCCGGAACCGGCCCGACCGAGGCGCGCGCATCGTCCGTCATCGGTGTCTCAGCTCTTCCTGACCTCGGCGAAACGGCGGGCAGCAGCAGCGTAGGCGAGCACCCCGACGGCCAGGCACCAGAGCACCGCGACCACTGCGTCCGAACCCGGATCGCGTCCCTGCAGCAGGGCCCGCAGGGTCTCGGCCAGTGGCGTGAAGGGCTGGTACTCGGCGAACCAGCGCACCGCCGTGGGCATCGTCTCGGTGGGGATGAAGGAGCTGCTCACGAAGGGCAGGAGCTGCACCAGAAGTGGCGTGTTGGAGGCGGCTTCGGGGTTCGGCGAGCGCAGCCCGATCAGCACCGCCAGCCAGGTGATGGCCAGGGCCATCAGCATCAGCAGGCCGAACGCGGCCAGCCAGTCCAGCACATTTCCCTGGGGCCGGAATCCCATCAGCACAGCGGCGCCGATCACCAGCACGGTGCTGATCGCGGTCTGCACCAGGCTGGCCAGCACATGGCCGGTGAGGAAGGCGCCGCGGGAGATCGGCAGGGTGCGGAACCGGTCGACGATGCCGGAGGTGAGGTCCACGCAGACGGCCACGGCGCTGCTGGTGCAGCCGGAGGCCACGGTGATCAGGAAGACGCCGGGTGCCAGGTAGTTGATGTACCCGCCCTCGCCCTGCACCCCGATGCCGGCGCCGAGCGGGCGGCCCAGCAGACCGGCGAAGAGCAGCAGGATCACCACCGGCACGAGCAGCACGCCCACGGTCAGGCCCGGGTAGCGAAGAGCCCGCCTGAGGACGCGTCGCAGCATCGTGAGCGAGTCGGTGAACGGACGCGGGGTGGTTGCGGTGAGGTTCGGGGCGATGGCGCTCATGACAGCGAGTCCTCCTCGGGAGCAACGGGAATCGGGCGGCCGGTCAGGGCCAGGAACACGTCGTCGAGGTTCTGCGCCCCGGGAACCTGCTGCTTGAGCTCGGCCGGGCTGCCCTCGGCGACGAACCGGCCGTGGTCCAGCACGGCGATCCGGTCGGCCAGCTGGTCGGCCTCCTCCAGGTACTGGGTGGTGAGGAAGATCGTGGTGCCGGACCCGACCAGTTCCTGCACGATCTGCCAGACCGCGCGGCGGCTGCGCGGGTCGAGGCCGGTGGTCGGCTCGTCGAGGAAGACGATGCGCGGGCGGCCGATCAGGGTCATGGCCAGGTCGAGGCGACGCCGCAGGCCGCCGGACAACGAGCTCGCCGGGCGGCCGGCCACCTCTTCGAGGTCGAAGTGGGCCAGCAGCTCGGCCACCCGACGGCGGCCCTCACGCCGCCCCAGGTGCAGCAGGTCGGCCACCAGGACCATGTTCTCGTGACCGGTGAGCAGCTCGTCCACCGCGGTGAACTGGCCGGTCAGGCCGATCGAGGCGCGCACCGCGTCGGCCTCGTGCACCGGGTCGTACCCGGCAATGCGCACCTGCCCGGCGTCGGGGGCCAGCAGGGTGGCCATGATCCTGACCATCGTGGTCTTGCCGGCGCCGTTGGGGCCCAGCAGGCCGAAGACGGTTCCCTCGGGAACCTCCAGGTCGACGCCCCGCAGGACGCCGACCTCACCATAGGACTTCTGCAGTCCCCGGATCGCGATCGCTGTGTTCATGACAGCGATCCTCGAAGGTTGACCCTGCGTCAGGGTCAACCCCCGATCTCTAACGGATCCGGAAGAGCCGGCGGACGTCGGCCGCCATCGTCACCGAGCCGGTGGCCAGGACCCCGCCGCCGATCATCCCGCCGATCTCGGCCTGGCCCATCGCGTAGTCGAGGGCGTCGTCGAGCCGCTGGAAGCTGGCCACCCGGTCGTCGCCGAACACGTCCTCGGCGATCTCGGTCAGCTCGTCCACGTCCATCGCCCGCGGCGAGGAGGTGCGGGTGACGACGACCTCGGAGAGCACCGGCTCGAGCGCGCCGAGGATGCCCTCCGCGTCCTTGTCCTCCAGCACCGCCACCACCCCGACCAGCTTGCTGAAGCCGAAGGCCTCTTCGAGGGAATCGGCGAGAACCTGCGCGCCGGAAGGGTTGTGGGCCGCGTCGATCAGTACCGCCGGGCTCTGCCGGACCATCTCCAGGCGCCCGGGGGAGCTCGCGTCGGCGAACGCGGCCCGCACCACGTCGATGTCGAGACCCGTTCCCTCGCGGGAGTTGTCGGTCTCGGCCCAGTCGCGCCCGTCGGACAGCAGGAAGGCCTCGACCGCGGCCAGCGCGGTGGCCGCGTTCTGCGCCTGGTGCGCGCCGTGCAGGGGCAGGAAGAGGTCGGGGTAGACCGCGGCGATGCCCTGCAGGGTGAGCAGCTGGCCGCCGACCGCGACCTCCCGGCTGCTGACGCTGAACTCGTACCCTTCCCGGAACACCGTGGCGCCCACCTCGGCCGCCCGCTGCAGCAGGGGCTCCATGGCCTCCTCGAGCTGCTCCGAAAGCACGGCCACAGCGCCGGGTTTGATGATCCCGGCCTTCTCGGTGGCGATCGTGGCCGGGTCGTGGCCGAGGAACCGCTCGTGGTCGACCCCCACCGGGGTGACCACGGCCACCCGGGCGTCGACGATGTTGGTCGCGTCCCACGAGCCGCCCAGGCCGACCTCGACCGCGGCGACGTCGACCGGGGTGTCGGCGAACGCCGCGTAGGCCATCGCCACCAGCACCTCGAAGTACGTCAGCCGCGGGTTGCCGGCCTCGGCGTTGCGCTGGTCGACCAGGTCGAGGTAGGGCTTGATCTCGTCGTAGACCTCGACGAAGCGCTGCTGGTCGATCAGCTCGCCGTCGATCGAGATCCGCTCGCGCACGTCGTTCAGGTGCGGGCTGGTGAACCGGCCGGTGCGCAGGTTGTGCTCGCGCAGCAGCCGCTCGATCATCCGCGTGGTCGAGCTCTTGCCGTTGGTGCCGGTGACGTGCACCGCCTCGAACGCCCGCTGCGGGTCGCCGAGCAGCTGGGCCACCGCCTGGATCCGGTCCAGGCTGGGCACCAGGTCGTGCTCGGGGGCCCGGTCGAGGATCTCCCGGTAGACCTCCGCCGACCGGCGGGACAGCGCCTCGGCGGCCGCCGTCTCCTTGGCATCGCGCTGCGGCCCGTGGCCCGAAACCCGCGCCATCAGCGCACCCACACCTTGCTGCTGTTCATTCCGGAGAGCGTAGTCGGGGCCGTCGGTAAACCCTGCACCCCACCCCGCGGCTGTGCATGGTCATGGACCAGCCACGAGGGGAAGGATGGCCGGGATGCCAGCTCCACCGCGCGCAGTCTCCGGGGGTAAGCAGGTCGTGGACTACGAGGAGTTCTACCGGCGGGAGTTCGGCCGGATGGTGACGCTCGCCTGCGCGGTCTCCGGCAGCTGGCTGACCGCCGAGGACGTGGCCCAGGACGCGCTGCTGCAGGCCCGGCAGAACTGGGACCGGGTCGGCCGCTACGACCAGCCCGGTGCCTGGCTGCGCCGGGTCACCATCCAGCTGGCCTCCAAGCGGCTGCGCCGGGCCCGGGTCGAGGCCGCCGCCCTGCTCCGGCTGGGCAGTACCCCCACGCCACTGCCTCCCGGCCCAGAAGAGGTCGAGACGGTGCTGGCGGCGATCCGGCAGCTACCCCGGCAGCAACGCGCGGCCGTGGTGCTGGCCTACCTGGAAGACCGCAGTGTGCGTGAGGTGGCCGAGATCATGGGCTGCGCCGAGGGCACTGCCAAGGCCCACTTGTTCAAGGCCCGGGCCTCGCTGGCCCGGATCCTCGGGGAAGGCGACCAGCGATGAGCGACCTCGACGACCGCCTGCGCAACGCCCTGCACGACCTGAACGACCGGGTGGGCGCGTCGGTACCGACACATCAAGAACAATGGACGAGGCCCTCCCGCACTTTGCCGTTCCTGGTGCCCCTCATGGCGGGGGTCGCCGTTCTCGGCATCCTGCTCGGCGCCCTGATCTTCCTCGGCCAGGACCAGGGCGGCGAGGCGCCGGCCGCTCCTTCGGCGCTCCCCACTCCGGTGGTGGATCATCTGGACGAGAGCATCCCCAGCCAGTCGGCCGCCGAGGCCGAGCGGGACGGGGTGTACCCGCAACTGGCCGAACTGCCGTTGGCCGAGCGCCTCATCGGTGAGGACCTCCCCGAAGTCACCACCCCGGAGGGCGTCTGGACGATCCGTCACGCCGATGCGTTCGACGAGGGCGATCCGTTCGGCGCCGACGGCTGCCTCGCCCCGGCCGGCCCGGCCCGCTCGTACCCGTTCTGCGGCGAGTACAGCGAGGTGCTGCTGCTCTCGCCCGACCGCAGCCGGATCCTGCGCGCCTTCCCGATGGCCGACCGGATGTACTGGCTCACCGTCACGCCGGACGCGGTGTACTGCGGCCACGACGGCGACGGGGGCCTGCCCCGGTCCAGCGTCTGCCGGATCGACCGGGAGACCCTGGACGTGGTCGGAGTGCAGTTCCGCTGCCCCGAAGGCCTGGCCGACTGCTCCGACGACCCGGGCGAGGCCACCCGGCTGGGCAAGTACCCGGGCAAGTGGTCGCTCGGCGACCCGGTGGCCGGGGCGGCCTCGGTGGAACTGGGTGACGGTGGGGGCTACCTGGCTCTGTTCGTCCGCGACGCAGAGGGCAAGAACACCGCGGCGCTGTATCCCGACACCCTGGAGCCGGCCCTGTTCTGAGGGCCGGGCGGGCCGGGCCTAGAGCCCGGCTCGCTCGTACTCCTCGTCCAGCAGCTCCGACGCCTCGGCGTTGCTGAGGCCGTGCTCGATCGCGTCGTAGTACACCTTCACCAGCTGGTCGCCCCCGACCTTCTGGTAGGTCTCGGCCCAGCGCTCCGCGTCCTGACGCCAGTAGCCCACGGTGGTCACCCGCTCCAGCGGCCAGCCGTGCTCCTTACGCATCAGCTTCCGGATCGCCCGGGACTGCGCCGCCTCACCGGAGTACCAGACGTAGCCCGGGCCCTGGCCGAGCAGCTCGGGCAGCTTGGCGGCGATCAGGTCGCTCAGCGCGCCGGGGGCCACCCCGTTGCCGGTGCCCACGCTCGCGTCCACGCTGTGGGCGTTGCACTGGGTGGTGGGCAGCGCCGCCAGGTCGTCGGCGTCGGCCGTCTCGACCATCGCGTGCACCTGCGGGCCGTCGGCCGGGCACTCCTCGATGATCCGGGCGAGCGCGGGCAGGCCGGTCAGGTCGGCCGCGGCCAGGATCCACTTCGCGTCGGCCGGGGGCTCGTACCAGCACCGGGGGCGGGTGATCAGCAGCTCCTGCCCGACCTGGGCGTTGACCGCCCACTCCCCCGCGACCCCGCCCGGGTGCACCACGAAGTCGACGGTCATCCGCGCGTTCTCACCCGCTTCGAAGGCCCGCACGGTGTAGTTGCGGCCCTCCGGCGCGGTCTGCGGGTCGTGGTGGCCCCACACGCCGTCCTTCTCGGTCACCGGCGCGGGTCGTTCCTGGCCCGGCCGGGGGAACCAGAGCACGACCGCCTCGTCCGGCACGTTCAGCGGCTCGTAGCCGGACAGCTCGGGACCGCCGAAGACGATCCGCACCAGGTGCGGGCTCAGTCGTTCGGTGGCCACGACCTCGGCGTACAGCGCGCCGGACGGGTTGTCGGTCATGCGTTCGTTCAGCTCCCAGCTCGGGGACCGCCACCGGGACCAGCGGCTTAGGGCAGCCTAACCTTAAGTCAGGAACCGCTGCCGATCCAGGGGCGTGAACTGCACGACAGCTGCCGGACGCGCCGACGGCGCCCCGGTCGGTGACCGGGACGCCGTCGTCGAACTGCGGTTCAGATCACTTGGTGGTCACCCGGATCGTGGACGAGGCCCCGCTCTGCTTGGTCACCTCGATCCGGACCCCGGCTCCGGCCACCTTCACCCCGTGGTCGAGCTGCTTGGGGTCGAAGTAGTTCTTGGTGTCGTCGAAGACCGGGTTGCCCTTCAGACCCTTGATGGTCTGCTTCTTGCCCTCCCAGTGCAGGGTGATGCTGTCGGCCTTCTTCTTGCCGAACGGCGCGTCGTACAGCTGCACCCGGGTGCGCCACGGCTTGCCGTCGGACCGGATCAGGGCCTTGGGGTGGGCGTCGACGTTCAGGTTGCGGCCCTGGCCCGGGTGCACGCTCACGTCGTTGTCGTCGAACGCGGTGTCCCAGTAGGTGACCAGCAGGCCCTCCTGGTAGGGGAAGTGCTCCGCGTAGTCGGGCCGGGTCTTGGCCCAGCCGTAGTTGTACGGGCCGGTCTTCAGGTACTTGTCGTAGCTGATGTACGACCGGTTGGCGGCGATGTAGTAGTGGTCGTACTCCACTTCCTGGGTGCCCTGGGCCCGTCGGAAGCCCTTCGCCGCCCAGGCCGCGTCGACGGTCTCGGCACCGTCCTCGAACACGACCGTGTCACCGGCCCGCACCGCGATCTGGTCCAGGAAGATCCCGGCCGGCTGACCGGCGCCCTGGTTGCCCGCGGTGGCCGGGTCGGTGGCGTAGCGGAAGCGCAGCTGCACCTTCTTGCCGGCGTAGGCGGACAGGTCGAAGGTGGCCGGCTTCCAGCCCTTGCTCACCCCGTCGATGCCGTTGCCCTCGGCGGCGTTGGTGATCGAGCCGGGCAGCACCTTGTAGCCGCTGCCGTCGTCGACCTCGACGAAGGCGTAGTCGCAGGCGGTCTCGCCGCAGTCCTCGATGTTCCAGTTGGCCTGGAAGGTCAGCTGGGGCGAGCCGGCCGGCAGGTCGACCGAGCGGGTCAGGGTGTTGGTCAGGTCGTTGCCGGTGTCGCTGTACCACTGGTACTCACCGGCAGCGGGCGCGACCAGCTTCTCCTGCACCTTCTTCTTGGGCAGGACGACCACTGCGGCCTGCGGCTTCTTGGTGTTGTACTCCGAGGGGCCGAGGTCGATGGTGCGCTTCTTGTCCTTACCGGCCTGCACCACCTCGAAGTCCAGCCAGCCGAGCTGGAGCTTCTCCCAGGCGCCGATGTCACCGGCCCGGGTGCCGAGCGCCTCGCCCTTGCCGCTGAGCCGGCTCTGCGCCATCAGCGACCACCACTCCACGGGGCTGCCCTCGCCCCCGGAGATGTCGTAGTTGTCGGGCAGGCCCAGGTCGTGGCCGTACTCGTGGGCGAACACGCTCAGCCCGCCGTTCTCGGGCTGCGTGGTGTAGTCGCCGACCCAGATGCCGGTGTTGCCGATCTGGGTGCCGCCCAGCTGGTTGTTCGCCGGGCCGGCCGCGCCGGCCTGGTCGAAGTAGGCGTACCAGCGGTGGCTCCAGACCGCGTCCTCACCCTGCTGCGGGTCCTGGTCGGCCTGGTCGCCGCCGGCGTGGACGATCTGGAAGTGGTCGACGTAGCCGTCCGGCTCGTTGAAGTTGCCGTCCCCGTCGAAGTCGTAGCGGTCCCACTGGTCGAACTCGGCGACCGCGGCCTTGATCTGCGCGTCGGTCTGCCCCTTGGCCTTCTGGTCGGCGACCCAGGCCTTGAGCCCGTCGGTCACCATCTCCCAGGTGTTCTCGCAGATCGTGTCCGGGCAGGGGTAGCCGTTGGAACGGCCGTAGCGGGCCTCGTTGTACGGCAGCTTCACCCAGTCGGTGACGGTGCCCTCCACGCTGTAGCGCCCGGACGACTGCGTCTCGTAGTAGGTCTTGAGCGACTCGACGCCCTTGCCCTCACCGAAGTACAGGTCCTGGTAGTGCTTCTGGCTGTAGTCCTTCTGCCAGACCGTGGTGTTGTCGTCCTTGCCCGGCGCCGGGATCTTGTTGTGCAGCGGCCCGTCGAACACCGTGGGACCGACGAAGTCGGGGTCGGTGTCCTGGTCCGGGTAGTCCGGGTGCCGCTGGTCGCCGAACTCGGCCAGGACCACGAAGATCCGGTCGGTCTGCTCACGGGCCAGCTCGACGTACTTGTCGTCGGCCTTGCCCTTGCGCCCGGCCATCTTGACGACCTGGCTGCCGTTCCTCTCCTGAACCTTCGCCTCGCCGTTCAGCACCCGGGTCAGGGCCTCCTGGCGCAAAGCCCGGGCCTTGTCCTGCTGGGGGCTGGACAGGTCGTCACTGCCGTGAGTGTGCTCGGCACCGTCCACGGCGGGTTGCGCCCGAGGAATCGCCGCCGAGGCCGTGCCGGGGAGGGTGATCGCCGCTCCCGCGGCCAGGGATAGGGTCGCCAGACCCACCAGGACTTTTCGCACTCAGACCTCCGAGTCCGCCGATCCCACGGTCCAGGTGCCGCAGGACTCGGAGTAGAACCTAAGCCAATCGACAGCTCCCGTTAAGGTGCTTTCTGTTATTTGTCGGATCAACGGCAATAAACCTGGACGAAACCCGCCGATCCCGTCACCCCCGCCCCACGCACAACGGCGCCCCGGCCGGTCGGCCGGGGCGCTGTCGAACTGCGAGGTCGGGCGGTCTCAGGGGGTGGTGACCCGGACCGTCATCTGGGTCTTCTTCTGCTTCAGCACCTCGATCCGCACCCCGGCACCCCGCACCTTCACCCCGTGGTCGAGCTGCACCGGGTCGAAGTAGTTCTGCTTGTCGTCGAAGACCGGATTACCGGGCCGCTTCGGGATCTTCGTCTTCTGCCCCGCCGTGTGCAGGCCGAGGCTGTCGGTCTTGTCCAGGCCGAACGGTGCGTCGAAGAGCTGGATGCGGGTCCGGAACGGCTTCCCGTCGTTGCGGAACAACGGGGCCGGGTGCGCGTCCACGTAGAGGTTGCGCCCCTCCCCCGGGTGCTCGCTGACATTGTTGTCAGCCTGCGACAGGTCCCAGTAGGAGACCAGAAGCCCTTCCTGGTAGGGGAAGTGCTCGGCCCACTGCGGCCGGTCCGGCCAGCCGAAGTTGTACGGGCCGGTCTTCAGGTACTGGTCGTAGCTGACGTAGGAACGGTGCCCGGCGATGTAGTAGTTGTCGTAGAACGAGGAAACGGTGCCCTTCGTCCGCGCGAAACCGCTTGCCAGCCAGCCGTTGTTGCCGTTCTCCGCGTCGTCGGCGAAGGCCCCGGCAACGGTGATGTCGTCGAGGAAGAGCCCGGCCGGGCGCTTCGGGTCGGCGCCGGCCGCGGCCGGGTCGGTGGTGTAGCGGAAACGAAGGGCGATGTTCTTGCCCGCGTACGCACTCAGGTCGAACGAAGCCGGCTGCCAGCCCTTGCTCGCCCCCTCGATCGCGTTGCCCTCAGCGGGGTTCGTGATCGAACCGGGCAGCGCCTTCCACGTACCCCCGGTGCTGACCTCCACGTAGGCGTAGTCGCAGGCCTCCTTCTCGCAGTCCTCGATGTTCCAGTTGGCCTGGAAGGTGAGCTTGGGCGCGCCCTTCGGCACGGTGAGCACCCGGCCGAGGGTGTGCGAGATCAGGTCTCCCGACCCGCTCCACCACTCGTACGACCCGCTCGGTGGCTGCGGCAGCTGGGTGACGACCTCCTTGAGCGGCAGAGGCACGATCACCGCCTGCGTCCGGGAGGTGTTGTACTCCTGCGGGCCGAGCTCCACGACCCGGTCGCGGCGGCCGAACGGCACCAGCTCGTAGTCCAGCCAGCCCAGCATCAGCTTCTGCCAGGCCCCGAGGTCACCGGCCCGGCTGCCCACCGGCTCGCCCGCTCCGCTCAGCCGGCTCTGCGCCATCAGCGACCACCACTCCACCGGGCTGCCCTCGCCCCCGGCCGTGTCGTAGTCGTCCGGCAGCCCCAGGTCGTGCCCGTACTCGTGGGCGAAGACGTCCATGCCGCCGTTCTCCGGCTGCATCGTGTAGTCGCCGACCCAGATGCCGGTGTTGCCGACCTGCGAGCCGCCCAGCCGGTTCCCGGCCGGTCCGGCGACCCCCAGCTGGTCGCGGTTGACGTACGAGCGGTGGCTCCAGATCGCGTCCTCGCCCTGCTGGCGGTCCCCGTCGGCCTGGTCCCCGCCGGCGTGCACGACCTGGAAGTGGTCGATGTACCCGTCCGGCTCGTTGAAGTTGCCGTCCAGGTCGAAGTCGTAGCGGTCCCACCGGTCGAACCCGGCCATGTCCGCCTTGATCTGGGCGTCGGTGCGCCCGGCGGCCTTCTGCCCGTCCACCCACACCTTCAGCGCGTCGGACACCAGGGACCAGACGTTGGTGCAGACCGAGGTGGGGCAGGGATAGCCGTCGGATCGGCCGTAGCGGGCCTCGTTGTACGGCACCCGCACCCAGTCGGTCACCGTGCCCTCGACGCTGTAGCGCCCCGAGCTCTGCGTCTCATAGTAGGTGCGCAGCGACTCGCCGGCCCCGAAATACAGGTCCTCGTAGTGCTTCTTGTCGTAGTCCGGCTGCCAGTTGGTGGAGTTGTCGTCGGCGCCGGGCTTCTGGATCTGATTGCGCAGCGGACCGTCGAACACCGCCGGGCCCGGTGTGCCGGGATCGGTGTCCTGGTCCGGGAACTGCGGGTGGCGCTGATTGCCGAACTCGGCCAGCACCACGAAGATCTTGTCGGTCGTCTGCCGGCCGAGTTCCACGTACTGGCCCTCGCCGGGGTCGCTGCCGCGTGCCTTCACGCCATCCGCGGCGTCGGCCGCGCCGGCCAGACGCACCACCTTGCTGCCGTTGCGGGTCTCCACCTCGGCCTGCCCGTTCAGGACCTGGGTGATCGCCTTCTCCCGCAGAGCGCGGGCTTTCACCTGCAGAGGCCCGACCAGGTCGTCGTCCGACACCCCGGAGACCGAGGCGCCGTCCACCGGAGCCGCGGCCGCCCTCGGTGCCGCCGCGGCTGCGGCCCCGGCCGGGCCGGTGGCCACGGCGCTGCCGCCGATCGCCAGGACGGCCAGCCCCACCAATACTTTCCGATTCACTTCGCGTTCCCCCGAGAAGTTCCGTGCGCCCCATCCCCGTAGCTGCTTGGGGCGACGCAGGCGATCTTCTCCGAGTCCCTGCTGGTAACCACCACCCGAACCGGGTATTGAACCGTTCGCCCCCCGGTGGTGCGGCAAACGACCGAGGCGACCACCCCGTCCTCAATTGATGGACGTGGGTGGTCGCCTCGGTTCGGTTCCGGCGGCCCGGTGGGTCAGGCCGACTTCTCGCGCCGCTCCCGCGGCTTGCGGACCGGTGCCTCGCGGGGCACCAGGGTCGGGTTCACGTTCTCCAGCACGACCTCGCGGGTGACCACGCAGCGGGCCACGTCGTCGCGGCTGGGCACGTCGAACATGACCGGCAGCAGGACCTCCTCGACGATCGCCCGCAGACCCCGGGCGCCGGTGCCGCGCAGGATGGCCTGGTCGGCGATGGCGTCGAGCGCGTCGTCGGAGAACTCCAGCTCCACGCCGTCGATCTCGAACATCCGCTGGTACTGCTTGACCAGCGCGTTCTTCGGCCGGGTGAGGATGCGCACGAGCGCCTCCCGGTCGAGGTTGGAGACCGTGGTGATCACCGGCAGCCGGCCGATGAACTCGGGGATCAGCCCGAACTTCAGCAGGTCTTCCGGCATCACGTCGGCGTAGGAGTCGGCGTCCGCCTTCGGCTGGTGCAGGGGGGCGCCGAACCCGATGCCCCGCTTGCCCACCCGGGACTGGATGATCTGGTCCAGCCCGGCGAACGCCCCACCCACGATGAACAGCACGTTGGTGGTGTCGATCTGGATGAACTCCTGGTGCGGGTGCTTGCGCCCGCCCTGCGGCGGGACCGAGGCGGTCGTGCCCTCCAGGATCTTCAGCAGCGCCTGCTGAACCCCCTCGCCGGAGACGTCCCGGGTGATCGAGGGGTTCTCCGACTTCCGGGCGATCTTGTCGACCTCGTCGATGTAGATGATCCCGGTCTCGGCCTTCTTGACGTCGTAGTCCGCCGCCTGGATCAGCTTCAGCAGGATGTTCTCGACGTCCTCGCCGACGTAACCGGCCTCGGTGAGAGCGGTCGCGTCGGCGATGGCGAACGGCACGTTCAGCATCTTGGCCAGGGTCTGGGCCAGATACGTCTTGCCGCAGCCGGTCGGGCCGATCAGGAGGATGTTCGACTTGGCGATCTCGACCGGCTCGTCGCCGCGCCGGCCGGGCTCGCCCGCCTGGATCCGCTTGTAGTGGTTGTACACGGCCACCGCGAGGCTCTTCTTCGCCGGCGTCTGCCCGACCACGTACTGCTCGAGGAAGTCGAAGATCTCCTTCGGCTTCGGCAGCTCGACCAGGCCGAGCTCGCTGGCCTCGGCCAGCTCCTCCTCGATGATCTCATTGCACAGGTCGATGCACTCGTCGCAGATGTAGACGCCGGGCCCGGCGATGAGCTTCTTCACCTGCTTCTGGCTCTTTCCACAGAAAGAGCACTTCAGCAGGTCGCCACCGTCTCCGATGCGTGCCACGCGCAGTCCTTCCTCCGGGGGGCTTACTGGCTCTCCGCCACGTCGTGCATCCGACCGGCCCCAGCACCATTCAACGCCACTGGGACGCCGCTGTCAGCGGCACCCCCTGTTCGGTCGGCGTGTCAGGCGCCGGACGGGGGCGGGGTGGAAACCTGAACGCCCTTACGGCTACTGAGCACCTGGTCGACCAGACCGTACTCAAGAGCCGCTTCGGCGGTCAGGATCTTGTCCCGCTCGATGTCTTTCTGCACCTGCTCCGAACTGCGGTTCGAGTGCAGTGCGATGGTGTCTTCCAGCCAGGTACGCATCCGCAGCACCTCGTTGGCCTGGATCTCGATGTCCGACGCCTGGCCGTAGTCGCCACCCGACATGGCCGGCTGGTGGATCAGCACGCGGGCGTTCGGCAGGGCGAGGCGCTTGCCCTTGGTGCCGGCCGCCAGCAGCACGGCGGCGGCCGAGGCGGCCTGGCCGAGGCAGACGGTCTGAATGTCCGGCTTCACGTACTGCATGGTGTCGTAGATTGCCGTAAGGGCGGTGAACGAGCCACCCGGGCTGTTGATGTAGAGCGTGATGTCGCGGTCCGGGTCCTGGCTCTCCAGCACGATCAGCTGGGCCATGACGTCGTCGGCGGACGCGTCGTCGACCTGCACACCGAGGAAGATGATGCGGTCCTCGAACAGCTTCGTGTACGGGTCCATCCGCTTGAAGCCGTAGGCGGTGCGCTCCTCGAAGTTCGGGAGCACGTAGCGGCTGCTCGGCGCGGCGACCTGCGGGGAGGCGCTGCGACCGGAACCCGGCAGGTGCAGGCCTGCGTGGTGGTCGGGGTAGCTCATCGGGTCACTCCTGATGCTGACTGAGGCCGGTGGGATCGATGTCGGACGGGCGGGCGGCGAGACGGCTCAGACGCCGGTGCCGCCGCCGCCGCTGACGTCACGCGCGGAGCGGACCACGTGGTCGACGATGCCGTACTCCAGGGCTTCCTGCGCGGTGAACCAGCGGTCGCGGTCGGAGTCCTTGGTGATGGTCTCGACCGTCTGCCCGGTCTGCGCGGCGATCAGCTCGGCCATCTGCTTCTTGATGTGCAGGATCTGCTCGGCCTGGATCTTGATATCGGTGGCCGAACCGCCGATGCCGCCCAGCGGCTGGTGCATCATCACGCGGGCGTGCGGGGTGGCCGAACGCTTGCCCTTGGCCCCCGCGGTCAGCAGGAACTGCCCCATCGAGGCGGCCAGGCCCATCGCGATGGTGGCCACGTCGCAGGAGACGTACTGCATGGTGTCGTAGATCGCCATGCCGGCGGTCACCGAGCCACCGGGCGAGTTGATGTAGAGGTAGATGTCCTTGTTCGGGTCCTCCGCGGCCAGCAGCAGCATCTGCGCGCAGATCGCGTTCGCGTTCTCGTCGCGCACCTCGGAACCGAGGAAGATGATCCGGTCCTTCAGGAGGCGGTTGTAGACGTGGTCGTCGTAACCCATGCCGGGTGACGCCGTGCGGGCCACCGGCTGGTCGAACGAATTCGTCGCCGGGGCGCTCCCCGGAACGATCAAGTGGCTCACGATGTCGCTCCCCAAAACGTTGGCACCTAGTCCGGCTGCCTGAGCCGGGTACCGGGTGGACCACCCGGTGCATTGACCCTAACGCGGACCACTCCCGGTGATCCTCCCCTACCGGCCGTTGTTCGCTGTGGGCGCATCGGGGCCCACGGTGCATGACCCGGATGGCCTCTGACCAGGCGACACGCCCCAGGGGGCGAGACCCGTAGGAGTGAATGACCGGGACCGGCGGCCGATTTCACTGGCGTCCCACCGGGAGTGGGGGCCGGATCGGTGGTCGTACTTCTGCGGAAAGCAGAACCGGCATCCCGACCGAGTTTCGTCGATCCGGATGCCGGTTCTGTCTGGCCCGAGCTACCTGCCTCAGAGGGTGGGCAGCGCCGTCGGGTCGTCCGACTTCTTCTTCTCGCCCTGCTCCTCGGCGACCTCGTCCTCGACGACCTCACCCTCGAGGGCGGCCTCGTCGCCCGCCTCCTCGGCGCTGGCCGGGAAGAGCTCGGCGAGGTTGATCTCGTTGCCCGACTCGTCCTTCACCTGGGCGCGCTCGAGCACCTGGGCCAGCGCCTTGCGGCGGCCGACCTCGGCCACCATCGACGGCACCTGACCGGCCTCGTCCACGGCCTTGATGAACTCGTTCGGGTCCATCCGGTACTGCTGGGCGCTGGCGAGCAGGTACTCGATCAGCTCCTGCTGGCCGACCTGGACCTCTTCCTTCTCGGCGATCGCGTCGAGCAGGAGCTGGGCCTTGAACGCCTTGCGGGCCTCGACCTCGACCTCCTCGCCGTGCGGGTCGTCCTCGGCCTTGCCCTCCTGCTCGAGGTGCTGCTTGACCTCGGCCTTGATGATGCCCTCGGGCACCGGGATCTCGACGGCCTCGAGCAGCTTCTCCAGCAGACGCTCACGCGCCTGGATGCCCTGCTGGTAGCGGGCCTCCTGGCCGGCCTGCTCGGAGAGGCTGGCGCGCAGCTCCTCGAGGGTGTCGAACTCGGAGGCCATCTGGGCGAACTCGTCGTCGGCCTCGGGCAGCTCGCGCTCCTTCACCGACTGCACGGTGACGGTGACGTGGGCGTCCTCACCGGCGCGCTCGCCACCGGCCAGCGGCGAGTCGAACGTGGTGGTCTCGCCGGCCGAGAGGCCCGGCAGGACGTCGTCCATGCCCTGCAGCATCTCGCCCGAGCCGACCCGGTAGGAGACGCCCTTGACGCTGTCGATCTCCTCGTCGCCGATGGTGGCGGCGATGTCGATGCTCAGGAAGTCGCCCTCGGCGGCCGGGCGCTCGACGGTGACCAGGGAGCCGAAGCGCTCGCGCAGCGTCTGCAGCCGCTCCTCGACCTGCTCGTCGGCGACCTTCACGTCGTCGACGGTGACCTCGACGGCGTCGAGGGCGGGCAGCTCGAACTCGGGGCGCACGTCGACCTCGGCGGTGAAGGCCAGGTCGCCGCCGGTGGCCGGGTCGGGCACGGAGGTGACGTCGACCTCGGGCTGGCCGAGCGGGCGGATCTCGGACTCCTGCACGGCCTGCGTGTAGAAGCCGGGCAGGGCGCTGTTGACGGCCTCCTCGATCACGACGCCGCGGCCGAACCGCTGGTCGATGATCCGCGGCGGCACCTTGCCCTTGCGGAAGCCGGGGACGGTGACCTGCGAGGCGATGCTCTTGTAGGCCGCGTCCATGCTCGGCTTGAGTTCGTCGAAGGGCACCTCGACGGTGAGCTTGACCCGGGTGGGGTTGAGGGTCTCGACGGCGCTCTTCACGAGGGGACTTCTCCTGGCCTTTGGACAACTGAGGACGATGCGGCCCGCTGTCGGCCCCGCCGCCGGCAGCGCGAGCGCGCGCCCAGGGGCAGGACAGGCATCATGGCCTTCGGCACATCCTAGCCGCGCCACGAAGGCGGGTAGGACAGGCCCGGCCCACCCTAGCCACTATTCGTGACAGGGGACCTGAACCAGGGCTGTGACCAGCCCAGATGTTCTGCGCATCACTGCGCTCGTCGGGGTACCCGGATTCGAACCGGGGGCCTTCCGCTCCCAAAGCGGACGCGCTACCAAGCTGCGCCACACCCCGCCGCCCGCCCGGCCGCACGTAGATGTCCGACCGCCCGGGTGACAGGCAGTAGGCTACGACACGTCGGAGGAACCGTTCGCCCGGTTTCCGGATTTCCGGCTATCGTACGAACTGCTCCACACGCGGGTGTAGCTCAATGGTAGAGCCCCAGCCTTCCAAGCTGGTCATGCCGGTTCGATCCCGGTCACCCGCTCCACCGGCAAAGGGCCAGGTCAGAGGCGTGAAGCCTTCGATCCTGGCCCTTCGTCGTGCGACCATTTCCATACAGCGTGCCAGATGGTCAGAAGTCCGAAGGCCTGAGTCCGGCCTGCCGGCAGATGGAACGAAAAGTTCCGATCTTCAGATGACCGCGACTCATCGGAACGATCACCACCCGAACCGGATCAGCGCTCGAACGAAACTTGGCATGAGAGCCGCGCTGATGAACCAGCTCGAAACCGTGGTGCCGCAGCACCTTGGCCACCGCGTCCGACGACGGCCCCTCAGGCACTCTTCAGGGTGATCTGCTCGACGTGCGCGTCCGCGACGGTCTGGAACAGATCCGTCTCGGCGGTGTCATCGAAATACAGTTCCAGCGCTTCACGGAGGTTGGAGAGAGCCTCAGTCTCGGTGTCGCCTTCGCTGGCGACATCGATGTTCAGGCACTGAGCCACAAACCCGTCGTCCTCGCGGTACACGACCACCTGCAGCGTGCGATCACCCATGGTCCACCTCCCTGTTCTCAGGATACCGGTCCGGTCTCCGGCGGCGTGCCAGATACGAGCCGGATGGGTAGGCCGTCCGAGGTCACTCCAGGCCGCTCAAAGCACCTGACCACCGAGCAAAGTCCCAGGTAACCTCCTCAGATCGGAGGCTCCCAAGCTGGTCATGCCGGTTCGATCCCGGTCATCCGCTCTCCGCACGAAGGGCCAGGTCAGCGGCACAAACCACTGAACCTGACCCTTCGTCACGAGGACGACAACGGGTGTCTGCGGGCCAGATGGGCCACCCACGGGCCCCAGGCCCCACCGATCTCGTCCTGCGAACGGAACCGCCCCCCGCGCCAGGTTCAGATGTTCCCAAGGACCGCGGACCTGCCCCTGTGGGCACTGGGCACCCTGAAGGACTGATCTCCAGGCGGTGGGCCGAGGTCTTGGTCGATGACGACCACGGGAGCAAATCACGCTCCGCCGGATCTGGGGCAGGACTGATTGACTGCTTACAGACGATTCGTCGCGGATGAACGGCCACCACGTCCACCAGCTCTTCACAGCCTTTGAAGTCGTCCGGATTGGCCGTGTACAGGGCCAATTCAACACTGGCCGCCGGGGCCGCAATCATCAGGTCCGAGGATCGCTTGCGCGGTCCACGTCCAGTCGCACGAACGGCTGCGCAGAGTTGGCCGTAGAGCCGGGCGGCTGCCTGATTATACGGGAGCGGATCGAAAGTCGCCTCCACATGCTGCAATACAGCTACCCGTCTGGCCCGTTTCGCCGGATCGTCGGTGGCATGCGGACCGAACGACAACTCCCCCAATGTCACCGCCGTAATCAGAATCAGGTCAGGCAGTTCCGCAGGATCGTAGAGCTTCAGGGCAGCAATGATGTTGGTATCGACGACCGCAGACTCGTGCACAGTCACAGGCCTGTCCCCTCGTACGGATCGTCCAGGTCCTGACCGACGACGCGGTCCAGATCGGCTCGCAGTTCATCAGCGTCTACCGCAGGGGCGGTAGCAAAGACAGCGAAGACCTCTTCCTTGGGAACCGCCCGGCGCCGCCGGATCGGAACCATTCTGGCCAGCGGCTCACCGTTGAGGGTCAGCGTGTAGGCATGGCCCTGCCGAAGGTCGCGCGTGATCATGCCCGAGTCCGCCACGAACTGGCGGACGCTGACATGCGTCGGCTGCTCCCTTGGAATGGCTATGACCAAATCTTACCTCGCCGTACCACGGCGTGGTACGGCGAGGACTCGGGTGCGCCGGCCCGCCCTTCGGTGACCTCAGCCCTCACAACCACTGATACAGGCAGAGGACCACATTCGCGGCACACGCGAGTTCGAGGATCAGAAGAACAGGAACGAGATCACCGGAGACCGCCGTATCCGCCTGGAGATCCCTCTGTCCCAGATCTTCGGCCAAGATTATCAGCGCCACATTCACGGAATACGACGCTCCGGCTCCAAGACCAGACCGACCGGGGATCCACCCGACAGCCTTCCACCAACCATCTCTGATTTCACAGACGGTACGATGTTCGCGTTCTTCCGAAAGGCAGAAGACGGCGAGTACAAGCTCCGCACCATGTATCCGAAACCCAAGGACGAAACATGAGCACCGACCCGGACATCGCCACCTTCCTTGAATATTCAGGCCGCATGATGAATGTCAACGATCTCTTCGCCAACTGAGAGGAGGAGTTCGTGGACGACATGACAGCCCTGCGCATCGACTCCATCAAAGAGAGTTTCCGACGAGGTTTCGCGAAGAGTCTCGGCGGGCAGATCACCCCTCGTGACTATGAAAAGGCGACAGACTGGGAGTTCGAAAGCCCTGAAGAGCTTCATGACCATTTGAAAGCCCTCTGGGCCAAGTTCTACGGCGATGCGGACCCCGCCGAGAGCCTCAACTGATGACGCAGAGAATCGAGAGCGGCAGCTAACTTCCAAGCTGGCCGTGCCGGCTCGACCTTGCGAGCCCGAACCCCGCTCAGGCCAGGCCGCCGACGTAGATGCCCTGGTCACGCAGCTCGTCCATACCGCGCAGGGCGTTCGGGTCGCTGCCTTCCAGATCGACGCCGAGAAGGGCGGGCAGGTCGCGAAGTGGGGTCAGGTCGGTGACCGGGTTCCCGCCGACCCACAGTTCGTCCAGCTTCGGCAGGTCGGCGAGCGGGGCCAGGTCGCCGATCCGGTTGTGGGAGACATTCAGCATGGTCAGGGCGGGCAGTTCGGTGAACGAGGCCAGGTCCTCGATCTGGTTCCGGCGCAGGGTGAGGCGGTCGAGAACAGGGCTGCCGCTGAGGGGCTCGATGACGGTGATCTGGTTGTCGCCCAGGTCGAGTTCGGTCAGGTTGGGCAGGTCGCCCAGTGGGGAAATGTCGGCGATCCGGTTGCCGGACAGGCCCACGGCGTAGAGATCGGCGAGGTGGGCGAGCGGGGCCAGGTCGGTGATCTGATTGCCGGATGCGCCGAATTCTCGAAGAGTGGTCAGAGCGGCCAGCGGCGCGAGGTCGGTCACCTGGTTGTTGGTGATCTGGACGCTGGTCAGGCCGGGAGTGCGGGCCAACGGGCTCAGGTCGCTGATCCGGTTGGTGGGTACTGCCAGGCTGGCCAGGTTGGGCAGGTGCTCCAGGCCGATCAGAGACTGGATCTGCCCGCCGCCGTTCAGGTCCCCGTTACAGGTGAGCGCGAAGACGCTGTCGAGCTCGCGGCTGGACGTGGCCTGCTCGGCGTTCGAGAGCCCGACGGTGGTGGCCACGCAGGCCGCCAGGGCAGGATCGGGAAAGAGGTCGGCCAGTTTGGTTCGGCTGGCCAGACGGTCGTAGGCCCAGATGCCGGCCCCGGACAGTAGGGCGACAACCAGAAGGACGGCGGGGAGGCGGGTGCCCAGGCGGGGCAGCGCTGGGGCGGAGACAGCTGGAGCGGGCATCACTGCGGCGGCCGGCAGCAGGAGCGCGGCGCAGGCGGTAAGGGCTGCGGCCAAGACGATCCACCACTGGACGGAGCCACCGATGTAAGACAAGCTCTGGACCGAAAAGGCGAGCAGGGCAACGGCATAGAGCAAGGTAAGAGCGGCGCCTCCAGCCGTGGCGAGGCTTGCGATCAACCGGTCGCCGGAGAAGCGGGCCACGCCGGCCAACAGGAGCACGACGCCGAGGGCGGCCAGGGCCAGCGGGGCCATCACCACGGCGGTGTTCGTCGCCACCTGGGTCATCGGAAAGTCCATGCTCAGCAGATGAAGCGCGTCGGTCTTCCAGGCTTTCCAGGTGCCGTAGGTCATGGCAATCAGGCCCACCACCACCGCCGGGCCGCCCCCGACGACCGGTGCCTGGATACGCGAAAAGGTCACTGCCGCAGGTGCACTACCGAAGGCCACGAGCAGGACCAGAGGCAAGGTGGGAGCCTGGTGAGTGTGCCGGAGCAGAAGCGCCGTGGCCAGTGCGGCCAGGCTCAGCAGGACACTCACGCTCAGGAGCCAGCTGGTTCCCGACGGCGTCCGAGAGATCGACATGCGAGGAATCCTGCCGTAACCGACAACCGCGACGATTCCTCCCCGAGTACCGATGTGGCGGTACCTCAGGGGGAGAGGCACTCAGACCAAAGGACCTGTCGAAGCAGCGACATCAAACTGCTTCCGGGCGTGCAAGTCTCACCTGGTGTTCTATGTCCTCGAATCCCAGCCGCCGGTACAGCTCAATTGCGTGATAGGCCGGGTCCGCCACAATGACCAGCTTCGAGGCACCCCGGTCGGTGAGCCCCCACCTGCCCAGTCGCTGAACCAGCGCGGAGGCCAGGCCTTGGCGGCGAAAGGCCGGATGAGTCTCCACACTCTGAAACCGGGCAAGCCCGCTGTCGTCGGTGAACAAGCCAGCTCCGCAACGCATGACACCGTCGACGAAGGCGCCGAACCAGACCCCGTGACCGGCCTCGACAACGGCCCGGTACTCCCGCGCCCGGGTCTGGGCGCGTTTCGGGAGGCGTGGGTCGGGCGCCCCCTCATGCAGAGACAGACGCAGTTCGACCGACTGGGCCCAGTCCTCATCGCTGTGTAGAGGCCGAATTTCAAACAGAGGATGTTTGTGGGCCCTCCTCGGTAGGTCGGTGGCCGTCAGGACCGTATCGACCTGGATGTCGAACCCGAGCGCGGTCAGGCCCTCGGCGTCTTCGACCGCGCCGTCCACACTGTCCAGGCCGAGGGCCACATGGCGAGCAGAGGGAAACTTGCGAGCGAACTCAGCGATCCACCCCTGCCACTCTCCGGCAGGCGGCGCCGAGCGCAGAAGCAGATAGTTGCCCCACCAGAAGTGGGGGTTGGACGGGGTACGAATGACCAGATGAGAACCCCGGTCAACAGTCTCCGAGCCCCCAAAGCCGTGAATCATCAGGTCGGTCCGGTACCCGAGCGAGGCTACGTCCACCGGGCTGAGGATAACGACCAGGCCCGGCCTTTCACCACGGATATTGCCTTTTGGCAGGCATTGAGAACGCCCATGTTCCTGCTGTTCAACGTCACCGACCCCCATCCTCGCCATACTGTCCTCCAGTCGACGCGCCTTCACCAGTGAGCGCATTCCGGTCAAGGCAACAACGAACGCGAGGTGCCCCAGTGATTCAGGAAAATGTTGGACGCCCTTCGATGACGGCGACGGGCTGGCCCACCAGCATTCGGGCAGCGGTCCGGGTGCTCTGGGACTACCACGACCTGCATCACACACCGGAACCAACGGACGTCGGTGTCGGCCTGGGTAGCCACGACCTCGGCGTAGCGACCTGCGCAGCTCAACTCCACCTCGGCGGTACGTTCCCACTGATCGTCTTCACCGGGGCGAACGCCCCGACCACGATCGAGCGCTTCCCGAGAGGCGAGGCCGTTCACTACCGCGAACACGCTCTTTCTCTTGGCGTTTCGGAACGGGCCCTACTAGTGCTTTGTTACATCCGCTTCTGACTTGTTTGTTCTGTCCGGAGCTGTTTGACTACCGGGGTGGACAGGGGCGAACTGGAGCGGGTGCGGAAACGGCTGCAGGAGTTCACGTCCGAGATTTTCTC
>NZ_BSTA01000010.1:0-303912 GCF_030269265.1 Kineosporia sp. NBRC 101677
GAGCGGACGCTCCCGTTCTCCGGCCTTTCGGCTTTCGCTCGGGGCGACGAGAAGAACATTAGCCCTTCTTCGTTCAGCCGGTCAAATCCGCGTTTCGCGTTCCTGACCAGCGGTAAAACATTCATCAGCGGCAATAGTCAGAGCTCACCCCTACGCCCGGCGAAGGGCAGAGAAATGCGTTCTTGACCATTTCCGAAGATGAAGGCCACCTACCTCGACACCGGCCGCTCACGCGTCCGTTGCTGTCCAGGTCCACCGGCCACCGAAGTGACTGGCGGAGGGCCTCGGAAAACATTACCGGCTCCGGTGTGGGAGTCCAGACCGGACGGGTGCGACGCCGGTCACAATCAGGCAACGACCGCCGCACCCGCCCGGTAGGCCGGGACCTCAGGCCTCCCCCATCACCAACCCCTCGATCGTGTGCTTCTGGCTGATCGGCTCGAGCTGGTCCACCACCGGGCAGACCAGGTGGTCACGAACCCTCTGCGGCAGCGCCTCCCAGTAGGGCCGGGTCACCGCCATGTCGTGCCGCTCGGCATTGCCGGCCCCCGGCGCGTCCACCCCCAGCACCAGCACCGGCCGGGCCTTGGACGAGGAGTTCTTGGTACCGCGGTGGACGGTCAGGGCCGAGCGCGCCGAGATGTCGCCCATCCGCGGGTACTTGCGCACGGCCCGCTCCGCGTAGCGGTCCCAGTCCGACCGGTCGGGAAACATGCCGTGCTTGAAGTTCTCCGCCCAGTCCCACTGGGTGCCCGGCGCGATCTCGAACGGGCCCATGTCCTCGTCGGTGTCCACCGCGGTCAGGTTGAAGGCCAGCGACGTGAGCCGTCCGCCCCGCCGGGTCTCGTCGGGCATCGGGAAGTCCCGGTGCCACGGCTGGTCCATCGCGCCGGCCAGCGGGACGTCGAACCCCAGCTCGATCACCTCGTACCGCGGACCGAGCACCGCCCGGCAGACCTGCCGTACCCAGGGGTGGTCGACCAGGTCGACGAAGCCCCGCATCTGCTCGGGGTGGATCTCGACGTAGTACCGCTTCGGGCCGCGACCCACGGCACCACCGGGCCGCGCCAGAGCCTCCTTGAAGGCGATGTCGATGTCCTCGCGCATCTGTTGCGCCCACTCCCGCGAGAACGCACCTTGTTTCGCCACGATCCCGTCGCCGTAGAGCGCCTCCACGATCGCCGTGGTCTCGCTGTCGGCGCCCTCCGGTACCGGAATCGTGGTGGGCCGCAGGCTGGACAGACTCTTGTTCACATCCTTGTGCACAGTCATCTCCTTATAGGAAACCGCCATCTGCCCCGGGGCAAGGGCAAGCGCTCCCAACGGTCAGATCCGGGCGGCGAACAGCGCCTGCACCCCCGCCGACCCCCGGAACTCGCGCAGGGCCAGTTCGGCGTGCCCCACCGAATACCCGTTGCCCACCAGCATGGTCACGTCGGCGGCGAGCGCCTCCGCCCCCAGCGCCGCGGCGCTGAACGAGGTGGCCATGGAGAAGAAGATGACAGTGCCCCGCTCGGCGGTGGCCAGGACGGCGCCGTGCTCGCACCCGGGCACGTCGACGCAGAGCACCGTGACGTCGGCGGGACCCCCTGCGGCCCGGACCTTCTCGGCCAGCAGCACGGGGTTGCGGGCATCGGCGACGACCACGGTGGTGGCCAGCGGCTGCGGGTCGAGGCGGGAGGCGGCGAGCAGGGCCTGCCGTTCTTCCGGCGAGCGCACCACCCCGATCCGGTGCGTGGCACCGGCCGAGCGGGCGGCGGCCAGTGACAACGACCCGCTCTTGCCGGCCGCCCCGATCACGCACACCACCGAGCCGGGCCGGGGGCTGCGGACCGGCTTGCGGCTGGAGACGACGGTCAGGTCGTCGTTGTCGGGCAGCACCCGCTCCGGGTAGCCGATCGTCATGCCCTTCACCGCCACCTCGCCGACCACGCGCGCGGTGAGCGACGGGGCGCCGCACACGTCGAACACCGCCAGCGCCTGCTCCGAGGGCAGGTCGTCGGGCAGGACCGCGGCGATCGAGCGGCCGAAGAGCACAGCCTGCCCGGAGCAGGGCACCTGTTCGGAGAGCCCGTCCCAGGCCGAAAGGTCGCTCAGTGCCAGCGGTGTGGCGGTCAGCGAGACCAGGGTGGCCACCTGCTGCCCCTGCTTCAGCCCCAGCGGTGACGTCGGCCCGACCTCGAGCACCGTCCCGATCAGCATCCCCCCGGACCCGGTGACCGGGTTGTGCATCTTCCCCCGTTCCTCGACGATCGAGCGCACCGCCTCGCGGATCGCGGCCCCGTCGCCGTCGTGCTCCTGGAACAGCTGGTGATAGCTCGCAGCGTCGAGGTTCAGCCGCTCCACGGCCAGCAGCACCTCGTCCTCCGCCACCGGCGACGTGGCGTCCAGACGCCACGCGGCCTGCGGCAGCACACCCTCCGGCTCGAGCACCCGATGCAGACCCAGCTCATGTCCCATGCTGAAAATCCTCCTGTCAAACTCTCCTGATCCAGCAAATTTTCTCTTACGATCTAGCGGTGACGGAACTCATGGCGGCAGAAATTCCGATCGCCCGGACGGCTCAGCCGTACCGGTACGAGCGGCGAGAGCTGGTCGAGCCGGACTGGACCCGCTTTCCAGGGTGGCGCAACGTCACCCCTGAGGAGTGGTCGAGCGCCCAGTGGCAGCGGGCGCACTGCGTGAAGTCGCTGAAGCAGCTGCACGAGGTGCTCGGATCGATGGCGCCGCCGGAGTTCTACGACGACGTGGCGCAGGACCAGCAGCGGTTCGCCACGATGTCGATGCTGCTGCCGCCGCAGATGCTGAACACCTTCCTCCCCCATGAGGCGAGCTGGCCGACGTCCAAAATTCTGACTGACCCGGTACGGCGCTACATGCTGCCCATGGCCTCCGACCGCCACCCTGTGTGGCCGAGTCACCCGATGGCGAGCCGGGATTCGCTGCACGAGCACGACATGTGGGTGGCCGAGGGCCTGACCCACCGCTACCCCACCAAGGTGCTGGCGGAACTCGTTCCCACCTGCCCCCAGTACTGCGGGCACTGCACACGGATGGACCTGGTGGGCACCTCGACCCCCACCGTCACCAAACTGCGGCTGGCAGGCAAGCCCGCCGATCGCTACGACGCGATGCTTGCCTACCTACGAAGCAATCCTGGGGTACGCGACGTGGTCGTCTCCGGAGGCGACGTCGCAAACGTCCCTTGGAAACAACTGGAGTCGTTCCTGACCCGGCTTCTGGAGATCGACTCGATCAAAGACGTCCGTCTGGCCACCAAGGCCCTCATGGGCCTACCTCAGCACTGGTTGCAGAAGGACGTCCTCGAGGGCGTCGAGCGGGTCGCCCGTCAGGCGCGTCGGCAGGGGGTGAGCCTGGCCGTGCATACCCACGTGAACACGGTGAACTCCGTGACGCCGCTGGTCGCCCAGGCGGCCCGCGCTCTGCTGGAAGCCGGCGTGCGCGACGTCCGTAATCAAGGGGTTCTGATGCGGGGCGTGAACGACTCCCCCGAAGCGCTGCTGGATCTCAGCTTCGCGCTGCTCGACGAAGCCATGATCACGCCGTACTACTTCTACATGTGCGACATGATCCCGGCCTCGGAGCACTGGCGGGTCTCCCTGTCGCAGGCCCAGGAACTGCAGCACGCGATCATGGGCTACCTACCGGGATTCGCCACCCCGCGCATCGTCTGCGACGTACCCCTGGTGGGTAAGCGCTGGGTGCACCAGGCGCACACCTACGACCAGGTGCACGGCATCTCCACCTGGACCAAGAACTACCGCACGTCGATCGAGGCCGCCGACGAGGAGGCCATCACCCGCGAGCACCCCTACTACGACCCCATCGACACGTTGCCGGAGTCGGGGCAGCAGTGGTGGGCCGCTCAGATCGACAGTGGGCGCGCCTCGTAGGGAGTGGACAGCACGATCGTGGTGCGGGTGCGTACCCCGGCCACCGCGCGGATCCGGGCGAGCAGTGCCTCCAGCGCGGCGGGCGTGGCCACCCGCACCTTGAGCAGGTAGTTCTCGTCGCCGGCGACCGAGTAGCAGGCCTCGATCTCGCTGATCGGGACCAGCCGCTCGGGCACGTCGTCGGGGGCCGAGTGGTCCAGCGGGGTGACCGACACGAACGCGGTGAGCGGGAGATCGACCGCCTCGGACTGGACCACCGCCGTGTAACCCCGGATGATGCCGCGCTGCTCCAGCCGCCGTACCCGCTGGTGCACCGCGGACGTGGACAGTCCGGTGGCACGCCCCAGGTCGGTGAAACTCATCCGGCCGTCCTGGGACAGGAGCCGGAGAATCTGTCGGTCGATCTCCTCCATCCGGCGAAGGCTACCGGCACGAACTGACTGGTGGCACAGGGTTTGTGTGCGGGTATCGACACATCGCTCAGCGTCACTCCCGCGGACCGCAGAAGGTGGCTCACAGCGATCGTCCATAGCATTCTCGTAACCACGGGAGGGATGGCAGGATCACCCTCGTGCCAGCATTCCCGGATCCTCGCCCCGAGCTGATGCTGCTCGACGCCGCGTCGCTCTACTTCCGTTCCTTCCACGGTGTGCCCGACTCCTTCACCGCCCCCGACGGCACCGTGGTCAACGCGGTCCGCGGATTCCTCGACTCGGTGGCCTACCTGGTCACCCTGCGCGGGCCGCAGCGCGTGGTGGCCTGCTGGGACAACGACTGGCGGCCGGCCTTCCGGGTCGCCGCGATCCCCTCCTACAAGGCGCACCGGGTGGCCAACCCGCGCACCAACACCGAGGAGGTCCCCGACCTGCTGGTGCCGCAGGTCCCGCTGATCGTCGAGGCGCTCGAACTGCTGGGCATCTGCCGGGTCGGCGCCGACGGCTACGAGGCCGACGACGTGATCGGCACCCTCACCGCCCGCCAGGTCTCCGCCGGGCGCGGTGAGGTGGACGTGGTCACCGGCGACCGGGACCTCTTCCAGCTTGCGGACGATGCGGCGCGGGTTCGCGTGCTGTACGTGGGTCGCGGGGTACGGAAGCTGGAAATGGTTGACGAGGCGTGGCTTTCGGCCAAGTACGGGGTCACCAGTGGGCCGATGTACGCCGAGATGGCCACCCTGCGGGGAGACCCGAGCGACGGCCTGCCGGGAGTGGCGGGCATCGGCGAGAAGACGGCCTCGGGCCTGCTCAAACGGTTCGGTTCGCTGAGCGCCCTGCGCGCAGCCGCCGCCGACCCCGCCTCCGACCTCTCCCCCGGGCAGCGCAAGAAGCTCGTCGAGGCCTCGGACTACCTGGAGGCCGCGCCGGCCGTGGTCACCGTGGCCCCCGACGCGCCCATCCCCGACCTCGACGACGAGCTGCCCTCCACGCCGCCCGATCACCAGGCCCTGGTGGCCTTCGCCGAGAAGTGGGGCGTGGAGAGCAGTGTCAGCCGGGTGGTTCAGGCGATGACCAAGGCCACCGCCTGAACCCTCTCAGGTGTGGGCTCAGGTGCGGGGCGGGCCGGCCGCGACGACGCCGCGGCTGACCGCCTCGACCGCCGCCCGGGCCGTCCTGACCAGGGCCGGGTCGTCGCTGGCCTGGGCGATCTGGCCGAGCAGGTCGATCACCTGCTTGCACCAGCGCACGAAGTCACCGGCGGCCAGGTCGGCGTCGCGCAGGACGGCCTGCAGCGGCTGCCCGCTCGCCCAGCGGTGGACCGCCCAGGTGATGCCCGCGTTCGGCTCGGGAGTGACGTCCAGCTTGTGGGCGCGCTCCTCGTCGTCCAGGTTGGACCAGATCCGGGTCATCGTGTCGAGCGCCACCGCCGGAGCGCCCTTCGGGATCCGCGGGGTGAGACCCTGCTCGTCGCGCCGGGACTCGTAGACCACGGCGCTGACCACGGCGGTGAGACCGGGCACGTCCAGGTCCTTCCAGACGCCCTTGCGCAGGCACTCCGAGACCAGCAGGTCCGACTCGGAGTAGATCCGGCGCAGTTGCTCACCGGCCGGGGTGACCTTGTCACCGGCCAGGTAACCGCGCTCGCTGAGCAGGTCGCAGACCCGGTCGAAGACCCGCGCGATGGTGTTCGTGCGGCCCTCGATCCGGCGGACCAGCGCATCCGTCTCGCGCTTGAGCCGGAAGTACCGCTCGGCCCAGCGGGCGTGGTCCTCCCGGTCGGCGCAGCCGTGGCAGGGGTGGGTGCGCAACTGGCGGCGCAGCCGGTTCAGCTCCTCGTCGTCGTTGTCCGCCTTGGCCTTCTTCGGGCGCTGCCGGCTGACCACGTCGTCGTCGTGCCTCATCGCCCCCAGCGCATTACGCACCGAGGAGGCCAGGTCGCGGCGGTTGGCGGCGTCGCGGCCGTTGAAGTTCTTCGGCACGGTGATCCGGGTGGTGGCCTCGACCGGGACGGGCACGTCCATCAGCGACAGCCGGCGCACCTGGCGCTCGATGGTCAGGATCGACGGACGAGGGCCCTCCAGGCTGTTCCCTCCGGCGACACCGGGGTCGAGCACGACCGCCCAGCCGGGCTTACGCCCGCCCGGCACCCGGATCACGTCGCCCTTGCGCAGCCGCTCCAGAGAACCGATGACGTCGGCGCGCTGGTCCCGGGAGGCGTTGCGGGACAGCTGGGTCTCCCGTTCGCCGATCTTGCGCCGCAGGTTGGCGTACTCCCTGAAGTCGCCCAGGTGGCACTCCATCGCCCCGGCGTAACCCTCGAGCGCCTCTTCCTGCTTGCGCGCCTGCTTGGCCAGCCCGACCACCGCACGGTCGGCCTGGAACTGGGCGAACGACGTCTCCAGGATCTCCCGGGCCCGCGAGCGGCCGACCTGGCTGACCAGGTTCACCGCCATGTTGTAGGTGGGCCGGAAGCTGGAGCGCAGCGGGAACGTCCGGGTGGAGGCCAGACCGCCGACCACCTCCGGGTCGAGCCCGGGCTGCCAGAGCACCACCGCGTGGCCCTCGACGTCGATGCCGCGCCGCCCGGCCCGCCCGGTGAGCTGGGTGTACTCCCCCGGCGTGATGTCGGCGTGGGTCTCGCCGTTCCACTTGACCAGCTTCTCCAGCACTACGCTGCGGGCCGGCATGTTGATGCCCAGGGCCAGCGTCTCGGTGGCGAAGACGGCCTTGACCAGGCCGCGGGTGAACAGTTCCTCCACGACCTCCTTGAAGGCCGGGAGCAGGCCGGCGTGGTGGGCGGCAACCCCGCGGCTGAGCGCCTCGGCCCATTCCCAGTAGCCGAGCACGGCCAGGTCCTCGTCCGGGATGTCGGCGGTGCGCGACTCGACCACGTGCCGGATCTCGGTGCGCTCCTCCGGCGAGGTCAGGCGGATGCCGGAGTACAGGCACTGCTGCACCGCGGCGTCGCAGCCGGCCCGGCTGAAGATGAAGGTGATGGCCGGCAGCAGCCCGGCGTTGTCGAGGGCGTTGATCACCTCGATCCGGCTGGGGGTGGCGTTGGGCCGCCGACCGCCCCGGGCGAACGTGCCCCGGCTCTTGGACCCCCGGGCCGTGGTGCTGCCCCCGCGCCGGCCGCCGGCTCCCTGGAACTGCCGTTCGCGCCGGTTGGCGTCGCGGGTGATCTGCAGCAGCTCCGGGTTCAGGCCGTCGTCCGACTGCCCCTCGGCGAAGAGGTCGTACAGCTGCCGGTTGGCCATGATGTGCTGCCACAGCGGCACCGGGCGGTCCTCCGAGACCACCACCTCGGTGTTGCCGCGCACGGTGTCCAGCCAGGCGCCGAACTCCTCGGCGTTGCTCACCGTGGCCGACAGGCTGACCAGCAGCACGTCGTCGGGCAGGTGGATGATCACCTCTTCCCAGACCGCGCCGCGGAACCGGTCGGCCAGGTAGTGGACCTCGTCCATCACCACGTAGGCCAGGCCGTCGAGGGCGTCGGAGTCGGCGTAGAGCATGTTGCGCAGCACCTCGGTGGTCATCACCACCACCGGGGCGTCGGCGTTGATCGCGGTGTCCCCGGTGAGCAGGCCGACGTTCTCGGCGCCGTGCATCCGGGCCAGGTCGGCGTACTTCTGGTTGCTCAGGGCCTTGATCGGCGTGGTGTAGAACGCCTTGCGCCCGGCGTCCAGCGCCAAGAAGACGGCGAACTCGCCGACCACGGTCTTGCCCGAACCCGTGGGGGCGGCCACCAGCACCCCCCGCCCGTCGGCCAGGGCCTCGCAGGCGTCGATCTGGAACGGGTCAAGGTCGAACGGGTACCGGGCCCGGAAGCGGTTGAGCGGGGTTTTCGCCTCCTCGTTGCGCTTGCGAGACGCGGCAAATCGTTCGGCAGGCGACGTCACCCCGCTTACGCTACCCGCCGGTGCTCGGGAGCGAGAACCGGTATGGCACCCGGCCCCGCTCCCGGCCGCAATCTGTGCTCGGCCAGGGCGCGTTCGTAAGTCGCTGCCGTAGCGAGGAGGTGCCCGGCAGCAGGCATGGACTTACAAGACACGACCTAACTGCGGTCGAGCGGTTCCGGCGCGTCGATCGGCGAGCTGCCCTCGTCCGCACCACTGTTGCCGCCCAGCGGGCTGGCCTCGTCGTCGCCCAGGCCGAACACCGGGTCGTCGGCACGCCGTTTCGCCCGGCGACGGTCGAAGAACAGGCTGACGAACACCGACGCCACGTACAGGCCGACCAGCGGCAGCGCCATGATGATCATCTGCACCGCGTCCGGCGAGGGCGAGACGATCGCCGCGAACAGGAAGGCGAAGAACACCGCGATCCGCCAGTGCTTGCCCATCACCCGGCCGCTGACGATGCCCATCAGGTTCAGCCCGACCAGGAACAGCGGCAGCAGGAAGGCCACGCCGAGGGCGAGGATGAGACGCCCAGCGAAGGTGATCACGGTGCCCGCGTCGGGCTGGTTGAGCGAGCCCTCCAGCGCGAACTCGGCACCGAAGGCCACCGCCTTGGGCAGCACCAGGATGGCGACCCAGACCCCGGACAGGAACAGCGGGACCGCGAACGCGACGAACCACAGCGAGGTGCGGCGTTCCTTCTTGGTCAGGCCCGGGGTGATGAACGCCCAGAGCTCGTAGAGCCAGACCGGGCTGGAGATCACCAGCCCGATGTAGACCGCGACCTTGACCTTGATGTTGAAGGCGTCGGCGATCGCCCGGTAGGTCAGCGTGACGTCCTGACCGTGCTCGGAGGCCTCTTTCAGCGGGCCGATGATGAGGTTGTCCATCACCGGCTCGTACAGGAACCACCCGGCGACAGCACCGAGCACCATCGCGACCACGGCGATGGTGACCCGGCGGCGCAGCTCGGCCAGGTGCTCCCGCAGGGACATCCGGCCCTCGGGGTTCTTCGGACGCCGACTCGGCTTGGACGGCTTGGTCACCGCCACCGGCGGTCAGTTCCTCTCAACAGCAGGGATCGGACGGTACGGCGCAGCTCAGGCGTCGTGCCGGGCCTGGTAGCCGGGCTCCTCGCGCTGCTGCTGGGGCGACATCACGCGGCCCTCCATCGGCGTCTCGCCGGCCTGCAGGGCGTCGGCCTGGCGGCGCAGCTCGTCGGCCTGGGCCTTACGGCGCGCGGCCTCGTCGTCGTTGTCGTCGTCCTTCATCTGCTTGATCTCGGACTTGAAGATCCGCATGGAACGACCGATGCCGCGCGCGGCGTCGGGGAGACGGCGGCTGCCGAACAGGATCACCAGCACGAGGATCATGATGATGATGTGCGAAGGCTCTTTCAGAAAGCCCATGAGCTGTTCCTTCCACTGAACCCGCAGCGCACATTTTGCCCAACGGTCGGTGTCATCGTACGCGGTAGCCGCCCTGCCCGGCAGACCCCCGTTTGCCAGGCAGGCTACCGTTTCCCGCCGCGTCGGCCGGAGTTCGCCCGTCGCGCCAGGAAGCGTTCCTGCCTCAGCTCCAACGGATCGGTGAACACCGCCGGTTCCCGGTCCCGCGACTGGCCCGCCTCGGCGACCTGGTCGAGTTTCGTGCTGATCTCGGCGAACCGGTCGGACGCGGTGGACAGTTCGCCCAGCAGCGCCATCGCCTTGCGCCACAGGCCGAGGCCGAGCACTGCGAGCACACCGGCGGCGGCCAGCACGAGAACGACCCAGACCAGGACCCACCACCACACCGACACCCGGTCAGCCTACTGGTTCGGGTGGGGCAAAAGCCGAAACCGGGCCACCCGTCGTACAGGGGGACCCGGTCGCGGACCAGAACTGCTGCCTCAGGCCGCCGTCTCCGGCGCCTGGGCCCGCGGGCGTGGCCCCTGGGCGGCGGCCGCCGCCGCCAGGAGATCCGCCTGCTCCAGCCAGAGAGCGAAGTCCAACACGTCGTCGTAGTTCAGTGTCGGCCCCTCGTGCTCCTCGAGCACCTCGGCCGGCACGTTCCACGGCTCTGCGACCACCCCACCGGAGATGAGCAGGGCGACCACGTCCCTGCCGGCCGGCTTGCGCACCTCCTCGTGGCACGTGGTGCAGATGAAGGCGTAGTAGGACCAGCTCTTCACGGAGCAGACGACGAGACGCACCTGATGCGGGGTCAACTCAACATCACCGCAGCTCGGGCACGACGCCTTGATCGTCGTCATTTGCGATCCACCTCCAGCAGAGCCGCCATTCATCGTCGAGGGGTTCTTCGGCCACGGCCCGCAACTCCTTAACAGCCGACAGTAATGCCTAGGCCGCCTCGGTGACGCGGGGCGCATCTCTCGTGCTGCGCGTGTCGTTCCGGCGCGGATCGCCACCACCCGGTCGGCCCAGCGCCCCGCCCCGGCCCTGATCTGCACGAAAGGCCATCTATCGGCTCCCGGCCGCACCTCGCGGTATCCGGTGCCAGCCCGTCGGCGGCCCCTCGGACGGCTCAATCTTGATCACGCAAAGTAACTACTTGGGTGAGCCGGGCGCGTCCTCGTCGTAGGCCGCCAGCGCCGCCGAGGCGGAGGCCAGCACCTCGTTGGCCAGCCCGGGCGGCGAGACGATCCGCCCCGCCCCGCCCAGCCGCAGCACCAGCCGCGGGATCCAGTCCGGCGCCGCCACCCGCAGCACCACCCGCAGCCGCCCGCCGGGCAGCTCCTCGGTCTCTTCCACCGGGTAGTACTCGGCCACCCAGCGGCCCCGGGGCTCGACCTCCAGCGTGACCACCAGGTCGTCCGGCGAGGGGGTGAAGAGCTGCTCGTCGCCGGCCCGGGACACCGCCTCGGGCGGAGGGGTGCCGTCCTGTTCGAGCAGGCGCAGCCCGGCCACCCGGTCGAAGCGGAAAAGCCGCACCCCCTCGGCCCGGTGGCACCAGGCCTCCAGGTACCAGCGACCGTCCACGCTGGTGACCTGCATCGGGTCCACGTCCCGCTCGGTGATCTCGTCGCGGGTGGGCACCAGGTAACGCAGCCGCAGCCGGCGGCGCAGGCGCAGCGCCTCGCGGGCGGTGCGCAGGTTCTCCTCCGAGGCGCTGCCGCCCGAGGTCAGGTCGATGTCCAGCCGGTTCGCGGCGGAGACCGCGTCCTGCGCCGCGGCCGACAGCTTGACCAGCGCCGAGTCGACCGCCCGCCGGTCGCCCGGGTCGTTCACGTCGCCCAGGTCGGCCAGCGTGCGCAGCCCGGCGATCAGCGCGATCGCCTCGTCCGGGTCCAGCCGTAACGGCCGGGCGATCGCGTCGGCGTTGCTCAGGTAGATCCGCCCGCTGTCCCACTCGGCCGAGATCAGGTCGTCGGGCATGTGCCCGGGCGTACCGCAGACGAACAGCAGCTCGAGGTCGCGCACCAGCTGCGGCTCGGTGATCTTGAAGTGCCGGGCGGCCTCGCCCAGCTCGACCCCGGGCCGGTTCAGCAGCCAGGGGACCATGGTGAGCAGACGCGACAAGCGCGCGGTGGCAGCAACCGCGCTCATCCCACTCTCACCTGCCCCGCCGTCAGGTCGGTGCGTGCCCCGGCCTGGGCCGCGGCCGCCCCCCGCAGCAGGCGGACCACCTCGGCACGCAGATCGGCCGGCTGCACCGCCACCGCATCGGGCCCCAGCCCGGCCAGCGACTGCGCCAGCATGCCCGCGTCGCCGATCCGGATCTGCAGCTCGTCCCACCCGGGCCGGTCCGCCGCCGGGATCGAGGCCACCGACGCCCGGCGAACCCCGGCGCCGCGCCCGGCGCGCAGCAGCACGGTGGCGATGCGGTCGTCGGCGGGCGGCACGTGCTTGCCGATCATCGACTGCGCGTCCAGGTCCTCGGGGATCTCGTAGGTGCCGGCCCGACCGCGGCGCTTCACGTCGCTCTCGATCCGTGAGAGCCGGAACACCCGCGACGCCCCGCGCCCCCGGTCCCGGCCGATCAGGTACCAGCGGCCGTTGCGGCTGGCCACCGACCAGGGCTCCACCTCGCGCACCGCGGCCTCGCCGTTCGGCTTGCGGTAGGTGAAGGTGACCGCCTGCCGGTCGCGGGTAGCCGCGTACAACGGGCCGAAGGCCGGCTCGGCGGTGCGGATCCGCGGCTCCAGGCCGGCCATGTCCTCGTCGGTGTCCACGCCGAGCGCGGTGAGCTTGGTCAGCGCCCGGGCGGCCGGGCCGGCCAGGCTCGCCTGCTGCCAGACCCGGCTGGCCAGGCCGACCACGGCCAGTTCCTGCGCGTCCAGCTCGATCGGCGGCAGGGCGTAGTCGTCCCGGTCGATCCGGTAGCCCGGCTCGTCGTCGAACCAGCGCTCGTCGGTGCCGGTGACCACCGGGATGCCGAGGTCGCGCAGGTCTTCCTTGTCGCGCTCGAACATCCGGTCGAAGGCCTCGGCGGTGTCGCAGTCGGCGTACTGCGGTACGGCGGCCCGGATCTGCTCCTTGGTCAGCCACCGACGGGTGGCCGCGAGGCAGATCACCAGATTGAGCAGCCGCTCGGTACGCCGCGAGGACACCGCACCCACGCTACCCGAGCGCAGCTCCCGGCAAGGACTCCACGGCCGGACTTGAAGGTAAGGTCACGCGCGTGATCCTGTGGCGAGAGGGCCGTGTCACGTCCGAACGACGCGAATGGGACGGAGCGGTCGAGTACGAGGCCGAGGTGTACTCGGCCGGCGTCTGGACGGCCTGCCGGGCGCTGGTCTACCCGTCGCTGGTCGGCCGGCCGGTACCGGGGCAGCGGGTCCTGCTGAACACCACGGCGCTGGAGCGAGGTCTGGGCACCGGGGGCTACGCCCTGGTCGCCGCGATCCTCGACGAGCTTCCGCCTGATCCTCGGCGCGGCCCCGGGCACCTGGTCAAGGCGCGTTACACGCCGCTGCAGGCGATGGTGCTGGGCGTCGACGAGCAGGAGTCGCCGCACCACGAGGTGCTCGCCGAGGCCGACGACCTGCTGGGGATGCCGGTGGTGGTCGCCGACCTGCACAGCTCCCTGCCGGCGATCCTGGCGGGGCTGCGCCAGGCGGCCCCCTCGGCCCGCGTCGCCTACGTCATGACTGACGGCGGCGCACTGCCGGCCTGGTTCTCCCGCACCATCGCCGGCCTGCGGCACGCCGGCTGGCTGGACACCTGCATCACGGTGGGGCAGGCCTTCGGGGGTGACCTGGAAGCGGTCAGCGTGCACACCGGCCTCCTCGCCGCCCGTCATGTGGCTCAGGTCGACGTGGCGATCGTCAGTCAGGGGCCGGGAAACCTGGGCACCGGCACGAAATGGGGTTTCTCCGGGGTCCAGGCCGGCGAGGTGCTCAACGCTGCGGCGGTACTGAAAGGGCGTCCGGTGGCCACGCTGCGGGTCTCCGGCGCAGATGCCCGCGAGCGGCACCGCGGCGTCTCGCACCACTCGCTCACTGCTTACGGACGGGTGGCGCTGGTGAGCGCGGACGTGGTGGTTCCCGACTTCAGTGGCTTTGAGGACGGGGTGGGCCCGGTTCTCGGGGGCAACCCCGAGTCGGCGCCGGTCGGGGACAACGCTCCTACTCCCCTGGCCGAGCTCGCTCCCCTGATCGACCGCCAGGTGGCAGGCCTCTTCGCGCCCGCCGGTCTGCACCGCGAGGTGCGCGTTGGCGTGGACGGCCTGATGGACGCACTCCGCGAGTGCCCCGTGGGCCTTTCCACGATGGGCCGCAATCTGGCCGCCGATCCGGCCGCGTTCCTGGCTGCGGCCGCGGCCGGGCGGCACGCAGGGGTTCTGCTCAACAGCTGACCGGCTCTGCTGTTGCCCCATGGCCTGGGGCAACAGTGGGGCTCCTTCTTGGCTGACAGCCTGTTATCGCAAGCAGGAGTGAGGCCGGACCGGCGGGACCGGAGCAGGCCAACGCAGGCGTGGGACGGGCCAGCGCGGGCTGAGGCAGGCAGGCGGGTGGGCCTGGCCGGGCAGGCGTGGATCGGAGCAGGCCAACGCGGGCTGGGACTGGGCCGGCGCGGGCTCAGCCAGCGCGGGCTGAGGCGGGGGGCGGGCTGCTGGGGCGAGCTGCTAGGGCAGCAGAACGCGAAGCGCCCCTCGCCGGACGGCGAGGGGCGCTTCGAGCAGCTGGGATCAGCGGGCGTCGACGAGGTCCACGACGAAGATCAGGGTCTCGTTCGGGCCGATCGCGCCACCGGCGCCGCGGGAGCCGTAGGCCATCTCCGGCGGGATCACCAGGCGACGACGGCCGCCCACGCGCATGCCGGCGATGCCCTGGTCCCAGCCGGCGATGACCTGGCCGACGCCGAGACGGAACTTCAGCGGCTCGCCGCGGTTCCAGGAGGCGTCGAACTCCTCGCCCGACGAGAACGCCACACCCACGTAGTGGGCCGTGACCGTGTTGCCCGCGGTGGCCTCCTGGCCCTCGCCGACGATCTCGTCGGTGATCGTGAGCGTGGTCGGCGGTTCGCCCTCGGGGAACTCGATCTCCGGACGCTGGCGCTCGAGACTCATTGTTTCTCCTTAGTTGCTTCACTCGGCCCGGTGGCCGGGCCGAGGCTAGGACATCGGCGGCGCGCGATGTGTCAGGCCAGGCTCAAGAGCGGCTCAGACACCTCGCGGCGCGCACTCAGCCGGTGGCGTCGAGGATGTCGACGACGAAGACCAGCGTGTCGGTGCCCTTGATGCCGGCGTCGGGCTGGCCCTCGGCCCCGTAGCCCTCGTCCGGCGGGACCACCAGCATGACCTGGCTGCCGACCCGCTTGCCGACCAGCCCCTTGTCCCACCCGGAGATGACCCGGCCCGCACCGATCGCGAAGCTCGCCGGGGCACCGTTCTTCCAGGAGGAGTCGAAGGCCTTGCCGCCCGGCCAGATCACGCCGGTGTAGTGCACCGAGATGGTCTGGCCCTTCTCGACCTTCTTGCCCTTGCCGTTGATCAGCGGCTGCACGACCAGCGAGTCCGGCGCGGCACCGTCGGGCACCGTGATCGTCGGCTCGCCGGTCTTGCTGTCGAGCTTGACCGTGGGCAGGCCCTTCTTGGTCACCTTCACCGGGTCGCCGGTGGCGCGCTTGAGCACGTCGGCGGCGCCCTCGATGTCGACCACGAAGACCAGGGTGTCGGTCGGCCCGATGCCCGCGGACGAGACCCCGGAGGTGCCGTAGCCGTCGTCCGGCGGGATCGTGATCAGCATCCGCGAGCCGATGTTGGCGCCCACCAGGCCGGTGACGAAGCCCTTGATCAGCTGGCCGTCCTCCAGGGTGAAGGCGGCCGGCCCGCTGTCGTACGAACTGTCGAAGGTCTCACCGTCGGCACCGTTGATGCCCACGTAGTTGACCGTGACCCGCTGCCCCGCCTCGACCTTCTCACCGTCTCCCGGGGAGATCACCTTGGGCGTGGTCTTGTCCGTCGAGAACGGCGCCGGGACCTCGACCTTCGGGGTCTCGCCGAACTTGCCGGTGACCTCGATCGCGTTGATGTCGGTGGAGGTCTGGTCGGCGGGCTTGTTCCCGCCCCCCTCCGAGGAGGAGTCGGAGCATCCGGAGACCACGGCCGCAGCGGCTACGAGAACCGCACCGGCCCGCAACAGGGCTTTGCGTGAGAGCACGTTCGACCTTCGTCGTGGGAACGGGACGGCGAACACCCTAGGGCATTTTCCTGAGCGTGGAAGATGCCTCGCGTCGCCCGCGGCCACGGGCGCAGTCCGGTCCCGCGCGCCTCGCGGCGGGACCGGACCCGCCTCACATGCTCTGGATCAGCCGCTCGACCCGCTCGTCGACCGAACGGAACGGGTCCTTGCACAGCACCGTGCGCTGGGCCTGGTCGTTCAGCTTCAGGTGCACCCAGTCGACGGTGAAGTCGCGACGCCGCTCCTGGGCCCGGCGGACGAAGTCGCCGCGCAGCTTGGCCCGGGTGGTCTGCGGCGGCACCGACGTGGCCTCGAAGACCTCGATGTCGGCCCCGACCCGCTCCACCATGCCCTTCTTCATCAGCAGGTAGTGCAGTCCGCGTTCCCGGTGAATGTCGTGGTAGGCCAGATCGATCCGGGCGATCCGGGGCGACGACAGCGGCAGGCCGTGCTTGGCCCGGTAGCGCTCGATCAGCCGGTGCTTGATCACCCAGTCGAGCTCGCGGTCGACCAGCGACAGGTCGCCGGTGGAGATCGCCCGCAGCCCGCGCTCCCAGAGGTCGAGGACCCGCTTCACCGTGTCGGTCTGCAGGCCCCGGCTCTCCACGAAGTCCTTGGCCCGGGCCAGGTACTCCTCCTGGATCTCCAGCGCGGTGGCCTCCCGGCCGTTGGCCAGGCGGACCTTGCGCCGGCCGGTGAGGTCGTGGCTGATCTCGCGGATCGCCCGGATCGGGTTCTCCAGCGTGTGGTCGCGCAGCACCACCCCGGCCTCGATCATCCGCAGCACCAGGTCGGTGGCGCCGACCTTGAGCATCGTGGTGGTCTCGGACATGTTCGAGTCGCCGACGATGACGTGCAGGCGCCGGTAGCGCTCGGCGTCGGAGTGCGGCTCGTCGCGGGTGTTGATGATCGGCCGCGACCGGGTGGTGGCGCTGGAGACGCCCTCCCAGATGTGGTCGGCCCGCTGCGAGAGGCAGTAGACCGCGCCCCGCGGGGTCTGCAGCACCTTGCCCGCCCCGACCAGGATCTGCCGGGTGACCAGGAACGGGATCAGGATGTCGGACATCCGCCCGAACTCACCGTGCCGCGAGACCAGGTAGTTCTCGTGGCAGCCGTAGGAGTTGCCGGCCGAGTCGGTGTTGTTCTTGAACAGGAAGACGTCGCCGGCGATGCCCTCTTCGTGCAGCCGGCGCTCGGCGTCGACCTGCAGACCCTCGAGGATCCGCTCGCCGGCCCGGTCGTGGACGACCAGGTGCCGCACGTCGTCGCACTCGGGGGTGGCGTACTCGGGGTGCGAACCGACGTCGAGGTACAGCCGGGCACCGTTGCGGAGGAAGACATTGCTGGAGCGGCCCCAGGAGACGACCTTCCGGAACAGGTAACGCGCCACCTCGTCGGGCGACAGCTTGCGCTGCCCCTCGAAGGCGCACGTAACCCCGTATTCCGTCTCCAGCCCGAAGATTCGGCGGTCCATTCCCTTACTGTAGGTGCCTTCTCGCCCATTGGCACCAGTGTGCGGCATTGCATTGACCGCGGATTCGCCCGGATCGTCCGCGGGGAAACGGGGCAGGTCGCTGCCGGGCCCGGCGAGCCCCCTCCCGCCGGGACCGAACGGCAGCGATCCGGTCATGCCTCGGTTCCGCCCGAACTCTCGTGGGGGTGGCCGGGTTGCTGGTCCGGCTCGGTCGAGACCGGGTCACCGGGCTCGGGGGCCGGGGCGGGCGCGGCCGGCGGCGTCTGGTCGCCGGTGAGCGTGTCGTGCGCCCCGGGCCGGGCGTCGTCGCTGCTGGGGACGTCGGTGGTCGGGTCGTCGGGGGCCAGCAGGGCCTCCAGCAGCGGACCGCCCAGGCGGCGGAAGGCCCGCCGTGGACGGGCCCGGTCGAGCACCGCCACCTCGAGCCGGTCGCTGGTCAGGGTGCGGTCGCTGCCGTTGGTGCTGTCGCGGGCCAGCATCTCGACCGCCAGGGTCAGCGCCGCCGACAACGTCAGACCCGGCCGCCAGCGCTCCTGCATGCCCGTGGAGATGGTGTCGGCCTGACCGCCCATCACCACGAAACCCTGCTCGTCGGCCACGGATCCGTCGTAGGTGAGCCGGTAGATCTGGTCGCCGTCGGGGGTCCGGCCGACCTCGGCGACCGCGATCTCCACCTCCATCGGCTTGGAGTCCTGGGTGAACACGTTGCCGAGGATCTGGGCGTAGGCGTTGGCCAGGCCCCGGGCCGTCACGTCGCTGCGGTCGTAGGAGTACCCGCGCAGGTCGGCGTAGCGCACCCCGGCCACCCGCAGGTTCTCGAACTCGTTGTAGCGGCCCGCCGCGGCGAACGCCATCCGGTCGTAGATCTCGCTGATCTTGTGCAGCGAGCGGGAGGCGTTCTCGGCGACGAAGGCGATGCCGTTGTCGTACTGCAGCACGATGACCGGGCGGCCCCGGGCGATGTTGCGCCGGGCGTAGTCCGCCCGGTCTTTCATCTGCTGCTCGGGCGGGACGTAGAAGGGCATGCTCATCGGGCGTCGCCTCGCTCGGTCAGGGCCTGGAAGGCGGCTTCGGTCTCGTCCTGGCCGAGCCTGCGGTAGCCCTCGGCGTCGACCACCGCGACCACCGGGTAGATCCGCCGGGCAACGTCCGAGCCGCCGGTGGCCGAGTCGTCGTCGGCCGCGTCCTGCAGGGCCTCCAGCACCACCGAGACCGCCTCACCGGCGTCGAGTCCGGGACGCCAGCGCTTCTTCAGCGAGCCCTTGGCGAACAGCGAGCCGGAGCCGGTGCTCTGGTAGCTGTGCTCCTCGAACCGGGCGCCGCTGACGTCGTAGCTGAAGATCCGCCCGACGTTGCGGTCCAGGTCGTAGCCGGCGTACAGCGGCACCACGGCCAGGCCCTGCATGGCCAGCGGCAGGTTGCCGCGCAGCATGGTGGCCAGCCGGTTGGCCTTGCCGTCGAGGGACATCAGGGCGCCCTCGATCTTCTCGTAGTGCTCCAGCTCGACCTGGAACAGCTTGATCATCTCGATCGCCGGGCCGACCGCCCCGGAGATCCCGACGACGCTGTAGTCGTCGGCCGGGTAGACCTTTTCCATCTCCCGGTGGGCGATGTAGTTGCCCGACGTGGCCCGGCGGTCGCCACCCATCACGACCCCGCCGTCGAAGGTGACGGTGACGATGGTGGTGGCGTGCGGGAGTTCGGGCATCACGGCTCCGGCGGGCAGGCTCCGGCCCGGGAGGAGATGGTCGGCGTGGGCGGCGAGGAAGTCTGTGAAAGAGGAGTTGCCCGGGGTGAAGAACGCCTCCGGCAACCGCCCTTCACGGAAGGGATCGGCAGCAGTCACGGGCGAAACCCTATCCAGACGGGCGACGTTCGCTCACCGGGAAGACCGCAGAAGTTTTCCGCGTGCGGCGAACGTCGGTGGTGGTCGGCGGCGGCAGCGGGGGTGGGCCGGGCCGGGCCCGGTCCACCCCGGAGAGCTGCCGTCACTGGCCGCCCTTCTGAACGAATCCCTTGACGAACTCCTCGGCGTTGCTCTCCAGGACGTCGTCGATCTCGTCGAGGATCGCGTCCACGTCGGCATCCGTGGTCTGGGCGGCGGGAGCCGCGGGCGGGGCCTCGGGGGCCGCGTCGTCGGCGGGCTCTTCGTCGCGTCGGGTCGGGCGCTGCTGTTCCTGGCCGGCCATGACTGCCTCCTGCGCTCTGAATGAGTGCACTTCCTTGCAGTGATCCTAGGCATGCGTCCGCGATTTCGGCGCGTGCCATTGCCCACTACTGCGAAGTTTTACTCTCCCGACAACGTGTGACGGCCCGGATTCACTCCGCCGCCAGCGCGTCGACCAGTTCGGCGGCCGTCTCGCAGCGCTGCAGCAGGGCCTCCACGTGTTCCCGGGTGCCGCGGGAGGGGTCGAGGGTGGGCACCCGCTGCAGGGCGCCCCGGCCCGGGATGTCGAAGATCACCGAGTCCCAGGAGGCGGCCGCGATGTTGTCGCCGTAGCGGGCCAGGCAGCGGCCGCGGAAGTAGGCCCGGGTGTCGTGCGGCGGCTCGTGCACCGCCTCGGCGATCTCCGCGTCGGTGACCACCCGCTCGACCTGCCCGCGCGAGAGGAGCCGGTGGTACAGCCCCTTCTCCGGCCGCACGTCGGCGTACTGCAGGTCGATCAGCTGCAGCCGGGCCGCGTCCCAGTTCAGGCCCTCGCGGTTGCGGAACCCCTCGAGCAGGCGCAGCTTGGCCACCCAGTCCAGCTCGCGGGCGCAGAGCATCGGGTCCTGGCCCAGCCGGGTCAGGATGCTCTCCCACCGGTTCAGGACGTCGGTGGTCGCCTCGTCGGCGTCGTCGCCGTAGCGGTCGGCCACGTAGGCGCTGGCCTGCTCGAAGAACAGCCACTGCAGTTCCACGGCGGTCATCGAGCGGCCGTCGCGCAGGGTCAGGTGCTGCTTGAGCGTGGGGTCGTGGGAGATGTCGTGCAGGGTGCCCACCGGGCGCTCCACCGACAGGTCCTGGGTGAACGCCGCGTCCTCGATCATCTGCAGCACCAGGTTGGTGGTGCCGACCTTGAGCAGCGTGGCCACCTCGCACAGGTTGGCGTCGCCGATGATCACGTGCAGCCGGCGGAAGCGGTCGGCGCTGGCGTGCGGCTCGTCGCGGGTGTTGATGATCGGCCGCTTGAGCGTGGTCTCCAGCCCCACCTCGACCTCGAAGAAGTCGGCCCGCTGGGAGATCTGGAAGCCGGTGCCGGTGCCGTCCTGGCCCCGGCCGACCCGGCCGGCGCCGGTGAACACCTGCCGGGTGACGAAGAACGGGGTGAGGTGGCGGACCACGTCGGCGAACGGCGTGGAGCGGCGCATCAGGTAGTTCTCGTGGGTGCCGTAGGAGGCGCCCTTGTTGTCGGTGTTGTTCTTGTAGAGGTTCACCTCGCCCAGACCGGGATTGGCGGCGATCCGCCGGCAGGCCTCGAGCATCACCTGCTCGCCCGCCTTGTCCCAGAGCACCACGTCGCGCGGGCTGGTGACCTCGGGCGAGGAGTACTCGGGGTGGGCGTGGTCGACGTAGAGCCGGGCGCCGTTGGTCAGGATCACGTTGGCCAGCCCCGGGTCCTCCGGGGCGTCGGTGAGCTGGCTGGAGTGGGCGCTCTCCCGGGTGATCTCCCAGCCCCGCGCGTCGCGCAGCGGCGCCTCGTCCTCGTAGTCCCAGCGGGCCCGGCCCGCCCGGCTGCCCAGCGGCGCCGCGTACGCGTTGACCACCTGCGACGACATCAGCATGGCGTTCGCCGCGGGGTCGCCGGGGGCGGAGACCCCGTACTCGGTCTCGATCCCCATCACCCGGCGCGCGCTCATCGGTGCCCCGCCCGGGGTCCGGCCTTGGTACCGCTCATCCAGCCCGTCATGCAGCCAGCCTAGGCTGGCTGTCGAGGACGGGCCCCTCCGGCACGGGTGGGCGCGGGCCGGAGGCGGGTTCGGGCGGGTTCCTCACGGGTTAGGGTCAGTCGAACCACGCTCTACGACTACTGTGCGGCGGTACGAGTCGCGGTGCGTGAACTGTGCGGGCACCGGCGACCGGAGAACCGCCTGCGGCCGAACCCGGTGCCGTCGAGCACGAAGAAGGAGCCTCCCGGTCATGATCCCCTCCCCCACCCGGCAGAACCCGCGCGCGCTGGCCGTGGCTGCCCTCGCCGACCTGGCCTGTGTCCTGGTCTTCGTCACCATCGGCCGCAACTCCCACGAGGAGGGCCTCACCCTGTCCGGCGTCCTCGACACCGGCTGGCCGTTCTGGCTGGGCGTGGTCGGCGGCTACGTGGGCGTGGTGGCCTTCCGGCTGGCCCCGGCCAGCCTGACCGGCGCCGCGATGGTGCTGTTCAAGACCCTGCTCGTGGGCATGGTCCTGCGCAACGTGGTCCAGACCGAGGGCACGCCCACCTCGTTCGTCGTGGTCGCCTCGCTCTTCCTGGCCGCCACCCTGGTGGGCTGGCGGGTGGCCGCGCGGATGCTGGCGATGCGCCAGATCCGCACCTCCACGCGCGCGCTGCAGCCGGAACGGGTTTCCTGACCCCCCCCGAACCGGCGCTCACGAACGTCCTCAAACAAAACTGCTCCGGCCGGCCCACCTCGCACGAGGTGAGCCGGCCGGAACCGTTGTCGGACGTGCCCTACAGGTACTGACCGGTGTTGGCCACCGTGTCGATCGTGCGGCCGGGCTCGGTGCCCTGCTTGCCCTGGATGATCGTGCGGATGTAGACGATCCGCTCACCCTTCTTGCCGGAGATCCGGGCCCAGTCGTCCGGGTTGGTGGTGTTCGGCAGGTCCTCCGACTCCTTGAACTCGTCCACGCAGGCCTGGAGCAGGTGCTCCAGGCGGATACCGCGCTGGCCGAAGTCGAGGAAGTTCTTGATCGCCGCCTTCTTCGCCCGGTCGACGATGTTCTGGATCACCGCACCGGAGTTGAAGTCCTTGAAGTACAGGATCTCCTTGTCGCCGTTGGCGTAGGTGACCTCGAGGAACTGGTTCTCCTCGGACTCCGCGTACATCCGCTCGACCGTGCGCAGGATCATCGCCTCGACCGTGGCGTTGCGCGAGCCGCCGTTGGCGTCCAGGTCGTCCGGGTGCAGCGGGAGGTCCTCGGTGAGGTACTTGGTGAAGATGTCCTTCGCGCCCTCGGCGTCGGGCCGCTGCACCTTGATCTTCACGTCCAGCCGGCCCGGGCGCAGGATCGCCGGGTCGATCATGTCCTCCCGGTTGGAGGCGCCGATCACGATCACGTTCTCGAGCCGCTCGACACCGTCGATCTCGGAGAGCAGCTGGGGGACGATCGTGGTCTCCACGTCGCTGGAGACCCCGGAACCGCGGGTGCGGAACAGCGACTCCATCTCGTCGAAGAACACCACCACCGGGGTGCCCTCGGAGGCCTTGTCGCGGGCCCGGCTGAAGATCAGCCGGATGTGCCGCTCGGTCTCGCCGACGTACTTGTTCAGCAGCTCCGGGCCCTTGACGTTGAGGAAGTAGGACTTCGAGTCCTTCTGCCCCCGGGCCTCGGCCGCTTTCTTGGCCAGCGAGCGCGCCACCGCCTTGGCGATCAGGGTCTTGCCGCAGCCGGGAGGGCCGTACAGCAGGACCCCCTTCGGCGGCTTGAGCCCGTGCTCCTTGTACAGCTCGGGGTGCAGGAACGGGAGTTCCACGGCGTCGCGGATGTTCGCGATCTGCGGGCCGAGGCCACCGATGTCGGAGTAGTCGATGTCCGGGACCTCTTCGAGGACCAGTTCCTCGACCTCGGCCCTGGGCACCTTCTCGTAGGCGAAACCGGCCCGCGGGTCCATCGTCAGCGCGTCGCCGACCTTGAGCCTGACCTCGGGGTCACGCAGCGAGCCGGCCAGGTGCACGACCCGCTCCTCGTCGGCGTGCGCGACCACCAGGGCGCGCCGGCCCTCGTCGAGGATCTCCTTGAGGATGACGATCTCGCCGGTCTGCTCGAAGGCCCGGGCCGCGACCACGTTGAACGCCTCGTTGAGCATCAGCTCCTGGCCCTCGACGAGCTCCTCGACGTCGATCGAGGGGCTCAGCGCGACCCGCATCTTGCGGCCGGAACTGATCACCTCGACCGTGCCGTCCTCGGCCGGGCCGACGTAGACGCCGAAGGTGTTGGGCGGCTGGGCGAGCCGGTCCACCTCGGCCTTGAGCTGGACGATCTGCTCACGCGCGTCGCGCAGGGTGCTCGCGAGGCGCTCGTTCTGGGATCCGAGCTGGTTCACCTGGGCCCGGAGGCGGTCGATCTCGTCGCCCGCCGCCCCTGGAATCCGCGCTGCCGAGAGACGCTCGACCTCCTGCTGGAGGCGAACGATCTCGCGACGAAGCGCGGTCTCGTCAAGGCCGTACCCGCTGCTGTGGTCGGTCATGGCGGTAACCCTCCCGTCCGGCGCAAGGTCGATGACTCGACCCTAGCCCGCCTGCACACCTAACGGCGTGGCGGCGTAAATCCATCCACGAGATGAAATCTCGTGCCCGGCCCACTCCGTCGGCGACCGGGAAAGGAGCATCCTGACACGTTCGGAGTGACAATGGGTGGCTCAATCGTCACCGAGACTTCCACTGCCGGACAGCCAAGGTGACGCAGATCTCCTCCCCTGTTCTCCCGACCGGCCAGGACCGCTCCTTGGACCGACCTTTACCCGCGAACGGCGAAAAATCCAGTCCGGGAAGCCATCAATTAGCAGGATCGAAACCTGGACGCGGGTCGTCGTCGTGTTCCGCGGCGGGGTCGGTGTCCAGATCTTCCTGCAGCGCAACCAGCTCCGACGGCGTGTTGGTGACCTCGCGCCGCACCTTGCGCACCTTCTTGTCGGACACCGGGCGCTCGCCGAGGTCGTCGGCGGTCCACTCGCCCCAGGCCTCGGAGACACCGGCCTCGCCCTCGGAGGCGGCCTTGGCCGGACGCCGGCGACGGGCCGGCGCGGTGAGCCCGTCGGCCATCCGCCGGGTGGTGAGCAGGAAGCCGGTGTGACCGACCATGCGGTGCTGCGGGCGCACCGCCAGCCCCTCGAGGTGCCAGCCGCGCACCATCGACTCCCAGGCCTGCGGCTCGGTGAAACGGCCGTCGGCGCGCAGGGCCTCGGCGGTGCGGGAGAGCTGGGTGGCGGTGGCCACGTAACAGATCAGCACGCCACCGGGCACGAGCGCCTTGGCCACCGCCTCGAGGCAGTCCCAGGGGGCCAGCAGGTCGAGCACGAACCGGTCGGCGTCGGTCTCCACCACGTCGGTGGCCACGTCACCCACGGTGATCTGCCAGGCCGGGTGCTCACCGCCGAAGAAGGTCTCGATGTTGGCCCTGGCGATGTCGGCGAAGTCTTCGCGGCGCTCGTAGGAGTGCACCAGGCCGGTGTCGCCCACGGCCCTGAGCAGCGACATGGTCAGGGCGCCGGACCCAACACCGGCCTCGATGACCCGGGCCCCGGGGAAGATGTCGGCCATCTGCACGATCTGGCCGGAGTCTTTCGGGTACACCACGGCGGCACCGCGCGGCATCGACAGAACGTAGTCGGCCAGCAGCGGGCGCAGCGCCAGGTACTCGACCCCGGCGGTGTTGCGCACGACCGAGCCGTCGGGCTGCCCGATCAGCTCCTCGTGGCGGAAGTACCCGCGGTGGGTGTGGAACTGCTTGCCCGGGGCGAGGGTGATCGTGTGCAGCCGGCCCTTGGGGTCGGTGAGCTGCACCCGGTCACCTTCCCGGAACGGGCCCCGGCGGTGTTCGGCGCCGGTCGGGGCGGGGGGTGCTTCGGTCATGAGGAGCGAGTCTATGGGCGGTGCGGGGGTGGGTGGTGCCGGGTGCCCGGGGGGCTGTTTTTGTTTGAGGACGTTTGTCAGCCCGCCTTCAGGGGGCGACGAAGCGGGCCACGTCTTCCCAGTCGAGAACGCCGACCACCACCTCGTCGGGGCCGAGCACGGCGTAACGGGCGGACGGGGCGTCCTGCAGGGCCTGGATCAGCGACTGCCCGGCCAGGCCGGTGGTGAGCACCGCACCGTCGGGCAGGGCCTCGGCCACCGCGTTGGCCCCGACCTCCTCGGCCCGGGCAGCGGGCACCCCGGCCGCCGCGTGCTCGTCGACGATCGCCGCCGGCCGGCCGTACACGTCGAGCACCACCACGGCCGTGGCCCCGGCCCCGGCAGCCGACATCAGGGCCCCGGCCACCGTGGCGTTGGAGGGGACGGCGACGGCGGGCTGCAACAGGTCGTCGATCAGCGCCGCCTCGGCCCGGATGTTCCAGCGCGCCGCCTCGACCGCCTGCCCGGCCCCGCGCCAGAGCAGGAAACCGACCAGGACCAGCCAGACCGCGCTGCTCATCCGGTGCTCGCCGGTGGCCACCGACCAGGCCGCGTAGACCACCGTGCCGACCGCGACGACCCGCCCGGCGTTACCCGCGAACACGGCTGCCACCAGGCGATTGCCGCTGATCCGCCAGACCACGCCCTCGACCACCCGGCCGCCGTCGAGCGGCAGGCCGGGCAGGGCGTTGAACACTGCGACGACCAGGTTCGAGGTGGCGGTGGCGGCGAGCAGCAGCCGGGCCACCGAGCCGGGCTCGGCCTGCTCCATCGCCCGGTCGGCGCCGAGCGCGATCAGCAGGTTGGACAGCGGGCCGACGACGGCCACCACGATCGCCCGCCAGGGCGAGGCCGAGGGTGCGTCGAAGGCGGTGTGACCGCCCCACAGGTCCAGGACGATGGCCGTGGCCGGGGTGCCGGTGGCGGCCGCCGCCACGGCGTGCGCGGCCTCGTGCACGAACACGCTGAGCAGCAGGATCAGGGCGAAGACGAGGGCGATGACGTAGGTGAGCGGACCGGTCACGTCCACCCAGGCGCGCACGGTGGGGGCGAACAGCGCGGTCATCACCACGGCGATCAGGAACCAGGACGGGCGCAGGTAGACCGGCACCGGGCCGACCCGGCCCAGGCGGATCCCCGACTCGGTGCGCACGGCCTCGTCGGCCGCGCTCATCGTCGCCGCACGTTCGGCGGGGACGGGTGCGGGTGCCGGATCTGCCCACCGGGCCCGGGATTGCTCACAAGGCAGATGTTAGGGCAGGCCGGGCGGGCGCTCACCGGGACATTCCGGACGCCGGGCGCGGGCTCGGTGAACTGTCGGACCCCACGTCTAGGGTCTTCGTATGGCCGCCGCCCTGTCCCCCTCCCGGGCCTCCGACTTCATGCAGTGCCCTCTGCTCTACCGCTTCCGCGTGGTCGACCGTCTGCCCGAGCGTCCCAGCCCCGCTGCCCTGCGCGGCACGGTGGTGCACACCGTGCTGGAGAGCCTGTTCGACCTGCCCGCCGAGCAGCGCACGCTCCAGGCCGCGCGGGATCTGCTGCAGCCTTCCTGGGAGAAGGTGCTGGCCGAGCGGCCCGAGGCGGCGCAGTTGTTCGGGGGGCCGGGCCCGGGTGGTGACGAGCAAGTTGGCGCGGACGGCGAAGAGCGGGCCCGCACGGGCAGCGAAGAGCAGGCCCGCACGGGCGGCCAAGAGCAGGCCGGGACGGGTTCGCAAGACCATAGTGCTGGTTCCGGGGGTGGCGAGGGCTCAGTGGGGCCGGCGAGTGGGGGACGGCCAGCTGAGCAGACCTCTGAGCAGACCTTGGAGCAGACCTCGGAGCAGTCCTCGGAGCAGCCCGCTCTGAGCGGCGACGGGTCCGGGCGGCCGGCAGTGGAAGCAGCCGGGCAAGCACCCGGGCAAGCACCCGAGGAAGCACCCGAGGAAGCACCTGGGGAAGCACGCGGGGAAGCACGCGGGGAAGCAGCCGGGGGCGGCGAGAACCAGGAGAGGCCGGGGGCCCAGGCCGACCTGGAGGCCTGGCTGGCCTCGGCGTCGGAGCTGATCGGCCGCTGGTTCGCCCTGGAGGACCCGACCCGTCTGGAGCCGGCCGACCGCGAGCTCTACATCGAGACCACCCTCGACAACGACCTGGTGCTGCGCGGTTACGTGGACCGGCTCGACGTGGCGGCCGACGGCCGGCTGCGGGTGGTCGACTACAAGACCGGCCGCTCCCCCGGCGAGGCGTTCGAGGCCAAGGCCCTGTTCCAGATGAAGTTCTACGCCCTGGTGCTCTGGCGCACCCGCGGCCGCCTGCCCACCGTGCTGCAGCTGGTCTACCTGGGCAACGGCGAGATCCTGCGCTACGAACCCGACGAGCAGGACCTGCTCGCCGTAGAACGCAAGGTCAAGGCCCTGTGGGAGGCGATCGCCCTGGCCGCCGAGACCGGCGACTGGCGCCCCTCCCCCAGCCGCCTGTGCACCTGGTGCGACCACCACGCCCTCTGCCCCGCCAAGGGCGGCACCCCGCCGCCCATCCCGCCCGAGGCCCGGACCCGGGTGCTGGGCATCACGCCGGAAGAGCCGGAGCAGCCGGTCGGGTCGGAGGAGCCGAAGCAGCCAGTCGAGTCGGAGGAGCCGAAGCAGCCAGTCGAGTCGGAGGAGCCGAAGCAGCCAGTCGAGTCGGAGGAGCCGAAGCAGCCAGTCGAGTCGGAGGAGCCGAAGCAGCCAGTCGCGTAGGGCGCGAGCGAGCAGGGGGCGAGCGAGGGCGCGGCGTACCAGTCTCCCGATTCCGCCAGCCGCCAGCCGCCAGCCGCCAGCCGCCAGCCGCCAGCCGCCAGCCGCCAGCCGCATTGTCCGGACGGCTGCTCGCTCCGGACACAGACGTTCCGAAGCCGCTTCCGCCTTCCCTCCCCGTGCCCCCTCCCCGTGCCCCTCCCGTGCCCTCCCCGGGCCATCTCGTCCTCTGGTTCCCAGGCCCGCCCCCGGCCGTCCCGCATCTCCATCCCCGGCCCATCCGTGCCCAAGGGCCGCCGACGTCGGGTCCCCGGCCACGGGCGTCCGTCAATTCAGGGTTTGGACGGCACCCCACGAGATCCCCTGATCCCGGCCGCACGCTGCTGAGCTGCCCCTACCGGCGTCCCGGAGCCGAGCCGGCCGACCGGTAATTCCCGGCCCGGCCCACCTCCCGGATGACAAAATGTCCGCCGACCGGTGGACGACCCCTGGCCCGGTACGGAGCAAGATCGGGGTTGTACTCAGGGTGGAACCCGAGGTGAGGGGGCTCATGCCTCGGGCGTAATTGGATCACTGCCGGGACGCGCTCGCCGCGGCCCGGCCGAGGTCGGCGTCGCAAGGCGCCTTCGGCCGGCTCGGACCGGTGATCTCTGGGGGGATACGGAGTCCCCATGCTGTGCAGTCCGACGACTCAGGGGAGAACACGGTGGGAACCGAAGCGATCGCGAGAGCGGTTGATCTGCAGAAGATTTACGGTACGGGCGAGGCACAGGTCAAGGCTCTGCGGGGGGTCAGCGTCGACTTCGGCCGGGGTGAGATGACGGCCATCATGGGCCCCTCCGGGTCCGGCAAGTCCACCCTCATGCACTGCATGGCCGCCCTCGACCGGCCCACCGACGGCGAGGTCGAGATCGACGGGGTGCGGGTGCGGGGGCTGAAGGACAAGGCGCTGACGCAGTTGCGGCGGGACCGGCTGGGTTTCATCTTCCAGTCGTTCAACCTGGTGCCCACGCTGACCGCCAAGGAGAACATCACGCTGCCGCTGGACATCGCCGGGCGCAAGGTCGACCAGGAGTGGTTCGACCGGGTGGTCGACACCGTCGGTCTGCGCGACCGGCTGAGCCACCGCCCCACCGAGCTCTCCGGCGGCCAGCAGCAGCGCGTCGCCTGCGCCCGGGCCCTGGTCAGCCGCCCGGCGATCGTCTTCGCCGACGAGCCGACCGGCAACCTGGACTCGCGGGCCAGCGCCGAGATCCTCTCGTTCCTGCAGAACTCGGTGCGCGAGTTCGGCCAGTCGATCGTGATCGTCACGCACGACCCGGTCGCGGCCGGGTACGCCGACCGCGTGCTGTTCCTGGCCGACGGCGAGATCGTCGACGAGATGGCGGCGCCGACGGCCGACAAGGTCCTCGAGCGGATGCGGGGCTTCGACGCCGTTGGGCGGCGTAGCTGACATGCTCAAGGTCACCGTCAAGGGAATCTTCACCCACCGGCTGCGTTTCGCGCTCACCGCGCTGGCCGTCTGCCTGGGGGTGGCGCTGGTCGCGGGCACGCTGGTGCTCAGCGGCAGCATCAACCGCACGTTCGACGGCATCGTCGAGCAGACCTCGGCCGGCACCGACGTGCAGGTGCGCGGGGCCGAGCTGGAGACCACCACGTTCGACGGCACCCGGCAGCGCGAGCCGCTGCCGCTGTCGTTGCGCGAACAGCTGCAGGCGGTGGACGGGGTCGAGCGGGTGGCGGCCGACATGGGCGGCACCGCGATCCTGGTCGGCGAGGACGGCACCGCAGCCCGCAACGGCGGCGCCCCCAACCTGGGCTTCGCCTACTACCCCGACGACCCGGTGGTCGAGCTGACCGACGGTCGCGGCCCGGAGAAGAAGGGCGAGGTGCTCGTCGAGAACACCACGCTCGAGCTGGCCGGCCTGAAGGTCGGGGACACCACGCGGGCGCTGATCCAGAACGACCCGCAGGACGTCACCATCACCGGCTCGTTCGACTTCGGCTCCGGTCTGGCCGGCGCCACCCTGGTGCTGCTGGACGAGCAGACCGCGATCGACACCTGGGCGCCCGACGGGAAGGTGCCCTCGTTCACCCTGGGCGCCGACGACGGGGTCAGCCAGGAGCAGCTGCGCGACGCCGTGTCCTCGGTGATCCCGGCCGGCGCCGAGGCGATCACCGGCTCCGAGTACTACGACGAGCAGAAGGACGCGGTCGCCTCGGGGATCGGCTTCATCACCACGTTCCTGCTGGTCTTCGCCTCGATCGCGGTGTTCGTGGGCGCGTTCATCATCGCCAACACGTTCTCCATGCTGGTCGCCCAGCGCACCCGGGAACTGGCCCTGCTGCGGGCGGTCGGGGCCTCCCGCGGTCAGGTGCTGCGGGTGGTGCTCGGTGAGGCGGCGATCCTCGGCCTGGTCGGCTCGCTGATCGGCCTCGGTCTGGGCGTGCTGCTCGCGGCCGGGCTGCAGGCTCTGGTCGAGACCTTCGGCCTGGAGATCACCGGTGGTCTGCCGGTCAGCGTGAACACGGTCGTGATCAGCCTGCTGGTGGGCCTGGTGGTGACCATGCTGTCGGCGGTGATGCCGGCTCTGCGCGCCGCCAAGGTGCCGCCGATGGCTGCGCTGCGCGACGACGCGCAGGTGCCTCCGGGCGGGGTGCTGCGGCGCGGCATCATCGGCCTGGTGCTGGTGCTGCTCGGTTTCGCCGCGGTGCTGCCGAGTTCGCTGGGTGACGAGCCGAACTGGCCGCTGATCGGCCTGGGCGCCGCTCTGCTGCTGCTCGGCCTGCTGGTGGCCGCGCCGTGGCTGACCCGCCCGGTGGTCCGGCTGGTGGCGGCGCCGTACACCCGGATCTACGGCACCGTCGGCCGGCTGGCCCGGGAGAACGCGCTGCGCAACCCGCGCCGCACGGCGACCACGGCCAGTGCGCTGATGATCGGCCTGGCCCTGATGTCGAGCGTCGGGGTGTTCGCCTCCTCGGCCAACGCCAGCGTGGCGGAGGCGGTGGAGACCGACCTGTCGGCCGACTACGTGCTGAGCACCGGCGGGGCGAGCGTCATCCCCACCACGGTGGCCGACGAGGTCGAGAAGCTCTCCGGGGTCACCTCGGTGGCCACCGTGCGGGACGTGCCGATGCAGATCGACGGCGACGGGGTCTACGCGGTCGCCGCCGAGGCCCGCGCGATCAGCGAGAACATCAAGGTCCAGGTGAACGCGGGCTCGCTGGACGCGCTCGACTCCGGTCAGGTGGTGATCAGCCAGAGCATCGCCGACGACCGGGGCTGGAAGGTCGGCGACCAGCTGCCCCCGGCCGACATCGGCACCCAGGTCGGTCAGGAACTGACCGTCGGCGGGATCATCGAGGACTCGCTGCCGCTGGACAACGCCCAGGTGCTCTTCCCGATGGAGCTGTACTCCGAGGCGGTCCCCCCGGCTCAGCAGGGTGACTTCCTGCTCTACGTGAAGTCCGACGGGGCCGACTCCGCCGGGCTGCGCGAGGAGCTGACCAAGACCGTCGAGCCGTTCCTGGTGGTCTCGGTGCAGGACGGCGAGGAGTTCGCCGACGCCCAGGCGGCGCAGATCAACCAACTGCTCTACCTGATCTACGCCCTGCTCGCGCTGAGCGTGCTGATCGCGGTGCTGGGCATCGTGAACACCCTGGCCCTGTCGGTGTTCGAGCGCACCCGGGAGATCGGGCTGCTGCGGGCCGTCGGGATGAGCCGGCGTCAGCTGCGGCGGATGATCAGCGCCGAGTCGGTCAGCACCGCGGTGTTCGGTGCGGTGCTGGGCATGGCGCTGGGCCTGGTGCTAGGGCTGGTGCTGCAGCGGGCCCTGGTTTCCCAGGGGCTGGAGACGCTGTCCATCCCGTGGGCGACGCTGGTGGTCGTCCTGGTCGCCTCGGCGATCGCCGGGATGTTCGCGGCGATCATGCCGGCCTGGCGCGCGGTGCGCCTGGACGTGCTGCGGGCCATCACCGCCGAGTAACCCGACCACCGATGGACGTCCGCCCGCCCCGATCGGGGCGGGCGGACGTCCATTGTTCGAAGTTTTTCAGGAGAGCAACTGGCCCAGGTCCTTGGCACTCCAGCCGGCCAGGGTCTCGACCACCGTGCGGCCGGGGCCCTCGGGCACCGGCACCAGATGCTGCACGGCCAGCACGGGAACCCCGGCGGCCTCGGCCGAGGCGATCCCGGTCAGGCTGTCCTCGATGGCCACGCACTGGGCCGGGGCCAGCCCGAGCAGCTCGGCGCCCTTCAGGTAGGGCTCCGGGTGCGGCTTGCCCCGGGTGACCTCGTCTCCGGTGACCAGGAACCGGAAGAACGAGCCGGGCAGGGTGCCGACGATCGCCTCGGCCATCTCCCGGTACGACATGGTGACCAGGGCGCAGGGCACGCCCAGTTCGTTGAGCTCGGTGAGCAGCTCGCGGGCGCCGGGCCGCCAGGGCACCTCCACGGCGATCCGCCGCACCACCCCGGTGGTGAGCCGGTCGATGATCTCCTCGGCGGGCAGGGTGACACCGCCGTGCTCCTGGATGTAGTGCGCCGAGTCGATCAGCGCGTTGCCGATCAGGTTGTGCGCGTGCTCGTCGGACCAGGTGCCGCCGAACTCGGAGACCAGCAGGTGCTCCTCGGCCATCCAGTACGGCTCGGTGTCGACCAGGGTCCCGTCCATGTCCCACAGCACCGCCGCGGGCAGGCCGGAAGCCCTGAGGTCGGCGGGGTGGGCGGGAGCGGAGGGGTTCGGCTGGGGGGAACGGCTGTCGTTCACGATGCTGTGGTTCTCGCCTCTGGGGGTGGACGGTGCGCGGACGCGGCCGAGCCGGATTCTTCGGCGAGTCTAGAGCGTTGGGGACAGCCATCCGCAGGAGAGCCCGGGCGCCCTTAGGCTGGGGGCCGCGACGGGCCCACCGGGCCCACCGGCTGCCGGATGACGAAGACGACGAAGATGTGAGCGAGGAGAAGGCGTGACGGATCTGTCGGGCGTGCCGCCGCTGCGGGACCCCGTGATGGTGGCTGCCTTCGAGGGCTGGAACGACGCGGGCGAGGCCGCCAGCGGGGCGATGGCGCACCTGGAGAAGGTCTGGGGGGCGCAGAGCGTCGGCGAGCTGGATCCCGAGGAGTACCACGACTTCCAGGTGAACCGGCCCAGCGTGGGCGTGGACGAGGACGGCCGGCGCTCGATCACCTGGCCCACCACCCGCCTGTACTGGGCGCGGCCGCCGGGGGCGAGCCGGGACGTGGTGATCGTGCGCGGGATCGAGCCGTCGATGCGCTGGCGCCGCTTCGTCGGGGAGGTGCTGCAGTACGCCGACGACCTCAAGGTCGGCACCCTGATCACGCTGGGCGCGCTGCTGGCCGACGTGCCGCACACCCGGCCGATCCCGGTGACCACCACCAGCGACGACGAGCGGCTGCTGGACAAGCTGGCGGTGGAGCCCTCCCGGTACGAGGGCCCGACCGGGATCGTGGGGGTGCTGCAGGACACGGCGACCAAGGCCGGGCTGCCCAGCCTCTCGCTGTGGGCGGCGGTGCCGCACTACGTGGGGCAGTCCCCCTCGCCCAAGGCCACGCTGGCCCTGCTGCGGCGGATCGAGGACGTGCTCGACGTCACCGTCCCGCTGGGCGACCTGCCCGAGGACGCGCGGGCCTGGGAGCGCGGGGTGGACGAACTGGCCGAGGAGGACACCGAGATCGGCGAGTACGTGCGCCAGCTGGAGCAGGCGAAGGACACGGCCGACCTGCCGGAGGCCAGCGGCGAGGCGATCGCCAAGGAGTTCGAGCGGTACCTGCGCCGGCGGGACCCGGGTGACGAGGGTCCCAAGCCCGGCATGATGTGAGAACAGGAAAGGCCCGCTGCGGCGGGCCTTTCCTGCGTTCAGCTGCTCAGAAGCGCACGCCGAGGAGGGCGTCGACGGTACGCCCCACCAGACCGGGGGCAGCATCCACCGAGGTGTCCCCGCCGAGCGTCGCATCCACCCAGGCGTCGACCGCGGCCAGGGCCTCAGGCGCGTTCAGGTCGGTGCCGATGGCCTGGCGTACGGCGGCCAGCACCGGCTCCGGGTCGGCGCCCTCCTGCCGGGACATCGCGTCCTTCCAGCGCTCGAGCCGGGTCTGCGCGGCGCTGAGGTTCTCGTCGGTCCAGTCCCAGCTGGTGCGGTAGTGGTGGGCCAGCAGGGCCAGGCGGATCACCTGGGGATCCACGCCGGCCTCGCGCAGCTTGGACACGAACACCAGGTTGCCCCGGGACTTGCTCATCTTCTCGCCGTCCAGGCGGACCATGCCGGCGTGGGCGTAGTGCTGGGCGAACGGCGCCTGGCCGGTGATCACCTGGCCGTGCGAGGCGCTCATCTCGTGGTGCGGGAAGAGCAGGTCGTCTCCCCCGGCCTGCACGTCGAAGCCCATCCCGAGGTGCTCCAGGGCGATCGAGGCGCACTCGATGTGCCAGCCCGGCCGCCCGGCACCCAGGGTCTCGCCCTCCCACGAGGGCTCGCCCTCACGGGCCACCCTCCAGAGCAGAGCGTCCAACGGATGACGTTTGCCCGCCCGGTCGGGGTCTCCGCCACGCTCGGCGAAGGTGACCCGGGCCTCGTCGTCGGACAGCCGGGCCACCCGGCCGAAGTCCGGGTCGGTGGTGACGTCGAAGTACACGTCCTGCGCGCCCGGGTGCAGCGCGTCGGGCGTGGGCACCAGGTAGGCCTTGCCCGCCTTGACCAGGTTCTGCACCGCGTCGACGACCAGTGGGATCGCCTCCACCGCGGTCATGAACACCCGGGGGGCGAGGACGCCCAGGGCGATCATGTCGTCCTTGAAGCGCTCGGTCTCCCGGTCGGCCAGGGCCCGCCAGTCGTCGCCGGTGGCGTTCGCGCGCTCCAGCAGCGGGTCGTCCACGTCGGTGACGTTCTGCACGTAGAAGACCTCGTGCCCGGCGTCCCGCCAGGCGCGGTTGAGCAGGTCGAAGGCCACGTAGGTGGACGCGTGCCCGATGTGGGTGGCGTCGTAGGGGGTGATCCCGCAGACGTAGATGCGGGCCTCACCATCGGGCTGCGTGGTGACCAGCTGCCGCTCGGCGGAGTCGAAGATGCGGACCGGGGCACCGGTGCCGGGCAGACGGGGGACGGCGGGAGAAGGCCAGGGGATCACGTCCGGAGCCTAACCGACACCCCGCGGGCCTGTCTGTGCAGGTCCCGGGCGGGTTTTGGGAATAAAACGCAGTTCGTCAGAAGGGTGGCCAGGGGATCGCGGCCCAGTCTCCCGGCGGCTTCGGGAACCGGCCCCGACGCAGCAGCTGAGCGGCCCGCCGGGCGGTCCGGTCGATCTCGTCGCCCTCCAGCAGACCGGCCAGGACCGTGCGCAGCTCACCGTCGCCGGTGAGGTCGGTCACCAGGGCGTCGAGAAGCTCACAGGCCTCTTCGCCGAGCCTTTCACCCGCCCAGCCCCACAGCACGGTGCGCAGCTTGTCGTCCAGGTTGAAGGTGAGGCCGTGGTCGACGCCGTAGAGCCGGCCGTCGGTGCCGCGCAGGATGTGCCCGCCCTTGCGGTCGGTGTTGTTGGCCACCGCGTCGAACAGGGCGATCCGCCGCAGCCCGGGATCGTCGGCGTGGGCCAGGACCACCGGGTCGCCGGCCGCGTCCTCGGCCACCAGCACGCGCTTCCAGTCCTGAGGCAGCGCCTCGGGGGCCACCACGTCGACCACCCCCGCACCCGGCTCCCCCATCACCGGCTCGACCGCCAGCGGCAGGCCGCCCAGGCCGGTGGCCGGCTCGTGGTCGGCGGGCGCGTTGATCCACAGCTGCACGCTGCCCGGGCCGAACGGGCCCTCGCGCAGCACGGTGGGCGGGACCACGTCCAGGCCGGTGTGCGCGGACAGCACGTAGCTGGCCGTCTCGCGCAGGCCCAGGGTGCGGGAAGGGAAGTCCCACAGCGGCTTCTCGCCCGAGATCGGCTTGTACACGCAGCCGGTGGCCACCCCGTCCAGGCTCACCGCCGCGTAGAGCGTGGCGTTGCTGGCCCCGGCGATCCGGCCCTGGATCTCCAGTTCGCCCTCGGCCAGCAGCTTGAGCAGTTCCGGCTCTTCCATCCGCGCGATCAGCGCCGGTACCCGTTCGCCCGGGGGCAGATGTGCCCCTCCGGATCCAGCGGGAACGTGCAGAACGGGCAGGGCGGGCGGCCGGCGCCGACCACCGCCAGGGCGCGCTTGGCGAAGGCCCGCGCGGCGGCCCCGGCCAGCGAGACCCGCAGCACCGCCCCCTCGGCGTCCTCGTCGTTGTCGGGCAGCTCGTCCTCGTCCTCGTTGAGGTTCTCGCCCGCCTCGAAGCACTCGATGACGACCCGCTCGAGCTCGCCGTCCCAGGCCAGGCTCATCGTGCCGACCCGGAACTCCTCCTCGATCGGGGTGTCCAGCGGGGCCGTGTCCTCGGTGCGGGTGGGCGCCAGGGCGGGCACGGTGGCGTTGCCCTGGCTGCGGCGCAGCACCTCGTCGAGCAGTTCGTCGACCCGTTCGGCCAGCACCGACACCTGCTGCTTCTCGAGCTGCACGGTGGTCAGCCGGTTACCGGCCCGGGCCTGGAGGAAGAAGGTGCGGGACCCGGGCTGGCCCGTCGTCCCCGCGACGAACCGGTCCGGCGACTCGTACTCGTACACCTGGCGCGGCATGAGGCGACCCTATGACTTTCCGGTCGCGCTCGCCGCACCGCCGCTGCCGCCGCCGACCGCGGCGTCCGACTCGGCCAGGCCCTCCTGCCCCGCCGGCGGCGGAACCGGCACCAGAGCAGCCAGATCCACGCCGGAGTCGTTGACCCGTACGGCGAACGGGCGCAGCGGTGTGAAACGGATCACGGAGACCGAGCAGGGGTCGACCACCAGCCGCTGGAACTGGTCGAGGTGCATGCCGAGGGCGTCGGCCAGGATCGCCTTGATCACGTCGCCGTGCGAGACCGCCAGCCACATCGCGTGCTCGCCGAACTCCTCGGCGACCCGGGCGTCGTACTCGCGGACCGCGGCGACCGCCCGGTGCTGCATGTCGGGCATCGACTCGCCGTCGGGGCCCGGGAACGTCATGGCCGAGGGATGCGCCTGGACCACCGGCCAGAGCTTCTCCTGGGCCAGTTCCTTCAGCGGGCGGCCGGTCCAGTCGCCGTAGTGGCACTCGCCCAGGCGGTCGTCGGTGAGCAGCGCCGGGCCGTCGGGTCCCAGCAGCGCCGAGGCGGTCTCCTGGCAGCGCTGCAGCGGGCTGGCCACGGCGAGCCGGAGGGGGATCTTCTCGAGCCGGGCGGCGAGGGTGCGGGCCTGGGCCTGACCGGTCTCGTCGAGACCGACGCCGGGGGTCCAGCCGGCCAGGACGCCGGAGGCGTTGGCCGCCGTGCGGCCGTGGCGGACCAGGAGAACTGTGGGCACGGGTAGAGCCTAGTTCGCCCCTTGGGGCAGGCGCCGCCGGGCACTGCTGCACGCTAAGTTGGCCGTTTATGGAGCAGCGCTACGTGGGCCGCACCGGTCTGCGTGTCTCCAGGCTGGGCCTGGGCACCATGACGTGGGGCCGGGAGACCGATCCGGACGAGGCGGCCGACCAGCTGAGAGATTTTCTCGAGGCCGGCGGGACACTGGTCGACGTGGGCAGCCGCTACGGCGCCGGGGCCTGCGAGGAGACGCTGGGCAAGCTGCACCAGGCCCACGGGGTGCGCGAGGAACTGGTGATCTCGGCCAAGGCCGTGGTGCCGCTGCACCGCCAGGGCCCCGACCTCTCCCGCCGTTCCCTGCTCGCCGCCCTCGACGCGTCGCTGAACCGGCTGGCCACCGACCACGTGGATCTGTGGACGGCGCCGGGCTGGAGTTCCGCGGTGCCGCTCGAGGAGACGCTGTCGGCCCTGGAGACCGCCGTGCGCTCGGGCCGGGCCCGCTACGCCGGGGTGGCCAACGTCGACTCCTGGCAGGCGGCGCTCGCCGCCACCGGGGGGCAGCCCCTGGCCGCCGTGCACACCGAGTACTCCCTGGTGCAGCGCCAGGCCGAGAACGAACTCATCCCCGCCAGCCAGCACCTGGGCCTGGGGGTGATCGGCTGGTCCCCGCTCGGCCGGGGCGTGCTCACCGGCAAGTACCGGCACGGCACCCCGGCCGACTCGCGCGCGGCCTCGGCGCACCTGGCCCAGTTCGTCGAGCCCTACCTCGACCGCTCGTCCCGCCGGATCACCGATGCGGTGATCGCGGCGGCCGACGGCCTGGGCTTCTCCCCGCTGGAGATCTCGCTGGCCTGGGCCCGCGACCGCCCCGGCATCAGCTCGGTGCTGCTCGGGGCGCGCACCGGGGCCCAGCTGCGGCAGGCCCTGGGCAGTGAGGACGTGCAGCTGCCGGTCGAGATCCTGGGCGTGCTCGACGAGGTCTCGCTCTCAGCCCTGTGATCGAGGTGGACCGGGTGGTTCCCGGTGAGCTGGGCCACCCGGTCCGCCTCGTCAGACCCTCGTCAGACCCCGGCGGGGAGGCTGAACTCGCCGCTCTCCGGTTCCAGCACCCGCACCTCGGCGGCGCCGATGTCGAAGAACATGCCGACCAGCTCGAGCCGGCCGGCCTCCACCCGGCGGCGCACCAGCGGGTGTTCCATCAGGTGGCGGAGCTGGACGACAACGTTGACCTCGGCCAGCCGGGCAACGTCGTCGGTGCCCGCCTGGGCCCGGAACGCGCTCAGCGACTCCTCGGCGTGGGCGAGCCAGCCCGGTAAGGCCCCCTCAGCCTCGGCCGACGGCTCCAGCAGCGCCCGCATGGCCCCGCAGCCGGAGTGCCCGCAGACCGCGATGGTGGTCACCCCGAGCACCCCCACCGCGTACTCGACCGCCGCGAGGGTCGAGTCACCCGGATCGGAAGGCCTTACCGGCACCAGGTTTCCGACGTTGCGCACGGTGAACAGGTCACCCGGGCCCGAGTCGGTGATCAGGTTGGGCACCACCCGGGAGTCGGCGCACGTGATGAACAACGTGCTGGGCGACTGGGATTCACGCAGTTCGTGCAGAACTCCCCGCATCCGGGGGGCGAGGCGATCGTGGAAGTTGCCCACCCCGTCCATCAGTTGGCTCGGGGTCTCGGGCTCTTCGGGGTCGCTGTCGGACGAGATCTCGACCTTGCCATGGCTCCACGGCGCCGACGGCATCGCGCCGTCCAGAACCCTTCCCCGGGGCGGCTTCCCACCACCGACGACCTCGCTCAGCACGGCCGCACCCTGTTCCCGGACCGTCACCGTGCCACCCGCCCGGCGATGCTCCTGCACCCAGCCGAGCAGGTGTTCCGAAGCCGCCTGGTCGAGGAAGTCCAGCTCGACGTCGAGCCGGACCGGCGCCCCCTCAGGGATGCTGCCCAGCCGCCGGGCCAGACGGGGCAGCGCCACGAAGGTCAGCGTGCCGGTCAGGACCACCCGCCAGGTGCCTTCGGCGGTACCGGCCGGGATGACCTGCACCTTGGCCGCGATCGTGCGGCGGGCCGCGAAACCGAGCGCCACCAGGATGCCCAGGAGCACCCCTTCGAGCAGGTTCAGGACCAGCACCCCGGCCAGGGTGACCACCCAGACCGCGCCCTCGCCGTGCCGGTGGGCACTGCGCAGGTGGCCGAGATTGACCAGCCCGATGCCGATCACCACGAGGAGCCCGGCCAGCACCGACAGCGGGATCTGTTTCACCACCGAGACCAGGACCACCGAGAACAGCGCGACCCAGACCGCGTGCAGCACGGCCGACCATTTGGTCTTCGCCCCGGCCCGCACGTTGGTGGCGCTGCGCACGATCACCCCGGTGACCGGCAGCCCGCCGGCCAGGCCGGAGAGGATGTTGGCCGAGCCCTGGCCGAGGAGCTCACGGTCGAGGTCGGCCCGGCGGCCCTGGTGCATCTTGTCCACCGCGACCGACGACAGCAGCGTCTCCACGCTGGCCACCAGGGCCACGGTGAGCACGCCCACGCCGACCGAGAGCCAGGCCTGCTCGGGCAGTTCCGGCAGCTGCAGGGCGGTGAGCAGGTTGCCGGGCAGATCGACCCGCTCGACCGCGAACGGCAGCGAGGCGAGCGTCATCAGGGTGACCGAGGCAAGTGGCGCCGGCACCTGACCGAGCGGGCCCAGGTGCCGGGTGAGCCGGGGCCACACCAGGTTCAGGGCGATGGTGCCCACCCCGAGCAGCGCCGAGGCGGTGTGCAGGGTGAGGACCTGGCCGGGCAGTTCGAGCATGCTCTCCAGCGCCGAGCTGCGGGAGTCGGCCCCCAGCAGCACGTGTAGCTGGCCGACCACGATGGTCAGGCCGATCCCGGCGAGCATGCCGTGCACCACGGCCGGCGAGATGGCAAGCGCGGCCCGGGCCACCCGGGTCAGGCCGAAGCCGATCTGGACGACTCCCGCCAGCACGGTGATCAGGCAGGTGACCCGCCAGCCGTGCTCGGAGACCAGACCCGCCACCACCGCGGTGAGACCCGCGGCGGGACCGGTGACCTGGAGGGGGGCACCGCCGACGAGACCGGTGACGATGCCCCCGACGACGGCAGCGATGATGCCGGCCACCACGGGGGCACCGGAGGCGACGGCGATGCCGAGCGACAGGGGCAGGGCGACCAGGAAGACGACCAGGGACGCCTCGATGTCGGCCCGCCAGTGTGGCTGGGGTTCAGTGTGTTCAGTGGCTTCGTGCCCGTCGGGTTCTCCGGCCGACAGCCGGGAGGGAGTGACGGTGGACGTGGATTCCTGGCTCATGGACTTCTCTCCTGGCGTCGTTCGCGGCGTCTGGAGGTGCATGGCAGTACTGGATCGCGTTGCATCGGGCGTCCATGCCCAGAATTCGTCTCAGAAATCACCAAGAGTTAGTGACTGAGGACTGTCAGTGACCAGCCTGCGGGCGGAAGTGGGCCCTGGTCAATTCGAAACGCGTGAGAATGCGTTAAGACTGCCGGGTTTTCGACTTCTACCCGGGCGAAAGATGTTTCCGGAGAGGGACTTACGCGTTACCGGGAAGTTTCCGCAGAGGCCGGCGGGAGGTCGGCTCCGGGCATGACTGATCCCGGCCTCACCCTGGGGTGAGACCGGGACCGGTACCGGGACTCAGGCGCGCGGGGCGGTGGCGGGCCGGCCGGTGCCGTCGCCCACCTCGTCGTCCGCGTCCTCGTCGTCCTCGTCGTCGTCCTCGTCGTCGTCCTCGTCGTCGTACTCGTCGAGGTCGTCGTCGTCCTCCCCGTCCTCGTCGTCCTCGTCGTCGCTCGCCAGGGCGTCCTCGGCGTCGTCGTACAGGACGAACGGGGTGACCTCGTCGAACGCGTCGTAGAGCGACTCGTCGTAGGTCTCGAAGGCGTCGGCCAGGGTCTGGTAGGCCGCGACCACCGATGGGTCGGCCTCACCGGCCCGCCGGGAAGCTGCCTCGAGGTGCGCCTCGAGAGCAGCAATCAGGCGGTCAAGAGCAGCTCGGGGCTCCGTCGTCATGGCATGACCGTATCGGTTCGTGATGACATGGTCCGACGTGGCTGCCCGCGGACACGGGCGGATCAGCAGAACACGTGTCGGTGACCGGTCCGGAATATCGGCGAAGAGAGCTGCCTTGAGCGATGACGTGCGAGATCCAGCCACCCGGGTGCGCCCGGCCGACCCGTCGGCCACCCCGTTCTCACCGGACTACGAGTACCGGATCCTCTCCCTGCCCCGCGGGACCGGGCGGGCCGAGGCCCGCCAGCTGCTCACCGAGCAGGCCGAGTACGGCCGCTGGGAGCTCGCGCGGGTGCAGATCTCGTTCGGCGGCGGCCGGCGGGTGTGGCTGCGCCGCCGGATCATGCGGGTCGAACGGACCCTGTGAGGCCCTTCCCGGGACCCGCGCGACGCGGGTCCCGGGAACGACCGTCAGACCAGTTGCAGGAACCGGTCGAACGCCCGCACCCCGAACCGCAGCGACTCCAGCGGCACCCGCTCGTCGACGCTGTGGAACATGCCGGCGAAGTCGAGGTCGGCCGGCAGCTTCAGCGGGGCGAACCCGTAGCCCCGGATGCCCAGCCGGCTGAACGCCTTGTTGTCGGTGCCGCCGGAGAGGCAGTAGGGCAGCACCGCCGCGCCCGGGTCCAGCTCCAGCAGCGACTGGCGCATGGCCTGCACCAGCCCGCCCTCGAAACCGGCCTCCAGCGCCACGTCGCTGTGCAGCACCTCGACCTTCACGTGCTCACCGGCCAGCTCGGTCAGGGTGCGCATCAGCTCGTCCCGCTGACCGGGCAGGAACCGGCAGTCGACCAGGGCCGAGGCCTGGCCGGGGATGACGTTGTGCTTGTAGCCGGCCTCGAGCACGGTGGGGTTGGCCGTGTTCTGCACCGTCGCCTCGAGCCAGCGCGCGGTGCTGCCGAACATCTCGCGCAGCTTCTCCACGTCCACCTCCTGCCCGGTCAGCAGCTGGACGCCGGTCTGCTCGTGCACGCCCTCGAAGAACGCCTGCACGGTCGCCGGGATCACCGTGGGCCACCGGTGGGCGCCGATCCGGGCCACGGCCTGGGCCAGGTGTGTGACCGCGTTGTCGCCGTTCACCTGCGAGCCGTGCCCGGCCCGGCCGGTGGCCACCAGACGCACCCAGGCGATGCCCTTCTCGGCGCTCTGCAGCAGGTAGGTGCGCCGGCCCTGGAGCTCCACGGAGAACCCGCCGACCTCGCTGACCGCCTCGTCCACGCCCTCGAACAGGCCCGGGTGGTTGTCCACCAGCCAGCTCGAGCCCTTGACCCCGCCGGCCTCCTCGTCGGCCATGAAGGCCAGCACGATGTCGCGCGGCGGGCGCCGGCCCTCGTGCCGCATCTGGCGGATCGTGGCCAGGATGATCGCGTCCATGTCCTTCATGTCCACGGCGCCGCGGCCCCACAGGCAGTCGTCGACCACCTCGCCGGAGAACGGGTCGACCTGCCAGTCCTGCTTCTGCGCGGGCACCACGTCCAGGTGACCGTGCACCAGCAGGGCGGGCCGGTCGGAGGCCTCCCCCGGGATCCGGGCGACCACGCTGGTGCGGCCCGGCTCGCTCTCGAACACCTGCGGCTCGATCTGGACGTCGGCCAGCAGCCCGGCCACGTACTCGGCGGCCTTGCGCTCGCCCGGGCCGCTGTTGTCGCCGTAGTTGCTGGTGTCCATCCGCAGCAGGTCGCGACAGATCGTCACGACCTCCTCGGAGGCCGGGGCCCGCTCGCCCGCGAACTGCGGATCGGCTCCGGCCGGCACAGGTGCCGCTGGCCTTCTCATGACGTGGACCTCCACACGGATCGCGTCGGACCGGACTGATCCGGGCCGGTCCGGCCACGGTACACACGCGGGAGGAGGTCAAGCGCCCAGCCCGCCCCGCCGATCCTGTGCTCGACGATCCGGGCCGACGCCCGGGCCCCGCGACCGGGAGAGGCTGGGTGCCGACTGCGGCCGTCCGCCTGCGTGGCGGCAGCGAGGAGGTGGGGGCCGGCCGGCTGCTCGCCCGCTCGGCCCTGCTCCTCGGGCTGACCCTGGTCACCGCCCTGGTGCTGGCCCAGGTGACCTTCCGGCTGCTGCGCGACCCGGACCTGGGCGCCTCGGTCTGGTGGCCGCTGGGCGGCGTGGCGGTGGCGCTGCTGGCCCGCCTGCCCACCCGCGACTGGCCGGCCGCCCTGACCGGATCGGCCGTCGCCCTCTTCCTGACCGGTGTCGACACCCACTACGGGGTGGCCGCGGCGCTGGGCCTGGCGCTGGCCAACGGCGGGGAGCTGCTGCTGACGGCGCTGCTCGCCCGGCGGGCGTTCCCCCGCGGCGTGCTGCTCGACTCCCCCACGGCCGGCATCCGCTTCGCCCTGTGCACCGTCTCCGGAGCCATGGTCGGCGCCCTGGTGTTCACCCTCACCCAGGTGCTCGACGGCGCCGGCCCGGCCTGGCCGCTCTTCCACGGCTACCTGCGCGCTCACCTGCTCGGCCTGCCGATGGTCTCGCCCCTGTTCCTGGTCGCCCCGGCCGAGGGCCGCCGGCGGCTGGACCTGGAGTGGGCCGCCCAGCTGGCCCTGACCGGGGCGGTCGCCGGCGGGGTGTTCGGCACCGGCCAGACGGTGGTGCCCTCGTTCGTCTGCGCGGTGCCGCTGATCTGGGGCGGGCTGCGGCTGGGCCCGCTCCGGGCGATGGGCTCGCTGCTGCTGATGGCCCTGATCGCCACCGTCGGCACCCTGCAGGGCAGCGGCCCGGTGGTGCAGGAACCGCCCTGGGCGCAGACGCTGGCCGTGCAGGTGGTCCTGTTCGCCGCCACTCTGTGCACGCTGTGCGTGGTGCTGACCGCCGCCGAGAAGTCGGCGCTGCTCCGGGCCGCGCGGGACGACCGCGCCGACCTGGCCGAGGCCGAACAGATCGCCGGCACCGGGACCGCCGTCTGGGACCTGCGCACCGGCGAGACCCGCTGGAGCGAAGGGCTCTACGCCCAGCTCGGGCGCTCGCCGGACAGCGTCTCCCCCGCCCCGGAGGCCTACCTCGAGAACATCCATCCGGACGACCGGGGCGTGGTGGCCGCGACCCTCGCCCGGGTGCCGGACGCCGAGCGGCTGCCGAACATGGAGTTCCGCCTGCTGCGCCCGGACGGCACCGAGCGGATCATGACCGTGCGCAACCGGATCGACCGGGATCCGGACGGCACCGCGGTCCAGGTGCGTTCCACCGTGCTCGACGTCACCGCGACCCGCGAGGCCGAGGCCGCCCTCCGGCGCACCCACCGGGCGCTGGACGCCGTGGCGAACGTGGCCATCGTGGGGATCGACCCGGCCACCCACCTGATCACCTTCTGGGGCCGGGGCGCGCAGGAACTGCTGGGCTGGACGGCCGAGGAGACGATCGGCCGGCGCACGCCGCTGATCTACCATCTGCCCGCCGAGCTGGACCGGGCGATGGCCGAGACCGGCCTGACCGACCCGGTGCGGGCGGCCGCCGAGGTGATGGCCGCCGGTGCCCGCCGCTGGACCTGGGTGCGCAGGGACGGCAGCCACTTCGCCGGTCACGGCTCACTCACCACCGTGACCGGCCCGGACGGGGAACCGGAGACCCTGATCGGGGTGATCGTGGACCTCGGTCCGGTCTGAGGGTCACGCTGCGCACCCGCCCCCGGCGCGCCGCCGCACGCCGGATACGGCAGGCTTCACCCTGTGTACTACGTCGGAGTGGATCTTGCCTGGGGCGAGCGCAAGCCCACCGGGCTGGCCGTGCTGGACCAGGACGGCGGTCTGGTGCACGTCAGCACCGCCCAGAGCGACGAGGACATCCTCGCGGCGCTCGCGCCCTACACCGCCGGCGACTGCCTGGTCGCGATCGACGCACCGCTGATCGTCCGCAACGAGACCGGCAACCGGCCCGCCGAGGCCGCCCTGAACAAGGACTTCGCCCGTTTCCACGCCGGCGCGCACCCGGTGAACACCACCAAGCCGGAGTTCTCCGGCACCCCGCGCGGCGCCCGCATCGCCTCGGCGCTGAAGCTGGACCTCAACCCCCGTTCCGGCCGCGGCCGCCGGGCCGTCGAGGTGTACCCGCACGCCGCCACCGTCGCGCTGTTCCGGCTCGGCCGGACGCTCAAGTACAAGGCCAAGCCCGGCCGCACCCGGGAGGAGCTGCAGTCGGAGCTGCTGCGCCTGATGAGCCTGGTCGGGGGGCTGGCCGGGGCCGAGCCGGCGCTGCACACCGACCGCCCGGGCTCGCGCTGGCCGGAACTGATCGAGGCCGCCACCGGGGCCGAGCGCAAGAGCGAGCTGCGGGTGGTCGAGGACCAGGTGGACGCGGTGATCTGCGCCTACGTGGCGCTCTTCACCGCCCGGCACCCGCAGATGGTCACCGTCTACGGCGACGTGGAGAACGGCTACATCGTCACCCCCACCCTGCCCGAGGGACTGGAGCCCAGCACCCACGAGGACGTCACCGCCGAGGACCCGGTCTCGGTCGCCGTGCGCGAGTACGCGCTGCGCCAGCCCGCCCTGGTCGAGGCCGCCGACCGGTTCTGCGTGCTGGTGAAGTCGATCCTCGACGAGGCCGGGATCAACTACCTCAGCGTCACCGGCCGGGCCAAGGCGGTGGCCTCGTTCGCCGGCAAGGCCGCCCGCCGCACCGCGGACGGCGAGCTGGTCTACTCCGAGCCGCTGCGCGAGATCAACGACCAGATCGGCGTGCGGGTGATCACCTACGTGCAGGACGACGTGGCCACCGTGGCCGACGTGATCCACGACCAGCTGCTGGTCAAGCGCGACCGGGACATGGGCGAGGAGACCGCCCGGCAGGGCCGTTTCGGCTACCGCAGCCGGCACATGCTGATCGCCCTGGACGCCGCCCGCGAGGGCCACTCCGAGTACGAGCCGCTGCGCGGGATGGCCGCCTCGCTGCAGGTGCGCACCGTGCTGCAGCACGCCTGGGCCGAGTTCGAGCACGACATCCGTTACAAGGGAACGGTTCCCGCCGAGCAGGCGCCCGAACTGGACCGCCGGTTCACGCTCGCCGCCGGTCTGCTGGAGCTGGCCGACCAGGAGTTCTCGATCATCCGCGACCGGCTCGCGGCCAACCGGGTGCTGCCCGGGGAGGAGCCGGCCGGGAGCGGGGAGACCACCGGCCGGGACACCGCCGACGACGACTCCCGGATCGGGGCCCGGGAGCTGGCTGCGTTCCTGGCCGGGCAGTACCCGGAGGCCGGCTGGTCGCGCACCGAGCACTACACCTGGATCACCGGGCTGCTGGCCGAGCTCGCGATCACCTCGCTGCCGGAGCTCACCGAGGTGCTGGTGCCGGTCAACGAGCTCGACCTGAACGCCCGGATGGACTACAAGTACCCGCCCGGCGCGGTCCGCCGGCTGGACGACGCGCTGCTGGCCGCCTTCGGCGAGAAGTACGTGGCCCTGCCCGGCAACGCCGACCGGCGGGGTCTGCTGAAGTCCCGCCTGGAAAAGCTGCAGGCTTCCACTGAGTGAAAGCCCGGCACCACGTCCGCCCGAGCCATGAGGTGCACTGACGCCATGCGTACCCAAGTCGCCATCATCGGTGCCGGCCCGGCCGGGCTGCTGCTCTCCCACCTGCTCGACGCCCAGGGGATCGAGTCGGTGGTGATCGAGACCCGCAGCCGCGAGTACGTCGAGGCGCGGATCCGGGCCGGGATCCTCGAGCAGTCCACGGTCGACCTGCTCACCGAGGCCGGTCTGGGTGAGCGCCTGGCCGCCGAGGGCGATCCGCACCGCGGCATCTACCTGCAGTGGCCCGAGGAGCGTCACCATCTGGACTTCGTCGAGCTGACCGGGCGGGCGGTCACGGTGTACGGCCAGACCGAGGTGCAGAAGGATCTCGGGAAGGCCCGTGACGCCGCCGGGCAGCAGATCGTCTACGAGGTGAGCGAAACCGCCCTGCACGACTTGGGCACCGATCGTCCTTACGTCACCTACACCGACAACAATGGACGTCCGGCGCGCCTGGACGCGGAGGTGGTGGTTGGGTGCGACGGGTCTTTCGGGCCGAGCCGCTCCGCCGTGCCGGAGGCGGCCCGGCAGACCTGGCAGCGTGCCTACCCCTACTCCTGGCTGGGGGTGCTGGCCGACGTCGCCCCCTCCACCGACGAGCTCATCTACGCCTGGCACCCGGACGGTTTCGCCCTGCACTCGATGCGCTCGTCCACCGTCAGCCGGTTCTACCTGCAGGTGCCGACCGACACCGACGTGGCCCAGTGGTCGGACGAGCGGATCTGGGAGGCCCTGGCCACCCGCCTGGGGCACGGCCAGAACGGCTGGCAGCTCACCCCCGGGCCGCTGACCGACAAGAGCGTGCTGCCGATGCGCAGCTTCGTGCAGCAGCCGATGCGGCACGGGCGGCTCTTCCTGGCCGGCGACGCGGCCCACATCGTGCCCCCGACCGGGGCCAAGGGCCTGAACCTGGCCGTGGCCGACGTGGCCCTGCTCGCCCCGGCCCTGACCGCGCTGCTGCTGAAGGGTGACCGCGGCCCGGCCGAGGCCTACTCCGCCGACGCGCTGCGCCGGGTCTGGCGCTGCACCCACTTCTCCTGGTGGATGACCACCATGCTGCACACCTCGGCCGACCCGTTCGAGGCCCAGCTGCAGCTGTCCCAGCTGAGATGGGTCACCAGCAGCGAGGCCGGCGCCCGGGGCCTGGCCGAGAACTACGCCGGTCTGCCGATCGGGTTCTGAACCCGGTCACCTTCGGTCACCTCGGGCGGGCCCGGCCCCGCCAGGAGGGTGACCGGGGTGGCGGTTTCTCCACCTGGCCAGTGCCGGGGCCGAACGCACGACCATGCGCCTCGACGCCGCAGGCCGGTATCTGCTGGTGGCCGCCGTGCTGCTCGGCTGCTACTGGCTGGCGCCCGCCGGCGCCCCGCGAGCCGCGTTCCAGGTGGCCATCAGCGTCAGCAGCATGCTCGCCGTGCTCGCGGCCGCCGCATGGGACCGGCCCCGCCGGCTGACCTGGCTGATCTTCGCCACGGCCCCCGGCCTGAGCGCGGTCGGTGACGGCTTCATGGCCTGGCACCAGCTGCGCGGCCTGCCGGTGGACTACCCGAACCTGGCCGACGCCTGCTGGCTGACCGGCAATCTGACCGCCGCCACCGGCCTGGCCCTGCTGCAGCGCGGCAAGCGGGTGGACGCGGCCGGGCTGCTCGACTCCGCCGTGGTCACCGTGGGCGGGGCCCTGGTGCTCTGGGTGGCCCTGTTCACGCCGTTCCAGGGCGGTCTCGACCTGGCCGAGACCGTCGGCCTGCTGTACCCCCTGACCACGATCACCATGCTGGCGGCCGCGATCTGGCTGGTCACCAGTGTGCCCGCACCGCTCGAGGGCCGGGCCACCGCGGCCCTGACCGCCGGGGTGCTGCTCGGCCTGGTCGGCAACGTGATCTACGGCGCCAGCGGTGGCACGCTCGACCCCCAGCACCGCTGGTTCGAGACGTTCTACCTCCTGATGTACGCAGGCTGGGGCTTCGGGGCCGTGCGCGCGGCCACCGTCGCCGCCCGCCAGGACATGACCCCCTCCTGGGCGATCTCACCGGTGCGGCTGGTCACCATGTACGCCTCGCTGCTGGTGGTCCCGGGCGTGCTGTTCCTCGACCACGCGCGCGACCTGCGGCTGCCTCTGCTGCCGATCGCGGTGGTCTCCACCCTGCTGTCGTTCCTGGTGCCGGCCCGGCTCTGGCTCTCCACCCGGCAGCTGCGGGTCTCCACCCGCCAGCGTGACGCCTACAGGGACGACCTGGAGCACCAGGCCGCCCACGACCCGCTCACCGACCTGCCCAACCGGGCCTACATCCGGGAACTGCTCGGGGCGCTGATGCACCGGGCCCGGCGCGGCGGCGAGGAGGTCGCCGTGCTGTTCGTCGACCTGGACTTCTTCAAGCGGGTGAACGACCGGCTCGGGCACGCGGCCGGCGACGAGGTGCTGCAGACCGCCGCCCGGCGGATCCGGGGCGCCCTGCGCCAGGGCGACATCGTCGGACGGCAGGGCGGGGACGAGTTCGTGGTGCTGATCGACCCGGTGCCCGGCCCGGCCGAGCTGGTGGAGATCGCCGAGCGCATCCTGGACACGGTCGGCGCCCCGATCATGACCGCCGGCGGCCGGGCGGTGATCAGCGCCAGTGTGGGCATCGCCCTGGCCCGGGACGGCCAGATCGACGCCGAGCAGCTGCTGCAGGACGCCGACCTGGCCGCCTACCGGGCCAAGAGCCACGGCGGCGGGCGGGTCGAGATGTTCGACGACGCGCTGCGGACCGGGCTGCAGGCCCGGGCCCGGCTGGAGGACGAGATCCGGCACGGCCTCGCCACCGGCGAGTTCGAGCTGCACTACCAGCCGGTGTTCGAGGTCGCCGGGGGCCGGCTGCACTCCTACGAGGCGCTGATCCGCTGGCACCATCCCGAGCGCGGCCTGGTACCGCCCGACCAGTTCATCCCGACCGCCGAGGAGAGCCTGCTGATCTGCGAGATCGGCCGCTGGGTGCTGGCCGAGGCGACCCGCCAGCTGGCCGTCTGGACCCGGCAGGACCCGGCCGGGCACGGCGGGGTGACGATGGCGGTGAACATCTCGGCCCGGCACCTGGCCTCACGCACCCTGCTCGAGGAGGTGGGCCGGGCCCTGGCCGACAGCGGGATACCGCCCGCCCGGCTGACTCTCGAGATCACCGAGACCGTGCTGCTGGACGAGCCGGCCGCCGACACCCACCTGAGCGACCTGCGGGCGCTGGGGGTGTCGGTCAGCCTGGACGACTTCGGCACCGGCTACACCAGCATCGGGCAGCTGCAGAAGCTCCAGGTCGACACCCTGAAGATCGACCAGAGCTTCCTGCGCTCGGGTGAGGAGGCCGGTCAGCAGCTGGTGCAGCTGATGGTCACCGCGGCCCACGCGTTCGGCCTGGACGTGGTGGCCGAGGGGGTGGAGACCCAGGAGCAGCTCGACCGCCTGGGCCGGATCGGCTGCGAACTGGCCCAGGGCTACTACCTGGGCCGGCCCCGGCCGGCCCGCGACATCCTGGTCACCGGCGGCGTCAGCGCAGCGAACGGCTGATCCCCTCGGCCGCCACCTGCAGCGCCGCGATCATCCGAGGCTTGTCGCGCTTCAGCGAGGGCACCACCATGCCGAGCGCGGCCACCACCTCGACCGGCCCGCCCGAGCGCGAGCGCACCGGCACCGCCACCGAACAGCCGCCCAGGCTCATCTCCTCGACGGTCTGGGCGTACCCCTCCCGGCGCACCCGCTCCAGCTGGGCGCCGATCCGGCCGGGCTGGGTGATCGTGTACGGGGTGATCCGCCGCAGGTCGGCCAGCACCCGGCGCTGCACGTCGGCCGGGGCGTGGGCGAGCAGGACCTTGCCCACCCCGGTGGAGTAGAGCGGCAGCCGGGAACCGATCTCGCTGACCACCGGCACCGACTGGTGCCCGGCGAGCCGGTCGACGTAGAGCACCTCGTCGCCGTCGCGCACCGCCAGGTGCACGGTGGCCAGCGTGGCGGCGTAGATGTCGTGCAGGAAGGGCGAGGCCACCTGGCGCAGCCCGGTCTGCACCGGCGCCAGCAGCCCCAGGTCCCAGATCCGCCGCCCGATCACGAAATACGTCGAGCCCGGGGCCTGCCGCTCGAGGGCACCCCACTCCAGCAGCTCACCGGCCAGCCGGTGGGCCGTGGCCAGGGGCAGGCCGGCCCGGCGGGCCAGCTCGGTCAGGGTGAGCCGGCGGTGGTGCTCGTCGAAGGCGCTGAGCAGGGCCAGGGCCCGCGACGTCACGCTCACCGGTGCGCTCACGATCCCACCTTTCGGCCCGCTCTTCCACTGAACGGAAGTCTCACCTGTCCGGGCCGCCTTGTAAACGCCTAACTTCACGGCATGCCCACCCCGTCGTCGGACGCCGCCGTGGCGACCCAGGAGCAGATCAGCGCCGAGATCGCCGCGATCGAGAAGGCCCACGCCGCAGCCGCAGTCGCGCTCCCCCAGCCGGCGCTGGACTATCCGCCCTACCGCAGCAGCATCCTGCGCCATCCCACCAAGGACCTGCACCACGCCGACCCCGAGGGGATCGAGCTCTGGGCCCCCTGTTTCGGCCACCAGGACGTCGACGCGCTCGAGGCGGACCTGACCATCCAGCACTCCGGCGAGCCGATCGGCGAACGCATCGTGGTCACCGGGCGGGTCACCGACGGCGACGGCCGGCCGGTGCCGCACCAGCTCGTCGAGATCTGGCAGGCCAACGCGGCCGGCCGCTACGTGCACCAGCGCGACCAGCACCCGGCCCCGATCGACCCGAACTTCACCGGGGTCGGCCGCTGCCTGACCGACGAGACCGGTACCTACCGCTTCACCACGATCAGGCCCGGGCCCTACCCCTGGAAGAACCACCAGAACGCCTGGCGCCCGGCGCACATCCACTTCTCGCTGTTCGGAACGGATTTCACCCAGCGCCTGGTCACCCAGATGTACTTCCCGGGCGATCCACTCTTCCCGCTCGACCCGATCTACCAGTCCATCACCGATCCCCGCGACCGTGACCTGCTGGTGGCCCGCTACGACCACCAGGTCACCCGGCCGGAGTGGAGCACCGGCTACCGCTGGGACATCGTGCTGACCGGTTCGCACCGCACGCGTTTCGAGGCGGAGGGCGACGACGAATGAGCACGCCCACCCCGGGCCAGACCGTGGGCCCGTTCTACGGCTACGCCCTTCCCTACACCGGCGACTGCGAACTCGTCCCGCCCAACTCCCCCGGCGCCGTCCGGCTTCACGGCACGGTCCGCGACGGCAACGGGAACCCGGTGCGTGATGCGCTGATCGAGATCTGGCAGCCCGCTCCCGACGGCTCGGTCGTGCGCCAGGGCGGTTCGCTGCACCGCGACGGCTTCACCTTCACCGGCTGGGGCCGCGCCAGCACCGACAACACCGGCCATTTCACCTTCAGCACGCTCGGTCCCGGAGGCGAGCAGCCGTTCTTCGCCGTCACGGTGTTCGCCCGGGGCCTGATGGACCGGCTGTTCACCCGCGCCTACCTGCCCGGGCCCGATCTGGACGAGAACGCCTTCCTGGCAAGTCTTCCCGAAGAACGCCGCCGCACACTGATCGCCACGGCCGAGCCCGACGGCTGGCGGTTCGACATCCGGCTCCAGGGCGAGGACGAGACCGTTTTCCTGCACTTCCCCGGCCACCGGCCAGGAAATGTGGCCACCGGCGCGGCAGACTGACGCACGTGGACAGCCTGTTCTGGCCCGGCGCCGAGCGCGCCGGGGACCTGATGACGCCGGCCGCGCTCGTGCGGGCCATGGTCGAGGTGGAGCGAGCCTGGCTGGAGGCCCTGGTCGCCGCCGGTGTCGCTCCCGCCGATGCGGGCGGCCAGTTGGGTGCCTTCGAAATTGAAGACGCCCGGGGCCTGGTCGCGAAGGTCGCCTCCGGTTCGGAGGCGGGTGGCAACCCGGTGATCCCGCTGGTGCGGCTCCTGCGGCAGCAGTTCTCCGGCCAACCCGCCGCGAAGTGGCTGCATCGCGGCCTGACCAGCCAGGACGTTCTCGATTCGGCGCTGCTGGGATGCCTGGGCCGGGTGCTCGCCCAGGTGCGGGCCGAACTCGACGGCCAGATCGCGGCGGTGGCCCGTCTGGCCGATCGGCACCGGGCCACCCCGATGGCCGGGCGCACCCTGACCCAGCACGCGGTTCCCACCACCTTCGGAATGAAGGCCGCGCAGTGGCTCACCGCCCTGCTCGACGCCCGCGACGGTCTGGACCGGCTGCCGCCCCTGCCCGTCCAGTTCGGTGGAGCGGCCGGCAACCTCTCCGCCGTGGTCGAACTGGCCCGGCTCGCCGGTTCTCCCGATCCGGCGGCGACGGCCGTCACGATCCTGCGGACCGCGGCCCAGACCCTGGATCTTCAGTTCCGCACGCCCTGGCACACCGCCCGGGCACCGATCACCGCCGTCGGTGACGCCCTGGTGGGCTGTTGCGACGCGTGGGGCCGGATCGCCCGTGACGTGATCGAGCTCGGGCGCCCCGAGATCGGGGAACTGGCCGAACCGGTGGCCGAGGGCCGGGGCGGCTCCTCGACCATGAGCCAGAAGCGCAATCCGGTGCTCTCGGTGCTGATCCGGCGTACCGCCCTGAGCGCCCCCCAGCTGGCCGCCACCCTGCACCTGGCTGCCGCCGAGGCGGTGGACGAGCGGCCGGACGGCTCGTGGCACGCCGAGTGGCCTGCCCTTCAGTCACTTTCACGAGGTGCGGTGGTGGCCGCGGCGCAGGCCGGGGAACTGCTGGCCGGGCTCGAGGTCTCGCCCAGTCGCATGGCCGAGAACCTGCAGGCGGCCGGCGAGGGCATCCAGGCCGAGCAGAGGAGTATGGCCCAGCTCTTCCCCTCTCCCAACCAACCCGAAACCTATCTGGGGCTGACCGATTTCGTCGTGGACGACGTCCTCAATCGGGCCCGTGAAACCAGGGAGCGCAGATGAACCCCCTCGACCGCGACCAGAGCGTCGGCGAGCGCATCGACGCCGGAACGGTGGTGCGCCGCGAGGTGCTGGGCGCCGAGCACGTCGACCGGGCCACCGCCGCGGCGACCGAATTCACGCGCGACTTCCAGCAGTTCATCACCGACTACGCCTGGGGCGGTATCTGGACCCGGCCCGGGCTGGACCGGCGCAGCCGTTCGATGATCACCCTGACCGCGCTGATCGCCCGGGGCCATCACGAGGAACTGGCCCTGCACGTGCGGGCGGCCCGCACCAACGGCCTGACCGACGACGAGATCAAGGAAGTCATTCTGCAGAGCGCGATCTACTGCGGTGTGCCGGACGCGAACACCGCCTTCCGGATCGCCCAGAAGGTGCTCACCGAACTGGACGCGCCGAGCTGATCACACGCCGAGGGCGATCCGCACGCCGATCATCACCATCACCACCGCGATGATGCCGTCCAGAATCCGCCAGGCCATCGGCCGAGAGAACACCGGCCGGAGCAGTCGCGCCCCGAAACCCAGTGCACCGAACCACAACACGCTGGCCAGGATCGCCCCGGCCACCCACCACCAGCGGCCCACCGACTGGCCGTTGGCGATCGAGCCGAGCAGGATCACCGTGTCCAGGTACACGTGCGGGTTGAGCCAGGTCAGCGCGAGCATGGTGACCACCACCCGGCCCACCCGCGCCGGGCTGCCGCTCTCGGCCACCTCGAGCACCTCACCCGAGGGCCGCAGGGCCCGGCGTGCGGCAGTCAGGCCGTACCAGAACAAAAAGGCCGATCCGAGAACGCGAATCACGGTGAGAGCCACTGGCGCGCTCTGCACCACCGCGCCCACCCCCAGCACCCCGGCCAGGATCAGGACCGCGTCGGAAACTGCGCAGATCACCACCGCCGGCGCAACCACCCCCGATCGCTCGGCGATGCCGAGGCGCAACAGGTAGGCGTTCTGGGCGCCGATCGCCACGATCAGGGTCAGACCCGTCATCAGACCAAGGACGGCGGGCACGAGGGTCGCACTCATGTCACCGAAGGTAGGAGCCGGGTGGGGTGAAGTACAGCTCATCTTTCTGAAGCTACGTAAGCTCTGCTTATGCGATTCCACCGCGACCACCTCGAGACGCTGCTGGCGGCCGTGGACGAAGGCACCTTCGACGCGGCCGCGGTGCGGCTCAACATCACCGCTTCGGCCGTCTCCCAGCGGATCAAGGCGATGGAGCAGGCCGCCGGGCGGGTGCTGCTGCAGCGCACCACGCCGATCCGGCCCACCGCCGACGGCACGGTGGTGGTGCGGCACGCGCGCCAGGCCCGGCTGCTGGAAGAGGAGACGGCGCGGGCTCTTTCGCCCGCCCCGGTCGGCGCGATGCCCTCGATCGCGCTCGCGGTCAATGCGGATTCACTGGGCACCTGGTTCCTGGGCGCCCTGGCCGACGTGCTGCAGGACACGGCGGTGGTGTTCGACCTGTATCGCGAGGACCAGGAGCGCACCTCAGACCTGCTGCGCTCGGGCACCGTGATGGCGGCGGTGACCGCCGAGGCCGCCCCGGTGCAGGGCTGCTCGTCGGTGCGACTGGGGACGATGCGCTACCACGCGGTGGCATCGCCCGGATTCGTCGCGCGGCACCTCGGCGGGGGCGCCGGCGACCTGGCCCTGATCGACCAGGCCCCGCTGGTGGACTTCGACCGTCAGGACGGGCTGCAGCAGGCTTTCCTGAGGCGCACCGTCGGGCACGATCCGCGTTCACCGCGGCACTACGTGCCTACCTCGGAAGACTTCGCCCGGGCGGTGAAGGCCGGTTTCGGCTGGGCGATGCTGCCCGACCAGCAGTGCTTGGACGACGTGGCCGCCGGGCGGCTCGTGCTACTGGCTCCCGACCGGCCTGCCGGGGTCGAACTGCACTGGCAGCGCTGGAAACTGGAGTCTGCACTGCTGGACCGGATCAGCCGCGCAGTGCGGGAACAGGCGGGGCGCGAACTGCTCTGAGATCAGCCGATGGCCTGGTCGAGCACCGCGATCATGCGCTGCGGGGGCGCGTCGGCCACCAGCGCCCAGACCAGTTTGCGGCCGCGCTCGAGGCACCAGCCCATCTCCAGCGCCATCGACGAGATCAGGCGCAGCCCGAGCCCGCCCACCGCGTTCACGTCCGGGCCGGGCGAGGCCGGGATCCGGTCGACCGCGGCATCGGAGACCACCAGCAGCCATCCCCGGCTGCCCCGGGACAGCGAGGCCGACACCGGTGACCTCCCGTGCCGCAGGCCGTTGATGGTGAGCTCGCCCATGGTCATCGCCACCCGCTCGCTGGCGGCGGAGAAGACGTGCCCCGAAGGGTGCGCGGCGTTGTGCGACTCACCCGCCGCCGCCACGGCGTTGCGGGCCTCGTCACGGGCCCGCACGGATCCCTCGACCGAGTCGATGACCCAGTCGAGCCGCTGCGCCCAGAAACCGATCGGCGGCCGACCCTCGGCCAGGGTCGCCGCACTCATGACTGACTGGCCGAGATGTCGCCGGCCTGCTGCTGCTCGGGCAGCCAGCGGGCCAGGTCGCCCGCGCCCACCAGGGTGATCAGCTCGGCCACCCGGCGGGAGGGGCCCTGCAGCAGCAGCTCGGCCCCGGCGCTGCGCAGACCGGCGGCCAGGCGGACCACGAACGAGATGCCCACCGAGTCCATCATGGTGACCTGACGTACGTCCATCACCGTCTGCCGGCCCGCGTCGATCGAGAACCGGCCCGCGTACTCCAGGTCGTCGCTCACCCGGACGTCCACGTCGCCGTAGAGAATGACCAGCGTGCAGTCGTCCTGCGCGAGCACGACCACGTCACCCGGGGCGTCGTGGTCCGGCCCAGAGGTCTGGTGGTTCCGGGACACCTTCGCCTCCTTGTCTGCCCCGTGGCAGTCCCCCGTCTGCCCAGCTCGTCCCGCACGAAGACGCCCACGCACCGTTTCTGGACGCGCACGGACTCCGGCAGCTTGCATCGTTATGCTATCTCACCTGGCATTTCCCGCCCGGCAGCCGGAGGAGGCTCATGACCGACGTCGCTGGTGGTCACGGGGTCGCGGCTCTGCGGGCGGCCACCCGCCCGGCGCACGAGCGGCTCGACCGCCTGGTCGACCTGCGCAGCTGGGACCGGGCCACCCACCAGTGGTGGCTGCAGCGCATGCTCGGCCTGCACGAGCCGCTGGAACGCGAGCTCGCGGCCGAGGGGCCGATCGCCCCGGCCCGTCGGCGCAGTACCCAGATCGAGGCCGATCTGCGCAGCCTGGGCCTGACCGCGGCTGCGGTGCGGGCGCTGCCCCGTAGCCCGCTCCCGCCGGCCCCGACCGGCCCCCGGGCCCTGGGGCAGCTCTACGTGCTCGACGGTTCCGCCCTGGGCGGCGCGGTGATCGCCCACCACGCCATCGCGGCCGGAGTGCCGCAGAGCGCCTGCACCAGCCTGGTCCACTCCAAGGCCCGGATCGCCTGCTGGCGGGAGACCCGGCAGCGGCTGGACGATCTCGGCCCCGAGGCGCTGACCCACGCGGTCCGCGCCGCGGTCGAGCTGTTCGCCGTGTTCGAGGCCTGGCTGCACACCCCGGCCCCCGGCCGGCCCACCCTTCCACCGAGGTAAGGCCCTTCCCCGACCGTGAGCGAGCAGATGATCAGCCCGGCCGACCTCGACCAGTGCGCCCAGGAGCCGATCCAGTACCCCGGCTCGGTGCAGCCCCACGGCGTGATGGTGGTCGTGCACCCCGGCCACCAGACCCTGCTGGCCGCCTCGGAGAACCTGGGCCGGTTCCTGCCCGGCGCCGCTGCCACCCCCGGCGTCGGCGCGAGCGAGGTGTTCGGCCCGGATCTGTGGGCCACGATCGCCGAGCGGGTCGCCGACGACGACCTGCTCGAGCCGATCCGCTGGCGGGGCCCGGCCGGCGGCCCCTGGGCCGGGCGCGCGGTCGACGTGCTGGTGCACTTCGCGGGCGAGAACCGGCTGGTGGTCGAGCTGGAGGCGGTGAGCGACGCCTCGCTCGGCCGGTCGGTCTCGCTGTCCGCCACCAACAACCAGATCACCCGGCTGCGGGCCTGCACCACCGCGGAAGAGGTGCTCCAGCGGCTGACCACGGCCGTGCAGCGGGTCACCGGGTTCGACCGGGTGATGGTCTACCGCTTCGACCGGGAGTGGAACGGCGAGGTGATCGCCGAGCACCGCCGTCCCCACCTGGAACCGTTCCTGGGTCTGCGCTACCCCGAGTCGGACATTCCTGCCCAGGCGCGAAAGCTGTACACCCTGAACCGGCTTCGGTTCATCGTCGACTCGCACGCCACCGCCGCCCGGCTCCTGCCGCGCACCCCCGAAGACGGCGGCGGCGAGCTCGACCTGTCGTTCGCACCGCTGCGCAGCGTGTCGCCGGTGCATCTCGAATACCTGCGGGGCATGGGGGTCCGGGCCTCGATGTCGGTCTCGATGATGCGCGAGGGGCGGCTCTGGGGGCTGGTCGCCTGCCACCACTACGACGGCCCGCTGCAGCCCTCGCACGACGAGCGCGCCGCGGCCGACTTCCTCACCCAGGCGGCGATGGAGATCGTCACCACCCGCCAGGCCGGCGCCGACGCGGCCCACCTGGCCGCGGGACAGAGGCGTCTGGAACAGCTGCTGCCGATCCTCGACCAGCCCCAGCTGTCCCCCACCGAGGCCCTGGCGCGGACCGACCTCGGCCCGGTGGCCGCGCTGGCCGACGCCAGCGGGGTGGTCGTGCGGGCCGGTTCGGTGCAGGCCACCTGGGGTGAGGTTCCCGGGCCGGAGGTGGCCGAACGCATCGTGCAGGCGCTGGCCCGCACCGACGGCGTGCCCGCCTTCACCGACGACCTGCGGGGGCTCGGGCTGGGCAGCGACGCGGTGGCCGGGGCCCTGGTGCTGCCGGTCAGCCCCGGGCACTGGGTGCTGTGGCTGAACCGGGCGGTGGAGCGCACCGTGCGCTGGGCCGGCGACCCGGACGACAAGACCATCACGATCCGCGCCGACGGCAGCGCCCGGATCGGGCCGCGCCGTTCGTTCGAGGCCGCCGAGCAGAAGCTGCGCGGCCGCAGTGCCCCCTGGGACTCCTGGAAGGTGCAGGCAGTGACCGCGCTCGGCAGCGCGGCGACCACCCAGCTGCGCCGTTACGAGCGCGACGCGGTGAGCATCGTCGAGGACTTGCACGACTCGCTGCACCCCACCCGTCTGCCCCACCTGACCGGCGTGGACCTGGAAGTGCGTTACGTGCCCGCCCCCGACGGGCGCTTCGCGGGCGACTGGTGGGACTGCTTCGAGCTCCCCGGAGGCAAGCTGGCGCTGGTGGTCGGCGACGTCACCGGTCACGGCAGTGCGGTCACGGCCACCATGACGCAGCTACGTACGGCCCTGCGCGCCTACCTGCTGGAGGGTGCTCCCCCGGCCGAGACCCTGGGCCGGCTCGACGCGCTGGCCCACATGATGTTCCGGCCCACCCTGGCCACCGTGGTCCTGGCCCTGTACGAACCGGCCACCGGCGCGCTGGAGATCGCCCGGGCCGGTCACCCGCACCCGGTGCTGGCCCGCGCCGGAGAGGCCGGGCCGGTGCTGATCGACGCCCGGCTGCCGATCGGCCTGGGTATCGACACCCCGGCGACGTCCTGGTCGGGCACCCTCGAGGAGGGCCAGACGCTGATCCTCTACTCCGACGGGCTCAGCGAAGACCGGGCGCTCTCCCCGGAGGAAGGCATCCAGCGGCTGGCCGGCATCGTGGCCGGAGTCAGCCAGGAGCCGCTCAAGGTGATCGCCGACACGCTCGTCGAGGCCGTGCCCCCGCCGCGTACCGACGACACCACGCTGCTGATCGTCCGCCGCCCCGGCGTTCAGGACCAGACGCAGTAGAGGGCGGCCAGGGCCAGCAGCACGGTCAGCAGGGTGCCGGTCAGCACCGCCCGCGGGTGGTGCACCGGATCGGCCTGGTTGAAGTCGGCCACCCGCTCGCGGTGCCGGGCGCGCTGCGCCAGGCCCAGGGCGGCCGCGGTGACCACCCCGGTCAGGGCCAGGACGATGGCCACCACGATGGTGTCCGGCCGGCCCGCCCGGATCATCAGCAGCGAGACCACGGCGAAGGCCAGGGCGGTGCGGATCCAGGCCAGCGTGGTGCGTTCCACCTGCAGGCCCGGGTCCTCGGAACGGGCCACCGGCTTCAGCCGGTGAGCAGGACGACGCCCACCAGCACCAGCGCCGCGATGCCCACCCCGTAGCCGAGCAGCCCGGCCAGCCCGAGCAGCGGCAGCGGCTCACCCGCCCGCATCGCGCGCTCGCTGGCCCACCAGCGGCGGTAGGCCGCGACGCCGAGGGCGCCGCCCATCAGCAGCAGCAGTGAGCTGATCAGCTCCCGTTCCAGGTCGGGGACGTCGGTCAGGAAGGCGTCCGCACCGATACCGCCGGCGATCAGGCCGAGCGACGTGCGGATCCAGGCCAGGAACGTGCGTTCGTTGGCCAGGGTGAACCGCGGGTCCGGAGCCTTCCCCTCAGAGAGGAGCCTGCGCTCCCAGGAAGGCACCATGAGACCCATGGTCGGCGCTTAACCGTGCGTTCACAAGCCGCCGGACGAGAGTGAGACGGACGCAATTCCATGCCGTTTCGACCGGTTCTGGCTTGCCGACAGGAACACTCGACAAGCTCGGCAAGGGCTCGCGAGCTGCGGCGGGGGCCTTCTGACAGGCTGTGCCCATGCGTCTGGCCATTTTCACCGAGCCCCAGCAGGGCGCCTCGTACCAGGATCTGCTCGCGGTCGCCCAGACCGCGGAGAACGCCGGGTTCGACGGCTTCTTCCGTTCCGACCACTACCTCACCATGGGCGGCGACGGCCGGCCCGGCCCGACCGACGCCTGGGTGACCCTGGCCGGCCTGGCCCTGCAGACCTCCCGCATCCGGCTCGGCACGCTGGTCACCTCGGGCACCTTCCGCTACCCGGGCCCGCTGGCGGTCAGCGTGGCGCAGGTCGACCAGATGAGCGGCGGCCGGGTCGAGCTGGGCCTCGGCGCGGGCTGGTTCGACGCCGAGCACTCCGCCTACGGCATCCCGTTCCCCTCCGTGGGCGAGCGCTTCGACCGCCTGGAGGAGCAGCTCGAGATCATCGACGGCCTGTTCCGCACCCCGGTCGGCGAGACCTACGACTTCACCGGCAAGCACTACCGGTTCGCCGACTCGCCGGCCCTGCCCAAGCCGGCCCAGGAACGCCTGCCGTTCATCGTCGGCGGCAAGGGCGCCAAGCGCACCCCCGCGCTGGCCGCCCGGTTCGCCGCCGAGTTCAACACCCCGTTCGTGAAGCAGGCCGAGGTGGCCCCGCTGTTCCAGCGGGTGCGCGAGGCCTGCGCCGCGGCCGGCCGCACCGACCTGCCGGTCTTCTCCTCGGCCGCGGTGCTGTGCGTGGGCCGCGACGAGGCCGAGGTCAAGCGCCGGGCCGCGGCGATCGGGCGGGACGTGGAGGAGATGCGCGAGAACGGCGGCATCGTCGGCACCCCGGACCAGGCGGTCGAGGCGATCGGCCGGTACGCCGAGGCCGGCGCCACCCGGCTGTTCCTGCAGACCCTCGACCTGTCCGACCTCGACCACGTCGAGCTGGTCGCCTCCGCGGTGGCCCCGCAGCTGGCCTGAGCCCGGTGATCATGCACCTCCGGCCGGCCCGGAGGTGCATGATCACCCGCGGCCGCCTAACATCTCTCCCTCTCGGAGGGTGGGTGGTACGGCGATGAAGTCGGTCCGGCTAGAAAAGGACGGGCCGGTGCGGCACATCGTGCTGGCCGCGCCCAAACGGCGTAATGCGCTGTCCGCCCAGATGCTGGACGAGCTGGCCGAGGCGGTCGCCCGGGTGGCCACCGACGACGCGGCCCGGGCCCTGGTGATCCGGGCCGAGGGCAAGGCGTTCTGCGCCGGGGCCGACATCCACGGCCTGTTCGGCGACCTGAACCGGCCCACCGCGCAGATCCGCGACGACCTCAAGCACATCTACGCCAGCTTCCTCGGGGTGGCCGACCTGCCCATCCCGACCATCGCCGCGGTGCACGGGGTGGCCGTCGGGGCGGGCATCAACATCGCGCTGGCCTGCGACATCGTGATCGCCGGGCGCAACGCCCAGTTCGCCGTCACGTTCGCCGACATCGGTCTGCACCCCGGCGGCGGGGCCAGCTGGTTCCTGACCCGCCGGATGGGCGCCGACCGGGCCCTGGCGGCGATCATCGCGGCCGAGACCATCGACGCCGACAGTGCCCTGCGGCACGGCCTGGTCACCCAGGTCGCCGACGACCCGGCCGAGGTCGCCACCCGGCTCGCCCACCAGGCCGCCTCCCGCGACCCGGGCCTGATCCGCGACGCCAAGCGGGCCGTGCAGATCGCCGAGACCTCGGAACTGCCCGAGGTGCTGGAGTTCGAGTCCTGGGCCCAGGCCGCCACCGTGGGCCGGCCGGACTTCGCCGAGTTCGTGGAGCGCTTCACCAAACGCTGAAGCCCCGGCCGTCCCACCGCCGGCAGCCTTCAGTGAACCTTCATCGGCCGCCTGCACTCTTCATCCCGTCAGCACGAGAACGACGGGCGCAGGAGGAGGCAGACCGTGCCGGTGACCATCAGCAACGCCGCCGAGAACGGCACCACCCGGCTTTCCGGGGCCGAAGGGCCCCGGGCGGGTGACCTGACCGCACACCTGATCGCCACCGACGTCTGGTCCGACCACCTGCTGGTGCGGGCCGGGATCGCGGTGGTGGACGCCCGGCTGGTCACCGTGGGCGGTGGCCTCGGCTCGTTCCTGCTGGCCGACCGGCTGCTGATGGCCGGAGCGCCGGCCGGGGACGTGCGGGTGCTGTCCAACCTGGACGTGCCCTGGCAGACCTACGAGCACCTGGCCCGGGTCTCCCAGGTGCCCACCCCGGAACGCGAGCAGGTGCTCGAGGGCCTGCGGCGTGAGCACGACCGCATCGGATACCCGGAGCTGCTGGCCCGGGGCATGGTGCGGATGGTCCGGCGGCGGCAGGGCGGCGGGTACTTCACCGTGCTCACTCCCCCGGCGGGCACCACGCCCACCCCGCGGGTGGTCTACCGCAGCCAGTTCGTGCACCTCGCACTGGGTTACCCGGGCCTGCGGTTCCTGCCCGACCTGCAGCGCTACCGCGCCGACACCGGTGACCACCACCGGGTGGTCAACGCCTACGAGGGACACGAGCACGTGTACCGCGAGGTGGCGACCCGGCCCTGCACCGTGGTGCTCAGGGGCACCGACCCGGTCGGTGACCGGATCGTGAAAAGGCTTACGGACGATCGTGAGCGCCTGCGTACAGGGGTCCGGATCGTGCGGGCCGGGTTCGGGCGGCCGCGCACCCAGACCGACCGCCGGTTGCACCACCAGTTGCGTCAGGGCACCCAGGAGGGCTGGTACCAGCTCGTGAACGGGGAAGCCCAGCTGCTGCGCCGGCACGGCGACCGACTGTCGATGATGCTCACCCCGGGCGGGCTCGAGCTGGGGTGCGACTTCGTCATCGACTGCACCGGATTGGAGACCGACATCGCCCAGCACCGGGTGTTCGACGACCTGCTCGGGCACAGCGGGGCCCGGCGCAACCCGGTGAACCGGCTGGCGATGGAGCGCAGCTTCGAGGTGCACGGCACCCGCAACGGCATCGGCCGGATCTACGCCAGCGGTGCCGCCACCCTCTCCACCCCCTCTGCTGCCACCGAACCGGACAGCATCACCGGCCTGCAGGCAGCGGCCCAAGAGATCACCCGTGACCTGGTCCGGCAGGGCTTCGCCCGGCGCTCCGGGCCCGGCCGGGCGGCCCGGCAGTGGTGGCGCCGCACCCGCAACCAGCGACCCTGACCAGGAAGGACGAACCGAGATGAACACCATCGAGAGTAGTTGCACGGCAGTCCTTCCCGGTGACGGGCTGGTGCATCGTGGCCCCGGCGCCGTGGTCGTCCTGCCGCACCTGACCGAAGAGCAGCTGCCGCAGGCCCGGACCATCCTGGCCGCCTGCGCCCGGCTGACCGACGACCTCACCGGGCGCACGACGGTGCTCGCCATCGCCGAGATGGCCACCCGTTGCCCCCGGCCGGGCCTGCCCGCTTTCGGGCTGGCCCTGGACACCGACCTGGGTCTGGTCGTGATGCTCCACGACCAGACTGCCGCCGAGATCCACCGGCCCGGCCAGGAGGTGGCGCGACTGAGCGGCACCGACTCGCTGGCCTGGGTGGAGCGGCGATTCACCGGGCGGGTCGACAGTTTCGGACTGTGGACCGGCTCGCACCAGACGTACCCCGGGACGGGATCAGCGGCAATGGAGGGGATTCCGCTGAACCTGTCCCGGGGTACTCTCCCCGGCGCCGGGGTGTTCCTGACGAACGGTGAAGAAGACTCTGCGGAGGCGCCTTTCGCCCACGCCGAGCCGATCGCGCACCAGGCCGTCGTGGTGGAGCAGGACCTGCTGGAGACCGCCGAGCGCCGGGTCGAGATCGCCCGCACCAGCGAACAGCCGGTGCCCCCGCCCTACGCTCCGAGCGCCCCCACCACCTATGCCCGCGTGCCCTACGCCTTTCCGACCCGCGCCGGCACGCCTTCGCCGACCCGAGGGGGACCAGCAGGGCAGCCGGACCCTGCCTCCGGACCGGCGTCGGACGCGGCACCAGGCTGGGCCTCGGACCAGGCCTCGGACCAGGCGTCGGACCAGGCCTCGGACGCCGCACCGGACTGGGCCTCGGACCGAGCCTCGGACCTGACGCCGGACTCGACGCCGGACCTGGCCACCGAGCCTCTGACCCACGACGCCGCACCCGAATCCACTGGCCGGCGCGCCGGACCCGGCGACCTTGAACAGGCCGACTCCTCTGCCCCGGCCGACTTCTCAGCCCTGGCCGGCCCCTCTTCGCCGGCTCATCAGGCTCACCTCACTGACTCCTCCGCGCCGACCCACCAGGCTCACCAGGCTGTCCCAACTGCCCCGGATGACCAGGCCGATCCAGCCGGTTCGGCAGGTCAAGCCGGTGCCGGTCCAGCCGGTGCCGGTCGCGCCGGGGGCCAGGACGCCGACTCCTACCTCCTCGACGACGCCGACCCGGCCGACGACGAGCGCGGCTACGGCTCCCAGCTCCCCTCCACGCCCCACCTCGGCCAGGCGCAACTCCCCATCCAGGCCCACCTCCAGCCGTTCGCCGAGACGGCCGCCGTGCAACAGCCGCGCAAACCAGTTCCCCCTCAGCCTCTTCGCACCCCCGGCGGCGGTGTCTCCGTCCCCCGCCCGAACGTGCCCCCGATCGAAGGAGTGCTCTGCGCGCGCGGGCACTTCACCGACCCCAAGGCCACCTTCTGCGCGATCTGCGGCCTGTCCATGCAGCAGGTCACCCGCCGGATCACCTGGCGGCCCCGGCCCACGCTCGGGGTCCTCGTGCTGGACGACGGCACCTCGGTGACCGTCGACCACGACCTGATCATCGGCCGCGACCCGACCGCGCACCCGGCCGTGGTGGCCGGGGACGCCAAGCCGATGTACCTGAACGACGAGCTCAACGGCGTCTCCCGGGTGCACGCCCGGATCACCCTGGTCGACTGGTCGGTGTGCCTGACCGACGAGGAGTCGGCCAACGGCACCTTCCTGATGGACGCCAACGGCACCCACGCGGTGCACGGCGAGGACGCGGTCGAGCTGGCCGGCGGCTCGGTGATCCGGATCGGCCGCCGGACGCTCACGTTCGACGGGTATCACAGTGCAGGCGAATAATCGGCAAGGGTATGTCGGCTATGTCACGACCACCGATACTCTCCGGAGGGAACCGAGGAGGCAGGAATGAGCGTGCGCCCCAGCCAGCGCGGCAACCGCCGACGCCGCTTCGCCGTTCTCGCGCTCACCCTCTCGGTGCTCGCCGTCGTCTGGAGCACCCAGACTGCCGCCGCGCCGCACCCGGCCGCCCCGGCGTCCACCTACCCCGAGCCCACCGGTGGTCACGACTCGCACGGCAGCAGCGGCAACGCCTCCCCGGCCCCCGGCTCCTCGCCCACCGGCACCGAGCACGACGCCGATGCCCACGTCGACCTGCCGCAGGGCGGGCAGGAGTGGTCCACGCCCGACCTGGTGGCCCAGGGCGCGCTGGTCCGGATCGAGACGGCGGCCGACGTCTACGTCGCGCTGCACCACTTCCACGTCGAGAAGTACAGCTACACCGAGGTCAGCGACCCGCAGGCGGTGGCCACCGGCACCTTCGTCAACGCCCAGGGCCTGGTGATCACCAGCAAGGGCGCCCTGCACGACGACGCCGAGCAGGTCGAGCGGTTCGGCACCTGGGGCGTCAACCGGGCCTTCGTGCAGGCCGAGTTCATGAAGGAGATGCCGGCCGACCCGTTCGCCCGCACCGAGATCACCGAAAGCACCAAGGGCCGGCTGGCCGACACCCCGCCCACCGACCCGGAGATGAACGACCGGCTGCAGAACTGCTACGAGTGGGAGACCTCGCACCACTGCGCGGTCTTCGTGGTCATGCACCAGCGGGTCGTGCCGAGCGTGCAGGACAAGGACAGCACGGCACTGGAAGGGCTGCCCCAGTCCGACGCCCGGGTGGCCGCACTGGCCACCCAGCCCCGCGGGATCACCCCGCTCACGCTGCAGTTGGCCAACCCCGAGCCGGGCAGTAAGTACTGGGTGGTCAGTTCCCGCGGGGTGAACGAGGAGCCGCTGGTCGGCACCGGCACCCTGACCGACTCCGAGCGCGACCCGCTCTCGGCGCAGGACCTGGCCAAGTGGCAGGAGGAGTTCGGCGACCTGGCCGAGGGCTCACCGGTGATCTCCGAGCGCGGTGACCTGGTGGCCTTCCTGGGCACGGCCGAGGGCAGCGACGAACTGGCCGCCGTCTCCTCCTCGCACATGTCCAACGACCTGCGCACCTTCGGCCTGACCCGCGACTCCAGCCCGGTCGACGCCCAGTTCCAGGACGGGCTGGAGCTTTTCGAGGCGGACCAGTTCGCCGCGGCGGTGCCCAAGCTGAAGGTGGCGGCCGAGGCCACCGGCGGGCAGCGGGTGGCCCGCGAGCTGCTGGCCCAGGCCGAGGAGAAGTCCGGCACCGCCGAGGACCTGTCCGACGAGGCCGACGTGCTGGCCGCCACCGGTGAGCCGGCCTCGGGGTGGAGCGGACTGGCGATCGCCGTCTTCGCCGGCCTGGTGGTGCTCGTGCTGATCGGGATCGGTATCGCGGTGGCCACCGTCCGGCGGCGCAGCTGGCCGAGCGACGAGTCGGCGGAGGCCGGCGCATCGGGCCAGGCCAGCGGGTCAAGCACGCTTGGCGGTTCAGGAGGATCTGGCGGATCAGGCAGATCTGACGGGTCAGGCGGGCCTGGCGGGCCTGGCGGGTCGAGCAGGCCCGGTGGCTCAGACGGCCTGGGCGGGCCAGGCGGATCTGGCGGTCCCGGCAGATCAGACGGACCAGGCGGGTCTGGTGAGCGTTCGGTGGGCGAGACCGATCAAGTGGTGGCGTTGGCCGGCAGGCCGGGTTCGGCCGGGCACGGCGCTCCGGCTGGGTACGGCGCTCCGGCCGGACTCACAACTCCGACCGGGCACGCCGCCTCACCCGATCACACCGCTCCGGCCGGGCACGGCACTCCGCCTGGGCGAGGCGCCGTCGGCAACCGCACACCGGACGGGTCGGCGAGCACCTACGTAGGCAACGCCACCGGCGCCCAGCACCAGGCGGGCCGCACCTCGGACCCAACTGGCCGACCCGGCAACCCCTCCGGCGTGTACCCGCCCCTCGGCAACGCGTCTGGTTCAAACCAGCCGGCCGCCCAGGCTCCCGGCACCCAAACGCCCGCCGACAACGGTCCGGGCCCACAGACGTCCGCAAACAACCACCCCGCCGGCCCCCCAAGGTTCGGCGACAATGCCGGGGGCTCACCGGCGTCTTCAAACAGCCAGCGCATCGGCATCCCGACCACCCTGTTCGCCACCGGCACCACCGACCCGAAACCAGACCCGGGCGAAGCACCCACCCTGAAACGCGGCGAAACCCCGCCCATAGCACCGCCGCCACCCCCGGCTCGCCCGTCGGGCGGTTTCTGCCGCCAGTGCGGGGCGCAGCTCTCCCCCGGAGACCGGTTCTGCTACTCCTGCGGCGCACCGTCGGGCTCCCCCGCGAGCAAGGGGTGAGGGCATGGACGCGCGTGGACAGATGATGCTCTCCCCCGGAGACATCCTTGCGGGGTACGAGATCGAGGGGTACATCGCCCGGGGCGGGATGGCGGTGGTCTACCAGGCTCGTGACCTGTCCCTGGGCCGGCGGGTGGCGCTGAAGCTGATCGCGCCGGAACTGGCCGACAACGACAAGTTCCGGCAGCGGTTCATCCGTGAGTCCGAGCTCGCCGCCTCGCTCGACCATCCCAACGTGCTGCCGATCTACGCCGCCGGGGAGTCCGAGGGCCTGCTCTACATCGCCATGCGCTTCGTGGACGGGCAGGACCTGGGCCGGCTGATCGCTGCCCGGGGGCGGCTCGACCCGGCCGACGTGCTGCCGATGTTCACCCAGGTGGCGGCCGCTCTCGACACTGCCCACGCGCACGGCCTGATCCACCGCGACGTCAAGCCGGGCAACATCCTGATTGCCCAGACCCCCGAGAACCACGTCTACTTGACCGATTTCGGCCTCACCAAGCGGTCCACCAGCCTGTCCGGCTTCACCACCGCCGGACACTTCATCGGCACCATCTCCTACGTTGCGCCGGAGCAGATCGGCGGCCAGGAGGTCACCCACGCGGCCGACGTGTACGCCATGGGGTGCGTTCTCTACGAAGCACTTTCCGGCGCACCGCCGTTCCAGCGCGACGACGACGCGGCCATGCTGTGGGCGCACATGTCGGCCGACCCCACGCCGCTGGCCGGTTTCGTGCCGGACATCCCTCCGGCGGTGGACGAGGTGATCGCCCGGGCGATGGCGAAAGACCCCACGCAGCGCACCGTTTCCTGCCGCGCAGTGGTCGCCGAGCTGCGTGAGGCGTTCCGCACCGGCCAGGCCCCTCCGGTCGAGACGTCGTTCGCTCTGGGCCAGCGCCGTCCGCCGGCCGACTCGATGGACGACCAGCCCGGCCTGGACGAGCCCCTGCTCACCCCGCCGGCCCCGATCGTGGTGCCGGCCAACGCGGCCGAGCCCGGCCGCAAGGTGCTGCGCAAGGCCCCCTGGATCATGGCCGCGGTAGCCGTGGTGGCCCTGCTCAGCTCCGCCTTCTTCGCCCTTCCGCGCTGGCTGCAGCCGGATTTCGTGAGCTACCGGGGTGAGGACGAGTCCACCTCCTGGCTTGCCTTCGACCGCCCGTCGGACTGGTCGCTGCACCCGAACCTGAGCAAGACCTGCTTCTGCACGAACCAGTACGGCGCGGTGCTGGAGACCGGTGACTGGGGCAACGTGATCGCGGCGATCAAGAACGACGTCAGCGTGGAGGGCCTGTACGCGGAGCAGACGCCGCGTCTGGACCTGGAGGACGCGAGCGCGGTCAGCCGGCACCTGGACACGTTCCTGGCCGAGAACAAGAAGGAACTGAGCACCCCCGTGCGCACCACGGTGGACAACCGCTCGGCCTGGGCGGTGGAGGGCACGCTGATCGCCAGCAAGGACCCGAAGCTGCGGCTGAGCATCCGCTACCTGATGGTGATGTCGGCCTCCGGCCGCAGCACCGACCACATCGTGATCTTCACCCGCGACCAGGACCGTGAACGGCTCACCGACCGGCTGGACCGGGTGGAGCAGTCGATCCGCCTGCTCGAGAACGGCTGAGCCGGTTCAGGGCTTCTCCGGTTTGACCGCGGTGACGGTGTGCTGCCGGGAGCCGATCCGCTCCGAGGGGGCGCGCAGGAAGAGTGCCGTGTCGCCGACCTGCACGGTACCCCGCAACCGCAGCGCCGCAACGTCTTCCACCCGCGTACCGTCGACCGTCACGCCGTTGGTGGACCCGAGGTCGCGCACCTCGAACCCGTCGGCCGTGCGCACGATGCTGGCGTGGCGGCGTGAGACCAGCGGGTCCCAGTCGATCCGGATCTCGCAGTCGGCCGAGCGCCCGATCACCACCGGCGACCGGTCGAGCATCGGCCGGGCCTTGAGCATGCCCGCCGCATCGAGCCAGACCAGGGTGGGCGCGGTGCTCACCGGCAGCACCGGCGGGGCCGATCCGCCGGCCACCGACTGCCCCACCGAGTCGGCCTGGCGCAGGATCATCGTCTCCAGCTCGCGCAGGGCCGGGCCCGGGTCGAGCCCGCCCTCCTCGGCCAGTACCTCACGGGCGCGGCGGTAGGCGGCCAGCGCCTCGCTCTGCCGGCCGCCCACGTTCAGCGCCAGCATGAGCTGCCCCCACAGGCGTTCCCGCAGGGGCGCGGTGGCCAGCAGTTGCTCGATCCGCTCGGGCAGGTCCGGGGCTCCGCCGCCCTGCAGCTCCGCGTCGAACAGCACCTCGGCCGCGGAGATCCGCAGCTCTGCGTAGTAGGCGCGGCGCCCCTCCAGCGCGGGCACCGGTACGTCGTCGCAGAAGTCGCCCCGCCAGGCCTCCATGGCCACCCGCAGGCGTTTCACCGCCCCCGGGGTGAGATGGGCCCGCAGTGCAGCCAGGGCGTCGTCGAGGGCGGCCGCGTCGGTGGCCACCACCGCGCCGTCGAGCCGGTAGCCGGCCCCCACCCGTTCGAGCGCGGTGCCGTAGGGCGCCAGCAGCGACCGCAGCTGCGAGACGTGCACGTGCAGCGTGTTGGGGGCCGGGTTCTCCACGTCGAAGAACGCGTCTTCGAGCAGGGCACTCGTGCTCACCGTGCGCCCGCCGGCCGCGGCCAGCTGAGCCAGGATGGCCCGCCGGCGCCGGCCCATCACCTTCACCGGGCGCTCGTCCACCCGCAGCTCCAGCGGCCCCAGCAGGCCGATCTGGACGGGCTGGACGGGCTGGACCGGGTGCCCGGTCACAGGTACGGGGCGATCTCGGCGAGGATCAGCTCACGCGGTCTCACGCCCTTGATCCGGGCGGCCTCCTGGCCGGCCCGGAACAGCACCAGCGTGGGCATGGCGGTGACCTGGTAGAGGTCGGCCACCACCGGGTTGTCGTCGACGTCGAGCACCACCACACGCAGCCGCCCGGCCTCGTCGGCGGCGATCTGCTCGAGCACCGGCGCGATCATCTGGCAGGGCGGGCACCAGTCGGCGGAGAACTCGACCAGCACCGGCAGCGGGCTGGCCAGCACATCTGCGGCGAAGGAGGCCTCGGTGGTGGCGGTCAGGGACACATCGCCCACGATAACGCTCAGCGGGCCGGCACAGCCTCCGGCTCCGCGGGCTCCACGGCCTGCTCCCGGTTCGGGGAGGTGCCGTTGACCAGGTACGACCCGGCCAGCACGAGGACGAATCCGAGAACCGTCCAGGCGGTGACCTTCTCGTCGAGGAACACCGCTCCGGCGATCACCGCGACCACCGGGTTGAAGTAGACGATGGTGGTGGCCCGCACCGGGCCGACCTCGCCGATCAGGGCGAACAGCAGCAGGAAGGCGGCGGCGGTGCAGATCACGGTGAGCACGGCCACCGCCACCAGCACCTCGCCCGAGGGCACGGCGGTGGGCAGGCCCGGCCCGAGAAGCACCAGCGGCAGGTAGATCACCGCGGTCACCACCACCCCGGAGGTGACCACCGGCAGGCCCGGCAGGTCGCCCAGGTAGCGCGCCAGGATCACCGGCCCGATCGCGTAACCGACCACCACCACGCCCATCTCGGCCACCGCACCAAGGTCGGAGACGTCCAGGTCGAGCCCGACCAGGGCGCTCACCCCGACGGTGCCGAGCACCAGGCCGAGGGCCCCGCGCCCGCCCAGCCCCTCGGCCTGCCGGGTGAGCAGGGCGATGATCACCCCGACCACCGGCACCGCGGAGATCAGGATGGCGGCGGTGGAGCTGGACAGGGTCTGCTCGGCCCGGTTCAGGAACAGCCAGGGGAAGACGATCTCGGCCACGGCGTAGGCCAGCACGGCCGGCCAGCGGCGCACCAGCTCGGGGATCGCCGCCCGGTCGCGACGGCTGAGCAGGGTCAGGGGCACCAGCAGGAGCGAGGCCAGGCCGGTGCGGGCCAGCACCAGGACCGCGGGCGAGAGCTCCTCCAGCGCGACCTTGATGAACAGGTAGGGGATTCCCCAGGCCAGCCCCAGGCTGACGAAGATGATCAAGGCTCGGCGGCTCATGTCCTCCAGAATGCTCTCGTGCAAATCGTTAAGTCCATCTAGATTTTCTTCATGTCAATCGACAGTCCGGACTTCACGATCGATCTGCGCAAGCTCCGGCTCCTGCGCGAGATCGATCACCGCGGCACGGTCGCCGCGGCGGCCGCAGCCCTGCACCTGACCCCCTCGGCGGTGAGCCAGCAGGTCGCCGGGCTCTCCCGCGAGCTCGGGGTGGCGCTGCTGGAGAAGCAGGGCCGCGGGGTGCGGCTGACCGGGCCCGCGCGGGTCCTGCTGGGGCACGCCTCGGCGATCGCGGCCCAGCTCGAGCGGGCCCGCGCCGACCTGGCCGCGTTCGAGGACGGGTCGGTCGGCGAGGTGCGGGTGGCCACCCTGCCCAGCGCGGTGGCCGCCCTGCTGGGCCCGGCGATGGCCCAGCTGCGCGCCGAGAAGCCCGGTCTGCAGGTGCTTTCCCGGGACAAGGGCCCGACCGGCGCCGTGCGGGCCCTCGACGACGGCGAGGTGGACATCGCGATCACCGTGGACCATCCCGGCTGTCCCCGCCCCGACGACCTGCGCTACACCCGGGTCGACCTGATCACCGACATCCTCGACGTGGTGGTGCACCGTGACCACCCGCTGGCCGGGGCCGCGCAGGTCGACCTGACCCAGCTGGCCCACGACGAGTGGATCTCCGGCGACCCGGACGACGCCTGCTCGGTGATCACCGACAGCGTCTGCTCGGCCGCCGGGTTCCTGCCCGACGTGCGGCACTGGACGATCGAGTACGACGCCCTCGGCGCCCTGGTCGCGGCCGGCATGGGGGTGGGCCTGGTGCCCCGCCTGGCCCAGCCGCTGCGGTTCACCGAGTTGCGCACCATCCCGGTGGCGGGCACCTCGCCGGTCCGGCAGGTGTGCGCGTTCACCCGGGCCGGGGGCACGGCCGGCGCACCGACCCAGGTGGTGCTGAAGAAGCTGAAAGAGGTCGCCGCCGTCCGCCACGACTCCACCCTCGGCACATGGGCCTGACGCCGCGCACGGCGCACCAGAACGTCACCGAACGGCTGCGCGAGGCCATCCTCACCGGCGAGCTCCAGACCGGTACCCATCTGGTGCAGTCCGAGCTGGCCGGCGCCCTGGAGGTCAGCGTCACCCCGGTGCGGGAGGCGTTGCGCGAGCTGGAGAGTCAGGGTCTGGTCGACTCCGGCCCGTTCCGCGGTTCGGCCGTGCACCAGGTGAGCCTGGAAGAACTGCAGGAGATCCACGAACTGCGCCGGCTGCTGATCCCCACCGCCGCGCGGGAGCGGGTCGGCACCGTCACCGACGCCGAGATCGACCAGGCCCGGGCCCTGCTCGGGCAACTGGCCACCGACCTGCCCAACCGGGTCTGGGTGGAGACCGCCCGCACCCTGCGGCGGGTGCTCGAGGGCACTTCCGAGCGACGCAACCTGCGGGCCATCCTGGCCCGGCTCTCCGACATCTCCGAGCTCTACGCCGGGCTCGCGGTGCACACCGAGAACGACCGGCGCAGCGTCCTGGGCGATCACGAGGCCCTGGTGCAGGCCTACTCCGAGCGGGACGCCGAACGCGTGGCCGAGGTCGAGCTACGCCGGCTCGACCAGGCCACCCGCCGAACCGCGGCGGCCCTCAGGCATTCATCGAGAACCCGTTGAGCCGCCGCCACTCCTGGTCCAGTTCGCGGGCCCGGCGCCGGTCCAGCAGCGCCCGGGTGCCGCGGTAGCAGCCCCCGCCCACGACCACCGCGGCGAGCATCAGGCCGACCCCCACGCCCACCGTGTCCAGCCAGACGTGCAGCCTGGTCATCGGGGCGCCGGTCATGTTCCCGGCGTCGTCGACCCAGACCGGCACCAGGTCCCCGGCCCGGGTGGAGCCGGTGACCGCCACGTGCCCGGTGTGCTCCACCGGGCCGGGATAGTTCCAGCTCAGGGTGGCCAGGTGGTTGCGGGCGATCCGGGTCTGGGAGTCGCTGCCGACCACGGTCGCCGAGATCAGCTGCCGCGAGCCCAGTTCCCGGTCGGAGACCGCGGAGAAGTGCTGCCAGGTGCGCAGACTGCCGAACAGGGCGACCGGGACCATCGCGACGACGAGGACGACGGCAGCCAGTCCGGTCCAGGCCTGGATCCGGTCGCTGCGCCGTCGCAGCGGGTTGTGGTCCCGGCCCAGACCCGGCCGGGAAGCCATCGAGAACCTCATACCCCCTATTGAGTCCCTCGAGGGCCGGTTACGCCATCCGGCGGACCGGATCAGGACCGATTCGGGGAGATTTAGGGACGAGTGGCACCCCGGATCCGGCGAAGGTCACCTCAGGCGTCGGAGTCGGGGACGTCGGTGGCCAGTTCGTAGGCGCGCACCGGCGACATCGAGACACCCTGGTAGGTCACCGTGTTCTGGGTGCTGACCGGGACGCAGCCGGACTTGTCGGCGCTGGAGGCGTGCGCGTCGGACAGGGCCTCCTCCCGCTGCGCCTTGGTGATCTTGGGATAGGTGGTGCCCTTGGTCCAGTCCTCGCCCACCACCAGCGTCACCGCGTCGACCTCCTCGTCGGTGGCCAGCAGCGAGGAGGGCATGTTCAGGTCGGCTGCCAGCTGCTCGGCCTGGGCCAGCTGGCGGCTGCCGTTGTAGAGGATCGCGCTGGTGGCCTGGTCGTCACCGGAGGAGGAGTCGGTGGCGGCGATGTACCCCTCGGTCTTCAGCGCCCGGGTGAGCCGCTTGGCCCGGCCGTCCTGCCCGCTGCGGTTGCGTACCTGCACCGAGAAGAAGGTGCTGGTGGTGGCCTGCGGGGTGGGCGAGGCGCTCGAGGTGGCGGTCGACGTGGCCGCGGTCTTGTCCTTGCTCAGCGACCGGTCGGCGATGATCGTGTCGAACAGCTTCTGCGCGGCGTCGGCCGGCACCACCCGGTTCGGGTTCTCCGGATCGGGCACGGTCTGCATCGTGGTGAACGTGATCCGGTCGGTGTCGACCTTGTTGAACTCACCGGCCAGCTCGACCAGGTCCGGGATCCCGCTCAGCTTCTCGTCCACCGTGAGCGCCTTGGTGGCGGCGTTCGCCACACCGTAGAGCTTGGTCGGGTTCAGCAGTGTGCCGCGGTCTTTCAGGGCCCGGATCGCCGCAGAGAGAAAGGCGTGCTGGCCGTAGGTGCGGCCCAGGTCGCTGCCGTCGCCGAAACCGTGCCGGGTACGCACGAACTGCAGCGCCGCCTCCCCCTTGAGGGTGTGCTTGCCCTTCGACAGCTTCAGGTGCGAGTAGGTGTCGTAGACGTTGTTGTCCACACACACCTCCACCCCACCGGTGGCGTCCGACATCGCGATCACCCCGGCGAAGTCGACCAGCACGAAGTGGTCGATGGTGATCCCGGTGAGCTGGTGCACCGCGGCCACCTGACAGCCCGGGCCGTAGTTCAGGCTGGTGTTGATCTGCCCGTAGCGCTCGCCCACGCTCTCGCCGGTGGCCGGGTCGTCGCAGCCGGGCAGGTCGGTCATGGTGTCGCGGGGGATGCTCATCGCGGTGATGTTGGTGCGGTCGGCCGAGACGTGCACCAGCAGTTCGACGTCGGCGTTGGAGTGGGTCTCGTCGCAGGCCCCGCCGAGCTTGCAGTTGGCCTTGGACGAGCGCGAGTCGGTGCCGATCACCAGCACGTTGACCGGGAACCGGCCCTGGTCGTCGGCCTGCTGCACCCCGGCGCTGCCGGTGGTGCCGGTGTACAGCTCCGAGGAGGAGATGTTGGCGTTCAGCCGGGTGTAGAGCACGAAGCCGCCGCCCGCGGTGGCCAGCAGCAGCACGACCAGCGTGTACAGCGTGAAGGTGAGCCAGCGGCCCCGCCGGGCCGCGCCCGTGGAGTGGCGGACCGGCTGCTGCTCGCCGCTCATGAGCGTGGTCTCTGCACTGGCACAACGGGCCACACTAGCCGCGGGGTCCGCGCGCCCGGGCGGGCTGTGCCACAGGTCATACCGGTCACCTGCTACTCCTCGGCAACCGGGGCACGAATTGTTAGCCCGGTTAGCCTACGGTCATGGCGATCCGCTGGACGACCCTGTTCCTGGACTTCGGCAACGACGACTTCGAGGCCGGCTCGCAGTTCTGGAGCCAGGTCACGAACAGCCGCCTCTCCCCCGCGCGCGGTGAGCAGGGCGAGTTCGCCACGCTGCTCCCCGCCGAGGGTGACGCTTGTCTGCGGGTGCAACGACTGCATTCCGGCGCCTCCCGCTGCCACCTCGACCTGCACCTGGATCCGGCCGACCAGGCCCCCACGGCCGCGCGGGCCCGCGACCTCGGTGCGACCCACCTGACCCACGAGCCCGGCCTGGACGTGTTCACCAGTCCGGGCGGGTTCCCGTTCTGCCTGGTGCCGTGGCAGGGCGAGAGCACGGTGCCGGCCGCACACCCGCTGCCCGTACTGCCCGGCCCGGACGAACCGGCCCGTCTGGACCAGCTCTGCCTCGACATCCCGCCCGCGCTCTGGGAGGCGGAGACCACCTTCTGGGCCGGCCTGACCGGCTGGGGGCTGAAGCACTCCGCCGACTCCGAGTTCGCCCGGCTGCACCAGCCCGGCACCCTGCCCCTGAAGCTCCTGCTGCAGCGACTGGACGACCCGGCCCCCGCGGTCACCGCCCACCCGGACTTCGCCGCCGGAGAACGCACGATCGCTGAGGCCCACGCCGCCCTGGGGGCGGTCGTGGGCCCGGTGAACGAGCACTGGACGGTGATGACCGATCCGCGCGGTCGCACCTACTGCCTGACCGAGCGCCGGCCCTGAGACTCACCCCTCGCCGTCGGCGGCCTTCAGCAGGTCGGCGATGACCAGGCGCTTCATCCCGAACATGGCGGTGATCGCGCGGCTACGGCGGCCCTCGTCCGGATCGACGACCAGCTCGTTGAACATCTCCGGCACGATCTGCCAGGACACCCCGAACCGGTCCTTCAGCCAGCCGCACTCCACCTCCTGACCGCCGTCGGCCAGCAGGCCGAACCAGTAGTGGTCGACCTCGGCCTGGTCGGCGCACAGCACCACCAGCGAGATCGCCTCGGTGAAGGGGAACTGCGGGCCACCGTTGATGGCGTTGAACCACTGGCCGTCGAGCAGGAAGTCGATGGCCATCACGCCCTCGGTGGGGCCGTGCTGGTTCTCCGGCCCGTAGTACGAGGTCCGCACCGTGCGCGAGCCGGGGAAGATCTTCGAGTAGAAGGCCACCGCCTCCTCGGCGTTGCCGTCGAACCACAGGCTGGGCTGGATGGTGGGCATCGTGAGCTCCTTCCGGTTCCGGTCGTCCCGACCAGGAGAAGACGCCGGCCGGCCGGCGAACTCATCGGCCGCGAGGTCAGCCGATCTGCAGCTCGCCCATCGGGTCCCAGCCGGTGCGCCCGGACCCCAGGTCGGAGAAGATGATCTTCGGGGTGGCCGCCAGCATCGGCCGCATCTTCTCCAGACCGGGCCGGAAGTGCGGGGCGGCCACGTGCGCGGCCCCCGCGTCGGCGTCGGCGAAACCCTCGGTGAGCACGTACTCGTTCGGGTCCTCGGCGTTGCGGGCCCAGAGGTACCACAGGCAGCCGGGCTCGGCCCGGACGGCCTCGGTGTCCTCCCGCAGCTCGTCGAGGAAGGTGTCCGCGTACTCGGGCTTCACCGGGAAGCGCACCGTGATGACGATCATGGAGGCGATTTTAGGACGGGTGTGCTCGAGTCGGCGGGCAGCGGCGCCGGACGGCGAACTCTGGACAGAACGGACCCAGATGTCCATACTCACCGGCAGAGGCTTATCGAATTTCGATATGCCCGTGAGTGGGGGGAGCACGACATGCGCCTGGGGGCCTTCGTCATCGAGCGGGATCCGGTCTACGTCGGAACCCGCTCTCTGCAGATCATCTCGCACACACTGGCCCTGGTCGGCGTGATCGCCCTGGGCGCCTCGGCCGTGCTGCTGGGCGCCTCGGTGTTCCGGTCCCACCAGTCCATCGACCTGCCGGTGCAGCTGCAGGACACCGCGGTGGTGGCCCGGGTGGGCGACTTCGTCACCCAGAACGCCCGTACCCGGGCCGAACTCGCGGTCTCGGACGGCGAACTGGCCCTGAAGGTCATCGATCCGCCGCGCCTGGAGATCTTGCTGGGTAACGCCGGCCCGATCCTGCTGGGGCTGGCGATCGGTATCAGCGCGTTCCTGCTGCGGCCGGTGCTGCTGTCGGTCGCCAACGCGCAGCCGTTCCGGCCGGGCAACGCCCGGCGGCTGGCCCACGTGGCCGTGGTCACCACCTGCGCCGCCGTCCTGGTGCCCGTGTCCCCGGCCCTGACCACCATGTTCGCTCTGGACCGGCTCGGGCTCACCGGGGGCAGGGAGGGAGGCGACAGCCCCTTCGTGTTCGGCGTCTCCTTCTCGCTCACCCTGGTCATCGTGCTGCCGGTGGTCCTGCTGGTGCTGGCCGAGGCCTTCCGGCAGGGCGAGAAGCTGCACCGCGACGTCGAAGGCCTGGTGTGAGCCCGGCCGAGTCCGAAGTGGTCTGCCACCTGGACCGGTTGCTCGAGGCCCGCCGGATGACCCTGACCGAACTGTCCGCGCGGGCCGGGGTCACCGTGGTCAACCTGTCGGTGCTGAAGAACAACCGGGCCCGGGCCATCCGGTTCTCCACCCTCACGGCGATCTGCGACGTCCTCGGCTGCGAACCGGGTGACCTGCTGTCGGTGCGGCCGCTCGGGGAACCGCTCAAGGAGCCGTGACCGGCTGCCGATCTGCAGGGGTACCGCCGGAGGAACGGGTCTTCGGCGAAGCCTCTGGAGGGCACCATGTCGGTCGCCGAAATCATCCAGGCCTTCGGCTGGATCCCGGTGTGCTGGCTCTTGGCCGTGCACATCCTCATCCGTCTGGGCCGCCTGCCCCGCTACGGCGCCGCCGTCCGCGTGGCCGGCTACGTCGCCGCGCTCACCATCGTGGCCGCTGCCGTGTCCACCCGGATGTGGCCGATAGCGGTGCTCGGCCTGCTCTTCATGCGGACCGAGCTCCTGGGCCACCGTCACGCCGACGAGCGGGACGACAACCGGCTGATGACCATGTTCGAGCGGTTCCGCCGCTCCGCCCCGGACACCGGCGGAGAACCGGGTGTCCCCCGCGCCCGCAGGCCCCTGCACGAGGGTGAGGAACTGGTCGACGACGTCCGGATCCACCACGGCTCCGGCACCCCCGCCCACCTGCCCGGCCGGACCGCGGCGTCGGCGGCCACGCTGCGCGCCCGCACGGTGCCCCCCAGCCACGCCAAGGACGACCCGGACTTCGTGCCCGCCTCGGTCGGTCTGCGCGAACCCCACCACGACCACCAGGAGGAGAACCGCAGCGGTATGCGCTTCCTGTCCTCGGCCAAGCACTTCACCGACCTGGTGCTGAAGGTGGAGATCATCGCAGTGGTGGTGGTCGCCCTGGTGCTGTTCGGGGTGTGGGCCGAGGGTCAGCGCCGCGAGTTCACCCGCACCACCAACTCCAACGTCTGCGAGATGTCGTTCAGCTGCTAGGTCCTAGGACTGCTCGGAAGAGGCCGACAGGTAGTCGAACACCGGGTGCGGGTGCATCAGGAAGTCGTGGTGGGAGATGTTCCAGGCGTAGGCGCCGGCCATCCGGAACACCAGCACGTCGCCGATCCGTAGGTCGCGCACCGCGACCCCGGCGGCGAGCTGGTCCTTCGGGGTGCACAGCTGCCCGACCACGGTGAGCGCGTCATCGTTCACCGGCTCGCCGGTGCGCTGCGGGCCGGGCAGCGCGACCACCGGCTGGCTGTGCCCCTTGGTGGCCGGGGTGCGCAGGTGGTGGGTACCGCCCCGGGCGATCGCGTACGCCTGGCCGCGGGTGTACTTCAGGTCGAGCACGTCGCTGACGTAGTAGCCGGCGTGCACGCTGACCGCCCGGCCCGGCTCGACCCGCAGCACCACCGCGTCGCGACCGGCCGTCTGGGTGACCTCGGCCAGGCCCTTGGCGTAGACCAGCCAGTCGAAGTGGTGCCCCGGTGCGGTGTAGTCGACCGACATCCCGCCGCCCAGGTTCACCTCGGGCGCGCTCAGGCCGGGCAGCCGGTCGCGCAGCCACCACAGCGCCCAGGCCAGCACCCGCTTGTCCAGCGCCAGCTTCTGCTCCGCGTCCAGGCCGGAGGCCAGGTGCACGTGGATGCCCCGCACCCGCACCCCGCTGCCGGCCGCCCCCGCGTCCCGGGCGGTCCGGGCCGCCTCGGCCAGCGACTCCTCGTCCATCCCGAACGGCCCGCTCATGCTCAGCGCCGCGCCGTCCACGCCGAACGGCAGGTTGGCCCGCAGCAGCACGTCCACCGGGCGACGCCCGGCCAGGGCGATCACCCGGTTCAGCTCGCGCAGGCTCTCCACGTGCAGTCGCCACACGCCCCGCCGGATCGCGGACACCAGCTCGCGGTCGGTCTTGCCCGGACCGCCGAACGCCACCCTGGCCCCGGGCAGCGTGTCCATCACGTGCTCCAGCTCGCCGCCCGAGGCCACCTCGATGCCGTCGGTCAGCGGGGCCAGCACCCGCAGCAGCTGCGGGTCGGGGTTGGCCTTGGCCGCGTAGAGGAACTCCACCCCGGCTCCGGCGAGGGCCTCGCGGATCTGCCGGGCCTGCATCTGCAGGGCGGGCAGGTCGTAGAGATATGCCGGAAGCCGATTCTCCGCAGCCAGGGCCAGCGCCCGTTCGCGCACGGCCGCGGGGAGCACATTGTCACGCATCCGCCGATTGTCGCCGAACCCGGACCCGCCCGGCGCCGCCTTCACCCGCTGGGGACATGAAGGTGACATGAACGACAGTACGGGTCGCCGCAGGTCACTCTGGGAGACAGAAGGGTCGCGCAGGGGTCGCGCACCGAGCGGGGAAAGGGATATCTTCGGAAATTGATTCTGCATTCTTGATTGAATTCAAAGAATGCCATCCGACAGGCCAGATTGTAATTATCGGAGGATGAATTGTCAAAGCGCGACGGTGGCTCCCGGGCCCCGGCCGACGACGACCCGGCCGAACCGGCCGACCCGGCTGACCTGGCTGACCTGGCTGCCGTGGCTGAGGAGCAGGACTACGTGTCGATGCTCTACGCCCACGTCGACGACCTCCGTGACAGCCTGGCCGCCCGGCAGACCCGGGCGCTGGCCGCGGCCGCCGGCACCCGTCAGGCCCGGGTCGAGCGGGAGGCCTTCGTGCACCTCTACGGCGGCCGGCTGACCCAGCTCAACGCCGCCGAGAACGCGCTCTGCTTCGGCCGTCTCGACCTCGACGACAGCGACCGGCCGCGCTACGTCGGGCGGATCGGCCTGCACGAGCCCGACCAGGACTCCGAGCCCCTGCTGGTCGACTGGCGGGCCCCCGTCGCCCGGCCGTTCTACCTGGCCACCGCCCTGCAACCCGACGGGGTGCGTCGGCGGCGGCACATCCGCACGGTGGGCCGCCGGGTGGTGCACCTGCACGACGAGAACCTCACCGGCGCTGCGCCGGACGCGGCCGGTCCTGACTCCATCACCAGCGAGTCGGCGCTGATGGTGGCCCTCGACCGGGCCCGGACGGGCCGGATGAGCGACATCGTCGAGACGGTGCAGGCCGAGCAGGACCGGATCATCCGCTCCGACCTGTCCGGGGTGCTGGTGGTGCAGGGCGGGCCGGGCACCGGCAAGACGGCGGTGGCCCTGCACCGGGCCGCCTACCTGCTCTACCACCACCGCGAACAGCTCGAGCGCCGCGGCGTCCTGATCATCGGCCCGAACACCACGTTCCTGCGCTACATCGCCGAGGTGCTGCCCGCGCTCGGTGAGACCGGCGTGCTGCTGGCCACCACCGGTGACCTGTTCCCGGGTGTGAGCCCCACCCTCACCGAGCCCGGCGCGGTCACCGCGCTGAAGGGCCAGCTGCTGATGGCCGAGGTGGTGGCCGGCGCGGTCGCCGACCGCCAGTGGGTGCCCGAGGACGACGACGAGATGGTCGCGATCCGCCACGACGGTCAGCTGCTGCGCCTCGACCGGCAGGCCTGCCTGGCCCTGCGCGAGCGGGTGCGGGGCAGCCGGCTGCTGCACAACGAGGCCCGGCCGCTGGTGCGCCGGCTGCTGGTGAAGGAGTTCGCCCGGCTCTGGGCCGAGGCGGTGGGCGAGGACCCGCTGGGCGGCGAGAACCTGCTCGGGCCGGAGGATCTGGCGATCGTGCACCGTGAGCTGGATGAGAACGACGACGTGGACGGGGTGGTCGACTGGCTCTGGCCGGCCCTCACCCCCACCCGGCTGCTGCGTGATCTGTTCGCCTCCCCGCGCCGCATCCGGGCCGCCGCCGCGCAGGTCGGGCTCACCCAGACCGAGCAGGACTGGCTGGTCCGCGAGGGCAACGGCTGGTCCGAGGCCGACGTACCGCTGCTCGACGAGGCCGCCGAACTGCTGGGCCGCGACGACTCGGCGGCCCGGCGCCTGGCCGGTGAGCTGCAGACCGCCAACCTGGAGTACGCGCAGGGGGTGCTCGACGTGCTGCGCGGCTCGGAGTCCGGCGACTTCGAGGACGAGGAGAGCGAGATCCTGGCCGCGTTCGACCTGATCGACGCCGAGACCCTGCTCGGCCGGCAGGAGGAGGCCGACCACCGCACCGCCGCCGAGCGGGCCGCCACCGACCGCACCTGGCGGTTCGGGCACATCGTGGTCGACGAGGCCCAGGAGGTCTCACCGATGGCCTGGCGGCTGCTGCTGCGGCGGGGGCGCTCGATGACCCTGGTCGGCGACGTGGCCCAGGCCAGCGAGCCGGCCGGCGCCGGTTCGTGGCGTCAGGCCCTCGGGCCGCACGTCGGCGACCGCTGGCGGCTGGAGGAACTCTCGGTCAACTACCGCATGCCGGCGCCGATCGCCGAGGTCGCCGCCGGGGTGCTCAGGGCGCTGGATCCCGATCTGCCCAGCCCCGAGGCGGTGCGCCTCGACGGGGCCCGGCCGTGGAGTCACCGGAGCACCGACATCTTCGCCCAGCTACCCGATCTGGTCGGCGGTGAACTCGAAAAGCTCGACCCGGAGCGGCGTCTGGCGGTGGTGGCGGCTCCTGACCAGTCTGCCCAGGTGTTCGCCGCACTGGAGAAGGAACTGCGCGAACCGGTGGCCCGGGGTGAGGATCCGGACGAGACGGGCACTTCCGGGCCGGCCCGGGTCGTGGTCCTGGAGCCCCGCGAGACGAAGGGTCTGGAGTTCGACGCGGTCATCGTGGTCGAACCCGAACGCATCCTCGCCGCCTCTCCCCGCGGCCTGAGCGACCTCTACGTGGCGGTCACGCGGGCCACCCAGCGCCTCGGCGTGGTCCACTGCGCCGAACTGCCGCAGTCGCTGGCCGCCTTACGGCCGCAGTAGAACCCGACCAGAACGAAATTGAGGACGCTTGTGGGCCAGGCCCACAAGCGTCCTCAATTTGTGCTTCTACTCGGTTTCTTCGTCAGCGGTACGCACCGCGATCGGGGTGCCGTTCTCGATCGTGCGCGACACCGTGCAGGTACGGTCGTGGGAGGCCTTGATCGCGCGGGGTAGCAGCATCCGCGCCGCGTCACCGGCCTCGCCCTCGGGGAAGCGCACGTCGAAGGTCAGGACGATGTCCTCCAAGTGGTTCTCGCCGTTCTCCCGCACGTAGCGGGCGTCCACCCGGGCCGAGAAGTTGTCGGCCGGCGACCGCCGCCCGGTGACCACGTCGACGTCCACCGCGGAGCAGCCGGCGATCGCGGCCAGCAGGAGCTCCACCGGGGAGAACCCGTCCGCGTCGTTACTGCCGAAGCGCAGCGTGTTGCCGCGCTTGTTGGTGGCCAGGTAAACGCCCTCCTCGACACGTTCGAGGGTCACCGAGCGGTTGTCGTCCTTCTGTTCAGCCATCCGGCGAGCATCGCACGAGCCGCTACTGCACCGCCGCGCGGCCCGCCTCCAGCCGGGCGATCGGCACCCGGAAGGGGGAGCAGGACACGTAGTCGATGCCGACCTTGTGGAAGAAGTGGATCGACTCCGGGTCGCCGCCGTGTTCTCCGCACACCCCCAGCTTCAGGTCGGGGCGGGTGCGGCGGCCGTCGGTGGAGGCGATCTGGATCAGCCGGCCCACCCCGTCCACGTCCAGGCTCTCGAACGGGGAGACCATGAACACGCCCCGGTCGAGGTAGGTGGCGAAGAACCCGCCCTCAACGTCGTCGCGGGAGAAGCCCCAGGTGGTCTGGGTGAGGTCGTTGGTGCCGAAGGAGAAGAACTCGGCCGCCTCGGCGACCCGGGTGGCGGTCAGCGCGGCCCGCGGCAGCTCGATCATCGTGCCGATCGGGATGTCCAGCTCCACCCCCTTCTCCTGCTGCACGGCGGCCAGGATCTGGTCGGCCTCGTCGCGGATCAGGAACAGCTCCATCACCGACCCGACCAGCGGGATCATGATCTCGACCCGCGGGGTGCGGCCCTCGGCCCGCAGGCCGGCCGCGGCCTCGCTGATCGCCCGCACCTGCAGCGCGAACAGTCCGGGCAGCACCAGGCCCAGCCGGACCCCGCGCAGGCCCAGCATCGGGTTCGACTCGTGCAGCTTCTCCACCGCGGCGAGCAGGCGCTCCTCGTCCGGGTCGGCATCGCCGGCGGCCCGGTCCAGCGCCACCTTGACCGTGAGTTCGGTCCGGTCGGGCAGGAACTCGTGCAGCGGCGGGTCGAGCAGCCGGATCGTCACCGGCAGGTCGTCCATGGCGGTGAGCAGCTCGACGAAGTCGTCGCGCTGCAGCGGCAGCAGCTCGTCGTACACCGCCTGCCGGTCGGCCGCGTCGGAGGCCAGGATCAGCCGCTCGATCAGCACCCGCCGCTCCCCCAGGAACATGTGCTCGGTGCGGCACAGCCCGATCCCCTGCGCGCCGAGATCCCTGGCCCGGGTGGCGTCCTCGGCGTTGTCGGCGTTGGTGCGCACCCGCAGCCGCCGGATCGAGTCGGCGTGAGAGAGCAGCCGGTCCACCGAGCGGACCAGCTCGGCGGTGTCCTCGTCGACGTCCTGCAGCGCGGCCTCCAGGCCGCTCTCCAGGTAGGTGGCCACCGGGGATGAGACCACCGGTACCTCACCGGCGAACACCTCCCCGGTGCTGCCGTCGATGCTGATCATGTCGCCCTCGTTCAGCGCATGGCCGTTCACCTTGGCGGTGCGGGCGCCCGCGTCCACGTCGAGCTCGGCGAACCCGCAGACGCAGGTCTTGCCCATGCCCCGGGCGACCACGGCGGCGTGACTGGTCTTGCCCCCGCGCGAGGTCAGCACACCCTTGGCCGCGATCATCCCGCCCAGGTCGTCGGGGTTGGTCTCGCGGCGCACCAGGATCACGTCCTGGCCCTCGGCGGCGGCCTTCTCGGCCGTCTTCGAGTCGAACACGATGTGCCCGGTGGCCGCCCCCGGCGAGGCCGCCATCCCGGTGCCCAGGTGCTCCTTCTCGGCCGCGGCGTCGAACCGCGGGAACATCAGCTGGGCCAGCTGCGACCCGTCGACCCGCTGCAGCGCCTCGTCCATCGTGATCAGGTTCTCGTCGACCAGCTGGGTGGCGATCCGGAAGGCAGCCGCGGCCGTGCGTTTCCCCACCCGGGTCTGCAGCATCCAGAGCTTGCTGCGCTCGATCGTGAACTCGATGTCGCACAGGTCGCGGTAGTGCGTCTCCAGCCGCCGCATCACCTGCAGCAACTGCTTGTAGGAGGACGGGTCGACGTCCTTCAGGTCGGCCAGGCTGAGGGTGTTGCGGATACCCGAGACCACGTCCTCGCCCTGCGCGTTCACCAGGTAGTCGCCGTAGACCCCGCCGTGCCCGGAGGCCGGGTCGCGGGTGAAGGCGACTCCGGTGCCCGAGGTCTCGCCCATGTTGCCGAACACCATGGTGCAGATGTTGACCGCCGTGCCCAGGTCCTGCGGGATCCGCTCGCGGCGCCGGTACAGCCGGGCCCGCTCGGTGTTCCAGGAGTCGAAGACGGCGCGGATCGCCATGTCCAGCTGCTCACGCGGATGCTGCGGGAACTCGTCCCCGCTCTCCGTCGCGATCACCGACTTGAACGTGTTGACCAGGGTTTTCAGGCTCTCCACGTCCAGCTCGACGTCGGTGTCCACGCCCTGGGCGGTCTTGGCCTCCTCCAGCGCCCGGGCGAAGATCTCCCCGTCGATCTCCAGCACCGTCTTGCCGAACATCTGCAGCAGCCGGCGGTAGGAGTCCCAGGCGAAGCGCTCGTCGCCGCTCTCCTCGGCCAGGCCCTTGACACTGGCGTCGTTCAGCCCGACATTGAGCACCGTCTCCATCATGCCGGGCATCGAGTGCATCGCGCCGGAGCGCACACTCACCAACAGCGGGTCGTGCCGGTCGCCCAGCCGACGGCCCAGGTCGTCCTCCAGCCGGCGCAGTGCCATCGTCACCTGCACCCGTAACTCGCCCGGCTCGGTCCCCGCCGCCAAGTAGGAACGGCAGGCCTCGGTGGTGATCGTGAAGCCCGGGGGAACCGGGAGCCCGAGGTTGGTCATCTCGGCCAGGTTGGCGCCCTTGCCGCCGAGAAGCTCCCGCTGCTCCTTGTTGCCTTCCGAGAACGCGTACACGTACTGGGTCATCGATCCATCACGCCTTTCCGCCGGGCAAAGCTGGAGAATCGGATTCCGCAAAGGCCGAGGGTAGGCAGGAAAAACTTGTCCGGACAGGGGGTGCCGGATCGGCGGCCGGGCTGGTTGCGCGGGCCTGACCTGCGGCTTCACCACCTGCTGGCGGGTGGGCGACGATGCGCCCGGCGGTCAGGCGAAGGCCGCTTCGGACACGTCGCCCAGGAACTCGACCAGGTTGTTGCCGTAGCTGCGCGGGTCGATGATGCGCAGCACCAGGCAGAACTCGCGGCCAGGTGGGTAGGTGGCCGCGAGACGGCGGCTCTCCCGGGCGAGAAAGCGCGCCCCCGCGTGATTGGCAGCGGCAGTCTGCCCCAGGATCAGGAACAGGGGCTTACGGGCCTGGTCGGCCCCGCGGTACAGCCGGGCCACCAGCACGACCACCGACTCGCCCTGCCGGTAGGGGTAGCGCTGCGCCCCGACCCGCAGTTCCGGATCGCCGTTCCCGTCTTCTCCCTCACCCACGCCGGGCAGGAACTGGCGCAGGTGGGCGGCGGTGCGGTCGTTGGAACTGGGCCCGCCCACGCAGAACTCGGTCTGCTCGCCCAGCCCGCCGCGGGCCGACTGGTACATGTGGAAGTCCGGCTCCGCGTCGCAGCTCTTCACGATCACGGCCAGCTCGACCATCGCCGCCACGTCACCCCGGCTGACGCTGCGCTCGCGACCCCAGGTGTCCCGGCCCACCACCACCGTGGCCCGTTGCCCGGTGCCGAGGCCGAAGAACCGCCGCACCCGGGCCCGGCGCCGGTACCGGCCGAGCACCCCGGCCAGCCACAGGGCCCCGCCGAAGAGTGCGCTCGCGACCAGGTTGACGGCCAGATCCCCCACGACAAGTGACTTTAACGCCACCTCTGGCCCCTTGCCCCACTTCGACCTGATTCCGAGGATGGGTGACATGCCGTACCCGGAGCGTGTCGCCCACATCGCAGCCCTGGCCTTCGACGGGCGCCGGTTCCGGCCCGAGGGCGCCACGGTGCTCGTCGAGGCCGGCTCGATCCTCTCGGTCGAGCCTGGTCAGCGACCGGTGCCGGAGGGGTTCGCGGTGCGCCGGCACGAGGACGCCACCCTGCTGCCCGGGCTGATCGACACCCACGTGCACCTGATCGCCGACGGGAAGGACGGGGCGCTCGGCCGCGATCCGGGCCGCAGCGCCGAGGAGCGCGAGCAGGTGGTGCGCGAGTCGCTGCGGGCTCACGTGCGGGCCGGGGTGACCACCGTGCGCGATCTGGGCGACAACCGCTGGTCGGTCCTGCAGCGCACGGCGGCCTGGGACGAGCCCACGGTGATCGCTTCCGGGCCCCCCATCACCACGCCGGGCGGGCACTGCGCGGCCATGGGCGGGGAGGCCGCCGGGCCGGAACAACTGCTGGCCGCCGTGGACGAACGGGCCCGGCGGGGCGCCGACCTGGTGAAGATCGTGGTGAGCGGCGGGGCCATGACGCCCGGCTCCGACCTGCTCTCGCTGCAGTACTCCTTGGAAGACGTGGCGCTGGTGGTGAAACGGGCCGCCGACCACGGCCTCCGGGTGGCCACGCACGCCCACTCGCTGGACGCCGTGCAACTCTCCATCGACGCCGGCGTGCAGAACATCGAGCACTGCACCTGCCTGACCAGCCATGGCGTGCAGACACCCCCCGACCTAGCGGCCCGCCTGCGGGACAACGGCATCCACATCGGCCCGACCTTCGGCCGCATCCCCGGCAGCCGGCCCTCGGCCCAGGCGCTGGAGGTCACCCGGCGCACCGGCCTGGTGCCGGAACACCGGTTTGCCCAGGTCGAGAAGCTGCACCGGGAGGGCGTTCTGGTGATCAGCGGATCGGACGGCGGCATTCACGCGGCCAAGCCGCACGGCATCGTGGCCCTCGCGGTGGCCGAACTGGTGGCGGCCGGGATCGCGACAGACGACGCTCTCGCGACCGCCACCTCGGTGTCCGCGCAGGCGTGCGGGCTGGAACGGACGAAGGGGCGGCTGGCCGCCGGGGCGGACGCGGACCTGCTGGTGGTGCAGGGCGACCCCCGGGCCGACATCGCGGCGCTGACCAGGGTGCTGACGGTGGTGAAGGGCGGGGTCGAGCTGTCTACGGACGCCGCAGGACGATGACCGAGTTGATCACGTCGTTCAGCGGGTGCAGCACCCCGAGCTGTTCCCAGCCCTGCAGTTCGCCGGCGCCCACCGCCGGGTAGAGCAGCCGCCGCAGACCGGCCGCGCTGCGCACCAGCAGCACCGCGCCCGGGCGCAGACGCTGCCACAGCGAGCCGAGGATGGCTTGTTTGGACTTGGCGTCCAGCCCGGCCAGCGCTCCCAGCACCACCACGTCGGCCTCGGCCACCCCTGCGAACTCGGACGCCTCAGCCCGGTGGAACCGCACGCCCCCAGCCGCTGCCCCAGGGTCTGCCCCGGTGTTTGCCCCGAGCAGGGCCGCCACGCAGGCCGAGCCGAGGGCGACCGCTTCGGCCGAGTGGTCGACCAGGTCGATCGGCACCCCCAGTTCTTCGTAGAGACAGACCGCGCTGAGCGGGAGCGGACCGGCCCCGAGGAAGCAGATCCGCCGGGCGGCCAGGGGTTCGGTGCCGAAGCAGCGCAGCAGGTTGATCTCGAGGCGGGTGAGGTCGCGGTAGTTGTCCAGGTAGGGGAAGCCCTCGAGCTCGTCGCGCGGCTTGTCGGCCGCCACGATGCGGCGGGCCCAGTGCGTCTCCATCAGGTACTCGCCCCGGGCGCAGATCTCGTGCAGGCCGGGCAGTTCGGCGGCGATCCGCTCGTGCTGCAGCACCCTGACGGCCTGGGCCGAGAGGTCTCCCCCGTGCTCGCTGCTCAGCCCGACCAGCTCGGTGAAGAGCCGGTCGACGTCGGCCGAGGGCTCCAGACCGGGCTGCCGGCCCAGCTTCTCGTAGATCTCGGCGACCCGGACCGCCAACTGCTCCACCTCGGCGGCCGGCCCATGCTCGTCGCCAGGCGCGACCTCGCGTATCTCGAGCCCTTCGACGCGGTGGACCCTGGCGCTCCGGTCAGCGCTGTCCGGGACGATCGCGACCCCGGCTTCGGCCCCCTGGACAAACGGCTCGCGACTCACCGCCGACCGGCCACCGCACCCAGGCGGCCGGCACCAGCCTGGCGAAGGCTCTGGCGGCTCAGTTCGGCCACGTCGATCTCGAAGTGCACGGTGTTGAACGGGTCGGGCCGGGTGTCGAGCACCTCGAGGGTGGGCATCGAGCGCCAGAACGCCTCGGCCCCGGGCACTCCCGCATCGGTGTGCAGGTACACCGTCTCGTATCCGCCCGCCCCGACCGCCCAGGCCGTGGCCTCGGCCACCAGACGCCGGGCCAGACCCCGCCGCCGGGCCTCCGGGCGCACCCAGACCCGAACCAGCTGGCAGACCTCGGGCCGGTTGTAGCGGGCGCTGAGCCAGGGCGGGTTGGGCGGGGTGGCCAGCCTGCACGGGCGCACCGCGGTGGTGGCCAGCACCCGGTCATCGCCGTCCGGCGAACCCGGCTCGACGGCCACGAACAGCGCGGCCCGCGGGTCGTGCAGGTAGGTGGCCGCCAGGTCGTCGATGTCGCGGTGCCAGCGTTCCTGGTAGCCGCCCATGTCGCGCTCGAGCACCTCGCGCATGCAGGCCACCGCGCCAGCCAGGTCCGCGGTCGTCGCCCGCCGGATCTCCACCTCGTCCATCTCCCTGTCCCCCGTCGTCGATCTGGTCATTTCAGGTCCGGGCGTCAGACGATAGCCGATTCTTTGATAATGACTCTCATTCACCCGGCAGTAACCAGGCCGCTACCGGTCTCGGACATCGGCGCGAAGAGCGCGCTGCACCGGTCCAGCACGTGCCGCACCGCCGGGCTGGCCGACATCGAGTCGCGCCAGATCAGCTCGATGACCCGGGTCGGCACCGGCCCGGAGACCTCGACCGCGACCACTTCCGGCGGCAGCGCGCCCCGGCCCAGCCGGGGCACCAGGGCCACCGCCTGCCCCTGCGCGACCAGCTGCACCTGGGAGGCGAACTCGCTGAACCAGAAGCGCACCCGGGGCGGCCGGGCGAACCCGGCGAACATGTAGAGGAACCAGCCGTGGCAGATCGTGCCCACCGGCGTCGAGGCCCACGGCTCGTCCACCAGATCGGCCGGAGTCACCCGGCCGGCCCGGGCCAGCGGGTGCCCGGCGTGCACCAGCAGGTCGGCCGTGTCGAAGCCGACCAGCTGCCGGGCCACGAAGTCGGGCGAGTGCAGCGGCACGCCCACCCAGTGGTGCACCAGGCCCACGTCGGCCTGGCCGGTGGCCACCGTCTCCACCGCCTCCCGGGGCTCCTGCTCGAACACCTCCGGCACCAGGTCGGGGCTGGTCCGGGCCAGATCGGCCAGCAGCGGCGCGACCAGGCCGCGCACGGCCGTGGAGAACGCCACCACCTGCAGCGGGCCGACCGGTTCGCCCCGGTCGCCGCCCAGGCCGGCGGTGGCCGCCTCGACCTGGCGCAGGATGCCGTGCCCGTGCCGGACCAGGTTGCGGCCCTCACCGGTGAGCACCACGCCCCGCCCGACCCGCTCCAGCAGCACCGTGCCGAGCGCCTTCTCGAGGCGCTTGATCTGCTGGGACACCGCCGAGGGGGTGTAGCCACCGGCCGCCGCGGCGGCCGCGACCGTTCCGTGCACCTCGACCGCGATCAGCGAACGCAGGGCCACCAGATCCATCATGAAGCAAAGCTACCGATTCTCCGGCAACAGAAGTCGATGGACGTGAATGGTCGGCGGCCTCAGGCTGGGCCCGTGACCACTCGCGACTCGCTGCTGGCCGTGCTCGTCACGGTGATCTGGGGCATGAACTTCGTCGTCATCGACGAGGGTCTGGCCGGTTTCCCCCCGCTCCTCTTCGTTGCTCTGCGGTTCGTGGTGGTGCTGTTCCCCGCGGTGTTCCTGCTGCCCCGCCCGGATCTGCCCTGGAGCACCCTGCTGCTGATCGGCACCTTCCTCAGCCTGGGCCAGTTCGCCCTGCTCTACGCCTCGCTGCACGCCGGGATGCCGGCCGGTCTGGCCAGCCTGGTGCTACAGACGCAGGTCGTGGCCACGGTGGTGATCGCCGCCGGGGTGCTGCACGAACGGCCCAGTGTGCGCGCCGCCTGCGGGGTGGCGCTGGGTGCGGCCGGGCTCGCGGTGGTGGCGCTCGGCCGTTCCGCCGAGACCCCGCTGATCGGTCTGGCCCTGTGCGTGCTGGCCGCCCTGAGCTGGGCGTTCGGCAACGTGCTGAGCCGCCGGGCCGCGGTGAAGTCGGGGCTCTCGCTCACCGTCTGGTCGGCCGTGGTGGTGCCGGTGCCGATGATCGGCCTGTCGCTGCTGCTCGACGGGCCGCAGGCGGTCGGGCACGCGCTCACCCACATCACCTGGGGCAACATCGCCTCCACGATCTACACCGCGGTGCTGGCCTCGCTGGTCGGGTACGGCATCTGGAACACCCTGCTGGCCCGCTACCAGGCCGCCCAGGTGGTGCCGTTCACCCTGCTGGTGCCGGTGGTCGGAGTGATCACGGCCTGGCTGGTGCAGCACGAGCGCCCCGGCCCGCTGGAACTTCTGGGCGGTCTGATCCTGCTGCTGGGCGTGGCGGTGGTGGCGATCCGCCGTCCGTTCGCCCGGGCGGGTGAACGGGCGGGGGAGCCTCAGCCCGCGGGTGTCCTCCCGGAGGATGACGCCGGTACCCAGGTGCACCCGAGTTCAGCCCGGGGGCTGACGCTTTGAGCCTCCCTGCCGACGGAAGCTGGAGCGTGGGAACAGCCGATCCCACGATCCAGTCGCCGGCACCAGGAGGAGACCGTCATGTCCGTAGAGCTCGTGGCCCTCGTCCCGGGCGCAGCCGTCCTGCTCGCCTGTGTCTCCGGGCGCTGGCTGGCGAACCGCAACCGATCTGAGGACGTTTTCGAGGACGGAGCGCCCAACCGTCCGTTGGTGGGGGCGGTCACTTCGGAAGACCTGGCCGGCCTCCCCCTGGTCGCGCCGGAGCGGGCCGGCTACGGCACCGCCAGCCGTCTGCTCGTCCTGGCCGCGCAGGAACGTTCCCGCGCAGGCTCACGTAACCTGACCGTCCCGGCCCGCGACCACCGCGAAGGTGGTTCCCAGGCCGCCTGACCGATCGATTGGCCTGATGAGCGACCTGACCTTCCGCCGCGCAACCCTCTCCGACGTCCCCGCCATCGTCGGCCTGCTGGCCGACGACCGGTTCGGGGCCACCCGCGAGAGCCCGGACGACCTGGACCTCTACCGGGCGGCCTTCGCCCGGGTCGACGCCGACCCCCAGCAACTACAGGTGGTCGGCGAACGGGACGGGGTGCTGCTGGCCACCGCCCAGGTCACGTTCATTCCCGGCATCTCCCGGCGCGGAGCCACCCGGGCCATCGTCGAGGCGGTGCGGGTGGCCGGCACCGAGCGCGGCGCCGGCCTCGGCTCGGCGCTGATGCGGTGGATCCTCGACGAGTGCCGGGCCCGGGGCTGCGACCTGGTGCAGCTCACCTCGGCGGTGGAACGCCAAGACGCGCACCGCTTCTACCGCCGGCTCGGATTCGTCCAGTCCCACGCGGGTTTCAAATATCAGCTGTGAGCCGGCCCGCCTCCAGCCGCAGCACCTGGTCCACCTGGTCCAGCCCTTCGTCGCGGTGCGTCACCAGCAGCACCGACCGGCCCTCCGAGGCCTGCAGCAGGTCGTCCAGCACGGCCTCGGCGGTCTCCACGTCGAGGCTCTCGGCGGGCTCGTCGAGCACCAGGACCGGCCGATCGGCCAGCAACGCCCGGGCCAGGGCGAGCCGACGGCGTTCCCCGGCCGACATCGTGGCCCCCCGCTCGCCCAGCCAGGTGTCCAGCCCGTCCGGCTGAGCGGCGAGCCAGCTGCCCAGGCGGGCACGGTCCAGGGCGACGCGGAGTTCGGCGTCGGCGGCGTCGGGCCTGGCCAGGCGCAGGTTCTCCCGCAGGGTGCTGGCGAACACGTGGTCGTCGTCGGACACCAGGCCCACGCTCTGGCGCACCTGGTCCCCGGCCAGGGTGCGATAGTTCCGCTCGCCCAGCCCCACCTCGCCGGCCCGGGGGTCGAGGAATTTGAGGACGACGCCGGCGAGGGTGGACTTGCCACAACCGGAAGGTCCCTGGACGGCAAGGCGACGGCCTGGGCCCAGATCGAGGCCGAGCCCATCGAGAACCGGTGCCGCCTGGGGGTTCCAGCCTGCTGTCACGTCGGTGAGCCGCAGGTCGGCAGCAGCACCGGACGGCGCCGCCTCCACCGGATCCACGCTGGGAAGTGGGGTCTGCAGCACCTCGTCGAGGCGCCGCCGGGCGATCCGCCCTCTCGTGCGGGCGTTCACGGCCTCGGGCAGCGTGGCCGTCACATCGCCCAGGGCCAGCGCGCCCAGCACCAGCACCCCGGCCTGCTCCAGGCTCAGGCTGTCCAGCCCGCCCAGACCCGTGGTCACGAACATGACCCCGGCCACCGCCAGTCCTGCTCCGGCCATCCGCAGAGATTCGGCCAAGACGTTGCGGCGCACCTGGTTCCGGTCCACGTCCGCGGCCCGGCGACCCGCCAGCTCGACCGGCTTCACCCCGGCCTGCTGAGCTCCCAGAGCGTTGACGTCCTCGGCGCCGGACAGGACTTCCACAACGGTTTGTGAGTACCCCGCCTTGGCCTGCGCGCTCTGATCGGCACGGCGATCGGCCCCGGCGGCGGCCACGATCGGCGCCACTACGGCCGCCAGCGCAAGACCGGGCAGCGCAGCCAGGGCTGCGGCCGGACTGATGATGGCGGCGACGATCAGAGAGATGATCAGCGTTGCCGCCGCGACGATCGCCGGACGGCGCCAGCGCAGCATGCTGTCGCCCACCGCGTCGACGTCGTCCACCAGTCGGGTCAGCAGGTCGCCGCGCCGAGGAAGAGCAGGACCGGGAACGCGGGGGATCAGGTCGGCATAGACCCGCGCCCGCAGCTTGCCCAGGTCGGCCAGAGCAACGTCATGGGCGACGAGACGATCCAGATAGCTGAACAGCGGTCGGGTGACGGCGAACAAACGGACGCCTACCACGGCAACACTCAGAGTGAGTACCGGCGGCTGTCCCGAGGCCTTGGTCAGCAGCCAGGCCGCGACGGCGGTAAGGGCCACTCCGGAAAGGGAAGAGAGCGTTCCCAGCAGCACGGCCAGGTTCATGGAGGCGGTGCGCAATCGGGCCGGCACCCAGGGCCGCGCAGGCCGGGCCTCAGCCCAGGCGCGGCCGAAACCAGGCAGCCCGGCGTCGTTCTCCCAGGACGAGGCGCGTTGCGGACTCCGCTGCACCGGAACCCGGGCCGCCCCCGCGCCGGCGGCCGACACCGCGACCTCGGCCAGCACCTCGAGCGCGGCCGACATTCCCCCGGGCGCAATGCCCCAGAGCTGAGTCACCTCGTCCGCCGCCGCGATCGCGGCCGGACGGTGAGCCACCATGACGATCGAATCCCCCGCCTCGACCCGGCGACGCAGACCGGCCAGCACTGCCAGTTCCGTCTCCTCGTCCAGGTGCGCAGTAGGCTCGTCGAGCAGAATGACCGGCCGTCGACCGCCCTCCACGAACACTCGTTCAGCCTGAACCAGGGTGCGGGCCAGGGCGATGCGCTGCCGCTGTCCGGCGCTCAGATCCCGGCCGTCCTCAGCCAGATCGGTGGACAGCCCGAGGGGAAGCGACGTGATCCACTCCAGCGCAGCCGAATCCCGCAGCACCGCCTCGATCACCTCGTTCGGGGCGCTCGGCCAGGCCGCGGTCACGGCCTCGCGCAGGGTGCGGGCGAGCGGGAAGGTGGGGCGCTGGGGAAGGTAGACCATGGGCACGACGCTGCGCACCGAGCCCGCCGAGGGCTGCCGCACTCCGGCCAGAACCCTGAGCAGGGTGGTCTTCCCAACGCCGGAAGGCCCGGTGATCGCCGTGATCTGCCCTTGAAGCACCCACAGCCCGACTCCGGAGAGCACCGGTTCCGCCCGGCCGGGCACCGGCACCGTCAAGCCCTCGGCCAACAGCGCGACCCCAGCCGGCAGAGCACCCGCGGTGACGGTCGGGGTCACCGGCTCAGGAGCAGTCAGGAGGACGGATGCCTCGTCGAGAATGGCGACGGCATCGGCACTCTCGTGGAAGCGTGCGCCCAGCTCCCGCACCGGCCGATAAGCCTCAGGGGCGATCAGGATGGCGACCAACGCCGTCTTCAAACTCAGATCTCCGGCCGCCACCCGCAGACCGGCCTCCACCGCGACCAGGCCGACCGAGAGCGTCGCCACCAGATCCAGCGCGGTGCCGGACAGGAAGGCGATGCGCAGGACCCGCACGGTGGCGGCGCGGTGCTGCTCCCCCACCTCGCCCAGCACCTCGACCTGACGTTCGGCGCGGCGATACGCCCGCAGCGTGACCAGGCCCTGCACGACATCCAGGAAATGCGCTGAGAGCCGGGACATCAGTTGCCACTGCTGGGCCGACCGTCGCTCGGTCAGCCAGCCCACCAGCGCGGCGAACAGCGGGATCAGGGGCAGCGTGACCACCACGATCACCGCCGACCGCGGGTCCAGCAGCACCAGCAACGCGATCACCGCCGGCGGCAGCAGCACTGCCGGGACGACCGCCGGCAGGTACCGGGTGACGTACTTCTCCAGCGTGTCGACCCCGTTGGTGGCCAGCGCCGAGATCGACCCCGGTCCGGCCTCGGCCAGACGGTCGGGCGCCATCTCCAGGGCCGCACCGACCAACTTCGTCCCGAAAGCCACCCGCGCCCGGCCCGCGGCCCGCGCCGTCAGGATCTGCTCGGCCGCCCGCAACCCGCTGCGGGCCACCGTGACCCCGACGAAAGCCGCCACCGGCGTCCACAGTTCGTCGTCCGAGGCGAACCCGGCGACCACCCAGGCCGCGGTCAGCAACTGCCCGATCAGCGCCACCGCACCCAGCGCGGCGAGCGTGCCCAGCACCAGGGCCTCCCGGCGCAGGCCGGGCACGAAGGCGAAGACCCGGGTGTCCACCGGTCCTTGGGGCCTGGTCATGCCGGGGTCGCGACCCGGTCGCTGCTGATCCGGCGGCGGAAGATCCAGTACGAGAACGCCTGGTAGGCGAACACCGCCGGCAGGATGAACAGACCGGCCCAGCTGACCAGCTCGATCGCGAAGTCCGAGACCACCGCCTTTTCCATGGTCACCGACCAGGCCGGGTCGAGGGTGCTGGGCAGCAGGGTGGGAGCGTGCCAGGCCAGCGCGAGAGTGGTTGCCAGAGCGATGATCAGGGCGCCACCGGCGAAGGCCAGACCTTCCCGGCGGAAGTAGGCGGCCAGCATGGCCAGCAACGCCGGCAGGGTGATCAGCACGATCACCACCTGCCCGGTCAGGGCCGAGACCACCAGCGCGCCGGCGGCCAGCACACCCGCGGTGCGGATGGCCAGCGGGCGCGACCACTGGCGCAGCGGGCCGGTGGTTCGCAGGCTCAGGAACAGCGCACCCATCAGCACCGCCATCGCCACCGCCCCGGCCGCCCCGGCCGCGGCCGGCCAGGTCAGCAACGGGGAGAGGCTGCGGCTCCAGCCCGAGCCCATCACCTCACCGTCGGCGTTGATCGCCAGCCCCTCGGCCAGCACCGCGAACGAGGCGCCCCACAGCGCCACCACCAGCAGCGACGAGGCGGCCATGACCTGGTCGCAGCGCTGCTTCCAGCGCTCCTCCCCCTCGCCGTGGTACTTGCCGCGGAACTCCAGGGCCACCCCGCGGGCGGCCAGGCCGAGCAGGATCAGCACCATCGGCAGGTACAGGCCGGACAGCATGGCCGCGTACCACTCCGGGAAGATCGCGAACATCAGGCCGATCGCGGCGACCAGCCAGACCTCGTTGCCGTCCCAGGTCGGGGCGATCGTGCGCACCGCCGCGTCCCGCTCGGGCAGCGGGCGCCGGGCCAGGCCGACGATCATCCCGACCCCGAAGTCGAACCCCTCCAGCACGAAGAACAGCACCCAGGCGACGACGATCACGCCGAACCAGATCACGGGCAGGTCCATCAGAAGTCTCTTCTCCCAGACGGGTTTCGATCAGTACGTGAGGACGAGGCGCTCGCCCGAGTCACGATCGGCTTCTCGATCAGGTTCTGGATCGGTGCTCGAGTGGTGGCCGGGCTCTTCGGGCCCGGCTCCCGGCCCGGAGCGCACGAGGCGGCACATCAGCCGCACCCAGACCACGGCGAGCACGCCGTAGACCACGGTGAAACCGACGAGCGAGAGGACGATCTCGGTCCCGGTGACCCCGGCGCTCACCCCTTGCTCGGTGCGGAACAGCCCGAAGGCCAGCCAGGGCTGCCGGGCGGTCTCGGTGAAGATCCAGCCGATCGCGTTGGCGGCCAGGGGCATCAGGCCGATCACCGCGGGGACCATGACCATCACCGGGCGCAGCCGGGGGTGGTGCAGGAACGCCGGCAGGTCCCGGTCCTTGCGGGTGGCCAGCAGGTAGAGCGCGGCCAGCCCGGCGGCGGCCATGCCCACGCCGATCATCAGCCGGAACGACCAGAACGCGACCGGCACCCAGGGGATGTAGTTGGCCTCGCCGTACTGCTGGGTGTACTGCGCCTGCAGGTCGTTGATGCCCTGCACGGTGCCGTGGAAGTCGTGGGTGGCCAGGAAGGACAGCAGGCCCGGGATGTCGATCTTGATCGAGGGCTCGCTCTCGCCCGGCCCGGCGTAGGAGAACAGCGAGAACGGTGCGCCGCTGGTGGTGCTGTACAGCGCCTCGGCGGCGGCCATCTTCATCGGCTGCACCTCGGTGATCACCACCCCGAGCCGGTCGCCGGTGATCGCCGTGCCGATCCCGGCCAGCACCATCGTCCAGGCGCCGACCTTGCCCATCACCCGCACGGCGGCGCGGTCCACCCCGCTGGAGTGCGGCCTGCGCAGCTGATTCCACACCGAGATGGCCAGCAGCAGGGCCCCGCCGGTCATCAGCGCACCGGTGGCGGCGTGCGGGTAGGCGGCCAGGTTGAGCTCGTTGAACAGGAGGCTGGAGAAGTCGTGCAGCTGGGCCCGGCCGGTCTCGGCGTCGATCGAGTAGCCGATCGGGTTCTGCATGAACGAGTTGGCCGACAGGATGACGAAGGCCGAGAGCTGGGTGCCGATCGCGACCACCCAGATGGTGGCCAGGTGCAGCCCGCGCGGCAGCCGGTCCCAGCCGAAGAACCACAGCCCCAGGAAGGTCGCCTCGAGGAAGAAGGCGAGCATGCCCTCGATCGCCAGGGTCGGGCCGAACACGTCGCCGTAGAAGCGGGCGAAGCTGCTCCAGTTCAGGCCGAACTGGAATTCCTGCACCAGGCCGGTGACCACCCCGACGGCGAAGGTGATCAGCAGCAGCTGCCCGGTGAGCACGGTGACCCGTTTCAGGTCGTCCCGGCCGGTGCGCAGCCAGGCGGTGTGGAACAGCGCCGTGAGCAGGGAGAGGCTGATCGACAGGGGCACGAAGAGGTAGTGGTAGATGGTCGTCACCGCGAACTGCAGCCGCGCGAGGTCGGTGACGTCCAGAGGCCAGTCCATGGTTTTCGTGCCCTTCGGCCGAGGTGGGACGGGACGATGAGCCCTACGACTCATCTACGACAGAGTGTAGTACGACTCAGCGTCGTACTACAGCCGGGCGTACTACAGCCGCACGTATTAGGATGGGCGGGTGAGCCTGGGTCATCTCGAACGCGACGTCATGGACTGTCTGTGGTCCGCACCGGCCCCGATGACGGTGCGGGACGTGCACGCGGCCCTGGGCGAGCAGCGCGAGGTGGCCTACACCACGGTGATGACAGTGCTGCAGCGGCTGGCCAAGAAGGGCCTGGCCCGACAGACCAAAGACGGCAAGGCGCACCTGTACTCGGCCGCCGAGTCGAAGGAGCAGATGGCCGCCGAGCTGATGATGGACGCGCTGGGCGACGTCGGCGGGGCGCAGGCCCGGCAGGCGGCACTGCTGCACTTCGTCGGCCGCATGTCAGCCAACGAGGCCGAGCTGCTCAAGGCCGCCCTGAGCGCCGGCGGCTCGCCGGAACGCGCTCCGTGACCCGACTGTGAGCCCCGCGGTCGGGCTCTGGCTGCTGGCGATCACGCTGACCTGGCCGGTGCCGGCCGTTCTGGCCCGCGCCCGTCGGCTCCTCACCGTGCCCCGGGCCGCGGTCGTGCTCTGGCAGGCCGTGGCGGTGGCCGCTCTGCTGGCGGTCTTCGGCGCCTCGTTGGCCACGATCCAGGCCCTGGTCACCGGCCTGCTCACCGCCGACGGGGGCAGGCTCACCGGTGTCGGCGAACTGCGGCCGACCGGCGTCCTGCACCTTTCCATCGCGGTCGGGCTGATCGCTCTGACGGTATTCGCCCTCGTGCGGCTCAATTTCGCCGGCGTGCAGGTGGCCCGGCGGTTGCGCCGGCACCGCCGGCGGCATCGCGACCTGGTCGATCTGCTGTCCACCACCGGCGGCGAGAACGTGCGCGTGCTCGACAGCGGCGAGCGGGCCTACGCCTACTGTCTGCCCGGCCGCGACTCCCGCGTCATCATCAGTGACGCGGCCCTGCGCGATCTCACGCCCGAGCAGGTCGCCGCGGTGATCGAGCACGAGCGCGCCCACCTGCGGGCCCGGCACGACCTGCTGCTGGAGTTCTTCACGGTGTTGTACGAGGCGGCCGGGCGGCGGGCCGGTACCGAGGCCGCCCTGATCCAGACTGCGGTGTTGGTCGAGTTGCTGGCCGACGATGCGGCCCGGCGGCTGTACGGGCCCCAGCCCCTGATCGCTGCACTGGCCACGATGGGCAACAGCACAGCGCTGGAGAACCCGGCCACCCCGAAGTCGTCGCACACTCCGGCGCCCGAAGCGGCGGCCGGACCCAGCGACGAGGTGGTCGGTATCGGCGTGCTGCCCCGGCTGCGAAGACTGGTCGATGCGCCGGTCTCGGTGGCCCCACCCGGCCTGGCGGTGGCGGTGTACCTGCTGGCGCTCGCCCTGATCACCGTGCCCACGGTGGCGTTGGCGTTGCCGTGGCTGACCAGCACCTACGAGATCATTCGCTGACTCGGCCCGCAGCGGACCGGCCGGTTCTTCATCCATTCGCGCACGGCCTGTTATCGCAGGGCGGGCACGACAGGTATGCCTGAGGGCATATGCCGGTCTGTCTTTGGGCCGCCCGACCACCCCGCCGACTGCTGCCGTCCGCCAGATCCCGCCGCGCCCGTCCGTTCCTAGGCTCTTCGACATGATCGAAGTCGAGAACCTGCGCAAGGAGTACGGCGCCAAGGTCGCCGTCGAGGACCTGACCTTCACCGTGCCCTCCGGCACGGTCACCGGCTTCCTCGGCCCCAACGGCGCCGGCAAGTCGACCACGATGCGGATGATCGCCGGCCTGGACACCCCCACCCGCGGCCAGGTGCGGGTGAACGGTGCCGACTACCGCCACGCCGCCGCGCCGATGGCCGAGCTGGGCATCCTGCTCGAGGCCAAGGCCGTGCACACCGGCCGCTCGGCCCGGAACCACCTGCTGGCCCTGGCCGTCACCAACGGGATCCCGGCCCGCCGGGTGGACGAGGTGATCGAGATGGTCGGGCTGCACCAGGTCGCGGCCAAGCGGGTCGGCGGTTTCTCGCTGGGCATGGGCCAGCGGCTCGGCGTGGCCACCGCCCTGCTCGGCGACCCGCGCGTGGTGATCCTGGACGAGCCGGTCAACGGGCTCGACCCCGAGGGCGTGCTGTGGATCCGCAACCTGCTCAAGGCGCTGGCCGAGGAGGGCCGCACGGTGTTCGTCTCCTCGCACCTGATGAGCGAGATGGCGCTGACCGCGACCCGGCTGGTCGTGGTGGGCAAGGGCCGGCTGGTGGCCGACACCACGGTGGCCGAGTTCGTCGCCCAGGCGGCCGGCAGCGGGGTGCTCGTGCGCACCCCAGAGGCCGTCAGGCTGCGTGAGGTGCTGCTGCGCCCGGGCGTCACCGTGACCAGCGAGGCCGAGGGCCTGCTGGAGGTCAGCGGTCTGAGCGCCGAGGAGATCGGCGACGCGGCCTGGAAGGCGAACCTGCCGCTGCACGAGCTGACCAACCGCACCGCGTCCCTGGAGGACGCCTTCATGCAGATGACCCACGACGCCGTGGAGTACCGCAACCAGCCGATCGCCAAGGAGGCCGCCGCGTGAGCACCTCGACCACCACCCAAGACACCTCGCAGGCGACCGAGCCGACCGGGGCCGCACCGACGTCCTCAATCAGCAAGGCCCCCCAGATCCGGGTGACCCAGGCGCGGGTGATCCACTCCGAGTGGATCAAGTTCCGCACGGTGCGCTCCACCGTGTGGACGCTGTTCACCGCGGTGTTCCTGCTGATCGGGATCAGCGCGCTGATCGCCGCGGTCACGATGAACCAGTGGGACACCATGGACCCGGACGTCCAGGCCACCCTGGACCCGATCGGCGCGGCCACCTCGGGCAGCACGTTCGCCCAGCTCGCCCTGAGCGTCCTCGCGGTGCTGATGATCACCGGCGAGTACACCACCGGGATGATCCGGGCCAGCCTGACCGTGGTGCCCCGGCGGCTGCCGGTGTTCTGGGCCAAGCTGATCGTGTTCTCGGTGGTCACCTTCGTGGTCAGCCTGGTGTCCTCGTTCGTGGCCTTCTTCCTGACCCAGGCCATCCTCTCGGCCAAGGACTTCGGCGCCTCGATCAGCGACGAGCACGCGCTGCGGGCGGTCTTCGGCCTGGCCCTCTACCTGACCGTGGCGGGCGTGATCTCGATGGCCATCGGTGCCCTGCTGCGCTCCACCGCCCCGGCGATCTTCACCATGGTCGCGGTGTTCCTGGTGATCCCACCGGTGCTCTCGCTGCTGCCCGCCTCGGTCTCCGAGGACATCCTGAAGTACCTGCCCAACTACGCGGGCTCGGCGATGTTCACGGTGGGGGCGGAGAACTCCCTCTCCCCCGGCGGCGGTCTGCTGGTGTTCTGCCTCTACGCCGTCGTCCTGATCGCCGCCGCCGCGTGGCGGATGCGTAAGGCAGACGTCTGATCCGTCCATCAGGATGAGCCCCATGAACGTGTCGGACGTGCAGGACGTGCGAGACGTGCACGCCCCCGTCGGACGTCTGCTCGCGCGCACCCGCCGCGAGTGGACGTCCGACGTGCTGCTCACCCTGCTGGTGATGGCGACGGTGGTGCTGCGCTCCGACGTACCCCCGGTCAGCGACACCGCCGCCGCGATCGAGATGTTCCTGGTGCTCCCGCTGGTGCTGCGCCGGGTCTTCCCCAGCACCGTCTTCGTGGTGCTGCTGGTCCTGTTCGGCACGCTCCCCCTCTGGTCGACGGTGAGCGGGCCGAACCTGGCCGTACTGGTGGCCCTCTACACAGTGGCGGCCAACCAGTCCCGGGTCCGGGCCAGTGTCGCGGCGCTGGCCCTGGACATCACCTACGTGGTGCTGGTGAGTGCGTCCCCCCGCGTCAACTGGGTGGACGCGCTGCTGGTGTGCACCGCCGCCACTGCCGCCGCCCTTGCGTTGGGGCTGTGGATCGGCACCCGCCGCAGCTATCTGGCCGAGCTCCGCGACCGGGCCGAGCGGCTGGAACGCGAACGCGACCAGCAGCACGAACTGGCCGTGGCCACCGAACGGGCCCGGATGACCCGCGAGATGCACGACATCGTGGCGCACCACCTGACCGTGGTGGTGGCGTTGAGCGATGCGGCTGCCCGTACGGCGCCCAGGTCGCCGGAACAGGCGGCCGAGGTGATGCGCCAGGTCTCCGCCACCGGGCGGCAGGCACTGGCCGAGACCCGGCGGGTGCTCAACGGCAGCAACGGAAGCTCGGAGGGCGAGGGGGACGGGCGGGCGCCGGTTCCCGACCTGCGCGGGATCGATGATCTGCTGGAAGGCGTGAGGACGGCCGGGTTGCCGGTGTCGTACCAGGTCGCCGGGGATCCGGGGAAGGTCGCGATCGAGCCGGGGGTGCAGCTGACGGTGTATCGGCTGGTGCAGGAGGCGTTGACGAACACGATGAAGCACGCCGGCGCGGGGGCGACGGCGACCGTGCGGCTGGAGTACGGGGACAGCAGAATTGCGGTCGAGATAACGGACGACGGTGGTGGGCGCCGGGCTGCGGCGGCACCTTCGCGGGGTCCTGGGAGAGGGCTGACGGGTATGCGCGAGCGGGTTCACGCCTACGGCGGCGAGGTGGACTCCGGGCCTCGGCACCCGGCCGGCTGGCGGGTCTCGGCCCGGATCGCGGCCGGGCCGCAGGGGGCGTCGTGATCAGTGTGCTGCTGGTCGACGACCAGCAACTGCTGCGGATGGGCTTCCGGATGATCCTCGACGCGGAAGACGACCTGACCGTGGTCGGCGAGGCGGCGGACGGCCGGGCCGGTGTGACGATGGCCGCCGCCCTGAAACCGGACATCGTGCTGATGGACGTGAGAATGCCGGGGATGGACGGGATCTCGGCCACCGAGGCGATCCTGAAGGCGGACCCGCAGGCCCGGGTGCTGATCCTGACCACCTTCGACGTGGACGAGTACGTGTACGCCGGGCTGCGCGCCGGGGCCAGCGGCTTCCTGCTCAAGGACGCCCCGACCGACGAGCTGATCTCGGCGATCCGCACGGTCGCGGGCGGCGAGTCGGTGCTGGCCCCGACCACCACCACGCGGCTGATCAGCCGGCTGGTCACCCTGTTGCCGACGAGCTCGCCCGGTTCACCCGGTGACGGCCCGGGCCGGGCCGAGGCGGTGCTGGCCGAGCTGACCGATCGCGAGCGTCAGGTCTTCCTCCTGGTCGCCGCCGCCCGCTCGAACCGGGAGATCGCCGCCGAGCTCCACCTCTCCGAGGGCACGGTGAAGATCCACGTGGGGCGGATCCTGAACAAGCTGGGTCTGCGCGACCGGGTGCAGGCGGTGGTGCTGGCCTACGAGTCGGGTCTGGTCGTTCCCGACCGCTCCTGATCTGCGTCGTCCGGGTGTCACCCCCGGGCCGGCCGGGGTGATGGGGCGACTACGCTTCGTAGCGCGCAGTCGCGGGCCGGGAAATCTGGCAACCCTTCGCCTCGCATATTCGGGGAATTCCCCAAAAGCACCGTTCGGTCTTTGACGCAGAGTCGGCGAAGCACTTTCCCGTTCATCACACCCGTCACTCAAGACGACAGGTGTTGCACTCGCGACGCATCCGCACCCACTTCGGATTTCCAGTGGAATGTAATTAAGGCGGTCCACGTCCGCATTTGATCGGGCATTTATCAATCCCGTTGAACTTCAAGCTCGTACGAAACATCAGGTTATCGCAGACGTCACGTTTCCCTGCCGGCACCCCCGCCTGCCTGCGGCGATGCCAGAACGACGTTCTGTCGACCAATTCCGCCGTTTCACTGTTCAGCGGCGCGAAGGACTGGTTAAGTACATCCCGCCGCGACTACTCCTTTACGCACAGCTACGAACCAGAGGCTGCTTCTCTGGTACATTCCCGGCCCCCGGCCGGGCAGTGGGACGAAATCTTCTCGACGGGCGGATCCAGGCCTCGGCGGGATCCGCACCAAGCCACGGAGGAACCGTTGACAGCGGTCCAGCACGAGCCGGCGCAGCTCGGCTCCGGTCGCCCGGCTGCTCCCGCCCCTGGGGAGCCGGCCTTCCCGGAGCCTCGTCACCAGGCAGGCCCTTCCAGTGGCGGCCGACGGGCCGGCGGCAGCACGGTCGGCCGGCGCGTGGCGCGCATCCTGGCCCTGCCCGCCGCCGTGATTCTCCTTCTGCTGGGCCTGCTCTCGGCGCAGCAGATCGGCAGCTACCGGGACGCGGCCGCCACCTCCGACGCGGTCCGCCTCTCGCTCGAGGTGCAGAAGCTGGTCAGCGCACTGCAGACCGAGCGCGGCGTGACCGCGGCGGTGCAGGGCGGCAACGGCAGCTTCACCCCCGAGCTGGCCCCGGCCCGCACCCAGGTCGACGCCCAGCGCGGCGTGGTGCAGAACCTGCTCGACGACGGCGACGCCGAGCAGGCCCGGGTCGACGCGGCGCTCAGCCAGCTCGACGGCCTCTCCGCCATCCGGGCCACCACCGACGCCGGTGAGAGCGTCAAGAGTGCCGAGCGTGCAGCCACTTTCGAGTACTACAGCGCCCGGATCGGGGCCCTCGCCGACGTCGACCTCGGACTGGCCAACAGCGGCGACACCGAGCTGCGCCGGGGGCTGACCGCCTTCCGCTCGCTGCAGCAGGCGATCGAGGGAATGTCGGCCGAACGGGCCTTCCTCAACGGCGTGTACTCGGCCGGCGGTTTCAGCGGCGACGAGTTCGTCCGGCTGGCCGACCTGCGGGCCGGGTACCAGTACTCGCTCGACGAGTTCGCCGAGCACGCCACCGCCGAGCAGAGCCGTTCGCTGGCCTTCATCTTCTCCACCGGCGCGGCCCAGGTGGTGCAGGCCTTCGAGCAGACCGCGCTGGAGGCCGGAGACGGCCGGCACCTGAACGTGAACCCGCAGTCGTGGTGGTCCGGCATGGGCACCCTGCTGGCCGACGCCGACCAGCTCGAGCAGCACGTCGGCTCGCAGATCCAGCTGCGGGCGCACGACCTGCAGCAGGAGGCCGCCCAGCGGATCGTGCTGCTGCTGGCCGGCGTGGTGGTCTGCCTGGCCGGCTCGGTCTACCTGTCGGCGCTGGCCTCGCTGTCGATCACCCGGCCGCTGGCCGCGCTCGCCGCCGAGGCCGACGACCTGGCCGCCGAGCGTCTGCCGGAGGCGGTCCGGCGGGCCCAGACCGCCGACCCGGACGCACCCCCGCAGCGGCCCGCGCCAGTGGCCGTCCCGCCCCGGGCCACCGACGAGATCCGTTCCGTGGCAACCGCCCTCGACCGGCTTCAGGGCGCCGCCTACGACCTGGCCACCGAGCAGGCGGTGCAGCGGCGCGACACCATCGAGTCGCTGGCCAACCTGGGGCGCCGCAACCAGAACCTGATCCGCCGCCAGCTCGGCTTCATCACCTCCCTCGAACGCGAGGAGGTCGACCCGAACGCGCTGGCCAACCTGTTCGAGCTGGACCACCTGGCCACCCGCATGCGGCGCAACGCGGCCAGCCTGCTGGTGCTGGTCGACGCCTCCCGCCCGCGCACCTGGTCGCAGGCGGTCCCGGTGGCCGACGTGATCCGGGCCGCGGTGTCCGAGGTGGAGGAGTACCGCCGGGTGGCGCTGCGCCGGGTGGACGAGGCGAACGTGATGGGCGGGGCGGTCGGCTCGGTCGCGCACCTGCTCTCCGAGCTGATCGAGAACGGCCTGACCTTCTCCCCGCCGGACAGCGAGGTCGAGGTGCAGGGCCGGCGGATCGCCGACGGCTACCTGATCGCGATCACCGACCAGGGCGTCGGGATGAACCCGGAAGAACTGCGGATCGCCAACAGCCGGCTGCGCGGTGAGGGTGACTTCATCGCCGCCCCGACCCGGTTCCTCGGTCACTTCGTGGTGGGCAAGCTGGCCCGGGACAGCGGGGTGCAGGTCGAGCTGCTGCCCTCGCCGGTCACCGGGGTGACGGCCCGGATCACCCTGCCCGCCTCGCTGCTGGCCGCCTCGCTCTCGGTGCAGGTGCAGTCGCTGGAGGCCCTGCAGGAGGGCCCCTCGGCCGGTGGCGAGCAGGCCCAGCTGCTGGCGCTGCCCCGGCTGAACGGCCGGGACCGGCTCGACCGGCTCGACCGGCTGGACCGACTCGACCGGCTGGAGGAGCTGGAAGGGCTGGAACAGGTGCCCGACGACGCGCGGGAACTGCTCGACACGAACGCCGGCTTCGCACCCCCCGCACCGGGCAGTCACGAGGTGCTCGAGCCGGACCACCAGGGCATGGCCGGGCCGATCCGCCGCGATCCGGGGAACTCGTTCCCGGGCGGCACCTACTCGGGCACCCCGCGCCCGGGCCACCGCGCCCCCGAACCGGGCACCCTTCCGGGCGGGATCGGGATCGGCCCGCTGGACGACCTGGGCGAGATCCACGACGCCCAGGTGCGCGAGGTCACCTCGGACGTGTCGCACCCCTCCGGGGTCGACCTGCCGGTGATCGAGCCCGAGATCGACCAGCCCCCGGCAGCCTCCACCAATCCCCCGGCCAACCTGCCCCACCCGGCCCACCCGGCTCATCGGGTCGAGACCGACCCGAACGGCCTGGCCCTGGGCCGTACCGCCGGTCTCGCCGGGTCCGAGCAGCTGGCCGGGACCCCGCGCTGGGCCAAGCCCGGAGACCTGTTCGCCCGGCAGTTCGGCTCCCGCGGTCCGGACGAGAAGCCGGAGAAGCTCGACAAGGCGGCCAAGGACGAGGCCCGCCGCCGGCGCGACGCTCCCGACAAGTTCACCGACCTGCGCACCCCCGCGGCCGGGATCGCCCGCCCTCCGGGCTCGCTGACCCGTCGCGACGCCCGGGGCAGTGTTTCCGGCGGTGCTCCCAGCAGTACTCCGGGCACGGGCGGCCTCACCATCGAGGCTGAGCGCACCCAGAACGGGCTGCGCAAGCGGGTGCCCCGTAACCAGCGCCAGGGCTCGCGCCGGGTCATCGATCTGGACGCCCGTACCGACTCCTCGGCTTCCGAGGCCAGGTCGCCACAGGTGATGGCCGACTCCCCCGCCGACGTCAGTGCCCGCCTGACCGCCCTCCGCGCCGGGATGCGCCGTGGGCAGTCCGGCGGTGACCGAGCAGAGCACCGGGTCACGAGTGCAGAGGAGTCAGCTGGGATGAGCTGGGACGAGCGAGGAATGAGCGAACAATGAGCGTCCACACCCATACCGACCGGCACCAGTTCGGCTGGCTGCTGGGCAATTTCGTGCACCAGACCGACGGGGTGCGGGAGGCGGTGGCCGTGTCCTCGGACGGGCTGCTGATCGCCAGCTCCGACGGCCTGAGCCGGACCGAGGCCGACCACCTGGCCGCGATCGTCTCCAGTCTGTCCAGCCTCGGCCGTTCGGCCGCCCGGAGGTACGACTTCGACGGGCTCAAGCTGGTGATGATCGAGATGAACCGCGGATTCCTGCTGGTCTCGGCGATCGCCGGCGGTAGCTGCCTCGGGGTGGTCGCCGAGGGCGACTGCGACCTGGGCCTGATCGGCTACGAGATCGCCTCGCTGGCGGAGCGTTTCGGTCCGCTGCTGACGCCCGCGCTGATCTCCGAGTCCCGGCAGCATCTGCCGCAATGACCGGGCCACGGGGGCAGACCGGCCGGCGGGCCGCCGGTCCGGGCGGCGCCGACGAGGAGTTCGACCCGGCCGACGACATGGTGATCCGCCCCTTCCTGCTCACCGGCGGGCGGACCCGCCCGGTCCAGGAGGGCCTGCGGGTGGAGACCCTGATCCACGCCCGGCCCCGCAGCGCCACCGCGGTGCTGCGGTTCGAGCACCAGCAGATCGTCCAGCTCTGCCGCGAGCCCACCTCGCTGGCCGAGATCTCGGCCGCGCTGCGGGTGCCCTTCGGGGTGGCCCGGGTGCTGGTGTCCGACCTGGTGGCCGACGGATCGGTGGTCGTCACCGAACGCGAAGAGCTGTCGATACAGCTGATCGAGAGGATCCGCGATCGTGTCCGCGCTCTATGACCGGCCCGCCCGCACGGTGGCCCCGGTATCCGTGAAGATCGTGATCAGCGGCGGTTTCGGCGTCGGCAAGACCACCTTCGTCGGCTCGATCTCGGAGATCGAACCGCTGCTGACCGAGGCCGACATGACCGACGAGTCGGTCGGCGTGGACAACCGGGACCCGGTGCCGGGGAAGGTCACCACCACGGTGGCCCTCGACTTCGGCCGGATCAGCCTGGACGAGACGCTGCGGCTGTACCTGTTCGGCACGCCGGGCCAGGACCGGTACGCCTTCCTCTGGGACGACCTGGTGGAGGGGGCGCTCGGCGCGGTGGTGCTGCTGGACACCCAGCGGATCGAGGACTGCTTCCCGGCGATCGACTACTTCGAGGAGCACCGCGTGCCGTTCCTGGTGGCGGTCAACCACTTCCAGGGCACCCGCCACTTCGAGCTGCGTGAGGTACGCGAGGCCCTCGGGGTGGACGACCTGGTCCCCCTGGTGCCGTGCGACGCGCGCCGGCGCGAGTCGGTCAAGGGTGTGCTGGTCGCGCTGACGGAAGAGGTTCTGGCCCGGCGCCTGGCCGAGCAGGCCGCCGTCTACTGACGTCTACTGACTTGCTCTGTTCCTCACCGGACGACCGCAGCGTCGGCGCTCGCAAACGTCCTTAGTTCTCGTCTGCTCCAACCATGCAAGGAGACAGTTGTGACTCGACGGGCCGTCCTGGCCGCCGGAGCGGCGTTGCTGGCCATCAGTGCCTGCGGCTCCCCCGCGCCCGATCTGGTGGCCGCGCCCGGGGTACGGCCGACGGACTGCGGAACGGTGACGCTGGCCGAGAACCCGTGGGTGGGTTACGCGGCCAACCTCGCCGTGATCAGCTACCTGGCCCGCAACGAGCTGGGCTGCCAGGTGGAGGTCCGGGCCGAGGCGGAGGCCGAGTCGTGGCAGCACCTGGCCGACGGCACGGTCGACGCGATCCTGGAGAACTGGGGGCACGACGACCTCAAGAAGAAGTACATCGACAACGAGAAGGTCGCCGTCGAGGCCGGGCTGACCGGCAACCGGGGTGCGATCGGCTGGTACGTGCCGCCGTGGCTGGCCGAGGAGCACCCGGACATCACCAACTGGCGCAACCTGAACAAGTACACCGACCTGTTCCGCACCGCCGAGAGCGGCAGCCAGGGCCAGTTCCTGGCCGGTGACCCCTCGTACGTGACCAACGACAAGGCGCTGATCAAGAACCTCGGGCTGGACTTCAAGGTGGTCTACCTCGGCGACGAGGACAAGCTGATCGAGGCCTTCCGGGCGGCCGAGCGCGACCGCGAGCCGATGATCGGCTACTTCTACTCGCCGCAGTGGCTGCTGTCGGAGATCGAGCTGGTCAACATCAAGCTGCCGGCCTACACGCCGGGCTGCGACGCCGACCCGGACGCGGTGCGCTGCGACTACCAGCCGTACGACCTGGACAAGATCCAGAACCGGGAGTTCGCCTACTCCGGGAGCCCGGCCGCCACCCTGATCCAGCGGTTCCGCTGGTCCGACGCCGACCAGAACCAGGTGGCGCGGGACCTGAACGCCGGGGTGGAACCCGACGAGGCGGCGAAGCGCTGGCTCGACGCGAACGAGAAGACCTGGAGGGCATGGGTACCCACCGGGAGCTGACCGGACGGGCTGCCCGTCGGTACTCCCCCGAGATGTCCCGCGAGCCCATGACTTTGCGCAGACTTGCCCTCTGACCTGCGACGACACGCCTTCGCCGGGTGGTGGGGCTTCTCACACCGCGAGCACCGGATGTCGCGATCGGCTGACCGGCACGTCCGGGAATGAGTAGGGTGACTTAGCGCTCGCATGATGCCGGGCCCACAGATCACCGAAGCCCGTCCCATGGCCGAGCGAAGGCAGAGAGGTCTAGCCGCGACATGCCACGTCCGAGCGTTTCGGATCAGGATCAGCATCCCCGCAGTCGAAGAGAGATGCGGGAGCTGGAGCGCCAGAAGGCAACCGCCCCGGAGCCCCCGGCACCACCGAACCCCCCGGTGCCAGAGGCAACTCCGGACGAGCGAGGCCACGGCCGCCGCGCGGCAACCCCTCCCGCCACATCATCACCACGTTCCGCTGCCGACCCGGCACCCTCCGTATCATCGCAGACGCCGGACCCTTTCGGACCCCGGGGTCTGGTTCCCGACGCCGGACAACCTGTTTCGGGCTATGCACCCTCGGTCATCTCTACCGTAACGGAAGACTCCCGTCCAGGTGGGTGGAACCCGGAGCGCAACCCGGAGCGGCCGCAGGAGTGGGTGCAGGACCGCCCCTCCTCACGCGTCGCGCCCAGTGGGCACCGCCGGTCCGAGCCCAGCCGGCCGGACTCCGCCGACGCGTGGGCCCCGCCGTCCTCGTTCCAGAGTCAGCCCGGGCAGTACGGGCGAGCGTCCGATCCCAGGTCCGACCCCAGGTCCGACCCCAGGTCAGATTCCGGCCCCTTCGGACGTCCGCCCGTGACTCCGCCGCCCGGTGGCTACTACAGCCCTTCCGCGGTGACCCCGCCGTCGATCCCCATTCCGATCGCGCCTTCGCACGGTCCCACGCCCCAGCTCCCCGGCCCCGAGGCGCCCGGTCGTCCCCTGCCCGGGCTCCCTGGCCGCCCGGGCACCCCGGCCAACGGCGGGCCCCGCATGCGCGACCACGGCACCCCGACCGGCTTCACGCCCCCCGGCCTGGACCGGCCGGGCTTCGACCGGCCGGCGGGCGAGCGACCCGACGGCCGGTGGGACGGCCCCCTGTCCGGTTCGCGCCCCGCAGCGCCACCTCTACCTGACGCCCCGCAGAACCGCTCGCAGGGTGGGCCCTACACGCCTACCCCGCCGGGCTCCCTGCTGGGCGGTGGCTTCACGGAGTCCCGCTCCTCCGGTGGTGCGCCCCTCGACGACCCGTTCCCCGGTTCCCGCGACACCTCCCGTCGGGGACCTGGCAGCGGCGACTCCGGCCCGTTCGCTCCCGGCCGGGACAGCTCCCGCCGGGGCAACGGAGACTCGGGCCCCTTCCCTGCTTCCCGCGACACCTCTCGCCGCGGGCCTGGCACCGGTGACTCGGGCCCCTTCCCGGCCTCGCGCGAAGAGACGCGCCGTGCCCCGGCCGGCAATGACCCGTTCCCGCCGTCCCGTCGCGGCCCGGGCTCAAGTGACTCAGGACCGTTCCCGGCGTCCCGTGAAGATTCGCGGCGTGGCCCCGGCGGCAACGACGACCCGTTCCTGTCGTCCCGCAGCGGCCCCCTGCCCAATGACCCCACCCGCCGCGGACCCGGCACGGGTGACTCCGGACCGTTCCCCTCCCGCGAATCTCGCGAAGACTCCCGGCGCAGGCCGGGCCTGGGCGACTCGGGGCCCTTCCCGTCCCGCGACGAGACGCGCCGGGCGCCCGGCAGCGGCGACTCGGGTCCGTTCCCGGCCTCCCGGCAGGACGCGCACCGCAACGAGACCCCCACCCGTCGTGAATCGGCGCCCGACGACCTGCCCAGCAGCTCCCGCAGCCGCCGTTCGGCCAAGAGCGACGACCGGGCCCCGGAAGGCGACGGCACCACGCCGCCCCCCGGCTTTGCACCCCGCGGAAGGTTCGGCCGCAACGTCGACCTGCCCCGTGGCGAACGTGGCGAACGTGGCGAGCGGGCCGACGCCACTACACCGGCTCCCCCGCGTCCCGACTCGGGCCCGCAGGGACTGCTCGACCGTGAGCCACGCCGCCCCAGCGGCCTCGGTGAGCGCGGTGAGCGCGGCGAGCGGCCCGAACGCAGCGGTCCGCGGATCGGCGGCGGCACCCGCCCGGGCTCGGCCAGTCGCAACAACACTCCCCCCGGCAACCGAGGCATCGGTCCCCGCCCGCAGCAGGCGCCCCAGCAGGGCCTGCGCCCGGTCAAGAAGACCTGGCGCGACTGGCGTCCCAACCAGATCGTGTTGCGCCGTAACCAGGTGCTCACCCTGGGCCTGGTCACCGTGCTGGTGGCGCTGATCGCGGTGGCGGGCGTGTACCGGTCGATGACCGCACCCGACTCGGCCCCGGTGTCGGGCACCACGGCCGGCGGCCCCGAAGAGGAGGAGACCACCGCCACCGCCTCGACCGTCCAGTCGCTGAAGGGCCGGATGGGTGCCTACACCGGCACCGACGCCCAGGCCTACCGCGAGTTCGAGGACTGGTGGGGCATGGACCTGAAGTACGTGGTCGACTTCGGCGAGCGCGACACCTGGGACCAGATCTCCAACCCCTCACGGGTGCTCGACGAGTGGGACGACGGCAAGTACCGGCTCGTCATGGCCGTGCCGATGCTGCCCACCGAGCTCCTCCCGGCCGGCGTGGAGGTCTGGGACGAGGCCGCGATGCCGACCAAGAAGCAGGAGATGGCCAAGGGCGCCGAGGGCGCCTACGACTCCTACTTCACCCAGCTCGGCGAGAACCTGGTGGCGGCCAACCAGAGCGACGCCATCCTGCGGATCGGCTGGGAGATGAACATCGAGTCGTGGATGTGGGGCATCGACGACCCGAAGCCCTACCGCGAGTACTTCCAGCAGATCGTCAAGACCATGCGGGCCGTGCCCGGGGCGAAGTTCGAGTTCGACTTCAACGTCAACAACGGCTACAACCCCAACCCGGCCGACAAGTACTACCCCGGTGACAAGTTCGTCGACTACATCGGGATCGACGTCTACGACCTGCACCAGGGCAACTACCCCTACGGCAAGAAGTGCAACGCCGCCTGCAAGGAGGCCAAGCAGGAGCGGGCCTGGACCGAGAACATCTACGGCGGCACCACCGGCCTGGGCTTCTGGACGCAGTTCGCGGCCGACCACAAGAAGCCGGTCTCGATCCCGGAGTGGGGGCTGTGGGACCGCTACAAGGACCACACCGGCGGCCTCGACAACCCGAACTTCATCCGTTACATGCACGACTACCTGACCCGGAAGTCGAACAACGTGGCCTACGCCAACTACTTCGAGTTCAACTCCGACCAGGGTGAGCACAGCCTGATCAAGTCGTTCCCGAACGGGGCCAAGGTGTTCAAGGAGCTGTTCGGGCCGGCCAAGAAGTAGATCTTCAGCGTCACTACTCCGTCACTTTTCGTCACCACCGGCCGGGTCGTCGCACCCGGCCGGTCCGGTTTTGATCACGCCTTTACGTTTCCTAAGCATTACGCTGGGCAATCAGCAATCCATCAGGCGAGTTGCCCGAAGGGGCAGCAGCGGGCACGAGCCGTTACGGTGCACGCTTAAATCCGCATGAGCTTGGCCACACCCGGTCACTGTTGATCACAACCCGCCCTGAGCAGGGCAGATATCGGATGCGGGGCACTACCGAACGTGTCCGGACACGTAGCACACAAGGTGCGTAGCGATATTACCCGGATCACACTTTGGTGATCACATTTTGATTACTCCCCGATTGGCCGTAGTGTCTCGCTCGGCCCTTCACCCGAGGGGTCGGGCGACCGCCCTGCCGAGGTCCGTCGGCGGCCGCTCAGTAAACCCAGACGGACGCCGGGGAACCACCTGGTACCGGATCCACCAGCAGTCCAGCAGCACCGGATCCGGGCCGCGGGGCGAAGCCGACTCAGCACGAGCCGGCCGGGCATCTTCCGCCCGAGCCCGTCAGCTCACCTGGTAGGCGAGGGAAGGACACCACCTCTTTGGAGAAATCGCGCGTTCGAAGATCCGTCATGCCGCTCGGCGCCGTGGTCACCGGAGCAGCGTTGACACTCACCGGAGGCATCCCGGCGCTCGCAGCCGACGGATCCACCGCCGCGGGCGGCACCGACGAGGCCCAGCAGAAGAGCGCAGGCCTGAAGACCGCCACCGTCAAGGTGAGCGACACCGAGACGGCGAAGATCACGCGCAAGGCGACTGCGAAGTCCAGCGCGCGGTACACGAAGAAGATCAAGGCGACCGCGAAGGTGACGGCCTGGTCCACGCGGACCGCCAAGGTCACCCGCACGGTCACGGTCACCACGAGCGCCTCCGACTACGACACGGCGGTCGCCGAGGCCCGGACCGAGGCCAAGAAGAAGGCGCACGCGCGGGCGAGGTCGGCCGCCATCGCCGAGGCCAAGAAGCAGGCCGTCGCCAGCTCCCGGCAGAAGGCCAAGCACCGCGCCGAGAACAAGGCGGAGCGGCTGGCCTTCGAGAAATTCGGCCAGGAGGTCGTGGCCGACGCCGCGAAGCTCAAGGGCACGCCCTACCGCTGGGGCGGCACCACCACCAGCGGCTTCGACTGCTCCGGCTACGTGGGTTACGTGATGCGCCAGTCCGGCGTGACGCACCTGAGCCGGACGTCGCACGCGATGCGGGGCGACACCAAGAAGATCTCCAAGCGCGCCAAGAAGAAGGGCGACCTGGTGTTCTTCGCCAACAGCGGGGGCAAGGTCTACCACGTGGGCATCTACGCCGGCGCGGGCAAGATCTGGCACTCCCCCGGCTCGGGCCGCTCGGTCACCAAGGCCGACATCTGGACCTCGAGCTACACCGTCGGGCGCGTGGCCTGACCGATCAGCACCCTCGGGGTCCAGACAGTGGGCCCTGATCGTCCACAACCCCCTCCGGTGGACGAAACAGAAGGCCGGGACCCGTAGCGCGGGTCCCGGCCTTCTGGCGTTCCTCAGGTCCGACCAGAGTCAGACCTGGATCAGATCAGGCCCAGCTTGGTGACCGCCTCGCGCTCCTCGGCCAGCTCGGCCACCGAGGCGTCGATCCGGCCGCGGGAGAACTCGTCGATCTCCAGGCCCTGGACGATCTCCCACTTGCCACCGGCCGAGGTGACCGGGAACGAGGAGATCAGGCCCTCGGGCACACCGTAGGAGCCGTCGGACGGGATGGCCGCGGACGTCCAGTCGCCCTCCGGGGTGCCGTTGACCCAGTTGTAGACGTGGTCGATGGCCGCCGACGCCGCCGAGGCGGCCGAGGACGCGCCCCGCACCTCGATGATCTCGGCGCCCCGCTTGGCCACCCGCGGGATGAACTCGTTCTCCACCCAGGCCTGGTCGTTGATCGCCTCGGCGACGCTCCGGCCGTCGACGGTGGCGTGGGTGATGTCCGGGTACTGGGTGGCCGAGTGGTTGCCCCAGATCGCGACCTTCTTCAGGCTCGCCACCGGCACACCGAGCTTGAGCGCCAGCTGGGCCAGCGCCCGGTTGTGGTCAAGGCGGGTCATCGCGGTGAAGCGCTCGGCCGGGACGTCCGGGGCGTGCGACTGGGCGATCAGCGAGTTGGTGTTGGCCGGGTTGCCGACCACCAGCACCTTGATGTCGTCGGCGGCGCCGGCGTTGATCGCCGCCCCCTGGGGCTTGAAGATGCCCCCGTTGGCCTCGAGCAGGTCGCCCCGCTCCATGCCCTTGGTGCGCGGGCGGGCGCCGACCAGCAGCGCGACGTTGGCGCCGTCGAAAGCCTTGGTGGCGTCGTCGAAGACGTCCACCCCGGCCAGGGCCGGGAAGGCGCCGTCGGTGAGTTCCAGCGCGGTGCCCTCGGCGGCGCGCACGGCCTGCGGGATCTCCAGCAGCCGCAGCTTGACCGGGACATCGGCGCCCAGCAGCTGACCGGACGCGATCCGGAACAGGAGCGCGTAGCCGATCTGGCCGGCCGCACCCGTGACGGTCACACTGACTGCTGACTGGGCTGAAGTCATAGCCTTCTCTTCCTCGAGGTTTCTGCCTGCCCAGTCACCCTATCCAGGCGACCGGCCCGGATCTGCAGGGTGTCCGGACAGCTACGTCACACAGCCGGGCGCGAGGCATCACGGGAGCGGCCGGAGCCCACGGCCAGGATCACCCGGTCGGGCCGCAGCAGCACGAAGTCCAGATCCTGGGCGTCCAGCCACTGCCGGACCAAGGGCAGCCCCCCGGCCCGCACCACCCGAGCCCCCAGTTGAGCCCCCAACCCTGCCCCCAAACCTGCCCTCAAACCGTCTGCCGGGACGTCCTCGCGGCGGGTCAGCAGCGCGAACCCGGTTCCGAGAAGGTCGTCCAGGCGAGTATCGGGGCCGACACCGAAATTGGGGACGAGGGTGCCCACCAACGACCGGAACGCCGGCCGGCGAGGTGCGAGCGGCCCAGAACGAAGGGGCGGGCTGGTGCCGGCCAGGATGCGGCTGGTGAGCTTCTCGGATCGCCCCGCGGCGCGCAGCACCGGGCCCAGACGAGCAGCGACGGGGGACGACATGAGGCCCCCGGCGAGGGCGGCGAGCCGGATGAGGGTGGTTGCGTGCGGGGCTCTTTCGGCCTGGTAGCTGTCGAGCAGCCGGTCGTTGGCCGCCCCGCGCAGCACCATGGCCAGCTTCCAGCTGAGGTTGGCCGCGTCGCGCAGCCCGGACCCGAGCCCCTGCCCGATGAAGGGCGGGGTGAGATGGGCCGCGTCGCCCACGAGGAACACCCGGTCGCGGCGCCAGCGGTCGGCGACGGCCGCCCGGAAGGTGTATTCGGCGGTACGCAACACCTGATGAGTGACCGCATGGGTCGCATGGACGGCGTGCACCGCATGGCGGGACGGACCGAGCCACGGGGCGACGAGTTCGGCCCGGCGCTCGGTGAGTTCGTCGATGGTCTCGCCCGGGCGCATACGGAACTCCCAGCGCAGCCGCTGCTCGCCCACCCTGAGGTAGGTGGCGGGCCGGGCCGGATCGCAGATCTGCTCCACCCCGTCCCACGGGCGCACCGGCGCCGGACCGAGAACATCCAGTACGAACCAGGTCTGGTCCGGGGCCAAGGTCCGGAACCTCGAGCCGATGGCACTGCGCACCAGACTGCCCGCCCCGTCACACCCCACAACAGCCTCAGCAGCCAGGACACCAGCCCCCACCTCGGCAGCACCCAACTCATCAGAGCTGGACGTTCGCACCCAGTGCACCCGGCAATCAGCACCCGCCCCGCCCCCCTCCACCCCGGTGACCGTCACCCCACGCCGCAGCTCGATCAGCGGATCCTGCGAAACCGCTTTCAGCAGGATCTCTTCCAGCGCGGGCTGATCGAAAAGGTTGGCCTGAGGATATCCGTGGGCACCGACAGTCTCGGAGCGCCGGAACTCGGCGAGGGGTTCGTGCCGGGCGTCCAGCAGTCGCAGACCGGCGGCCGGGCGGCTGATCCGGACGAATTCTGCGGCCACACCGGCGCTCTGGAGGATACGGACGCACTCGTCGTCCAGATGAACGGCCCGGGGCAGGGGGTACGGGCGGTGGTGGCGTTCCAGCAGCAGCACCTGCACGCCCTGGCGGGCGAGCAGGAGCGCGGTCACCATCCCGGCCGGCCCGGCACCGACGATGATGACCACGCCCCGACGCTACCCCGCCTTACGCTCCGGCGCCCCTGCGGAGGGTTCGGGTTCGGACTCGTCCTGCTCCTGGAACCAGACCCGGTTGCGGCCGTTCTGCTTGGCCTTGTACAGCCCCTGGTCGGCCCGGGAGAGCAGGGCGTCCAGGGCGGTGTCGTCCTCCAGCAGGAAGGTCATGCCCACGCTGACCGTGACGTCCAGGGGCCCGCTGCGGGTCTGCACCGGCTCCTCGGCGATGCAGGCACGCAGACGCTCGGGCAGCGTGCCGTCCGCCTGCTCGCCCTGCAGCAGCACCGCGAACTCCTCACCGCCGTAGCGGCCCAGCACGTCGGTCTTGCGGATCTGGGCGCGGAACCGCTCGGCCACCGTCTTGATCACGTCGTCACCGGTCGGGTGACCGTAGGTGTCGTTGACCTTCTTGAAGTGGTCGATGTCGATCATCAGGGCGGTGAGCGAGCGGCCCTGGCGCTTGGCCCCGGCCAGGTCGCGGGCGCCCACCTCGAAGAAGCGACGCCGGTTGGGCACCCCGGTCAGCTCGTCCACCACCGCCAGGTTCTGCACCTGCTGGAACAGCGTGGAGTTGTCGTAGGCGCTCATCCCCTGCGCGGCCAGCACCGCGGCCGTGGTGATGTTCTCCGACAGCGCGGCCGAACCGGTGGTGGCCACCAGCAGCACGCCCAGGTCGTTGCGGCGTGAGCGCATCGGCACCGCGATCCACGAGCTCGCACTGCCCAGCTGAGGCATCAGCCCGGCCGGAATCAGCTCGGGGTTGCCCACCCGGGGCTGCTGCAGGGCCAGCAGACCGCGCAGCCGGGCGTCCTCGTCGATCTTGATCGGGCGCTCGTCGCCGGCGTCGCGCAGCAGGAACACCCCGTCCCGGACCGAGAGCAGCCAGGCCCGGTCCGCACCGAGCACCGGCCCGGTGGCGTTCAGCAGCTCGGAGACCAGCTTCTCCGGGTCGTCGAGGCGCTCGGCCATCTCCCGCAGGGCGTCGCGCAGGTTGTTGGCCACCTCCCGCTCACGGTCGGCGGTCTCCACGGTGATCTGCAGCTCGGCCATCCGCGCGGTCTCCATCGAGGTCGCGATGTGGTTGGTCAGCGCCGACAGGATGTCCACGTCGCCGGAGGTGAAGATGCCCTTGGCCACCTGGCTGTCCAGGTAGACCACCCCGGTCATCCGGCCGTCCACCTTCATCGGCGCGGCCAGCACCGAGCGCAGGCCGTGCGCGACCACGCTCTTGGTGCCCAGCACGGCGCCCTCCTCGGTGCCGGTGAAGACCTGGGCCTGGCCGGTCTGGCGGACCCGGTCGACCAGGGTCGTGCTGTAGCCGGTCAGCTCGGGCACGTCCCGGCCGTCGGCGTCGCGGCCCAGGTAGGCCACCAGCCCGCCGGCCAGGCTGGCCTCGGCGTCGTCCTCGGGCACCAGGAACAGGTAGGCGCGGTCGGCCGAGAGCAGCTTGATCGTCTCGTCCAGGGCGATCCGGGCCAGCACCCGCGGGTCGAGCACCTTGCCCGCGGCGGCGCTGACGGTCTGCAGGGCCTGCAGCCGCTGCCGCTCGTGCCCGGCGCTGTAGCTGCCGCCGTGGCTGCTGCTGCTCGTGCCGCCGCCGGAGGTACCCAGCCAGTCGGTGCCGAGCGCGAACTCGGTGCCGACCTGCTGGGCCCGGTGCGGCCAGCCCTCGCCGACCGCGATCGCGTAGGCGTGCTGGGCCTGCCGGCGGGCCTCCGGGCTGCCCGGGGTGCCCAGGGCGGCCAGTGCCCGGGCCCGTACCCGGGCCACCTCGAACGCCACGGTCGGGGCGTCCGGGGTGAGGACCAGCCCGATCCCGGCCAGCTCGGCCAGGGCACTGCCGGGGCGGCCCTCGGCCACCTCCAGGTCGGCCCGCAGCAGGGTGGCCAGGGCCACCAGCTCGGGGGCGCCCCGGTGCCGGCCGGCCTGGCGCACCGCGTGCCGGGCCACCTCCAGCCGGGCCTCGCGCTCGTCCTCGTCGGCGTTGCGCAGCTGGCTGAGCCGGCCCGCCGCGATCAGGAAGAAGATCGGGTGATGGGCCCGGAAGACCTCTTCGGGCGCCGGGTGGGCGCCCTCGACCTCGGCCGCGACCGTGTCGAAGAGGGTTCCGAAGTCACGCTGCTCGGCCAGCTGGAACAGGGTGGCCAGCTGGCGCAGCATGTCCAGCGAGGGCACCCGCTCGCAGATCTGCCGGATCTGCCGCAGCTCGGCGCCGGCCTCGGGGAAGCGGCCCAGCAGCGAGAGGGTCAGCGGGGCGGCCACGACGAACGGGGTGGCGTCGACGTTGCGGCCGGTCTGCCGGTTGCGGCCGCGGTCCAGCCAGTGCTGGGCCTCGGTGGTGCGGCCCATCAGGACGGCGCGGGTGCTGAACACCGCCACGGCGTCCAGCTCCTGGCCCAGGTCCATCCAGGGCCCGTCGGCCTCCACCTCCCGGGTCCACTGCACGCCGTCGTCGAGACCGCCCCCGTACAGCGCCAGTCCGCGCACGTAGGAGTTGGACGCGCGCTGGCTGGGCAGTTCCGAGATCGGGTCGGCGTCCATCCTCCGGAACGCCCTCCGGGCGCTGGAACGCCGCCCGCCGAACGCCGCCACCATGCCGAAACTGGCCTGGGCGCTGACGTTCGCGGCCCCCGGCCCGAGCTGCACGGCCAGGGCCCGGGCCCGCAGCGCGTGGGCCAGGGCGAGCTGCCGGTCGCGCACGAACAGCGCCACGAACGACGCGGTGGAGTGCAGTTGCACGGTGACCAGCAGACGGACCCGCTGCTCCTCGGAAAGATCACGAGCACCAGTCAGACCAATGAGCCCCCGGAGCCGGGCCCCGACGAACCGCAGCCAGGAACCGGTCAGCAGCGCCGGCCGGGAACCGGGCAGCTCGACCCCGAGCTCGGCCAGGCCCAGCCCGACGGCGTGCAGCGCGGCCGCGTTGTCCCAGTCGTCCTTGTGCAGATCGGCCAGCAGGGCGAACATCTCGGCCCGGGTGATCGGGTCGGTCTCCCCGGCCAGCGCCTGCTCGGTCCGGTTGCGCGCGGCCTCCAGCCGGCCGTTCTGCTTCAGCGCGTGGGCCAGCTCGATCAGGAACGAGCCCGGCGGCCGGGCCCGCAGACCGGCCGCGAACTCCAGGAAGTTGATCGCCTCGTTGGGGGCGTGGTTGGCCAGGGCCAGCTGCCCGGCCCGCCAGGCGGCCTCGAAGATCTTGTCCAGACGCTCGTCGCTGTCCGGGTCGCACTGCATGTAGTGGTGCGCGATCGCGTACGTGTGCTCCGGCCGCGCGGTCGCCGTCGAGGGCGGGGCGTGCTCCAGCGACTGGGCGATCCGCAGGTGCAGGGCGGCCAGCTCGTCGTCACCGAGCTGGGCCTGCAGCGCCTGCCGCACCCGGTCGTGCAGGAACACGTAGGAACCGCCGTCGCGCATGTCGATCAGGCGCTGCCCGACCGCCTCGGACAGCGCCGGCAGCACCTCCTCGTCGGTCAGGCCGAGCACCGAGGCGAGGATGTCGCCGTGGAACTCGTTGCCCACCACCGCGGCGGTGACCAGCAGCTCGTAGGTGCCCGGGGCGAGGTTCTGCAGCCGGGTCAGGACCAGGCCGACCGCGTCCTGCGGCAGCTCCAGCCGGTCCAGCCCGTCCTCGTCGAGTTTCCAGCTGCCCCAGGAGGGTTCGAGCAGACCGGCGTCGATCACCGCGCTCAGGTACTCACCGGCCACGAACGGGTTGCCGTTGCTGCGCCGGGCCAGGATCTCGACCAGCCGGGAACCGGCCTCCAGGCCGGGGATCAGGGAGCGGATCTGCTCGCCGATCGCCTCCTCGTCGAGCTCCACCACCGGGACCTCGACGTCCAGGGCCAGACCGGCCGCGTGGTAGAAGGACCCCAGGCCCTCGGCGTACTCCACCTCGTCGCGGCTGGCCGCCAGGATCAGCACCTTGCTGCCCTTGCCCTCGGCGATCTGCCCGGCCAGGTGGGCCACCACCTGGCGGGAGCCGGCGTCCAGCCACTGCACGTCGTCCAGGAACAGCAGCAGGTCGCCCGCCTCCCGGGCGAGCGCGGCCAGGAATCCGGCGATGGCCACGGCGAACTGGCTCTCGTTCACCGGCTCGGGCTCGACGCCCGCTGAAGTGTCGGAACCTCCGGCAGCCCCCCGGGCGGCCGGCCCGACCAGCCCGGACCGGGAGGTCAGGTTGGCCTTGCCCTTGAGCGTGTCGGAGCCGTTGAGGATGGCCTCCAGCCCGGGCGCGATCCGGCCGAGCATCGAGGGGGACCAGCCGGCCGAGGCGGCGCGGATCCGGGCCCGCCGCCGCCAGCGGTCGCCCACCGGCATGCGTGCGATCTCCTGCAGGTAGTTCAGCACCGCGTCGCGGATCGGGGCGAACGGCACCGGGCTGTCCGGTACGCAGCTGGCCTGCAGCACCAGGCTGCCGGAGGCCCGCACCTGGCTGAGCAGCTCGCTGACCAGCCGGGTCTTGCCGGTACCGCCGCCGCCGTGCACCAGGGCCAGACCGCTGCGGCCGTTGCGCACCTCGTTCCAGCGCCCGGACAGGATGCTCAGCTCGGAATTGCGCCCGAACAGCGGGGGTTCGGCCCCTCCCGGGGTCAGCGCCTCGCCGCGGCGCGGGGCGCCGGTCAGCGCGCGCAGGTCGGCGGCCAGGTCACGACCGGACTGGTAGCGGTCGTCCGGGTCCTTCTGCAGCAGTGTGGCCACGATCTCGGCGAGCGCCGGCTGGATGCTCGGCACCAGCTCGGTCAGGTCCGGGGCGGGGGCCACCGCGTGCAGACGCAGCAGCTCACCCACGTCGCTGCTCTTGAACGGCAGCACCCCGGACAGCGCCTCGAACATGATCACGCCGAGCGAGTACAGGTCGGAGCGGTTGTCGACCGGGCGCTTGAGCGTGCCGCCCTGCTCCGGCGCGGAGTAGGCCAGCGTGCCCACCGCCACCCCGGCGTCGCTCTGGCCCCGGGCCGTCAGGCCGAAGTCGATCAGCCGGGCCTCGCCGCCGGTCATGATGATCACGTTGGCCGGCTTCAGGTCGCGGTGGACCAGGCCCTTGTCGTGCACCGCGGACAGCGGCTCGACGATGTCGAGGGTGAGCGCGACCACCTTCTCCGGGGTCAGCGCGCCGCCCTCCAGCACCTCCGACAGCGCCCGGCCCAGCACCAGGTCCATCACCAGGTAGGGCCGGCGGTCGAGGGCCCCGACCTCGTAGACCCGCAGCAGCCCGGGGTGGTTGACCCCGCCCAGCAGCGCCGCCTCCCGCCGGAAGGCCACCTCGGCCTCGTGCGAGTCGGCCAGCGGCTTGTCCAGGATCTTCAGGGCGTACTCGGCCCCCGGTCGTCCCTGGGCGTCGTCCTCGAGGCGGCGGACCTTGAACACGGTGCTCTCCGCGCCGCTGCCGAGCTGCTCGACGATCTCGAACCCGGCGAGCACCGGGTGGCCGTGCGGCGTCCGCCCGTCCCGGGACTCCCGGGCACCCGGGACGCGGGCGGTCGCACCGGCCCGGGACGGCGGAAGAACCTGGCGGCTGGAAGTCACGTTCCTCTTATCGGCCCAAGAGCTGCCGGTCATGAGGAATTCTGGAAGTCCCCCTCCCGGGGGACACATCTTCGCAGGTCAGGCGTTAGAACCGGGTGAGCGGCCGCGGGGTTTGAGGCGATATGAGGCCGGAGGGCACCGTCGGCGGACAGTGAGCACGGCCCGCCGCACTGCTCCGGACGAGCTACCCGGGCCGCAGGCCACGTCACTGTCTGCCCACGGCGAACGCGGAACTACGTAATCGTGTAATCGTCGTTGGAGCCGACATGACCAACCAGGCCCGTCCCGCCACCACCACCCTCCCCGTCCTGTTCCTCGACGACGCGGTCGTGCTCCCGGGCATGGCCCTGCCGATCGAGCTGACGGCCCAGGCCCAGCAGACCATCGACGCCGCCCGGGCTGCGCGGGCCGGCGAGTCCAAGCCCCTGCAGGTGCTCGTCGTACCCCGGATCGAGGGCCGCACCGGCGTGATCGGCTCGATCGCCCAGGTCGTGCAGATCGGCCGGCTGCCCAGCGGCGAACCGGCCGCGGTGCTGCGCGCCGACCGTCGCGCCCGGATCGGCCAGGGCGTGGTCGGTACCGGCGCCGCGCTCTGGGTCGAGGCCGAGCCGCTCTCCCCCGAAGAGCCCGACGGCCGCATCCGGGAGAAGGCCGCCGCGTTCAAGCAGGTCCTCACCGCGATCCTGCAGCAGCGCAACAACTGGCAGGTGCTGGACGCGGTGCAGCGGATGAGCGACCCCTCCGAACTGGCCGACGTGGCCGGTTACGCCACCTGGATCGAGCCCGGCGAGAAGGTCACCCTGCTGGAGACCCTCGACGTGGAACAGCGTCTGGACTTCCTGCTCGAACGCGGCCGGGCGCACCTGGCCGAGACCGAGATCAACGAGAAGATCCGCGAGGACGTCCAGGAGGGGATGGAGAAGACCCAGCGCGAGTACCTGCTGCGTCAGCAGCTCGCGGCGATCCGCAAGGAGCTGGGCGAGGAGGACGCCGGGGGCACGGGCGACTACCGCTCGAAGATCGAGGCCGCCGCCCTGCCCGAGAAGGTGCGTACCGCCGCCCTGGCCGAGGTGGACAAGCTGGAGCGGGGCTCCGACCAGTCGCCGGAGGCGGGCTGGATCCGCACCTGGCTGGACACCGTCCTGGAACTGCCCTGGAACGAGCGCACCACCGACAGCACCGACGTCAGGAACGCCCGCGCGGTGCTGGACTCCGACCACACAGGCCTGGACGACGTGAAGGAACGGATCGTCGAGCACCTGGCGGTTCGCGCCCGGCGGGCCGCGCGCGGCCTGGAGGTCGTAGGCGGACGCGGCTCGGGTGCGGTGCTGGCGCTCGTCGGCCCTCCCGGGGTAGGCAAGACCTCGCTGGGTGAGTCGATCGCGCGTTCCCTGAACCGGAAGTTCGTACGGGTGGCGCTCGGCGGCGTACGCGACGAGGCCGAGATCCGGGGGCACCGGCGCACGTACGTGGGTGCGCTGCCCGGGCGGCTGGTGCGGGCGCTCCAGGAGGTCGGCACGATGAACCCGGTGGTGCTGCTCGACGAGATCGACAAGGTCGGCTCGGACTTCCGCGGCGACCCGGCGGCGGCCCTGCTCGAGGTGCTCGACCCGGCCCAGAACCACACCTTCCGCGACCACTACCTGGACCTCGACCTGGACCTGTCCGACGTGGTCTTCCTGGCCACCGCCAACGTGCTCGAGACCATCCCGTCGGCGCTGCTGGACCGGATGGAGGTGGTCCGGCTGGACGGCTACACCGAGCGCGAGAAGGTCGCGATCGCCCGCGACCACCTGCTGGCGCGGCAGCTCGAGCGGGCCGGCCTGACCGCCGAGGAGGTGCAGATCGAGGACGAGGCGCTGCGCCTGGTCGCGGCCGAGTACACCCACGAGGCGGGCGTGCGTCAGCTGGAGCGGTCCCTCGCCCGGATCCTGCGCAAGGTCACCACCGAACTTGAGGACGTCCGTGAGCCCGACGGCTCCGAGAGGTCGCCTCAGGCGGTGGCCGGGGTGGTGGTCGGGAAGGACGAGGTGGCCAAGTACCTCGGCCGGCCCCGGTTCACCCCCGAGTCGGCCGAGCGCACCGCGGTTCCCGGCGTGGCGACCGGCCTGGCGGTGACCGGCGCCGGCGGTGACGTGCTGTTCGTGGAGGCCATCTCGATGGAAACAGGGATGGAGACGGGGGTGAGCCTGGAGCTCACCGGGCAGCTGGGCGACGTGATGAAGGAGTCGGCCCAGATCGCGCTCAGCTACCTGCGGGCCAACGCCGAGAAGCTGGACGTGCCGGTGCAGGAGCTGACCCACCGCAGGGTGCACGTGCACTTCCCGGCCGGCGCGGTGCCGAAGGACGGACCCTCGGCCGGCGTCACGCTGACCACCGCCCTGGCCTCGCTGCTGACCGGCCGGCCGGTGCGGGCCGAGGTCGGGATGACCGGTGAGGTCTCGCTGACCGGCCGGGTGCTGCCGATCGGCGGGGTCAAGCAGAAGCTGCTGGCCGCCCACCGGGCCGGGCTGACCGAGGTGATCATCCCCGCCCGCAACGGCCCGGACCTGGACGACCTGCCCGAGGACGTGCTCTCGCAGCTGGTCGTGCACCAGGTCAGCGACGTGGCCGACGTGCTCCGGATCGCCCTCGAGCCCGCGGCTGCGGCTCAGGGCACGGTTGCGGCATCCGAAGCCGCCTGATCCAGCGCCGCTCGCATTGCCGCGACGAGGGCCGCCGACGTGACTGGTCGGCGGCCCTCGTCGTAGGTCAGGGCAGGATTGGTGTAACGAGCGGCTGAGGCGATGCTTTCGGCCGCCCGGCAGTGCACTTCGGCCACTCCCGTCCGGCGTACCAGCTCAGCCACGTTCCCCGGCCGCACTCCCCCACCGGCCAGGACCATGATCCGCCTATCGGCCTGTTCGACCAGGGAGCGGAGCCCGGCTGCACCTTCGAGCGCCGTCTTCGCCCCACCGGACGTCAGCACCCGGGAAACCCCCTGGGAGATCAGGACGTCCAGGGCCTCGGGCAGGTCCCGGCAGGCGTCGAAGGCCCGGTGGAACGTGACCGGCGCATCACCGCAGGCCTCGAGAAGGCGCTCCAGCACGGCCCGGTCGATCTCCCCGGAAGGAGTGAGCGCGCCGATCACGAACCCGACGCGCCCCGGGGAGGCGAGCTGACGGACGTCTTCAAACATCACTTCGAGCTCTTCGGGGGTAAACACGAAATCCCCGGCGCGCGGCCGGATCAGCACCTGTACGCCGATCCGCGTGGTGGTGGCCAGCACTCGCCGCACGAGACCCGCGCTGGGCGTGAGACCACCCTCCGACAGGGCCGAGCAGAGCTCGACCCTGTCGGCCCCCGAGGCCTCGGCGATCACTGCACCACCGACGTCCTCGAGGCAGATCTCCAGTTGTGCCACCCGACGAGGCTAGCCGGGGTTCAGAACTGCTTCTCCTTGTTGCAGGTGACCAGCTGGTTCACGCAGCTCTTGACCAGGTCGGCCATGGTCTTGGTGTCCCAGGCGAAGAACGCGTCGCCGTGCATCGACGAGGCCAGCCCACTGGCCAGCTCGAAACCGGACGTGGTCCCGGGGGTGTCGTAGTTGATCACGAAGGTGACGGCCGGGATCCGGACCGGGAACTCCTTCGGGCAGGTGCCCGCGCCCCCGTAGCTGACGTGCGACTTGTGGTCCGGGCTGTCCAGGTTCTTGCCGTCCCAGCAGTCCGGGAAGCGCATCAGGAAGTGCAGGGAGCCCTTGGTCTGGCCGTCGTTCTGGCAGACCGGCCAGTTGCCGTCCTGGCTGCGGGCGACCCCGTCGACCGGACCACCGGCGCACCAGAACTGGTTCTGCGCCCCGACCGGGGTGGGCGCCTGCTTCTTGGCGTCACCGACCAGCATCCGCATGCCGTTGGGCATCGGGACGGTCTTGGTCTTGTCCTCCAGCAACGAGCCGTAGTAGACGATCATCTCCTTGGGCTCGACCGCCTTGCCCGTGCTCTTGTCGGTCAGCGTCGGGATCCAGTAGGCCGAGCGGTCCTCGACCGGGATGCAGGTGGTGGTGCCGGACTGCATCAGGTCGTCGGTGTCGGTGTTCGCGTCGGTCACCGCGTTGCCCATGAACGAGTGCAGGTGCGAGGCGCCGGTCTGACCAGGGAACACGATCGGGTCGTTCTTGCCCGAGTGGCTGTAGGTACAGGTGGCGTTGAACTCGGGGTTCTTCTTGGCGGTGGCCGGAGGGGTGCGCGGCTTGAGCGCCTCGAACTCGTCCAGCTGAGCCTTCCAGGCCGCCTGGTCGACCGGGAGCCAGGTGCCCGCCGGGACGGTCATCGTGCCGTCCGGGCCGACGGTGTGCCCCGGCATGGTCGGCGTCGGGGTGGCTTGGGTGCTTGAGGACGGGGTGGGCTGGGTGGTGGCGCTCGGGCCGGGTGCAGTGGTGCTCGGCTTGGTGGGCTTGGTCGGCTTGACCCGCTTGTTTGAGGGCTTCTTCGTGCGCTTGCGTTTCTGCTCCACGAACTTGGCTGCGTCGGTCGTGGTGACCTGCAGTTCGGACTCACCCGCCGAGCCGGCGACGGGCTGCACGGAGAGGCCGTGGTGCCCGCTCTTCGGCAGCTGGGCGGAGTTGCCGGGCAGGACACCGAACGCGATCGCCGCCGTCACCCCCAGGACCGAGGCGGTGGCCAGGGCGATGGCTGGACGCAGTACGCGAGGTCGTCGCGACACGAGGGACTCCTTGGTCAGGGACGGAGTTCTTCAGGGACGAGTTCTTCAGGGACAAGTTGTGTCGAGTTGTAACAAGTGGTCAGGAGCGCCCGGTCCGGACCGGAGGGGGGCCGCAGGCCGGGCGAGTCGAGCAAAGCGTGCGGCGGACGACCGGGGGTAGGCCCAAAGTCCTAAGCCGGTGGCGATGCCGGTCCCGTCGGCTTGGTACCTTCACGGCGACAAGAGCGGCCAGGAGAAGGACCAGGTGGACGAGCTTCCCCAGCATCGGGTGCAGCAGATCGTCGCCGTGGCCCTCAGTCGCACGGTGCTTCTCACCCGGGCCGCTGTCTGTCTGACCACGGCCGTGGTGAGCCTGCTGGTGCAGACCGACGGCGTGCGGTCGGCCGCGCTGATCGTCGTGCTGCTGCTCAGCACCGCGGCCGGCGTGGCCGCGCTACCCCGCTGGCCCACCCTCGTCCGTTCGCCCGTACCCCTGCTCACTGCCGACGCTGTGCTGGTCGTGGCCGTGTTGGCGCTGAGCAAAGGCGGCCTGACCTACTTCGTCTTTGCCGCCGGGGCAGCCGCACTGGCGGGGGCTGCACTCGGCTTCGCAGCCATCCCGCTCTGGACCGCGCAGACGGTGCAGGGGCTGGCGGTGGGGGCGGTGCTGCTGAACACCCAGGAAGTTCCGGCGTCCCTGGCGGGCTTCCTGTTGGCTGCGCCGCCCGCCGGGGTACTGGCCGGGATCGGCACGGTGCTGGCCCAACGGGTGCTTACCCGGCAAATGAGCCGAACGGTCGAGCTGATCACCGACGCCCAGCGATCCGCCGCCGCCGCCGAGCGCGCCCGCCTGGCCCGGGAACTGCACGACTCGGTCGCCAAGACGCTTCGCGCGATGTCCCTGGCCGCCGTTGCCCTGCCGGGTTCACTGCGGCGGCAGCCGGCCTTGGCTGAGCAGTTGGCCGACGTCATCTCGCAGGGGGCAACGGCCGCCTCGCAGGAGGCCCGGCAGCTGATCGAGGGCATGCGACTGGACGCCCCCGAGGAAGATTTCGCCACTACGCTGCGGCGGGTGTGCGCCCTTTGGTCAGCCGAGACCGGTATCAGCGCAACCGCCACCGTTGCACCGGTCGAACCCCCGGTCGCGGTGCGGTACGAGCTCACCCGGATCGTCGGCGAGGCGCTGGTCAACGTGCACCGGCATGCCGCGGCCACCCGGGTGGGAGTGACGGTCAGCGAGCGCGGGCGAGGGCTGGTGCTGACGGTGCGGGACAACGGCCGTGGGTTCGAGGCCCCGGTCGGCGGAGACCTGGCTGCCCTGCAGCAGCTCCAGCATCAGGGGCACGCGGGTATCGTCGGCATGATGGAACGGGCCCGCACGGTCGGTGGATCTCTTACTGTGGAGTCCGAACCCGGCCTGGGCACGCTGATCCGGGTGCGGGTGCCAGTGCTGTGACAGCGGACGACAGGGCAGAGAAGGCCACAGGGAATGAGGGCATGGACGCGGTCGCCTGGCTGAGTACCGGTGCGCTGCCGACCACCGAGTCCACCCCCAGCCGGATCACCGTGCTGCTGGTGGACGACAACGCCACCATCCGGGCCACCCTGCGTCCTCTGCTGGAGTCGGACCCGCAGATCAGCGTGGTGGCCGAGGCCGGCAACGGAGCGGCCGGACTGGCCGAGGCCCGGCGGTTGCGGCCGCGGGTGACGATCCTGGACTACCAGATGCCGGTGGCCGACGGCCTGTCGGTGATCGACCAGATCGCCCAGCACAGCAACGTGCTGGTCCTGACCAGCAACGACAGCCAGGAGATCATCGCGCCGATGCTGCGTGGCGGGGCCCGGGGCTACCTGGTCTACGGCCGGTTCGACCCGGCCGACCTGGTCAGCGCCGTGCGGGCGGTGGCGGCCGGCCAGGGCTGGCTGATCCCGGCGGCGGCCTCGGTGGCCACCGGCGCGGTGCGCGAGGCCTACGCCCGCGAGCGCGCGGCCGGGGCCCGGCACGGCAACCTACGGCGCACGCGGCGGGGTTTCGGGCTGAGCGAGCGCGAGATCGAGGTGCTCGAACTGGTAGGTGACGGCCTCTCCAACGCGGCTATCGCGCAGCAGCTGAAACTGTCCGAGAAGACGGTGAAGAACCACCTGAGCAACGTGTTCGCCAAGCTCGACGTGACCAGCCGGACCGAGGCGCTGGCCCGCTGGCACGGGTGGCGGTAGGCGAAGGTGGCCCGTTCGCGCCCGGTCTCCGCCCCCTGGCTGGGAGTCGGCCTGCTCTCCCTCGCGGTGGCCGGAACCTCCTTCGTAGTGCCGCAACTGCTGCCCGGGCAGTCCTCCACCACGGCCACCACCCCCAGCCCCACCCCAGCCAGCACACCCGCCACCACCTCGGCCACCACCTCGGCGCCCTCCACGACGAGCGCTCCGACCACCACATCCCCGGCGACCACCTCCCCGACCGCAACGCCGACGCCCGAGGCGACTACCCCGTCCTCAATTCCCTCCACCACCAAGAAACTTAAACCCAAGCCGACTTTCGAGCCGGTCACGATCAACCCCTGGGCCAAGACGCACGAAAGCTCAGGCATCGAGGTCATCGACTGCCCGCTGTGCGTCTCCGGCAAGCGCGTGCAGTATCTGGGGCAGGGGCACTACGTGATCGTCCGCCTCAAGGACGTGAAGGTGCCCGGCCGGCGCACCATGACGATCATCTACACCTGCGCCTGTGACGACGCCCCGCGCGAGCTGGACGTGATGCTCAACTCCGACCCGGTGCGCACCCTGGCCCTGAAAGGCGCTCGAAGCTGGGACTCCCCGGCCCGCACCACGGTGAAGGTGAACCTGGTGAAGGGCGAGAACGTGATCCGCTTCTTCAACCAGGAGGCCCCCGCGCCCGACCTGGACCAGATCCTGATCCGCTGAGGCTCTGACCGCAGTGGGGACGCTGCGGTTCCGGTCCGCGTGCTCGTCCGGTTCACGGTCGCCCGGCCGCACGCGAGCGGACCCGTCAGCGAAGGCCGCGCGGGCGAGTCACTGGCGAGCGGTTGATCCGAGCGCGGTTGCTGCTTTGGCCGCGGCCTCGATCCCATTTTGTCGGTGGTGCCCTTTAGTCTCTTTTTGTGGCGGTGGGGGCCGCGGAAATGCTTGTCGACGGGGGGCTTCCGGATGGGCGCGTTGGCGGAGGGTTGTTTCGAGGGACGTGTCCCCGGGCTGTCCATGGGGGTGTTCGAGTGGCTGCTGGAAGAGCTGGGGGCGCTCGGAATCCCGTCGGCGGATGCGGATGCGGGATCGGACGAGGGCGGGGCGTTCACCGGACCAGCCGAGGGAACGGGTACCGCCAAGGCAAGCGATAGGGCCAAGGCAAGCGGTACGGCCAAGACAGCCAGCACGACCAAGGCAGGCGGCCCAGCCGAGCCGGCCCGACGCACCAAGCGAACCGAGCCCTCCCCACCCGAATCGCCCGATGCGTGGGTCACCAACGTGATGGCCATGGAACTCGTGATGCGGCGTTTGCAGGCCGCGCAGATGCTTTCGCTCGCGACAGCGGTAGAAGCGGTGCCGTCGGCCCGACGTGGTGGCGCCCGCGTCGACGAGGACCACGAGGAACACGACGGACACGACGAACCCGAGGACCTCGACTCGGCGTTCTCGATCACCTCGCGTCGGCTGGTTTCCTCTCGCCTGGCGCCGGAGCTGAACCGTCATCCGCGTTCGGCCGCCGGAGATGTCGAGGTGGCAATGGGCCTGGTCCGCAACCTTCCCCGGATCTTCGCGTTGCTGGAGCAGGGCCGGATCGATGCGGACCGTGCTCGTCTGGCGGCGCGCCAGTTGCACGCAGCGTGCGAGAGGTATCCGCAGCTGCGGCCGGGCAACGACGTGTGGCAGCTGACAGAGGCCATGGTGACTGCCCAGGCCCCCGATCTGACCTTCGGGGAGCTGAAGCGTCTGATCCAGCGGCTGCTGATGGAACTGGATCCTGACGGGGGCGCCGCTCACCATGCGCAGGCGATGCGCGGCCGGCATGCGCGGATCTCGGCCCAGCCCGACGGCATGGCCCTGGTGACGGCCCTGGTCTCGGCCGAGACAGGGCAGTTGCTGGACGGTTTCCTCGACGCCGCGGCCGACGCAGCACGGGATCGGGCCGAGGCGGAGGGCCTACCGGACGGTCGCACTCATGATCAGCGGCGGGCCGATGTGCTGGCGCTGCTGGTGCAGGCGTTGGCGGAGGGCGTGCACATTCCGCTGGTCCCGGATCCGCGCAACGAAGCACGCGACGAGCCGAGCGCTTACGCAGCCGCAGGCGAAGCCAGCACGACGAGCGGAACCAGCGAGAGCGGCGCGACGAGCGAAACCGAGGGGAAGCTCAGGAAGCCGCGCCACGAGCCAGAGCACGCCGAGCCCCATACGACCAGTGACACCGTCCCCGAGTCGCTACGCCGCCGCCTGGAAGACGACCTGCAGGCCGTCACCGACGAACGTCACCATGCCCTGACGGCTCACGGGTTCCCACCGGTACCCCAAGGTCTGATGCCGGCCTGGTGGAAGATCCCCGACCTGCCCCGGCGCAAGGGACGAGGCACCCATCTGGTCGTGACGATCACCGACACCACGCTTCTGGGCCTGGACCAGATTCCCGGCCTGCTGCAGGGGCATGGCGTGATCAGCGCCGAGCACGCTCGCCGCCTGGCTGTCGCCCCCGGGCAGATCACTCTCCTGGTCCTGCCCGGAGCCTGTACCCATGACCATGCGGGCAACGACACCAGCCCAGACGATGGCACCGGCCCAGACAGCGACGCCGAGCCACAGCCCGCTGCGTCGGAGCCATGTCCCCTCGGCCGGGACCACACCCGGCCCCAGACCCGCCGCTACCGCCCCGACCGCACCCTCACCAACCAGGTCTTCGCCCGCTACCCCGTCTGCACATTCCCCGGCTGCACCACTCCTGCCAGCCGCTGTGACTTGGACCATCTCAAGCCTTTTCAGCGCGGCGGACCGACCTGCGCGTGCAATATGCATCCCGCCTGCCGGGGCCACCACCGTCTGAAGACCTTCGCCGGCTGGCATGCCCGGCCGGCCCGGCCCGGCGAGCCGCACCCGCCCGGCACCATCATCTGGACCACGCCCGACGGCACTGACCACGCCAGCGCTCCGCCATGCCTGCCCGGTATGCCCGGCTGGAGCCTGCGTGGCAGAACCACCGCCTCCTCTGACCAGCCCGAAAGCTTGACCAGGATCGACTTGATGCCCTCGGCCGAACGCACAGCCCGCCGCACCCGCCGCTGGAGTCGAGACCTGCAGTGGCAGGCAGACCGGCAGGACCGACTACGGCGCAGGGCCGCCGCCCGGCTGGCGGCCCAGCAGACAGCCAAGGCAGAGGCGCTCCGGTCGTCCGTGGCTCGCCCGCCGCACGCGCCCTGGGGCGAGGCCACCGGCATCTACCCAGAATACGGAGAACCCACCTTTTGAGATCCGCACTCGTTGCTAAGCGTTCTGGCGGTACTCGCGCGAGGCAGCCACCGCCGCCTTCAACAACTCGACCGCCCGGCTCAGGTCCTCCACGCCTACGGCCTTGCCCACCGCGTTGGCCCAGGCGTGCTGCCGGTCGCGCAGTTTCGCCACGGTCGCGCGGCCCTGCTCGGTGGGCTGCAGCAACTTGGCCCGCCGATGGCTGGGATTGGGCACGTACTCGGCCCAGCCGGCCTCGACCAGGATGTCGGCGGTGCGCTGAACGCTCTGCCGGGCCAGCCCCAGCCCCACCCGTCGGGCGATCTCGGCCACCGGTAGCGCGGTGTCCAGGGTTGCGCCCAGCACCTGCCACTGCGCGGGGGTCAGGCCGGCCGGCTCGGCGATCTCCTTGGCTGCGGCCAGGAACTCGCCGTTCGCCTCGAAAACCGGCATCACCAGAGCGGTCAGAGCATCACCTTCGGGACTTCTGGCTTCAGGACTTCTCAAGCCTCACCGCCCACGAGGAGGTCGTAGTACTTGCGCTCGCCCGTGGTGTACAGCCCATACCAGGCGTCGATGACCGGCTGCGGGAACACGCCGAGCACCTCGAAGACAGCCTTGGCGAACTCGAGTGGGGCGGTGCCCGGGGCCGTGATCACGTTGCCGTCGACCACCGTGCGGGCTTCTTGGTAAAGATCCTGGCCCGTGTAGTTCTCGGTGCCGGCCAGGGCTTCGAGGGCATTGCTGGTGTGCCGCCGTTGATTGAGCAGACCGGCCCGAGCCAGGCCCCGCGTGCCCCCGCAGATCCCGGCAACCGGCCTGCCGTTCTGCACCAGAGTCCTGGCCAGCGCCAGCACCTCGTCGTGCCCCTCGCCCCAGGTGTCGCCGCCCGGGAGCACGAGCAGATCGATCTGCTCCGGGTCGAGCCCGGCCAGGTCGGCCCCCGGCTGCACGGTCAGGCGCCCGGCCGTGGTGACGGCCTTGCCACCCACCGAAGCAACAGTGAGCCCGACACCGCCCGGCACGTCCTCATCGGCCATCGCCAACCCGGCCGTCAGGTACCCGTACTCCCAGTCGGCCATCGTGTCGGTCGCGTACAGCACCACGTTCGTCATGATCGTGCCCCCTTGATTGACTGACAGCAGACTGTCATTTTGACAGCACTCTGTCAATCCCCGGTTCACGGACGGACGCGAGAGGATGTGGGCATGCGGAACTCTGTGCAAGTGGTGCCCGAGCACCTCAGCGGTGTGGCGGCCCGGCAGTGGAGGGCCGCGTCCTGAACCCCCCGAAACTCCTGGCCACCGCCGAGAAGGCGCTCGAGACCGCACTCCCGGTCAGCGCCACCATTCCCGAACTACTGCGGCGTCTCGGCGATTTCGGCGCCGGAGTGCTGGTCTCACCGCCCGGCACGGGTAAGACCACGTTGGTGCCGCTGGCGCTGGCCGACCAGGTCGAAGGACGGGTGCTGGTCGCCGAGCCGCGCCGGGTGGCGGCCCGAGCTGCTGCCGCCCGGATGGCCTGGCTGCTCGGCGAGGAGGTCGGCGGGCTGGTGGGTTACTCGGTGCGCGGTGACCGGCGGGTCAGTCGGCGCACTCGGGTGGAGGTGGTCACCACCGGTCTGCTGGTGCGCAGGCTGCTGGAGAACGCGGAGTTGCCAGGCGTCGGGGCAGTGCTGCTGGACGAGTGCCACGAGCGGCATCTGGACACCGATCTGGCGCTGGCGTTCAGCGCCGAGGTGCGGGCCACGTTGCGGCCGGAACTCCTGTTGCTGGCTGCTTCGGCCACCGCGGACAGCGAGCGGCTGGCCCGGCTGCTGGGCTCGGGGGATGCTGCAGAAATTAAGGACGTCGGTAGCGCCTCGATCGGGAACGGCGAGTCGGGCGACGGCCCAGTCGGTAACGGCAACTCGGACGGCTCAAGCGGCTCAGGCAGCTCCGGTGACTTGCTCGACTCCGATAACTTGCTCGGCTCCAGTGGCCCCGCCGCATCGGCGCCGGTGATTGGCGCCGACGCTCCGCTGTATCCCGTTGAACCCGTCTGGTGTCCCCCCACCGGCCCCGTCGACCCGCCACACGGTCTGCGGGTCGACCCCCGCCTGCTCGACCACGTGGCCTCGGTGGTGCGGCGGGCGCTGGGCGAGGCCCAGGGGGACGTGCTGGTCTTCCTGCCGGGGGCGGGTGAGATCGAGGGAGTGGCCCGGCGGCTGAGTGGCGTTCAGGTGCAACGGCTGCACGGACGGCTCAGCGCCCGCGATCAGGATGCCGTGCTGAGGCCGGGCGCGGTCGGGTCTGCGCGGCGGGTGGTGCTGGCCACGTCCGTGGCCGAGAGCAGCCTGACCGTGCCGGGCGTGCGGATCGTGGTGGATGCCGGTCTGGCCCGCGTACCCCGTACCGACCTGGCGCGTGGGCTGAGTGGACTGGCCACGGTGCGGGTGTCTCGTTCGTCGGCTCACCAGAGGGCCGGGCGGGCCGGGCGGGAGGCTCCCGGGCGCGTCTACCGTTGCTGGTCGGCCGCCGATCATGAGCGTCTGGCGGCCCACCCGGAGCCCGAGGTGGCCATTGCCGACCTCACTGGTTTCGCCCTGTCGCTGGCGGTCTGGGGTACACCTGATCCGGCCGGGCTGCCGCTGCCGTCGCAGCCCCCGGCCTCTGCGCTGACCGTCGCTCAGCAGACGCTGCGGGCGTTGGGAGCGATCGATACAAATGGACGAGTGACGCGCCGAGGCGCTCGGCTCACGTCAGCGGGGGTGCACCCTAGGTTGGCCAGGGCACTGCTCGACGGAGCGGAGTTGGTCGGGCCCCGACGGACGGCGGAGATCGTGGCGTTGCTCGCCGACGATTCGCTGGGCGGGGGTACGGACGATCTGGCGGCCGCACTGCGCCGCCTGCGGAGTGGGGACGGGGCGTCCGGACGTTGGCGGGACGAGGTACGGCGTTTGCAGGCTGCGATTCCGGTCGAGCAGTCGTCGGGATCGACGGCCCGCGTGTCCGACGATCTGGCCGCGGGCATCGTCATTGGTCTGGCTTTTCCCGAACGTATCGCCCGGTTGCGCCGCACCGGCGGCTATCTCATGTCTGGAGGTACCGGGGCCGAGCTCTCCCCCGGCTCGGGGCTGACCGGCATCGGATGGCTCGCGGTCGCGGTGGCTCAGCGGCAGGCCGGGGCACAGTCGGCGCGCATCCGGATGGCTGCGGCGATCGACGAGAGCACGGCCATGGAAGTGGGCGAAGAGCTCCTGCGCACCCAGGACGAGGTGGTCTGGCTGAAGGGAGACGTGGTGGCCCGGCAGCGCGATCTGCTGGGGGCGATCGTGCTGGCCGAGCGGCCGCTCAAGAATCCGGCGCCGCACCTGGTGCACGCAGCTCTGCAGGAGGGCCTACGGAAGGAGGGGCTGGGTCTGCTGCGGTGGACGCCGGCCGCCCAGAAGCTACGGGCTCGGCTGGCCCTGCTGCACCGCGCCTTCGCAGCGTCGGGCTCGTGGCCGGACGTCTCGGACGCAGCTCTGCTGGCCCGCGCCGAGGAATGGCTGACCACTGCCCGCAACCGTGCCGACCTCCAGCGCATCGACCTGGTGCAGGCGCTGCGCCTCCTTCTCGATCACCGAGCCATCACCCAACTGGACGAACTCGCGCCGGAGCGGATCGACGTCCCTAGTGGTTCGACCGTGACCCTCACCTACTCCACCGACGTGAGCGACCCATCCGACCCCGTCCTTGCTGTGAAGCTCCAAGAGGTTTTCGGTTGGCCCGCAGTGCCGCGCATTGCCGGCGGACGCGTGCCGATCGTCCTTCATCTGCTCTCGCCCGCCGGGCGGCCCCTGGCCGTTACGTCCGATCTGGAGTCGTTCTGGCAGAACGCCTATCCGGGGGTAAGGGCCGAGATGCGGGGGCGCTACCCGAAGCACCCCTGGCCTGACGACCCGGCCTCGGCGGTGGCCACGAAACGCACCAAGAACGCGGCGCGGCGTTAATTCGTTCGACGGTTCCGGGCCCGAAGAGTAACGTAGCCCCTTGTGTCTGCTGCGATTGATGACGTCCTCGGCTCGGAGCAGGAGTATCTCGCCCGGGCCCGCGCCGACCTCGAAACCATGCGGCAGCAGGTGCTTTCGCTCGATGTGCAGGGCGGTAACGCGGTCTCCGCGGAGTACCTGAGCGCAGCTCTCTACCACCGGGCACAGGCCCTGATCGACGATCCGGGCACCACCCTGTTCTTCGGCCGGACCGACCACGACGACGGCAACCGCTGGTACATCGGCCGCCGGCACGTGGCGGACCCGAACGGCGACCCGGTGGTGATCGACTGGCGGGCCAGCGTGGCCACCGCCTTCTACCAGGCCAGTCGCAACGACCGGATGGGCGTGCTCCGGCGCCGCCGGTTCGGCATCGAGCACGGTTCGATCACCGCCTACGAGGACGAGCAGCTCAGCGAACAGCTCAGCGACCAGTCCGAGACAAAGAGCCAGATCCTGGCCCACGAGATCGAACGACCGCGCGCCGGGCCGATGCGCGACATCGTCGCCACCATCCAGCCCGAGCAGGACGTCATCGTCCGGGCCGACCTGGACACGTCGGTCTGTATCCAAGGAGCGCCGGGCACCGGTAAGACCGCCGTGGGCCTGCACCGCGCGGCCTGGCTGCTGTACGCGTTCCGCGAGCGCCTGGCCCGTTCCGGCGTGCTGGTGGTGGGGCCCAACGAGTCGTTCCTGGAGCACGTGAACGCGGTGCTGCCCAGCCTGGGAGAGGCACAGGTTCGGCACGCGACGGTCGAGCAGCTCGTGGTCACCTCACCGGGCGGGGCCGAGACCCTGCTCACCGTCAAGGGTTCCGACACCCCTCAGGTCGCCGGGCTGAAGGGCGATGCCCGGATGGCCGAGGTGCTGCGGCGGGCGGTCTGGTCCGGAGTGGTCCGGCCCACTGAGTCGATGATCCTTCCCCGCGGGGCGCACCGCTGGCGGGTGCCGGCGTATCAGCTGGCCGAGATCGTCGAGGAGTTGCAGAACCGCGGCGTGCGCTACTCGGCCGCCAAGGACATGCTGCCGCAGCGTATTGCGCACGCCGTGCTGGTCCTGATGGAAGAGGCCGGCGACTCCCCGGACGACCGGGTGCAGGATTCGGTGGCGCGCAGCCGCGAGGTGAAGAAGTACGCCGACTCGGTGTGGCCCACTGTGGATCCGAAGAAGCTTCTGCACTCGTTGTTCTCGGATCCTGAGGTGCTGGCCCGGCACGCCGAGGGCATTCTCACCGCCGAGGAGCAGAAGCTGCTGCTGTGGGAGAAGCCCTCCCGCACGGCCGGTTCGGCGAAGTGGAGCTCGGCCGACGCGGTACTGCTGGACGAGCTGACCGACCTCACCCGCCGCTCGGCCAGTATGGGGCACGTGGTGCTGGACGAGGCGCAGGACCTTTCGCCGATGCAGCTGCGGGCCGTCGGGCGGCGCTGCTCCACCGGTTCGATGACGGTGCTCGGCGACATCGCGCAGGGCACCACGCCCTGGGCCACCCCCTCGTGGGAGGTGACGCTGGAGCACCTGGGGCAGAGCGGCGCCGTGATCGACGAGCTCGACCGCGGATTCCGCGTGCCCGACGCGGTGATCCGGTACGCGGCCAGACTGCTGCCCAGCATCGCCCCGGGACTGAACGCACCGACGTCCGTTCGTGATTCGCCCGGCAGCCTGCAGATCGTGACCAGCGAGTCGGCCGCGCAGCGGTGGCCCGACGTGCTCACCGCCGTGCGCCGCTGCCTGGACGAGCTCGGCTCGATCGGGTTGATCGTGCCCGACTCGCTGGTGCCGACCGCGGCCGAGGAGCTGCGCGAGGCCGGGATCGAGCACTCGGTGCTCGGCCCGCACGGCAGCGAGCTCGACGGTCCGGCCGACGAGAACGCTGATCCACTGAGCATTCGGGTCAGCGTCGTGCCCGCCACCACGGCCAAGGGTCTGGAGTACGACTGGGTGGTCGTGCTCGAACCCACCCGGATCGCCGCCGAGGAACCGGACGAGCGCACCGGTCTGCGCCGGTTGTACGTGGTGCTGACCCGTGCCGTCACCGGGCTCACGGTGGTGCACCACGAGCCCCTGCCGGACGTCCTGGCCTGAGCGTTTCTGCCTATGGGCGGGCCAGTTTCGCGGCCCGGGCCCGGATGCCCTCGATCAGGATGTCCAGGCCCAGGTCGCGGTAGCCGGCCTCGTCGACCGGCCTGTCCACCAGGTCCTCGGCACAGATGATGATGTTCGGGTAGCGCTCCGGGGCCAGCGTCTGCAGCACCGCCTTCTTCTGCCGGGTGCGCAGGGCGATCTCCTCCTCGCTGTCGCGCAGGGCCCGCTCCCCCGGTTCCATCGTGACCAGGACGACCAGGTTGTGCAGCGCCTGCACCCCGATCGTGGCCATCTCGGTGCGGCTGAAACCGCCGTCGCGCAGGGCCGAGAAGGCGAACTCGCCGATGTTCAGCCCGGCCGAGGAGCCCAGGAACCGCTTGTGCACCAGGTCAGCGACCTCGGGGTGCCGGCTGAGGGCCTCGAGGATCGCGGCGAAGCAGTCGTGCAGCCGCACGTCCCACGCGGGCGTGTCGCCGGCCGGGTACGAGGGCAGCACGACCTCCTCGAGCACCTGCTCGATCACCCCGTCGAGCAGCACGTCCTTGTCCTTGAAGTGCCAGTAGAGGGCCATCGGGGTGACGCCGTGGTCGGTGGCCAGGCGACGGATCGTGACCGCGTCCAGCCCCTCGCGGTCGGCCAGGGCCAGCGCCGAGGTCACGATCGCCTCCCGGCTCAGCCGTTCCTTGGACGCCGCACTCCGCTTACCAGCCACGTTCTCGACTGTACCTCGTACAGGGCGAGTACGGGCCGGGGCTTGCGAGACGCCTCCTGTACGCAGTACATGTATGTCGTACATGTACGCCGTACAGTCCTTCTTCGAGAGGTAGCGACGCCATGAGGCGTAGTCCCTGGTCGACCCTCACCGTGCTGGCCCTGGCCCAGTTCATGGTGGTTCTCGACGTCACGATCGTGAACGTCGCCCTGCCCGACCTGCAGGCCGATCTCGGCTTCTCCGTGGACAACCTGCAGTGGGTGGTCAGTGCCTACGTGCTCGCGTTCGGCGGATTCCTGCTGCTCGGCGGGCGGGCCGCCGACCTGATCGGCCGGCGGCGGCTGTTCATGGCCGGTCTGGCCCTGTTCGGCGTGGCCTCGCTGGCCGGCGGCCTGGCCGACTCGCAGGGCATGCTGATCGCCTTCCGCGCCGTACAGGGTCTGGGCGGCGCAATGCTTTCTCCCGCAGCGCTTTCCATTCTCACCGTGACCTTCGCCCCGGGCCGCGACCGCAACATCGCCCTGGGCATCTGGGGTGGTCTGGCCGGACTGGGCGGCACACTCGGCGTGGTTGCCGGTGGTTTCCTGGTGGACGGCGCGAGCTGGCGCTGGGTGTTCTTCGTGAATGTTCCGATCACCGTGCTGGTGGTGGCCCTGACGCCGTTCATCGTGCGGGAGAGCAAGGCCGAGAGCACCGGAACTGCGCGCACTTTCGACGCTCTCGGGGCGATCCTGGCCACCACTGGCGTGCTCGCCCTGATCTACGGGGTGATCCGGGCCGAGACGCTGGGCTGGTCCGACGTCGAGGTGGTGGGTTCCCTGGCCGCCGCGGTGGTGCTGCTGGCCGGTTTCGTCTTCGCCGAGTCGCGTTCGGCCGACCCGCTGGTGCCGCTGCGGATGTTCCGCTCCCGCTCGCTGAGCGCGTCCACCGTCGCCCTCGGGCTCAACGGCGCGGCTTTCACCTCGATGTTCTTCCTGGCCGCGATCTTCCTGCAGCAGGTGCGGGGCGAGTCGGCGATCCAGACCGGCATGCAGTTCCTGCCGATGGGCCTGGCCGCGATCGTCGGGGCGATGTCGGCCTCCAGCGTGGTTACCCGGATCGGTACCCGCCCGGTGCACCTGGCGGGTGCGGCGATGAGCGTGGGCGGTCTGCTGCTGCTCACTGGCGCAGGCGCTTCCGGCTCTTACGTGGTCGAACTGCTGCCCGGGTTCCTGCTCTTCGGCTTCGGCATCATGTGGGTCGGTGTGCCGGGCCAGATCTCGGCGGTCTCGGAGGTCTCGCACGCCGATGCCGGAACCGCCTCCGGACTGGTGTCTGCGGGCTACCAGGTCGGCGGTGTGCTCGGCCTGGCGGTGGTGAACACGCTGTCGACGTCGCTGGCCGAGAGCCGTCTGGCGGAGGGGGCCAGCCCGCAGGAGGCCCTGGTCGACGCCTTCCACCGGGGCCTCCTGATCGCCGCGGTGCTGGCCGCCGTGAACATCGGGATGGCACTGATCGCCCGGCAGCGGGTGCCGGACGCCGAGGAACTGAACGAGGCCGTGCCGGTCTGAAGATCGAATTGAGGACGGTTGCGGTCGCCTCAGCGGTGATCGCGACCGTCCGTCGAGTCTCGAGTCGGGTCTCGAACCCCTACGGAAAAGTTGTCCACAGCCCTCTCCGGCCCGGCGCCGAATCCGGATAACATGCCTGAATCCGTGCTCCGCCGGAGCCCCGAGCCAGGGAGAGCCGATGCCACGCCGGTCCCGACCGTCCTTGCCCGAAGCCGCCCGGCCGAGTGCACGTCGCGGTCGCACCCGTGGCCTGGCCGTGCTCGGAGCGCTCGCGGTCTGCGCCCCGCTGGCCACCGCCACCTCGGCCTCTGCAGCTTCTGCGGCGAGCCCGGTTGAGCCCACCAGTGGGCCCACGGCGGCCCCGGCCCTGGGCATGGTCACCGGTCTCACTGCGCCGGAGAGCACGATCGCCGGCGCCACCGTGCCGGCCACAGCGCAGGACCCGACCCCGCCGGAGAAGCAGGCGGAGGCGATCGGCTACGGCGGCGCCGTCTCCTCGGTCGATCCGTATGCCACCGAGGTCGGGCTCGAGGTGCTGCGCAAGGGCGGTAACGCGGCTGACGCGGCGATCGCCACGGCGGCGGCGCTGGGCGTCACCGAGCCCTACTCGGCCGGCATCGGCGGTGGTGGGTTCCTGGTCTACTACAGCGCCAAGTCCAAGAAGGTCACCACCATCGACGGGCGCGAGACGGCGCCGAAGAGCTTCAGCCCCACGGTCTTCCAGAAAGAAGACGGCACCCCGCTCGACTTCGCCACGGTGGTCAGCTCGGGCCTGTCGGTCGGCGTCCCGGGCACTCCCGCGCTGTGGCACAAGGCCGCCGGCAAGCTCGGCAGCCGCAGCCTGAACGAACTGCTCGCCCCCGCCCAGAAGCTGGCCGAGCAGGGCTTCGTGGTCGACGAGACGTTCCACTCGCAGACCGCCACCAACGCCCAGCGCTTCGCCAAGTTCCCCGCCACCGCCGCGTTGTTCCTGCCCGGCGGCAAGGCGCCCGAGGTCGGCGACACCTTCCGCAACCCCGACCTGGCCAAGGCCTACGGCGTCCTCCGCAGCCAGGGGGTCAAGGCGCTCTACCAGGGCGAACTCGGCAAGGCCGTGGTGCAGACGGCGCGGGCGCCGCAGACCACCGACGGCTTGCAGGTCCTCGCCGGGCAGATCACCGCCAACGACCTGAAGGCCTACCAGGCGCTCACCCGCCGGCCCACCGTCGGCAAGTACAAGAACCTCTCGGTCTACGGCATGCCCACCCCCTCGTCCGGCGGGATCGCGGTCGGCGAGGCGCTGAACCTGCTCGAGGCCTACCCGGGCAAGCCGCTGAGCAAGCAGTCCGACGTGCAGTACCTGCACCGCCTGGCCGAGGCCTCGGCCACCGCCTTCGCCGACCGCAACCGCTGGGTCGGTGACTTCGGCGGTACGCCCACGCAGCAGCTGCTCTCCCAGGGCTTCGCCGACGAGCGCGCCTGCCAGCTGTTCGACGAACAGAAGGCCGCCACCCGCCCGGTCCCGTTCGGCAGGCCCGACGGCCGCTACGGCGACTGCGAGCTGCCGTTCGTGAAGCAGGAGGCGCCCCGCGACGACCACGGCACCACCCATCTCACGGTGGCCGACAAGTGGGGCAACGTCGCGGCCTACACGCTGACCATCGAGCAGACCGGCGGCTCGGGCATCACCGTGCCCGGCTACGGCTTCCTGCTCAACAACGAGCTCACCGACTTCAACTTCGCCCCGCTCACCGCCGGGGTGCCCGACCCCAACCTGCCGGGCCCGGGCAAGCGGCCGCGCTCGTCGATGGCCCCGACCATCATCACCAAGGGCGGCAAGCCCTACCTGGCCCTCGGCTCCCCCGGCGGCGCCACGATCATCACCACGGTGCTCCAGGTGGCCACCGGCACGCTCGACCGCAAGCTCTCCCTGGTCGACGCCATCGCCGCGCCGCGTCTGTCCTCGCGGAACGGGCCCACGAGCGACGCCGAGCCCGGTATCACGGGTGGGGAGCTGGGCCCGGCGCTGACCGGGCTGGGGCACTCGCTGAAAGAGACGGCGGAGATCGGCGCGGCCACGGGTATCCAGTTCCTGCCGGGCAAGCGGCTCGTCGCGGCGGCGGAGCCGACGCGGCGTGGGGGTGGCTCCGCTGCGGTGGTCAGCGAGAAACCGGTCAAAGAAAAAGCCGGGCGCAAGTAGCGCGCCCCGTTCTCAGCCCGCCAGAACTGCGTTCAGCAGGCCGGGCCAGCGCTGGTCCAGGTCGGCGCGCCGGAGCGAGAGCTGGCGTTCGCGGCCGGCCTGCACCGAATACGTGACCCCCGCCTCGCGCAGCACTTTCAGATGGTGCGAGCGGGTCGACTTCGGCATCTCCGGGCCCACCGAGGCACACACCAGTGGCGGCTCCCCCGTCTCCCACCGGGCGAGCTGGCCCACGATCTCCAGGCGCACCGGGTCACTCAGGGCGAAGAGCACCGCGGGCAGGTTCAGGTCCGCGACATCGGGGTGCTCGAACGTGGTCATGACGTCAGCGTAGTCCGGATCGACCCATCGTTCGACAATTGCCGAACGATGGGCCTACCCTGCAACGGTTCCATTGTCTTCGAACCGTCAGGTGGAGTCCGATGATCACGCAGTCCCGCCGGGCAGCCGGGTTCTGGCTCGTCGCCGTGACCGCGGTGGTGTTCCTCGCCGCAGCCAGCGCCCCTTCCCCGCTGTACGTCGTCTACCAGCAGGAATGGCACTTCGGGGCGCTCATGCTCACCGTGGTGTTCGCGGTCTACGCGGCGGTGCTGCTGCTCACCCTGCTCGTGGTCGGCGGTCTGTCCGACTTCGTCGGCCGCCGTCCGGTCATCGTCGCGGCGATCGCCCTGGAGATCGCTTCGCTGGCCGTCTTCCTGGTGGCCGACGACGTGGCCGACCTGATCGTCGGGCGCGGGCTGCAGGGCCTGGCCACGGGGGTGGGCCTGGGCGCGCTCAGCGCCGCGATCTCCGACCTGGCCCCGCCCGAGCGTCCGTCACTGGCGGCCGGGCTCAACGTCGCCTCCCCCACCTTCGGCCTGGCCTCCGGGGCCCTGCTGTCCGGCCTGCTGGTGCAGTTCGCCCCTATGCCCCGCACGCTGGTCTTCGACGTGCTCACGATCCTGCTCATCGTGCTGCTGGCCGCCTGCGCCGTGGTGCTCCCGGCCCCGTCCGAGCGTCGTCCGGGCGCCCTGGCCAGCCTGCGTCCCACCGCCTCGGTCCCGCCGGCCGCCCGCCGGGCCTTCCGCAACGCCCTGCCGGTGCTGATCGCGACCTGGTCGATCGGCGGACTGGTGCTCTCGCTCGGCGGTTCTCTCGCCGTCGGGGTCTTCGGGGTGGACAACCACGTGATCGGCGGGATCGTGGTCACGGCGATGGCCGGCTCGGGATCGCTGGCCGCCTTCCTCGCCCGAGCCCGGCCGGCCCGGGCCACCATGCTGTCGTCCTCGGTCGTGCTGGTGGCCGGCATGACGACGGTGCTGCTCGCGGTCACCGTGACCTCGCTGACCCTGTTCTTCACCGGTCTGGTGATCACCGGCTACGGCTTCGGGGCCGGTTTCGTGGGGGCACTCGGCTCGGTGGCCCAGCTGGCCCGGCCGCAGGAACGGGCCGAGCTCCTGTCCGCCGTGTTCGTGCCCAGCTACGGCGCTTTCGGTGGGGCTGCCGTGATCGCCGGGCTGGCCGTGCCGCAGTTCGGCCTGAAGCCCACCACGATGGTGTTCGGGGTGGTGGTGATCGCCCTGGCCCTGCTCGCCATCGCGGCCGAACTGACCGTTCGGCGACAGGAGTCGACTCACGAGGTGCCCGCGCTCGCAGTCGATCGCGGATAAAGACGCGGAAAGCGCCCCCTCGAAGGCCCGGAACGGCCAATACTTGCCTGCGTGGTAGCCACGGACGGGGTCGGCAGCGCACCAGACACAGCTGTCACTGCCGACCCTGCAGCCACCCCAGCTTTGGGTCGCCTGATCGCACCGCGCTCGATCGTCGTGGTGGGAGCCACCGACCGGCCCGGTTCCTACGCCGCCCAGACCCTGCTCAACCTGCAGCGGGCGGGGTTCGCGGGCGGACTGGTGGGAGTTCATCCGCGCCGCGGCGAGATCCTGGGAGTGCCGTGCCGTCCTGATCTGGCCGGGGCGCTGGAGGTGCTCGGCGAGACGGCCGACGCGGTGGTCGTGGCCACCACTGCGGCGACCGTGCCGGACTACCTCACCGAGGCCGGGCGGCTGGGCTGCGGTGGGGCGGTGGTGTTCGCCGGGGGCTTCCGTGAGAGCGGTGATCTGGGGGCCGAGCAGCGACTGGTGGCGGCGGCCGGGCGTTTCGGGCTGCCGGTGCTCGGGCCCAACACCAGTGGTCTGGTCAGCGCCCGCAGCCGGGCCCCGCTGTGGGGCGAGCCGGTCATGCTGCCCGCCCAGAACTCCGACCGACTGGACGACGGCATCGCCCTGGTCACCGAGAGCGGGGGCGCGGGCCTGCTGGCGCTGGCTCATCGGCAGGCTCAGGGCCTGCACACCGTGGTCTCGCTCGGCAACGCGGCAGTCGTCGACACACCGGCCGCCCTGAGCATTCTCGCTGCGACAGAAGGGGTTCGGGCGGTAGCGCTCTACCTCGAGCAGATCCCCGACGGCGCTCGGCTGGCGACGGCGCTGGCCGACTGCGCTCGGGCCGACGTACGGCTGGCGGTACTGCGCACCGGTCGCCGACGGGCGCCCGACCAGGTGCTGGACGCGCTTCTCACCGAGGCCGGGGCGGTGCCCTGCCGGGAGGTGCACCAGCTTCTGGAGACGACGCGGGCCCTGGCCCGGGTGCGGCGCACCAGCAAGGGCATCGCCGTGGTCACCTCTTCGGCCGGAGACGCCGCGCTCGCCGAGGACCTGGCCGGGGACGCCGGCGTCGAACTCGCCGAGCTGAGCGAGACCACGCGCAGGAACCTGACCGCGCGGCTCCCCCGCTCCGCCGTCGCGACCAACCCGCTCAACCACACCACCCATCTGTGGGCCGATTCCTCGACCCTCACCGAGATCACCGCGACCGTCGCCGCCGATCCGGGAGTGGGCGCCGTCCTCTATGTGCAGGACGAACCGCCCGGCCTGCACCCCGAGGACTCGGCCGAGTGGCTGGCCACCCGGGAGGGCGCCCGGCTCGGCGGCGCCCGGGAGGACGTCGACGTGCTGGTCGTGGCCGGGATGCCCGGCCAGGAACCGGTGGGGGCGGTGTCCGGCCTGTCCTCGGCCCTGGCCGCGATGGCCCAGTTGCGTTCACCGGCGCCGGATCCGCAACGCCTGGCCAAGATCGCCGCGGTGGCGGCGCTGGAGCCCGGACGTCGTCCGGCCAGCCGGCTTCTCGCCGAGCACGCCGCGAAGGCCGTACTCGACCAGGCCGGTGTCGACGTCCTGCGTCATGCCGTGGTCCCGCTGCCCGACAAGGACCGTGGGGACGAGGCGGCGGCCACCGCGGTGGCGCTGGCGGCCGCTCAGATCGGGTTTCCGGTGACACTGCGACTGTCTGTGCCGGGGGCCGGTTCCTCACCTGACACCCCCAGCCTGAGCAGCGGCGACAAGGTCAGCCTCAAGGTCTCCGAACTTCTCGCCGGAGCGAGCGACCTCGACGTCGTGACCCGTTGCGACACTGCATTTCTGGTGGAGGCCCTGGCCCGGCCCGGCGTGCCCCTGACGATGCTGGCCCACCGCGACGGCCCGGTCCCGGCCCTCACGATCAGCCTGGGCGGCGGCTGGGGGCAGGTGCTCGGCGAGACCCGGACGGTGCCGCTGCCCGCCGACGCCGAGCGCATCGCCCAGGCTGCGGCCTCCCTGCCCGGCACCAGCACGGCCGACCTCGAAGCCGTGGGCAAGGCGGCGGGCCGGCTGGCGAGGCTGTTCGTAGAGGGGGGCTTCGCAGAGTTCCGGGTCACCCTGACCAACGGGACGGCGGTGCGCGCCCAGGCCCGGAGCCTGAGCTGACCCCCGGTCCTTGGCGCGTTTCGGCTTCAACCCCGGACAGCTGTGCTTCCATGACGGGATGGCGGCGACAGATCAGGTGCCTCCGGCCAGTACCCGGGTCAGGATCGTGGAGGGAACGGCCGGACTGCTGGCCCGCCGCGGTCTGCAGGCCACTTCGCTGAATGAGATCCTGGCCGCCTCGGGGGCCGCCCGGGGCTCGATGTACCACTCGTTCCCCGACGGCAAGGAGCAGGTGGTCTCGGAGGCGCTCGGCCTGGCCGGGCAACGTACCCGGGACTGGCTGGAGCGCTGGGACGGCGACTCGGCCCTGCAGGTCACCGAGCGCTTCCTGCACGCCTGGCGCCTGCTGCTGTCCCGCTCGGACTGCGCGACCGGTTGCGCAGTGGTCGCGGTGACCGTCGCGGCCGACTCCAAACGTCTGCTGGACGACGCGGCCGAGGTGTTCCGCGGCTGGCGCACCCGGCTGGCCCAGCTACTCGAACGCGGCGGCCTTTCCGCGGAGACGGCTCCCGGCTTCGCCACGCTCCTGCTGGCCGCCACCGAGGGGGCCGTGGTGCTGGCCCGGGCGGAGCGCAGCCTGGAGCCGTTCGAGCTCACCGCCGAGCAGTTGCTCGACCAGGTCAGGGCGCTGCTGCTGCGTGAGCTGCCTACTCCCTGAGCCACTGGGTTCGAAAGGGCTCAGGGAGTAGGCGACTCGTTCAGCTGGCCTTACTCCTTCAGCTGGCCTTACTCGTTCAGCAGGCCGGCCCGCCGGAGCGCATCGGCGAGCGCCGTGTCCGGCACCGAGGCCCCACCGCGTCCACCCGAACCACCTCGGTTACCGCGGTTCTGGCCACCCTGACCGCCCTGACCACCTTGACCGCCACGGCCCTGGCCACCGGAGCCACCGGAACCCTGGCCACCGCCGCGCTGACCGCCGCCCGGCCGGGGCCCGCGGTCGCCACGGCTACCCCGGTCACCACCCCGGTCACCGCCGGCCCGCTCGCCGCCGCGGGAGCCGCGTTCACCCCGGCCACCGTTGGGCGCCCCGACCTCGTCGTCCAGGCGGAGGGTGAGCGAGATCCGCTTGCGCTCGACGTCCACCTCCATGACCTTCACCTTGACCACGTCGCCGGGCTTGACCACCTCGCGCGGATCCTTCACGAACTTGTGCGACAGGGCGCTGACGTGGACCAGGCCGTCCTGGTGCACGCCGATGTCGACGAAGGCACCGAACGCGGCCACGTTGGTGACCACACCCTCGAGCACCATGGCCGGCTTCAGGTCGGCCACCGTGTTGACGCCGTCGGCGAAGACCGCCGCCTTGAATGCCGGCCGCGGGTCGCGGCCGGGCTTGTCCAGCTCGGCCAGGATGTCCTGCACGGTGGGCAGACCGAAGGTCTCGTCGGCGAACTCGTCGGGCCGCAGCTTGCGGATCAGCGCCGTGTTGCCGATCAGCGCGGGCAGGTCGACCTCGGCCTTGGTCAGGATGCGCCGCACCAGCGGATAGGCCTCCGGGTGCACCCCCGAGGCGTCGAGCGGGTCCTCGCCGCCCTGGATGCGCAGGAAGCCGGCCGACTGCTCGAACGCCTTGGCGCCCAGCATCGGGACCTTGCGCAGGGCGGCCCGGCTGCGGAAGGGACCGTTCTCGTCGCGGTAGGACACGATGTTGCGGGCCACCGTCTCGCCGATGCCCGAGACCTGGCGCAGCAGCGGGGCCGAGGCGGTGTTCACGTCGACGCCGACCGCGTTCACGCAGTCCTCCACCACGCCGTCGAGCGAGCGGGCCAGGGAGGACTCGGGCAGGTCGTGCTGGTACTGGCCGACCCCGATCGACTTCGGGTCGATCTTCACCAGCTCGGCCAGCGGGTCCTGCAGGCGGCGGGCGATCGAGACCGCCCCGCGCAGGCTGACGTCGAGGTCGGGCAGCTCGGCCGAGGCGTAGGCGGAGGCCGAGTAGACCGAGGCGCCGGCCTCGGAGACCACGACCTTGGTGAGCGACTGGTCCTTCACCCGGGCGATCAGCTCACCGGCCAGCTTGTCGGTCTCCCGGGAGGCGGTGCCGTTGCCGATCGCGATCAGGTCGACGTTGTGCGCCCGGCAGAGCTTCTCCAGCACGTCGAGCGACTCCGACCACTGGCGGCGCGGCTCGTGCGGGTAGACCGTGCTGGTGGCCACCACCTTGCCGGTGCCGTCGACCACGGCCACCTTGACGCCGGTACGGATGCCCGGGTCGAGGCCCATCGTGGCGCGGTTGCCGGCCGGGGCGGCCAGCAGCAGGTCACGCAGGTTGGCGGCGAACACCCGGATCGCCTCCTCCTCGGCGGCCGCGCGCAGCTGACCGCGCACGTCCAGGCCGAGGCTCACCGAGATCCGGGTGCGCCAGGCCCAGCGCACCGCGTCGATCAGGAACTTGTCGCCCGGGCGGCCCTGGTTGCTGACCTCGAACCGGTGCGCGATCGTCTGCTCGGAGGCGCTCAGCTCGCCCGGGGCCGGCGGCGGGGCGTCGTCGGCCTCGAAGGTGAGGTCGAGGATCTCCTCCTTCTCACCGCGGAACATGGCCAGCACCCGGTGCGAGGGCAGCTTGGTGAACGGCTCGGTGAGGGCGAAGTAGTCGGAGTACTTCGCGCCCGCGGCCTCCTTGCCCTCGCGCACGGTGGCGGCCAGCTGCCCCCGGTTCCACATCCGCTCGCGCAGGCCACCGATCAGGTCGGCGTCCTCACTGAACTTCTCGACCAGGATCGAGCGGGCCCCCTCGAGCGCGGCCGACACGTCGGCCACGCCCTTCTCGGCGTCGACGTACTGCTCGGCGACCACCCGCGGATCCTGCGTGGAGTCGGCCAGCAGCCCGGTGGCGAGTGGCTCCAGGCCGGCCTCGCGGGCGATCTGGGCCTTGGTGCGGCGCTTGGGCTTGTAGGGCAGGTAGATGTCTTCCAGGCGGGACTTGGACTCCGCCTCGCGCACCTGCGTCTCGAGCTCGGGCGTCAGCTTGCCCTGACTCGCGATCGACTCCAGGATCGCCTCGCGCCGCTTCTCCAGCTCGCGCAGGTAGCCCAGCCGCTCCTGCAGCGTGCGCAGCTGCGCGTCGTCGAGGGTACCGGTGACCTCTTTACGGTAGCGGGCCACGAACGGCACGGTCGCGCCGTCGTCGAGCAGCCCCACCGCGGCGACCACCTGCCAGGGCTGCACCTGCAGCTCGTCGGCGATGCGCTGTTCGACGCTGACTGTCACAGATCTTCCACCTCTTGCTGATCTTGCCGGGGGTGCTCTTCAACGGCCACCGCAGACTCTAGGGGGTAGCACCGACAGGTTGCCGACTCGACGGGCAGCGCCTCGGGGATCAGCCCCGTCCGCCCCGGATCAGGTACCCAAATCCGCAGCAACCCCGCCGATCCGGGCCCCCGACCGAGCACGTCACCCGTTCGGTGGGCCGGACCGGGAATACCCGGCCGTCCTTCCAGCGCTCAACCGCCAGTTAGTTGCCGTTCGCAACGAACCCCCATCATGGGAGCGGCACCGACGCTGTTGCCCGGTTGAACGAGAACACAGCAAGAGAATGCGGAGTAACACCGTCATGGCCGCGGTCGAATCGTCGAGCCCCCCACCGTCCACCCCCGAAGCCCACCCCCGTCAGGGCCTGCTGATCGCCGGTCTGGCCATGGCGGTGATGACCGTCTCGCTGCTGCAGACCCTGGTCGTCCCCGTCCTGTCCCGGATCGCCCAGCAGCTCGACGCCGACCTCACCGCGGCCGGCTGGGTGCTCACCGCCAACCTGCTGGCCGCCGCCGTGGCCACCCCCGTGCTCGGGCGGATGGGCGACGTGTACGGCCGTCGTCCGGTAATGCTCGGCATCCTGGTCACCGTTCTGGTGGGCATCCTGCTCGCGCTGTTCACCAGCTCGCTGCCCCTGCTGATCCTGGCGCGGGTGCTGCAGGGCGCCTCCTACGGCCTGTTCCCGCTCTCGATGGGCGTGCTGCGCCAGGAGGTCCCGCCGCAGCGCCTGACCCAGTCGATGGCCCTGGTCAGCGCCACCCTCGGGGTCGGCGGCGTGGTCGGCCTGCTGGTCACCGGGCTGCTCACCCAGGGCGAGGCCAGCTACCGCCGGCCGTTCTGGTTCGGTCTCGCGATCACCGTGATCGCACTGGTGATCGCCTGGTTCACGCTGCCCCGCCGGCGTCCCGACGGTCACACCACCAGCGTCGACTGGCTCGGTGCGGGCATCCTCGGCGCCGGTCTGGTGCTGCTGCTCCTGCCCATCTCGCAGGGCCGGAGCTGGGGTTGGGGTTCGCCGCTGACCATCGGCCTGTTCGTCGCCTCGGTCGTGGTCCTGGCCGTCTGGCTCGTGGTCGAGGGCCGGCTGAAGCAGCCGCTCGCCTCGCCCCGTCTGCTGGCCGAGGGCGGCGTCGCGCGGGCCAACCTGGCCGGTCTGCTGATCGGCTTCGGCATGTTCGCCTCGTTCCTGGGCATCACCGACTTCGTCCAGACCCCGGACCGGATCACCGGTTACGGCTTCGGCGCCGACGTCCTGGCCGCCAGCGCCGTGTACCTGCTGCCCGGCGGTGTGGTCGGGGTGCTGGTCTCCCCGCTGATCGGCGGGCTGGTGCACCGGATGGGCGGCAACCGGGCCCTGACCATCGGCGCCACCTTCGGCCTGGTCGGCTTCGCCGGGATGGCGCTGTGGCACGAGCAGACCTGGCAGATGATCCTGTTCGGCATCCTCGTCCAGGTCGCCGTCACCTTCGGCTTCGCCACCCTGCCGGCCCTGCTGGTGCAGGCCGTGCCGCCGGCCGAGACCGGGGTGGCCAACAGCGTGAACTCGATCATGCGCTCGGTCGGCAGCGCGGTGGCCAGTGCGCTCACCGTCAGCCTGCTCACCGCGATGCTCGACGACACCACCGGCCTGCCCACCGAGGGCGCCTACGTGCTGATCTTCGTCCTGGGCGGCGCCGCGTTCGGCATCGTCGCGGTGATCGGCCTGCTCGGTGGTCGCAGCCGTAAACCGGTCTCGCCGGAGGAAGAGCGTGAAGAGGCGGCGGTCAGCCTGGCCGGCGAGTTCTCTTCGGTGTCGGGCCTTTCCCGCTGACCTGAACCACCTGAACCGCAGGCGCTGCGGCCCTGGCTCTCGAGCCGGGGCCGCAGCGTTTTTTGTGGGTAAGAGCTTGTGGACGCTCGTGAGCACCGGACGCGGTCGCGTCGGGTTTGCGAGCATGGGGGCATGCTGGACGAGACGGGGATCGCCGCAGTCGAGGAAGTCGTCCGCCGCACCGCCACCGAGGTGGTGGTGCCGCTGTTCGGGGCGTTGGCCACCGGCGACATCGAGGAGAAGGCTCCGGGCGACCTGGTCACCGTGGCCGACAAACGCGCCGAGGAGTACCTGACCCGGGAACTGACCCGGATCGTCCCTGGTTCGAAAGTGGTCGGTGAGGAAGGCGTCCACGCCGACCCGGACGTCCTTGATCTGCTCCAGGGCCCGGACCCGGTCTGGGTGATCGACCCGGTGGACGGCACCGAGGCCTTCGCCACCGGTTCGCCCCGGTTCTCGATCATGGTCGGGCTGGCCCAGCAGGGCCGGCTGCTGGCCTCCTGGATCCACGCCCCCGTGCTCGGGTTCATGGCGACGGGCAGCGCGCGGGGCGCCTTCGTCGACGGCGAACCACTCCGGGTGGCCCCCGCCGCCGACCAGCTCCGTCATCTGGATCTGGTGCTCCCCCGCCCGCGCTGGTGGCCCGAGCCGCAGCGGCCCAACTTCCACGCGCTGTTCGCCACCGGGGTCTCGTCCACGTTCTTCGACTACGCCGGGCTCAACTACGTCGACCTGGCCGCCGGCCGGCACACCGTCATGCTGCTGCCCTGGGAAGCGCCCTGGGACCACGCGGCCGGGGTGCAGCTGCACGAGGCGGCCGGCGGGGTGGTGATCGGTATGGACGGAAACCCGTTCCAGGTCGGCGGCGGCAACGCTCTACCCATGATTGCCGCGCCCGACCGGGCCAGCGCCCTGCTCGTCCGGGATGCCCTGCTGGTGGACCAGTGATGCTCAAGGTCTGTCTGAACGGCTCGCGCACCGCGTCGGAGCATCCCGGGCTCCCCGTCAGCCCTTCGCAGCTGGCTCGGGCAGCCAAGGAGGCGGTGGAGGCCGGGGCCGATGCCGTGCACCTGCATCCACGGGGCGACGACGGCCGGGAGTCTCTGCTGGCGGTGGACGTTGCAGCGGCGGTGACCGCCGTTCGCGAGGCCTGCCCCGGTGTTCCGGTGGGGGTCTCGACCGGGCTGTGGATCACCGCGCGGGACGTGCAGACGCGGGCCGAGCTGGTGCGCGGCTGGGTCGTGCTGCGCTCGGCCGAGCGCCCCGACTTCGCGTCGGTGAACCTGTCCGAGCCCAGCGCGCTCGAACTGGCCGGGATCCTGCACAACACCGGAATCGGCGTGGAGGCAGGAGTCTGGACCACCCGCGACGCGAAGCAACTGCTGAGCGAGCCCTTGCCCGGTCTGCTCCGCGTGCTGGTCGAGATCATCGGCGTACGGCCGGAGAACGCGGTTTCCGAGGCCGATGAAATTCTTGGACAGCTCGGCCGACCCGAAGCGCTCGGAGTGCCCGTGCTGCTGCACGGTGAGCAGGCGGCGTGCTGGCCGGTGTTGCGGCACGCCGCCGCCCGCGGCCTGGACACCCGGATCGGCCTGGAAGACACCCTGACCGGACCGGACGGCGAACCCGTCACCGGGAACGCCGCCCTGGTCCGCAGCGCAGGAACCCTTATTCGGCAGGGCGGACGGGGTGGGCCTTCAGCCGGTCCGTAGGCGCGTTCTCCGGGAAGTGACAGGCCACCTGCTGGTCGGGGGCCTTGTGCTCCAGCGGCGGCTCCTGGACCCTGCAGATCTCCTGCGCCTTCCAGCACCGGGTGTGGAACCGGCAGCCCGAGGGCGGGTTCAGCGGGCTCGGTGCCTCACCGCGCAGCCGGATCCGCTCCCGGTCGGCACGTACGTCCGGGTCGGGCACCGGCACGGCCGAGAGCAGGGCGTGCGTGTACGGGTGCATCGGCCGCTCGTACAGCGCGTCCCGGTCGGCGATCTCGACGATCTTGCCCAGGTACATCACCGCGACCCGGTCGGAGATGTGCCGCACCACCGACAGGTCGTGCGCGATCACCACGTAGGTCAGGCCGAACTCGTTCTGCAGGTCCTCCAGCAGGTTGATCACCTGGGCCTGGATGGACACGTCGAGCGCGGAGACCGGCTCGTCGGCGATCACCAGCTTGGGCCGCAGGGCGATCGCCCGGGCCACCCCGATGCGCTGGCGCTGACCGCCGGAGAACTCGTGCGGGTAGCGGTTGTAGTGCTCCGGGTTGAGCCCGACCAGCTTGAGCAGGTCCTGCACGGCCGGCTTGATCTTGTCCTTCGGCAGGGTCTTGTGCAGCCGGAACGGCGCCCCGACGATCGAGCCCACGGTGTGCCGCGGGTTCAGCGACGAGTACGGGTCCTGGAAGATCATCTGCACGTCGCGCCGCAGCGGGCGCAGGGCCCCCCGGGACAGGTGCGCGATGTCCTTGCCCTCGAGCGTGATCGAGCCCTCGGTGGGCTCCTCCAGCCGGGTCAGCAGCCGCCCGGTGGTGGTCTTGCCGCAGCCGGACTCGCCCACCAGGCCCAGGGTCTCGCCCTGGCGCACGGCGAAGTCGAGGCCGTCCACGGCCTTGACCGCGGCCACCTGACGGCGGAACACCGCTCCGCGGTTGACCGGGAAGTGCCGCTTGAGGCCCTTGACCTCGAGCAGCACCTCGTTGTTCTCGAACTTGCCGACGTTGCCCTCTTCGGAGGGGCTCTCGGAAACCGTGGTGCTCACAGTCTCGGTGACACCTCCTCCGACCAGATCTTCCGCCGTACTTCGGCGGGCAGGTGACAGGCCACGCTGTGCCCGGGCTTGCCCGGGGCCGCCTTCAGTTCGGGCACCTCGGTGAGGGCCCGGCCGTCGGTCTGGTCGTCGTAGCGGCAGCGCGGGTTGAAGGCGCAGCCGGACGGCAGGTTGATCAGGCTGGGCGGGCTGCCCGGGACCGGCAGCAGACGCTCGGCCCGGACCCGGTCCATCCGCGGCATCGAGCTGAGCAGGCCCCAGGTGTAGGGGTGCTCGGGGGCCTTGAAGATGTCCTTCACCGGCGCGTGCTCGACCGCCTTGCCGCCGTACATGACCAGCACGTCGTCGGCCACCTCGGCGATCACGCCGAGGTCGTGGGTGATCATGATGACCGCGGAGTTGAACTCCTGCTGCAGGCTGCGGATCAGCTCGAGGATCCCGGCCTGCACGGTCACGTCCAGCGCGGTGGTCGGCTCGTCGGCGATCAGCAGCTCCGGGTCGCAGGCCAGCGCCATCGCGATCATCGCGCGCTGGCGCATACCGCCGGAGAACTGGTGCGGGTAGTCGTCCACCCGCGAGGTCGGCTCGGGGATGCCGACCCGGCCCAGCAGGTCGATCGCGTGCTGCCGGGCGGCCTTCTTGCTGACGTCGTTGTACAGCCGGTACGCCTCGATGATCTGGGCGCCGACTTTGTAGTACGGGTGCAGTGAGGACAGCGGGTCCTGGAAGATCATCGCCATCTTGCGGCCGCGCAGCCGGCGCACGAAGTCGGCGCTGGCCGAGACCAGCTCGTCGCCGTCCAGCCAGATCTCGCCGGAGACCCGGGCGTTCGTGGTGCGGTGCAGGCCCATGATGCCCATGCTGGACACGCTCTTGCCCGAGCCGGACTCACCGACGATGCCCAGGGTCCGGCCGCGTTCCAGCGAGAACGACAGCCCGTCGACCGACTTCACCAGACCGTCGTCGGTCGGGAAGTGGATCCGCAGGTCCTGGACGTCGAGGAACGGACGCCGGCGCTCGGGTTTCGGTGCCTCGGCGGGCATGTCGATCAGTTCCTGTTCCATGGTTCAGAGCCTCACCCTCGGGTCGACCACCGCGTAGAGGATGTCGACGACCAGGTTGGCGAGCACCACGAAGGTGGCCGCCAGCATGGTCACCCCGAGGACCTTGGGCAGGTCGTTGCTGGAGATCGCCTGCACCGTGTAGGTGCCCAGACCGGGCAGCGAGAAGGTCGACTCGGTGAGGATCGCGCCGCCGATCAGCAGGCCCAGGTCGAGGCCGAAGATGGTGAGCACCGGGGTCAGCGTGGAACGCAGGGCGTGCTTGAGCACCACCGTACGCTCGGCCAGGCCCTTGGCCCGGGCGGTGCGGATGTAGTCCTCGTTCATCGTCTCGAGCATGCCCGCCCGGGTCAGCCGGGCGTAGCCGGCCGCGTAGAGGAAGGCCAGCGTGCACCAGGGCAGGACCAGCGAGTAGGCCCAGTCGAACGGGTTCTCGGTGATCGGGGTGAAACTGCCGCCCGGGGGGAAGATGTCGAGCGTGTAGCTGAACACCGACAGGGCGAGCAGACCGGTGAAGAACACCGGCAGCGAGACCCCGGCCAGGGCCACCGCCATCGCCGCGCGGTCGAACACCGTGCCCCGGCGCAGCGCCGAGAGCACGCCCACGCCGACACCGAGCAGCACCCAGATCACCGCCGCGCCGGCGGCCAGCGACAGCGTCACCGGCAGCCGGTCGAGCAGGTCCGGCAGCACCGCGTTCTGGTCGATGAACGAGAACCCCAGGCAGGGGGCGGGACAGTCGAGCGGTGCGGGGCCGCCCAGGTCGTACTCCCGGCCCGCGAAGATCCCCTTCACGAAGGCCAGGTACTGCTCGTGCACCGGGTCGGTGAAACCCAGCTGCACGGCACGTTCGTGGACCTGCTCGGCACTGGCCGACTTGCCCACGTAGCGCGAGGCCAGGTCGTCGGCACTCGCCCCGGCCAGCCTCGGCACCAGGAAGAAGATCGCGAAGGTGATGAAGCTGACCAGGCCGAGGATGACGACGGCGGCGGCCAGACGCCGTGCGATGAACGCGGTCACTGCTCAGTCCTTTCCGGTCGCCGCCGTCGGTGCATCATTTTCTCGGTACTGCCTTTCAGTCCTGCGCCACGCCGAGCGCGGAGTAGTCGTAGCCGTCGTAACCGCTGCTGACGAACACGTTGGTCAGCGTCTCCGGCCGGTAGAGCAGAACCTTCGCCCAGACACCCGGGTACACCCAGGCGCCCTCCATGACCTTGGCGTCGATGTCGGCCCAGGTCTGCTGACGCTTGGTCTCGTCGGTCTCGTTGACCGCGGCGTCGATCATCTTGTCGATCTCCGGGTCCCGGACGCTCAGGTTCGAGGCGCCACCGGTCTCCCGGATCACCCGGCTGTCGACCAGCTGGGCGAGGAAGCCGTAGCCGTCCGGCCAGTCGGCCGCCCAGCCGTTGGCCAGCAGACCCAGCTTCTCCTTCTTGGCGAAGGACGGCTTGCCGGCGTAGAGCGCGAAGTAGTCGCTCTGCGGGTAGGGCTTCAGCGTCACCTTGATGCCGACCTTGGCCAGCGACTGCTGCATCGACTCGGCCGCGGCCTTCTCGGCCGGGCGCTCGGCGCGGTAGCTGTAGCTGGTCTCGAAGCCGTTCGGCTGACCGCAGGCGGCCAGCGCCTCCTTGGCCTTGGCCTCGTCACCGGTGGGCGCGCTGACCGGGTACGGGTCGATCTTCTGGGCACCCGGGATGGTCTGCGGCAGCAGCGCGGTGGCCACGTCACCGCCGCCGATCTCGCCACCGAACGCGGTCTGGTAACCGGTGCGGTCGGCCGCGTAGATCACGGCCTGGCGGCACTCGAGCTTGTCGAACGGCGCGACCTCGCTGTTGATCGAGGTGAACCAGGTGCGGTTCAGCGGCGCCGAGTCGGCCAGCTTCTTCTGCTCCGGGTCGGCCAGGACCTGGGCGCGGGCGGCGGAGCCGACACCGAGCTGGGTGACCGCGACGTCGATGTCACCGGACATCAGCCGCTGGTCGAGGTCCTCCTTGTTGACGTTGAGCGCGACCTCGATCTGGTCCGGCAGGGCCGGGCGGACCTCGTCGGTGCTCTCGTCCCACTGGTCGTTGCGGACCAGGGTGAAGCTCTTGCCGTCCTGGTAGTCCGAGAACTTGTACGGACCGGAGGAGACGATCTCCTCCTTGTACTTCGAGCCGGTGTCGGCATCCTTCGGCACCGGGGCGGTGGCCACCAGGCCGGCGAAGTAGTCGAACCCGCTGAACGGCTGGTTCAGCTTGAAGACGATGGTCTTGTCGTCGGGGGTCTCGATCGAGTCGAGGGTGTCACCCTTGTAGACCGAGAAGCCGTCCTTGACGCCCTCGAGGAAGTCGTTGAAGTACGTCGGCCCGTGCGGGAACGTCTCCTTGTCGAGCTGCCGCTCGACCGCGTACTTGATGTCCGCGGAGGTGATCGGCTTGCCGTCCTCGAACTTCACGCCGTCCTTCAGCGTGTACGTCCAGGTCTTGGCGTCGTCGGAGGACTCGCCCAGGCTGGTGGCCAGGTCCGGCACCAGCTCGGCGCCCTCGGCGCCCGGGGCCGACTTGAAGGTGACCAGCGTCCGGGAGTAGTACCGGGCGAAGTTCCAGGAGTAGCCGTAGTAGGTGTCGCCGGTGTCCAGCGAGTCCCACTCACCCTCGTTCGCGTAGCGCAGGGTGCCGCCCTTGGCGTCGGACGCGTTGACGACCGAGTCGACCGCCGCGTCGAACTCGGCGCCGGCCGAGCCGTTGCCGGAACCCTCGCTGGACGAACTGTCGTCCCCACCTCCGCAGGCAGCCAGACCCATGGTCAGGGCGGCAGCCGCGGCGACGGCGCAGATCGTGCGCCTTCTTCTCATCTGTGGACCACCTTCACTAGTCGTCGAGCTCTGGTCGCAGTCAGCGGGCGCGCGGGTCGAGGGCGTCCCGCAGACCGTCGCCGAGGATGTTGAAAGCCAGCACGGTCACGAAGATCGCGATGCCGGGGACGAGCATGAACACCGGGTCGACCCGGTAGTAGGTGGTGGCGTCGGAGAGCATGCCGCCCCACGTGGCGGTGGGGGCCCGCACGCCGACGCCGAGGTACGACAGCGCGGCCTCGAACAGGATGTTCGTCGGGATCAGGAGCGTGGCGTAGACCAGGATCGGCGCGGCCAGGTTGGGCAGCAGCTCGCGGAACAGGATGTACGGCGTGCGGGCGCCGAGACTGCGCGCCGCGTCGACGAATTCCCGTTCGCGCAGGGACAGCGTCTGCCCCCGGACGATCCGGCCGATGTAGGGCCAGTTGAAGAACCCGATGATGAAGATCAGCAGGGCGATCCGCAGCGCGTCGCCGCTGAGACCGAACGCGGCGTCCGGCACCACGCCGGCCAGGGCCAGCGCGAAGACCAGCAGCGGGAAGGCCAGGAACAGGTCCATCGTGCGGGAGATCAGGGTGTCCACCCAGCGGCCGTAGTAGCCGGCCACGACCCCCAGCACGGTGCCGATCAGGACCGACAGCACGGTCGCGAGAAACGCGATGAGCAGCGAGATCCGGGCACCGTAGACCACCCGGCTGAACAGGTCGCGGCCGTTCAGCGGCTCGACACCGAGCAGGAAGTCGCCGCTGATGCCGCCCCAGGGACCGATCGGGGTGGACAGGTTCGGGTCGATCTGGTCGGGGTGGAACTCGTTCGGGGGGTGGCCGAGCAGCTTCACCACCAGCGGCGCGAAGATCGCCAGCAGGATCAGGAAGAGCACGACGACGCCGCCGGCCAGGGCCCAGCGGTCGCGCTTGAGCCGCAGCCAGGCGATCTGGGTGAGCGAGCGCCCCTGGACGGCCACCCCGCCACCGGCGAGGACGGCCTCCGGCTGGGCTTCGGTGGCACCCCCGGGGACATCGAGTGGAGCGGTCATGCGGGTACGACTCACTTTCTGGACCAGCGGATCAGGGCGGATCAGGGGGCGGATCAGGTGGGATTACTGAGCAGGCAGAGACGCTTGGAGCAGAAGAACAGGTGGACCGTGACGCCGGCCCGGGATGAACGGTCCGTGGCGGTAGGCGGAAAACTTCCTGCTACCCGCGGATTTCGGTGCACGTTAGTCATTCGGACGGCGTCTGGCCAGTAAGGTTGCCCTTACTTCGGCCCATATGTCAGTCCTGTGGGCCTCCTGTCACCCGATTGTGATGAATCGGAAAAACGGACGACACCGGAGGGACCCGGGCCGTAACAATCGGAGGCGGGCACCGACGGGCGCACCTGGGCACAGCCGGGCGACCGGCGGACCTCGGCCGACACTGGACCAGCCTGGCTCATTCGTTGGGCGAAACCGCCTCGCCCGTCCGGGAAGGCGCCCGTCCCGACTCCCACCGCGCGGTCAGACCGGTTCGGCCAGATCCGCCACGATGCGGTCGATCTCGGCCAGCGCGTAGGCCGCGATCCGGCGCTGCCCGGCCTCGGCCTGCGGGTCGGTCTCCTCCAGATCCCCGATCACGATGATGTTCTCGTCGTTCAGGGTGGTGGCCGGGCCGGTGTAGTTGAAACTGCCGATCACCACCAGTCGTTCGTCGATCACCATCAGCTTGTGGTGGAGCTTGCGCACCCCGGTGCCGGGCCGGTTCTGGTGCAGTTCCACCCCGGCCGCCTTCAGCGGCTCGGTGGCCGCCCAGCGCTGCACCCCCTGGCCGCGGTCGAGGACGCCGCGCAGCCGGTCCAGGGCGGGCGCCAGGCGGATCATGGTGTCGTCGATGCCGGACGACTTGGCGAAGGTGAACATCGCCCAGTCGATGCTGGTGGCCGCCTTCAGCATCTGCTTCATGATCTCCATCTCGGGCCCCTGACGGGGCGCGAAAACCGGCTTGACCCGCACTTTTCCGAGCCGGAACTCGACCGGCCGGGGTTCCACCCGCTCGTGCCGGTCACCGAACGTGCCGGCCCGCATGCGCTCGAACTCGGCCAGGTAGGTCCGGGCCGCCGTGCGCCCGTAGAGGATCGCCACGTGGTTGAGGTTGTTGCCGGTGACCCCGGCCGACTCCTCCTGGCCGGGAACGTTGGTGCCGGTGTCGGTGCGGGTGAAGTTGGCCGACCCGGTGAGGACGGCGGCCGACGGCTCCCCCGGGTCCCGCACGATGAACTTCTGGTGGAAGATCGCCGGGTTCAGGTCGGTGACCACGTCCACCCCGGCCCGCAGCAGGGCCGCGTGGACGACCCGGTTGGTCTCGTGGTCACCGGTGAGCGACCACGGGTCCCCGGAGGGGCGGGACTCGAGGAGGTAGTCGCCCTCCAGGATCACCCGGACCTGCAGCCGGGCCGCCCGGGCGGCCAGGACCGCCTCGGCCACCGGCCGGGAGTCCAGTTCCTGCACGGCGACGGCCAGGCTGCGTTTGGCCCCGCCGACGAAGTCCCGCACCACGGAGTCCAGGTCGTCCGGCCCACCCAGCACCGACGGCCCCATGAACAGTTCGATCCCGCCGACCTTGATCCCCATCCGGCCCTCCCCCCGGCCGCGCGGCGGACCGCCACGCGGTACAGGGGCCATCACACACCCGTGGCCGGGCGCACGGCCGGACCCGGGCCGGTGCGATCGCCGAGCGGTTGGGCCGGACCGGGCCGGGTGAACCGGGCCTGAACAGCGCGGACACGAGGGCCCGGACGGCCGGAAGTCAGTGGAAAGCAGGTTTCCGCTTCGCTACCGTGTTCCGGAAATCCTTCTCCACTTTTACCCGGGGACCTTCATGTCATCCACGCAACCCGGCCGTGACGCGGCCGAACCCGACTACGGCAGCCCGGAAGGGAGCCCGGGACCCGGCACCCCGGCCACCGGCTCGAACGGCGGCCCCCAGGATCCGTCCGGGCCCGCGAAGCCGGCCACCGACCCGCAGGCCCTCGACCGCGGCCTGCTGCTGGTGGCGGCCTGCGTCGTGCTCGGCGCGATCATGTCGATCCTCGACGTGACCGTGGTCAACGTCGCCCTGCCGCAGCTGGTCAACGACTTCGAGTCGAACCTGGCCACGATCCAGTGGGTGGCCACCGGCTACACCCTGGCCCTGGCCACCGTGATCCCGCTGACCGGCTGGGGCGCGGAGCGGTTCGGCACCAAGCGCCTGTACATGACCTCGATCTTCCTGTTCGTGGTCGGCTCGGTGCTGTCCGGCCTGGCCTGGAACGACACCTCGCTGATCTTCTTCCGGATCCTGCAGGGCCTGGGCGGCGGCATGGTGATGCCGGCCGGGATGACGATCCTGACCCGCGCGGCCGGCCCGCAGCGGCTCGGCCGGGTGATGGCCGTGATGGGCGTGCCGATGCTGCTCGGCCCGATCCTCGGCCCGATCCTCGGCGGCTGGCTGGTCGAGGACTTCAGCTGGCGCTGGATCTTCTTCATCAACGCCCCGATCGGCGCCCTGGCGCTGGTGATGTGCTTCCGGATCCTGCCCAAGGACGTGCCGACCCCGGGCCACCGCCTGGACTGGCTGGGCCTGGCCCTGCTCTCCCCCGGTCTGGCCCTGCTCATCTACGGCCTGGCCGAGTCCTCCGAGGAGGGCGGTTTCGGGCACGCCATCGTGCTGGTCCCGATGCTGGCCGGCGCCCTGCTGCTGGCCGCGTTCGTGGCCCACGCCCTGCGCCGCGGCGACGACGCGCTGATCGACCTGCGGCTGTTCACCAACAAGGTGTTCGCCGCCTCCTCGGTGACCATGCTGCTGATGATCATCTCGGTGTTCGGCGGCATGCTCCTGCTGCCGCTGTACCTCCAGCAGGTGCGCCTGGAGGGCGCTTTCGACACCGGTCTGCTGCTCGCCCCGCAGGGTGTGGGCGCGATGATCGCGATGCCGATCGCCGGCACCCTGGTCGACCGCACCGGCGTCGGCCGGGTCGCCCCGGTCGGTCTGCTCTGCGTGGCGCTCTCGTTCGTCGGCCTCACCCGGATCACCGCCGACACGGGTTACTGGGAACTGTCCGGCTACCTGTTCCTGATGGGCGTCGGCATGGGCTTCTCGATGATGCCGCTGATGACCGGGGCCATGCAGACCCTGCGCCGCAACGCCGTGGCCAAGGCCAGCACCACCCTGAACATCATCCAGCAGACCGGTTCCTCGATCGGCACCGCGGTGATGGTGGTCATCCTGACCGCCGCGATCAGCGACCGGATCCCCGGTGCGGGCTCGATGGGCCCGGAGAGCGCCGGTGCTGCCACCGACGCGCAGGCCCCCGACCCGGCGGCCGTGCAGCAGATGCTGAACCTGATGGCCGAGGCGTTCGGGCACACCTTCTGGTGGGCCGCGGGCATGGTGGCGATCGCCTTCGTGGTGGCGCTGGTCCTGCTGCCCAAGCGCAAGCCGCAGCTCAGCGAGGAGGACTCGGCCGAGATGCAGGCCCACATGATGATGGGCTGAGAACCAGCTGGGCAGCAGTCAGGCAACAGTCAGGCAGGCAGCCGGAAGCTCGCGATCAGCGAGTTCAGCTCCTGCCGCAGCGAGGCGATCTGCTGGGCACTGCCGGTGCCCTGCTGCATCGAGCCGGCGGTGGTCGCGGCGGCCTGGGCGGCCGCCGCGATCGACCCGGCGATCTCGGTGGAGCCGTTGGCGGCCTCGTTCACCCCGGAGTTGATCGCCTGGGTGGTGGCGCTCTGCTCCTCCACCGCCGAGGCGATCGTGGCCTGGTACTCGTTGATCCGGTTGATCACCGCGGCCACCGACTGGATCGACTCCCCGGCCTGGATCGCGTCGGCCTGGATGGTCTCCACCCGCGCCGAGATGTCCTCGGTGGCCCGCGCGGTCTCCTGGGCCAGCTGCTTCACCTCGTCCGCGACCACCGCGAAGCCCTTACCCGCGTCCCCCGCCCGGGCCGCCTCGATGGTGGCGTTCAGGGCCAGCAGGTTGGTCTGCTCGGCGATCGAGGTGATCAGCTTGATCACGTCGCCGATCTCCCGGGACGACTCCCCCAGCTTGTTCATCGTGCTGGTGGTCGACTCCACCGCGCTCACCGCCGCGGTGGCCTCGCGGGCGGCGTCGCCCGCGCTGCGGGCGATCTCGCCGATCGAGGCGCCCATCTCCTCCGAGCCGGCCGCCACCGTCTGGATGTTCGCCGAGACCTCGTTGGCCGTGGCCGAGACCGAGCCCATCTGCGCCGACGAGCGGTCCGAGGTGGCCCCGACCTCGGTGAAGATGCCGCTCAGGGTGGTCGCCGAGTCGCCCAGCCGGTTGCTGGAGTCGACCAACTGCCGGAAGATCTGCGCCAGCTTGAGCCGCATGTTCTCCAGTGCCCCGGCCATCTGGGCCAGTTCGTCCTTGCCGTGCGCCGGCACCGGGTGGGTCAGGTCCCCGGCCGAGATCTGCTCGACCGCCGTCTTCAGGGCCTCGATGCCACCCGCGATCCGCCGGCCGTAGGCCAGCAGCAACCCGCCGATCAGCAGGGCGGTGACCACGCACAGGGTGAGCGTGGTGATGTTGCTGCTGCGGCCCGCGTCGTCGATGTCCGCGTCGAGCTTCTGCACCCGGGCGTAGGCGGTCTCCAGCGCGGCGGCGATGGCCTCGTTGGCCGCCGTGCTCTTGGCGGTGAAGTCCTCGCCCTGCTGCGCCGTCTCGGCCGCGTTCTTCGGCGGGGCCAGGCCGACCAGGAAGTCGCCCAGGTCGGTGTAGGCCGTGCCGACGGCGGCGATCTGCTGCTTCAGGTCGTCCGGGATGTCGAGGCCGGCGCTCGAGGCCACCAGTTCCTTCATCTTCGCGATGTCGGTGTCCAGGACCGAGCGGTACTGTTCGGAGGCCTGCGGCACGTAGGTGATGATCGTGTTGTCCAGCACGATCTTCGTCCCGGTGTTCTCCATGTCCTTGACGTTCACGTACGCGACGATCGTCTGCTCGTACTGGTCCCGGGAGTCGGTCTGGGAGCGGTGCGAGACTGTGACCGCCACCACGATCGCGGCCAGGGCCAGCACGGTGATGGCGACCAGGACCCGGAACACGATCCGGATCGGCCAGGCCGAGAGACGAGACATCAGGCAGCAACTCCGTTCAGCGCAGAGCGCGCCCGCGGGTACGCGGAGCGGGCCCCTCGGGTGGACGTAGTTGACATCGACGCGCGGCAGGCTTTCTGAAGGCGCCCGACGCGGCCGTACGCCTAGGGGCGGGCCGTGATCTCCACCAGATCGGGACGTTTCGGCAGAAGCGCGTCACCGCTGGAGACGCCCCGCAGCCGCCGCCCCACCCAGGGCAGCAGGAAGGTACGGGCCCAGCGCAGGTCGCCGGCCAGGTCGTTGACGCGCCCGGCGGCGACCTTGGCCGGGAGCGGTTCGCGCCACCAGCCGGTGTCGCCGGCCAGGAGGGCCGGGTCGTCCAGGCCGAGGCTCTCCATCACCGCCGCCGCGATCCGGGCGTGACCTTCCGGGGTCAGGTGCAGGCGGTCCTCGTGCCACAGCCGGCGGTCGCGCAGCACCTGCACGTCGCCGATGTCGGCGAGAACGCAGCCGTACCGGTCGGCCACCCGCCGGGCACAGGTGCTGAACGCGGCGAACGGCCCGTCCAGCCGGCTCCGGCGCGGGCTGCGGCTGGTGTCGCGGGGTGTGCCGCCGACCGTGAACAGCAGCACCTGGCTGCCGTTCTCACGCAACCGGGCCACCGTCTCCTCGTACTTGCCCAGCAGCCGCGGCACGTCCACGCCGGGGCGCAGGATGTCGTTGGCGCCGGCGTGGAAGGAGACCAGGGCGGGCTTGAGCGCCATGGCCACCGGCACCTGCTCGGCGATCACCTGGTCGAGCAGCCGTCCGCGGATGGCGAGGTTCGCGTAGCGCACCCGGCCGTTGGCGGTGGCCAGCCCCTCGGCCACCCGGTCGGCCCAGCCGCGGTGCCGCCCGTCCGGTCCCAGCTCGTCGTGCAGGCCCTCGGTGAACGAGTCGCCCAGGGCGACGAACGTGTCCAGGGTCGAAGCGTCGGCGTCCATGGCCATCAGTGACTCCTTGAGGACGATCGGTCGGGCTTTGGGCGAGCCGGTTCAGTAGGGGCTGTTGCGGGCGTGCGCCTGCAGACGTTCGGCGCGTTCGGCCGGGGTCTGGCGGGGGCAGCTCAGGCACTTGCCCATCGGGACGCGGTAGAGCAGACAGCACGAGACGCGGTGGACGTAGGTGCGCGATGCACCGGCCCGGCCGGGAACCCGGACGAAGCGGGGAGACGGCTTCAGCCGGAGGGAACCGGCCGCGATGTCGTGGGCGAGCCGCTCCGCGGCGTCGGCAGCCCCGGTGACCTGCGTCTCAGCCAGCAGACGGGTGGCCAGGGAATCCGACGTAATCGCCCACAACGACTGGGGAGTGACCCCACCGACGCGCCCGAGAGCGTCCACCATCGGGGCGACCGCGTGATCGAGGTGAGCCCCGAACGCCGACCCGCCGGGCTCGAGAGCCGGGCCCGGGACGACGCGTTCGAGACCGGCCCGCCGGGGCGACAGACGCACGTCCTGGGCCCGCACCGAGGTGGCCCGGCCGAGCAGCACGTACTCGTGCACCGAGGGGCCGAGCAGGACGGCGCTCGCCGAGTACCACCAGAGGGTGGCGTTGAGGCGGGGTTCGGTGCAGCCGTAGAAGGTGCCGGTGTCACGCACCTGGCCGGACAGCCAGTCCTCGTCGAGCAGCAGGCTGCCGGGCAGCAGGGCGACGGGTCCGGGCAGGCCGCCGGTGCTGGCAGCGCCCATGGCCCGAACTCCCATCGAAGGATCTGATGTTCCCTCCCGGGTGACGAAGGTCACGGCAAGAAGCCAACGACCGTAGCGGTGCAGGGACCCAAAGTTCCGGGCCCTGCACCGCGTACGTCACCCGTGGAGGTGAACAGTCAGAGGTCGTGCTGGTCGTGCTGGTGGTGCGGGTACTACGGGCGGATCAGCGCGAGTAGTACTCGACGACGAGCTGCTCGTTGCAGGTCACCGGAACCTCTTCGCGCGCCGGCTGGCGGACCAGACGGGCGTGCAGCTGCGGCAGCAGCACCTCGAGGTAGGGCGGCGTGGTGGCGAGCTGGTGCGCACCGGCGGCGGCGACCTGGAACGGCGTCTTGTTCCGGCTGCGCGGCGCGACCGCGATCACGTCTTCCGGCTTGACCTGGTACGACGGCTTGTCGACGAGGATGCCGTTGACGGTGATGTGGCGGTGCGTGACGGCCTGACGGGCCTGGTAGATGGTGCGGGCGAAGCCGCTGCGCAGCACCAGGGCGTCGAGCCGGGTCTCCAGCGAGGTGACCAGCGCCTCACCGGTCTTGGCGGCGCTGCGGTGGGCCTTCTCGAAGGCCCGGGCCAGCTGCGTCTCGCTGATGTTGTACTGGTAGCGCAGGCGCTGCTTCTCGAGCAGACGGACCTTGTAGTCCGAGGTGGACTTGCGGGCCCGGCCGTGGTCACCCGGCGGGTAGGGACGCTGCTCGAAGTACTTCACGCACTTCGGGGTGAGCGGGATGCCGAGGGCGCGAGACAACTTCGCCTTGGGACGGGGGTTATTCACTGACTGATCTCCACGGTAGGTTAGGTAAGGCTTACCTATGTTGCTGGAGGCGCAAGTGGACACTCGCACGCACACCCCCACCCGCCCGTCACAGGCGGAAAGAGCTCGAACTGTTCTGGCCGCGGCCGCCTCGGTGTCGGTCCGGTGGGACGGCGGTCGCGTCGACCTTCTCGGGTGTCATCACGACGACCCGTTGGGCGACGTGATCCTAACGCTTGAAACGAGCAGCACGTTAGCTCGGGCAGCGCAAGCAGCCCGAGGGACTTCCGAAGAAGATATTGCAGTCACCGTAGAGCTTACCGAACTCTGCGCGGTCAGTGTGCGCGACCGGGTCCGGTCGAGGGTCTGCCTGGGTGGCTGGATGTCGATCCCTCACCCGGTCCGGCCGGGGCGCGCCGCCTCCACCGGCTCGGTGGGCCTGCGGATCGACGTGGCCGAGGTCATGCTCGAGGGGGACGGCCGCCACGACTGGGTCACGGTGGAGGACTACCGGCGCGGCGAGCCGGACCCGCTGCACCTGGGCGCCGCCGAGCAGCTGCAGCACCTGGTCGCCCACCACCCGGACGCGATCGACACGCTGTCCCGGCTGTGCGAGCCGCAGGCCCTGCTCGGGGTGGTCCGGGTGCTGCCGGTGGCCCTGGACCGTTACGGGATCGTGCTGCGGGTGGAGAAGCTGCGCGAGCACTGCGACGTGCGCCTGCCGTTCCGCCGCCGGGTCGACACCGGCACCGAGGCGGCGGCCGAACTGCGTCACCTGCTGGCCGAGGGCAGCCGCCGGCGCCCGTGCGCCCGCTGAGAACACCGAGGGGTGGGGCGTCTGCAATGCTGGGCGCCCGCTCTTTCCGCGTTTCCTCCCCCTTACCTTTTTGCGAAGGATCGTCTTCATGACCGAGCGCTCCGCCCTCACCCCGGCCGACGCCGCCGCCCCCACCCTGCCCTTCTCCGTCGGGGTGCGGGTGGGCAACACCGTGCAGGTCTCCGGTCAGGCGCCGACCGACCCGCAGACCGGTGAGTTCGTCTTCGTCGGCGACGTGAAGGCGCAGACCGTGCGCGTGCTCCAGAACGTCGAGGCGGTGCTCACCGCGGGCGGCGCGACCTTCGACGACGTGATCATGCTGCGCGTGTACCTGACCACCCGCGACCACTTCTCGGCGATGAACGAGGCCTACGCCGAGTACCTGACCGGCCGCTGCGCCTCCGGCGTGCTGCCCTCGCGGACCACCGTGATGGTGGGCCTGCCGCACCCGGACATGCTGGTCGAGATCGACGCCCTGGCCGTGGTCGGCTGAACCTGGTGAACTGACCGCATGGCTGAGCTGCTGACCTCGCTGACCTCACAGACCTCGCCCGGCTCACCGGCGCAGGACCGGGCCGAGGCCCTGAGGGTCGGCGAGGTCGGCCTCGGCCGGGCGCAGTTGCTGGCCGCCGCCGGGGCGGTGGCCGATCGGGTGCACGGCGCCGGCGCGGTGGCGGTCGAGGCCACCGCGGACGCCCGTACCGTCACCGCGATCGTCGGGTGCCTGCTCGCCGGGGTCCCGGTGGTCCCGGTCCCGCCCGACAGCGGGGAGACCGAGCGGGCGCACATCCTGAACGACTCCGGTGCCGAGCTCACCCTTCGCGCCGAGGACGTCGACCTCACCGCCCAGGGCCGGGGCAGCCACCCCGAGCCGGCCGGGGAGAGCACGGCGCTGATCCTCTACACCAGCGGCACCACCGGTGCACCCAAGGGCGTGCCGGTCACCCGCTCGGCCATCGCCGCCGGTCTGGACGCACTGGCCGACGCCTGGTCCTGGACGCCGGAAGACCGTCTGGTGCACGGGCTTCCGATCTTCCACGTGCACGGCCTGGTGCTGGGCGTGCTCGGCCCGCTGCGGGTCGGCTCGCCGCTGGTGCACACGGTCCGGCCGAGACCGGCCGCCTACGCCGAGGCCGCACAGGCGGGCGGGTCGCTCTTCTTCGGCGTGCCCACGGTCTGGTCGCGGATCGCGGCCGACCCGCAGTCGGCCGACGCCCTGCGCGGGGCCCGTCTGCTGGTCTCCGGCAGCGCTCCCCTGCCGGTGCCGGTCTTCGAGCGCCTCACCCGGCTCACCGGGCACCAGCCGGTCGAGCGCTACGGGATGACCGAGACGCTGATCACCGTGAGCAGCCGGGCCGACGGCGAGCGCCGCCCGGGCCAGGTCGGGGTGCCGGTGCCGGGCACGCAGACCCGGCTGGCCGACGACGACGGCACGGTGCTGCCGCACGACGGCGAGGCGGTGGGCGAGCTGCAGATCCAGGGGCCCACCGTGTTCTCCGGTTACCTGCACCGGCCCGAGGCCAACGCGAAGGCGTTCACCGCCGACGGCTGGTTCCGCACCGGCGACGTGGCCACGATCGGCGCCGACGGCTGGCACCGGATCGTCGGCCGGGCCTCCACCGACCTGATCAAGAGCGGTGGCTACCGGATCGGCGCCGGTGAGATCGAGGACGTCCTGCTCGGCCTGGCCGGGGTGCGTGAGGTGGCCGTGATCGGTGTGCCGGACGAGGACCTGGGCGAGCGGGTCCGGGCCTTCGTGGTGGCCGACGGGCTCACCTCGGAACAGGTGATCGACCATGTGGCGCAGCGGCTTTCGGTGCACAAGCGGCCGCGTGAGGTGGTCTTCGTGAGCGAACTGCCGCGTAACGCCATGGGCAAGGTGGTCAAGCAGCGTCTGCGCTAGGGTCTGCGCATGTGAGAGACATCGCCATCTTCTCCGGCAGTGCCCACGTCGAGCTCGCCGAGGAGATCTGCCAGTACCTCTCGGTGCCGCTCCTGCCCTCCCGCACCTCCCGCTTCGCCAACGACTGCCTCGAGGTGCAGTTGCAGGCCAACTGCCGCGAGCGGGACGTCTACCTGATCCAGCCGCTGGTGCCGCCGGTCCAGGAGAACCTGGTCGAGCTGCTCCTGCTGCTGGACGCCGCGCGGGGCGCCTCGGCCGCCCGCACCACCGTGGTGATGCCGCACTACGCCTACGCGCGCTCGGACAAGAAGGACGCGCCGCGGATCTCGATCGGCGGCCGGCTGGTGGCCGACCTGCTGAACACCGCCGGGGCCGGGCGGGTGCTCACCATGACCCTGCACTCGCCCCAGGTGCACGGCTTCTTCAGCGTGCCGGTCGACCACCTGCACGCCCTGCGCGAACTGGCCGCCCACTTCCAGCCCTACGACCTGTCCAACACCGTGGTGGTCTCCCCCGACCTGGGCAACGCCAAGGCGGCCACCGCCTTCGCCCGCATCCTCGGGGTGCCGGTGGCGGCCGGGGCCAAGCAGCGCTTCTCCGACGACCAGGTGGTGATCACCGACATCATCGGCGACGTCACCGGCCGGGACGTGATCGTGCTGGACGACGAGATCGCCAAGGGCAGCACGGTGTTCGAGCTGCTGGAGCGGCTGCGCGAGCGCGGCGCCGGGCAGATCCGGGTGGCCTGCACGCACGGGCTGTTCTCCTCCAACGCCCTGGACCGGCTCCAGGCCCAGCCGGACGTGCTCGAGGTGATCTGCACCAACACCGTGCCGATCGGCAAGGAGAAGCGGGTGCCCAAGCTCGAGGTCCTCTCGATCGCCCCCGCGCTGGCCGAGGCGATCCGGCGGATCCACAACGGGGAGTCGGTGTCCTCGCTGTTCCACTGAGGTCAGCCCATATGGGTGAGCGTTCAACCTTCCCGCGCGCGGTTACAGACCGAAAGGTACAGTGCTGCGTATGGCGCAACCGCGGTGGCTGGACGAGGAAGAGCACCACACCTGGCGTTCCTATCTGGCCGCCACCCGGCTGCTGGCCGCCCAGCTCGACCGCGAGCTGCAGCACGACTCGGGCATCCCGCAGTCGTACTACGAGATCCTGGTGCGCCTGTCCGAGACCCCCGGCCGACGGCTGCGGATGAGCGACCTGGCCGACGCCAGCGACTCCTCCCGCAGCCGGCTCTCGCACGCGGTGGCCCGGCTGGTGGCCAACGGCTGGGTCGAACGGGAGAGCTGCCCGACCGACCGGCGGGGGGCCTTCGCGGTGCTCACCGACGCCGGGTTCGAGGCGCTGTCCAACGCCGCCCCGTCGCACGTGGCCAGCGTGCGCGCGCACCTGTTCGACCGGCTCACCCCCGAGCAGGTGGTGCAGCTCGGCCAGATCAACGACGCGATCCTGGCCGGCCTGCGGGAGGCCTCGGCCGAGATCGACCAGGAGTGCACCGCCCGCGAGCAGGAGCGCACTGCTCCTCCCCAGGTGGCCTGAGACCGACCCGACCCGACTTCGGCCGGCGCGCAGACTCGTCCTCAGTTGGCCCTTTTCGGTGCCGCCGCGCTCTGTGGTCCCGATCTGCTCCGGCTGGCCCCGATCGTCCCCGGCGGCAAACGACGGCGAGCCGGACAGTTTCACCATATTGACAGAGCGTTATCGAATGTTGACGTCCAGTAATGGACTGTGGTGCGCAAGCGCCCTAGCGTGTCGGCCGTGACGACTGTCCTTCCGGGGCGCCCCCAAGAGGATCCGCCGGCGTACTCGACCTCGTCGGAACTCGCCGTCATCGCGCCGCGCGAGCCCGAGATCGCCGAGCCGATCGCGCAGACCCTGGCGCGGCCCGCGACCATCCGCAGCATCCACCGGCCGGTGGTGGCCCTGGCCGACGGCACCTGTCTGGGCTACCAGGCCACGGTGCGGGTCGGGGACTGGGCCGCCCGCTCGGCCGCGCCCTACTTCGAGGCGGCCGCCCAGGCCGGGCTCTCCGGACAGCTCGGGGCCCTGGCCCTGCAGTCCGCGGTGCGCGAGCGGGTCGCCCTGCCCGCGGACAAGTTCCTGGCCGTCGAGATGGACGCGGACGCCCTGACCCACCGCGACGTGCTCGACGTGCTGGAGCGGGCCGGTGAGATCAGCGACCTGGTGCTGAGCCTGATCAGCCCGTACCTGGCCCCGCGGCACCCGGCGATCGAGGTGGTCTCCGAGCTGCGCGGGCGGGGCCTGCTGGTCGCGGCCGGGGCCGGCGGCGCCGGGCTGGACGACCTCACCGCGCTCGAGCACCTGGTGCCCGACCTGGTGCGGGTGCCCGCCGAGCTGGTGCGGGACGTGCACCTGCACGCGGTGCGGCGCCGGCTGGTGGAGAACGTGGTCGACCTGGCCGAGGAGCTCGGCGCGGCGGTGCTGGCCGAGGACGTGGAGAGCCTGGACGAGGCGAGCGTGCTGCGTGGCTGCGGTGTCCGGCTGGCCTCGGGCTGGCTCTTCGGACGGGCCCGGCCGGGTTTCGCGCCGCCCTCCCCGGAGGTCTGCGAGTGGCTGCGGGTCTGGAACACCCGGCCTGGGCTGATCCCGCGGCAGTTCGTTCCGTCGCCGCCGCTCTCGCCCGAAAGTCCCTCGGAAGGGGGCCGTTACATCGACCTGGACAGCTATCGCGTGCCCGAGCCGGTGACCACCGACGAGGACGGCCCGCGCCTGCTCTGAGCAGCTGCTGACCGCCTACCCCACGCGCAGGCTCCACATCGCCACGGCCGCCGCCGCGGCCACGTTGAGCGAGTCCACGCCGCCGGCCATGGGGATGGTGACGGCCCGGTCGGCGTGCTCGATCGTGACCGGGCTCAGGCCGTCGCCCTCGGTCCCCAGGACCAGGGCGACCTTCTCCGGGGCCTTGGCCACGTACTCGTCCAGGCTCACCGCGTTCGGGCCCAGGGCCAGGGCGGCCACGTCGAAACCGGCCTTCTGCAGGTCGTCCATGCCGCCGGGCCAGGGGTCGATCCGGGTCCACGGCACCTGGAACACCGTGCCCATCGAGACCCGCACCGAGCGCCGGTAGAGCGGGTCGGCGCAGCGCGGGGTGACCAGCACGGCGTCGGCCCCCAGGCCGGCCACCGAGCGGAAGATCGCGCCCACGTTGGTGTGGTCGGTGATGTTCTCCAGCACCACGATCCGCCGGGCGCCGGCCACCACCGACTCCACCGAGGGCAGGACCGGCCGGTGCATCGCCGCGATCGCGCCCCGGTGCACGTTGAACCCGGTGATCGCCTCGACCAGGTCGATCGGGCCGGTGAACACCGGGGCCCCGGCCGCCTGCACGTCGCGGACCAGGTCGTCGAGCGAGTCCCGCCACTTCTCGGCCAGCATCATCGAGCGCGGCCGGTGCCCGGCCCGCAGCGCCCGGCGGATCACCTTCTCGCTCTCGGCCATGTAGAGGCCGCCGGCCGGCTCGAGCCGGGTGCGCAGCACCACGTCGGTCAGGCCGACGTAGTCGCTGAGGCGTTCGTCGTGCGGGTCGTCCAGGTGGATCAGGGTCACCGGACGATTTTATTAGGGTGCCGAGGCGCCCCGGTGACGCTCCTGCTCCAGCACCGCCTCGAGGTCGTTCAGCCGGCCCATCCCGGCGTACGACCGGCTCATCCGGTGGTTGTTCGCGAACTCCTCCCGGTTGCGGTCGAGGAAGGCCCAGTAGCCGGCGGTGAACGGGCAGGCGTCCGGGCCCAGCCGCTTCTTCGGGTTGTACCGGCAGCCGCCGCAGTGGTCGCTCATCCGGTTGATGTAGGCACCCCCGGCCGCGTAGGGCTTGGTCATCATCGCCCCGCCGTCGGCGTGCAGGGCCATCCCGACCACGTTCGGCACCATCACCCAGTCGTAGCCGTCGACGAAGGCCCGGTGGAACCAGTCGGTGACCGCCACCGGGTCGTAACCCTGCTGCAGGGCCCAGTTCCCGAGGACCATCAGCCGGGGGATGTGGTGCGCCCAGCCGTCCTCGCGGACCGAGGCCAGCGCGCTGGACAGGCACTTGGCCCCGACCTCGCCGTCGGGGTCAAGCTCGGCGAACCACTTGGGCAGCTTCCGGCGAGCCTTCAGGTGGTTGCGTCGCCGGTAGTCGTCACCGAAGTGCCAGTAGACGTGCCAGACGTAGTCGCGCCAGCCGACCACCTGCCGGACGAAGCCCTCGGTGCTGGCCAGGCCGGCGTCGCCCTCGTGGTAGGCGCGCTCGGCCCGCTGGGCGACCTCGACCGGATGCAGCAGGCCGAGATTCAGCGGCACCGAGAGCAGGGAGTGCGCCATCCAGCGGTCGTCGGTCAGGATCGCGTCCTCGTAGGGGCCGAAGTCGTGCAGCCGGGTGGTGACGAACGACTCCAGGGCCTTCAGCGCCTCGTCGCGGGTGACGGCGAAGCGGCGGGGCCCGTCCTCGCCGAGGAACTGGATGCCCTCGTCCCGTTCCCAGCGGTCCAGGTCGGCCCGGACCTGCTCATCGATCTCGTCCTCCTCCGGCCACCAGGGGGCGTCGAGGCCCCTCGCCTGGGCGAGGGTGGGTGCCTTGGGCGGAGGTTCGCGGTTGTCCTGGTCGTAGTTCCAGCGGCCGCCGACCGGCTCGCCGTCGCCTTCCAGCAGAAGACGATGGTGCTTGCGGACGTCGCGGTAGAAGTCCTCCATCAGCAGCTTGCGGCCACCGCGGCGTTCGGCCCAGTCGGCGAACTGCGCCTCGTCGACGGCGTAGCCGCGGGAGGGAAGCATCTCGACGTCCAAGGACCCGATCAGGCGGCGGGCGGCGTAGGTGGTGGGGGCGCAGACGCTGAGCCCGGACGTGTCCGGGGGCAGGCCTTCCCGGTAGGTGCGGGTCTGCTGGAAGGTGGCCTGGTCGCCCAGTTCGGCGGCGCGGTGGCGCAGGGCCGAGAGGACGAGATGGGCCTTGCGGCGGTGGAATCGGCGGCGCCGGAACACCTGCTGCGACTCGATCAGCAGCACCGGCTGGTCCGGCGAGTCCAGGTAGTGCGGCCCGAGCTGGTCGGCGAACAGCCACCGCCGGGCCTCGGCCTGCTTGCTGCTGGATCGCTTCTGACCTGCGTTCTTGTCCCCGCCCACGGCGACCACCCTGCCGTTCGGCGGGCTCGGCGGCATCCCGAGGCGTTGCGGGTGAGTGGGACGGGGCCGAGGGTCAAGGCGGGGCGGGAGGAGCCCGACTGTTGTGGGGTGGAGGGGATCGAGCCGGGCGCCGGGCACCGCCGACCCGGCCTGCGCCTGGCCGGGTCGTGCGGGGGGATCGTCGGCCTTCTGGTTGCGGCCGTGGTGTTCGCGGCGCCGGCTGGGGGTCGTGAACCTGCGCGCGGGCAACCCGTTGCCATTGCTTTCACCACCGACACCTCGGCAGGCACCTCGGCAGGCGCCGAGGCCCGGGCGAAGCGCGCCCGGGCCCGGGTGGAGGCCCTGGTCGAGGAGTACACCGACGCAGAGCGGGCCGTCGCCCGCGGGCTTACCCGGTTGTCGAAGTCTTTCGAGGCGGCGGACGCAGCCGTTGTGGACGCCGACCAGGCCGCCGCCGCGCGGGCCGCGGCGGAGGTCCAGCGGGGGCAGGACATCCGCGCGATCTACGCCTCCGGCGGCTCGGCCGGGCTGACCGCGACGCTGCTGGCGGCCGACTCCCCCACCGAACTGCTGTGGTGGCAGAGCACCAACCAGCGGCTGCTCAGCGGGGTGATGACCTCGAACGAGCGGAGTCTGCGCAGTGCCGACGCCGACTCCCGGCTGGCCGAGCGGCGGGCGGCCGAGGCCGAGCGGGCGGCGGACGAGCACCTGGCCGCCCTGAACGAGCTGCAGGCCGAGGCCGACCGGGCGGAGAGTGCGCTGCAGGACGCCCGGCTCACGCTGCGGCGGCTGGACCGTCAGGCGAAGCAGGCCCGCGCGGCGGAGCAGGCGCGGGCGGAGCTGGCGCGGGCGCAGCGCACGGCCCGGGCCGACCGGCAGACCGCCACCGGAAAGGTCACTGCGCTGGGCATCCCCACCGAGTACGAGCTGGCCTACCGGGCGGCGGCGGGCGCCTGCCCAGGGCTGCGGTGGACCCTGCTGGCGGCCGTGGGTCAGGTGGAGAGCGGGCACGGGCGCAACGTGGGGCCCTCCTCGGCCGGGGCCAAGGGACCGATGCAGTTCATGCCGGCCACCTTCGCGGCCTACGGGGTGGACGGCGACGGTGACCGGGTGGTCGACATCTGGGACGCCGAGGACGCGATCTTCTCGGCCGCCCGCTACCTGTGCGCCACCGGCCTGCGCGACACCACACGCGACAGCGCGGCCCGGGACCGGGCCGCGCTGTACGCCTACAACCGTGCGGGGTGGTACGTGGACCTCGTGCTCTCGACCGAGCAGTCGATCATCTACGCGTTCTCGGGGGGCGTGCCGTAACCGCTCGGCCCCGGGCCGGGGGGCGTGGCCGAGCTGCCCAGGCCACCGGCCCCCGACACCTTCCGTGCGTCCGCGTCGGCCTCGGCCGAGGCCCCGGCAGCTTCCTGCCGGGCCCGCTCCAGCGCCTCGTTCGGGTCTTCCAGCTCGGTGCCGTCGAACGGGTTGTCGCTGATGCCGGTGTCGCGCTCGCGGTACCGGGCCGCCGACGGCGCCGCGATCGTCTCCGGGTCTCCCCCGAGCGCGCCGCTGATGCTGCCCAGCGCCTGGGTGAGCTCGGTCGGCACGATCCACATCTTGCTGGCCGTGCCGTTGGCGATCTGCGGCAGCATCTGCAGGTACTGGTAGGCCAGCAGCTTGGGGTCGGCGTCGCCGCGGTGGATCGCGTCGAACACCTGCAGGATGGCCTTGGACTCACCCTGGGCCTTCAGCACCGCGGCCTGGGCCTGGCCCTCGGCCCGCAGGATGGCCGACTGCTTGTCCCCCTCGGCGGTGAGGATCTGTGACTGCTTGACGCCCTCCGCGTTCAGGATGGCCGCGCGCCGGTCCCGCTCGGCCCGCATCTGCTTCTCCATCGAGTCCTGCACCGAGGCGGGCGGGTCGATGGCCTTGAGCTCGACCCGGTTCACCCGGATGCCCCAGCGGCCGGTCGCGTCGTCCAGCACCCCGCGCAGCTGCCCGTTGATCTGGTCGCGGCTGGTCAGCGTCTGCTCCAGGTCGAGCGAGCCGATCACGTTGCGCAGCGTGGTGACGGTGAGCTGCTCGATGCCCTGGATGTAGTTGTAGATCTCGTAGACCGCGGCCTTGGGGTCGGTCGGCTGGAAGTAGATCACCGAGTCGATGCTCACCACCAGGTTGTCCGATGTGATCACCGGCTGCGGCGGGAACGAGACCACCTGCTCGCGCATGTCGACCACGGCGCGCGGCCGGTCGACGAACGGGACCAGGAAGTGCAGGCCCGGTTCCAGCGTGCGCGAGTACCGGCCCAGCCGTTCGACCAGCACGGTGGTGGCCTGCGGGACGATCCGGATCGCCTTCGCGATGGTGGTGCCGACCATCAGCACCACCAGGGCGAGGACGACGAGGAGCACGATATCGCCTGGTTCCATGACTACTGCCTTCCTTCGGGGCTCTCGGGACGCTCGGGACGCTCGGACTGCGGGGAGGGCTCGTCGGCCAGCTCGGGGATCTCGGCGAGCTCGGGGATCTGCGGGATCTCCTGGTTCGAGGCCACCACCGCGGTGGCCCCGTCGATGCGCACCACGTGCACCGGGCTGTCCACCTCGAGGGTGAGGCCACCGGGCAGGATCCGCGCGGTCCAGGTCTCACCGGCCAGCTTGACCAGCCCGGTGTGCTCGGTGACCGGCTCGAGCACCAGCGCCGGGGCGCCGACCAACGCGGCGGTACCGGTGACGGTGTCCTGCCCACGCGTCATCCACGCCTTCAGCGGCGGGCGGACCACGCCGATCAGCACGCCCGAGGCGAGCGCGAACGCCAGCACCTGTAGCGGCAGCCCACCGCCGAGGGCGTCGGCCCCGGCCGCGGCCAGCGCGCCACCGGCCAGCATCAGGAAGAAGAAGTCGAGCGTGGTGATCTCGACCAGGCCGAGCACCACGGCCGCACCGATCCAGATCAGCCAGGCCTTGTCGCCCCAGTCGTCCACCCGCACTCCTCCGCTTGGTCCCGGCGGAGGGTGACCCCTCCGCTACTCCTGACGCAGTACCGCCGTCCAGCGTTGCGCCACCTGCTGCACATTCAGAGGAACGTCGAAGGTCTTGGTCAGGTTCTCGTCGTTCAGCGTCTCTTCGATCGGCCCGGCGGTGACCACCTGGCCGCCGCGCAGCATCAGCACGTGGGTGAACCCGGGCGGGATCTCCTCGACGTGGTGGGTGACCAGGACCAGCACCGGCGAGCGGCGGTCGCCGGCCAGCTCGGCCAGGTCGCGCACCAGGGTCTCGCGGCTGCCCAGGTCCAGGCCCGCGGCCGGCTCGTCGAGCAGCACCAGTTCCGGGTCGGTCATCAGCGAGCGGGCCAGCTGGACGCGCTTGCGCTCGCCCTCGCTCAGCGTGCCGAAGGTTCGCTCGAGGAGGTGCTCCACCCCGAAGGCGGCGAGCAGGTCACCGGCCCGGCCGTGGTCGAGCTTGTCGTACTCCTCGCGCCAGCGGCCGGCGATCGCATAGGCCGCGGTGAGGACGACGTCGCGCACCACCTCCTCGGCCGGGATGCGTTCGGCCAGAGCGGCACTCGCCAGGCCGATCCGCGGGCGCAGCTCGAAGACGTCGGTCCCGCCCAGGGTCTCGCCCAGGATCACGGCGCTGCCCTTGGTCGGGTGCATGCGGGCCGCGGCGACCTGCAGCAGCGTGGTCTTGCCGGCGCCGTTGGGGCCCAGCACCACCCACCGCTCCCCCTCGCTGACCTGCCAGCTCACGTCGTCCAGGAGTGCGTTGCCGCCACGCATGATCGTGACGCCGTCCAGATCCAGCACGTCGGCCATGCGAGGACCCTATGACACCGGCGATCACCCGCGCCCCCGGGTGGGCCGGTTCCGCGCAGATCCGCCGCAGATCACAGTTCTCAGGACCGGCCGGTGGGCGCCCGACAGGCTTTAGGCTGACGTGATGCTGTTGCTGCCCAGGTCTGCCCGTCTCGCCGCCTGGGGCACCGCCGTGCTCGCCGACGGTCTGGATCCGGCTCTGGCGGTGGCCGCGGTGACCCGGGACGACGAACCGCACGAGGTGACCGCCGACTTCGAGGTCTCGGCCACGCTCGGCCTGGCCCCCAAGGGCGGTCTGCTCGAACTGCTCACCAGCCTCCAGCGGCACGGCACCCCCAGCCTCACCGTGGCGCTGCCCGCTCCCGGCGACATGCTCGGCCTGCCCGGCCCGCCCAGTTTCAACGAGGCCGCGGTGGAGGCCGGCGAGTGCGTGCTGACCGGTGACGGGCCGGACGGCCCGGGCGGCCCGGCGATCGGGATCGTGGCCGAGATCACCGAGTTCGGCTCGGTCTACGAGCCCGGCGCGATGGTGTCGTGGCAGGCGCACTCGGTCGGCCGCCGCCGGGTCACCGACCTGGGCAGCGTCGGTGAGGCCGACCGCGAACTGCGCACCGCGCTGGCCGAGGCGATCGAGGAACTGGGCCGGCTCGACGTGGCCCGCTGGCGCGAGGACGCCGCGGTGCGGGTGGCGGCGATCCGCGACGGCGGGCTGGAGCGCGGGATCATCCCGCCGACCACCCCGCAGCGCTGCGTGCAGGTGCTTGCGAGGGCCGCCCGGGTGCGCGCGATCGTGGAGCTGGCCAGCGAGGACGACGGGGCTGCGGTCACCCAGCACGAGGCCGAGCGCCGCGCCCAGGCCCTGCGCCGGCTCGACGGGGTCTCCCGCCGCGCGATGGCCGCCGCGGTGAACGGGATGCTCGAGAAAGAGGACTGACGACGTCCGTCCTGGCGAACGCCGTCCGGCCCGGTCGGGCGGGCGGGGAGTTCGGTTCAGAGCAAGGACAGAGCAGGTCAGAGCGAGGACGCCGGCCGGTGCGGCCCACCACCAGGAGCGGGACCGCAGCGGACCGACGTCTTCAATTCTCTCTCAGAGCACCGAGCGGTAGACCTCGAGCGTGCTGTCGGCGATGGCCGACCAGGAGAAGTGCTCCTCGGCGCGCTGCCGGCCGGCCCGCCCCCACGCGCGGGCCCGTTCGCGGTCGGCGCACACCTCGGTGAGTGCGGCGGCCAGGTCGGCCACGAACCGGTCCGGATCCAGCGGGGTTCCGGTGCCGTCGCTGACCTGCTCGATCGGCACCAGCAGACCGGTGACCCCGTCCTGCACCACCTCGGGGATGCCCCCGGTGGCGGTGCCGACCACGGCCGCCTCGCAGGCCATCGCCTCGAGGTTGACGATGCCGAGCGGCTCGTAGACCGACGGGCAGACGAACGCGGTGGCCGTGGACAGCACCGTGCAGAGCTCGTCGCGGGGCAGCATGCGCTGCAGCCAGACCACCCCGTCGCGGGTCTTCTGCAGATCCTCGACCAGGGCGCTCACCTCGACCATGATCTCCGGCGTGTCGGGCGCCCCGGCGCACAGCACCAGCTGGATCTCCGGCGGCAGCTGGGCGGCCGCCCGCAGCAGGTAGGGCAGCCCCTTCTGCCGGGTGATCCGGCCCACGAACACGATGCTCGGGCGCTCGGGGTCGATCCCCAGCGCGCGCACCGTGGCCTCGTTCTCGATCCGCTTCCAGCCGGAGAGGTCGATGCCGTTGTGCACGACCTTCACCTTCTCCGGGTCGACCGAGGGGTAGGAGCGCAGGATGTCGGCCCGCATGCCGGCGCTGACCGCGATCACCGCCGAGGCGGCCTCGTAGGCCGTCTTCTCGGCCCAGGAACTCAGCGCGTAGCCCCCGCCCAGCTGCTCGGCCTTCCACGGCCGCAGCGGCTCCAGGCTGTGCGCGGTGAGCACGTGCGGCACCCCGTGCAGCAGTCCGGCCAGGTGCCCGGCGAGGTTGGCGTACCAGGTGTGCGAGTGCACCAGGTCGGCCCCGGCGCAGTCACCGGCGATGGCCAGGTCGACCCCGAAGGTGCGCAGGGCGGCGTTGGCGCCGGACAGCGTGGCCGGCTCGGGGTAGGCGGTCACCGACCGCTCGTCGCGCGGTTCGCCGAAGGTGCGGACCTCGACGTCGATCCTGCTGCGGAGAACCTCGACGAGATTCTCCACGTGAACACCCGCCCCTCCGTAGACATCCGGCGGGTATTCACGAGTGAGAACGTCGACGCGCATGGGCACCACCGTAGTGCGGACGAGGACCTACGGCCTATGGTCAGCACATGGCGAATCCGAAGGTTCTGGCGATCGTTCTGGCCGGCGGGGAAGGCAAGCGGTTGATGCCACTCACGGTGGACCGCGCCAAACCCGCCGTACCCTTCGGAGGCGTCTACCGCCTCGTCGATTTCGCGCTGAGCAATCTGGTCAACTCCGGGTACCTGCGGATCGTGGTGCTGACCCAGTACAAGTCGCACAGCCTCGACCGGCACATCGCCCAGGCCTGGCGGATGTCGACCCAGCTGGGCAACTACATCGCGCCGGTGCCGGCCCAGCAGCGGGTGGGCAAGCGGTGGTACCTGGGCAGCGCGGACGCGATCTACCAGAGCCTGAACCTGGTGAACGACGAGAAGCCGGACATCGTGGTGGTGGTCGGGGCCGACCACGTGTACCGGATGGACTTCGCCGCGATGGTCCAGCAGCACATCGACTCGGGGGCGGGCTGCACGGTGGCCGCGATCCGCACGCCGATCGAGGAGGCCAACCAGTTCGGTGTGATCAAGACCTACGACGAGGACCCGCGGCGGATCGAGGCGTTCCTGGAGAAGCCGACCGACCCGGTCGGCCTGCCGGACTCGCCGAACGAGGTGCTGGCCTCGATGGGCAACTACGTGTTCGACGCCAAGGCCCTGATCGAGGCGGTCACCAGCGACTCCGACGACCCGGGCTCGCGGCACGACATGGGCGGCGACATCGTGCCCTACTTCGTCGGCCGGGGTGAGGCCGCGGTGTACGACTACAAGGACAACGACGTGCGCGGCTCGACCGACCGCGACCGCCACTACTGGCGTGACGTGGGCACCATCGACGCCTACTTCGAGGCGCAGATGGACCTGGTGTCGGTGCACCCGGTGTTCAACCTCTACAACTACGACTGGCCGCTGTACACCCACCAGGGCCCCTGGCCCCCGGCCAAGTTCGTGCACGGCTGGCAGGGCCGGATCGGGCACGCGGTGAACTCGATCGTCTCGCCCGGCACGGTGGTCTCCGGCTCGTTCGTGGAGAGCTCGGTGCTCTCGCCCAACGTCAACGTCCGCTCCTGGTCCACGGTCAGCGAGAGCGTGCTGATGGACGGGGTGGACATCGGCCGGCACGCGGTGGTGCGCCGGGCGATCCTGGACAAGAACGTGATCGTGCCCGAGGGCGCCCGGATCGGGATGGACCCGGACGCCGACCGCGAGCGGGGCTTCGTGGTCACCGAGTCGGGGATCACGGTGATCGGCAAGGGGCAGCGAGTCACCGTGTAGCCGTGTCCTGCCTGCCCGGGGCGTCTGGTCACGCCTACAGTTTCGCGGCGTGACCATTCGTATTGCAGTGCAGTTGAAGCCGCAGCACTCGGACTACGCCGACATCCGCCGGGCCCTGGCCCGGGCCGAGGAGGCCGGGGTGGACGTGGTCTTCAACTGGGACCACTTCTTCCCCCTGTACGGCGAGAGCGACGGCAAGCACTTCGAGTGCTGGACCATGCTCGGCGCCTGGGCCGAGGCCACCTCCCGGGTCGAGATCGGCGCGCTCGTCACCTGCAACAGCTACCGCAACCCGGAGCTGCTGGCCGACATGGCCCGCACCGTCGACCACATCTCCGGCGGCCGGCTGATCCTGGGCATCGGGGCGGGCTGGTTCGAGCGCGACTACGACGAGTACGGCTACGACTTCGGCACCCCGGGCCGCCGGCTGGCCGACCTGGAGCAGGCCCTGCCGCGCATCCAGGCCCGCTGGAAGAAGCTCAACCCGGCTCCGGTGCGCGACATCCCGATCCTGATCGGTGGGGGCGGCGAGAAGAAGACGCTGCGCTACACCGCCCGGCACGCCGACATCTGGCACTCCTTCGGTGACGTGGAGACGCTGCGCCGCAAGGGCGCGATCCTCGACGAGTGGTGCGGCACCGAGAACCGCGCCCCCTCCGCGGTGGAGCGTTCGATCGGGGTGGACAAGGCACCCGAGGAGGTCGGCGACGAACTGGTGGCGGCCGGGGCCACGCTGTTCACCCTCGGCCTGGACGGCCCCGACTTCGACCTCGGCCTGACCCGCGAGTGGCTGGCCTTCCGCGACCAGAAGAACGGTTAGGGCACTTCGATCACGGCCTTGCCGCGAGTGTGTCCCTGTTCGAGTTCGGCCAGGGCCCGGGCGGTCTCCGGCAAGGCGTAGGTACGGCTGATCACCGGGCGCAGCCTGCCCTCGGTGATCAGCCGGTTCACCTCGAGCAGGTCGTCCCGGTGCTCGCGGGTGGGCAGCAGAGTGATCCGGGGCCCGACGAACCAGTTCAGCACCACGCCGCGCAGCATCGGCCCGATGGGTCCGAAGAAGCCGCCGGGGGTGCCCCCGTCGTTCAGCACCAGGGTGCCGGTGGGGGTAAGTGCTTTGAGGACGAGTCTGGGCGCCTTTGCGCCCGCGTTGTACAGGATGGCGTCGTAGCGTTCGGGAGCGGCGGTGAAGTCGCTGGCCCGGTAGTCGAGCACCTGGGCCGCACCGAGCTCGCGGGCCAGGTCGGCGTTGGCGGCGCTGCACTCCGCCGTCACCTCGGCCCCCAGGGCGACGGCGACCTGCACCGCGAAGTGCCCCACCCCACCCGAGGCCCCGGTCACCAGCACCCGCTGCCCGGCCCGTGCCCCGGCGATGTCACGGATGCCGCGCAGAGCGGTGGTCGCCGCGACCGGCAGAGCGGCGGCCTCGGCGAAGCTCAGAGCCGCGGGTTTGGGCGCGATCTTGGTCACGTCGGCCACCGCGTACTCGGCGAAGGCCCCCGCCACGAACCCGTAGACCTCGTCACCGGTTTCCACCCCGGAGACCCCCGGCCCGACCCGTTCCACCACCCCGGCCGCGTCGAGCCCGGCCACCCGATTCCGGGGCCGCCGCCCGCCCATCCCGGGGCGGGCGATCACCGGAGACCCCCGCAGCAGGTGCCAGTCGGCGGGATTCAGCGCCGCCGCCCGGACCCGCACGAGAACCTGCCCCTCCCCGGGAACCGGCTCACCGACGTCTTCAAGCCGCAAGCTTTCCGGCGGGCCGAACCGTTCCTGCACGATCGCTTTCATGCCTGCTCCTCCTCGATCCGGCTGCGCGTGAGCGCAGGTACCACTCGGCCACCGCAAGATTGATCAGCCACCCGGCCGCCATCGCGAGCGCCCTCAGCAGCCCGCCCGGCTGGTGCCCGAGCGCTACCGCGAACGGGCCGACGGTGAGCACCTGAGTACCTGCCCCCAGGCCGATTGCGTAGCCCCACAACATCCAGCGTTGGTGGCTGCGGAAGTTCCGGCGCCGGACGGCGCGGTAGCCCAGGTAGAGGGACACCGCCATACCGATGCCGAAGACCAGCCGGAAAGCGTTCAACAGGGCGCTGTCCCACTCCGGCAGGTCGTAGGCCAGGGTCATCCACAGTCCGCTCAGCGCTGCGGCCATCCCGGCCGGCAGCAGCACGACCCGCCCGAGCCGACCGTGGCCCCGGCGATGCCCGGTGACCTGGAAGGCCCCGAGCACACAGAACAACGTCGCCCCGACGATGTGCACCACGATCGGCACCGGGGAGTGGAAGAACCGGGCGTTCTCCTCGGTGATCCGGGCCCCGCCGGTCAGCTCGCCGAGCCGGGTCGCGCCGGCCACCACCGGGATCGCGGTGAGCAGCAGCAGTCCGGTGAGCGTCGTGTTGTTCCTGGCCATGCGGTCAATGGTGGACGTGGGTGGGTCACCGTCTCATCGGAGCGGAGGCCGGACCTACGCCGTACCGCGGACCGAGCCGGCGCTCGTACTTTCGGTCAGGAACGGCGCCCGGCCCGGCCGGTCTCGTAGGCCCAGATCGCGATCTCCACCCGGTTCCGCACCCCGAGCTTGGCCATCAGGCTGGCGATGTGCGTCTTCACCGTGCTCAGGCTGATGTGCAGCTCGGCCGAGATCTCGGCGTTGGTGCGGCCCTGGGCCACGGTGAGCAGGATCTGCTCCTCACGGTCGGTCAGCGGCTCCACCGGCTGCTGCCCGCCGGCGCGCGGCCCCGACGAGGCGAAAGCGGTCAGCAGCCGGGCGGTCACGCTGGGCGCGATCAGGGCGTCGCCGGCCGCCGCGGCGTGCACGGCCTGGGCCAGCAGGGCCGGGCCGGCGTCCTTGAGCAGGAAGCCCCGGGCTCCGGCCCGCAGTGCTGAGTACACGTACTCGTCCAGGTCGAAGGTGGTGATCACGACCACCGCGACCGGGTCCGGCACGTCCGGGCCGGCCAGCCTGCGGGTGGCCTCCAGCCCGTCCATCCCCGGCATCCGTACGTCCATCAGGACGACGTCGGGCTTCAGCGAGCGCGCGGCCTCCAGCGCCTGCAGGCCGTCCGCGGCCGTGCCCACCACCTCGATGCCGGGCTGGACCTGCAGGATCATCTGCAGCCCGGTGCGCACCAGCTCCTGGTCGTCGGCCACCAGCACGCGAATGTCGTTCATGCCGACCAGCCTGCCCGGGGTAGCAGCGCCGTCACCACCCAGCCCCGGACGTCTCCTGGCCCGGCTGCGCAGGTTCCTCCCAGAAGGTGCGCACGCTCGGCCATCCCGATCAGCCCGTACCCCGGCGAGAGAGCCGGACGTACGGCCGCGACCGGCTCCCCGTCGTCGGTCACCGACAACCGAAGGTGCTCGGGGTCTCCTTCGACCAGCACCTCGATCCGGGTAGCGCCGCGAGCATGACGCCGCGCATTCGTCACTGCTTCCTGAGCCAGCCGATACACCGCCGAACCGACCCCGGGAGGCACCCCACCGACGTCCCCAATGATCCTGACCTCGACCGCCGGCCCCTCGCCCGGACCGGCCAGCTGGGCGATGTCGGCGACCCCCGGGCTGGGCAGCAGCTCGGCCTCCTCGTCGCGACGCAGCATCCGCACCATCGTGCGCATCTCGGTGAGCACCTTCGACGCCTCGGCCTCGATCACGCCCAGGGCCTGCACCGCCGGCTGCTGGTCGCCCGTCACCGCCGCCTGGGCCAGCCCGGCCTGAGCCCGGATCACCATGGCCGAGACGTGATGCGCCACCACATCGTGCAGGTCGCGGGCCAGCTGCTCCCGCTCCAGCAGCTTCACCCGCTCCAGCTCGCGCTCGTAGGTGCCCGCGCGATAGCGCACCGCCAGGGCCACCGCGCCCAAGGTGGTGAGAACTCCCGCCCCGCCCAGCAACTCGACCCACTCGGTGGCCCCGGCCGGGTCGTACACCTGCCACAGGAGCAGCTTGACCGCCACGAAGGTCAGGCCGATCACCGCCTCCCGCCCCGATCCCCAGCGCAACAGCGCATAGATCAGGAGCAGCATCGCCGCGAGCGCGCCCATGTCCGGCTCGCGCCCCCCGGCGGCTATGGGGACGACCGTAAGCACGGTGAACGCGATGGCGACGGTGTGCATCGGGTACGCCCGGCGCCAGTAGAGCAGCGGGGTGAGCGCCAGGGTGGTGACGACCGAGAGGACGCGGTTGGGCAGGTCGGGACGGAGGACGCCTTCCAGCAGGGTGACCAGGGCGGCCGCGAACACCAGCGCGGCGTCGAACCGGTGGGGGGCACGGGCGCCGGGCGGGCGGGGCGCGTTCCAGATGGAGCGCAGGAGGGCGGTCACGGTTTCAAGGTAGGCGACGTCGAGCCAGGGCGGATCGGCCGGAAGTACGCCTGAATCTGGGGACCGCGCAAAGCCCGCCCTCCCCCAACGCCTCCGGCTCCGGGCGGTACCCCCACCGGGAAGACACAGGCAAGATCGGGAAAGGTTGAGGCGCGGAGCCAGAGCCCACCCGACTCCGCAGTTTCGCGCCTCAGCCCCGCCGGGCCCGGAACACCGTGTCGTGGATGGTGATCTCGCGGCCTTCCGGATCGGTGGCCGGGCGCGGCCGGGCCTCGGAGGTGAGCACCTCCCAGCCGTCCAGGTCGAGCGCGGCGGCGATCTGCTCCGCCGTCCAGAAACCTTCCGGAACGTTCGGGCGTCCCATGGTGGTCTCCAGATCCAGCGGGCTGTGCAGCACGATCAGCAGCTGCCCGCCCGGCGCCACCGCACTGGCCAGGCGGCGGAACAGGTCCTGCCCGCTCTGGTGCAGGAAGTGGCTGGTGACCAGGTCGTACTGGCCGCGCGGCGGGGTCCAGGTGCGCAGGTCGGCGTGGATCCACTCGGTGCGGGTGGCGATCTCCTGGCCCAGTTCCGCGGCCCGGGCCGCGTTCTTCTCCAGCACCACCGACGAGAAGTCGGCGCCGGTGACCCGCCAGCCGCGCGAGGCGAGCCAGAACACGTCACCACCCTCACCGCAGCCCGCATCGAGGGCCGAGCCCGGGGCCAGGTCCGAGATCTCGTCCACCAGCTGCGGATTCACCCGGCCGCTGAACAACGGCTCCGCCGCGCGATACCGCTCTTCCCAGGCCGGGGCCTCGAACCAGACGCGCAGGTCCTGACTCACTGTGCGCCCGCCATCGCTGCCCGGACCTCTTCCTGGATCAGGTCGCCGTTGATCGCCGCCCCGGCCATCAGGCCCTGCCCGGCCGAGACCATCACCTGCGCCATCGGATTCGCCACGTTGCCGGCCGCCCAGACCCCGGGCACCTCGGTCCGGCCGGTCGGGTCCACCTTCAGCGAGGTACCCAGCACGAAGCCCTCCACCTCCATCGGGGCGGTCTCCAGCCCCAGCCCCTTGAGCCCGTCCAGCCGGGCCTCGAACCTGGGCCCGACCGCCACAACCTGCCGCGCGACAACCTCGCCGGAGGTCAGCCGCAGACCGGTGACGCCGCCGGGCCCGCTCTCCACCGCGGCCACTTCGCCCTCGACCACCCGTACCCCGACCGCCGCCAGCTGCGCCCGGCCGTCGGCACTGATCTCCGGACCGGTGTGGGCGAACACCACCACGTCGGCGGACAGTTGCCGGAACATCAGCGCCTGGTGCACCGCCATCGGGGTGGTGGCCAGCACGCCGATCGCCTGGTCGCGGTGCTCGTAGCCGTGGCAGTAGGGGCAGTGGATGACGTTCTTGCCCCAGTGCTCGGCCAGACCCTCCACGGCAGGCAGTTCGTCTTTCAGGCCAGTGGCGATCAGCAGCCGGCGGGCCTGCACCTCGCGACCCTCGTCCAGGGTGACCGCGAACCCGGAGTCCCGGCGTGAGACCTCGCTCACCCGGCCCTTGACGGTGGTGCCGCCGTACCGGGCCACCTCCTCGCGACCGACGGCCACCAGCTCCAGCGGGTTCAGGCCTTCCCGGCCCAGGTAGTTGTGGATGCCCTCGGCCGGGGCGTTGCGCTGCTCCCCGGCGTCGATCACCAGCACCGATCGGCGCGAGCGCCCCAGCGCCACCGCCCCGCTCAGCCCGGCCGCACCGCCACCGACCACCACGACGTCGTACTTGTCGTTCATCTCGGACCACCTCTCTGGGAACGTCTGTGCCGCAAAGGTGCGCCTCGAGTTCCAGGGTTGACAAGCTTTGTTGCCGGAACGGCAAATAGAGGGGTGAGCGACACCGGTGACTTCGAGGACGTCCTGCACGCCGTGGGCCCCCGACTGCGCCTGCTGAGGCAGCAGCGCGGCACCACGCTGGCCGAACTGGCCGAGGAGACCGGCATCTCGGTGAGCACGCTGTCCCGCCTGGAGGCCGGGCAGCGGCGCCCCACCCTGGAACTGCTCCTGCCGCTGGCCCGGGCGCACCAGGTGCCGCTGGACGAACTGGTCGACGCCCCGCCCACCGGCGACCCCCGGGTGCAGCTGCGCAGCTTCGAGCGCAACGGCGCGGCGTACCTGCCGCTGACCCGCCGGCCCGGTGGTCTGCAGGCGTACAAGATCGTCTATCCACCCCACTTCCCCGGTCGCGAGCCCACCCCGGAGGACCAGCGCGTGCACGAGGGCTACGACTGGATCTACGTGCTGCAGGGCCGCCTGCGACTGGTTCTCGGCGAGCACGACTTCGTGCTGGAGCCCGGCGAGGTGGCCGAGTTCGACACCCGCACCCCGCACTGGATGGGCAATCCGGGCGACCGGCCGGCCGAGGTGATCGGTCTGTTCGGGCCCCAGGGCGAGCGGCTGCACGTGCGCGCCCGGCCCCGGGCGGGCACCTGAGCGAGGCCACCCGCACGGGTGGGAAAGGCGGGTCCGATGGGATGAAGCCCGGCTGAAGTCAGGCCGAAGTCAGGCCGAAGTCAGAGAGGGTGGGATGGTTTCAATCCGGCAACGCTCGACTAGCCTCGATGCCGTGACCACGCAGCAGGACGTCATCCCCGCCCTCCCGGCGCCCGCCCCGGCGGCGCCCCGCACGGTGCTCTTCACCCTGACCGGCCCGGACCGCCCGGGCGTGACCACGGCCGTCTTCCAGGTCCTGACCCGTTCCGGGGTCGAGGTTCTCGACGTCGAGCAGGTCGTGGTGCGCGGGTACCTGACGCTGGCCGTCCTGGTCACCGCGGGCGCCGACGAGGCCGGGATGATCTCGGCGGTACGCCTGGTCGGCGGCGAGCTCGGGCTGGACGTGAGCGGCGAGCCGGGTACCGGCGACAACTCCCCGCGCCGGCGCAACCGGCTGGCCGTCACCCTGCTCGGGGCGCCGCTGCGGCCCTCGGCGGTGGCCGGGGTGGCCGGGCGGATCGCCGAGCACGGCGCCAACATCGACCGGATCCGCCGGATCTCCCGGTTCCCGGTGACCACGCTCGAGCTCGACGTCTCCGGCGGCGACGGTGAGGTGCTGCGCCGCGAGCTGGCCGCCGAGGCGATGGCGCACGGCGCCGACCTGGCGGTGTGCCCGGCCGGGCTGGCCCGCCGGGGCCGCCGGCTGGTGGTGATGGACGTGGACTCCACGCTGATCCAGGACGAGGTGATCGAGCTGCTCGCGGCCCACGCCGGGCCGGAGGCGGAGAAGAAGGTGGCCGCGGTCACCGAGCGGGCGATGCGCGGCGAGCTGGACTTCGAGCAGAGCCTGCACGAGCGGGTGGCCTGCCTGGCCGGCCTGCCCGAGAGCGTGCTGACCGACGTCTACCGTTCGGTCCGGCTGAGCCCGGGCGCCCTCACCCTGACCCGCACCCTGCGCCGCCTGGGCCTGACCCTGGGCGTGGTCTCGGGCGGGTTCATCGAGGTGGTCGCCCCCCTGGCCCGCGACCTGGGCATCACCCACGTACGGGCGAACCAGCTGGGGATCGAGGACGGGCGGCTCACCGGCCGGGTGGTCGGCGAGGTGGTCGACCGGGCCGCCAAGGCCGCCTCGCTGCGGCACTTCGCCGAGCTGGAGGGCCTGCCGCTCTCGCGCACCGTGGCCATCGGCGACGGCGCCAACGACCTGGACATGCTGGCCACCGCGGGCCTGGGGGTGGCGTTCAACGCCAAGCCGGTGGTGCGTGAGCAGGCCGACACCGCGGTCACCGTGCCCTACCTCGACGCCGTGCTCTACCTCCTGGGCATCCCGCGCGCCGAGATCGAGGACGCGGACGAGGAGCCGGACACCATCCCCGACAGCACCCCGGCAGGCACATCGGCAGGCACATCGGCAGAGCTCGAGGACACCGGAGGGACCCGACGATGAGCACCACCACCCCGACCCGCAGGCTGATCCTGATCCGGCACGCCAAGGCGGAGCAGCCGACGCCCGGGCAGGCCGACACCGACCGCCCGCTGGCCGCCCGGGGCCTGCTCGACGCCGAGGTGGGTGGGCACGAACTGGCCCGGATCGCGGTGCCCGACGTGGTGTTCTGCTCCCCCGCCCGGCGCACCCGCCAGACCTGGCGCTCGGTGCTCGACGGCCTGACCACCGAGGTGAAGAGCCAGGAGGGCCCGGCCGAGCCGCATCCCGAGGTGCACTACGTGCCGGCGCTCTACGAGGCCGGCACCTTCGACGTGATCGAGACGGTGCGCCAGGCCGCTCCGTCCGCCTCGGTGGTCGTGGTGGTCGGGCACGAACCGGCCATGTCCGAGACCACCGTCGCCCTGGCCGGGGCGGGTTCCGACCCCGACGCGGTGCAGCACGTCAAGAACGGCTACCCCACCGGCGGCATCGCGGTGCTCGCAGTGGAACGCGAGTGGGCCGACCTGGCCCCCGGCGACGGGCGGCTGGAGCAGTTCGTGGTGCCGCGTGCCGAGGGCGGCGGCTCGATCGGCTGAACCACCCACCAGAACCGAACAATGGACGCCCGAGTCGCCTCGGGCGTCCATCGTTCCGTTCTGGGGTTCCGGGGTTATGGACGTTTCTAGACGTTGCCGGCCATCGCCTGGAACCCGCCGTCCACGTACACGATCGTGCCCGTGGTGGAGGGGAACCAGTCGGACAGCAGGGCCACGCAGGCCTTCGCCGTGGGCTCCGGGTTGCGCACGTCCCAGCCCAGCGGGGCGCGGGTCTGGAACAGCTCGTCGAACGCCTCGAAGGTCGGGATCGCCTTCGCCGCGGTGGTGCGCAGCGGGCCGGCCGCCACGATGTTGCTGCGGATGCCCTTCGGGCCCAGGTCGCGGGCCACGTAGCGGCTGGTCGACTCCAGGGCGGCCTTGGCCACACCCATCCAGTCGTAGGCCGGCCAGGCGATCCGCGCGTCCAGGGTGAGGCCGACGATCGCGCCGCCCGACTTCATCAGCGGCAGCGCGGCCACGGCCAGCGACTTGTAGCTGTAGGCGGAGATCTGCAGCGCGGTGGCGACGTCCTCCCACTCGGTCTTCAGGAAGTTGCCGCCCATCGCGGTCTGCGGGGCGAAACCGATCGAGTGCAGGACACCGTCGAGGCCGTCGACGTGCTCACCGACGCGCTCGGGCAGCTTCTGGAGGTCCTCGGTGCTGGTCACGTCCAGCTCGATCACCGGCGGGGTCTTCGGCAGCCGCTTGGCGATGGCCTGGGTGAGCTTCATCTGCCGGCCGAAGGAGCTGAGCACCACCTCGGCGCCCTCCTGCTGGGCAACCTTCGCGGCATGGAAGGCGATGGACGTGTCCATCAGCACACCCGTCACGAGCAGCTTCTTGCCCTCGAGCAGTCCCATTCGTGCAGTCCCTTTCAATTGACGCGAAAGCGCCCGCGGCCGGTCTGGCCGCGGGCGAAAAGCTGGGGGCTCAGTGGCCCATACCGATGCCACCGTCGACCGGGATGACCGCGCCGGTGATGTAGGCGGCCTGCTCGGAGGCGAGGAAGCGCACCGTGGCGGCGATCTCGTCGACGTTGCCGAAACGCCCGGCCGGGATCCGGCTCAGGTACTCGTTGCGCAGCTTCTCCGGCAGTTCGGCGGTCATGTCGGTGTCGATGAAACCGGGCGCCACCACGTTGGTGGTGATGCCCCGGCCGCCGATCTCCCGGGTGATCGCCCGGGCCATCCCGACCAGACCCGACTTGGTGGCCGCGTAGTTGACCTGACCGGGCGAGCCCATCAGCCCGACCACGCTGCCGATCAGGATGATCCGGCCCCGGCGGGCCTTGATCATCGACTTGCTGACCGCCCGCACGCAGCGGAAGGTGCCGCCCAGGTTGGTGTCGACGACGGTGTCCCAGTCGTCGTCGCTCATCCGCATGAGCAGGGTGTCGCGGGTGACGCCGGCGTTGGCCACCAGCACCTCGATCGGGCCCTGGTCGGCCTCGACCTGGGCGACCGCGTTCTTCACCGACTCGGCGTCGGTGATCTCGCAGATCACGCCCTTCAGCCCGGCCGGCGGCTCGCCGCTGCGGTGGGTCACGGTGACGTCGTCGCCGTCCTCGGCCATCGCGCGGGCGATTGCCAGCCCGATCCCCCGGTTACCACCTGTCACCAGCACGCTGCGCGCCACGATCACCCTTCCAGGAGCGGAATCTCTTGTCTGTCCGGTCACACCACGCTCAGCCCGTGTTCGCTGTCCGTGATGCCCGGCCGGTCGGACCGGAATCGGCGACCGAAGGCCCGGGGTGACGTTATCCGACCGTGGAACCGCGACGCACCAGCGCACCGGGGGCAAAGGTCGGATCGGAAAACTGTAGGAACCGTACAAGGACGGCTTCCCGGCGCCCGGTCCGCACCGGAACAGACAGTGTTGCCCGGGCCCGGCGATTCGCCCGGGTGTGCGACCTGGACCACACCGCGGCCGCCAAAGGGGTAGGTTCGCGCCGTGCGAGCTGTGCAGATATCCGAGTTCGGCGGACCCGAGGTACTCAGGGTGACCGACCTCGAGGACCCGGCGCCGGGCGCGGGCGAACTGTTGGTCGAGGTCGACTCGGCGGGGGTGAACTATGCCGACACCCACCAGGCCGAGGACACCTACCTGACCCGTCAGACGCTGCCCTTCGTGCCCGGCGGCGAGGTGGTCGGGCGGGTCCTGACCGACCCCACCGGCACCTTCGCGGAGGGCACCCGGGTGCTGGCCCTGACCGCGGGCGGCGGCTACGCCGAGCGGGCCGTGGCCAAGGCCGCGCTGGCCTACCCGGTGAGCGACGAGCTGGGCGACGCCCAGGCGCTGGCCCTGCTGGTGCCCGGCACCACGGCCTGGCACCTGCTGCGGCGCAGCGCCCAGCTGAGCCCGGGCGAGACCGTGGTGGTCCACGCCGCGGCCGGCGGCGTCGGCACGATGGCCGTGCAGCTGGCCCGGGCCTGGGGCGCGGGGCCGATCGTGGCCACCGCCTCCGGCGAGGCCAAGTGCGAGCTGGCCCGTTCGCTCGGGGCCACCACGGCGATCGACATCTCGGCCACCACCACGGCCGAGGAGGTGCGCGAGGCGCTGCTGCAGGCCACCGGCGGCAAGGGCGCCGACGTGGCGCTGGAGATGGCCGGCGGCCACGTGTTCGACGGCACCCTGGCGGCGATGCGCCCGCTGGGGCGGCTGGCGGTCTTCGGCATCGCCTCCAAGACCCCGCCGGAGCCGGTGCAGGTGGGCCGGCTGATGAAGCGCTCGATCACGCTCACCGGTTTCTGGCTCCCGCACGCGGTGGCCCGGCCCGGGATGCTGGCCGGCGCGCTGGAGGAGCTCAGCTCGATGGTGCGGGCCGGGGTGCTGCGCCCGATCGTGGGCGGCAGCTACCCGCTGGCCGAGGCCGGCCGGGCGCACGAGGACCTGCGCAGCCGCCGCAGCACCGGCAAGCTCGTGCTGGACGTCTCCGGCCAGGGCCGTCCCACCCCGGTGAAGGAGAACCCCGCTGACTGACCAGGCGATCGACCAGGACTTCCTCGACCTTCCCCTCGACACCCTGGCCGACGCCGCGCTGCAGCACGCGCGCACGGCCGGGGCCGGTCTGCTGCAGCACGCCGACCTGCGGGTGCAGCGGATGCGCACGTCGACCACGCAGATGCGCGACGCCCGGCTCTCGTCCAGCTCGGACTCCTCGGCCGCCGGGCTGGCGGTGCGCGTCCTGCTCGACGGGGTCTGGGGTTTCGCCGCCACCGACGAGCTCACCCCGGCCGCCGCGGTGGCCACCGCCGAGCGGGCGCTGGAGGTGGCCCGCATCTCCCGGCCCCTGGTGGCCGAGCGGGTCGAGCTGGCGCCGGAGCCGGTGCACGCCGACGCCCGCTGGGTCTCGTCCTACCGGCAGGACCCGTTCGCCGTGCCGGCCGCCGAGCGCACCCGGCACCTGGCCGGCTGGTCGCACCCGCTGCTGGCGGCCGCGGGCGTGGACCACTGCGACGTGCTGCTGCACATGGCCAAGGAGCAGAAGTACTACGCCGACCTGGCCGGTACCGTCACCCGGCAGCAGCGGGTGCTGGTCGAGCCGGAGATCACGGTCGTGGCGATCGCCGCCGACGGCCCGGAGTCGATGCGCTCGCTGGCCGGCCCGACGGCACGGGGCTGGGAGTACCTCACCGGTGACGGCTGGGACTGGGACGCCGAGATCGCCGGCCTGCCGGAGCATCTGGCCGAGCGGGTGAAGGCGCCGAGCGTGCAGGCCGGCGACTACGACCTGGTGATCGACCCGACCAACCTGTGGCTGACCATCCACGAGTCGGTCGGCCACGCCACCGAGCTGGACCGCTCACTGGGCTACGAGGCCGCCTACGCCGGAACCAGTTTCGCCCGCCTCGACGGGATCGGAGCGTTCCGTTACGGCAGCCCGCTGATGAACGTCACTGCCGACCGCACGGTCGAGCACGGCGGCGCCACCACCGGTTTCGACGACGAGGGCGTGGCAACCCGCTCGTGGGACCTGGTCTCCGAAGGAGTGCTCCAGGGCTTCCAGCTCGACCGGGCGATGGCCGCACGCTGCGGTTTCGAGTCCTCGAACGGCTGCGCCTACGCCGATTCGGCGCTCAACGTGCCGGTGCAGCGGATGGCCAACGTCAGCCTGCGGCCCTCGGCCGACGCCACCACCACCGCCGACCTGATCGCCGGGGTGGAGAACGGCCTCTACGTGGTGGGCGACAAGTCCTGGTCGATCGACATGCAGCGGTACAACTTCCAGTTCACCGCGCAGCGCTTCTACCGGATCCGGGGCGGCAAGCTGGCCGGCCAGGTGAAGGACGCGGCGTACCAGGGCTCCACGCCCAGCTTCTGGGGTTCGCTCAAGGGCCTGGGCGGGGCCGGCTCCTACTACCTGGGCGGCGCCTCGAACTGCGGCAAGGCCCAGCCCGGTCAGTCGGCCTGGGTCAGCCACGGCGCCCCAGCAACACTTTTCGAGCAGGTCAAGGTGCTGAACACGCGCGCTGAGGGGGGCCGATGACCACGTCCGCGGAGCTCGTCGAGATCGCCCTGGCCGAGGTCGGCCCGGGTCTGGGTGCGGCCGTGCTGGTCTCGCAGTCGTCCACGGTGAACCTGCGCTGGGCGCTGAGCGGGCTGACCACCAACGGCCTCACCAGCTCCCGCACCGTCACCGTGATCGTCGGCGCCCCGGTCTCCGGCGGTACCAGCGCCGGGGTCCTGAGCCGGGAAGGGCTCGACGCCGAAGGCGTGCGGGCGCTGGTCCGCGACACCGTCGCCCTCGCCCGTGAGGGCGAACCGGCCGAAGACGCAGCGCCTTTCGTCACCGGTGACCAACTGCCCGGTTTCACCGACCCGGCCGCCGAGACCGGCGCCTCCACCCTGGCCGGGGTGGCCGAGGCGCTGGGCGAGGTGTTCGGCCGCTCGCGGGCGGCCGGGCGCGAGTCGTTCGGTTTCGCCCTGCACGAGGTGGTCACCACCTGGCTGGGCACCACCGGCGGCCTGCGCTACCGGCACGAGCAGCCCCGCGGCACCATCGAGCTGACCGGAAAGGCCGCGGCCCGCAGCCGTTCCGCCTACGTGGCCGGGGCCACCCGCGACTTCAGCGACGTGGACGTGCTGGCGCTGGACGACGAGATCGCCACCCGGCTGCGCTGGCAGGAACGCCAGATCGAGGTCGAGCCGGGCCGTTTCACCACGATCCTGCCGCCGACCTCGGTGGCCGACCTGATGATCTACTACCTGTGGTCGGCCGACGCCCGCTCGGCGTACGAGGGCCGCAGCGTGTTCTCGAAGCTGGGCGGCGCCGGGGGCGGTACCCGGGTCGGCGAGAAGATCAGCGACACCCCGCTCAGCCTGCTCAGCGACCCGTACCACTTCGGACTGGGTTGCGCCGACCGGGTTCTCACCGGCGCCTCCTCCCCCACGGCCTCGGTGTTCGACAACGGCCTGCCCGCGCCCGCGGCCACCTGGCTCGACCAGGGCACGATCAGCGCGCTGCCCACCACCCGGTTCAGCTCGGAACTGACCGGTCTGCCGGTGGTTCCGCCGGCCGACAACCTGGTGCTCACCGGGACCGACGGCACCGGAAGCACCCTGGACCTGCTCGAGGGGGTCGACCACGGGCTGCTGCTGAGCTCGATGTGGTACATCCGCGAGGTGGATCCGCAGACCCTGCTGCTGACCGGGCTCACCCGGGACGGCGTCTACGTGATCGAGAACGGCGAAGTGGTGGGCGCCACCAAGAACTTCCGCTACAACGAGAGCCCGGTCGACCTGCTGGGCCGGGTCGAGGCGTACGGCGCCACCGAGATCTGCCTGAGCCGCGAGTGGGGCGAGTGGTTCACCCGCACCGCCATGCCGGCCCTGCGGATCGAGGGCTTCAACATGTCCACGGTGGCCGAGGGGTCCTGAAAGGCAACCACTTTGAGGACGTTTGTGGGCACCCATAGTGCTCACAAACGTCCTCAAGTTCGGCAGTTTCTAGAGCCCGTGGGAAAGGCCGCCGTCGACGGTCAGCATCGTGCCGGTGACGAAACTGGCTGCGGGAGAGAGCAGGAACACCGCGGGCCGGGCGAACTCCAGCGGTTCGCCGTAGCGCCCCAGCGGGATCCGCGACTCCTGTTGCCGCCGGGCCTCTTCCGGACGGCCACCGGACGCGTCCAGCGTGCGCACCCGGTCGGTGTCGATCCGGCCGGGCAGGATGCCGTTCACCCGGACGTTGCGCTCGCCCAGCTCGTTCGCCAGCGACTTGGCGGCCATCGCCAGACCGGGCCGCAGCCCGTTCGACAGGGCCAGGCCCGAGATCGGCTCGCGGACCGAGGTGGAGAGCACCATCACCACCGAGCCGCCCTCGCGCGAGGCCAGCTTGCCGATCGTGCGGGCCAGCCGGAGCGGGCCCAGGAAGGTCTCCTCGAACGCCACCCGCCAGGCGCCGTCCTCCAGGTCCATCACGGTGCCCGGAGCCGGCCCGCCCACGCTGATCAGCCCGCCGTCGAGCCGCCCGTAACGCGCCACCGCGGCTGCTACCAGGCAGGTCTCGATCCCGGGATCACTCAGGTCACCCGGCACCGCGATCGCCCGTTCCGAGCCCCCGAGCGCGGCCGCGGTGGCCTTGAGCTCCTCCTCGTTGCGGGAGCAGAGCACCATCCGCGCCCCCTCCGCCGCCAGCAGCTCCGCACAGGCCCGCCCCAGCCCCTTGGACGCCCCGGTGACCACGTACACCCGGTCCGACAGCCCCAGATCCATCGAGTTCATCCCGTTCTTCACGCGCGCGACGGCGCCCCCTGACGCACAGTGACTGATCGAACACTCTAGAGTGATTGGCCGGGCGGATCGTGCTGCACACCTCGTCCGATCGGACGGGCCTGAAAGTACTGTGCTCGCGGCCGGAGCCATGCGGCATCATTTGGGCATCATGATGACCCGTACCCGGCGGATCGCGTTCCAGGGAGACCTGGGCGCCAATTCGCACATCGCCTGCCGTGACGTCTATCCCGACTACGACCCGCTGCCGTTCCGCACCTTCGAGGAGTGCTTCGGGGCGCTCGGCGACGGCACGGCCGACCTGGCGATGATCCCGGTGGAGAACTCGACGGCGGGCCGGGTGGCCGACATCCACTACCTGCTGCCCAAGTCCGACGTGCACATCATCGGCGAGTTCTTCCTGCCCGTGCGGCACCAGTTGCTCGGCCTGCCGGGCGCCCGGCTGGAGGCGGTCAAGACCGCCCGCAGCCACCCGCAGGCCCTCGACCAGTGCCGTAACTCACTGCGTGAGCTGGGGATCACCCCGGAGGTGGCCACCGATACCGCGGGCAGCGCCCGTGAGCTGGCCGAGTCCGGTGACGAGTCGGTCGCCTCGATCGCCACCACGCTGGCCGCCGAGGTCTACGGCCTGGAGATCCTGCGCGAGAACATCGAGGACGAGGACCACAACACCACCCGGTTCATCATCCTGTCCCCCGAGAACCTGCGGGCCGCGCCCGGAGTCGGGCCGATCGTGACGACCTTCGTGTTCGGGGTGCGCAACATCCCGGCGGCGCTGTACAAGGCGCTGGGCGGTTTCGCCACCAACGGGGTGAACATGACCAAGCTGGAAAGCTACATGGTGGGTGGGCAGTTCACCGCCACCCAGTTCCTGGCCGACATCGACGGCCACCCGGACGAGCCGCACGTGGCCCGGGCGTTCGAGGAACTCGGCTTCTTCGCCGAGGTGCGGATGCTCGGTGTGTACCGGGCCAGCCCGTTCCGCGAGCGGCAGCGGCCTCAGCGGTAGGTGGCGCGGGTCAGAGTCGGGGGACCCTCGTCCTCCGGCTCCGCCTCGTCGTCCTCCGCCTCCTCGTCGCGACGGCGCACCTCCCGCACCAGCGCCACGCCGAACAGGATGTAGGCGATGATCGCGAAGCTGTCCCACTGCACCGAGTAGGACAGGTTGATGCCCAGCCCCGTCTCCGGCGCCTCCGCCGCCTCCGGCGTCTGCGGCGCCGGCGGGTCCTCGCTGACCAGCGCACCGTAGGCCTGCACCACCGGATCGGTGAGCCCGGCCTGCTCGGTCAGCGCGGGCACGTTGATCCGCACCGCCTGTCCGGCCGGGGCACCCCGGTCGGACGTGGGCTCGCTGGGGCGCAGCCGGGCCACCACGGTGACCTCCCCCGACGGCGGGGCGGGCACGCTGTCGGGCCGGGAGGCGTCGGTGTTCCCGGCCGGGATCCAGCCCCGGTCGACCAGCAGCACCGAGCCGTCCTCGGCCCGCAGCGGCACCACCACCAGGTAGCCGTTCTGCTGGTCCCCGCCGCTGACCCCGACCTGCCCGGCCTGGCCGGCCTGCTCGTGCGGCCGGTTGCGGATCAGCACGGTCTTCTCCGGCAGGTACTCACCGGTGACCTCGACCGGGCGCCACTGGAGCTCGCCGGGCAGGGCCGCGCCCGGGGCCAGCAGATCGGCCAGCGGCACCGGCGCGGCGTCGTAGTTGGCCTCGATCACGTGATTGCGCTCGGAACGGGCCTCGTGCCGGCTGAACTGCCAGCGCCCCAGGAAGACGAACACGATCGAGATCACCACGATCCCGGCCAGGGCCACGGCCCAGCCGCGCTCGCGCAGCAGACCGGCCGCCGCCCGCGCGGTGCCCCAGAATCCGCGCCGAACGGTCGGGCCGGGCTCCTGCTCCGGTGTGGTCTCGGGACTCATGCCAGCTCCTGGGTGCTCACCGTGTCGCGCAGAAAGCCCCGCAGACTCAGGAACTCCTCCAGCGAGAGGCGGTGCTCGTCGCACGCCGTCCAGATCTTGCGGCGATCGGGCGTGTGCAGCTTGGGGTTGTTCCACCGCAGGGCCCACACCGCGGGGCGCCGGCACCCGCGGGCGCTGCAGATCGGGTCGTGCGGTTCGCTCACCCGGGACAGTCTGCCAAAAGGCGAACGCCGGGCGGCCACGGGGGATGCCGCCCGGCGTTCTGGTGCGCGGCCCGACGGGGGATGCAGGCCGCGCCCAACAAGCATGACACGACTCGGTGTCAGTCTGACCCACGAATCAGCGGGGCCATTCGTGTGACGCTCACTCGGACTGATCGGGCGAGACGGGCGAATCCGGGCGTACCGAACCGGGATTCGTTCCCGGGGCAGCAGCGGAATCCCGCGAATCGGGCGCATCCGGACCAGCCGGGCGCTGGGGCGGATGGATCGTCATGGTGATCTCATCGTCGGCCACCGGCGGCAGCACGTAACGGGTCTGCGGGGTGACCGGCGGCGCACCCGGCCCGCCGCGCTTCTTGTCCACCGCGTTGGCCATCACCACGGCCACGTAGGGCAGGACGACCGCGCCCAGCGCGAAGATCCACCAGGACCAGTGGCCCCAGCGGGCGTGCACCACGATGGCCATGACGACGCAGACCACGCGCAGGCTCATCGAGATCAGGTAGCGACGGATCCGCGCGTCCAGATCGTCCGAGTGCGGAGAGACGGCTCCGGTGATGCTGTGGACCGGTTGCTCGCCTCTGTTCACCAGACCAACCGTACGCCTGACGGCGAACACTTCCAGTCGTGGGTGACGACCGGGCCGACGGCCCGGGAGCGCAGGTGGTACGACGCGCCCCCGGCCGTCGGCACTGCTCGGACTCGGTGAGGAGTCCTGATGATCACAAACTTCGGATCGCTGACGTGCTCTTGGTGCGGTTGGTGCTGTACGGGCTAGTGCTGTTTGGCCTTTCCGCGGGTCGCCCCGCCACGGCCGCGCAGCTGAACCTCGTTCTCCGTGAGGATGCGATGGACGAAACCGTAGGAACGTCCTGTCTCCTCCGCCAGGGCCCGGATACTCGAGCCCGACGTGTACTTCTTCTTCAGTTCGCCCGCCAGCTTCGAACGGTCGGTGCCCGTGATCCGGGCTCCCTTCTTGACACTCTCGGCCACGAATCCTCCTCGAACGTGTGTCGTTCCCGACCATGGTGATCTCGAGTCGGTGATCCGGCCATTCGACGCGCCACGCAAAGTGACGCCTCGGACATTCTTTTCAGGCACACGCAGGGCAGATGAATCGGAATCCGTTGTGCGGCGGGGTGCTGCCGGGCCGGGTGTGACGGCTGCGCGGACTCAGGCGAGGGTGACCAGATCGAGGTAGTCCTTGCTCCACAGGTCCTCCTCGCCGTCGGGCAGCAGAACCACCCGTTCGGGGTTCAGTGCCTCCACCGCGCCCTCGTCGTGGGTGACCAGGATGATCGCGCCCTCGTAGCGGCGCAGGGCGTCCAGGACCTCCTCCCGGCTGGCCGGGTCGAGGTTGTTGGTGGGCTCGTCGAGCAGCAGCACGTTGGCCCCGGAGACCACCAGGGTGGCCAGCGCCAGGCGGGTCTTCTCACCGCCGGAGAGCACCCCGGCCGGCTTCTCCGCGTCGTCGCCGCTGAACAGGAACGAGCCCAGCACGGTGCGCACCTGGGTGTCGGTCAGGTCGGGCGAGGCCGAGCGCATGTTCTCCAGCACGGTGCGGTCGGTGTCGAGCGTCTCGTGCTCCTGGGCGTAGTAGCCCAGCCGCAGGCCGTGACCGGAGATCACCTCGCCGGTGTCCGGCTTCTCGATGCCGCCGAGCATCCGCAGCAGGGTGGTCTTGCCGGCGCCGTTCAGGCCCAGCACCACCACCCGGGAGCCGCGGTCGATGGCCAGCGAGACGTCGGTGAAGATCTCCAGGCTGCCGTAGCTCTTACTGAGCCCCTCGGCGGTCAGCGGGGTCTTCCCGCACGGCGCCGGCTGCGGGAAGCGCAGCTTGGCCACCTTGTCGGCCTTACGGGTGTCCTCCAGGCCGGACAGCAGCTTCTCGGCCCGCTTGGCCATGTTCTGCGCGGCGGTGGCCTTGGTGGCCTTGGCCCGCATCTTGTCGGCCTGCTGGAGCAGGATCGAGGCCTTCTTCTCGGCGTTCTGGCGCTCGCGGCGGCGGCGCTTCTCGTCGGTCTCGCGCGCCTCGAGGTACTTCTTCCAGCCCACGTTGTACACGTCCAGCGCGGAGCGGTTGGCGTCCAGGTGGTAGACCTGGTTCACCACCACCTCCAGCAGCTCCACGTCGTGGCTGATCACGATCAGCCCGCCGTTCCAGACCTTGAGGAAGTCGCGCAGCCAGGCGATCGAGTCGGCGTCCAGGTGGTTGGTCGGCTCGTCGAGCAGCAGGGTGTCGGAGCCGGAGAACAGGATCCGGGCCAGCTCGACCCGGCGGCGCTGACCGCCCGAGAGGGTGCCCAGCGGCTGCTCGAGCACCCGGTCGGGCAGACTCAGGCTGGCGCAGATGGTGGCCGCCTCGCTCTCGGCCGCGTAACCGCCGCCGGCCGTGAACTCGGCCTCCAGCCGGGAGTAGCGTTCCATCGCGGCGTCCCGGGTCTCGTCGACCACGCTGGCCATCTCGCCCTCGGTCTCGCGCATCCGGCGGATCACGTCGTCGAGGTTGCGGGCGCTGAGCACCCGGTCGCGGGCCAGGATCGACAGGTCGGCGGTGCGCGGGTCCTGCGGGAGGTAGCCGATCTGGCCGGTCCGGGACACCGTCCCGGCCGCGGGCTGGCCCTCCCCCGCCAGCACCTTGGTCAGGGTGGTCTTGCCGGCCCCGTTGCGGCCGACGAGGCCGACCCGCTGGCCCGGGCCGACCCGGAACGTGGCGTTCTCCACCAGCAGGCGGGAGCCGGCGCGCAGCTCTACGGCGTTGGCGGTGATCATGTGGGACCTACTCCTGCGGGAAGATCTCGGACGGCTGAAACCTGCGCCCGGTGCTTACCTGTCAGTGAGCAGTCGAACCGGACCAAACGTGGCCCCAGCATTCTACGCGGGCGGCCTCGCCGGTACGCCAATGCATAACCGTGCGGAGCAGCTCCGCCCAGTACGCGACAGGGGAAAACGGTGGGTATCGAGTTCGACGACGATCGGGTGGACGTCGGTGGAGTGGACGACCGGCGCGGTGGCGGCGGGATCGGGCTGGGCCGCGGCGGGGCCGCCATCGGTGGCGGCGCCGGGGTGGTCGGCCTGGTGATCTACCTGCTGGTGGCGGTGCTCGGCGGCGGTTCCCCCGAGGGCGGCGGGCTGCCGCAGCTGGGGGCGGGCAGCGCGAACAGCACCGGCCAGCAGGAGTCGCGCGAGGAGCTGTCCGACCGGTGCAACGCCGAGGGGGCGCTGGAGAAGTACACCGACTGCCGGCTGATCAAGGTCTACGACATCGCCGACAACACCTGGGAGGACGAGTTCGGCAAGCGCGGCCTGGAGTACCGGCCCGCCTCGCTGGTGTTCTTCGCCGACGCCGTGAGCACCGGCTGCGGGCAGGCCTCGGCGCAGGTCGGGCCGTTCTACTGCCCGGCCGGTGAGGAGATCTACCTCGACCTGGACTTCCTCGACCAGCTGCAGCGCGAGTACGGGGCGCCCGGGGAGTTCGCGCAGGCCTACATCGTGGCCCACGAGTACGGCCACCACCTGCAGACCGTGCTGGGCACCGAGCAGCAGGTCCGCCAGGCCCAGAAGAGCAACCCGGACGCCGAGAACGAGTACTCGGTGGCGATGGAGCTGCAGGCCGACTGCTACGCCGGGGTCTGGTCCACCCTGGCCGACCAGCAGAGCAGCGGGATCGACCTGACCCGGGAGAACATCGCCGAGGCGCAGAAGGCGGCCGAGGCGGTGGGCGACGACCGGATCCAGAAGAAGGCCACCGGCTCGGTCGACCAGGACTCCTGGACGCACGGCTCGGCGGCCCAGCGCAAGCAGTGGTTCACCACCGGCTACTCCAGCGGTGACATCGACCAGTGCGACACGTTCGGGGCGATGGGGCTCTGAGTCTCCGGCCGGTGGCTGGCCCGCCGGCCGGCGCCGTCGAGCAGGGCCGGGCCGAACACCACCACCCGGTTGCGGCCCAGCTCCTTGGCCCGGTAGAGCGCCACGTCGGCGAACTCCACCAGCTCCTCGGTACCGAGGCGGCCGTCGTCCAGCGCCAGGCCCAGGCTGGCGCTGATCCGCACGGTGCGCCCGGCCAGGCCGAAGGGTTCCTCCAGGACCCGCCGGATCCGCTCGGCGAGCGCCTCCCCGGCCGCGGTGATCACCACGAACTCGTCGCCGCCGAGCCGGGCCAGCACGTCGGAGCTGCGCAGCACCGCGGTCACCCGGTGGCCGACCTGGCAGAGCAGGTCGTCGCCGGCGCCGTGGCCGAGGGTGTCGTTCACCGCCTTGAACTTGTCCAGGTCGAAGTAGATGACGCCGAGCGTGCGCCCGGCCCGTCGGCTGCGGGCCAGGGTGCTGGCCAGGTGGTCGGAAAACAGCGCGCGGTTGGGCAGGCCGGTCAGCGGGTCGCGGGTGGCCTGGTGCCTGAGCTCGGCGTTGGCCTCGGCCAGGCGCAGGTTCATCTGCTCCACCGCCTCCCGCTCCTGCCGCAGCTCGCCCACCAGCAGGGAGTTCTGCCGGGCCAGGAGCCGGGCCCCGGCCACCTGCTGGTAGCCGTAGCGGGCCAGCGGTGGCGCTCCTCCGGCCCCGAACACGACCAGCGCGACCAGGCCCCAGTTCTGCTGCAGGGCCAGGCCCAGCCCGCCGGTCAGCACGATGGAGGCGTGGAAGAGGCGGTAGGCGCCCGGGGTGGCCGCGCAGAACAGCAGGTTGGCCGCGTTGGCGAGCACCAGCGCGGTGATCGGGACGGCGATCAGCTCGGGGGCCGCCTCGACCGGCCGCAGGAACACGCAGCCGCTGCCCCAGGCCGCTCCGGTGACGCACTGCCCGAGGGCGAACCGGCGGGCGATCCGGGCCGGTGAGTGCCCCACCTCCAGGGCCCGGGCCGGGCCGGTGACCAGGGCGGGCACGAAGAACTGGAAGATCAGCAGCCAGGCCAGGCAGAGCAGGCTCCAGACCACCAGGCCGGTGGTCTGGCCCTGGGACAGCAGCATGATCGCGTCGACGGTGCCCAGCAGGCCGAATCCGAGCAGGTTGCTGAACCGCGCCGCGTCGCCCGACTGGATCAGCAGTTCCCGGCGGACGACATCGTCGAGTTCAGGGTCCGGGGCCCGGACCACCTGCAAGATGTCCTGCACCCCTCAGGCCTCGACATCCGCAGGCACCCGATTGAGCCCTACGGCGGGGGCGGTCGGTCGGTCACCGGGTCCTGACGCGGCCGGGGCAGGGGCGGCGGCGGCCGCCCGGCCAGCAGCCGGTTCAGGTGCTCCTCGTCGATCCGCCCGATCCGCCCGGTCCCGGCCCGCATCCCCGGCCCGTACACCGCCACCTGGTTCCCGCCGAGCTCCTTGGCCCGGTACAGGGCCACGTCGGCCCGCTCGACCAGGCGCTCGCCGTCCAGGGCGTCGTCGTCCAGGGCCACCCCGAGACTGCTCGAGACCCGCACCGTCCGCTCCCCCAGGTCGAACGGCTCCTCCAGCACGGCCCGGATCCGTTCCGCCACCCCGGCCGGCTCGCTCTGCCCCGAGGTCAGGACGACGAACTCGTCACCGCCCAGCCGGGCCAGCACGTCGGAACCGCGCAGCACCCCGCCCACCCGGTCGCCGACCTGGCGCAGCAGGTCGTCCCCGGCGCCGTGGCCCAGGGTGTCGTTGACGATCTTGAACCGGTCGAGGTCGAAGAAGATCACCCCGAGCGCCCGCCCACCGGCCCGGCTGCGGCCCAGGGCGCTGGCCAGGTGGTCGAAGAACAGCGAGCGGTTGGGCAGGCCGGTCAGCGGGTCCCGGGTGGCCTTGTGCTCCAGTTCGGCGTTGGCCTCGGACAGCCGCAGGTTCACCTGCTCCACCGACTCGCGTTCCTGCCGCAGTTCACCGGCCAGCAGTGCGTTCTGCCGGGCCAGCAGCATGGCCCCGGCCACCTGCTGGTAGCCGTACCGGGCCACCGGCAGGGCGGCGAACGCCGCGAACACGATGTAGCCGGCCAGGCCCCACAGCCGCTGCGAGGCCAGCCCGGCCAGCCCGACGAGCACGATGCTGACGTGGAAGGCCCGGTAGGCGTTGGGGGTGGCGGCGCAGAACAGCAGGTTCGCGGAGTTGATGATGACCATGACCACCACCGGTGCCGCGGCCAGGACCGGGTTGTCCTCCTCGGCCCGCAGGAACAGCGCGGAACTGCCCCACATCGCGCCCGCCCCGGCCTGGAAGAGCACGAACCACACGGCGGGGGCAGCCGTCGAGGCGCCGGGCCGGGCCCGGGCCCGGGCCGGGCGGATCACCAGGGCCGGGACCAGCCAGTGGTACCCGGTGAGCCAGAGGGCGGCCAGGGCGCTCCAGGCCAGCAGCCCGGCGGTCGGTCCCTGCGACCAGAGCATCACCAGATCCGTGGTGGCCAGCAGACCGCCGCTCAGCAGGCTGCACAGGCGCCCGGCGACCGCGGACTGGACCAGCAGCTCCCGGCGCACGACATCGTCGAGTTCCGGGTCCGGGGCCCGGAGCAGCTGCCAGATGTCCTGCACCCGTCAGGACTCGACACCCGGACGCGGCCGATTGAGGGTCTGGTCGAACTCACTGACCCGATTGCGGCCCTGCTGCTTGGCCCGGTACAGGGCCAGATCGGCGCGTTCGACCAGGTCCTCGCCGCTCAGCCCGGTCTCGTCGACCGCCACCCCGAGGCTGCCGGAGATGCTCACCGGGTTGCCGGACAGGCTGAACGGCACCTCCAGCACCTGCCGGATCCGCTCGGCCACAGCGGTCGGTACCTGGGCCCCACCGCCCCCGAAGTCGTGGGTCAGCACGACGAACTCGTCACCGCCGAGCCGGGCCAGCACGTCCGGGCTGCGCAGCACCGCCGTCACCCGGTCGGCCACCTGGCACAGCAGGTCGTCGCCGGCGCCGTGCCCCAGGCCGTCGTTGACCGCCTTGAACCGGTCCAGGTCGAAGTAGATCACCGCGACCGGGGTGGCGTTACGCCGGCCGTGCCGCATCGAGCGGTCGAGGTGGTCGAAGAAGAGGGTGCGGTTGGGCAGCTGGGTCAGCGGGTCGCGGGTGGCCTGCTGCCGCAGCTCGGTGTTGGCCTCGGACAGCTCCAGGTTGATCCGCTCCACCGCCTCCCGCTCGGCCCGCAGGTCGCTGGCCAGCACCGCGTTCTGGCGGGCGACCAGCTGGGCCCGGGCCACCTGCTGGTACATGTACCGGGCCAGCGAGAAGGCGGCCAGCAGGGTCAGCCCGTTCAGGGCGGCCACCCCGCTCTCGCCGTGGGCGACCAGCCCGAGGGTGGCGGTCAGCAGCGCCCCGAGGTGGAAGGAGAGCCACGGCAGCGGGGTGCCGGAGGCGAAGACCACGTTCGCGGCGACCGCCAGGGTGGTCGCCGCACACGACACCGAGACCACCGCGGGCTCGCCCGGGACCGGCGCGACGATCACCGGCAGCAGCCCCCAGCTCAGGCCGCCCGCGCCCTGCAGCACGACGAAGGCTCCCAGCCGGCTGCGGTAGGGGCGGCCCGGGCCGGCGACCAGCCAGCCGACCCCGAACACGTAGACGACCGCCGTCGCGACCGCCAGCACCGACCAGACCAGGCTCTGACGGGCCGAGGCCCCGCTCGCCCCCAGCACCACGAACACCACGGCGGTCACCGGCAGGCCGAGCAGACCGCTCAGCCGGGAGGCCTGGGCCGACTGGGCCAGGAGCTCCCGGCGGACGACGTCGTCGAGCACCGGGTTGGGTGCCACCACGAGCCGCCAGATGTCCTGCACCCAGGGTGTTTCGTCCGCCCGCCCGGCCTCATTGAGCCGGGCGGGGTACTACCGGCGGATCAGAGGTTGAAGCCCAGCGCCCGCAGCTGCTCGCGGCCGTCGTCGGTGATCTTGTCCGGGCCCCACGGCGGCATCCACACCCAGTTGATCGCCATGCCCTTGACCAGCGGGTCGAGCGCGGTCTGGGCCTGGTCCTCGATCACGTCGGTCAGCGGGCAGGCCGCCGACGTCAGGGTCATGTCGATGGTGGCGTGGTTGTGCTGGTCGATCGTGATGCCGTAGACCAGCCCGAGGTCGACCACGTTGATGCCGAGCTCGGGGTCGACGACGTCGCGCAGCGCCTCCTCGACGTCGGCCACGTCGGCCGGCCGGTCGGCCGGGTTCGTGTCCACTACCTGCTCGCTCATGACGCTTCCTTTGCTGTAGCGGTCGGGCTGTCCTGGCGGGAGGCCTCGATACGCAGCAACGCGTCCTCGAAGGCGGTCCATCCCAGGATCGCGCACTTGACGCGGTTGGCGTGCCGGCTCACCCCGGCGAAGGCCACGGCGTCGCCGAGCACCTCCTCGTCGGGGGTGCCCTCGCCGCGGCTGCGCAGCATCGCCCGGTAGTCGGCGAGGATGCTGCGGGCCTCGTCGACCGGCCTGCCCACGATCAGGTCGTGCATCACCGAGGTGGCGGCCTGGCTGATCGAGCAGCCCTCACCGGTCCAGGCCACCTCGTCGACGCGCTGCCCGCCGAGGGTCAGCTGCACGGTGACCTCGTCACCGCACAGCGGGTTGTACTGGTGGCTGCGCACGGTGCTGGCCGGGTCGAGAACGGCGTCGTCGGCCAGGTCGGTGCGCCCGTGCTTCTCCTTCGAGTGATCCAGGATCACCTGCTGGTAGAGGGCTTCGAGAGAGGACACGTCAGCTCCTGCCGAAGAATCCGCGGACGGTGCCGAGCGCCTGCACGAAGCGCTCCACGTCGGCGTCGGTGGTGTAGAGATAGGCGCTGGCCCGGGTGGAGGCGTTGACCCCGAACCGCCGGTGCACCGGCTGGGCGCAGTGGTGGCCGACCCGCACCGCGACCCCGGCCGCGTCGAGCACCTGGCCGACGTCGTGCGGGTGCACGCCCTCGACCTCGAAGGCCACGGTGGCGGTGCGGTCGGCGGCGTCGGCCGGGCCGATCACCCGTACGCCCTCGACCCCGGCCAGGCCGTCGAGCATGAGCTGGGCCAACTGGTGCTCGCGGGCCGCGATCCGCTCCATGCCCACGTTGCTCAGGTAGTCGACCGCGGCGCGCAGCGCGACCGCCTGCGCCACCGGCGGGGTACCGGCCTCGAAGCGCTGGGGCGGCTCACGGAAGGTGGTGCTCTGCATCGTCACCCGCTCGACCATCGACCCGCCGGTGAGCACCGGGGGCAGGGCCTCGAGCAGTTCGGGACGGGCGGCCAGGCCACCGATCCCGGTCGGGCCGAGCATCTTGTGGCCGGAGAACACGGCCGCGTCGACGCCCAGCTCGGTCAGGTTCACCGGAAGGTGCGGCACCGACTGGCAGGCGTCGAGCACGGTGAGGGCGCCGACGGCGCGGGCCCGGGCCGCCAGCTCGGCCACCGGGGTGACCGTCCCGAGAACGTTGGAGGCGTGCGCGAAGGCGACCACCTTCGTCCTTGAGTTGATCAGTTCGTCGATGTCCGACAGGTCGAGCCGGCCGTCGTCGGTGAGCGGGATCCAGCGCAGGGTGGCGCCGGAGCGGGCCGCGGCCCGCTGCCAGGGCACCAGGTTGGCGTGGTGCTCCAGCTCGGTGACCAGGATCTCGTCACCCGGCCTCAGCGCGTACCGGCCGGCCTCGGGGTCGGTCAGCGCGAAGGCCAGCAGGTTCAGGCCCTCGGTGGCGTTGCGCAGCCAGACCAGGCCCTCGGTGGGCACGCCGACGAATCCGGCGACCCGCTCCCGAGCGTCCTCGAAGGCGTCGGTGGCCTCGCCGGCCAGGGTGTGGGCGCCCCGATGGACAGCGGCGTAGGAGGTGGTGGCGAAGTCGTACTCGGCCTGCAGCACCTGCTTCGGGCGCTGCGAGGTGGCACCGGAGTCGAGGTAGACCAGCTGCGCGCCGTCCGCCACCGTGCGGTGGAGGATCGGGAAGTCCGCGCGGATCGCCTCTACCTCGGCCGCGGCCAGGGGCTGGGCCTCGGTGTGCGTGAGGGTCACGTCGGATCCTTAGTGTTCAGATCGAAATTGGGGACGTCCGTGCGCGAGGCGCGCACGGACGTCCACCATCGGTTGTTGCTCAGACGGACGCGCTGGTCCAGCGGTCGTACCCGTTCGCCTCGAGCTCGTCGGCCAGCTCGGGACCGCCTTCGGCGGCCACCTTGCCGTCGACGAACACGTGCACGAAGTCCGGCTTGATGTAGCGCAGGATCCGCGTGTAGTGCGTGATCAGCAGGACGCCGACCTCGCTGTTCTCACGCACCCGGTTGACGCCCTCGGAGACCACCTTGAGCGCGTCCACGTCGAGGCCCGAGTCGGTCTCGTCGAGCACCGCGAACTTCGGCTTCAGCAGCTCCATCTGGAGGATCTCGTGGCGCTTCTTCTCACCGCCGGAGAAGCCCAGGTTGACGTCGCGCTCGGCGAACTCCGGGTCCATCTTCAGGTCGTCCATCGCGCTCTTGACGTCCTTGACCCAGTGCCGCAGGCTCGGCGCCTTGCCGTCGATCGCGGTCTTGGCCGTGCGCAGGAAGTTCGACACGGTGACACCGGCCACCTCGACCGGGTACTGCATGGCCAGGAACAGGCCGGCCCGGGCGCGCTCGTCCACGCTCATCTCGAGCAGGTCCTCGCCGTCGAGCGTGACCGTGCCGGAGGTGATCGTGTACTTCGGGTGCCCGGCGATGGAGTACGCCAGGGTGGACTTGCCGGAGCCGTTCGGGCCCATGATCGCGTGCGTCTGCCCGGAGGCGATGGTCAGGTCCACGCCGCGCAGGATCTCCTTGGGGCCCTGCTCGGTCTCGACACTGACGTGCAGGTCGCGGATTTCCAGTGTGGCCATGACGGTTCAGTTCTCCTTGGCAGTTTCAGCGTTCACAATGACGTCGGTGTCGACGTACACGTCGTCCCCCTCGACCGAGACGGCGTACACGTCCACCGGGGTGATGGCGGGCAGTGCGGTGGGCTTGCCGGTGCGCAGGTCGAAGGCCGAGCCGTGGAGCCAGCACTCGATGGTGCAGTCCTCGACCATGCCCTCGGAGAGCGAGACGGCGGCGTGCGTGCACAGGTCGGCGACCGCGTGCACGTCGCCGTTGGCCTGGCGGGCCAGCGCGACGAGCTCGCCACCGACCCGCACCTGCACGGCCTCGCCCGGGGTGAGGTCGTTCAGTGACGCGACGCGCTCGCGGGTCACTTGCTGTCCTCGGTGACCGCGCTGATCGCGGCCTCGGGCTCGCCGCCCAGCTCGGCCTCGATCGCGGTGAGCAGGCGCTCCTGCAGGTCGGGGACGCCGATCTTGTGGATCAGCTCGGCGAAGAAGCCGCGCACCACCAGGCGGCGGGCCTCCTCCTCCGGGATACCGCGGGCCTGCAGGTAGAACAGCTGCTCGTCGTCGAACCGGCCGGTGGTGCTGGCGTGCCCGGCGCCTACGATCTCGCCGGTCTCGATCTCCAGGTTCGGCACCGAGTCGGCCCGGGTGCCGTCGGTCAGCACCAGGTTCCGGTTCATCTCGTAGGTGTCGGTGCCCTCGGCCGAGGCGCGGATGAGCACGTCACCGATCCAGACCGTGTGCGCGCCCTCGCCCTGCAGCGCGCCCTTGTAGACCACGTTGCTGCGGCACTTGGGGGCGCTGTGGTCGACGAAGAGCCGGTGCTCGTGGTGCTGCCCGGCGTCGGCGATGTAGAGGCCGGCCATCTCGGCGTCGCCGCCCGGGCCGGTGTACTCCACGTTCTCGACGAAGCGGACCAGGTCGCCGCCCAGGGTGACCTGGGTGGAGGCGATCGTCGCGTCCTTGCCCAGGCGCACGTTGACGTGCTGGGCGTGGACCGCGTCCCGGTCCCAGCCCTGCACGCCCACCAGCGTGAGCCTGGCGCCGTCGCCGACGAGCACCGACAGCACGCCGGAGTAGCGGGCGCTGCCGCTGTGCTCGATCACGATCTGCGCGCGGGAGTTGGCGCCGACGTCGAGAACGACGTGGCCCCAGACGATCTTGTCGCTGTCGTCACCGTGCAGCTTGATCACGACCGGCCGGTCGAGCTCGGCGTTCTGCTTCACCCGGACGACGACGGCGCCGTCCTTGGCGTTCTGCAGGGCCAGCGCACCGACCCGGTCGAACACCTTGGGCAGGGTGCGCAGGAACGGGCCGCCGGCGCCGACGGTGGTCAGCTCGACGCCCTCGGGCAGGTCGGTGGTCCAGGTCAGGTGGCCGTCGGAGGGCTGGTCCTCGAGCAGGCCGCGCAGCCGGTCCAGCGGGGTGAACCGCCACTCCTCCTCGCGCCCGGTCGGCGTCGGGAAGTCCGCGACGTCGAAGCTCGAGCGGTGCAGCTCGACCGGTCCGCCTTCGATCGTGTAAGTCTCAGTCATGGCTCTCTACTTGTGGTTTGAGGGTGGGGCAGGCGGGGCAGGGCGGACCTAGCCGACCGCGCCCTCCATCTGCAGCTCGATCAGGCGGTTCAGCTCGAGCGCGTACTCCATCGGCAGCTCCCGGGCGATCGGCTCGACGAAACCGCGCACGATCATCGCCATCGCCTCCTCCTCGGTCATGCCGCGCGACATCAGGTAGAACAGCTGGTCCTCGCTCACCTTCGAGACCGTGGCCTCGTGACCCATCGCGACGTCGTCCTCGCGGACGTCCACGTAGGGGTAGGTGTCGGAACGGCTGATCGTGTCGACCAGCAGCGCGTCGCAGCGCACGGTGCTGGCCGAGTGGTGCGAGCCCTCGAGCACCTGGATCAGGCCGCGGTAGGAGGTCCGGCCACCGCCGCGGGCCACCGACTTCGACACGATGCTCGAGGAGGTGTGGGGGGCGGCGTGCACCATCTTGGCGCCGGCGTCCTGGTGCTGGCCCTCACCGGCGAACGCGATCGACAGCGTCTCGCCCTTGGCGTGCTCGCCGAGCAGGTAGATGGCCGGGTACTTCATGGTGACCTTGGAGCCGATGTTGCCGTCGACCCACTCCATGGTGGCGCCCTCGGCCGCGGTGGCCCGCTTGGTGACTAGGTTGTACACGTTGTTCGACCAGTTCTGGATGGTCGTGTACCGGACCCGGGCGTCCTTCTTGACCACGATCTCGACCACGGCCGAGTGCAGCGAGTCGGAGCTGTAGATCGGCGCCGTGCAGCCCTCGACGTAGTGCACGTACGAGCCCTCGTCGGCGATGATCAGGGTGCGCTCGAACTGGCCCATGTTCTCGGTGTTGATCCGGAAGTAGGCCTGCAGCGGGATCTCGACGTGGACGCCCTTGGGCACGTAGATGAACGAGCCGCCGGACCAGACCGCGGTGTTCAGCGAGGCGAACTTGTTGTCGCCCACCGGGATCACCGTGCCGAAGTACTCCTGGAAGAGCTCCGGGTACTCGCGCAGGCCGGTGTCGGTGTCGACGAAGATGACGCCCTGCTTCTCGAGCTCCTCGTTGATCTGGTGGTAGACCACCTCGGACTCGTACTGGGCGGCGACGCCGGCGACCAGGCGCTGCTTCTCGGCCTCCGGGATCCCCAGCTTGTCGTAGGTGTTCTTGATGTCCTCGGGCAGGTCGTCCCAGGAGGTGGCCTGCTTCTCGGTGGAGCGCACGAAGTACTTGATGTTGTCGAAGTCGATGCCCGACAGGTCGGAGCCCCAGCTCGGCATGGGCTTCTTGCCGAACAGCTTCAGGCCCTTGAGACGCTGGTTCAGCATCCACTCCGGCTCGTTCTTCTTGGCCGAGATGTCGCGCACCACGGCCTCGGAAAGGCCACGCTGCGCGGCAGCTCCGGCGACGTCGGAGTCGGCCCAGCCGAACTCGTAGTTACCGAGGCCCTCGAGTTCAGGATGCGAAACGGTGCTCATCGGCTGCGTTCTCCTCGCAAGATGTGACGTCCGGCTCGACGTGTGCTGGCGGCCGGCTGGTCGCGGTGCTGGTGTTCGGGTTCTGGCTGAGCTTGGAGGTGACCGCGCTCAGAGGGATGTGGGTGGTGCAGACGTGCTCGCCGTGCGCCAGCGTGGCCAGACGCTGCACGTGGACCCCCAGAAGACTGGAGAACGCGTGCGTCTCGGCCTCGCACAGCTGCGGGAACTGCGCCGCGACCTGCTGCACCGGGCAGTGCCCCTGGCAGAGCTGCTTGCCGGTGACCTGGGTCTCGCCCCGCCGGCCCCGCTCCTCCACGGAGCGGACGCTGGCGGCGTACCCGTCGGTGCTGAGGGCCTGGGCCAGGGCCCCGGCCCGGTGGAGCGGATCGGCCCCGGCGGCCTCGACGGCCGGCCGGTACCGCTGGGCCAGCCGCTCGGCCCGCACGGTGGCGAACTCGCGCACCGCCTCGGGCCCGGCCGTCTCGGCCAGGAACTCCAGCAGGTGGACGGCCAGGTCGTCGTAGGCGGTCGACATGGCCGAGTGGCCGGTGTCGGTGAGCACGAACAGGCGGGCCGGACGGCCCCGGCGCCGCGGAGCTCCCTCCGGCGGGTCCCAGGTGCAGACCAGGCCCTGTTCGGTCAGGGTGTCGAGATGACGGCGCACCGCCGCGGGCGTCAGCCCCAGCGTGCCCGCCAGATCACTTGCGGTGACCGGACCGTGATGGAGGATCTCGCGGGAGACCCGGTCACGGGTCCCCCGGTCCTCCGTCCGATCGTCCAGATCAGTCTCCGCCATTTCCACCACATCAGTGTGACGTTATTCGGCGCCCGGCTCAAGCCGATCCGCCGGGGCAGGCGCTCACCAGTTCTGTCTGGTGCGTCACGGAAGGTAAACCTAACTACCACCGTCCCGGAACCCGTGCCGCACAAGGAAACCACGAATTGCCGGGCCCGCCGTGCGGGGCCGGAGCCACCGCGTCCGGCGCTCTTCCCTATGGTGGAGGTGTGCCAGGTTCTCCAGCGTCATCCTCGGGCAGCACCGGGGCCAACGGTGCCGCCGTCGAGGTGAGCGCCCTGGTGAAGCGTTACGGGACGAAGGTCGCCGTCGACGGCGCCTCGTTCACCGCCGCCGCCGGAGCGGTCACCGCCGTCCTCGGGCTCAACGGCGCCGGCAAGACCAGCACCATCGAGTGCTGTGAGGGGCTGCGCCGGCCCGACGGGGGCAGCGTGCGCGTGCTGGGCCGCGACCCGGTCACCGACGGTGCCTGGCTGCGCCCCCGGGTCGGCGTGATGCTGCAGGACGGCGGCATGCCCCAGGCCGCCCGGGCCGGCGACGTCCTCGAACTGGCCGCCGCGATGTACGCCCGGCCGCACCCGGTGAAGGACCTGGTCGAGACCCTCGACCTGGGTTCCCGGCTGCGTACCCCGGTGCGCCGCCTCTCCGGCGGCGAGCGTCAGCGCCTGGCCCTGGCGGTGGCCCTGGTCGGCCGCCCCGACGTGGCCTTCCTCGACGAGCCCACCGCCGGTCTCGACCCGCAGGCCCGGATCGCGGTCTGGGAGCTGATCGGCCGGTTACGCCGTTCGGGGGTGGCCGTGGTCCTGACCACGCACCTGCTCGACGAGGCGGAGCGGCTGGCCGACCACGTGGTGCTGATGGCCGAGGGCCGGGTGGTCGCCGCGGGCACGCCGGGCGAACTCACCGGCGGAACCGAACGCACCCTGAGTTTCGGGGCGCCGGCCGGTCTGGACCTGACCGAACTGGCCCCCCTGCTGTCCGCCGGGATCGCTGCCACCGAGGTGCGGCCCGGTCACTACGTGGTCGCGAACCGCACCCCTGAGGCCCATCTGCTCCCCGGCGACGTGGCCGCCACCACCGCGTGGTGCGCCCGGCTGGGGATCATGCCCGAGGGTCTGGTGCTCGGCCGGAGGAGTCTGGAAGACGTGTTCCTGGAGATCGCCGCCCGCCGCTCCGGCGCCGCACAGGTCGTAGGGGTGGTCGGGGCGTGAGTGCTCTGGAGATGACGGTGCCCGGTTCCCAGACGGCGCTCAGCGGCGACGGTGACGAGCGCGCGGCCCCGCCGCTGCGCCGGGTGCTGGCCCAGGCCCGGTTCGACGCCCTGGCCATGCTCCGCAACGGTGAGCAGCTCCTGCTCACCGTGATCCTGCCGTTGTTCGTGCTGGCCGGCCTGGCCCGCAGCGGAGTGGTCGACCTGGGCGAGGGCCGCCGCATCGACCTGGCCACCCCGGGTGTGCTGGCGCTGGCCCTGATCTCGACCTCGTTCACCGGCCAGGCGATCAGCACCGGCTTCGACCGCCGGGCCGGCCTGCTGCGTCTGCTGGGCACCACTCCCCTGGGCCGCTCCGGGCTGATCGCCGGCCGCCTCGGCGCGGTGGCCGCGGTCTCGGCGATCCAGGTGGTCCTGCTCGGTGCGGTCGGCCTGGCCCTGGGCTGGCACCCGGCCGCCTCCGGCCTGCTGCCCGCCCTGCTGGTCGGGGTGCTGGGCTCGGCCGCGTTCGTCAGCCTGGGCCTGCTGCTGGCCGGGACCCTGCGCGCCGAGGCCGTCCTGGCCGCGGCCAACCTGATCTGGGTGCTGCTGCTGGCCGGCGGCGGCGTGGTGCTGGCCGCCGACCAGCTCGGGCCGCTGGGCGACGTGGTGCGCTGGCTGCCCTCCGGTGCGCTCGGCGACGGCCTGCGCGTGGCCCTGACCGACGGAACCTGGCCCTGGGCCGACCTTCTGATCCTCTCCGCCTGGACCGCCGCGGGCACTGCGGCCACGATCCGCTGGTTCCGCTGGGACAGCTGACGTGCCCGTCCTGAGCCTGATCGCCTGCGCCGCCGGGGGTCTGGCCGGACTCCGCCCCGGCCTGGTCGAACCCCTGGCCGAGGCGGGCTGGCAGGTCGCGATCACACTGACCCCCACGGCCGGCACCTGGCTCTCGGAAGACGGCGAGGCCGAGGCACTGGCCGAGCTCACCGGCCTGCCGGTGCGCTGGACCTCCCGCCGCCCCGGCCAACCCCGCCCCCACCCCGAGCCGGATGTCTGTGCGGTGGTCCCGGCAACCGCGAACGCCGTGGCCAAGCTGGCCCTGGGCATCAGCGACAACCAGGCCATGACCGCGGCCAACGAAATGATCGGCCGCCCCGACGTGCCGGTGCTGCTGTTCCCCTGCATCAACCTCGCCCACACCCGCCACCCCGCCTGGCCCGGTCACATCGCCGCCCTACGCGCGGCCGACGTGCACCTGCTGACCGGCGAACATTGGTGGCCCCTCACTTCCCCCCGCCAGGAACCCGGCCTCCCCTGGGCCCGCATCCTCACCGAGATACAGACCGCCCTACCCCGCCGCTGACCTACCCCTGCGATCCGGAACGGGTCGGGGCCCAGCGATAGGCAAGTCACGGGCCACCTCTCATCGAGACCCAGCGGCAAGGCCGGAACGATCTACGGCCTACACCTCAACAAAGTGTCGCTATAAGGCTCTTTATTCATACCTAGGCGCCTGAACAATCAATCAAAAGCCTGTTATCACGTAGAGGCATGCGTTCACGAGTGCCAGGTTCGTACCCACTCGTGGCGCCAGGTGCACCCCGCCGGTACGCACCGCCTCACGGGCCACCGGCGTTCACCCCGGGTCGACGCAGACCAGTGCGGCAGCACGGTCGGGACGCTCCCGCCTCGACCCACACCCAGACCAACCGCGAATCAGCTCCCGACTACCCCGGCGGGCACCCACCAGCCCCGAGCCCCGAGCCCCGAGCCCCGAGCCCCGAGCCCCGACGCCACCCCTAACAGCCCAAGGCTGGCGCACCAGAAGCACCACCCAACCCTCCGCGGCCTCGCAGATCACTCTAGACGCGACCTCCTATTCAGGATACGTTCCCTTCCTAGATGGATCCAATCTGCGTCGATTGCTATCCAGGCTGTCCCCTGCCGACCTGCCCGTCTCGTAGGAGCTCTCATGCCGCGACCCGCCAGCGCCGCACCCCAGCCGTCCTCCGGATCCACCCCCGAAGACGTCTCGCGAAGGACCATGCTCCGTGGAGCCGGCCTTCTCGGGATGGGCCTGACCTTCGGCCTCAGCGGCCTGCTCTCGGCCTGCGGCGTGGCCGCGGGCGACGACACCGCCGAGGCCGGCGAGAACCGGACCGGGGGCACGCTCACGCTCGCCGTCGACGGCACCAGCGCGGTGAACGACCCGGCGTTCTACACCACCCTCGGCGACTGGATGGCGGTCGACTGCATCTGCCGCGGCCTCACCTTCATCGACTTCGAGAGCAACGAGCCGCAGCCGGACCTGGCCGAGTCCTGGGAGGTCTCGGACGACCAGCTCACCTACACCTTCAAGCTCCGCAGCGGGGTGAAGTTCCACGACGGAACCGATTTCACCTCCGCCGACGTGCTCGCCAGCCTCGGCCGGCAGTTCGACGAGAACGACAAGACCCTCCCCGAGGGCTCCTCCCGCCCGCTGCGCAGCCTCGGCGACAACGTCAAGTCGCTGACCGCCCCCGACGATCTCACCGTCCAGATCGTGCTCGGCGTGCCGGACCGGATGATGCTCTCAGACCTGTCCGACATCGGTGGCCGGATCATCTCCAAAGCCGCTCTGGACAAGGCCGGTTCGGACATCGGCAAGGCGCTGGTCGGCACCGGACCGTTCAAGTTCGTCTCGGCCACCCCCGGCCAGTCGGTCGTGCTCGAGGCGTTCGACGGCTTCCGGCTCGGCCGCCCGCCGATCGACCGGCTCGTCCTGCAGCAGGTCACCGATCCCTCCACGATCGTGAACTCGCTGATCTCGGGCGACATCTCGGCCACCCAGTTCACCCCTTACTCCTCGCTGCAGTCGCTGGAGAAGAACGACGCGGTCACCGTGCAGGACACCACCATGGGCTTCGACGCGATCATGCTGATCGACGCCCGCCGGATCACCGAGCTGGAGGTCCGCCAGGCGATCAACCTGGCGGTCAACCGGGAGGCCATCGTCTCCCAGGCGTTCTTCGGAAAGGCCCAGCTGCCGGAGGGTTACACCATCCCGCCCTCGCAGGACGGCTACGACCCGAGCCTGGCCGACCTCAGCGCCTACGACCCGGCGAAGGCCAAGCAGCTGATCGAGCAGGCCGGCGCCACCGGGCGCACCGTGCACCTGATGGCGGCCAGCGACAGCTGGCACCCCAAGGCCCAGCAGATCGTCGAGCAGAACCTCACCGACATCGGGCTGAAGGTCGAGGTCACCTCGGTCGACCCGGCCACCTACTTCGGGCGGGTCACCGATCCCGAGGACGACGCGCACGACCTGATGATCTGGGAGCGCAACTCCTACGTCCCCGACCCGGACAACATGGTCGGCTCGATGGCCAGCCCGTCCGGCGTCTACGGCGACTACGCCACCGGCATGGTCACCCTGAAGGGCGCCGACAAGTTCGCCGACGAGTTGTTCGCGGCCAAGAACCTCGAGGTCGGCGACGAGCGCACGGCCACCTACAGCGACATCCAGCGCCGCTGGGCCGAGCAGTACATGACGCTGGTGATGCTCGCCTACTCCACCAACCCGGTGGTCAGCGGCGCGAACGTGCAGGGCATCAGCCCCAACGCGCTGGGCAACCACCGGTGCTTCATGGAGAAGGCGAGTGTCTGACCTGCTGAGGAACCGCCGGATCGCCACGAACTGGCTGTCGATGCTGTCGTGGCTGATCCTGGCGTTCTTCGTCCTCGTCGCGCTGTTCGGCCCGTTGCTGGTCAGCGCCGACCCGGTGCGCCAGAGCAGCGACCCGTTGCTGCCGATCGGCAGCGGCGGGCACCTGCTGGGCACCGACGACCTGGGCCGTGACGTGCTGGCCCGGCTGGTGCACGGCTCCCGGCCGCTGCTCACCGTGGCCGTGCTGGCCACCGCCCTGGCCACGCTGATCGGCCTGCTGGTGGGGGTGGCCGCCGGGTACTTCGGCGGTCTGGTCGACCAGGCCGTGATGCGCACGGTCGACCTGGCCCTGGCCTTCCCGTCGATCCTGCTGATCATCCTGCTGGTGGCCGGCGCCGGGGCCGGCCCGACCACGCTGGTGATCGGCATCGGGGTCTCGCTGGCGCCGGGGCTGGCCCGGCTGGCCCGGGCGCTGAGCGCGCGGGAGGCGGCCCGCGACTACGTGCTGGCGTCGAAGCTGGGCGGCAGCCGGGGCCCACGGATCATGCTGCAGGAGATCCTGCCGAACATCGCCGGGCCGATGATGGCGCAGGTGGTCATGACCCTCTCGATCGCCGCCGGGTTCGCGGCCGGTCTTTCCTACCTCGGGCTGGGCATCCCGCCGAGCACCCCCGACTGGGGAAACATGGTGCAGGCCGGGCAGGAGTTCGTGCTCACCACCCCGTCGCTGACCGTGCTGCCCGCCACCGCCACCCTGATCTTCGTGGTCGCCTGCAACTTCGCCGGTGACGACCTGCGCGACGCGCTCGACCCCCGGGGGCTCACGTGACCATCGCTCCAGTCTCCCGGGTTTCGGCCAAGCAGCCCGGTAAACGCCTGCAGCGGGCCACCACCGGCTTGCCTCGGATGATCGCGCTGCGCCTGCTCACGGTACCTCTGGTGCTGTGGGCGCTGGCCACCCTGGTCTTCGTGGCCCTGCGGCTGCTGCCCGGATCGCCCGCCAAATCCCTGGCTGCGGGCGGCGCCTCGGACCAGACCGCGGCGCAGATCACCGCCAACGCCGAGGAGATCACCCGCAACCTGGGTCTGGACAAGTCGCTGCCCGAGCAGTACCTGATCTATCTGAAAGACCTGCTGAGCGGCGACTTCGGCGAGTCCTACTTCGGTGGCAACGACGTGCTCGGCCTGATCGGCAACGCGCTGCCGGCCACGATCGAGCTGACCGTGGCGGCCATGCTGATCGCGGTCGCGATCGGCGGCGTCACCGGGTTGTGGGCGGCGCTGCGCAAGGACACCTGGGTGGACACCGCCACCCGGGCCGCCGCCACCGTCACCTTCAGCCTGCCCTGGTTCGCCCTGGGCGTGCTCGGCATCGTGGTGTTCGGCGTGTGGCTGGGCTGGCTGCCGGTGATCGGCCGGGTGCCCAACCGCCTGGAGTACGACCCGTTCACCAACTTCGTCCTGCTCGACGCGATCCTGCAGGACCGGCCCGAGCTGATCTGGCCGTGGGTGCAGCACCTGATCCTGCCCGCCTCCACCCTGGCCCTGTCCACCGCGGGTTTCATCACCCGGATCGTGCGGGCCAGCGTGCTGGAGGTACTCGGCGACGACTTCGTGCGCACCGCGCAGATGAAGGGCCTGGACGAGCAGCAGGTGGTGCGCCGGCACGTGCTGCGCAACTCCGCACTGCCGATCATCACCGTGCTCGGCCTCCAGTTCGGCACTCTGCTGGGCGGTTCCACGGTCACCGAGACCGTCTTCTCCTACCCCGGCGTGGGCGTGCTGCTGGTCGACGCGGTGCTGCAGCGCGACTACCCGGTCGTGCAGGGCGCCGCCCTCGCGATCGCCCTCCTGTTCACTTTGGTCAATGCGGCCGTGGACGTCCTGTACCTGGTGCTGGACCCGCGGCTTGGAGAGAGCTGAGATGGAAATCGTTCTCGTGCACGGCGCCGGCGGTACCCCCACCACCTGGACCCTGGTGCTTCCAATGGTGGACGAACGTGGGCACGCGGTCACGGCGGTCACCAATCCGATGACCTCCCTTGAGGACGACATCGCCACCACCACGGCGTGGATCGACGAAAACACCACCGAAGACGTCCTTCTGGTCGGCCACTCCTACGGCGGGGCGGTGATCACCGGAGCCGGCCACCACCCGAGGGTCAAAGGTCTGGTCTACGTGGCGGCCTGGGCGCCGGACGAGGGCGAGTCGATCCAGGACATCCTGGTGAACTATCCCGAAGCACCGGTGAGCAAGCACATGGGCCGCGGGCCGAACGGCGAGTGGTTCTCCCAACGCACGCCGGAGTACTACGCGGAGATCGCCTGGGACCTGCCGGAAGAGCGCCGTACGGTCTGGGACGGCGAGTCCCGCAAGAGCTCCAACCTGATCTTCGAGCAGAAGTCCGCCTCCCCCGCCTGGCGGGCGAAGCCGGCCTGGTACCTGGTCGCCGCCCAGGACAAGACCCTTCGGGTGGACACCCAGCGCGACATGGCGGCACGGATCGGCGGCCCCACCTACGACGTGGACGGCAGCCACTTCGTGCCGCAGGTCAGCCCGGGCCGGGTCGCCGACCTGATCGACGAGGCCGCGGAAGCGCTCTCGTGAGCGCCGTTCTCAGCATCCGCGACCTCAGGGTCGAGTTCGACGTACCGGCCGGCCGGCTGCCCGCGGTGAACGGGGTGAGCCTCGACCTGCAGGCCGGCGAACTGCTGGCGCTGGTCGGCGAGTCCGGCTCGGGCAAGTCCGCCCTGACCATGGGCCTGACCGGGCTCAACCGCGGCCCACGCACCCACATCTCGGGCACCGCCGACTACCAGGGCACCGACCTGGTCGCGGCGAACACCCGACAGCTGCAGAAGATTCGCGGGGCCGGTATCGCCGTGGTGTTCCAGGACGCGCTGGCCGCCCTGAACCCGGTGCAGCGGGTGGGCCGGCAGGTGGCCGAGATGATCCGGCAGCACCAGGACATCAGCAAGGCCGACGCCGCCCGCAAGGCCGAGGACCTGCTCCGGGACGTGGGTATCGCCAACCCGGCCCAGAGCGCCCGGGCCTACCCGCACCAGCTCTCCGGGGGCATGCGCCAGCGCGTGATGATCGCCATCGCGCTGGCCAACGACCCGGGGGTGCTGATCGCCGACGAGCCCACCACCGCCCTCGACGTGACCATCCAGGCCCAGGTGCTGGCCCTGCTGAAGCGGATGCAGTCCGAGCACGGCAGCGCGATCGTGCTGATCACCCACGACCTGGGCGTGGTGGCCGAGGTGGCCGACCGGATCGCGGTGATGTACGCGGGGCGGATCGTCGAGATCGGCACCCGCGACGAGGTGCTGGGCAACCCGCAGCACCCGTACACGATCGGTCTGCTCAACTCCATGCCGCGGATCGAGGGCCCCCGGCCGAAGCGGCTCAGGGCCATCCCCGGCAGCCCGCTCACCGGTGTGAACCGGCCCGAGGGCTGCGCTTTCGCCCCGCGTTGCCCGCAGGCCGAAGACGGCTGCACCCAGCGGCCGGAACTGGAGCAGCGGCACGGCGAACCGGGTCACCTGGACGCCTGCCTGCGCAACGACGAGGCCCGGAAGGCCGGTGCGGCATGAGCACCCCGCTGCTGAAGCTGACCGGCCTGCGGGTCGAGTACACCCGCCCGGGCGGCCGCCGGGTGCGGGCCGTGCGCGACGTCGACCTGGAGATCGCCGAGGGTGAGACCCTCGGCCTGGTCGGCGAGTCCGGCTGCGGAAAGTCCAGTCTCGGCCGGGCCGTGCTGCGGGCGATCGAGCCCCAGGCCGGGCGGATCGACTTCCTCGGGCTGGACATCACCCACCTGCGCGGGGCCGCGCTGCGCCGGGTCTGGGCCGACCTGCAGATGATCTTCCAGGACCCGTTCGGCTCGCTCAACCCGCGCCGGAAGATCGTCGACATCATCGCCGAGCCGGTGATGCGGGCTCGCGGCGCCACCCGCGCCGAGGCCGAGGACCGCGCCGGCGAACTGCTCGACCTGGTCGGCCTGGGCCGCGAGGCCGGGCACCGCCGCCCGCGGGAGTTCTCCGGCGGTCAGCGACAGCGCATCGCCATCGCCCGGGCCCTGGCCCCCTCGCCCCGGTTCGTGGTGGCCGACGAGCCGGTCTCCGCCCTCGACGTCTCGATCCAGGCCCAGGTGGTCAACCTGCTCGCCGACCTGACCGAGGAGAGCCGGCTGACCTGCCTGTTCATCTCGCACGACCTGGGCGCGGTGCGGCAGCTGGCCGACCGGGTGGCGGTGATGTACCTGGGGCAGATCATCGAGGTCGCCGAGCGCGACGCGTTCTTCGCCGGCCCGGCGCACCCCTACAGCAGTGCCCTGCTGGCCTCGGTGCCCCGGGTCACGGCCAAGGCCGAATCCCGGCCGGCCCAGTTGCCGGGCGACCCGCCGGACCCGGCCGACCCGCCCAGCGGGTGCCTGTTCTCCACCCGCTGCCCCAAGGTCACCGACCTGTGCCGCACCGAGCAACCGGTGCTGCGGGAACTCGAGCCGGGACGAAGCGTCCGTTGTCATTTTCCGCTAGCCACAGCAGGTCTGGAAACCAGCAAGGAGCACGCCCACAGTGATCATTGATGCCTACAACACCACCCAGGACGTCCGGGGCCGCTCCGACTACCTGACCGGCGCCCGGCCGGGCGAGAAGCCCCCGGCCCACGTGCCCTTCGACCCGCAGCGGATCCTGACCCGGATGGACGCCGCCGGGGTGGACATGGCGATGGTGTGCTCGCTGGCCCAGCGCATCGAGAACGACTTCCTGATCGGCATGGTCGCCGAGTTCCCCGACCGGTTCATCGGTTTCGGCCAGGTGATGCCCCAGGCCGACAACGCCCTGGAGGAGATCGAGCGGTTCGCCGCGGCCGGCCTGAAGGGCCTGAAGCTGCACCCGAGCATGCACGGCTACCACGTGGCCGACCACGGCCTGCTCGACCCGGTCTTCGAGAAGTGCGCCGAGCTGGGCCTCCCGGTGCTGATCAACGCGCTCGACGACGCGTTCTGCGCCCCGCTGGCGATCGAGGAGATCGCCAAGGACCACCCGGGCGTGCCCACGATCATCGCGCACATGGGCGCGGTCTGGAACGTGCCCGAGGCGATCATCGTGGCCGAGCGCCAGCCGCACGTGTACCTGGAGACCTCGGCCACCCTGATGAGCGACGTGAAGCGGGCCTACGCCCGGCTCGGCGCCGAGAAGATCCTGCTGGGCAGCGAGTGGCCGGGTTCGGACTTCGACCTGGAGCGGATGAAGATCGCCAAGGCGATCCCCGACGAGGCCGACCGGGCCCTGGTCGAGGGCGGCAACTTCGCGAAGATCCTCGGTCTGTGATCACCCGCCTGGTGGCCCCTTCGGCCATGTCCGCGGCCGACGTCGAACTGCTCGAACGGGCCCAGGACGTCCTGGGCCGGGTCTGGGTGGACGGTCGCCACGAAGTCGCCACGGCTTTGCGGACGAGCGACGGCGCCATCCACACCGGCGTACACGTGGAGGGTTCCTGCCGACGTAGTTCGATCTGCGCTGAGGGGGTGGCCATGGGGACGGCCGTGGGCGCGGGCGTGCTGTCTATCGAGGCCGTGGTGTCGGTCCAGATCAAACCCGCCGACCGGTTCCGAGTCATCGCCCCCTGCGGGGTGTGCCGGGAACTGATCAGCGACTACTGCCCCGACGCGCGGGTCTGGGTGACCGCGGGCGAAGAGATCAAGGCTTACGCCGCGCTCGATCTCCTGCCGGAGAAGAGCAGACGCAAATGGTGAATGGAGGACGTTCGTGAGCGACTTGGGTGGCTCGGGTGGCACTGGCAGCCCGGTGCGTTGGGAACAACAGACCTGGCCGGAAGCCGGCGAGGTGGTGAAACGCACCGACGCCGTGATCATCCCGGTGGGGGCGATCGAGCAACACGGCCCGCACCTGCCCCTGGCCGTGGACACGCTGATCTGCCAGGCCGTGGCCGAGGGGGTCTCGGCCCTCACCGGCGTCCCGGTGCTCCCGCCGGTCACCTACGGGGTCTCCGGTTCGCACGGCGACTTCCCCGGCACGGTGGCGCTGCGCCCCGAGACGCTGATCGCGGTGATGGAAGACCTGATCGACTCGCTGTACGCCTCGGGCGTACGACAGTTCGTTCTGCTGAACGGGCACATCTGGAACAACGGTTCGCTCGACGTGACCGCTGAGAAGCTGCGGGTGCGGCACAAGGACGCCCGGGTGCGGGCGCTGGGCTACGTGACCATGTACCCCGGCCCCGAAGTGAACGGCCGGGTGCAGTTCGGCCGGGGCCTGATGCACGCCAACTTCTTCGAGACCTCGGTGATGCTGCACCTGCACCCCGAACTGGTGCACATGGAGAGGGCCACTTCCCACGTGGACGTGGACTCGTTCTGGGACTACCGGATGGACCAGGTCAGCGACACCGGCGTGTGGGGCCGCGAGGTGGCCGAGGCCGACCCCGACCATGGCAAGACCGAGTTCGAACGGTGCGTACGCACCACCGCCGAGGCGGTGGCCAAGGCCGTGGCCGAGTCCTGGCCCGACCCCACGCACCGCCCCAGCGTCTAGGAAGGAACCCGCATGAAGATCTACGACATCACCCTGCCCATCCACCCGAAGATGCTGCACTGGGGCCGCAAGCCCGAGGTCGAGGTGGTCGAGTCGGTGGCGAACGGCGACGCCAGCAACGTGACTCGCTGGCGCATCGGCGCTCACACCGGCACCCACGTGGACGCGCCCGCGCACTTCGTCGACGGTGCCACCCCGATCGACAAGGTCTCGCTCTACTCCCTGGTGGGCCCGTGCATCGTGGCGGACCTGACGCACGTGGAAGGCGAGGTGCTGCCCGAGCACTTGGAGGCCGCCGGGGTGGCCGGGCACAAGCGCGTCCTGCTGAAGACCACCAACTCGGCCGGCCCGCTCAAGCAGACCGAGCGCGCCGAGACCTGGGTGGGCGTGGGCCCGGAGGCGGCCAAGTGGCTGGTGGCCAACGAGGTCGAGCTGATCGGCACCGACTACATGACCCTGGAGCACCACACCCGCACCGACACCTGGGACTCCCACCACGTGCTGCTCAACGCGAACGTGCTGATCCTGGAGAACGCCGACCTGGACGAGGTGGCCCCCGGGGAGTACGAGTTGGTGTGTCTGCCGGCCAAGCTGGTCGACGCCGACGGCTCGTTCACCCGGGCCATCCTGATCGAGCGCTGAGGTAAGGAAACCGAGATGACTGGTGTAGCGATCGCGGCCCCCCACTCCGACGCGGTCACCGCCGCCGAGGCCGTGGTGAGCAAGGGGGGTGGGGCGGTAGACGCGGCGATCGCCGCCGCTGCCGCCCTGACCGTGGCCTACCCGCACCAGTGCTCGATCGGCGGTGACCTGATCGCGCTCTTCCGCTCCCCCGACGGCGAGGTCCGCGCCGTGCTCTCGGCCGGGGCGGCAGCCGCCGGATTCGACGTGACGGCGGTTGCCGGGCTGGACCGGATGCCGCCCGGTGGGCCACTGGCCATCACCGTTCCGGGCGTGGTGGCGGGCTGGGCCCGACTGGCCGAACTGGGCGCCCGCCTGCCGCTGGGCGATCTGCTCCAGCCCGCGATCGGGCTTGCCCGCGACGGCGTGGCCGTGAGCCCCGGCCTGGCTCGGGGTACACACGACCGCCTCGCCGTGGTCCGCCAGGATCCCGGCCTGTCGGCGCTGGTACTCGACGAGGCGGGCGAACCGCTCCCCGTCGGCGCGACGCTGCGGCAGCCGGTTCTGGCCGCCACGCTCACCGAAGTCGCCGGAGACTGGAAGTCGTTCTACACCGGACCTCTGTCGCAACGCGTAGCCGCGGCCCTGGAGAAGTTCGGCAGCCCCCTGCGGGCATCCGATCTGGCGGCGCACGAACCCGAGGTCTGCGAACCACTTTCAACAACTAAGGACGGGGTGGTCTGGTCAGTCGCTCCCCCACCCAGTCAGGGGGCGGCTCTGCTGGCAGTGCTCGCGGCTGCCCCCGCAGAACGACTGGCCGCCGCACGCGAGGCAGAACTACGTAGGGACGCTCTCCTCGGCGATCCGGCCATGGGCCCGATCGATGTGGCTGGGTTGCTCGGAGCAGCCTCCCGGTCGGTCGAGGCTCTTCCCACCGGCCCGAAACCGGCCGGGGACACGGTCGCCGTGACCGCCGTGGCCGAGGACGGCAGCGCGGTCACGCTGATCCAGAGCGTGTTCCAGACCTTCGGCTCCGGCCTGCTCGACCCGGGCACCGGCATCGTGTTCCACAACCGCGGCTCGGCCTTCAGCATCGACCCGGACCACCCCGGCCGGGTCCGGCCCGGAGCCCGCCCACCGCACACGCTGTGCCCGGTGATCGCAGTGTCGGACGAGAGCGTGCTCTCGCTGGGCTGTCAGGGCGGCCGGGCCCAGGCGTGGATCCTGTCGCAGGTGGCCGAGGACGCGATGGTGGCGCCGGACCTACGGGCCGTACTCGACCGCCCGAGGTGGGTCATCGGCTCCCGGGACATCGACATGCCCCGCCCCACCCTGCTCCTGGAGCCTGGGGTGCCCACAGCAGACGCCCTGGAGGCAGCCGCCGACAGCCTGGGGCTCGACGTGGTGACCTCAGAGACCAAGCGCGACGACGCCGGCCACGTCCAGGCCTGCAGACTGGATCGGCGCCCCCGACCGGACACCCTGCTGGACGCGGCGCTGGACGCGGCGCCGGACGGGGCGCTGAATGCGGCGCTGGATGGGGCGCTGGATGCGGTGCCACGCCCCGGCGGCCAGACGGGACCGGATAGCCACGCCGAACCGGGTAGCCAAACCCAACCCGGTAGGGAGGCTGAGCCGGCCCAACCGAGTCAGTCGAAGGCAGGAAAACTCTTGGCCGCAGCCGACCCGCGCGCAGACGGACTGGGTGCCGTCTTCACCGCGAACTGAGGCCCGCCTCGCCGGGAACACCGATAACTGCCACGGCTCCACTCACCACCAAACCACCGTCCCGCCATCGCAGACCCGATCGCGCCGCCGTCCAGATCACCTCCGGCCCGAACCCAAGAAGCACCGCGCCACCAGAGCCGCCCACACCATCACAGCGGCCCGCACCAGACTGCCCACCCGACACCGACACCGCCGCTCCCGCACATCAACACGGCCCACCCACAACCCAACACATCAAACGGCGAGTACCGAGCCCTGATCCGGACCGCCCCTCGGCCATGAGTGGACCCCATGCCTGACACCCTCATCACCGGCACGATCCACACCCTCGCCCCGCTCGCCAGTGGCATCCCTCCCGTGGTCGAGGCCATCGGCCTGCGCGACGGCCGGATCGTGAACTGGGGCTCCCCCGGCTGGGTTCGGGCCGATCTGGGTGGCCGGGTGAGCGAAGTCGACCTTCCGGGAACAACGGTACCCGGCTTCACCGACAGTCATGTGCATGTGCTCTGGGCCGGGCGGCGGGCCGATCGGTGCGATCTGACCGGCGTCCGCAGTGTTGCTGAAATCGGCCAGCGCCTCAGTGAATACGGTCAGCAGCATGCGGGCTGGATCGAGGCGGATGCCGAGTTCGAAGCCATCGACCTGAGCGAGCGGCGCCTGCCTGACCGCCACGACCTCGACCGGGCCTGCCCCGGGCGTCACGTGGTGCTCGACCGCAAGGGGCACGACGCGATCGTCAGTACTGCGGTGCTACAGGCAGCCGGGATCGACGCAACCACGGCTGACCCACCTGGCGGGCGGATCGAGCGGGACGCCGACGGCTCGCCGACCGGGCTGCTGATCGAGCATCCGGCCGTCGATCTGGCCCGGAAGGTTCAGCCCGAGCCGGATCTGGCCACCCGGCAGCGCTGGATCGAATTAGGGCAGGCCGAGCTCCTCAGTCTGGGCATCACCACGGCGATGGATCCGGCGGTCAGCCTGGCCGAACTCCCGGCCTGGGTGGCCGCGGCCCGCAACAACCGGCTTCGGCAGCGGGCGGTGGTGATGCCGCGGGGTGACGACGCGATCGGCCCTGACAAGATTGCCGATGCGATCAAGAACCTGGATGCGTTCGATCAAGAATGGCTGCGGATCGGTCCGACCAAGCTGTTCCTGGACGGCGGGGGTTCGCTGGGTACGGCCTGGCGTTCCACCCCGTGGCCCGGAACCGACGGCTACCACGGCAATCAGAGCATCACGCTGGAAACGCTGCGGGCGCACTGCGCGGCGGAGGTGAACGGGCGCGGGGTGGGGGTGCACGCCGTGGGCGACGCCGCGATCGACGCGGTGCTGGACACCCTCGAGGTACTGAACTGGACCGGCGATCAGCCTTACCGCGGCACCGGTTTTCACATCATCCACGGCTATCTCTCCCCGGGCCGGGCCGCGCTGGAGCGGGCCGCCCGTCTCGGCGTGGCGGTCTCGGCCCATCCGGCGCTGCAGTGGAGCTTCGGCACCGCGCTGATCGACCGGCTCGGAGAGGCCGAGGCCGCCGCGGCCAACCCGCTGCGCGCCTGGCTGGACGCCAACGTGCTGGTCGGCGGCGGCAGCGACGGGCCGGGCCCGCCGATGTCCCCGCTGTTCGGCATGTGGCAGGCCCGCACTCGCCGGGTTCGTGACCGGGCCGAGGCTCTCGGCCCCGAGCAGGCCGTCGACGCCGCCGAGGCCCTGGCCCTGTTCACCTCGGGTGCCGCCGCGGTCACCGGCTCGGCCACCCACCTGTTCCGCGGCGGCCCAGCCGATCTCGTGACCCTCGACGTGAACCCGCTCTTCTGTGAACCCGACGCACTGCTCGAGGCGAGCGTCCAGGCCACGGTGGTGGCGGGCGTCCTCAATTAGACAATCAGAGGAAACGCCCGCCGGAAGCCGACAAGAACGCTTCGTCGGTCTGCCTCAACACCCGTAAAACGTTGCGTCCGCACAGGTCTGCCAGGTCTGATGCGGTCCAGCCCCGACGCGCCAGCTCTTCCAGGAGCTTCGGATAGCCTGACACGTCTTCCATCCCAGCCGGGAACGTGGGCGCGCCGTCATAGTCGCCGCCCAGACCCACGTGCGCCAATCCGGCGACGGAGCGGACATGTTCGACGTGGTCAGCGGCCTGTTCGATGGTGGGCAGGGGTTCTGGGCTGCTCCGGTCGGTGTACCACCAGTCTGCCGCCTCCTGCGAGAGGAACGACGAGACGAACGAGACCATCTGCACGCCGCCGTTCTCGGGGAGACGGGCGATGACGTCGTCGGGGACGTTGCGCACGCTGGAAGAGAGCGCAGTGCAGGAGGAGTGCGAGAAGATGACCGGCGCGGTGGACACGTCCAAGGCCTGATGCATGGTCGCGTGCGAGACGTGCGACAGGTCGACCAGCATGCCCAGCCGGTTCATCTCGCGTACGTACTGCACCCCGCGCTCGCTGAGCCCGCCGTGCACCGGGGTGTCGGTGGCCGAGTCGGCCCAGGTGGTGTTGGCGAAGTGGGTGAGGGTGAGGTAGCGCACCCCGAGCCGGGCGAACATCCTCAGCACGCCGGGAGAGTCGTTGAGCGAGTGCCCGCCCTCGGCGCCGAGGAGCGAGGCGATCCGCCCCTCGCCCTGGGCCTGCTCGACCTCGGCGGCGGTGCGGGCCAGGGCGAAGTGCTGCGGGTGCTCACCCACCAGCCGGTACACGAAGTCGATCTGCTCGAGCGTGGCCTGCACCGCGGCCGCCCCCTCCAGGTCGGAGGGCACGTAGACCGACCAGAACTGCCCCTGCACCCCGCCGGCCCGCAGCCGCGGGACGTCGGTCTGCAGACCCGCGACCGAGCTGTCCAGACCGTCCGTGCCGTAGCCACGTTCCTCGCGACTGGCCCAGGGCAGGTCGTTGTGCCCGTCGATCACACCACACAGCGCAAGGGCTTCCGCCACCACCTGATTCATTGCCTCAGGCTAGCCAGCCAGCTCTCGGACTCGCGCGGCAGGTCCGGGGACATTTCTCAACCCCGCTTGGCCAGACCGCTGCGCTCGCGGTCGAACACCAACCGCACCAGGCGCTCGGAGTCGATCGGTGAGATGTCGGTGAACTCGGCCCGGAACCCCTGTGGCGTCTGCTCCACCACCAGGAGCAGGGCCGGCACCAGATCGCCGTTGGGCAGGGTGATCTCGCCGTACAGGGTGAGCCCTTCGGCCAGCGGCCGGCCCTGCTCCAGGTCGACGCAGACTCCGCCGGCCGAGACCGAGGTGGTGGTGCCGACCAGGTCGGCCTGGGCGCCGTCGCCCGGCCCCAGCGCGGCCAGGTAGCCGGGGCTGCGCCGACGGCCGCGGGGAGTGGTCGGCGGCCTCTGCATCAGGGTGCCGCGGAACTCCAACTGCACGGGCCCACGGACGTTCTCGCGTCGTTGGTCGGTCAGCGCGGCCGCCCGGATCGCCCGGGTGGGCCTGGCGCGCGGTGCGCGCAACGTCAGATCGGCCTCGGTGACGACGAGTTCGGCCTCCACGCGAAGCGGCCCGTCTTCCGCCGGGATCTCCACCACCACCCGCAGACCGGCGTCCACCAGGCTTTTCAGGTGTTCCAGATCGGCCAGCACCGGCACGGCCCAGCCCGCTCGGCCCACGTCGACGCCGCGCAGTACCCGCAACGTCACGCCGACCTCGCCCGAGCGCACCACCAGCCTGCTGCCCGCGGCGACCGACGCCATCTGCAACTCCCACCCTCGACCCAGCCAGCACCTGCCCGGTCCAGTGTGCGCCGGTCACCGCCCGTGCCGATCCGGCCCGCCGGGCAATCACCCGTTAGCAGCAACCGGTGACCAGGAGGCTCAGGCCTTGGCCGGGTCGAGCACCTTGTCGATCAGGTACACGGTGGCGTTGGCGGTCTTGATCCCGCCGCAGACCACGTTCGCGTCGTTGACCTTGAGCTCGTTGCCCGAGCCGGACACCTTCACCTTGCCGCCCTGAACGGTCACCTGTTCGCCGACCACCTTGCCGGGCGCCAGTTCCCCGGCCACCACGTGGTAGGTGAGGGTGGCCACCAGCGCCTGGTCGTCCTTCTTCAGCCGGCTCAGGCGCTTGGCCGGGACTGCGGCGAAGGCGGTGTCGACCGGGGCGAAGACCGTGTACTCGTTGCCGTTCAGGGTGTCGACCAGGTCGACCTTCTTGTTCAGCTTGCCCGACACCGCGGCGGTGAGCTGCTTCAGCATCGGGTTGTTGGAGGCCGCGGTGGCCACCGGGTCGTTGGCCATCGCCTCGACCGAGCCCTTGCCGGTGGGCACCTGGGTGGCGTAGGCGGAACAGCCCGGGCCGACCAGGTTGGCCATCTCCACCGACTGGTTGGCGGCGGCGGTGGTGCGGGAGGCACTCGGCGTGGTCTCGCTGCCCTCGTCACTGTCGCTGCTGCACGCCGCCAGGGCGAGGGTGGCCGCGACAGCGGCCCCGGCGGCGAGCGTACGGCGGATCGACGGGTTCATCTCAGGCAAAGCCTTCCCTAGTAAACGCCCGGCGGGGAGCGGGTTTCCGATGAACCAGGATCCCCGCCCCGGCGCCGGGCGCCGGCGAGCAACACACCCGGTGCGCTGCTCGTCCGATCACCCGAGGAAGGCCGTCAGGTCGCCGCCAGGCGGACCACCGCCGGTGTGGTGGGCTGCTTCGAGCCGCCCTCGGGCTCGACCGAGACCGCGAGCTGGGCGTCGGTGGGGATGTCGCTCATGAAGGCCGACCCGTCGCCGTTCTCCAGCTTCAGCATCCCGCCGGACGTCACCTGGCCGTCGGACCCGATCACCCACATCTGGTAGCCGTGCCCGTGCGGCGCGTCCGGTACCCCGGTGGCGGCCAGCACCGCGTCGCCCTCGGCCATCACCATGGTGGCGGTGCCACCACCGGTGACGGTGTGGTCGACCTCCACCCGCTCGGGCGAGGTCAGCACCCGGGCCATGCCGTCGGCCAGGTTGCGCGCGTCTTCGGCGGCCTGGTGCTGCTGCCAGGCGACTCCCCCGAGGGTGGCCCCGGCGGCGATCAGCAGGGCGGCTGCGGCGCCGGTGAGCGCCTGCCGCCACGACGGGCGCCGCACCACGCGGGAAGACCGGGCCGGCAGCTGACGGGTCCGCGACACCTCGGCCATCACCCGCTGGTGCAGGCCGTGCGGGGCGGGCTGGGAGACCCGGTCGGCCAGGGAGGCCGCTGCCTCGGAGAAGTCGCGTACCTCGGCCGCGCAGGCCGGGCACTCGCGCAGATGGTGCTCGAACCGCCGCTGCTCGACCTCGTCGAGCGCGTCCAGCGCATAGGCCGCAGAAAGATCGTGCAGGTCAGGCATCCGAACCCACCCCCAGGCAGTCGCGCAGGCGGATCAATCCGTCCCGCATCCTGGTCTTCACCGTGCCGAGCGGCAGTTCCATCACGTCGGCCACGTCGGAGTAGCTGCGCCCGCCGTAGTAGGCCAGCGTGACCGTCTCGCGCTGACGCGGGGTCAGCCCGTCCAGGCAGTGCCGCACCCGCTCGGCCTCCAGGCGGCGTTCCACCTTCTCCACCACTTCGTCGTACTCACGCTCGTTGCTGCGCGCGGCCACCGCCTGGTCGCGGTTACGGGAGGCCTGCGAGCTGCGCACCCGGTCGACCGCGCGGCGGTGGGTCAGCGTGGCCACCCAGGCCCGCGCGCTCCCCCGGGCCGCGTCGAAGCGGGCGGCGCTGCGCCAGATCTCCAGCAGCACCTCCTGGGCCACTTCCTCGGCCTGGTGCGGATCCCGCAGCACCGACCGGGCCAGGCCGAAGACCACGTCCGCGACCCGGGCGTAGACCTGCTCGAAGGCCGCCTCGTCGCCCCGGCCGACCCGGCCCAGGAGCACCTCGGTCGTCTCCGCGGCGTCCGGCCCGCGGGCCGGGACCGGTACGGGCTCTCGCCGTCCCACCATCTGCGCACTGCCCTTCCACGGCCGTTCTCCTGCGAGGTCGGCGCAAGTTCGGCGCCGACCGGGGCGGCGGATTGGTGCAGGTTACCGGTGGATCAGCGGGCGGGACGAAGCTCACAGCCAGTCGTTGCGCTTGAACAGCGCCCACAGCCCGACGCTGATCGAGACGATCAGCGTCAGCGCGTAGGCGTAACCGTACTTCCAGCCCAGCTCCGGCATGTGCTCGAAGTTCATCCCGTAGACCCCGGCGATCGCGGTCGGCACCAGCCCGATCGCCGCCCAGGCGGAGATCTTGCGCATGTCGTTGTTCTGCCGCATGGCCACCTCGTTCTGGGTCACCGAGAGCCGGGCCACGTTGGCCTGCAGCACGTCCGAGAGCAGGCTGTCCTGCCGCTCGATCTCGTCGGTCACCCGCATGATGTGGTCGTGCACGTCGCGGAAGTACTTGCGCGCGCTCTTGTCCGACCCCGGCACCCCGCCGGTCATCAGCTTGAACATCGGCTCCCCGAGCGGCAGCACCGCCCGGCGGAACTCCAGCACCTCGCGTTTGAGCTTGTAGATCCGCTCGGTGTGGTCGCCCTCCCGTAGGCCGAACACCTGCTGCTCGATCTGCCCGATGTCGTCGTCGATCGAGGCGGCGACCACCTCGTACTCGTCCACGATCAGGTCGGCCACCCGGTGCAGCACGGCGATCGGGCCGCGCTCGCTGGCCTCCAGCCGGCCGGCGTCCAGTTCGCGCCGCACCCGGCTGAGCACGTCGGTCTGCCCGTGCCGCACCGAGACCAGGAAGTGCTCGCCGACGAACAGCGCGATCTCCTCGACCTCGACGATCTCCTCGCTGTCCACGTAGCGCACCGGCCGCAGCACCATGAACGAGACCTTCTCGTCCTCGTACACCTCCAGCTTGGGCCGCTGGAGGGCGTTGATCGCGTCCTCCACCGCCAGCGGGGGCAGCCGGAACTCGCCGGCGACGTGCTGCACGTCCTCGGCCGAGGGGTTCTGCAGTCCGATCCAGACGAACCCGTTGGTGCGCCGGGCCGCCTGCGCGGCCTGCTGCATCGGCAACCGGGTGCTGCTGCGCAGTCCGGTCTCGTAGACCGCGCAGTCGCCGATCACGTCCTCCACGTTGCGGTGCCGGGTCCGGCGGGGGATGCCGTTCTCGTGGCCGTTGTCGTCCACGACGCCGTTCAGGCCCTGCGGATCCCGGTCGTCCACGACGAAACTCCCCCACAGCGGTGCCGACAGCTCCCGCACCCGGCGCAGCCGGTGCAGTGCCTTACCCGACCACCGGGCCGGTGGTGTCGTGCCCTCGAACCAGCGCGTCGGCGTCTTCAATGCGGTGTTCTCCCAGCGAACGATCTACGGCAGCGCCCAAGTGTGCACCGGTTCGTTCGCATGCATGCCCTCGCAGTACTGCTCCACCATCCGGCGCAGGGCCTCGGCCCGTTCCATGCCTGAGCGCCCGGACGTGCCGTGCTCGAGCCGCTCCACCGCCGCCACCTGCCAGGACGCGCCGTTGCGGCCGGACTTGACCCGCCCCTCGACGATGCCCAGGTACCGATCCACATCCTCGGCGGGCACCCCGGCGGACTGGAGCCCCTCGGCCGCCATCGGCAGCAACCGGCGCAGCACCAGCTCGTCCACCCCGGTCTGGCCCAGCTGCGGCGAGTACACCGTGGCGTCCAGACCGTCTTTCGCGCACGCCAGGAAGTTCTCCTCGGCCGCCGCGAAGGACATCTTGGACCAGGCGGGCCGCCCGTCGTCCATCAGCGAGCGCAGTGCCCCGTGGAAGAACGCCGCGTTGGCCACCGTGTCGACCACCGTGGGCCCGGCCGGCAGTACCCGGTTCTCCACCCGTACGTGCGGCTCACCGTCGACCACCGCGTAGATCGGCCGGTTCCAGCGGTAGACCGTGCCGTTGTGCAGCCGCAGCTCCTGGAGCGTGGGCGCGCGGCCCGCGTCCAGCTCGGCCACCGGGTCCTCCTCGCTCAGTTCCGGCAGCAGCGAGGGGAAGTACCAGCCGTTCTCGGCGAACAGGTCGAAGATCGAGGAGATCCACTTCTCGCCGAACCAGACCCGCGGGCGCACCCCCTGGTTCTGCAGTTCCTGCGGGCGGGTGTCGGTGGCCTGCTTGAACAGCTCGATCCGGGTCTCGGCCCAGAGCCGGCGGCCGAAGAAGAACGGGGAGTTGGCGCCGACCGCCAGTTGCGGGCCGGCCAGGATCTGCGCGGCGTTCCAGGCCCGGGCGAAGTCTTCGGGCTGCACCTGCACGTGCAACTGCACGCTGGTGCAGGCCGACTCGGGCGCCAGCGAGTTCGCGAAGGTGGACAGGCGCTCCACCCCGTGGATGTCCAGGTGCAGGTTCTCGCCCCGGGCGGCCAGGATCGAGTCGTTCAGCGCCTTGTAGCGCGGCGAGGGAGTCATCCACTCCGGGTCGCTCAGGTGCTCGGGCATCGTGGTGGGCAGGATGCCGACCATGACGATGTGCGCACCGTTGCGGTTGGCGGCCTGCTCGGCGTTGTTCAGCACCTCGCGCAGCCGGGTCTCGGTGCCGGCCAGGTCGCTCAGCGGCGAGGGCTCGACGTTGAGTTCGATGTTGTAGGCGCCCAGCTCGGTCTGGAAGTTCGGGTCGCCGATGCCCTCCAGCACGGCGGCGTTGCTCAGGGTCGGCCGGAAGTCCGGGCCGACCAGGTTGAGCTCCATCTCCAGCCCGGTCATCGGGCGGTCGTCGTCGAACGGCCAGGTGGCCAGCAGGCGCTCGAAGACGTCCAGGCAGAGGTCGACTTTCTCGCGGTAGCGCTGCCGCTCCTCGGCCGAGTAGCGGATCGCCGAGATCTCGTCACCCATACCTCGACCAAACCACACCTTCGCGGCCCTGGCGAGGGGAGATGATCTACGAAGGCGCCGGGCGGAACATCACTTTAGGACGATTGGGAACTCGGCTCCCGCTTCCGATGGGTGAGACCGGGCCTGTCCGGACACTCCGCTTTTGCCCGGATCGCGGCGCGCCGATAAGGGTTTTGTCGGTGGGGGTGCCTACCGTGTCCTCTCGTGCGCATCCTTCACAGCTCCGACTGGCACCTGGGCCGGTCGTTCCACCGGGTGGATCTGCTGTCCGCACAGGCCGCGCACCTCGACCACCTGGCCGAGGTGGTGCGCGCCGAGAAGGTCGACGTGGTCCTGGTGGCGGGCGACATCTACGACCGGGCGCTGCCCGCGGTCGACGCGGTCACCCTGCTCGACGAGGGCTTGCACCGACTGGTGTCAGCCGGGTCCCAGGTGATCCTGTCCAGCGGCAATCACGACTCGGCCCGCCGGCTCGGCTTCAACTCCCGCCTGCTGGGTGCGGCCGGGCTGCACATCCGCACCGATCCGGCCCAGGTGGGCACGCCGGTGCTGCTGTCCGACGAGCACGGCGAGGTGGCCTTCCACCCGCTGCCCTACCTCGAGCCCGCGCTGGCCGCCGGGGTGCTGGGCGCCGAGCGCAGTCACGCCGGCGTGCTCGGGGCGGCCCTGCAGCGGGTGCGCGCCGACCTGGCCGAGCGGCCAGGCCTGCGCTCGGTGGTCTCGGCCCACGCCTTCGTCATGGGCGGGGCCGCCTCGGACAGCGAAAGAGAGCTGGCCGTGGGTGGTCTCGGGCAGGTGCCGCTGGCCCTGTTCGAGGGCGTCGACTACGTGGCCCTCGGGCACCTGCACGGCCGGCAGAAACTGGCCGGGCAGGCCCGCTACAGCGGCTCCCCGCTGGCCTTCTCGTTCTCCGAGGCCGATCACCACAAGGGCAGCTGGCTGGTCGATCTCGACGCGAACGGGCTGGCCGGGGTCGAGGCGGTGCCCGCCCCGGTGCCCCGGCGGCTGGGCCGGTTGCGCGGCGAGCTCGCCGAACTGCTCACCGAGGCCCGCTTCGCCGCCCACGAGCAGGAGTGGGTGCAGATCACCCTCACCGATCCGCAGCGCCCGGCCGAGCCGATGGAGCAGCTGCGCCGGCGTTTCCCGCACCTGCTCGAACTGCGGCTCGACCCGCAGCGGGCCGGCCGCGCCAGCGCGGCCGGTTACACCGAGAAGATCGCCGGACTGCCCGATCTGGACGTCTGCTGCAGTTTCCTGGAGCACGTGCGCGGCCGTACCGCCTCCCCCGCCGAGACGGTGCTGCTGCAGCAGGCCCTGGAGGCGGCGCTGATCGAGAGCATGGAAGGGGCGCCCGGTTCGGCCTACCGCGACCTGGCCGCGATGGCCGCCGAGTCTCCGGTGAGCGATGCCGAACTGCAGCAGCTGCTGAGCCCCAAGGCGCCGGGCCGGCGCGGGCGGAGCGCCTGATGCGCCTGCACCGTCTCGAGATCACCGCCTTCGGCCCGTTCGCCGAGCACCAGCAGATCGACTTCGACGAGCTCAGCGGCGCCGGCCTGTTCCTGCTGCACGGCCCCACCGGCGCGGGCAAGACCAGCGTGCTCGACGCGCTCTGCTTCGCCCTCTACGGGCGGGTCCCGGGCAGCCGGGGGGCCTCCGGCCGCTACCGCAGCGACCACGCCGATCCGGCGGTGCGGGCCGAGGTGGTGTGCGAGTTCACCGTGGCCGGGCGGCGTCTGGAGGTCACCCGCTCACCGGAGTGGCAGCGTCCGAAGAAGCGCGGCACCGGTTTCACCCGCGAGCAGGCGCACGTGGTGGTGCGTGAGTGGGTGGCCGACGGCTGGGTCGGCCGGACGAACCGTATGGACGAGGCGGGAGACCTGATCGGGCAGCTGATCGGGCTCGGGCCGGAACAGTTCACCAAGCTGATCCTGCTGCCCCAGGGCGAGTTCGCGGCGTTCCTGCGGGCTTCGGCCGAGGAGCGGCGGCCGCTGTTGCAGAAGCTCTTCGGCACCGACCGTTTCGCCGCGGTGGAGAGCTGGCTGGGCGAACGCCGCCGGGAGGGGGCCGGTTCGGTGGCGGCCGCCCGCGCCGGGACGGCCCGGCTGTTCGCCCGGGCCCAGGAGGCCCGCCCCGACCAGCCCGGCCAATCCGACCAGTCCGACCAGCCCGACCAGGGCCCCGGCAGCGGTCACGAGGATCTGGATCTCGACGACACCGAGGCGGTCACGGCCCTCGTCCGTGAGTGGGCCACCCAGGCCCACGCCCAGTTGCGCGCCGCCCACACCGCCGCGGTGAAGGCCGAGGCCGCACACGAGAAGGCCCGCGCCGAGCACGAATCCGTGGCCGAGACCGTACGGCTGCGCGACCGACGCCGCGAACTGGTGGCCGAACATGGTCTACTGGTCTCGCAGTCACCGGAGCAGGCGGTCCGTAAGGCCCGCCTTCAGGCCGCCGGGCACGCCCCGGTCCTGCTCCCGTTGCTGGCCGAGCTCGACGCGGCGTCGGTGGAGGTCGAGACCGCCGAATTCCGCGTCGAGTCGGCCCGGCGGCGCCTCGCCGACCACGGGCTGGAAGGTCAGGTCGACGACGGCGGTGGCCGAACCAGCCCGGGCCACCCACACCAGGCCGAACCGGCCGACCAGGCCGAACCGGCCCGGCTACGGCAGGAACTGACCCGGCTGCGGCAGGAACTGGCCGCCCTCACCGCCCTTCTCCCCGCCGACCTGGAACTGCGCCGGCTCGACCGGCAGGCCCTGGCCACGCAGGAGCAGCTGCAGCAGACCGAGGCCGCCCGGGTGCAGGCCGAGAAGGCCGCCGCCCGGCTGAACGAGCAGGCCGAGAAGCTGCTGGCGGCCCGGGGCGAGAGCGAGATGCTGGCCTCCGCCGCCGAAGACCGCCACCGCGACCTGGAGCGGGCCAAGCGGGTGGCCGAGGCGGTACTACGGGCCCAGCGCCTCACCGAAGAACAGACCAGTCTGGAAGACACCCTGCGTGCCGTCACCGACGTGCACCAGGCCGCCGTCGCCGCCCAGCAGGAACTGCAGGCCCGGCGTCTGGCCGGGATGGCCGCCGAACTGGCGGCCGGGCTGGGGCGCGACGAGGAGTGCCCGGTGTGCGGCAGCCTCGACCACCCGCGCCGGGCCAAGCACCGCGCGCGTCCGGTCACCGAAGAGGAGCAGGAGCGCGCGGCCCATCAGGAGGCCCAGACCTCGGCCCGCCGTGAGCAGGCCCGTCAGGCCGTCGAGGCCGGGCGGCGGCAACTGGCCGCCCTCACCGCCCTCACCGGCGGGGCCGACGCCGAGGCAGCGATGGCCGAGCTGGCCGGCGCGCAGTCCCGGCTGTCCGAGGCCAACCGGGCCGCAGCCTCGGCCCAGAAGCTCAACGCCGAGGTGGCCGGTCTGGCCGCCCGCCTGGAAGCGGCCCGGGCCCGGCTGGAGGCCGCCACCGATGCGGCCTCGGCCGGGCGGGAAGCCTTGGCCGCCCTGGAGAGCCGGCGATCGGACCTGCGCGGACGGCTCGACCAGGCCCGCGGCGACAGCGCCGACGTGCAGTCCCGTCATGCCCGGGTTACGGCCGCGGTCGAGGCGCTCACCGAGCACGAAGAGGCCCACCGCGCGCTCCAGATCGCGCGAGACCGGCTGGCCCGGGCCCGCGGTGCAGCCGACAACGCCGCCACCGCAGCCGGTTTCACCGACCGTGAGGCAGCCGCTGCGGCCGCCCTACCGGAGGCCGACCGAGCCGAGCTGGCCCAGGTCATCGCCGACCACGACGCCCAGCGGGCCCGGGTCGAGGCGCTGCTCGAAGAACTCGGCCGCGAGGAACAGGCCTCCGCCGCCGCCCGCCGGGCCAAGGAGAAGCAGGCCGCCCGCAAGCCCCGCCGCAAGAAGCCCCGCAAGGCCGATCCGGGCCAGCCCATGCTCGACCTCTGGGCCGAGCTCGTACCGATCGCCCCCGAACCCGGCCCAGCCACCCAAGAGCCCACCACAGCAGCCGGAACCGACGGGACCGACGGGCCCACCGACGTCCTCAGTTCCAGCACTCCCGAAGAGACCGAGCCTGACCTCGACTCCCTGGCCGAGGCCCTGAACGAGATCCTCCAGAAGGCCCGCACCGCCCACCAGAGCGCGCAGCAGCGCCACACCCTGCTCACCCGGGCCGCCCAGGCCCTCACCAACCTGACCATCGAGCTGGAGCAGCACGCCAAGCAGACCGCCGACCTGCGGGCCTCCTTCGCCACCCTCGACGCGGTCTCCCGCTGCATCGAGGGCACCGGCGGCGACAACCAGCTGCGCATGCGCCTGAGCTCGTACGTGCTGGCCGCCCGGCTGGAACAGGTGGCCCAGGCCGCCACCCTGCGACTGGCCGCGATGTCCGGCGGCCGGTACTCCCTGGTGCACACCGACGGCCCCTCCCGCGGCGGCGCCCGGTCCGGCCTGGGGCTGGCCGTGATCGACGGCTGGACCGGCGTGCAGCGCGACCCGAGCACCCTCTCCGGCGGCGAGACCTTCTGCACCTCCCTGGCCCTGGCCCTCGGCCTGGCCGACGTGGTGCAGGCCGAGGCGGGCGGCGCCACCATCGAGACCCTGCTGGTCGACGAGGGTTTCGGCAGTCTCGACCAGGACACCCTGGACGAGGTGATGGACGTGCTCGACGGCCTGCGCAGCGGCGGCCGGGCGGTCGGCCTGGTCAGCCACGTGGCCGACCTGCGCGACCGGATCCCGGCCCAGCTCGAGGTGGTCAAAGGCCGCGACGGCTCCCACCTCAGGGTGGGAGCCGCCGCACTCATCGCTTAGGAGCGAGAACCTCAGTCCTCGAACGCCTCCGGCGCCGGGCAGGAGCAGACCAGGTTCCGGTCGCCCCAGGCACCGTCGATCCGGCGCACCGGCGGCCAGTACTTGAACCGCGGCGTCACCCCGGCCGGGTAAACGGCCTCTTCCCGGGTGTACGGGTGCTCCCACTCACCGGTCAGGCTCTGCGCCGTGTGCGGGGCGTTGGCCAGCGGGTTGTCCCCGGCCGGCCACTCCCCCGCGGCGACCTTGTCGATCTCGGCCCGGATCGCGATCATCGCGTCGCAGAACCGGTCCAGCTCGGCCAGGTCTTCGCTCTCGGTCGGCTCCACCATCAGCGTCCCGGCCACCGGGAACGACATCGTCGGGGCGTGGAAGCCGTAGTCGATCAGGCGCTTGGCCACGTCGTCCACCGTCACCCCGGTGGCCTTGGTCAGCGGCCGCAGGTCGAGGATGCACTCGTGCGCCACCAGGGCGTCCCGGCCGGAGTAGAGCACCGGGTAGTGCTGACGCAGCCGGGCCGCCACGTAGTTGGCGGTGAGGATCGCGGTGCGGGTGGCCCGGGTCAGGCCCTCCAGCCCCATCATCCGCACGTAGGCCCAGGAGATCGGCAGGATGCCGGCCGACCCGTACGGCGCGGCCGAGATCGGGCCGATGCCGGTGGCCGGACCGGCCAGCTCGTCCAGCGGGTGGTTGGGCAGGAACGGCGCCAGGTGCGAGCGCACCGCCACCGGGCCCACGCCCGGGCCGCCGCCGCCGTGCGGGATGCAGAACGTCTTGTGCAGGTTCAGGTGCGAGACGTCGGCGCCGAACTGGCCCGGACGCGAGAGCCCCACCAGCGCGTTGAGGTTCGCGCCGTCGACGTAGACCTGACCGCCGGCCTCGTGCACCTCGGCGCAGATCTGGCCGATGCCCTCCTCGAACACGCCGTGCGTGGAGGGGTAGGTCACCATGATCGCAGCCAGCGCGTCCCGGTGCTGCCCGATCTTGGCCGACAGGTCGGCCAGGTCCACGTTGCCGTTCTCGTCGCAGGCCACCACCACGACCTTCATCCCGGCCATCACCGCGCTGGCGGCGTTGGTGCCGTGCGCGGACGACGGGATCAGGCAGACGTTGCGGCCCTCGGCACCGTTGGAGCGGTGGTAGGCCCGGATCGCCAGCAGGCCGGCCAGCTCACCCTGCGAGCCGGCGTTCGGCTGCAGCGAGACCGCGGCGTAGCCGGTCAGCTCGGCCAGCCAGTTCTCCAGGTCCTTCACCAGGGCGCGGATGCCCTCGGTGTCGGCGCTCGGCGCGAACGGGTGCAGCCCACCGAACTCCGGCCAGGTGATCGCCTCCATCTCGGTGGTGGCGTTCAGCTTCATCGTGCACGAGCCCAGCGGGATCATGCCCCGGTCGAGCGCGTAGTCCTCGTCGGCCAGGCGGCGCAGGAAGCGCAGCATCGAGGTCTCGCTGTGGTGCGTGGTGAACACCGGGTTGGTCAGGTATTCAGACGTACGGACGAGGGTGGCGGGCAACGCGGGCTCGCTCACCTCGGTCGCGGGGGAACCTCCGAAAGCCTGCGCCACCAGCGCCAGGTGGGCCGGTGTGGTGGTCTCGTCGCAGGAGACCCCGACGTGGTCGGCGTCGACCCGGCGCAGCAGCACGCCGAGCTCGTGCGCCCGGTCCACCACCTCGGCGGCCCGGCCCGGCACCTCGGCCAGGACGGTGTCGAAGAAGTTCTCGTGCACCACGGTGACGCCCTGCGCCCGCAGACCGGCGGCCAGCGTGGCGGCCGAGGAGGCGGTGCGCTCGGCGATCCGGCGCAGCCCCTGCGGGCCGTGGTACACCGCGTACATGGCGGCCATCACGGCCAGCAGCACCTGCGCGGTGCAGATGTTGCTGGTCGCCTTCTCCCGCCGGATGTGCTGCTCGCGGGTCTGCAGGGCCAGCCGGTAGGCCGGGTTGCCGTCCGCGTCCTTCGAGACCCCGACCAGGCGGCCCGGCAGCGAGCGCTCCAGGCCCTTGCGCACGCTCATGTAGCCGGCGTGCGGTCCGCCGAATCCGAGCGGCACCCCGAAGCGCTGGGTGTTGCCGACCGCCACGTCCGCGCCGTCCTCACCGGGCGCGCGCAGCAGCGTCAGCGCCAGCAGGTCGGCGGCCACGGTCACCAGCGCCTTGCGCTCGTGGGCGGCCTCGATCAGAGGACGGAGGTCGGTCACCTTCCCGGAGGCCCCCGGGTACTGCGCGATCACGCCGAAGACACCCTCCTCGACCGCGTCGAGGGCCTCGGCCGGGGCGTCGGTGAGGTCGGCCACGACCACCCGCAGGCCGAGCGGTTCGGCCCGGGTCTGGATCACCGCGAGGGTCTGCGGGAGGACGTCGGTGTCGACCACCAGGGCGGCCCCGGCGGGCAGCTTGGAGGCGCGGCGCATCAGCGTCATCGCCTCGGCGGCGGCGGTGGCCTCGTCCAGCAGGGAGGCGCTGGCGGTGTCGAGCCCGGTCAGGTCCGAGACCATGGTCTGGAAGGCCAGCAGAGCCTCCAGCCGGCCCTGTGAGATCTCCGGCTGGTACGGGGTGTAGGCCGTGTACCAGGCCGGGTTCTCCAGCACGTTGCGCAGGATCACACCGGGCGTGTGGGTGCCGTAGTAGCCCAGCCCGATCATCGGCACGCCCACGGTGTTGCGGGCGGCCAGGGCGCGCAGCTCGGCCAGCGCCTCGGCCTCGCTCACCGGCTCGGGCAGGGCGGGCACGCCGCCGTCGCGGATCACCGGGGGGATCACGGCGTGCTCGAGGGCGTCCAGCGAGTCCAGGCCGACCGTGCGCAGCATGGTAGCCACCTGCGGGGCGTCGGCGCCGATGTGCCGGTCGGCGAAGGCGTCGGCGCGGTGCCCGGTGCCCTGGGGGGCGTCCTGCGGCGGCTCGGTCAGGTCCGGCTGGTTCCCGGCATCGATGAAGGTCGTCATCGGAGGCTCCCACGCTTCAGGCGTAGCGGCCGCTGAGTAGGGCCGCACGGATACCTCCCCATCCGTCGGGCCACGTCGCCCTTCGGAGATGCCTCGCCCTGGCGGTCCTTGGCGCCTGAGAGGTTCCGGGGAGAGTTGCCCCTTCGGCGCCCCTTCACGGGGTCTCTCCCGCCGGGGTCTTCAGCTGTCGGCCTCCGTCACTGACGGACCACCCACGGCCCTGACGTTACCAGCGCGGCATGTCACATTCATCTTCGCCCGGTTCCGCACACCCCACAGAGGGCCCGGTCGGCGTACGGCGGGCGAACGGAGGGTTGCGAGGGGACCCGGCGAGGCGATGCAATTGGGTCTTCCCGAGCCCTGACCCGGACGGCCGTCACCCTGAGTGGGACGGCAATCACGTCCGTTCCGTCGCGGCCCGGATCGTCGGCCGGAACTTGATAACGAGGTAGCGTCGAATACCGTGATCGTCGTCAGCGTGTGCAGTTTGAAGGGTGGCGTCGGGAAGACGTCGGTGGTCCTGGGCCTGGCCTCGGCCGCGCTGGCCCGTGGCGTCCCCACGCTCGTGGTCGACATCGACCCGCAGGCCGACGCGACGCTCGGGCTCGACATCACCGCCGAGATCACCACCAACGTGGCCACCGTGATGGGCGCCTCCCGCCGCAACGCGCAGAAGGTGAACGTCGTGCCCAGCGGCTGGGCGGCCGGCGGCGGCACGCTCGACGTGCTGCCCGGCTCGCACGACATGGCCGCGCTCGACCGGCCCACCGGCAGCGAGCGCACCCTGGCCCGGCTGTCCCACGCGATCAGCCAGCTCGAGGGCTACCAGCTCGTCCTGATCGACTGCCCGCCCTCGCTGGGCACGATCACCCGCTCCGGCCTGGCCGCCAGCCAGCGCGCCCTGGTGGTCTCCGAGCCGGCCCTGTTCTCGGTCACCGCGGCCGACCGGGCCCTGCACGCGATCGAGGACGTGCGCCGCAACATCGCCCCCACGCTGCAGCCGCTGGGCGTGGTGGTCAACCGCTACCGCGAGCGCTCCCCCGAGCACCGCTACCGCCTGCAGGAGCTGTCGGACATGTTCGGCCCGCTGGTGCTCGGCCCCTCGATCCGCGAGCGCAGCGCCCTGCAGCAGGCCCAGGGCGCCAGCCAGCCGATCCACCGCTGGCCCGGGGCCCCCGCGCAGGAGCTGGCCGGAGCGTTCGACGCCCACCTGGCCCGGGTGCTGCGGGCCAACACCCGCGGCCGCCGCCCGGCCGCCAGCGCCAGCTGATCCCCTGAAGCCAGACAGCAGAAAGCCCCCGGGTACCGGATCCCGGGGGCTTTCTGCTGGACCGTAAGGCTTTTCAGCTGATCGCGCGGGTCTTCCGGCGCGCCGCCAGCTCGTCTCCGGCGACCATCGCGGTGTCGTCCCCCGCGCGCTCGGCGGGCAGCTCGGCCAGCGTGCCCTCGACCTCGCGCCAGACCCGGCCGACGGCGATGCCGAACACGCCCTGACCGCCCTGGACGAGATCTATCACCTCGTCCGCCGAGGTGCACTCGTAGACGCTGGCGCCGTCGCTCATCAGCGTGATCTGGGCCAGGTCCTCGACGCCGTGGTCGCGCAGGTGGTTCACCGCGATCCGGATCTGCTGCAGCGAGACCCCGGTGTCGAGAAGCCGCTTGACCACCTTCAGCACCAGCACGTCGCGGAAGCTGTACAGCCGCTGGGTGCCCGAGCCGGTGGCGTTGCGGACGGTGGGCTGGACCAGGCCGGTGCGGGCCCAGTAGTCGAGCTGACGGTAGGTGATGCCCGCCGCCCGGCAGGCGATCGGGCCTCGGTAACCGGCCTCCTCGTCGAGCTCGGGCAGGTCGTCGGTGAAGAGCATTCCCTGCGCCTGCGCGACGACGTGACCGGGCACAGCATCTCGCTCGCTACGCTCGCTCACGGCGGCTCCATTCAACGTTCCGAGTCCGGCACGCTGGTCCGAGGGACGGATCTCAGCGGGAGAACTACACCGGGGTCGTTTCATTTGAACCGTAGGCCGCCCACCCGGCCTCGTCAACGAAGCGGGTCCCGAGGGGGGCGGCGTGTCGGCAGATCACCCCTCTTTCGGACCAATCGGAACCGTTCCGGCGCCGGTGGCGAGGGGGTTTCAGGAGTCCTGCGGGCCCTTGCCGGTCTCGCCGAAGTCCTCCGGGGAGATGTTGTCGAGGAACTCCCGGAACTTCTCCACCTCGTCCTCGTCCTCGTCCGGCACCGAGACCCCACCGGCCTCCAGCACCTCCTCGGCACCGACGATCGGGCAGCCGACCCGCAGCGCCAGGGCGATCGCGTCGGACGAGCGCGAGCTGACCGACAGCCCGCCGTCGAAGACCAGCTCGGCGTGGAAGACGTTCTCCTTCAGGGCGACGATGCGCACCTGGGCCAGCCGCCGGCCGAGCGCCTCGATCACGTCCTTCATCAGGTCGTGGGTGAGCGGGCGCGGCGGCACCAGCCCCTGCTGGGCGTTCGCGATCGCGTTCGCCTCGGGCGCCCCGACCCAGATCGGCAGGTAGCGATCCCCGTCGCGCTCCTTGAGCAGCACGATCGGGTTGTTCGAGGGAACCTCGACCCTGACACCAACCACATCAAGCTCCCGCACACCGCAAACGTACCCCGCGGCCCGGCGCCTAGGCGACCAGAGTGGGCCCACAGTCAGGCCGCGGTCAGGACTGTCCGCGCTCCAGGGCCGCTTTCAGCAGTGCGGAGTGCAGTTGCACGCACAGCGCGGTGAGCTCGGGGGCGCTCTGCCCGCCCGCCTGGCCCCGGCCCCGGGTGACCTGTTCGATCAGCCCGGCCTCGCGGTCGGCGGCGGTGCGGAAGGCCCGCAGGTGGCGCGGTTCCAGGCCGAAGGCGCCCAGTTCGGCCGCGGCGCGGGCGACGGCCGCCGCATCGGCGTCTAAGTCCCCGCCCGGCCGGGCCACCACCAGACCGTGCGACTCCAGCTCGGCCAGCAGCGCCTCGTCGACCGCGGCGGCGGCCAGCACCTCGCCCCGGGTGAACCGGCGCCGGGTCCCGGCCTCGACCGGCGGCTCGGGGGCCACCTCGACCAGCCGGGGCGCGGCCGGCGCGCCCTGGTCGAGCGCGTCGAGGTGCTCGCGGATCACCCGCAGCGGCAGGTAGTGGTCACGCTGTACCCCGAGCACGTACCGCAGCCGCTCCACGTGCTCGGGGGTGAACTTCCGATAGCCCGCGGCGGTGCGCAACGGCTCGACCAGACCCTGGTCCTCCAGGTACCTGATCTTCGAGATGGAGATGTCCGGGAAGTCCTGCCGCAGCAGTTCCAGGACCGCCCCGATGCTCATCGCCCGGGAGCCACTCGCATCACCCAAGTCACCCGAGTGACCTGACTCGCCGGTCGCGCCGTTCGCGCGCCGGCCCGCAGCCGCGCCGACCATCCCGGCTGCCGTCAGGCGGTCCGGCGGCTGGGGTGGAACACCAGCCGGTACTTGCCGATCTGGACCTCGTCCCCGTCCTTCAGCAGCGCCTCGTCGATCCGGTCGCCGGCCAGGTAGGTGCCGTTCAGGCTGCCGGCGTCGCGGACGAAGAACTGCCCGTCCCGCCGGACGAACTCGGCGTGCTTGCGCGAGACGGTGACGTCGTCGAGAAAGATGTCGCTGTCGGGCTTGCGCCCGGCGGTCGTGCGCTCGGCGTTCAGCAGGAACCGGGCCCCGGCGTTCGGGCCGCGCTGCACCACCAGCAGGGCCGACTGCCCGGGCAGCGCGTCGACCGCGGCCTGCTCGGCACCGGAGAGCCCGCTGGGCCGCTCCTCGTCGATCCCCGGTATGGCACCGAAGGAGATCGTCGTCTCGACCAGGGGCGCGTCGAAGTCACGCCTGGCACCCTCCGGCCCCTGACCGCTCAGGAACCTCGGTTCCGACATCTCGGTCTCCTGTCTCGTGAAGTCTGGCTAGCGTAACTCTCACCCCGTGCTCGAGGCATGTACCGGTCGCCTCCTGTTCACCCGGGTGAGGTGACCGGAGGCGGGCTCGGGCGCGGCGGCCCGGTCTCAGTCGAGCTGCGTCCGGTACTCGGCGGCGCTCAGCAGGCCGTCGAAGGCCTCCGGGCCGGCCACCGTGACCTCGAACATCCAGCCCTCGCCGTAAGGGTCGCTGTTGACCAGCTCCGGCGTGGTGTCGAGGGCCTCGTTCCGCCTCGACACGGTACCGCTGACCGGTGCGTAGACGTCGCTCACGCTCTTGGTCGACTCGACCTCGCCGCAGGTCGAGCCCGCCTGCACCGGGGTGTCGCCGTCCGGCAGCGTGACGTACACGATGTCGCCGAGCGCGTCCTGGGCGAACGCGGTGATGCCGACCCGGGCGACGTCGCCGTCGGTCCGCACCCACTCGTGGTCGCCGGTGTACTTCAGGTCTTCCGGGTACTCGAAGTCGCTCACTGCGCCCTCGTCTTCCTCTCAGTCCTGGGGCTCGTCGGTGCGGGGTACGGCGTAGGCCGGGCCGGCCGCCTCCCGCACCGCGGACACCTCGAGATCTTGCTTGCGCTGAACCGTACCGCTCGCACCCACCTGGTGCAGCGTCTCCAGCACGCCACCGGGGATGTTGAGGGCGGATTCCATGGTCGCCGGGTCGCCGATGGCCAGCAGCCGGTAGGGCGGTGACTGGGTGACGCCGTCGGCGACCACCGCACCGCCGGTGGGCGGATCGGTGAACGAGGTGCCGGCCACCACCCGCACCTGGCCGAACTGGATCGCCTCGGCCCCCGCGTCCCGCAGTTCCTGGACCGCGTCGAGCACGGTCGCGGCGTCGACCAGGGCCTGCGGGTCGTCGATCCGGATGCTCACCCCCGGCCCCTGGGCGGGCTCGGTGCCGGCCAGGATGCCGAGCACGTCGAGCCGTTCGCGCGTGGCCTTCTCGGCCGCGGCGGCCCGGTCGGTGCCGGACTGCAGCTCGTTCCGGGTGGTCTCCAGGGCGCGGGCCTCGGCGTCCAGCCGCTCGCTCTGCCGGCTCACGTCGTCCAGCACCCGCACCAGCTCGCTCTGGCTCAGCGAGGAGAGGTCGTCGGACTGGGTCTGGCGGGCCTGCACGATCAGCCCGAACCCGAGCGCCCCGAGCAGCACAGCAGCGAGCACCTGGAACCGGGTGACGCGGAACCGCGAAACCGGCTTGTCCGGAACAGAGGACGACGGGCGCGCCTCGGGTACGTCACCGACAACGGACGAGGTGGTCGCCTCAGGATCGTCGGCTCCCCCGGGCGCGGTGGTCACCTCTACGTCGTCGGAAGTCTCGGACGGCGTGGAACTGTCGGCCTCGGGCACCTGAGGAGCAGCGGTTTCGCCCACCGGAGGGGAACTTTCGGGGCGGCTCGCCGCCTCGGCGCCCACACCCGTCCTTTGTTCGGCTTTTTGTTCGTTCAGATCGACCGCCGTCATCGGCATGGTGTCGTCCGGATCCCGCTCGGCACCCGCCTGAACCGCCTTACCCGAACTCGGGCTCCCCTGACCGCCACCCACCAGCGGCGGTCCGGGACGACGTCCCCCTGCGGGCCGGATCACCCGCGTACGCACCGGGCTCACCGGACGCGACACCGGCATCGGCGCCGTCTCGGCACCGGCCTCGTCGTCCGTAACAGCATCCGGCTGAACATCCGGCTCGTCCACGGGCTCCTGCTCGGGCTTCTCCTCGGCCATCGCTCAGGCCTTGAAGATGTGCCGACGGATCGCCGCGGCGTTGGAGAAGATCCGGATACCGAGCACCACGACCACCCCGGTGGACAGCTGCGCCCCCACTCCCAGGTGGTCCCCCAGGAACACGATCAGCGCCGCCACCACCACGTTCGACAGGAACGACACGATGAACACCCGGTCGTCGAAGATGCCGTCGAGCAGCGCGCGCAGACCACCGAACACCGCGTCCAGCGCCGCCACCACGGCGATCGGCAGGTAGGGCTGCAGCCAGAGCGGGACGGTCGGCTGCAGGACCAGCCCGGCCACCACCCCGATCAGCAGTCCGATCGCCGCGATCACGTACGTCCTCCAGAGTCAGCAGTCTTTCCCACAGCGTCTTGCTTCGCTTCTTCTTCCACCGGCCGGGCCGCACGCAGGGCGAACTGCCCGGCGCCCGGCAGGACGAGCTCGTCGGCCGCCGCGATGTCCGCGCGGATGCCGTTGTTGTCCCGCAGCGACTGCACGTAGGGCCCGGCCTGCCCCTCGGCGAACCGGCTCTGCAGCGCGCCCGGATCGCCGATCACCGAGATCACGTAGGGCGGCACCAGCGGGCGGAAGTCGACCAGGATCGCCTCCCCCGCCGAGCGGATCGCCGAGACCGCGGTCAGCCGCTCGCCGTTGATCGAGATCGCCTCGGCGCCGGCCGCCCAGAGCCCGTTCACCACCACCTGCACGTCGGCGTCGAGCACCACGCCCTCGTCGAAACCCACGTCTTCGCGCGGATCTCCACCGACCTGGTCACGTCCCGGCGCGTCGTCCAGCGTGACCTGCACACCCTTGCCGCTCACGGCGATCTCGCCGGTGAGCGCCCCCAGCTCCTGCACCTGACGGCTGAGCGCAGCCCCCCGCGAGCCGAGCAGCGTCTCCTGCGCCGCCGCATTGGCGGCGGCCAGTTCGGCGTTGCGGCGCTGCTGCCCGTTCACGTCTTCGGTGCGGCGCTGGATCTCTTCGCGCAGTTCCTGGCTGACCGCGTCGGACTCGCGCTGCGGCACCCGGATCGAGCCCACCGCCACGGCGAAACCGGCCCCGGCCAGGATCGCCAGGACCAGGGTGATCGCGGTGCGCCGGCGGGTGCTCGGCCGCGGATGGGCGGCCGCGGCCGCGTAGCCGGGGTCGAGCGGACGTTCCATCACCTCGCGCAGCAGAGTCATCGAGGCGTCGAGCGGGCGGGATCGCTCGCTCATCCGGCGGCCTCGCTCTGCGGGCGCCGGGTGAGCTGGTCGCGCCGGGCCATCACGGCGGCGGCCTGACGCAGGTAGATCAGGGCCGACCACCAGTACAGCGCGGTGCCCCACCAGGCGAAGGCCCAGCCGACCGTCATGGCGACGTCGCCCGCCCGGCCGTCGATGTCACCGAGCAGCAGCAGCGGGAAGGCGTAGAGCAGGTTCGCGGTGGCGGCCTTGCCGAGGAAGCTGACCTCCAGCGGCCGGCGCTCCTCGTGCGTCATCAGCAGCAGGGAGCCGACCAGCACCGCGTCGCGGGCGATCAGCAGCAGCACCAGCCACCAGGGGATCACGTCGCGGTAGGCCAGGCCCAGCAGCGTGGTCAGGATGAAGAGGCGGTCGGCGATCGGGTCGAGGATCTGGCCCAGCCGCGTGGTCTGCCCCCAGCGCCGGGCCAGGTTCCCGTCGAGGTAGTCGGTGAATCCGCTCACCATCAGCACGACCACCGCCCAGCCCACGTGGTCGACCACGATCAGCACGGCGAAGACCGGCACCAGCAGCAGCCGGCCGAAACTGAGCAGGTTGGGAATGTTGAGCACCCGTGTGCCACCCACCGGGTTCTCTCCCACCGGCACGTTCCTCCTTCGCGTTTTCCCCCCGGGCGTAAGCCAGGAGACAGCCTACGGCCCACCGCGCCCGCTCCCGCCCGACGCCCCGGTGATCCGGCGTCCCGGCGTTGCCCGGAGGGCGGTCAGGTATAAATCTCACTCCGGCAGACCGGGCGATTTGGTGGCATTAACTCCTTATGCTGTGTTGGAGGTTGCACGCGGTGTAACCGGCGGGCTCAGTGTGCAGGGGTGAGGGAGGCGGCGTGGGCTTGACCCCGGGCGGTGCCGTGTCGAGCCGGGTCGCCGCCGCCGTCTACGTCCTGGACGCGCTGGCCGTGGCCGGGTCCTTCTTCGTCCTGCTCTGGAGCACCAGCCCGGGCAGCCGCGACTCGGCGGCCGGCGTGCTGGTCATCGCCCTCACCGCCCTGCTGCTGATCGGCCTGGTGGTGGTGCTGGCCCGGCTCGGCGCGCAGGCCCGTCCGGTCCTGCTCCCCCGCGCCGTCACACCCCCGGGCGCGGTGCCCCCGGCCCTGCTCTGGCTGCCCCTGATCGCCTCGGCCCTGGTGGTCTCCTGGCACCTGCTGGCCGGGGTCGAGCTGGGCCCGGCCCAGACCGCGGTCTCGCTGGGGCTGCTCCTGCTGGTCATCCTGCGCCAGTCGTTCACCGGGCTGGACAACGTGCGGCTGCTGCGCGAACTGCAGGAGAGCCAGGACCGGCTGCGCACCCAGGCCTACCACGACTCGCTCACCGGCCTGGCCAACCGGGCCCTGTTCGACCAGCGGCTGCGCCGGGCGATCCGCGGCGGGCGTCCGCTCGGCCTGATCTTCTGCGACCTGGACGACTTCAAGGCGGTGAACGACCGGTTCGGCCACAACGCCGGCGACGACGTGCTGCGCGCGGTGGCCGGCCGGCTGAAGGCCTGCGTGCGGCCCACCGACACGGTGGCCCGGCTCGGCGGCGACGAGTTCGCGATCCTGATGGAGGATGCGGCCTCCTCGCCCGACGTGATCGGGCAGGAGATCCTCGGCGCCGTCGGCAGGCCGTTCCAGCTGATGCACCGCGGGCGTCAGACGCGGGTGCGGGTGGGGGCCAGCGTGGGCGTGGCGGTGCTCGACCGGGTCGATCCCGACGCCTCGCCGGAGAGCCTGCTGGCCGGGGTCGACCAGGCGATGTACGCGGCCAAGCGGCGCGGCAAGAACCAGATCGTCACCTTCAGCCACGGCAGCCCCGAGGAGAAGGACCGCTACCTGCCTCTGGTCGACCCGGCCGCCGCCCCGGTCACCGATCCCCCCACCGGCCCGGTGCCCCGGCCCACCCCCACCCCGGTGGCGGAACCGGCCGGCCTGAGCACCCCGGCGGCCCAGTACCGCGGCTCGGGCCAGGCCCGGCCCGAGCCGGTGCGCCGGCCGGCCACCGAAGAGGAGAAGAAGGCCGAGGAGAAGGCCCGGCTGGCCGCGGCCGCCCAGCGCTCGGTGGAACGCACCCTGGCCGAGTTCCAGGCCCTCGAGCAGGAGTCGGAACGCAAGGCCGCCGAGCGGGCCGCCGCCGAGCGCCGCGCCCGTGAGGCGCTGGAGATCGAGGCCGAGGTCCGGGCCGGCACGCGGGCCGAGGCCGAGGTCATCCCGTTCAGCCGCGCGGCCGGCCTCCGCGCGCAGAAGAAGGCTCAGGAACAGGCCGGCGAGAACACCACCGAACCGGGCCCCGGCCGTCAGCAGTCCGCCGCTCTGGTCCTCGACGCGCTCCCCCAGGACGAGAAACGGCAGCAGGCCGAGCAACTCACCACCCTGTCGTTCGATCACATCGACGTGCTCTACCGCCCGGTGCGCGGCCTGCGCTCCGGGCACCTCGCCGCGCTCGCCATGGACGTGCGCTGGCAGCACCCGGTGCACGGGGTGATGCCGCCCGACGCCCTGCTCGCCGCGGCCGAGCAGGCGGGCCTGCGCCGGGCCCTGGAAGAGCGGTTGCTCGACTCGGTCTGTTCCGACATCGCCCGGCTACGTAGGGCCCCCGGCCAGAACGCACTCACCGCCCAGGTCCCGCTGGCCACCCTGCACCTGGCCGACGAGCGGCTGGCCGCCGTGGTCGAGCGCATCCTGCGGCGGCACGAACTGCCCGGCGAGGCCCTGCTGCTGCAGATCACCGAGGACGGCCCGGCCCCCGACCTGACCGCCGCCGACCGGGTGCTGCAGCAGGTGCGGGCGCTCGGCGTGCGGGTCGGCCTGGAGTCGTTCGGCGCCGGCCCGGGAGACCTCGGCTTCCTGACCCGGCTCCCGATCGACACCCTCACCCTCGACGAGTCGCTCACCACCGCCGAGCCGGGCAGCCGGCCGGAGGCCGTGCTGGCCGGCGCGGTGGCGATGACCCCGGGCCTCGACCTCACCCTGATCGCGGCCGGGGTCGAGCACCAGGAGCAGGCCGACCGGCTCACCGCCCTGGGCGTCCACCTCGCCCAGGGCTCGCTCTACGGTGAGCCGGTCCCGCTGCCCGAACTCGATCTGCCGCGTCTGTCAGCTCACTGATCGATGTTGCTGCGCGGCCCGGTGAACCAGTGCTTGACCGAGGCGTGCCACCCCACGAACAGCGCCCCCATCAGCAGGGCCAGCACGATCGGCGCGTAGTTCACCGCCGTCCAGGTGAAGTCGTCGTTCAGCGGCCACCCGGCCGGTGAGAACGGCAGCACGAAATACACCGAGGTGATGGCGATCTCGACCACCGCGAGCACACACAGCCAGCGGTACCGGGAGCCGAGCGTCCACGGCCCGGGCTGCCAGGCGTCCCCGGCCCGCCACCGCAGGTAGATCGGGATGGCGAAGGCCAGGTACAGCCCGATGACGCCGATCGAGACCACTGCATAGAACGCGGTCGGCGCTCCGGAAGGGCTTTCGTACAGCGCAGGCAGAGTCAGCACCAGAGCTGCTGCGGCAGCGGCGAACACAGCATTGCGGGGTACACCCTTGGCGTCCACCGAAGCCCAGAGCCCGGAACCGGGCACCGCCCGGTCGCGGCTGAACGCGAACAGCATCCGCGAGGTGGACGTCATACAGGCGGTGGAGCAGTAGATCTGGCCGCTCATGCTGATGAAGACGACGAGCTTGAACAATGCCGGCGACAGCGCGCTCGACAGCACCGCCAGCACGCTGCCCCCGCCGTAGGGGTTCACCTCGGGATCGAAGGAGTTGATGAAGTCGGTCTCGGTCGCCGCGAAAAGGAAGGCCAGCAGCAGGATCCAGCCCCCGATCGCGGAGTACAGGATCGACTGCCAGATCCCCTTGGCCGCCGCGTTCGCCGCCCCCTGGGTCTCCTCCGAAAGGTGCGCGGAGGCGTCGTACCCGGTGATCGTGTACTGGGTCAGCAGAAAACCCAGAGGCAGCACGTAGAACCAGAAGGTGCCGTCGCCGTCGCCACCGATGCCGGAGTTGTTGATCCGCTCGGTGAACACGAACGACAGGCTCTGGTGCGAGTCCGGCCCGAAGACCAGCACGCCGACCACGATCAGCGCACCGAACACGTGCCACCAGACCGAGACGTTGTTGATCACCGCCAGCAGGTGCGAGCTGAAGATGTTCACCGCGGTGATCAGCCCGAGCAGCAGCACGAACCAGAAGAACTGCTGGTACAGGTAGTTCCCGCCGAGGAAGCCGGTGGCGTAGCCGTCGGAGAACAGGTCGATGAAGGTGTTCAGGTAGATCGCGGCCCCGTAGGCCACCGAGGCCAGGATCGCCACCAGCCCGACCAGGTTGAGCCAGCCGGTGTAGTACCCGGCCTTCGCCCCGCCGAGCCGGGCCGCCCACCAGTAGATCCCGCCCGAGGTCGGGTAGGCGGAGACCAGCTCGGCCAGGCACAGCCCGATGATCAGGATGAACGCCGAGATCACCGGCCAGCCCAGCGAGATCGCGATCGGGCCGCCGTTGTTCCAGGCCTGCCCGAAGGTGGTGAAGCAGCCGGCCAGGATCGAGATGATGGAGAACGAGATGGCGAAGTTCGAGAAGGCCGACCAGGAGCGGTGCAGCTCCTGCTTGTAGCCGAGCCCGGCGAGGACCGATTCGTCGTCGCTGATCGTGCCGTCGGACATGGTTCCCCTTCAAGGTCGAAGAGCACAGGGCGCAAACCATCACTCTGAAGCGTTTCCGGCACCGGCACGGTGGATCACATCCGGATGAAGCGCCGAACGGTGTAAATGGGTGGACCTCCCGGCAACCCGCGCGACATGCTCATCACCGCACTTGCTCCCGGAACCGAGTGGGGTGAGCACGAACAGGAGGTGGACGGTGACGGTCGAACGTCTGGGGAAGAAGCTGTACAACTGGGCGAGCATCCTCGAGGAGAAGACGCGCGAGCAAGCCGCCCGCACCGCCGAGATGCCCTTCGTCTTCCCGCATCTGGCCCTGATGCCGGACGCCCACCTGGGCCGGGGGGCGACCGTCGGCTCGGTCATCCCGACCGACCGGGCCATCATCCCGGCCGCGGTCGGGGTGGACATCGGGTGCGGCATGATCGCGGTGCGCACCCAGTGGACCGAGGCCGAGGTGCGGGCCAAGGGCGACCTGAGCGCGCTGCGGGTGGCGATCGAGCAGGCCGTCCCGCTGTCGGCCGGCGGCTACAACAGCGACGAGCGGACGACCGAGAGCGTGGTCGCCGCCCGGCTCGACGTGCTCGAGGCCAAGGCCGACAAGGTGGGCTTCGACCCGGCCTCCTACACCGGCAAGTGGAAGCGGCAGCTCGGCAGCCTGGGCTCGGGCAACCACTTCATCGAGGTGACGGCCGACGAGACCGGCACGGTCTGGCTGTTCCTGCACTCCGGCTCGCGGGGCGTGGGCAACCTGATCGCCCAGAAGCACATCAAGGTGGCCCGGGCCCTGATCGAAAAGTGGCACATCAACCTGCCCGACCTCGACCTGGCCTACCTCGTGCAGGACACCGACGAGTTCTGGGCCTACATCAACCAGATGCGCTGGGCCCAGGACTTCGCCCTGGCCAACCGGGAGGAGATGATGCACCGCCTGATGCTGTGCGTCGCCGACTTCATGGGTGAGCCGGTGCAGGACCTCGAATCGATCAACTGCTTCGCCGGTGAAACGCTGGTGACCACCCGCACCGGCCCGCGTCCGATTGAGTCGCTTGCCGGCGGAGAACACGAACTGCTTACGGCAGAAGGCAAGTGGGTCAAGGCCCCGGTCCAGTCCTTCGGGCGCCAGCAGGTGAGCGAGGTCGTACTGAGCCGCTCCGGAGTGATCAAGACGGTTCGCGCGACACCTGGCCACCGCTGGCTGCTGCGGTCGCGACGTAATCACGAGTACGCCGCTACGACCGAGGAACTACGTCCAGGTGACCGCCTTCAGATCACCTTCCCGCCTCGACCGGAAGGCCTGTTCCCCGACCGGATGGGCATCGCCAGAGGGTTCGTCTTCGGCGACGGCAGCAAAGCGCCGACCGGGAGCCGCTCCTACGCAAACTTCTGTGGGAAGAAGGATGAGGCGCTCATCCCCTACTTTGATGGCATCGGCAACCCGGTCCGCACGTACGACAAGGTCAAGCGTGTGACGGGCCTGCCTCGTGAGTGGAAGGTCGGGCGCCCTTCTCTTGATACGGAACCGAACGAGCTGTACGGCTGGCTCGCTGGCTACTTTGCCGCGGATGGAGATGTCGGGAAGACCGGCCGTCCGACTCTTGCATCAAGCAAGAGGGAAGATCTGGAGTACGTCCGTCTCCTGGCGCAGACCATCGGTATCGGAACATTCGGAATCCGGTCACGAGTGCGCTCCGGCTTCGGCGGCCCGCCGACGCCAATCCACCTCCTGGGCCTGATGCGCGGTGATCTCGATCCAGAGTTCTTCGTCGTGCAGGCTCATCGGGAGAGGTTCCTGGCTGGCCGGGGCGCCGCCGAACGGCGGGGCTGGACTGTTCTGTCGGTCCAGCCCACGGATGAGTTCACGGAGGTTTACTGTGCGACGGTGGAAGACACCCACTCGTTTGCCTTGACCGACAACATCCTGACCGGGAACTGCCACCACAACTTCACCCAGCAGGAGAACCACTTCGGCAAGAACCTGTGGGTGAGCCGGAAGGGCGCGATCCAGGCCGACGCGGGCCGGCCGGGCCTGATCCCGGGCTCGATGGGCACCGCCAGCTACGTGGTCGTGGGCAAGGGCAACAAGCTCTCGCTCAACTCCTCACCGCACGGCGCGGGCCGGGAGTACTCCCGCACCGCGGCGCGCAAGAAGTTCACGGTGGAGGATCTGCGGGCGGCGATGAAGGGCATCGAGTACCGCGACACGGACGCCTTCGTCGACGAGATCCCGGGCGCCTACAAGGACATCGACCGCGTCATGGCCGACGCCGAGGACCTGGTCGAGGTGAAGCACACGCTGCACCAGCTCCTGAACGTCAAGGGTGACTGACAACTGCAGACAACAAAATGGTGGACGTTTGTGCGCACCGAGCGCACAAACGTCCACCATTTGTTCTTGTCTCAGCGCCGCCAGAAGTCGAAACGGTCGCGCCCGGGCCGGAATCCGGCACTCTCCACCACGTCGACGGCCAGCTCGAACTGCGCGCCCACCCGGTAGGGCACGTGCGCGTCGCTGCCGAACGAGACCGCCTCGCCGCCCTCCTCGTGCCACCAGCGCATCAGCTCGGCCGACCACAGCGGGCTGCGGGTGTTGATCTCGAGGGCGCGGCCGGAGGTGGCGAGCACGCGGAAGACCGTGCGGTACTCCTCCTCGAACAGCTTCTCGTCGTAGGCGTTCGCGCTCTGCGGCCAGTAGCGGCGGGGGAAGTCGCAGTGCGCCAGCACCTGGAACACGTCCGAGCCCTTGATCAGGTCGAGCAGGCCCTCGAAGTAGCGGCGCATCAGGTCTTCGGTGGGCATCGCGTTCAGCCCGAAGACCCGCTCCGGGGAGAGCATGCGGCCCTCGTGCACGACCGAGTGCAGCGAGCCCAGGACCCGCTCGAACGCCCCCGAGCGCAGCACCGCGGCCACGCTGCCGGGGAACAGGTGCGGCTCGCCGGTCTCGATGCCGGAGAGGATACGCAGGTCGGGGTACTTGTCGCGGCAGCGCTCGAGCTCGGCCTGGTAGGCCTCGACGTCGAGCGGCTGCACCCGGTCGCGGAAGGCGATGGTGGTCTCACCGGGCGGCAGGTCCTCGTGACCCCAGGCGGTGAAGTCGAGGTGCTCGGTGAACGCGATCGCGGGCAGGCCGATCTCGACGGCCCGGGCGCAGGTCAGATCCATCGAGCCGTTGCTGCGGGTGTCCCAGCTGAACTGGGAGTGCACGTGGTTGTCGGGGGGAAGCATCGCCACGATTCTCTCATCGGCGGAGAATGAACGGGTGAACACCCTCGTAACCCCGGCGTTCGAGAAGCTTGTCGATCTGCTCGCCGAAGGCCGGGTGCTGGTCCTCAGCGGCGCCGGAATCTCCACCGACTCGGGCATTCCGGACTACCGCGGGCCCTCCGGGGCGCTGCGCCGGCACACTCCTATGACGTATCAGACATTCATGAAAGATCCGCAGGCCCGGCACCGCTACTGGGCCCGCAGCTATCTGGGCTGGCGTCAGATCGCCCTGGCCAGGCCGAACGCCGCCCACGAGGCAGTGGCCCGACTGCAGGAACAGGGCGTGCTCCAGGGCGTGATCACGCAGAACGTGGACGGGCTGCACCAGGCGGCCGGGGCGAGCGGGGTGATCGAACTGCACGGCGGGCTCGACCGCGTCGTCTGCCTGGAGTGCGGGGCCGTCATCTCCCGGGCAGCCCTGGACCAGACCCTCACCGCAGCCAACCCGGACTTCACCGCCCGGGCCCAGCAGATCAACCCGGACGGCGACGTCGACCTGGCCGAGGACGAGCTGGACGGTTTCGTGATGGTCGCGTGCGAGGTGTGCGGAGGCGGGCCGCTGAAGCCGGACGTGGTGTTCTTCGGCGAGACGGTGCCCCGGCCGCGAGTGGCGGAGTGCTTCGCACTGCTGGACGGGGCGAAGGCTCTGCTCGTCCTGGGTTCGTCACTGAAAGTGATGTCCGGCTTCAGGTTCGTGCTTCAGGCGCGCAAGAACGGGACCCCGGTGGCGATCGTGAACCAGGGTGAAACGCGTGGCGATACGTACTGCGACGTCCGGATTGATGCCCCTCTGGGCCGGCTCGTGCCCGCCCTGCATCACGCAGTGACCGCAAAGTGCATGATCAACTAGCCCGAACGGGCACTTTGTGCTCCCTCGAGCGGGTAGGTTGACCTCGGCCGACTGGTGGACAGCCGGTGCACAGACTCCCCACCCGTAGCCGCAGATCGACGGTCTCGCAGCATGTGATTGCATCCGTCGCCGCCGCTGAAGAGAGCGAGAGCCGCAGTTGCCGAGCCCCGTCGCTGACATGAGAAGTTCACGCATCGTGACCAGAACCGTTCGTGCCCTGAGCATCGGCGGTCTCCTGGTCCTCCCGGTCGCGGCCGGTTCCCTGGCTCCGGCCGGGGCCGCCGAGAAGACGCCGGTCACCCGTGACCCGGGCGTCATCGGCACGGTCACCCCGAACGGGGTGTTCAGCCCGGTCGAGGGCGCCGAGGCCGACGCGAGCGGCGACTACCGGGCGGCGGCCGCCCGGGTCTCGGTCTCCGGCCCGTCGACCCTGACGAAGGACGCCAGCTACAAGGTGAGCGTCAGCGGCGACAGCCGGGTCTGCGGGATCATCGAGCAGAGCGTCCCGCGGCAGGACATGAAGAAGCCGTTCACGCTCCCGGTCACGCTGAAGGACCTGAAGGCGGGCAAGACCAAGATCACGGTCTACGCGGTCGGCTGCTCCAGCAGCAACCGCTACCCGGTCTACGGCATCGGTTACAAGACGATCAACCAGCCGGTGCACGTGAACAAGGGCAACCGCTGGATCGCCCCGGTCTCGGAGAAGAAGGCCGACCGTACGCTCTCGCTGTCGCTCTCCTCCTCGAAGTCCGGGATCAGCGCCAAGCTGTACAAGGGCTCCAAGCTGGTCAAGAACCTGGGCTCGAAGAAGGCCAAGAAGGCCACCTTCACCTGGAAGCCGGGCAAGGCCGCCCCGGGCAACTACACGGTCTCGATCAAGTCCGGCGGCAAGACGGTCAGGTTCGCCACCGGTGTCACCGCCGGCTGGGCGCCGATGAACTGGCCGTTCGCCCGCTGCAAGACCATCACCTGGTCGTACAGCGCGAAGAACGAGCCGGACCGGGCCGAGGGCATGATCGACGACATCTCGGCCGGCTTCAAGCAGATCAACAAGGCCACCGGGATCAAGTTCAAGAAGGTCAAGAAGAAGGGCACGATCACCCTCAGCTGGGCCGGCACCAAGCACTTCCCCAAGGGTGAGACCGACGCGGACGGCCTGGGCGGCTCCTCCTCGGTCGACGGCGTGGTCGCCAACAAGGGCACGGTCTGGTTCAACACCGCCTCCCGCTGGGTCGGCCAGCCCGGCTACGGCCGCTACAACGGGGTGCCCGGGCGGGGCGCGCTGGTCGTGCACGAGGTCGTCCACTCCCTCGGCCTGGGTCACGTCACCGCCAAGAGCGCGCTGATGTACCCGATCTCCAGCGTCGGTTCGCCGACCGGCCTGACCAAGGCCGAGATCGCCGGGCTGAACACCCTGTACAACGCGAAATCCTGCTGATCAGGGGCTGAACCGCCGCAAAATCTCAGGCGCAGCGTAGGGCATGTCTCCGGGAGGTAAACCGCCCGGGGACATGCCCTATCTTTGTCTTCCGTGTCCAAGGTATTGACAGCTCTCCCCGTCGGTGACCGAGTCGGCATCGCCTTCTCCGGTGGTCTCGACACCTCCGTCGCCGTGGCGTGGATGCGCCACCACGGCGCCGTGCCCTGCGCCTACAGCGCCGACCTCGGTCAGTACGACGAGGACGACATGGAGTCGCTGCCCGGACGCGCCAAGCAGTACGGCGCCGAGATCGGCCGGCTGATCGACTGCCGGGAGGCCCTGGTCGAGGCCGGCCTGGTCGCCCTGTCGTGCGGCGCCTTCCACATCCGCTCCGGCGGCAAGGCCTACTTCAACACCACCCCGCTGGGCCGCGTGGTCACCGGCACCCTGCTGGTCCAGGCCATGCAGGAGGACGGCGTCTCGATCTGGGGCGACGGCTCGACCTACAAGGGCAACGACATCGAGCGGTTCTACCGCTACGGCCTGCTGGCCAACCCGGCGCTGCGGATCTACAAGCCCTGGCTGGACGCGGCGTTCGTGAACGAGCTGGGCGGCCGCGCCGAGATGTCGCAGTGGCTCACCGAGCACGACCTGCCCTACCGGGCCAGCAAGGAGAAGGCGTACTCGACCGACGCCAACATCTGGGGCGCCACCCACGAGGCCAAGACCCTCGAGCACCTCGACGAGTCGCTCGAGATCGTCGAGCCGATCATGGGCGTCAAGCACTGGGACCCGTCGGTCGCGATCGAGACCGAGGACGTCACGGTCCAGTTCGAGAACGGCCGCCCGGTCGCGATCAACGGCGAGAAGTTCGGCTCCGCGGTCGATCTGGTGATGAAGGCGAACCAGATCGGTGGCCGCCACGGGCTCGGGATGTCCGACCAGATCGAGAACCGGATCATCGAGGCCAAGAGCCGCGGGATCTACGAGGCGCCGGGCATGGCCCTGCTCTTCATCACCTACGAGCGCCTGGTCAACGCGATCCACAACGAGGACACGGTCGACTCGTACCACACCATGGGCCGTCGCCTCGGCCGGCTGCTGTACGAAGGCCGCTGGCTGGACCCGCAGTCGCTGATGCTGCAGAGCAGCCTGACCCAGTGGGTGGCCCGCGCGGTCACCGGCGAGGTCACGGTGCGGCTGCGCCGCGGCGACGACTGGACGATCGTCAACACGGTCGGCCCGAACCTGAGCTACCACCCCGACCGGCTCTCGATGGAGCGCACCGAGGACGCGGCCTTCGGCCCGGTCGACCGGATCGGCCAGCTCACCATGCGCAACCTCGACATCGCCGACTCCCGGCAGAAGCTCGAGCTGTTCGCCGGTCTGGGCCAGCTCGAGGGCCAGGCCCGGATCGTGGGCGAACTGGAGCCGGGCGGCGCCGACCGGATCAGCCGCAACAGCGAGGTCGAGGCCGGCGAGGACGTGCTGCTCGACCAGGCGGCGATGGAAGCCGGCACCGACTGATCCGAACCGAGGACGCCGGTGGTCACGTTCGGTGCCCACCGGCGTCCTTGGTTGTCGGCAGTTGCTTTTCGGCTATTCGCGCTCGGCCACGTTGCCCAGGATGATCCGGGCCAGCTCGGCCGAGGCCTGCTCCTGCTCCTCGCTGGAGGGCAGCTTGTCGTCGTAGTCGTTGTTGTCGAGGGTGAGCTCGTACTGCACACCGTCGCTGATGAAAACCATTCTGTGGTCGGGCCGGTCGAGCGCGGCGATCTCCCCCACGTCCTCGATCTCGACCGCCTCGGTGGAGGTGATGTCGTCCTCGACCGACTGGCGGTAGTAGTCCCCCAGATCGGCGTCCAGTTCCCTGCGGTCCAGCCGGAGATCCAGGTTGTAGCCCAGGTCGGTCTGCATCGAGAGGTACTGGCAGCTGTCGCCGTCGTAGATCCGGTCGTCGTAGGCGGCACTCCCGCCGAGCACCGAGTCGACCTCGGCCGGCGTGAGCAACTGGCACATACCGCTGTCCTGCGGGGAGATCGGGTCGTAGCCGGACGACGAACCGTCCTGGTTCTGCATGACCGCCCAGCCCACGCTCACCACGCCCAGCACCGCGGCCAAGGGGACCCAGCTCTTGCGGCGACGCCTCTTCCCCACGCCGGACTCGCTGCTCCGGTAAGGGAGTGGCGTCTCTTCCTGATGGCCGGACTTCTCGCCGTTCCCGGGGGTTCCCCAGATCGGGTTCTCGGACGACACTCGGGCAACCTTCCGTGGTCTGTGGCCTGCACTGCGAACCCCAAACTAAAGGACGTCGGTGGGCACCTGGGTGCCCACCGACGTCCTTTGATGGAAATAGGGTCAGAACGCGGTTTCAGCGCTTCTGTTTCGGCCGCTCCGGCTCGGTGAGATCGGCCGAGCGGGCGGCCGGGAGGGTGATGGCCGACGGTTTACGGCCGGAGGGGGCGAGGGGCTGGGCCCGCAGGAACGCCGCCGTGGCCACCACTCCGACCAGTTCGAAGCGGGTTCCGCCGGTCAGGTGCGAGTCGGTGGCCTCCTGCACGCCGGGCCAGTTCCGGTCGCCGTAGTCGTCCAGGACCACGACTGCACCCGGCGCGGCGACCTTTTCGGCGAAGCGCAGGTCGTTGGCCACCCCGCGGGCCGAGTGGTCGCCGTCGATCACGATCACGCCGTACTTGCGGTCGCTCACCTGGGCCTGGATCTTCGGGTCCTCGGAGAAGCCCTTGACCAGGCGCATGCGGTTGGGGCTGACGCCGGCCAGGGAGAGGTTCTCGCGCACCACCGTCTCGGTGACCGGGTTGCCCCCGGGCTCCACGTCGGCCAGCGGGTCGATGATAGTCAGCTGGTACTGCAGGCCGATCCGGCTGACCTGCCGGGCCATGCCGCCCGAGAAGAGCCCGAAATGGGTTCCGATCTCCAGGATCTCGCCGTTCGGCGGGTTCAGCAGCGGGGCGGTGGCGAGCTTGCCCAGGATGTTCGGGGCCGCACCGGCCAGCCGGTCCACGCCGCGCAGCTCGAGCTCGAAGAGGGTGCGGTAGGCCTGCACCACGCGTCCGTAGGCGTCCGGCGCCTTCGACGCCTTGGCCACCTGCGCAGCCAGGTCGCGCAGCTTCTCCTCACTGATCAGCCGGGTGCTGCGGCGACCCTGGGCGCCGAGCAGGAGGTCGACCGCGTAGCCGGGGGTGCGCACCTGGCTACGCATCCGCTCCAGCTCGGTGCGCAGCTGCAGCACCTCGGTGCGCAGGTCCAGCACCTCGGTGCTCTCGCTCAGCACCTGCCGGGCCCGGTTGCGCACCAGCCGCTCGATCCGCCGGTCGAGCACGGTCAGGACGGGCCGGATCGCCCGGGCCGTGGTGTGGTGTGCCCATCGCTGCGCCATGACCTTATGCAATCAGATGATCACGCTCTGGTCTTGGCGGCGCGAGCGGGCCTCCTCCGAAGACCCGATCCGGACTTGTTCGAGGCTTGTTCCAGATTGGTTCAGGCTGGTTCAGGCCACCGGCGGCTGGCTCGACCACGGGAAGTTGATCCACAGGTCGGTCTCCCGCCAGAAGTAGTCGGGCTGCACGATGGTGCGCGGCTTGGTGTAGAGCACGGCCGAGCGCACCTCGTCGGGATGGTGGTTGCGCAGCAGCTCGAGCACCAGGTCGAGGGTGCGGCCGGAGTCGGCCACGTCGTCCACCACGAGCAGGCGCTTGCCCACGATGGCGGCGGTGTCGAGCAGCGGCTCGAGCAGCACCGGGTCGGGCAGGGTCTCCTCCACGTCGCTGTAGAACTCGACGTTGAGCGTGCCGGCCGCCTTGACCCCCAGGGCGTACGAGATCGACCCGGCCGGGAGCAGTCCGCCACGGGCCACGGCGATCACCATGTCGGGCCGGAACCCGCTGTCCGCGATGCTCTGGGCCACCTCCCGGCTCGCCTCGCCGAACAGGTCCCAGGTGAGGATCTCGCGATCAGGGCTACTCATCCGGACAATGTAGTGCTCCCCCGACCGTTCACCGCAGCCAGGCCGCCAGCCTCTCGCCCACCGCCGGGTCGGTGAAGTAGGTGGTGTGGTCCACTCCCGCGTGCGACTGCAGCAGCAGCGGATCGGGTACCGGAAAACCGGGCACGCCGTCGAGCCGGTACACCCCGTGGGTGGGCACCACCAGATCGTTGCCGTCTCGTCCGAACACCAGATCGGTCAGGCCGTTGCGGCTGACCCGGGCCAGTGGGGAATTGGCCGGCGGGTCGTAGTCGGAGGTGATCGCGTGGAGCACCTCCGGCGCACCGGCGTCCGGGGGAAGCGGGCGGTTGAGACGTTCGCGCAGATAGGCACCCGCCGGATCCATTGCCGCGAGCCCGTCCAGCCCTCGAACAGCCCCCAAGGCCAGGTGCTTGAGCACGGTGAGCACGGCGTCGAGGGTGTCGGTCACCGGGTTGTCCGGCACGAACTGCAGCAGGTTGGTCATCCGGTCGATCAGGACGCCCCAGTGCTTGGAGTCGGCCAGGACGGTGCCGGCGTTGGGGGTACCCACCATGACCAGGCGCCGCACGCGGGGCCCCTGAACGTGCTGGGCGAGCTCCCGCCCGACCAGACCGCCCCGGCTGTGCGCGATCACGTCGACCTGCAGCTTGCGGTCGGCCGGGATGCGGGCCACCAGTTCGTGCGCGTTCGCGGCCGGATCGGCCGACAGGGTGGGGTGGTCGAAGGCGAACACCCGGCCCTGGTACAGCTCGTAGAGCTCCTCGAACCGGTGCGGGGGCAGATCGCGGAAGGCCAGGTCGGAGCGGCTGAAGGTGCCGTGCAGGAAGAGCAGGGCCGGGCCCTGGGCGAACCGGGCCCAGTCTTCGGCGTCCAGGCCGCGCCCCTCGGTGTGGGTGTAGTCGTCGGGGCCGAAGGTGCGCAGCAGGTACGGCCGGTGCTCGGCCTCCCAGCGCGTGGCCAGCCGTTCGGCCACCACCGCGGTGCCCCGTTCGAGCAGCGGAAAGGCCAGTACCTTGAGCAGTTTCCGGCCCACCGCCCAGATCAGGCCGCGGTGCACCGGGCCGCCCCCGGCCTCGGCCGGCTGCACCGCCCGGGGGATCGTGTAGGTGAGCGAGGTGGTGGCCCGCACCGTACGGCCCGGCTCGCCCTGCGGTTCCCGGGGCAGGTGCCACGACTGGGTGCCGTCTTCGGCGGTGTAGAGCAGCACCTGGGCGAAGTAGCGCCCCGGGTCGGGCACCGAGACAGTGATCTCCGGCCCTCCCCCACCGCGCAGCCCGGCCACCGAGGCCACCTCGGCGGGCCGGCTGATCTCGATGGTGAGCTGCTCCATGAACCCGGCCGAGGCGATCGCCGCCACGAACGCGTCGGCCGCCCCCTCACGCATCCGCAGCCCGGGAGCACCGGCCGGCAGAACCTCCACCTCGCCGGTCAGGCCCGGCGTGCTCAGGGTGACCCCCTCGACGGTGACCGGAGTGCCGTCAGGACTGAGCGCCTGTGCCATCGCTGCCCTTTCTGGTGCTGGTGGTGACGACTCCGGCCAGCTGCAGCCGGGGATGCCCGAACAACTGGAAAGAGACAAGCGTGGCGTCGACCCCCGGCGCCTCAAGCCGCACTGCCCGCTCGGTGTACCGGGCCCGGATCCGGCGCAGCAACTCGGCCACCGGCAGCCGCTGACCCGCGGCGAGCTCCTGGCCCACGGTCAGCGGCGGGGCCGCCGGCAGCCCCTGGGCGGCGAGCTCTGACCCGTCCATTGTTTGCTCTGGCTCTTCTTCCGGATCGCCGAACACCACCGAAAGGCAACGCCGGTAGAACTCCTCGGCCATCCCGGCCGCGGTGTGGTCGGCGATGTTCCACAACGGCGCCACCACCGCTCCCGCCCCGGCCTCGAGGAACGCCGCCGCCATGCCCCCGTAGTCGCCCAGCACCCGCCCGTCGCCCGCGCCGATCTGGCAGGCATTGAGGTAGACGAACGGCGTGGAGGTGAGCCGGCGACCGCGGATATGGTTCTCGTGCAACAGGTCCGGCGACCCCGGCAGGCCCGACTCCGGGGGCAGCAGCAACCCGCCGTGCACACCCAGCGGGTCGAACCGGCCGTGCAGGGCGAAGTGCATGAGGTCGACCGAGGGCCGGCCGCCGACCAGGTCGAGCACGTCGGTGAACAGCGGGCGCACCGCCACCACCTCCGGCTGCAGCGCGGCGATCAGCCGGGCCGCCTCGAGCTCGGCGTGCGGGAGCGGGCCCGCGCCGAGAACCGCCTCGTAGCGGGCGGTCACGACCGCCGAGGAACGAATTTGGAGCACCGATGGTGGACGAGGGGACGGCGGCGGTTCGTCGGTCAGCAGCCAGCGGCTGATCGCGACCTGGGCTCCCAGGAAAACGGACTCACCACCCGGCGCCTCCCCGCCTTCGCCACCGAGCCAGCCCTCCGGCCGCGCCGCCAGCTCCCACGGCACGTACGGCTCGTCGCTCAGCACCAGCACGGTGGCCGGGCGTTCGGCCGTTCCGGTGGCCACCGTGGCCCGCAGCGCCGCGCGGACCGGCGCCGGGATCGACCGGTAGATGCGATGCCCCAGCCCGAGCAGCCAGACGTACAGATCGAGCTGGTTCGCGGTGACCGCCACCTTGGCCCGGGCCTGCGCGCCCAGCTCGTGCGGGGTGGTGCCCACGCCGGACTCGCCCACGATCGTCTCGCTGCGCGGTTCCCACTGGTCGGTGACGTGCTGGTGACGGCTGAAGGCGGTGAAAACGAGCCGTGTGCCGGACACTTCGTCGCTGCGCCGGATCACGATGAGCAGGTCGGGGCGGTCGGAGTCGAGCAGCGGCCCCAGGTGCAGGGCGCCCCAGCGGTCAACTTCAGAGTCTTTAAGGACGGGGTGGTCCAGTTCGGGTACGACGGCCAGGTTGTCGGGGGCCCACGGTGGTTGCACAGGACGTCGGTGCCCGGTTTCCGGTCGTGTCTGCGGTCTGGAGTACCGGGGCTGGAACGGCGCGGGCCCGGACTCGTCCGAGACTGTCGACGGACGGGCTGCCTCTTCCCGGACAACGCTGAGCGCTGGCCCGTCGGGGGCGATCACCACCGCACGGGAGGCGAAGCCGATCAGGGTGCCCTCGCGCACGAAGCTCACGTCGATCCGGCGCTCCGCGGCGAGACCCGGGCGGGCCAGGCCGACGAAGGTGACCTCGACGGACGGCCACGGATCCTGCGGAGTGCGATGCAGCGTGTGCACCCCCAACTGCCCCGGGAGCAGGATGAACGCCTCGGGGTCGAACTGGAACGCTACCTGCAGCTCGACCGCCTCCGGCCGCTGGGGCAGGCGCACCCGCGCCGGGCCGACCAGCACCGGATCCCGATCCGGGCGCAACCCCGCCACCACGGTGAAGGGGACGCCCGGGGCAGCCCGCTCGGGAGCGTCGAGCCTTGGATGCACGACCGGGGCCGGCTCCGGCTCCGGCTCCGGCTCCGGCTCCGGTTCCCGTTCCGGTTGTTGCGGCACCGAGCGCTCGACCGGCCTCTGATCAAGGATGACCTCGTCCGGCGGCCCCGCCTCGGGTGGCGTGTCGACCTCCGGGAGCATGCCGAGCTGCTCAAGATCCGACAGGCTCAGCTCGTCGGACAGCTCACGCCGCGCCAGTCCGTCCCTGACCGGGGGTGGCTCCACGTCGATGCGCTCGTACCCCGGCGCCCCCGATCGGCCAGGTCGGCCCGGCTGCTCCTCGAAGTCGATCGCCACCCCGGGATGCACCACCCGGCCCCCCGCCCGACGCACCCGGAACAGCTGCACCGGCGGCGGGAACCCGTCCCGCCGCAGGCTGGTCAGCAGCACCCGCATCACCGTCGAGTCGTCCGGATCCGTTGCGTCACGGGCCAACTCGAAGAGCACCGTGTATTTCCGCAGCACCGGCATGCGGGCGATCAGCTCGATGAACTCGCGCCGCCGGGCAGTACCCGGCGGAACCTGGGCCACCCGCAACGCCGGACGCCCGAACTCCGCCCACAGGTTCGGCGGCAGCTCCCCGATCAGGCGGAGCAGCAGAAGCAGCCGGGTCTCACTGTTCGCCCTGGCGGCAGTGTGGAGCAGTTCCTCGGCCTCGGCCCGGCTCAGCATCAACGCTCTCCCCCCACCCGCTCCGGCTCAGCTGATCACAACCGCCCGAAACCACGCAAACGGGTTCGCCCGGTGGTCTGGGGCAGGTGGGCCACGCCGGGGACCGGGCACGCGTGGGGGGTGGGGTTGGCCCTCGGGGTCCGCCGGAGCGGGTTGGTGAGGGCGGGTTGGTGGGGCCGGTCGGCGGGCCGGGTTGGTGGAGGCCGGTCGGCGGGCCGGGTTGGTGGAGGCCGGTCGGCGGGCCGGGTTGGTGGAGGCCGGTCGGCGGGCCGGGTCAGCGCGTCCGGTCGGCGCGGCCGGTCGGCGCGGCGAGTAGGCGAGGCCAGCTGATCCGACCGGCCGGCGGGGCGAGTAGGTGGGGCGAGTAGAGGCAGACCCGATTGGGGCGGCGCGGCCAGCCGGCGTGGCCGATAGGCAGAGCCGGTCGGCACGGCCGGTCGGCACCGCCGGTCGGGGCGACCGATCGGGGCGGACGCTCAGCGAGGCCAGCTGGTGCGGCCGTTGGCGGGACCAGTCAGTGCGGCCAGCTCAGGGGGCGGTCGGCGGGATCGGCTGGTCGGGCTGCTGATGACGGCCGGTGTCGGAGTCGTGCTCAACCGGTAGGGCCGGGAGATAGGGCCAAGTGGTGTGGTCTGGTGGTAGGGCCAACCTGGTGGGGCCGGATGATAGACCGCCCGGCGCGGTGAGCCGGAGTGGCACAGCGATCAGTATTCGGTGGCGGACCAGGCTCTACGTGTAAACAAAGTCTGGTCAGAGCAGGCTTTGTTTACACGTAGTCTCCGGCGGCCCAGCCCTTGAGCCGGATGGCTCGCTCAGGCTCAGCTTCGGGTCGTCGACCTGCGCTTGGGCCCCCGGCCTGTGGGGCAACCTCCGAAAGGCACCGTCACTCTTCCCAACGGCCCTACTCTCAGCCCTTTTCCGGCGTTGGTGCCCGGCCGGGCGGTCAGGTGGAGGTGATTCCGGCCGTCGGCAGCCCCACCAGACGGGCGGCCCCGTTGCGGCTCGCCGGACCGGGGGCTTCCCGTTGCGGCGTCACCAGACGGGCGGCTCGCCCAGGCTCAGGTCCGGGTCGTCGGCGCGGAAGGTCTTGATCGGGCCTGGGCCGGTGTGTGGGCCTTCGAAGCGCACCGTCACTCTGCCCAGGCCGGCACCCTGTACCCAGCCGGGGCCTCGCTCTGTGTGCACTACGTCTTGGCCGGGGCGCCACTCGGGGACGCCGGAGGCGTCGGGCTCACCGGTGGTCGTTTCCTCCAGCTCGGCCGTCCAGCCGAAACCTTTTGTGCTGGGTTGTTTCTCGCTCTCCGGCGGAAGTTTCTCCAGCGCGCCGCCCGTCACGGCGGCCAGCACCGGCGGGCTTACGGGCCGGCGTTCGTCGGGCTCGTCGCCCACCTCGGCCAGGAGGTCGGAGAGCAGGTCGGTCTGGGCGAAGTCGGTGAGGCCGGCCACGCCGACGCCGAGGAGGCGGATGCCGTCGCTGACGTCGACGGCGTCGAGCAGGTGGCGGATGCTCGACATGATCTTGTTCAGCGAGTCGGTGGGCTGGTCGAGGGTGAACGAGCGGGTGATGGTGCTGAAGTCGTAGCTGCGCACCTTGATGGTGATGGTGCGGGCGCAGAGCCCGTCTTTGGCGATCCGGCCGACCACCCGCTCGGCCATGCGGCGGGCGTGCTCGTTCAGCTCGCGGCGGTCGGTGAGGTCGCGGGAGAAGGTCTCTTCGGCGGAGACCGACTTGGCGTCGCGCTCGGGTTCGAGCTCGCGGTTGTCGATGCCGCGGGCGTGCTGGTGCACGGCGGTGCCGTGGGCCTGGCCGAGGATGCCGACGATCTCCTTCTCAGTGGCCTCGGCCACCTCGCCGACGGTGTGCATGCCGAACTTGTGCAGGCGCTCCTGCGTGGCCGGGCCGATGCCGGGCAGTCGGCGCACCGGCAGGGCGGCCAGGGTCTGCCGCTCGGTGCCCGGGGCGACCACGGTGAGGCCGTCGGGCTTGTTCAGGTCGGACCCGATCTTGGCGACCAGCTTGCTGGTGCCCACCCCGACCGAGGCGGTGAGGCCGGTGGCCTCGCGGATGCGCCGGCGGACTTCCTCGGCCAGTTCGGTGACGCCGGGCACGTCGATGCCCGGGTGGGTGGGAGTGAGGTCGACGTAGGCCTCGTCGACCGACATCTGCTCGATCAGCGGGGACACCTCGGCCAGCAGCCCCATGACCACCCGCGAGGCCGCGCGGTAGGCGTGGAACCGCGGGGTGAGATAGGCGGCGTTGGGGCAGCGGCGGCGCGCCTCGATGATGGACATGGCCGAGCCGACGCCGAAGCGGCGGGCCTCGTAGGAGGCGGTGGCCACCACGCCGCGGCGGCCCGTGCCGCCCACCACCACCGGCTTGCCCCGCAACGAGGGCTTGTGCAGCTGTTCGACGGCGGAGAAGAACGCGTCGAGATCCAGGTGGAGGATCACCGGTCGCGTTCGCATACCCACAGTTGTACCCAAAGGGTCCGACAGTCTTGGCCCGGCACCCGCGGCGCAGCACCGCTAGCATGGCCCGCATGTCTGGCTCGGACATTCCGGACCTCTCTCCCGAGGCCACGCCCAGGCGCCTGATCATGCTGGTCGGCGTCGACGGGTCGGAGAGCTCGCTGCGTGCCCGCGCCTACGCGGTGGGCCTGGCCCGGCGTTCGCACGCCTACCTGATCATGGTCTACGTGCGTCAGCTGAGCACGATGACGGCGTTCGCCCCCGGCCCGGGCACCGCCGCCATCGAGGAGGCCGAGGACGAGGTGGCCGCCGAGCTCCGCCGGGAGATGACGATGCTCGCCGAGGAGCCCGGCCCGCAGCTCGACGCCGAGCTGATCGAGTGCACCGGCAGCCCGTTCCAGGCGCTGAACCAGATCGCCGCCGAGCGCCGCGCCGACGCCATCATCGTGGGCGCCTCCAAGCAGGCCGGGCACCGGTTCGTCGGTTCCCTCGCCGTGCACCTGGTGCGCAACGCCAGCTGCCCGGTCACCGTCGTCCCCTGAGCCCTCCGGATCCAGACCGGGTCCACCCGGTCGCCCTGCGCCGAACCCCCCTCCACGCAGGGCAATCCCGGCTTCCCGGTCGGGCAGCCGTGCCCGAAGGGGCAGGACCGAAAAGATCGCCGCTGACCTGCCCGGATGCCGAAACCCGGAAGATCTGGCGGTTCTCGGTGCATCGGGCCCTCTCCCAGCGTGCTCCACTTCCGTCGGCAACGTCCGTGACCACCGGAAGACCGAGAGGGCCTCCCACCATGAGCACCCCCACCGTCAACGACCTGGCCGAGCTGCGCGAGCACCTCACCCGGCCTGACGGCACCACCGTCCTGGCTCTGCCCGGAGACCCCGGGTACGCCGTCGCGACCCCGTGGAACGTGGCCAAGACGGTCACACCGCAGGCTGTCGTCCTGGCCGAGACGGCCGAAGACATCTCCCGCACCGTCGCTTTCGCCACCGACCAGGGCCTGCGGGTCGCGGTCCAGTGCACCGGCCACGGTGCCACCGGCCTGACCGCGCAGGACGTCGAGAAGGCCGACGTGCTGCTGGTCCATACCGGCCGGATGAACGATGTGCAGATCGATCCGCAGACCCTGACCGCCCGGCTGGGGGCCGGGGTGATCTGGCAGCAGGTGATCGAGGCCGCCGCCCCGTACGGCCTGGCCCCGATCGTCGGCTCCGCCCCCGGCGTCGGCGCGGTCGGCTTCCTCACCGGCGGCGGGATCGGCCCGCTGTCGCGCACTTACGGCCTGGCCTCCGACCTGGTCCGGGCCTTCGAGCTGGTCACCGGCAACGGCGAACTGCGCCGGGTGACCGCGACCGAGAACCCGGAGCTGTTCTGGGGTCTGCGCGGCGGGAAGGCCACGCTGGGCATCGTCACCGCGGTCGAGCTGGAACTGCTTCCGCTGAGCGGCTTCTACGGCGGGGCGATCTACCTCGACGCCGGTGACGCCGAGGTCACCGGCCGTGTCCTGCACGCCTGGCGGGCCTGGAGCCTGAACCTGCCCGAGCACGCCAACACCTCGATCGCGATCTTCCAGCTGCCGCCGCTGCCCGCGGTCCCGCCGCCGCTGGCCGGCCGGATGACCGTCGGGATCCGTTACACCAGCACCGCTCCCGAGCCGGAGGCGGCCGAACTGTTCGCCCCGATGCGCGCACTGGGCACCCCGCTGATCGACGCGGTGGGCCCGATGCCCTTCTCCGCGATCGGCGCCGTCCACGCCGACCCGGTCGACCCGATGCCGGTCGCGGAAGAGGCCACTCTGCTGAGCGAACTGCCCACCGAGGCCGTCGACGAGATCCTGCGCGTGGCCGGGCCGGGTTCCGGCTCGGTGCAGCTGGTGGCCGAGATCCGGCGTCTGGGTGGCGTTCTGGCCAAGGAGCCGGAGCACGCGGACGCCTTCAGCCACCGTGAGGCGGGCTACTCGTTCTTCGCCGCCGGTGTGCTCGCCCCCGAGATCGCGGCGATCGTCAAGCCGCAGGCCCAAGCCATGACGGCGGCCCTGGCCCGATGGAGCACGGGCGGTTTCATGCCGAACTTCTCCAGCGACCTCACCGCGGCCGAGCGGGTCAGCAGCTACGACGAGAGCACCCGCAAGCGCCTGGCCGATCTGGCCGATTCCTACGACCCGGCGGGCACTTTCCGGGTCGGCCAGGTGGTTCGCCACTAGCGGTCAGCACCGAGGCACCGGACCTGAAGGCTCAGAACCCGGGCGGCACCACGAGGTCGCCCGGGTTCAGCTCGGTCACGGAGGAACGCCCGAGCCCCAGGAGGGCGGAGTCGATGCCCCCACGCAGGATGTCGAGCACGTTCTCCACCCCGGCCTGGCCGTTCGCGGCGAGCCCCCAGAGGTAGGCCCGGCCGATCAGTACTGCGCGCGCCCCCAGGGCCAGCGCCTTGACCACGTCGGAACCGCGACGGATCCCCCCGTCCATAAGCACTTCGATCTCCCCGCCGACCGCCTCGGCGATGGCAGGAAGACTGCGGACGGCGGCGCGCTCGGTATCGAGGTTGTTTCCCCCGTGATTGGACACCGAGATAGCGGTGACCCCCGCGTCCAAGGCGCGGCGGGCGTCCTCAATTCGGGTTACCCCCTTGAGCATGAAGGGGCCGTTCCACTGCGAACGCAACCACGCGACGTCCTCCCATGTGGGCGGTGGGGTGCTTTTCCATGCCCCGTAAGCCTCGAAGAACGTAGGTAGCGGACGGCCCGGCTCGGCCAGGTTCGGCACCGTGAGGTCAGGGAGCTTCCCGGCGGCCACCCAGTCCCACAACCACGCGGGCCGCGCCAGCACGGCGGGAGCGAATCGGACCGCCGTAGGCAGGTCTATCCGTAGGGGGATCGACGGCGAGCCCCAGTCGCGCCCTTCTGAGAACGACCAGTTCAAAGTGAGGACGAGTCCTGCCGCACCTGCGCGAGCCGCGCGTTCTACCCCGGCCATGACGTGCTCCCGGGAGCCGGTCCAGCTCGTCTGGAAGAACGTGACCGGGTTAGCGGCCACCACCTCCGTAAGGGGGCGACTGGCGAAGGACGACAGCGACATCGCCGTACCCCGGGAAGCGGCGGCCCGGGCCACCGCCACCTCGGCCTCCGGATGCACCGCCTGAACGCCGGTAGGCGAGATCAGTACCGGCAGGGCGAGTTGCTGGCCCATGACCGTGACCTGCTGCGAACGCTGCGCGGACAGCCCGGCCACGTGCGGCGCGAACCCCAGCTCAGCGAACGCCCGCTCGTTGTCCTCGATGGTCAGCCCGCGCTCGGACCCGGCGACCAGCGCCTTGTAGACGGGCTCGGGCAGCCGCCGGCGGGCCCGCCGACGGGCCTCGGCGACGCTCTCGAACCACGGATCGCGGAGTCTCACCGGCCTATATTGACACCACGTGCCAATATAGAGCCAGCACATCCGGACAGCGGTCTCGAAGAAGAGAAAGAGCACTCCTATGGCCAACGCATGGTTCGAGACGGTCGCCGAAGCCCAGCGGCGTGCGAAGAAGCGGCTGCCCAAGTCGGTGTACATGGCCCTGGTGGCCGGCTCCGAGCGCGGCCTCACCGTGGACGACAACCTGAACGCCTTCGGTGAGCTGGGCTTCGCCCCGCACGTGGCCGGCCTGTCGCAAGCCCGCGAGCTGAGCACCACGGTGATGGGCCAGCAACTCGACCTGCCGGTGATGATCTCCCCCACCGGCGTGCAGGCCGTGCACCCCGAGGGTGAGGTGGCGGTGGCCCGCGCGGCCGCCAACCGGGGCATCACCATGGGCCTGAGCTCGTTCGCCAGCAAGTCCATCGAGGAGGTGGCGGCGGTCAACGACCGGACCTTCTTCCAGATGTACTGGGTGGGCAGCCGCGAGGTGCTGGTGCAGCGCATGGAGCGCGCCCGCGCCGCCGGGGCCAAGGGCCTGATCATGACCACCGACTGGTCGTTCTCCAACGGCCGGGACTGGGGCTCGCCGAGCATCCCGGACAAGATCGACCTCAGGACGGCGATCCGTTTCGCCCCCGAGGTGCTGCGCCGGCCCAAGTGGCTGTACGAGTTCGGCCGGACCGGCGCCATCCCCGACCTGACCACGCCGAACCTGGCCCCGGCGGACGGCGGACCGGCCCCCACCTTCTTCGGCGCCTACGGCGAGTGGATGGGCACCCCGCTGCCCACCTGGGAAGACATCGCCTGGCTGCGGGAGCAGTGGGACGGGCCGTTCATGCTCAAGGGTGTGATGCGGGTGGACGACGCCCGGCGCGCCGTCGACGCCGGGGTCACCGCGATCTCGGTGTCCAACCACGGCGGCAACAACCTGGACGGCACCCCGGCCCCGATCCGCGCCCTGCCGGCCATCGCCGAGGCCGTCGGCAACGACGTCGAGGTGGTGCTCGACGGCGGCATCCGCCGCGGCTCGGACGTGGTCAAGGCGATCGCCCTGGGCGCCCGGGCCGTGATGATCGGCCGCGCCTACCTGTGGGGCCTGGCCGCCAACGGGCAGGCCGGCGTCGAGAACGTGATCGACATCCTGCGCGGCGGCATCGACTCGGCCGTGCTCGGCCTCGGGCACTCCTCGATCCACCAGCTCACCGCGGACGACGTGATCGTTCCGGACGGTTTCACCCGGTCGCTCGGAGTGACGCCCGCGCAGAAAGTGGTGCAGGCCGCAGTGCAGTCGGCCTGACCGCCCACCAGCGGTGAACCAGCACGGCACCCCCTGATCGGCCCCCGGAAACCAAGACAGTGCGCTGGTTTCCGGGGGCTCTCCAGCTCTGCGGCGCCGGAGCGGGTGGCCCGGGTAAGGAAACCGCGCCACAGAGTGATCGAAACAGGCGCATTTCATACCCATGGCGGTTTCGGACAAACCCCAGTGACCCCCTAGGCTTTCGCAGGTGCCGACCACCCCCGAGCCGACCCCGGCCCCGGCGTCACCGCCCGCAGCCCGGCCGTTCCAGGTCGACCTGCGGGGCATCGTCGACCTCCTGAGCCGCAGCATCTACTCCGGCCCCCAGGTGTATCTGCGGGAACTCCTGCAGAACGGGGTCGACGCGATCACCGCGCGGCAGTCCCTGCCGGGGGCCCCGCCCGGGGTCATCCGGATCACCCCGGCGGCCGCCCCGGGGGGCGAACTGGTCTTCACCGACAACGGAATCGGCCTCACCGCCGCCGAGGTCGGCGAGCTCCTGGCCACGGTCGGTCGCAGCTCGAAACGCGACGTGCTCGACCTGCCCCGCACCGACCGGCTCGGCCAGTTCGGCATCGGCCTGCTGAGCTGCTTCATGGTCAGCGACGACATCCGGGTGCTGTCCCGCAGCGCCGGCGGCGAGCCGCCGGTCGAGTGGGTCGGCAGCGCCGACGGCACGTTCACGGTGCGTGAGATCACCGAGGCAGAAATCATGGACGTCGTCGGTCCCGGTGGGCTGGCGACCGGGACCCAGGTGCGGCTGCGGCCGCGCTCGGCCGGTACCGGCGAGGGCGCGCTGACCTCCGCGGCCGGTGTCCTCGACCTGGCCTCCCGGTACGGCGCCTACCTGCCGGTGCCGGTCCGGGTCGACCTGCCCGGCGGCGGTGAGCAGACGGTCAGCGGCGAGCCGCTCTTCGCGCAGCCGTTCCTGCTGCCCTCGCCCGGGCTGATGGCGCTGGGCCGCGAACTGGTCGGGGCCGACCCGCTCGACGCGATCCCGCTGCACGTGCCTGCCACCGGCACCCGGGGCACCGCGTTCGTCCTGCCCTTCGCCCCCTCCCCCGGCGCCCGCCAGGCCACCCGGGTCTACCTGCGCGGGATGCTGCTGTCCGAGCGGGTCGACGACCTGCTGCCGGAGTGGGCGTTCTTCGCCCGCTGCGTGGTCGACACCACCGGCCTGCGGCCCACCGCCAGCCGGGAGTCGCTGATCCAGGACGACGCGCTCGAGGAGACCCGGGCCGAGCTCGGCGCCGCCCTGCGCCGCTGGGTGGCCACGATGGCCAACCGCGACCCGGTCCGGCTCAGCACCTTCCTGGGCGTGCACCACCTGGCCCTGCGCGCGCTGGTGCTGCACGACGACGAGCTGGCCGGCTTCATCGTGCCCTGGCTGCCGATCGAGACCAGCAACGGCCAGACCACCTACCGCGAGCTGCTGCGCCGGGGCGACCCGCTGCGCTTCGCCGAGACGGTCGACGAGTTCCGGCAGATCGCGGCGATCGCCCGGCCGGACGCCCCGGTGATCAACGGCGGCTACGTCTACGACTCCGACATCCTGCGCCGGCTGCCCGACCTGATTCCGGGCACCGTGGTCGAGACGGTCACCATCACCGACGAGCTGGCCTCGCTGGACGTGCCGCCGCTGGCCGAGCGCCCGGCCGCGCAGCGGCTGCAGGCCCGGGCCGAGGCGGCCCTCAAGGATCTGGACTGCACGGTGCTCGTGCGGTCGTTCGCCCCCGACACCCTCCCCGCCCTGCACATCGCCGACGCCGGGGTGCTCCGCCGGCTGCAGCGGCAGCGGGCGAAGGAGGCCGGGAGCGGGATGTGGGCGTCGATCCTGCAGCGGATCGACGACGCACAGGACGCCCACAACGCGTCCGAGGGCGAGGCGGAGACGGTCGGTGCGGCCGGCCAGCTCTGCCTCAACTGGCGCAATCGGCTGGTACGGGCACTGGCCGAGAGCGAGGACGAGCTGCTGCTGGCCCGTACCGTAAGGGTGGTTCACGTGCAGGCCCTGCTGGCTGCACACCGCCCGCTCCGCGCGGTCGAGCGGGCCTCGCTCACCGACGCACTGACCGACATCGTGCACCTGAGTGCCGGGCTGGGCGCGGACCTCGGCGACATGCCGGACGCCCCCGGGGAGAACTGATCGCATGAACACCACGCAAAGCCCCACCCAGAACACCGGCCGCCCCGAGGGCCGGCCCGCCCGGTCGATCGACACCGACGTCCTGCTGGACCGGGTCGAGTGCCTTCTCGTGCTGGAGGAGTTCGGCCTGGCCGGGCAGCTCCTGGACCTGATCGCCACCCGCCGGATGCTGCTGAAGACCACCTTCACCGACGAGCAGAACCAGCGGCTGGCCACCGCCCGGGCCCGCCGGGACTCCCCGCCGGAGCTGGACGAGGCGCTGGCCCCGGTGGTCGCCGCCCCCGACGACACCGACCCGCTGCAGGTCGCCGCGATCGTCGACGAGCAGCTGGCCAAGGAGGGCTGGAACCGTGGCCAGCGGGCGGCCCTGCTGCGGGCCAAGGCCTGGATGCTGGCCGGCGCCGGGCAGCTCGAGGAGATGCTGAACACCGCCGAGGAGGCCCTGCGCACCGGGCTCGACCTGGGCGCCCACGGCTTCTGCGTGCAGCTGTCGCGCACCGCCGCCCAGGCCACCCTGGAGCTGCACCGCTACCAGGAGGCCGCCGACCTGTACCGGCTGGCCCTCAGCGAGGCCGCCGCCGGTGAGCCGATCGTCATCGTCGAGCCGCCCCGCCAGCCGCACGGCGACCTGCTCGGCCTGATCGACTCGCTGCACCTGCTGGGCCGGGCCCGGGGCCGGGCCTCGGACGCCAAGGGGGCCGAGGAGGTGCTGCGCGAGGCGCTGCAGCTGGCCTCCACCCCGCCGGCCTCGGAGCACCCGGCGGTCAGTGCCGCCCGGGCCGAGGTGCTGCACGGGCTGGCCCTGCTGATCAGCGGCGCCGACCCCGACCGGCTGGACGATGCGGTGGAGTGCGCCGGGAAGTCTGCCGACACCTTCACCGGGATCAACGCCAAGGTGGACGCGGGGCGGGCGCTGGCCCTGGCCGCCCGGCTGCTCACCTCGGCCGACCGGCCGGCCGACGCGGTGCCGTTCCTGGAGCGGGCCACCGCCGTGCTCGCCGCCGAGCCCGAGCACCTGGTCGGCTGCCTGGACATCCTGGCCGCCACTTACGCCCAGCTGGGCCGTACTGAAGACGCCCGGGCGGCCGAGGAGATGTCCGAGCACATGCGCACGCTGCAGAACCAGTAACCACTGGACCAACCCCCGGGAGATGGCATGGATGCCGTCGAGAAGCGCCTCGCCGACCTGCTCGCGCGGGTCGACGCAGCCCCGTTCGGCGTAGCCGGACGGGCGCTTCTCGACGAGTGCGTGGCCCTGGCCGACCAGCACGACCTGCCGGAGTGGGGCTACGCGGCCCGGCTCCGGCTGCTGGCCTCGGCCGCCCGCATCGGTGACACCGACGCCCAGCTGTCCGCCTTCGCCTGGTGCGTGGGCCGCAACGCCGCCGACCCGGAGCGCTTCCCGCTCCAGGTCGGCGACCACGACCTGCTCTGGTACCACAAGCACGTGGTGGCCGCCCTGACCGCCAGCCCGCTGTTCACGCTCGACGACGTGGAGTCGGCCCTAGAGGCGATGCAGGAGCAGTACCTGCGGGCCGGGGCCGGGATGTCGGCCGTCTGGCAGGCCCGGTTCCAGGCCACCCTCGGCCTGGGCCGGCCCGAGCGGGCGGCCGGGATGCTGGCCGCCCTCAAGCGCACCCCGCGCGACGAGTACAGCCACTGCTTCACCTGCTCGCGGGCCGAGGAGGCGGAGTTCCACTACCTGGCCGGGCACGACCAGGCCGGGCTCGCCCTCACCGCGGAGATCCTGGCCAACGACCTGAGCTGCGGCGACGAGCCGGCCAACGCGATGGCGCACGCCCTGCTGCCGCTGCTGCGGGCCGGCCGCCCGGGTGAGGCCCGGCGGCTGCACCTGCGCGGCTACCGGCTGATCCGCTCCAGCCCCGACCGGCTCCGGGCGATCGCCCAGCACCTGCGCTTCTGCGCGGTCACCGGCAACGAGGCCCGCGGTCTGGAGATCCTGGTCCAGCACCTGCGGCTGCTCGAGCACGACCGGCTCAACCAGCTGGCCCACCTCGACCTGCTCTCGGCCGCGGTGGTGCTGCTGACCGCGGTCGAGCAGGCCGGGGCGGGCGACCAGCCGGTGATCGCCTCCGCGCCCTGGACGATCCGCGAGCTGCTGGTCGCCCTGCGGGCCCGGGCCGCCGCCCTGGCCGAGCGGTTCGACCAGCGCAACGGCAACGACTTCGAGAGCCGACGGCTCGCACAGGACGAGGAACTGCTCAACACCCGCTACGACGTGCCCCTGGACACCCGCCCGTCGCCTCCTCCGGTGCTGCCGGTGCCGGCCGAGCAGCTGCACGCCGAGGCCCGCCGGCTGCGGGCCGAGGCCGAGAACCTGGCCGACAAGGAACCGGCCCGGGCGCTGTCGGCCGCCCGCGAGGGGCTGCGGCTGGCCCTCGGCCTGGGCAACCGCGAGCTCACCATCAGCATCGCCCGGTTCGGGGCGCTGGCCGCGATGACCATGGGCGAGGACGAGGCGGCGATCGAGTTCTGCCGGGTGGCGGTGGACGAGGCCGCCACCGCCGAACTGGCCGCCGAGCCGTCGTTCCGTCTGGAACTGGGCGCGGCGCTGTTCCGCGGGGGCCGCGCCGAGGAGGCCGGTCTCGAGATCGAGGAGGCGCTGCGCCAGCTGCGGGTGGCCGGGGCCCCGCCGTCCGAGCTGGCCGTCGGGCACCACCAGCTCGGGCAGGCCGAGGCCGCCCAGGGGCGGTTCACCGCGGCCCGCGCCAACTACCGCGACGCGATCGCCCTGGCCTCCCGGTCCGGCGACCACGCCGCCAGCACCCGCTACGGCCTGGCCCTGGGCGAGCTGCTGCTCTCCCGCGACGACCCGCAGGGCCTGACCGTGCTGGCCGGCACCGTGGTCTCGGCCCGCAACCTGACCAGCAATCCGCAGGTGCAGATCGGCGCGCTGCACCTGCTCGGCCGCTCGCTCGGCGCGATGCACCAGGACGAGCTGGCCGAGCGCGTGCTGCGCGAGGCCCTGCACCTGGCCGACGACGCCCAGGAGATCCCGGCGATCCGTTACGAGCACGCCGACGTGCTCGACTCGATCTCCCGGGCGGTCAGCGCCGACCCCACCCGTCGCGACGAGGCGGTGGAGCTGGCCCGGCGCGCCGCCGACGGGTTCGCCGCCGCCTCCGCGCGGTCCGAGGCCGGGCGCGCCCTGCTGCGCGCGGCCTCGATGCTCGAGCACGACCAGCCCGGCCAGGCCCTGACCCTGATGGAGCGGGCCGCCCAGCTCGCCGCCGAGCGTCCCGAGGTGCTGGTGAAGTGCCTCGACTCGCTGGCCGAGCTGCAGGAGAGGCTCGGGCGCACCGGTGAGGCGCACCTGTCCCGCACCCGCGCCGACCGGCTGCGCACCACCGCCGGCCTCCTGGGCTGACCAAGGCTGATCAGAAGCCGACCACACCCCCCGAGACCACCTAGGAGTACCGCCCTCATGCAGAGCGCCGAGGCCCGGATCGAGCAGCTCTTCGGCGAGATCGACGCCATGCCCTTCGGACCCGGTGAACGGGCCCTGATCGACGAGGCGGTGGCCCTGGCCGACGAGAACGGCCTGGACCAGCTGGCCTACGCGGCGCGGCTGCGGCTGCTGCCCTCGGCCAGCATGCTCGGCGACACCGACGCCCAGCTCTCCGCGTTCGCCTGGTGCGTCGGCCGCAACGCCGCCGACCCCCAGCGTTTCCCGCTCCAGGTGGGCGGTTTCGACCTGCTCTGGTACCACAAGCACGTGGTCAGCTCGCTGATGGGCAGCCCGCTGTTCTCCCTCGCCGACGTCGAGGCGGCGATCGAGGCGATGCAGGAGCAGTACGTGAAGGAGGGCGTGGGCGTCTCCGGCGTGCTGCAGGCCCGCTTCCAGGCCGCCGTCGGGCAGGGCCGGCTGGAAGAGGCCGGCCGGTGGCTGGGCGAGCTGAAGCGCACCCCGCGCGACAACTACAGCCACTGCGAGACCTGCGTGCGGGCCGAGGAGGCGCAGTACCACTACGCGATCGGCAAGGACGCGGACGGGCTGGCCCTCGCCGACGAGATCTTCCAGCAGGGCATGACCTGCGGGGACGAACCGGAGAACACGATCGCCCAGGCGCTGCTGCCGCTGCTGCGGGCGGGCCGGGTGGAGGGCGTCTACGGAGCGCGGCAGCTGCACCTGCGCGGCTACCGGATGGCCCGCGGGAACGCCGACCACCTGCCGATGATCGCCCAGCACCTGCGGTTCTGCGCGGTCACCGGCAACGCCGCCCGGGGTCTGGACATCCTCGAGCGGCACCTGGGCTGGCTGGTGCACGACGGCCTGAACGCCGAGGCCCACTTCGAGGCCCTGTCCAGCGCCGCCGTGCTGCTGGGGGCGGCCGAGCGGGCCGGGGCCGGCGGCCAGACCGTCAGCGCGGCCTCGGACCCGAAGCTGCAGAAGGTGTTCGGCGAGCACACCGGGCCGTGGACGGTGAGCGAGTTGCGCAAGGCCGCCCACGCCGCCGCCACCGACCTGGCCGCCCAGTTCGACCGGCGCAACGGCAACCAGTGGTACGCCTCCCGGCTGGCCGAGGACGAGGCCCTGGCCGAGGTCTCCTACGAGCTGCCGATCGGGGCCACCCGGGTGGGCACCGACCGCACCGACGCGACCGCCGCCGTGGTGCCCGACGACCTGGACGGCCGCCTCACCATGGCCGACGACCTGCTGGCGATGGACGAGCGCGGCCAGGCCCAGCAGATCCTGGCCGCTGCCGACGCGCTCGGTGAGGCCCCCGGCGGTGAGCCGCTGACCGCCGCCCAGATCGCCACGATCGCCGGGCTCCGGGCCCGGCTCGAGGCCGCCGCCGAGAGCGACGAGGTGCTGGTGGGCATCTTCTCGGTCGCCGCCCAGGACGGCCTGGGCGCCGCGCTCGCGATGACCGAGACCGCGCTGGCCGACCCGGAACTGGAGAAGGGCCGCGGGCGGGGCCGGCGGGCCGCGCTGCTGCGCACCAAGGCCCAGTTGCTGGGCGCCGACGACCAGTACGACGCCGGTCTGGCCGCGGCGGACGCCAGCCTGGCCATCGGTCTGCGCCTGGGCGCGCGCGAATGGGCCTCCACCACCGCTTCTCTGGCCGCCCACCTGGCCCAGGACGCGGGCAAGGCCGACCTGGCCATCGAGCGCTGGCGGATCGCGATCCGCGAGGCGGCGCTGGCCGAACTGCCCCAGGAGCTCGTCGCCCGGCTCGAGCTGGGCTCGCTGCTGCAGGCCCTGGGCCGGGCCGAGGAGGGCGTGGAAGAGGCGCGCGAGGTGCTGCGCCGGCAGACCGCCACCGGTGCCCCCGACTCCGAGCGGGCCGAGACCCTGCGCCGGATCGGCCAGGGCTCGGTGGCCATGCAGGAGCTGCAGGACGCCCTGGACGCCTACCGCGACGCCGTGGCCCTGGCCTCCAAGGCGCAGGACTGGCTGGTGGCCACCCGCGCCGCGCTGGCGCTGGGCGACCTGATGACCGAGACCGGCGACGAGGACGGCATCACGGTGCTGGCCGGGGCGGTCGAGTCGGCCCGGCACCTCGAGGACGAGGACCCGATGTGGGTGATCCGGGCCATGCACATGCACGGCCGGGCGCTCAGTGTGGCCGACGACGACGAGCGGGCCGCCGAGGTGCTGCGCGAGGCGATCGACCGGGCCGCCCGGGCCGCCGCCGACGAGCACCCGGCCGCCGCGTTCGAGCACGCCGACCTGCTCGACTCCCTGGCCCGGGCGCTGGTCACCGATCACGAGGACGAGGCGCTGAAGCTGGCCCAGCAGGCGGCCGGTGAGTTCGCCGCGATCGACGAGGCGGTGCCCGCCGGGCGTGCGCTGATGCTGGCCGCCGGCATCCACTTCAACCGCGAGCAGCCGGAACAGGCCCGGCCGCTGATGGAACGGGCCGCCGAGATCCTGACCGAGCACCCCGACGTGCTGGGCCAGGTGCTGCACGCCCTCGGCGACGTGTACGAGCAGCTCGACCGGCACCACGACGCCAAGCAGGCCCGCGAGCGGGCCGAGTCGCTCAGCTGAGCTAACGGCTGCGGGTCACCGATCCGAGCAGGCGCCACTTCCACGAGGGCCGCACGGCCCGGAAGTGGCGTCTGCGGAAGCTTCCCGCCCAGACCCCGGCCCCGTAGGCCGCATCGTCCATCAGCACCGCGGCCGTCCAGCGCACCGGGTCGATGTCCGGCTTGTCGCGCAACCATTCACGGACGGGTGGCGCGACGACCAGCGCGGCTGCGGCCAGGAGCCGTCCCCGGCGTCTGTTTCCGGGAACTGCGGCCACGGCCACGGCTACCGGGAGCGCGAACTGGGACGTCCAGCGGCCGATTCCGAAGAACGTCTCACGGACGCCGACGGCCAGTGGGCGTAGCAGGTCGTCCGGGTCGGTGCCCGCCTTTTTCAGTGCCATCCACGAATCTGCGTACCCAGCAGCGAAAGTGACGGCGGCCAGAACCGGCCGGCGGGCCAGCAACGCGGCCACCGTCGAGACCGGGGCCGCCACCGCGACCAGCGGTGCCACCTTGCCCGGATGCCGCTGCTCGAGCGCCGCGGCCGACGTACCGTAGGCGAAACGCCTGCGCAGCAGATCTTTCCAGGCCGACGGGTCTTCGTGACCGATCTCCACCGACGGGTCGTACCGCACCCGCCAGCCGGCCTCCAGCAGCCTCCAGACCAGATCCACATCTTCCCCGAAGCGCAGGTCCTCGTCGAAACCACGGTGCCCAGAAACGTCTTCAAGCGCCTCTCGACGCAGGATCAGCGCGGCGGTGGGCAGATAGGACACGCGGCTCAGCGGTGCGACCCGGGCCGGCAGGCCACCGAGGTCGAGCACCGGCCGGGCCTGGGTGAAACGCTCTGCGAAGGTTCGCGCCGCACGCCCTCCGGCGACCACGCGGGGCGCCACGGCAGCAAGCAGCGGATCGTCGAAATGCCCGACCAGATCGTCGATCCAGCCCTCGGACGGCAGGCAGTCGCTGTCGAGGAAGGCCACCAGCGGCGTGCCCACCTGCTTCAGAGCCTCGTTGCGGGCCGGGCCCGGGCCTCCGTTGACCGTACGGACGATCACCCGCGCACCGTGCCGCTGAGCCACCGCCGCCACCGCGGCCGGATCGTGCGAGGCGTCGTCCACCACGATCACCTCGGCCACCGCCTCCTGCTCGCCCGCGCCCAGCCCGGCCAGGCAGCGCTCGAGCTCGGCCGCTCGATCGCGCACCGGCACGACCACGGTGACCGTTTCGCGCCGGGCCGGCCGCCCCTCGTTCTCGGCGGGCAGCCCCTGACGCTGCGGGTGCACCAGACCGGCGTCGGAGAACCTGCGGGCCAGGGCCGCGGCCGCCGCGGTGCCGACGACGCCGGAACGCAGCTGCGAGAACGCCTCCTGCCCGGCCGGATTGAGGCGGAACAGGCGGGCCGGAGAACCTCCGAACACGGTTCCGTCCGGTTTGACCACGACTTCCGGATCCAGCTCGACCGACATGCCCACGGGCAGCCCGGTACTGCTCCGGCCGCTCTTCCCCACGCTGGTCACGGGGGAAACTCTAGAGGCCCAGCTTCCCGTACGGCGGATCCCAGGCCAGTACCTGCGTGTGCAATCCGTCGATCAGCCGCTGGAGCACCCTTTCGCCCTCTTCGGCACTGGCTCCGGCCGGGTCGCCGAGCACGCCGTTGGGGCTCACCGACTTCACTCCCCCGGCACGTAACCGCCCGATCAGTTCCCGCACCGGCGTGGTGTCTCCCGCCTCGGCCCGCTCCAGGTCGACCAGGTGGGGCTGCAGGGCCAGCTGCAGCGAGGTCTCGGTGCGCCCGGCGTGGGCGTCCCCGTCCCACATCGCCATCCACAGCAGCACGTCTCTGGACTCGGCCCGCAACTGCCGCACGGCCTTCACCGCGGGCACCGCGTTGCCGCCGTGGGCATTGACGAAGATCTGCCGCCGGTAGGTCTCGCCCGCCGAGCGCCCCAGCTCCAGCAGCATCAGCTCGAGGGCCTCCTGGCCGATCGACAGCGTGCCCGGGAACCCGGCGTGCTCGCCGCTCGACCCGTACCCGACCGCCGGCGCCACCGCCACCTGCCCCATCCGCTCGGCCAGCCCGACCGCGACCGCCACCGCCACGTCGCGGTCGGTGCCCAGCGGCAGGTGCGGGCCGTGCTGCTCGGTCGAGCCGATCGGGATCGCGATGATGCCGTCGCCCGCCGCGTGCTCGGCGATCTCCGGGCTGGTCATCGCGGCGAGGTCCAGATAGCCAAGGTGAGCCACCCGGCGAACCCTACGCGGCACCTCCGGGCCACTGTTCGCCAGGTCTTCGTCAGGTCTTCGTCAGGTCTTCGTCAAGCTCGGAAGATCTGGGCCAGCGCAGGTGCTACCTGGCGGTGGCCGCGCACCGGGAACATCCGGCCACGCCCCAGAAGAGCCAACTCACGGCCCAGTTCCTCGTCCTTCTCACCGGCCGCGTCGAGCAGCACGTCGAGCCGGGGCAGGAGCGCGGCCGGCCCCCGGGGATCGGGCCCGGCGTTGTGCACGCAGTCCGACAGCAGCAGCACCCGGGCCTCCGGGTTGGGGCGTTTGGCAAGCTCGGCCGCCGCCAGCTGCAGAGGGAACCCGACGTTGGTCAGGCCCCGGGCCGGCAGCCGGAGCAGGTCGTCGAGCAGCTTCTGAGCCACGAAGGGTTGCCCCATCGGCAGCACGATCGAGCAGTCCGACCAGAACGCGATGACTCCCACGTCGTCGTTGCCCAGTTCTCCGGCCAGCGCGCCCACAGTGGCGGCGGCGGTGCGGATGCGTTCGCCGCGCATCGAGCCGGAAACGTCCACCACCAGCTCGACCGAGCGCCGGCGGCGCACCCGCTCGCGAACGACGATGTCCTCGTCCTCCGGAAACGGCTTCTCCGCTAGGACTTCGAGGGTGCGGTCCAGATCGATCTCGTCGGCGCCCTCCCGGTAGCGCACGCTCACCAGCTCGCCGCTGCCCCGTCTGCGGCCCCGGCCCCGGGCCGGCCGGTGCAGCGAGAGCCGCGCCGCGATCTGCCGGGCCCGCTCCTTGACCGCGTCCTGCTCCTCGTCCTGCTCCTGCGGCTCCAGCGGGACGAGTTCCCCCGCGTCGTCGGTATCGCCCGGCCCGCTCGAGCCTTTCGCCCGACCGGCCTTGGCCGCAGCCTTGGTTCCCCGCCCCAGCGACTGCAGCACCAGCCCGTCACCGTTGCCGGCGATGCTGAAAACCATGGGCTCAGCGCGGAGTTGTTTGGGTTTACGGCGCAGAGGACGTCGGCCCGGCCGGTCGGGTCTCTCGACCGGCGAGTCCGCGTCGACTGCTCTTCAACCCGGCTGGGCCGCCGCCGGGGTGAGGATGAACCGGTCTTCCCAGATCTGGCGCAGCACCCGCTCGGGGGTGGTCTCGGCGGCCTCGTCCAGATGGATCCGGCCGGAGAGCGCCACCGTCATGGCATCGAGAACCAGCCGCGGATAGGCGCTCTCGGGATCGAGCCGGGTGGTCGAGTCCGCCGCCTCGGACACCCCGCGCAGGGCGGCCAGCTGGTTGGCCACCAGCACCACGTCGATCGCGCCGCGCACACTGCTGCCCTGCCGCAGATCCGGATGCCGACGGGTGGCCCGGTTCACCCACACCGAGTCGGCCACCAGCAACGCCCCGAGTTCCGCCCCCTGGCCGGTGCGCAGGTCGACGATGCCGATCTCGGCCGCCTCGTCCTGGTAGTCCACCGCCAGGCGGCACAGCCGGTCGGTGATCGAGCTGGAGAGCCGGGTGGTGCCGACATTGTCGTAGGGGTTCATCGAGGCGATCAGCCGGAAGGTGGGCTGCGCCACCACCTGCCCGGCCCGCGGCACGGTGACGCGCCGCTCGGCCAGGGCCGCCAGCAGCGTGTTCAGGGTGTCGTCGGGAGCGCGGTTGAACTCCTCGAGATACAGGAACCCGCCCTGCTGCATGGCTTCCAGCAGCGGCCCGGGCACGAAATTGCCCTGCGAATAGTCTTCTTTCAGCACCCGCGCCGGGTTGTGGTGCCCCACCAGCTTGGCCGGGGTGAGATCGGCGTTGCCCTCGACGTAGAACAGCGGGATGCCCCACTCGTCGGCGATCGCCCGCAGCAGCGTGGTCTTCCCGGTGCCGGGCGGGCCCTCCAGCACGATGTCCCGTCCTGCGGCCACCGCCGACAGCACCAGCTCGAGTTCGTGCTCGCGGCCGACCAGATGCTTGGCCACCCGGTCGCGGGTGCGGGCCACGTCGGGGATCTGGGTCACGTGCTGCGGTCCTCACTGTCGGGGGCGAACAATGGACGATTGTCCCGCCTCCCGGCCACCCGCACGACGGTGGGTGGCCGGGTCGTGGTCGGAATTCAGAGCTGGGTGGTCCCGGCGTCCACGGTCATCGCCAGCGCGGTGACGTAGCGGGACTCGTCGGAGGCCAGGAAGAGCACCGCGTTGGACTGGTCCTCGGGCTGGGTCACGTCGACCGGCAGCATGTTGCCCATCATCACCCCGACCCGCGGGTTCTTCTCCAGCAAGGGGCCGAAGGCGCCGCCCATCGCGCCCATCGGGGTCTCCACCCCGGTCGGGTGCAGGCTGTTCTCCCCCAGCCCTAGGGGGCCGGGAGGTGCCCCCACCTGATGTGGTGCATCGCCAGCTCGGCGGCCAGCGCCCGGGCCAGGCCGGTGACGGCGTGCTTGCTGGCCACGTAGGGCGCCAGGAACGGCAGACCGACCAGTCCGGCCGCCGAGCTGGTCAGCACGATCGAACCGCCGCCGGCCGCGATCAGGTGAGGTGCCCCGGCCCGCACGGTGTTCCAGGTGCCGGTGATGTTGATGTCCAGCGTGTCCTGCCAGATCTGGGGGGTCACCTGGTCCCATGCGGCGACGTGGCAGATGCCGGCGTTACCGACGACGACGTCGAGCTTGCCGAGCTGGGCCACCCCGTCGTCGACGGCCTGGGTGAGCGCCGCCGCGTCGCGGGTGTCGACCACCGCGGAGACGATGCGCCGGTCCAGGGCCTCGACCTGGCGCACGGTCTCGGCCAGGTCTTCGGGAGTGGCGGCCGGATAGGCCAGATCGGGGACCGGACCGCAGAGGTCGACCGCGATGATGTCCGCGCCCTCGGCAGCCAGCCGGAGCGCGTGGCTGCGGCCCTGGCCGCGGGCCGCCCCGGTGATCAGAGCTACTTTGCCTTCGACACGTCCTGCCATGAGTGAGCACCTCTCCAACAACATTGTCAGTGAATGGCTGCTGCATCCCCTGGGCACCATTAGTAGACCCGTCACCTGTCGGACGGACCCCCTCTGGCGACGAAAGGCCTGTGACCTCGATCTCATTCACCACAGTGATACTCGTTGTCGCACAAGCTTTTTGGGCTCCGGCAAAACGGCAGCGCGCGATTCCCCTCCGGTTCGGAAAGGAATCGCGCGCTGCTGGTGACTTACCTCAGGCGGGCCGGGCCCCGGTCTCCAGACCGGCCGGGCCGAAGCCGCTGAGCGGGCTCTCGTCACACCCTCTCGACGGCGGCCGGGCGACCGCCGCGCTGGGATCGAAGCCGGCGAGCGGGTTCTCGTCGCACCCACGGGCCGGCGGCGCCGAGACCACCCCGGCAACCGGGCGCATCCCCAACGCCAGGGCGACCGGCTTGTTCTTCTGACTGCGCAGGGGGTTCTTGTGCGAGTGGTCGAGGCTCGGCTTCGGGATCTCGCCCTGCACCGCGTCCAGGGCCGCCTCACCGAAACCGCGCACGCACTCCGGGTCGGGCCCGTCCAGCGGCAGACCGGTGAAGAACTTGGCCGCCATGCAGCCGCCCCGGCAGGAGTCGAAGAACTGGCAGGACGAGCACGCCCCGCCGCTCTGCGGCTGCCGAAGCTCCTGGAACAGCTCCGACTTCTGCCAGACCTGCTTGAAACCGCCCTCGTCGCGCACGTTCCCGGCGAGGAACTCGTCGTGGATCGCGAACGGGCAGGCGTACACGTCGCCCACCGGGTCGATCAGGCAGACCACCCGGCCGGCCCCGCACAGGTTCAGCCCGGGCAGCGCACCACCGAAAGCGGCCAGGTGGAAGAAGGAGTCACCGGTGAGGACCTGGTCACCGTTGGCCACCAGCCAGTCGTACAGCTGCTTCTGCTGGGGGGCGAGCAGGTGCAGCTCGTCCCAGACGTCCGCGCCCCGGCCCGAAGGCCGCAGCCGGGTCAGCCGCAGCTGCGCCCCGTAGCGGTCGGCGATCGCCTTGAACTCGTCCAGCTGGCCCACGTTCTGGCGGGTGACCACCACGGACAGCTTGAACCCGGTGAACCCGGCGTCGGCCATGTTCTGCATGGCCCGCATCGCCGTGTCGTAACTGCCCGCGCCCCGGACATAGTCGTTGACCTCGGCGGTCGCGCCGTCCAGGGAGATCTGGACGTCCACGTAGTCGGAGCCGGCCAGGCGCTGGGCCACCTCGGGGGTGATCCGCACGCCGTTGGTGGAGAACTTCACGCCCACGTGGTGCTCGGTGGCGTAGTCGACCAGGTGCCAGAAGTCCGGCCGCACGGTCGGCTCGCCGCCGCCGATGTTGACGTAGAAGACCTGCATCCGCTCCAGCTCGTCGATCACCGCCTCGGCCTCGGCGGTGGTCAGCTCCCGCGGGTCGCGCCGGCCCGACGAGGACAGGCAGTGCACGCAGGCGAGATTGCAGGCGTAGGTGAGTTCCCAGGTCAGGCAGATCGGCGCGTCCAGCCCGAGGGCGAACTTGTCGACCAGCCGGCCGGGAGAAGGGATCGGCGCGGCGGGGGTGAGGTTCGCCGGTTCGAGTACGGCCGTCATGCAGGCTCCTGTCCGGACGTCGTGCTGCGGGGACGGATCAGGTCGCCCGCCGCGAGAGAGGCCAGCGCCCGGCCCAGAGCAGGCAGGTGCGTCGGGTGGGCCCCCGCCGCCAGACACGCCGAGCGCGCGTCCGGGGCGGTGGCCAGGCCGTTGACGATGTCCAGTAGTTGACGGGTCTTCAGGAACGACAGACGCCGATTCCCGAAGTGGTACATCAGGGCACCGAAGGGCTCCGGCCGCACCGAGACGCTGGGATGCAGCTCCCAGGCCTGGTCCAGCAGGTCCGTCTCCAGCCCGGGGGCCGGTGCCGGGGGCGGCACCGACATCCGGTCCGGGTGGGCCGGGTGGGTCAGGCTGGTCGGGGTGGTCATCGCCTGGTCCTCAGCCGGCCGGCGATCAGTAGACGCCGCACATCCCGTCGATCGAGACCTCTTCGACCAGCAGGTCCTCGACGCCGACGGCCTCCTGGGACTCGACGACCTGGTCCTGCGGCGCGCTCGTGCTGTTCATCGGAACGACCTCTCTTCGACGGTGATGAGCTGGTGACGGGAGTTTATGACACTGCGTGTCGTAAACGTCAAGAGTGACGACCACCCGCAGGAGAACACACCGGTGATTGAATGACACTGCAGACCGGATGCGTCAGTGCCGCACCTGGCACCACCCGAGAAGGAGAGCGGCCGATGGCCACCGGGCCCGCCAGTGAGACCCGCAGCGGGCGCCCCCGCGCCACCAGCCGCGCCACCCTGGAACGGATCGCCCTGCAGCTGTTCGCCGAGCAGGGCTTCGACGCCACCACGGTCGAGCAGATCGCCGAACGGGCCGGAGTCAGCCGGCGCACCTTCTTCCGCTACTTCGACACCAAGGCCGACGTGCTCTGGTCGGAGTTCGACGCCGAGGTGGCCACCCTGCACCGTCTGCTCGCCGAGACCCCGCCCGACGTTCCGCTGACCGAGGCGATCCGCCGGGCCGTGCTCACCGCCAACCACTACGGCGTCGACGACGTGGCCGGCCTGCGCACCCGCATGCAGGTGATCACCGGCATCCCCGCCCTGCAGGCCTCGTCCGCCTCGCACTACGACAACTGGGCCGGCGCCCTGGCCGAGTTCGCCGCCCGCCGGCTGGGCCAGCAGCCCCGCGACCTGATCCCCCAGGCCATCGGCTTCAGCGCCCTCGGGGTGTGCCGGGCCGCGTTCGACCAGTGGGTCGCCCGCCGCGACGCCGACCTGATCAACTACCTGGACATCGCCCTCACCGCCTGGAAGTCCGGCTTCGGCGATCTGGACCGCTGAACCACCGCTGCACCCTCCGCGACTGCTCACCGTGCGTTTCTTAACCCTCCAGCGGGCCGATGGGCCGTCCTGCATACGCAGCGGCACCCTATCCGTACGGTGGGTCACCATCTCGGGACGGAGGGTGAAATGCCCACCCTCTTTTGTCGCCCCTGTCGTAATTGGAACCAAAATCTGAGTCAAGCGAGCTGTAACGCTTCCTCCACCCGCTGCGATGCAAGCGGGCGACGGTCCCCTCTGCAGTAGCGCGAAGGGTTCATTCATGTCTCTGGCCATGCCCTATCCGGCTCGACGTCGCGCCAAGTCCAAGCAGCAGTCCGCCCCGCCCCCAGGCGTGCCGGTGGCCACACCGGCCGCCGGTCACGACTCCGACCACGGCGCGATGCCTCCGGGGGTCCTCCCCACGGATCAGGTCTGGCACGTAGGCCTGTCGTTGCCCGGGATGTTCCCGTTCCGGGAAGCAAGCTGCCCCTGCGCCAAGGCGGCGTGCGGGCTCGTGGTCCCCGACCCCGCCGTCGAATGCCTCGTGCACACCGACGGCGCCCGCTTCCTGCAGGTGCACTCCGCCGCCGACTGCGGGTTCCCCCGCACCGGCTGGCGTCGCAAGCGCCGCCACAACCAGCACTGACGCCGGCCGGCGGCCGTTGAAGGCCGATCTGACCGTCGGGCCCCGGAACGCGACCCTCCGGTGCCCGACGGTCCGATCCTCTAAGGTCGCCGGGTGACCGACGGCTCCACCACCCTCTCCCTGGAAGACCTGGCCCCCGAGGCCGGGGTGCTGCGGATCTACCGCCAGGTGTTCGCCGTCCTCGCCCGTGAGCACGGCGCGATGATCACCGACGTCGACCTGCTGGACATCGACGAGGCGGTGCTGGCGGCGTTCGCCGACGCGGGCACCGAGGGGCTGACGCTGGAGGCCGCCGTCGCCGCCTGCCGCCGGTACGACCCGGCGGCAGTCACGCGACGGTTCGAGGTGCTGCGCGGCTACGGGGCGATCACCCGGGTCGTCGACCACCCGGGCGAGCGCTTCCACCGCGCGGCCTTCGCGCCCTACGTCATGCTGCTGTTCCTGCGCCGCCTGGCCGCCGCCGGTGGGCAGGGTGAACTGCACCAGCTGCTGGCTCTGGAAGGGCTCAGCATCCGCTCGCCCAACGCCGGGGTGGAAGACGGCCGGGGTTCGGTGAACCGCCTTTCGCGGGTGTTCCGCCTGATGGCCAATCAGCTCTCCAGCCTGACCACCACGAGCCCGGTCGAGGAACTGCGCGAGCACGCCGAGCTGCTGTGGGGCAACCGCGCCCTGATCCGCCAGGCCGAAGACGTGCACGCCCAGGCCCTGGGCCGCTGGCCCGAACTCGACCGCGAGTGCGCCCAGCTGCGCACTGCCCTCGCGGCGTACGCCGACGCCAGCGAGTCCGCCGCCGCCCGCCTGATCGAGCAGGCCGGATCCACCCGCGCCCTGGGTCTGCTGCCGGTCGAGACCTGGCGCAGCTTCGCCCGCACGTCCGATGCGCAGACCCTCGCCGGGGTGTTGCAAGGCCAGGTCTTCGACGCCGTCGCCCCCTGGTTCTCCCCCCAGGCGATGGCCCAGGCGGTGGACAACGCCCAGACCTCAGGGCCCGTCCGCATGCCCCCGCCCCGCCCCACCGGCGACACCGAGGCCCCCACCGACCGGCAGCTCGCCGGGGACAGCGATCTGCTCGAGTTCAGTGAGCGGGTGCTGTCCAAGCACGGACGGGTCGGGGTAAGTGAGTTGCTCGAAGACGCGGACGACTGGATGGAGGGGAGGCGCATCCTGTCGATGCTCGTCGCCGCCCACCACTCCCCCGAGGTCGACGCCGAGCTGACGTGGGCCGACGGCTTCCGCGTGGACCCGGAGGGCCCGGTGGCCTGGGTCTCGGGCGGGATCTTCGCCCGCTCCGCCGTGCCCGCCGGCCGTTCTGCCGAGGTAGGCAACCAAGCTCAGGCTGACGGCCAGACCTCCGCCGCCCGCCAGAACTCGGCCACCTCCCCGGAGCCGGAGATGCCCGCATGAACAGCGCCGAGACCGCCCTCTGGTGGGCCCGCGCCCGCGCCCTCGGCCCCTCCCGCCACCAGACCGGCACCCCCGCCCCCGACGGATTCCTCCGCCTCCTCGAACCCGACGCCACCGAGGTCTGGCTCCTGCCCGCCCACCCCGGCACCGCCGGCCCCTGGGTTCTCGACGAGCTGGGCCTCAACGGACCCACCGTCGAGCAGCCGAACGACACCGCACGGATGCTCGCGGCCGTGGTGCGCTGCTGCTGGGCCGACCCGGACTCGGCGATCTGGCCGGGCCGCGAGGCCGACTGGGAGACCGTGATGTCGGTCTACCGCACCTTCGGGGACCGCGACGAACAGGTGGTGCACCGCGCCGCCACCGGCGCGATCCGGCGCCTGCACAGCGGAGCCTGGGTGATCTGGAACGAGCAGCAGCGTGTGGTCCGGCTGGGACCCCGCTGCGGAACCTGGGAGAACGCCGACCTGACGGTGCTGCGCGAACTCTGGCGCACCCTCCCGGCCCCGACGGAGCCGGACGAGGACGCACCCGAGCTCGAGGCGGAGCAGCCCGCAACCGCAGCACCCGAAGCTGCCGGTCCCGAAGCCACCGAGCCCGGCAGCGCCCAGACCCAGCAGTCCGAACCCGAGGAGCCGACCGCGTGACCGAGATGCACCCCGCCTTCACGGCGGCGGTGGCGGACCTGTCCGAGCGGCACCGGGACGAGGTGCTGGCCGCCTACGCCGCGCTCGAGCACAGCTGGCAGCCCCTGCACGAGTCCCAGCTGCTGGCCCTGCGCGACGCCACCCTGCGCCGCTCGCTCCAGCAACTGCTGCACCCGCTGGGCCGCACGCTGGTCAAGGCCGGGCCGCACCTGTGGACGTCCGGCTACCGCGACGACGTCGCCCGCGAGCTCAGCGCCGAGGTGCTGGAGTCGCTTCCCCTGGTCGACCGCGCGGTGTTCGTGCTGATCCTGATCCACTCGGTGGCCATCCCCCGCAGCCAGGGCCTGGTCGACCTGGACACCTGGATCTCCAACCAGCCCACATCCGTCGAGGAGCTGAACCGCTACTCCAAGCTGCCCCGCACGGCGGTGCGCGCCGGGCTGGCCCGGCTGCGCGCGTCCGGCCTGGTGCAGCTGGCTCCCGACCGGCGTCCGAACTCCGCCAAGTCTGGGAGCAGCTCGAGCGCCGGGGCCTCATACCTGCCCGGCCCCCAGCTGGCCCGGCTCACCCCGGCGGCCCGGCGTCTGCTTCAGGAAGAGCTGATCCTGGCCGCCGGGGCCGACACCCCGCTGGCCGCCGCGATCCGGGCGCGGCGGGCACGCCCCTCCGAAGACGGAACCGCCGCGCCGACCACTAACCGGGCAACCCAGCCGACCAGCAGCCAGGCCGCCGAGCTGTCCGCTGCCCAGGTCACCGACCCGGCCACCGACCAAGGGGCCGAACCGCTCGAGGCGACGCCCCCGTCCATTGTTTCTGAAACTTCTGAAAACATTGCACCACAGGAGAACTCGTGACCACCCCGCCGATGATCGCCATCGACCGCAACGACCCGAACGACATCGTCGGGCCGCGCGTGCTGGTCGGCGTCCAGATGGTCGACATCTCCCGGCTCTCCGCGCACCCGGTCCCCCTGACCAACGGCGGGCTCATCACGGTGGCCGGTCAGGGTCCGAAAGACTCCAACGGCGCAGGCAAGTCCTCGTTCATCGCCGCCCTGAGCCTGCTGCACGCCGATGAGCAGTGGCGGCTGGCCGGCGGCGCCCCCGGCTCGGCCGAACTGCTGTTCACAGCCGAGCTGGCAGCTCAGGAGGCTCGCTGGGCGAACGCCGATCACGGTTACGTCATCGGCGTTTTCGCCGATCCTTCGGCCCAGACCGTCGACGAACTGGAAGCCGGCGCCCTCACCGTCTGGCTGCGAATCAACCGCAAGTCGCCCTATCTGAGCCTGCGCTGGAAGCAGGGCCTGCACGTTCCCTACGGCGCGAACGACGCCGAACGCGCTGCGGGAGTGCACAACCTCTGGGCTCAACTGCCGAACTCCAACGGTCGCGACGACTTTCACGCCGGACGGCTCGCCCGCGTGCTCTACGGCGGTCAGGTGCGCTGCGTCTCGTTCCTCTCCACCTCGGTACGCGCCTCCCCTGCCGCTAACCTCCTGGCCCAGCCGCTGAACGAGCTCTCACCGTGGCGCATGTTCGACGCGGTGGCCACCCTGACCGGGCTCGACCGCGAACTGGAGCAGGAGCAGGCGCTGCGCTCGGGCGAGCATGCCCGGCGGGTCGACGTGGTCGAGGCCGAGCAGGACCTGGCCAACTGGCAGCGTGAGATGGAGGGCGTCGAGGCCGGGATCAAGCGTCGTGACGTGGCCCGTCAGATCCTCGGCCAGGCCCGGGAGTCGTGGCGCTCGCGCTGCGCCCGGCACGTGGTCGACGGGCTGGAGCGGCTGAGCGAGCTCCGGCGGAACCTTGGCGACGTGCGCGCCGGGCAGGCTGCGGCTCGCGAGCGCCTGGCCGAGAACGAGGCCCGGATGGAGGAACTCGGCAACGACGACGGACTGCAGGAGACCTTCCGCCAGACCGAGCGGCTGCGTAACGAACTTCGCGAACGCCGCAGCAACGCCGACACCCAGGCCCGGATGAACCTGCGCCAGGTCGAGGATCTCGGCGCGAAGCTGCGGGAGCTGAAAGAGGCGGCCCGCGCGGCCGACGGCCGGGATGTGACCCGGGCCCGCGAAGAAGTCGCGGCAGCCCAGGAAGCGTTGGAAGCCGTGATCTCCCGTCGGGGCGCGGCCGAAGACGCGGTCGAGGCCGCGGCCAAGCAGGTCAAGGCAGCCGAGGCCGGCGACGACGTTGCCGCCCAGCAGCTGAAACTGCTGCAGAAGGCCGGGATTCCGGCCGCCAGCGTGGTCGACGTGCTTGACCTGGCCGAGGATCAGCGAGCGGTGTGGGAACCCCGTCTGGCCCCCTATCGGCACGCGGTGGCGGTGCCCGCCGACCACGCCGATGCAGCCCGCGAGACGCTGGCCGGGGAGCCCGGCTCGATGATCGTGCTGGCCGACGGGCAGCCCACCACCGGCCTGCCCACCAGCACCACCGCCGAGTTCGGCCTCGCCTCGTTCCTGAAGGCCCTGGCCGGCCGCGCGGGTGAACGCGACCAGCACGTCGACGAAGCAGCCGGGGTGATCGTGGTGGCCGGGTTCGAGCGTCCGCTGACCGGCCGGGACGCCCGGGTCCGGGCCGCCCGCGAGCAGCTCGCCCAGACCGAGGAGATGCTCGAGCAGATCGGTACCGCGCTCGAGCGGGCCCGGGCCAAGCTGGTCACCGCCTCCTCCCGGCTGGAGGGGGCCAAGGCCGCCCAGCGGGTCGAGGACGCCGAGGTGGACATCGAGCGGCTCCGTGAGCAGGCGGGTGAGCTGCAGGAGAACCTGGAGGAGCTGATCGGCCCGCTGGAGGACGCGGAGGCCGCGCACACCCGGGCCGCGGTCGACCGGCAGACCCGGCTGGACAAGATCAACACCCTGCGCGGCGAGGTGAGCCGCAGCCAGGCCGAGGTGCGCCAGGCCGAGGAGATCGCCGAGAAGCTCGAGGCCGAACTGCAGGCCGTGGACGTGGACGCCCGCGCGGTGGCCTGGGGCGCCACCTCCGGCTCGGCCGAGCAGCACCTGCTGGAACTGGGTGAGGACGACCAGAAGCGCAGCACCACCGAATGGAACGCGCTGGTGGTCTACCAGCTGGAAGACGTGATCCGGCGCTGCTTCCCGGACAACACCCCGGCCCAGGAACTACCCGCCGAGCTGCGGGCCCTGCTGGTCGAGCAGAAGTGGCAGCGCAGCCCGGTCGAGCAGCGGGTGCCGATGGTGCCCGACCTGATCCGGGCCCTGCGCACCCACCTGGACGTGACCGCCCAGCAGGACGCCCACGACCAAGCGATGATCGACCAGCAGCGGGCCCAGCGGCGGGCCGACCTGGAGGCCGCCCAGGCCGGTCTGGCCGAGTCCGAGCAGACCACCCGGGCCCACCGTTCGGTGCTCGCCCAGGGCATCCGGGCCAAGCTCAAGCTGGTCGCCGACGAGTTCGACCGGCTCGACCGGGAGTACGGCGGCTACGGCGCGGGCCTGGAGTACCCGGAGCCCGAGCCGCCCACCGAGCCGGACAAGCCCTGGCGCTGGAGCCTCACGCCGCGCTGGCGCCGGGCCGAGAACCAGCGGATGTCCAGCTACAACCTCCGGGCCAACACCGCGATGATGGACGAGAAGGCGGTCAAGCTGGTCTGTGCCGCCGCGCTCGCCGGTGGCAACGATCGTCCATTGTTGTTGATCCTCGACGAACTGGGCCGCAACCTGGGCAAGCAGCACCGCCGCGAGGCGGTCGCGCTGTTCGAGCGGATCGGCCGCGACCGGAACATCACGGTGATCGGCGCCCTGCAGGACGACATGGAGCGCTACGCGATCGAGGCCTCGAACCTCTACATCAAGCTGCGCCGCTCCTCCGACGCGGTGGCCTACAACGACCCGCCGATCGTGCTCGGCGACGACGCCAACCGGGCCCGGGTGGAACTGCTGCGCGAGTGGATGAGCACCTACCGACCCCAGAGCACCGACATCGACCTGCGGGACGACGAGCTCGACCTGAGCCAGTGAGTCTCAGTCGAGCAGGTGCCTGAGATAGGTCTGCGGGTCGTTCAGGTAGCGGCGCCAGTGGTCCACGATCAGCAGGTCTTCCCAGGCCACGTTGCTGATGCCGTTGGCGCCGAACTCGAGGATCGTGGCGCCCGGCGTGGAGGCGAGGATCGGTGAGTGGGTGGCGCAGACCACCTGGGCGCCGCTGCGCCCGAGCCGGGTGAACAACTCGACCAGGCGCAGCGACGAGGTGAACGACAGCGCGGACTCGGGCTCGTCGAGCACGTAGAACCCGGGCCCGGTGAACATCGCGTCCAAGGCGGTGAGAAAGCCCTCCCCGTGGCTCATCTCGTCGGTGCTGCCCTCCCAGTAGCCGGGCACGCCGCTGAGTGACGACAGCAGGTTCATCGCCGTCTCGGCCCGCAGGAAGAAACCGCGGCGGGCCTTGCGCGGCCCGCTCATCATCCGGTGGCCGTTGACACTCGTCTTCAGTTTCAGCATCTCACCGAGCTGCGACTTCTCCCGGGTGCTGGCGTATTTCGTGCCCGCCTTGCCCCCGTACGAATCCAGGCCGAAGGCCTCGGCGAGCGCCTCCGCCACCGTCGACTTGCCGGAGCCGTTCTCCCCCACCAGGAACGTGATCGGCTTGGTGAAGGCCAGCCCCTGCTCGGCCAGATCGGTCACCGCCGGAACGGTGAACGGCCAAGCCTCCAGATCCGCCTCTTGAACATACGCACGATGCACCAGCACAGGTGCAAACCTAGCGCCGAACCTCAGGAATCGGACAGGGAGGATCCCAGCAGCTCGAGCAGCTCACCGGTGCCGTGCTCGCGATCCTTCACGTTGTCGTGGCCGTCGAGGAAGGCACCGTACTCGGTGAACACCAGCCGGGCGCCGGCGTCGTCGGGGCGGATCTCGATCGTGGTCTGCGAGACCGAGAGCTTCACCCCGTTCACGTACATCTCGTAGCTGTACACGATCCGCTCGTTCTCGACGATGTCGTGATAGGTGGCCACGAAGCGGTGCTCCATGTCGCCGGTGCGCCCGGCGTTGACCTCGGTACCGCCCACCCGGAAGTCCCAGACCTCTTCGATCACCTCCGACGCGGCGTGCGAGAACCAGGCCTTCTTCGCCTTCTGGTCCGACAACGCGAAGTAGACCCGCTCCGGCCGGGCCGGATAGATCTTCTCGATCACAAAGGTGTCGTGCTGCACAGAACGTTCGCTCATCGCCCCACTCCTCGAAAAGACGTCATTCCTCGGGATTCTCGGTCAGCCAGGTACCCAGCCGGTCGAGCCGCTCCTCAGCCCCGCGCCGGCGCTCGGCGATCCATCGCCCCACCTCGTCGAGCACCTCGACATCCAGCTCACAGGTGCGCACGCGGCCCTGTTTGTGGCTACGCACGAGCCCGCCGGCCTCCAGCACGGCCAGGTGCTGCACCACCGCGGGCAGCGACATCTTCAGCGGTTTCGCCAGCTCGCTGACCGACGCCGGCCCCCTTCCGAGACGCTCGACCATGGCCCTCCGGCTGGGATCCGCCAACGCCTGGAACGCCCGGTCGAGCACCACAGAATGGTTAAGCACCCGCTTAAGTATTGCGCTAGGCTCCCGGAAGTCAAGACGGCCGCGCCTGATGGGGGACCAGATGAGCCAGCGCATCGACACCGTGCACCGCTACCTGGAGGGGTTCCGCCGCAGCGACCACGCGGCCGTCCTGGCCTGCCTCACTGAAGACGTGGTCTGGAACATCCCGGGCACCCGGAACACCAGGGGCAAGGCCGAGTTCGACACCGAGATAGAGAACCCGGCCTTCGCCGGGAGCCCCGAACTGCTGGTCGAACGGACGATCGAGGCGGCCGACGCGGTCATCTGTCTCGGAGCGGGGGTCGGCTTTCTGCGCGAGGCGGGCCCGTTCCGCTTCGCCTTCAACGACGTGTTCACGTTCCGGGGAGACCTGATCAGCCAGGTCGACTCGTACGTGGTGGGGCTGCCTCCTAGCTGAGCCGGAGGGTGATGGTCGCGCCCTGGGCGTCGTGCCAGAGGGTGATCGTGCCGCGCAGACCGGCCAGCTCCCCCGTGCCCGAGCCCGGCACGATCGTCCCGAACGTGGTGCCGTCCTCGCCGTCCATGATCCCGCCGTGCTGGTAGACCAGCGTTCCGCTGCGGCCGTCGATCGTGCCCTCGAACCGCTCGGAGGCCACGTACCCCTGCCCACCCTCGGCCTGGGCGGTCAGCACACGAGCCGTACTCGTACCGGAAACCGCTCCGGTGAAGGTCTTCTCGACCACCACCTGACTCAGCACAGTGTCCTGCTCAGCATAGGGCTCTGCGTCCCACCGGGTCACCTGAAACTCTGCCACGATCTCTGTCATACGCCCGAGCCTAGGGCGTGTCCTGCGGATCTTCATCGGAGATGAAGAACGATGCAGGCGAGGACGATCTCGGCGCGGTGGTAGGCCGCTCGCTTGGCGAAACGGGTGGCCAGGCCACGGAACTGCTTGAGCCGGTT
>NZ_BSTA01000011.1:0-292052 GCF_030269265.1 Kineosporia sp. NBRC 101677
GGGTCGGAGAAACCTGACGAACCAGAGACCATCAGCCAAGTGACCAGAAAATCTTCTGGCCGATTTGGCATCGGTTGTTCAGATGCACTGTTGAGTTCTCAAGGAGCGGACGCTCACCATCCCCCACCTCTCGGTGGCTTCCGGGGCAACCTTTCCAACCTACCCGGCTGACCGGGCGGTGTAAACCTTACCAGAAGATTTTCACTGCCTTGTCCATCCGGCCCCAGGCGGCCTTGAGCGACTCGAACCCGGCGAGGGCCAGAGCTGCTCAGACTTCCAGGGGAGTTGGCTTCGGGACCGGCCACTTTCGTGTCCGTCGCTCCCGCGCTGCCAACACGTAGAACATTACGGATGGCCGACCAGCAGGTCAAATCGCGATGTCAACCTCCACCCGACCAGGCTAAATAACCGTACGTTCACCTGATCTCACGTAACGCAAGAACGGACGAAGGGCTTGCCCACCAGCCGGCGGACAAGCCCTTCGTGAGGCAAGGAGCGAACGACCTACTCCCCCACCAGCTCTACCGCCGCGAGCTGACGCCGGCCCCGGCGCACCAGGATCCACCGGTCGTGCAGCAGGTCCGACGTGCTCACCGTCGCCGTCTCGCCTTCGGTCACCTTCACGTTGTTCACGTAGCCACCGCCGTCGCCCAGGGTGCGCCGAGCCTCCGACTTGCTCTTGGACAGACCAGTGGCCACCAGCAGGTCGATCACCGAGTGCTCGCCCCGCGGCAACTGAGCCTTGGGCAGCTCGGCTAGGGCGTCGGCGAGCGTGCCCTCGTCCAGCCCGGTCAGCTCACCGCCGCCGAACAACGCCTTGCTCGCCTCTTCCACCCGCGTTGCCGCCAGCTCACCGTGCACCAGCCCGGTCATCTCCCGGGCCAGCGCCCGCTGCGCCTCACGTGCCTGCGGCCGGGTGGCCGCCGACTCCGCCAATTCGGCCAGCTCTTCCTCCGAGCGGAACGAGAACACCTTCAGGTAGTCGGCCACCTTCGCGTCCTCGGCGTTCACCCAGAACTGGAAGAACGCGTACGGCGAGGTCATCGTGGGGTTCAGCCAGATCGCCCCGCCCTCGCTCTTGCCGAACTTCGAGCCGTCGGCCTTGGTGATCAGCGGCGTGGCCAGCGCGTGCACGGTCTGCTCGGGGCGCACCCGGTGGATCAGGTCGATCCCCGCGGTCAGGTTGCCCCACTGGTCCGACCCGCCGATCTGCAGCGTGCAGCCGTGCCGCCGGTTCAGCTCCAGGAAGTCCAGCGACTGCAGGATCTGGTAGCTGAACTCGGTGTAGCTGATCCCTGCGTCGGAGTTCAGCCGGGCGCTCACCGCGTCCTTGGCCAGCATCTTGCCCACCCGGAAGTGCTTGCCCAGGTCACGCAGGAACTCGATCGCGCCCAGCCCGGACGTCCAGTCCAGGTTGTTCACCATCTGCGCCGCGTTGGGGCCGGTGAAGTCGAGGAACGGCTCGATCTGACCGCGCAGCTCGTCCACCCAGCCGGCCACCACCTCGGGCGAGTTCAGCACCCGCTCGGCGGTCGGGCGCGGGTCGCCGATCAGCCCGGTGGCGCCGCCGACCAGGGCCAGCGGCCGGTGCCCGGCCTCCTGCAGGCGGCGCATGGTCAGGATCTGCACCAGGTGGCCGATGTGCAGGCTCGGCGCGGTGGGGTCGAAGCCGCAGTAATAGGTGACCGGGCCGGCTCCGAGCGTCTTCTTCAGCGCCGCCTCGTCGGTCGACGTCGAGATCAGATTGCGCCGGCTCAGCTCGTCCCAGACGTTGGCCGCAGGCGCGGAGGTCACGGATTCTTCGGTACTCGCGGTCACCCGCCCAACCTTAGGGCCGACGTCGCCCCGGGCGAGAACCGATTAGTGCCTGAGGACGTCGGTGAGCACCGATGTCCTCAGGCTCCCTATGTGGTCGGTCGCCTTTTGCGAGCAACCGCGGGCCGGTACACCGACACCGTCGGCTCTCCGTCGATCCAGTAGCGCCAGGGCGAATCGGCTCCCGCCGCCACGCCCACCCGGGGGCCGGTGCGCACCTTCGACTGGGGCACCGCCTCCCCCGGCAACACCTGGAGCGAGCTACCCCCACAAAGGTCGCGCCCATCGTCTTCACGCCCGAACCCCAACGCACTGGCGAGCCGCGCCGGCCCCCGAGCCAGATCGATGTCGCGCTTGCTGGTCGGGCGACGCGAGCGCGCGACGTCGATCCCCGAGACCACCTCGCCGGCCCGCATCAGCACCGCCCCCGAGATGCCGGACGGACGGCAGACCAGGTTGGCGCAGTAGTGCATGCCGTAGGTGAAGTAGACGTACAGGTGGCCGGGCGGCCCCCACATCACCTGGTTACGGGGGCGCAGACCGCGGTGCGAGTGGGAGGCCGGATCCTCGCCCTCACCGAGGTAGGCCTCTACCTCGGTGAGCCGGATCTCCACGGCCTGCCCGTCGCGCTCGTGCCGGATCACCGTGCCGAGCAGCGCCGGCGCCACCACCAGAGGCTCGCGGTCGAAGAAGGACCGGGGCAACGGGGCGGGCTGGGCGGTGGGCACGACGGCGATGCTAGGGCCTGGTGACCGGGAGCGCTCCCGGAGTTCCAGCACTTGCGGGCACCACGAACAGACCCTTCATCAGGGCCATCTGATCGCAATCTCCTGCGGCTCGTAATAGCGCGCTGCGGGCGGCTGTTCGACGAGATGGGAGGTGAGTCTGATGCGTGGACCGCGCCATTGCGACCCACGCAGGGCCCAGTCTTACCCCTGCTCCCACAGACGTAAAGACACCATTTTGCCGGGTTCAGCCAAACCCCTTGCTGCACAGCCGTTTTGCTATTTCAGAAATGTTTCGCGGAGGGTTCACGGCGGTAGCTTTGCGTAACAACACTGACCGGTTGTCACAATCTGCCGCCGTGGACCCTCCGCGTTACCGCTCACCCGCGCTGATCGAATCCGGCACCGGCGGAACGGGTTTGATCACGGTTCGGCCTCAGTTGGTGGCCCACTCCCGCAGGCTCTTGATCTCCGCAGCCAGCTCTGCCATCTGCTCCGCGACCCGGCGCGGCGAGGTGCCGCCCCGGCCGTCGCGCGAAGCCAGGGCACCCTCGACGTTAAGCACAGCGCGCACGTCCGGCGTGAGGTGCGGCGAGACCGCGGCCAGGTCCTCGTCGGTCAGGTCCCACAGCTCCACCGGACGGCCCTCGGCGGCGGCCCGCTGCTCGCAGCGCTGCACGCAGGCCCCGGCGATCTCGTGGGCGTCGCGGAACGGCACCCGCTGCCGCACCAGCCACTCGGCGATGTCGGTGGCCAGGGCGAAGCCCTGCGGGGCGAGCTCGGCCATCCGCTCGGTGTGGAAGACCAGGGTGGAGACCATGCCGACCAGGGCGGGCAGGACCACCTCGAGGGTGTCGGCCGCGTCGAAGACCGGCTCCTTGTCCTCCTGCAGGTCCCGGTTGTAGGCCAAGGGCAGGGCCTTGAGCGTGCCCAGCAACCCGGCCAGGTCTCCGATCAGCCGGCCGGCCTTGCCCCGGGTCAGCTCGGCCACGTCCGGGTTCTTCTTCTGCGGCATGATGCTCGAGCCGGTCGACCAGGCGTCGTCGAGGGTCACGAAGGAAAACTCCTTGGTGGCCCAGATGATCACGTCCTCGGCCAGGCCGGAGATGTCCACCCCGACCATCGCGGCCACGAAGGCGAATTCGGCGCCCAGGTCGCGGGAGGCGGTGCCGTCGATGGAGTTCGGCACCGAGGCGCGGAAACCCAGGTCGGTGGCGACGGCTTCGGGGTCGAGGCCCAGCGTAGATCCGGCCAGCGCACCCGATCCGTAGGGCGAGACCGCGGCCCGGCGGTCGAAGTCGCGCAGCCGGTCCACGTCGCGCAGCAGCGGCCAGGCCCGGGCCAGCAGGTGGTGGGCCAGCAGCACCGGCTGGGCGTGCTGCATGTGGGTGCGGCCGGGCATCGGCGCGGTCGGGTGCGCGGCGGCCTGTGCGGCCAGCGCCTCGGCCAGGTCGAGCAGCAGGTTGGCCACCACCCGGGCGTGGTCGCGCAGGAACATCCGCAGCAGGGTGGCGATCTGGTCGTTGCGCGAGCGCCCGGCCCGCAGCCGCCCGCCCAGCTCCGGCCCGAGCCGCTCGATCAGGATGCGCTCCAGGGCGGAGTGCACGTCCTCGTCGTGCGGGGCCGGGCCGACCGCACCCGAGGCCACGTCGGCGTCCAGGCCGTCGATCCCGGCCAGCAGGCCGGCCAGGTCCTCGTCGGTCAGCAGCCCGGCCCGGTTCAGCGCCCGGGCGTGGGCGCGCGAGCCGGCCAGGTCGTAACGGGCCAGGCGCCAGTCGAAGTGGGTCGAGACGGACAACGCGAACATGGCGTCGGCCGGGCCGGCGCTGAAACGTGAACCCCACAGGACCTTGGGCTCGGCGGTCACGGCTTGCTCCTTAGATCGGTTCGCACAAAAGTTCGCACAAAGACGGGTGACGCAGGCCCGGAAAGAGGCCCACGTACGTCTCTAGTTCGAAGTACCGGCGGCCAGCGAGAGGAAACGGTCGGCGACCGCGTCTCCGCCCACCGGGTCGCGGGTGACCACGAGGACGGTGTCGTCGCCGGCGATCGTGCCCAGCACGTCGGGCAGGACCGAGTGGTCGATCGCCGAGGCCAGGAACTGGGCCGCCCCCGGCGGGGTGTGCAGCACCACCAGGTTGGCCGAGGCCTCCGCGGTGACCAGCAGTTCTTCGCAGAGCCGGGACAGCCGGGCGACCAGCATCTCCTGCTCCACCCCGGCCTGCGGGGTGCGGTCGCCGCCCTCTCCGGGCACCGCGTAGACCAGCCCCCCGTCGGGGTGACGGACCTTGACCGCGCTCAGCTCGACCAGGTCGCGCGAGAGCGTGGCCTGGGTGACCGCGACCCCCTCGCCGGCCAGCATCCCGGCCAGCTCGACCTGCGAGCGCACCTGGTTGCGGCGCAGCAGCTCGACGATCCGACGGTGCCGGGCGACCTTGGTGTGGGCCGTCCGGCTGCGGTCGGGCACACTCATCCCGATCGCTCCAGCAACCAGGTGAGCAGCGCCTTCTGGGCGTGCAGCCGGTTCTCGGCCTCGTCCCAGACCACCGACTGGGGGCCGTCGATCACCGGCGCGCTGATCTCCAGACCCCGGTAGGCGGGCAGGCAGTGCAGCACGATCGCCCCCGGCGCAGCCTTGGCCAGCAGTGCCTCGTCCACCGAGTAGTCGGTGAAAATACCGACCCGCTCGCTCTTCTCGGACTCCTGCCCCATCGACACCCAGGTGTCGGTGGCGAGCACGTCGGCGCCGTCGGCGGCCGCCGCCGCATCAGTGGTGACGGCGACCGAACCACCGGTGCTCGCGGCCAGCTCGGACGCCCGCTCGACGACCGCGGGGTCGGGCCGGAAGCCCTCGGGGGCGGCGACCCGCACGTGCATACCCGCGTTGGCGCCGGCCAGCAGGTAAGAGTGCGCCATGTTGTTCGCGCCGTCGCCGAAGTAGGCCAGCGTGAGCCCGGTCAGGCTGCCCTTGTGCTCGCGCACGGTCTGCAGGTCGGCCAGCAGCTGGCAGGGGTGGTACTGGTCGGTGAGGGCGTTCACCACCGGGACGGTGCTGTGCGCGGCCATCGCCTCGATCCGGCTCTGGTCGCCGGTGCGCCAGACGATCGCGGCGGCCTGACGGGTGAGCACCCGGGCGGTGTCCTCGATCGGCTCGCCGCGGCCGAGCTGGCTGCTGCCGGAGTCGATGATCAGCGGGTAACCGCCCAGCTCGGCGATGCCGATGCTGAACGAGACGCGGGTGCGGGTGGAGGACTTGTCGAACAGCACGGCCACGGCCTTCGGCCCGTCGAGGGGCCGGGTGGCCAGGACACCGGCGGCGCGGTCGGCCTTGAGCCGGTCGGCCAGGTCGAGCACCTCGATCAGCTCGTCCGGCGAGAGGTCGTCGTCTTTGAGGAAGTGCCGGGGGCTCATGAGATCTCCTGCGCCGCAAGGTCGAGGGCGGCCGGGAGGGCCGCGATGAACGAGTCCGCCTGCTCGGCGGTGAGAATCAGCGGCGGGGCCAGCCGGAGCGCGTCGGGGGCGACGGCGTTCACGATGAAACCGGCCTCCAGAAGGTGGCTGGCCACGGCGGCGGCCACCGGCTGGGTGAGCTGGACGGCCCGCAGCAGACCGCGGCCGCGCACCTCGGTGACCATCGAATGGCCGGAAAGCCCTTCGGAAAGGCGCTTTCCGATGGTGGTGGCGTTCTCCAGCAGACCGTCCCGCTCGATCACGTGAAGGGTGGCCAGGCCGGCCGCGGCGGCGATCGGGTTGCCGCCGAAGGTGGTGCCGTGCTGGCCCGGGGTCAGCCGCTGGGCGTTCTGCGGCCCGTAGACCACCATCGCGCCGACCGGGATGCCGCCCCCCAGGCCCTTGGCCAGGGTCATCGCGTCCGGGACGACCCGCTCGGACTCGAGCTGGTGGGCGAACCAGGCGCCGGTGCGGCCCACTCCGGTCTGCACCTCGTCGAGGATCAGCAGCGCGTCGTTCGCCTGGGTGAGGCGGCGGGCGGCGGCCAGATACCCCTCGGGCGCGAGCCGGACGCCGGCCTCGCCCTGGATCGGCTCGAGCACCACCGCGGCCGTGTCCTGGTCGACGGCGGCGGCCAGGGCCTCGACGTCGCCCCAGGGCACGTGCACCACGTCACCCGGGAGCGGGGCGAACGGATCACGGTAGGCCGCCTTGGACGTGAGCGCGAGCGCGCCCATCGAGCGACCGTGGAATCCGCCCTGGGCGGCGACGACCTTGGTCCGGCCGGTGCGCCGGGTGAGCTTGAACGCCGCCTCGTTGGCCTCGGTGCCGGAGTTGCAGAAGAACACCGCCGACCCCTCCGGCGCCCCGGCGAGCTCGAGAATGCGCTCGGCCAGGGCGATCTGGAGCGGGTGGGTGAAGAAGTTGGAGACGTGGCCGAGGGTGGCCAGCTGCGCGGTGACGGCCGAGACCAGGAACGGGTGGGCGTGGCCGAGGGCGTTCACCGCGATCCCGCCGAGCAGGTCGAGGTAGCGCCGGCCGTCGGCGTCCCACACGTAGGCGCCCTCACCACGCACCAGAACCCGCTGCGGGGTGCCGAAGACGCCCATCACCGAACGGCCGTAACGCTCGAGCAAGGCGGCCGAGGACTGGCCGGTGAGGTCGACGAGGCTGGTGGACGGGTTGCTGAGATCGGCGCTCATGCGGTGGTCCCGTTCTGGTTCGGGGTGGAGGGGACGACCATGGTGCCCACGCCCTGCGCGGTGAAGACCTCCAGCAGCAGGCTGTGCGCCTCACGGCCGTCGATGACGGTGGCGGTGGGCACGCCGCCGCGCACGGCGCGCAGGCAGGCCTCCATCTTCGGCACCATGCCCGACTGCAGGCCGGGCAGCATCTTCTCGAGCTCGGTGTCGGTGATCTCGGACAGCAGCGAGGAGCGGTCCGGCCAGTCGGCGTACAGGCCCTCGACGTCGGTGAGCACCACGAACTTGCGCGCCTGGAGGGCGATCGCGAGCGCCGCCGCGGCGGTGTCGGCGTTCACGTTGAGCACCTGGCCGTCGTCGTCCGGGGCCACGGTGGAGACCACCGGGATGCGGCCCGCGTCGACCAGGTCGAGCACCGCCGCCGGGTCGACCTCGACCACGTCGCCGACCAGACCCAGGTCGACCGGGGCGCCGTCGATCACGGCATCGCGCTTGGCCGCCAGGAACAGGCCGCCGTCCTCACCGGACAGGCCGATGGCCAGCGGCCCGTGCTGGTTGATCAGCCCGACCAGCTCGCGGCTGACCTGACCGGTGAGCACCATCCGGACCACTTCCATGGTCTCCGGCGTGGTCACCCGCAGGCCGCCGCGGAACTCGCTCTGGATGCCGAGCTTCTTGAGCATGGCCGAGATCTGCGGCCCGCCGCCGTGCACCACCACCGGCTTCAGCCCGGCCGCGCGCAGGAACACCACGTCCTCGGCGAAGGCGCGCTTGAGATCGTCGTCGATCATCGCGTTGCCGCCGTACTTGATCACCGCGATGGCGCCCTGGAACCGCCGCAGCCAGGGCAGCGCCTCGACCAGGACCTCGGCCTTCTGGCCGGCGCTGAGCTTCTCCAGGTCGATCACGACGAGTACGCGCTGTTCTCGTGCACGTACGCGTGGGTGAGGTCGTTGGTCCAGACCGTGGCCGTGGCGTCGCCGGCCTTCAGGTCGATGGTGACGCTCACCTGGCGGGGGTTCAGGTCGATCTGCGCCGGGTCCTCGCCCGGCTCGCTCTTACGGCAGACCCAGACCCCGTTCAGGGCCACGTCGAGGTCGGCCGGGTCGAACTTGGCCGTGGTGGTGCCGACCGAGGCCAGGATCCGGCCCCAGTTCGGGTCCTTGCCGAAGATCGCGGCCTTGAACAGGTTGCTGCGGGCCACCGAGCGGCCGACCTCCACCGCCTCGTCGACCGAGGCGGCGTTGAGCACCTCGATCGCGATGTCGTGGTCGGCACCCTCGGCATCGGTCAGCAACTGCTGGGCCAGGTCGTGGCAGACGGCGGTGACGGCGGCGGCGAACTCGGCGCCGCTGGGCGTGATTCCGGAGGCCCCGGAGGACAGCAGCGCGACCGTGTCGTTGGTGGACTGGCAGCCGTCGGAGTCGAGCCGGTCGAAGGTGACCCCGGTGGCGGCCCGCAGCGCGGCGTCCAGCCCGGCCGAGTCGACCTGCGCGTCGGTCGTGATCACCACGAGCATGGTGGCCAGGGCCGGGGCGAGCATGCCCGCACCCTTGGCCATCCCGCCCACCGTCCAGCCTTCCGGCGAGACGACCGAGGCCTGCTTGGACACCGTGTCGGTGGTCATGATGGCCAGCGCCGCGTCGGCGCCGCCCTCGGGCCGCAGCTCGGCACTGGCGGCGGCCACCCCGGCCAGGAGCTTGTCGCGCTCCAGCAGCGGGCCGATCAGGCCGGTCGAGCAGACCACCACGTCGAGCGGGTCGACCGCGTTGCGGCGGCCCACCTCCTCGGCGGTGGCGTGCGTGGTCTGGAAGCCCTCCGGACCGGTGTAGCAGTTGGCCCCGGCCGAGTTCAGCACCACCGCCCGCAGCCGGCCGTCGGCGATCGCCCGCTCGCTCCACAGCACCGGGTTCGCCTTGCAGCGGTTGCTGGTGAACACGGCGGCGGCCGCGTCGTTCGGGCCGTCGTTGACTACCAGGGCCACGTCGGGGGCGCCGGTGCTCTTCAGCCCGGCGGCCACCCCGGCGGCGCGGAAGCCCTTGGCCGCGGTGACGCTCATGATCTGTTCCTCTTTCCGGAAGGGCTATTCGGCGTTTTCGGTGACGGTGTAGCCGGCGTGGCGCCAGACCGAGGCGGCGACCACCGACTGGGCCGCGGGCACGAGCACCCAGTCGGTGTCGAAGGTGGACACGTTGAGCACCGGGATCCCGGCGTCGGCCAACGGTTTCAGCATCCGCAGGAGCACCCCGATCTGGGAGAACTCCTGCGCCCCGGCGGCCCGGGTGACGGTGAAGGGCCCCTCGACCGGACCGGGCACCGGCTCGGGCAGGCTGCTGGTCGGGCAGACCACGCTGATCTCGTCGGCCGTGCGCGAGACGCTGACCAGCGGGCCGCCGTGCACCCAGTCGGGATCGGGACTTTCGGGAGGCAGACGGACCAGGGCCATCGCCTGCCGGTACTGGATCAGATGCACGAGGCCACCTCCCGGCTCACGGGGCCACCCCGACCAGCGGCAGGCCCAGGGTCTCGGGCAGGTCCAGGGCCAGGTTGGCGGACTGGATCGCACCGCCGGCCGTGCCCTTGGCCAGGTTGTCGATCGCGCTGACGGCGATCACCCGGCCGACCCGCTGGTCCACCGCCACCTGGACCAGGGCGGTGTTGGCGCCGAGCGTGTCGGCGGTGCGGGGCCAGCGGCCCTCGGGCAGCACGTGGACGAAAGCCTCGTCTGCGTAGGTGCTTTCCCAGGCGGTGCGCACCTGCTCGACGCTCACCCCGGGCTTCAGCCGGGCGGTGCAGGTGGCCAGGATGCCCCGGGACATCGGGGCCAGGGTGGGGGTGAACGAGACCCGCACCGGCTCGCCCTGGTTTCCGGCGGCCAGGCCGAGGTTCTGCTCGATCTCCGGAGTGTGGCGGTGCACGCCGCCCACCCCGTAGGGGGTCATCGAGCCCATCACCTCGCTGCCGATCATGTTTGGCTTGGCCGACCTGCCGGCCCCGGAGGTGCCGCTCGCGGCGACCACCACCACGTCGTCGGGCTGCAGCAGACCAGCCGCGAAGCCGGGGGCGAGGGCCAGGCTGGAGGCCGTGGGGTAACAGCCCGGCACCGCGATCCGGCGCGCGCCCCGCAGGGTTTCGCGCTGACGTTCGCCGTCGGGGCGGGGCAGCTCGGGCAGGCCGTAGGCCCAGGTGCCCGCGTGCTCACCGCCGTAGAACTCCTCCCACGCCTCGGCACTCACCAGCCGGTGGTCGGCACCACAGTCGACCACGACGGTCTCGGCCGGGAGCTCGGCGGCGATCTTTGCACTGGCCCCGTGGGGCAGCGCCAGGAAGACCAGGTCGTGCCCACTGAGCTGCTCGGCCGTGGTCGGCCCGAGCACCCGGTCGGCCAGCGGCAGCAGGTGCGGCTGGTGCTCACCGAGTCGCGAGCCGGCGTTGCCGCCCGCGGTGAGCGCCCCGATCTCGATCTGTGGGTGCTGCAGGAGCAGTCTCAGCAGCTCACCGCCGGCGTACCCGCTCGCCCCTGCCACTGCCGCCGTGAAGCCCATAGCGCATGACTATACACAGCGGCGAAATTGTATGCATAGTGCTTTGCGCCACCACCCGGTCACCAATGGTGGACGATCCTGACCGGGAGTCAAGTCGTACGTCGGTGGAATGGTGCGAGGCCCGCGGCCCCGCACCATCACCGGAAACTGCTTACGCGCACAGTGTCGGCGTGCGGGTGGCCTGGTAGGTGCCGGAGACGGTGAACTCCGTGTGGCAGCGCACCACGAAGCCGCGGTAGGTCTTGCGCTCCCCGGTGTGAGGACGCACGACCTCGATCGAGAAGGCCCTGTGCAGATCCAGGTTGGCTCCTGCGCAGTTACCGGGCTTGATCCAGCCCATGTGGCTGCCGTCCAGGAAGTACGGGTGGATCTCGATCCCGACCCCCCGGTTGCAGAACAGGGTGTGCTGCCAGGCCTGGGCCGAGACCGTGTCGGCCGGGGCCACCTCGGCCTTGGCCGAAGCGCCCGCCGCCGGAAGCAGAACGAGGGTGGCAAGAGCCAGGAGAGCAACGACCAGGCTCGAAAGACGACGCATGGTGAGTCCTTTTCGGTGGGTTTCGGGAGCAATGGGCACACGGTTCAGGGCCACCGGAAGTTCACCAAAAGCGAAATGGTGGACGTCTGTGCGCAAGTCGCGCACAGACGTCCACCATTGACGGGGTCGGGTCTACCCCCGCAGAACTGCCCCCGTGCGTTCAGCCGCCAGGGCGACCGCGGCATCGCGAGCTGCCGCAGTCTCTTCCGCGGTCAGCGTGCGGTCCGGGGCCCGGAAGCGCAGCGCGAACGCGAGGGACTTGTGGCCCTCGGGCACCGAGGTGCCGGTGTACACGTCGAACAGCCGCACCGACTCCAGCAGCTCCCCCGCCCCGTCGACCAGGGCGGTGTGCACGTCCTGGGCCTGCACCGCGTTCTCGACCACCAGCGCCACGTCTTCCTTGGCCAGCGGGAACGAGGAGATCGGCCGGGCCGTGACGATCTGGCCGGAAGCGGCGATCAGCACGTCCAGGTCGACCTCGGCGGCGACCGTGCGCGGCGGCAGCCCCAGCGCCGCTACCACCTTCGGGTGCAGCTCACCGGCGTGACCGAAGAGCTGACCGTCGATCTCCAGCCGCGCGCAGCGACCCGGGTGCCACGGCGCGTGGTTCTCGTCCTTCGTGACCGTGGGCTGCACGTTGACCGTGCGGGCCACCAGCAGCGCCGCCTCCAGCGCGTCGGACCAGTCGGCCGGGCGGCCCGGGCCTTCCCAGCCCGGCAGCTCGCGCTGACCGGCCAGGACGATCGCGGCGCGCAGCGGCTGGTGCGGGATCGCCGCGTTCAGCTGCTCCAGCTCGGCCTCGGAAGGACGCTGGGCGACCCCCGGGTGACCGGCCTTCGGCTCGGAGCCGGTGGGCCGGACGACCGCGCCGATCTCGTAGAGCGCCAGGTCGGTGAACCCGCGACCGACGTTGCGCTTGGCCGCCTCGACCAACGTGGCCAGCAGCGAGGTGCGCATGTACGGCTGCTCGTCGGACAGCGGGTTGGCCAGCTTCAGCGCCGTACGACGGGCATCGTCCTTCGGCAGGCCGAACGCGTCGTGCACGGCCGCACCGATGAACGGGTAGGTCAGCACCTCGACCCCGCCGTACTCGGCCAGCGCCCGGGCGACCGAGCGGCGCACCCGCTGGCCGTGGGTCAGACCCCGGCCCGCCGGGGCGACCGGCAGCACCGCGGGGATCTGGTCGTAGCCGCGCAGCCGCGCGACCTCCTCGGCCAGGTCGACCGGCACCAGCAGGTCGGGACGCCAGCTCGGGGCCTGCACGGTGAGCACGTCGTCGCCGGAGACCTCGCAGCCGATCTGCTCGAGGTTCTCCACCACCTGCTCACGGGTGTAGTCCAGACCGACGATCCGGCCCGGGAAGTCGGCCGGCATCTCGATCGTGGCGCCGGGAGCGGCCTCGCCCACGTCGGTGACCGGGCCGATCTCGACCTTCTCACCGCCGTACTCCACGAGCAGGCGCACGGTGAGCTCGGCGGCCACGTCGGCCAGCCGGGTGTCGACCCCGCGCTCGTAACGCTTGCCCGCCTCGGTGCTCAGCTTGTGCCGGCGCATCGTGCGGGCCACCGTGATCGGGTCCCAGTGCGCGGCCTCGACCAGCAGGTTCGTGGTCTCGGCGGAGACCTCGCTGCTGGCGCCGCCCATCACCCCGGCCAGGCTGAGCACCCGCGAGCCCCGGCCCTGCGGGGAGTCGGTGACCAGCAGGTCCTCGGTGTGAAGGGTGCGCTCCACGTCGTCGAGCGTGGTGAGCTTCTCGCCCGCGACGGCCCGGCGCACCACGATCGGCGCGGCCAGCTTGTCCAGGTCGAAGGCGTGCAGCGGGTGCCCCACGGCCAGCATCACGTAGTTGGTGACGTCGACGGCCAGCGAGATCGGGCGCATCCCGGCCTGTTCCAGCCGCTTCTGCATCCAGCGCGGGCTGGTGGCGGTGGCGTCGACGCCCCGCACGACCCGCGCCACGAAGCGGTCGCCGCCGGGCACACCGTTGATCGGGGCCTGGTCGTCGAGTTCCACCGCGAAGCCGTCGGCCGAGGCAGCGGGCACCTCGACCAGCGCCGGGTCGGTGAACCGGGCGCCGGTGGCGTGCGAGTACTCCCGGGCGATCCCGCGCAGGCTGAAGCAGTAACCGCGGTCGGGCGTGACGTTGACCTCGACCGTCTCCTCGGCCAGGCCGAGCAGCGCGATCGCGTCGTCGCCGGGTGCGGCGTCGTCGAAGCCCCACTCGGTGAGCCGGATGATCCCGTCGTGGTCCTCGCCGAGGCCGATCTCCTTGGCGCTGCAGATCATTCCGTCGGACTTGTGGCCGTACGTCTTGCGTGCGGTGATCGCGAAACCACCCGGCAGCACCGCCCCGGGCAGGCACACCACGACCAGGTCGCCCTCGACGAAGTTGCCCGCGCCGCAGACGATCCCGCGCGGGGTGCCCTCACCGACGTCGACCTGGCACCAGCGGATCGTCTTGCCGTTCTTCTGCGGCTCGGGGGTGAACTCCAGCACCCGGCCGACCACCAGCGGGCCGGTGACGTCGCCACCGTGCACCGCCTCCTCCTCCAGCCCGACCCGGACCAGGTCGGCGGCGACCTCGAGAGCGGTTGCGCCGGAAGGCAGCTCGACGTACTCGGCGAGCCAGTTCAGCGGGGCGCGCATCACGCCTCCATTCCGTAGTGCCGGCTGAAGCGGACGTCACCCTCGATCATGTCGCGCATGTCCTCGACGCCGTTGCGGAACATCAGGGCCCGCTCGATCCCGGCCCCGAACGCGAAACCGGTGTAGACCTCCGGGTCGATCCCGCACGCGCGCAGCACGTTCGGGTTGACCATGCCGCAGCCCAGCCACTCGATCCAGCCGGTGCCGCCGCAGGTGCGGCAGTCGTCGAGCTTGCCGTCGCAGACGAAGCAGCGCAGGTCCAGCTCGGCGCTCGGCTCGGTGAACGGGAAGAACGCCGGCCGCAGGCGGGTGGTGACCTCCCGCCCGATCAGGGTGCGGGCGAAGTGGTCGAGCGTGCCCTTCAGGTGGGCCATGGTCAGGCCCTTGTCCACGGCCAGACCCTCGATCTGGGTGAACACCGGGGTGTGGGTGGCGTCCAGCTCGTCGGTGCGGAACACCCGGCCGGGCACCACCACGTAGATCGGCGGTTCACGGTCGAGCATGGTGCGCGCCTGCACCGGCGAGGTGTGGGTGCGCAGCACCAGGCCGCTGTCGACCGGGTCGGCGAAGAAGGTGTCCTGCATCTGCCGGGCCGGGTGGTCCGGGCCGAAGTTCAGGGCGTCGAAATTGAACCAGTCGGCCTCGACCTCCGGCCCCTCGGCGACCTCCCAGCCCATCGCCACGAAGATGTCGGCCATCCGCTCCGAGACGGTCGAGAGCGGGTGCCGGGCCCCGGCCGGGCGGCGGCCGGCCGGCAGGGTGACGTCGACCGACTCCTCGACCAGCACCCGGGCGTCGCGCTCGGTCTCCAGCTCGGCCTGACGGCCGGCCAGGGCCTTGTTCACCTGGCCGCGGGCCTGGCCCACGCGCTTGCCGGCGTCGGCCTTGGCGGCCGGCGGCAACGCGCCGATCTCGCGGTTGGCCAGGGCCAGCGGGCTGCGGTCGCCGGAGTGCTCGAGCCGGGCCTGCTTCAGCGCGTCCAGGTCGCCGGCCGCGGCGAAGGCCGCCAGGGCCTGCGCGACGAACTCGGCCAGCTTCTCCTCGGAGAGCACCGCGACCTGTTTCGGGTCGTAGTCCTTGGTACTCACAGTGTGATCCTCACGTGCTTCATCTTTTCAGACGGTGGCCAGTGGATATTCGGGCAGGAGTGAGGAACGGCGGAACCCGGGGGCTGTTCAGCGGGCCGGGTCCGCCTTGGTAAATCGTTCCTGCCGGCGCTGCTCGCGACGCTGCGCGCGGGCGGTGGCGTACAGGCACACCGTGGCGGCCGTGCCCAGGTTGAGGCTCTCGGCCCGCCCGTGCACCGGCACCCGCACCACGGCGTCGGCCAGTTCGCGGTCGGTCTCGGGCAGGCCCCACGCCTCGTTGCCGAACACCCACGCCACCGGGTTCTCCAGCCAGGGATCACCGATTACGGACGTTTGTGGGCGGCGGTCGGTGGGTGGCTGGACCGCGCGGTCCTCGGCGTCGTCGGCCAGCACGTCGAGGTCGTACTTACCGGCGCCGTCGGCCGCCAGCACACTCACACCCTGGGCCTTCAGCTGCTGCACGGCCTCGGCCAGGGGTACCCCGGCCACGATCGGGAGGTGGAAAAGGCTTCCGGCGGTGGAACGTACGCACTTGGGGTTGTGCACGTCGACGCTCGCGTCGGTGAGTACCACGGCGTCGGCCCCGGCGGCGTCGGCGGCCCGGATCACGGTGCCGGCGTTGCCCGGGTCACGAACCTGCGAAAGCACCGCCACCAGGCGGGGTCTGGCCGCCAGCACGGTTTCGAGGGGCACGGTGATCAGGTCGCAGACCGCCAGCAGCCCTTGCGGCGTGGTGGTTCCGGCCCCGGCCAGCATGGCGGCGAGCACCTCGTCGGTGACGGGGCGCGCGGGCACACCCGCTTCGGCCGCCGCGTGCAGAATCTCGGGGTGCCTCTGGGCGGCCTCGGGGGTGGCGTACAGCTCGCGCAACCCGCCGGGAGCCTCCGGCGCACTGCGCCGATCGCTCGTGAAGGACGTCTTCAGGTTGGTTCTGGCCAGCTGTTCGGCCACTGCCTCCCGCACCGCCTGCGGACCCTCGACCAGGAACCGGCCGGCCCGCAGACGTGCGGAACGCCCGGACAGCCGGGCCACTGCCCTCACCCGGTCGGACCGGGGATTGGACAGCGCCTCGGGCGCCGGGCGTTCCGTCGTCATTTCGCTTCGCTGCATCCGCTGCCCGCTACGGGCGGCGAGGAGCTCAGGCCGCAGAGGTCTCGGCGGCCGCCGGGAGGGCGGCCTTGGCCAGCACGACCAGGGCCGCGAAGGCGGCCTCGTCGTTGACGGCCAGCTCGGCCAGCATGCGACGGTCGACCTCGATCTCAGCAGCCTTCAGGCCCTGGATGAAGCGGTTGTACGTCATGCCGTTCGCGCGGGACGCGGCGTTGATGCGCTGGATCCACAGCTTGCGGAAGTCACCCTTGCGCGCACGACGGTCGCGGTAGGAGTAGACGAGCGAGTGGGTGACCTGCTCCTTGGCCTTGCGGTAGAGGCGCGAGCGCTGGCCGCGGTAACCGCTGGCGCGCTCCAGGACCTCGCGACGCTTCTTCTGGGCGTTGACTGCCCTCTTCACGCGTGCCACGTGAGTACTCCTTGTTTCTGATCACCGGCCGGGACCGGCGACGGGGGTTACGGAAAAGGGAAGGTCAGCGGCCGAGCAGGCGCTTGGCGGCGCGCAGGTTGCCCGGGGCAACCGGCTCGTCGGACGCCAGGCGGCGGGTGCGGCTCGAGGGCTTGCTCTCGAAGTTGTGACGGCGGTTGGTCTGCTCACGCATGAGCTTGCCGCTGCCGGTCACCTTGAACCGCTTCTTCGCACCGCTGTGCGTCTTGTTCTTCGGCACGTCTGTGTCTCCTCATCGATCCGCGAGCGGGCACTCCGGCACGCGGAAGGTGTGTCGGCGCCGGGCGGACGGCCGGTGAAGGCCGCCGCCCGGTGCCTGGCTTACGTCGGCAGCCGTCAGGCGTCGGCTGCCGCTTCCTGCTCGGAGGACGCCGGCTTGCCGGCTTCCTCCGCGGGCTTCGTCTCGGCCGCGGGTCCCGGGGTGGGACGCGGGCCGGGACGCGGGCCGGGGCCCGGGGTCGGTCGCGGACCCGGGGTGGGACGCGGGCCCATCCCGGCGGGCGTGGGGCGCGGCCCCATCCCGGCCGGGGTCGGCCGCGGACCGGCCGGACCCGGGTTGGGACGGGCCCCCGGAGCCGGGGCGGAGCCGCCCGGCGCGGCGGCCGGACGCGGGCTCGGACCGGCCGCAGCCGGACGCGGAGCCCCGCTCGGAGCCGGACGGGACGTCGGCCCACCGGGACGGTCGCCCGAGGGGCGCGGACCCGAAGGACGCTCGCCACGAGGACCGGAGGGACGGTCGCCGTAGGACGGACGGTCGCCACGCGGGCCGGACGGGCGGTCGCCGTAGGACGGACGGTCGCCACGCGGGCCGGACGGGCGGTCGCCGTACGACGGACGGTCGCCACGGGGGCCACCGGGACCGCCGGACGGGCGGGAGGAGTAGGAGGACGGCGCACCGGAGGCAGCGGGCGCGGCGGCAGCCGGCGGCGGCGTGGTGCGCTTGATGAAGATCGGCTCGTCGTCGCTCTCGCCGACGATCTCGGCAGCAGCGGCGGCCGCGACAGCAGCGGTCTTCTCGGCGGCCAGGGCCGCCTCTTCACGGCGGCGCTCGGCGCGGGCAGCCCGCTCCTCGTCCAGCCCGGCCTTCTGCTCGGCCTTGGCCTCGGCCTTCTTCTTGTGCGGGCCGATCACCATGACCATGTTGCGGCCGTCCTGCTTGGGGTTGCTCTCGACGTAGCCGTCCTCGGCGACGTCGGCAGCCATCCGCTGCAGCAGGCGGTAGCCCATCTCCGGGCGCGACTGCTCGCGACCACGGAACATGATCATGACCTTGACCTTGTCACCGGCCTCGAGGAACCGAACGACGTGACCCTTCTTGGTCTCGTAGTCGTGCGGGTCGATCTTCAGCCGGAGCCTGATTTCCTTGAGGACCGTGTGGGCCTGGTTCTTCCGGGCCTCGCGATCCTTGATCGCGGACTCGTACTTGAACTTGCCGAAGTCCATGAGCTTGCAGACCGGCGGCCGCGCCTGGGGCGCGACTTCGACGAGGTCGAGGTCGGCCTCCTGGGCGAGACGCAACGCGTCCTCGACCCGGACGATGCCGACCTGCTCCCCGTTGGGGCCGACCAGCCGCACCTCTGGGACGCGGATACGGTCGTTGATCCGGGGCTCGCTGATGTGTTACTCCTTCGTACGGTCTCGGAGACCGCCGGCAAACAGGAGAAGGCTCCCGGTCGCAGGCGCTCGGGAGCCTCATCAACGGTTCTACGGCAGACGATTGTTCCGTCGCCGTACAGCCCCGCCAGGTACGGCGAGGTGACTCCTCCTGGTCGGGAGGAGCGGACCGGGACCCGAAGCCGTTTCACCCCGAACCTTCCGGGGCGACGGCGCCGGGTGGGAGAGACTCCACTTGGCGCACCGGGCCCTGTCGGTGAACTCGCCGGTTGGGGCAGGTTCGTGACGGGACTCGGTCGGTCAGTGGACCAGAGTAGCAGCCCCGTCGAGGTGCCCGCGACCGTACGTCCCCTGGGTGCTCACCACGGACGTCCGGGATCCGTGGTGGGCACGGATGCCGCCGGCCCGGGCCGCCGAGCAGTCTCGTACCGAGGCCGGTCCGAGGGGGACCGGCACCACTGCGAGGGGACCTCCCGTGACCATCACTTCAGTCGACGAATCCCGGCTCCACGCGTTCGTGGGGCAGGCGGTCATCGACATGGGCGCCGCCATCTCCGGGCTGATGCTGCACCTCGGCGACCGGCTCGGGCTGTACCGCGCCCTGGCCGACGCCGGCCCGATCACCCCCGGCGGGCTGGCCGGGCGCACCGGCACCGCCGAGCGCTACGTGCGCGAGTGGCTGGCCAACCAGGCGGCCGGTGGCTACGTGGTGTACCACCCGGCCGAGGGCACCTTCGAGCTCCCGGCCGAGCAGGCGATGGTGGTGGCCGACGAGACCAGCCCGGTCTTCCTGGGCGGCGCGTTCGAGGCGATCGCCTCCTGCTACGCCGATCACGACCTGCTGGCCGCGGCCTTCCGCAGCGGCGAGGGGATCGGCTGGCACCAGCACGACGGGCGGCTGTTCTCCGGGGTGGTGCGGTTGTTCCGTCCCGGCTACGCCGCGCACCTGGTGGAGAGCTGGCTGCCGGCCCTCGACGGGGTGGTGGCCAAGCTGCGGGCCGGAGCGAGCGTGGCCGACGTGGGCTGCGGGCAGGGCGCCTCCACGGTGATCATGGCGCAGGCCTTCGAGCGCTCCACCTTCGCCGGGTTCGACCTGCACGAGCCCTCGATCGAGCAGGCCCGGCGCAGTGCCCAGGAGGCCGGCGTGGACCACCGGGCCCGGTTCGAGGTGGCCGCGGCCAAGGAGGTGCCGGGCGCCGGGTACGACCTGGTCTGCCTGTTCGACGCCCTGCACGACATGGGTGACCCGGTCGGCGCCGCCCGCCGGATCCACCGGGCGCTGGCCCCGGACGGCACGCTGATGCTGGTCGAGCCGAACGCCGATGACGGCCTGGAGAACAACCTGAACCCGGTCGGGCGCACCTACTACGGGCTGTCCACGGCGATCTGCACGCCCGGCTCGCTGGCGCAGGAGGTCGGGCTGGGGCTCGGCGCGCAGGCCGGGCCGGCGGCGCTGACCGCGGTGCTGACCGAGGCCGGGTTCAGCTCGGTGCGCCGGGCCACCGAGACACCGTTCAACATCGTGCTGGAGGCCAGGCCATAGGGGTGGTCCCGAGCCGGGCCAGTTCGGTGGTGTCGCCCAGCATCGCCTGGGTGCGGGCCCACTGGTAGCGATAGCTGCGCAGGGCTGCGGCCACGGCCTGCAACCGGTCGTGGCCCTCGTGCAGCGGTCTGCCGCCCTGGTGCAGTTCGGCGGCTCGGTCGACCAGGGCGGCGGCCAGCGGGTTGCCGCCGGTGCAGGTCCGGGCCCGCTGGATCCGGCCGGCCGCTCCGGGGAGCTCGGCGAGCACCCCGGCCTCGGCCCAGAGCGCCGCGTACCAGGGGCGCCACAGCCCGTTGAACCACGTCGTCAGCTCTTCCGGCGGGGTGGCCAGCAACCGCACCGCCTCGGCCGGGCGGCCCTGGTGCAGGAGCAGTTCGGCGTCGAAGAACTCACCCGCGTGGATCATCGACATAGGACGTCCCGGGGTCGCCAGGGCGTCCACGATGCCGAGCCATGCGGTGCGGTTGGTCTCGTCGCCCCGCAGCCCGTACATGGCGGCCGCGGCGTAGGCGGCCCGGCTGAAGTTGCCCGCCTGAGGGCGCCCGGCCCGGTCCCAGCCCGCGCGGAAGCCGTCGGCCAGCGCGACGGCCTGGTCCCAGTCGCCGGAGAACACCGTGACCAGCATCAGCCGGGCCGAGGCCAGGTGCCCCTCCTCACGGTAGAACGGCAGATCGCGCAGGCGTTCGGCCAGGGTGCGGGCTCCGGCCAGGTCACCGGCGGCGACCGCTCCGTCGACCGCCATCTGCAGGCTGTCGAACATCTCGAGGGCGGCCACCGAGCGGATCGGCAGCGGGGCCAGCAGTTCGGTGCGGCGGAACGCGCTGGCGGCCGCCGCGCGTACGTCGCCCGAGGCCGCCTGAACCGCCGTGAGCTGGTCGAGAGCGGCGCTCTCGGTCAGCGGGTCGGCGGTTCGGCGGGCCAGGACCAGGGCCTCTTCGATGCGGCGCAGGGTGCCCGGTTCGGCGATCGGCCGCTCGCAGGCCTCGGCGATCAGCAGCCGGGCCCGGGCGGCCGGGTCGTCGCCGGCCAGCTCCCAGCCCCGGGTGATCAGCCGCCGCACCTCGCCCTCGGGCGGCTCGGTGGCCATCAGGCCCGGCCCACGATTGATCAGTTCGGCGTTGCGGGCCAGGTCACCAGCGGCTCCGGCGTGGTCACCGGCCCTGATCGCGGCCTCGGCGGCGAGGTGGCGCAGCCTCAGTGCGTCGAGACCGACGTGCCGGGCCTCGGCGGCGCCGGCCGCGCTGCGGAACACGTCGGCCGCCACTGCGTCGGAGTCGGCCAGAGCGGCGGCCTGTTCGTAGCGGCGCTGAGACTCGGCGGGCATCCCCCGGACGAAGCTGAGTTCGGCCATGCCGATCGCCAGCCGGAAGGCCGGGGCGCGGTGCTGGGGCTGGTCGGCGGCCCAGGTCAGAGCGCTGCGGATCTCGTTGGCGATGAGGTCGAACCGGATCTCGCCGAGCTGTTCGAGGCACCAGAACAGGTGCCGGGTGCGTACCTGGTCGGTCTCCCCCGCCTCCTCCAGAAGGTCGGCGCCGTACTGCCGGACCGTCTCCAGCGCCCGGTAGCGCATCCCCTCCAGCCCGGGGACGGCCACCAGCAGACTGTGCTCGGCCAGGGTGGCCAGGGCGGACTCAGGTTTCCCCGGACCGATCACGGCCGCAGCGGCTTCCGGGGTGAACGGGTCGGCGAACACCGAGCAGCGGCGCAGCACCGCCTGGACCGGATCGTCGAGCAGGGCGTGGCTCCAGTCGAGCGTGGTGCGCAGCGAACGGTGCCGGTCGTCCAGCCGCCGCCCGCCGGTGAGCACGCTCAGCCGGTCGGTCAGTCCGCTCTCCAGCCCGTCCAACCCCAGCGACGCGTGCCGCGCGGCGGCCAGCTCGATCGCCAGGGCCATTCCGTCCAGCGCCCGGCAGAGCCCGGCCACCCTCTCCCGCCCGGCTCGGTCGCCCGGATCGACCGGGCTGCCCGAGGCCGCCGCCCGCCCGTAGAACAGCTCCACCGCATCGGTCTCGATCGTCAGCCCGGGCACGGGGAACACCTGCTCGAACGGCACCAGCAGGCGGGCCCGGCTGGTGGCCAGCACGGTGAGTCCGGGGCCGGCCGCGAGCAGCCGCTCCACCAGCACCACCACGCCGTCGAGCAGATGCTCGCAGTTGTCCAGCACCAGCAGCGTCTGCCGACCGGCCAGCCAGGCCACCACCCCGTCGGCCGCGCTACCGCCCGGACGCTCCCCCAGCCCCAGAGCCTGCGCGATGGCCGGTGCGATCATCTGCGGATCCACCACCGGGACCAGGTCGACGTACCAGACCCCGTCCGCGAAAACGTCTTTCATCTCGGCCGCGACACTCAGCGCCAGACGTGTCTTGCCCACCCCACCCGGCCCGGCGGCCGTCACCAGCCGGTGCGCGGTGAGGGCGGTGCGCAACGACGATCGTTCGGCCTGCCGTCCGACGAAGGGGGTGAGGGGCGTGGGCAAGGTCGTTGTCGCCCGGCGGACGCCACTGCGGGCCAGACCGGCCAAGGCCCGGCGGTCTTCGGCGCCGAGCTTGCGCAGCAGCGAGGAGACGTGGCTCTCCACCGTGCGCACCGAGATGAACAGGCGCGCGGCGATCTCGGCGTTGGTGAGGTGCTCGCCCACCGCGGCGAGCACCTCGCTCTCCCGGTCTGAGATGCCTGCCGGAGCGGCCATGAGCAGATTGTGCCCCGGCCGGCTCCGCCTGTGCTGGACCAAGCCCGAAGAGGAGGTCTGTTCTCAGACCGAGCGGACGGCCAGCCGGACCGAGTCGGTGCGTTCGGTGACCATCTGGTCGGTGAGCAGCAGTTCGCCGATCCGGGTGGTGGTGGCCCGCACCTGATCGCGCTCCAGGCCCGGCGGCAGGCCGAGCACCACGATCAGACCGGCCACCCCGTCCGGCTCGCAGCGGTGGGCCTTCACCTCGGGCACGGCCCGCACCAGGGCGGCGATGCCGGCCAGCAGGTCCGGGTCCTCGGCCGGGGGCACCCAGTCGCGTCCCTGGGCCACTGCCCAGACCGCGGGGCGGGGCAGCACGACCGAGGCACCGGCCGGGTCGATGACGACGCGGGGGCACTCCTCCACCACCGCCGCCTGCGCCGCCCGGGCCGCCTCGACCGGCACCGGCCGGGCCTCGGCGTTCCAGGTCTGCAGGGCGGCGACGCTGGTGAAGACCGGCAGCACCTTGGCCTCGTCCTCGTCGACCAGGGTGACCAGGGCCATGTCGGCACTCTTGTCGCCCTGCGCGGCGACCAGTTCGGCCTCGTCCTCACCGAGCACGGCTACGATCGGGACCATCGCCCGGGTGGGGGCCCAGGCCCGGGTGATCGCCACCAGGTCGCCCCCTTCGAGGGCGGCCAGCAGGGCCGGGTCGGCGGAGCCGTCGTCACCCGGGAAGGGCTGCGCGGTCAGGGTCCGGCCCGACCAGGGCACCCCGGCCGAGTCGGCGGTGTTACCGGTGTTGTCGTGGCTCATCCCGTTCACCCGGCTACGTGCAGCGCCTGCTCGAGGGTGAAAGCACCGCTGTAGAGCGCCTTCCCGACGATCGCGCCTTCCACGCCGACCTTGACCAGGGCCCGCAGGGCGGCGATGTCGTCGAGGTTGGAGATACCGCCCGAGGCCACCACCGGCTTACTGGTGCGCCGGCAGACCTCGGCCAGCAGATCGAGGTTCGGGCCCTTCAGGGTGCCGTCCTTGGTCACGTCGGTGACCACGTACCGGGCGCAGCCGTCCTCGTCGAGGCGGGCCAGCACCTCCCAGAGGTCGCCGCCCTCCTTGGTCCAGCCCCGGCCGGCCAGGGTGGTGCCGCGCACGTCCAGGCCCACCGCGATCCGGTCGCCGAACTGGGCGATCGCGTCGCGGGTCCACTCCGGCTTCTCCAGCGCCGCGGTGCCGAGGTTGATCCGGCGGCAGCCGGTGTCCATGGCCGCCTGCAGACTGGCGTCGTCACGGATGCCACCGGACATCTCGACGTTCACCCCCAGGCCGCTGAGCTCGGCGCAGACCCGGGTGATCAGGTCACGGTTGCTCCCCCGCCCGAACGCCGCATCCAGGTCGACCAGGTGAAGCCACTCGGCCCCGGCCTTCTGCCAGGCCAGCGCGGCCTCGAGCGGGTCGCCGTAGCCGGTCTCGCTGCCGGCCTCGCCCTGGGTGAGACGCACGGCCTGGCCGTCGGCCACGTCGACGGCGGGCAGGAGTTCGAGCTTGCCCGGAGGGGCGGCTTCAGCTTCGGACATGGTTGGGAACCCCTTCGCTGCGGTACCACCGGGCCCGGGAGCAGCCGAGCCGGTGGAGAAAGTCGGCCGCCACGCTACCGCGCCCTCGCTGAGGACGCTGGCGGCCCGTTCCTCACACCGACTTGATGGCCTGTTATCGGCATCGGCGTGGAGAGGTGGGCCCTAGGCGGGTCAATTGGGTGGCCCTGCAGGGGTGAGTGCCTCTACGGACGGCGGCTCAGTGCGGCAGACGGTGCACTCGGTCCGGACGGCATGTTCGGTCCGCACGGCGTACTCGGTCCGGACGGCGGACTTGGTCCAGACGGCTTGCCTGGTCCGGACGGCATGCTCAGTGGGGGCGGCCTGCCCGCCTGAACCGTCTCGCAGGAACACTTCTCTGACCTCGCGGCCTGTTATCGCCCGAAGGTCGATGGATAGGCGGGCGTACCCGGCCCAGATCGGATGACAAAAGCGCGGCGCTCGGGATCGGATGACAAAAGTGGCTCTATGGACCACTTTTGTCATCCGATCCTGGGCGGACGCGGGCCGCGGGTGCCCGCCGGCGACCCCGAGCACCGCCGCGAGGTATCCACCGGGGACAACGACTCGTCATGACCTGCGGCACATTCACGACCCTCTGCCGACGGGCCGACATTCCTCACGGCTCGCACGAACCTCACCGGCCTCACTCGGTCCCTGGCCCCGCCCGGTCCCTGGCCTCACCCGGCCCCTGGCCTCACCCGGCCCCCGGCCCCGCCCGGTCCCTGACCCTTCCCCGGCCGCAGCACCGACGCCGCGATCATGCGAAGTCAGGGCGGGCAGGAGAACTAGAGGGTGCCCAGCCAGTTACGCAGGAGCTGGATCCCCGCGTCGCCGGACTTCTCCGGGTGGAACTGCGCCGCCGACAAGGGGCCGTTCTCCACCGCCGCCACGAACCGCCCGCCGTGCTCGGACCAGGTGACCAGCGGGGGCTTCAGGGTGGCCAGGGGGTCGCCCGGGTCGGGCAGCTCCCACTTCTGCACCGCGTAGGAGTGCACGAAGTAGAAGCGCTCCCGCTCGATGCCCTTGAACAGCACCGACTCCTCCGGCACGTCGACCGTGTTCCAGCCCATGTGCGGCACCACCGTGGAGGGCAGCAGCTCTACGGTGCCGGGCCACTCCCCCAGGCCGGGCACGTCGTCGCGGCCGAACTCCACCGACTTGTCGAAGAGCACCTGGAGGCCGACACAGATACCCAGCACCGGACGTCCTCCGGCCAGTCTCCGGCCGATCAACCGGTCGCCGCCGACGGCCCGCAACTGCTCCGCGACCGACGCGAAGGCCCCGACGCCGGGCACGACCAGGCCGTCGCACGCCTGGGCGCGCTTGAAGTCGGCGGTGAGCTCGACCGTCGCACCGGCCCGCTCCAGCGCCCGGACGGCCGACCGGACGTTGCCGGAGCCGTAGTCGAGCACGACGACCTGGGGTGAGCTCATGCCCAGGAGTCTAATGAACGCGGGTTGCACCCCGGTGACCACCGGGGTGCAACCCCACGATCAGGACGGGTTGGGCTTGGCCTGGACGGCCCGGGCCTTGTTCGACTGGTGCACCGCCCGGCGGTACTCCTTGTTCAGGTTGGTGATGCTCATGAACGGGATCTCCTTCGGGCAGGAGACCGTGCACATCCCGGTGTTCGTGCAGCCGCCGAAGCCCTCGGCGTCCATCTGCTCGACCATGTCCAGCACCCGGGAGGTGCGCTCCGGCTGGCCCTGCGGCAGCAGGTTCAGGTGCGTGACCTTGGCCGAGACGAACAGCGAGGCCGAGCCGTTGGGGCAGGCCGCGACGCAGGCGCCGCAGCCGATGCAGGTGGCGTTGGCGAAGGCCGCGTCGGCGTCCGGCTTCGGGATCCGGGTGCTGTTGCCCTCCGGCGCCGAGCCGGTCGGGGCGGTGATGTAACCGCCGGCCCCGATGATCCGGTCCAGCGCCCCGCGGTTGACCACCAGGTCCTTGATCACCGGGAACGGAGCCGCGCGCCACGGCTCGATGATGATCTCCTCGCCGTCCGAGAAGGCGCGCATGTGCAGCTGGCAGGTGGTGGTCTGCTCGGGCCCGTGGGCCTCACCGTTGATCACCACGCCGCAACTGCCGCAGATGCCCTCCCGGCAGTCGTGGTCGAAGGCGACCGGGTCCTCGCCGTCCATGATCAGCTGCTCGTTGAGCGTGTCGAGCATCTCCAGGAAGGACATGTCGGGCGAGACCCCGTCGAGGTCGTACGCGACCATGCCGCCGGCGTCGTCACCGTTCTTCTGGCGCCAGATCTTGAGCTTGAGCTTCATCACGTACCTTTCGAAAGATCAGGCGTAGGTGCGCTGAGCCGGGTGGACGTAGTCGAAGACCAGGTCCTCCTGGTGAAGGACCGGCTCCTGGGTACCGCCGAAGCGGCCCTGGCCGGCGTACTCCCAGGCGGCGACGAACGAGAACTTGTCGTCCTGCCGCTCGGCCTCGCCCTCGGCGGTCTGGCTCTCCTCACGGAAGTGCCCGCCGCACGACTCCTCCCGCATCAGCGCGTCGATGCACATCAGCTCGCCGAGCTCGATGAAGTCGGCGACCCGGTTGGCCTTCTCCAGCGACTGGTTCAGCTCGGCGCCGGTGCCGGGCACCTTCACCCGCTTCCAGAACTCCTCGCGCAGGTGCCGGATCTCGCTGATCGCCTTGCGCAGCCCGGCGTCGTTGCGGGCCATCCCGCAGTAGTCCCACATGATCTGGCCGAGCTCACGGTGGAAGGAGTCGACCGTGCGGTCACCGTTGATCGACAGCAGCTTGTCGATCCGCTCCTTCACCAGCGTCTCGACCTCGGCCACCTCGGGGGCGTCGGCCGCCACCGGGGCGAACTTGTTGCTGCCGATGTAGTTGTTCAGCACCGTGGGCAGGATGAAGTAGCCGTCGGACAGGCCCTGCATCAGCGCCGAGGCACCGAGCCGGTTGGCGCCGTGGTCGGAGAAGTTGGCCTCACCGGCGGCGAACAGGCCGGGGATGGTGGTCTGCAGGTCGTAGTCGACCCACAGCCCGCCCATCGTGTAGTGCACGGCCGGGTAGATCCGCATCGGCTGCTTGTACGGGTTCTCGGAGGTGATCCGGGCGTACATGTCGAAGAGGTTGCCGTACTTCTCCCGCACGGTGGCCTCGCCCATCCGCTTGATCGCGTCGGCGAAGTCGAGGTAGACCCCCTGCCCACCGGGACCGACCCCGCGTCCTTCGTCGCAGACGTTCTTGGCTGCGCGAGAGGCGATGTCACGCGGCACCAGGTTGCCGAACGCCGGGTAGATGCGCTCCAGGTAGTAGTCGCGCTCTTCCTCGGGGATCTGCTCCGGCGGGCGGTTGTCGCCCATCTGCTTGGGCACCCAGATCCGGCCGTCGTTGCGCAGCGACTCGCTCATCAGGGTGAGCTTGGACTGGTGGTCGCCCGAGCGCGGGATGCAGGTGGGGTGGATCTGCGTGTAGCACGGGTTGCCGAAGTAGGCCCCGCGCCGGTGCGCCCGCCAGATCGCGCTGGTGTTGGAGCCCTTGGCATTGGTGGAGAGGAAGAAGACGTTGCCGTAGCCGCCGGTGGCGAGCACCACCGCGTCGCCCAGGTGCGTGGACAGCTCACCGGTGACCAGGTTGCGGGCCACGATGCCGCGGGCCCGGCCGTCGACGATGACCAGGTCGAGCATCTCGTGGCGGGCGTACATCTCCACGTTGCCGGCGTCGATCTGCTTCGACAGCGCCTGGTAGGCGCCGATCAGCAGCTGCTGGCCGGTCTGGCCGCGGGCGTAGAAGGTGCGCTGCACCTGCACGCCGCCGAACGAGCGGGTGTCGAGCAGGCCGCTGTACTCACGGGCGAACGGCACGCCCTGGGCCACGCACTGGTCGATGATCTTCACGCTGTTCTCGGCCAGGCGGTAGATGTTCGACTCCCGGCCCCGGAAGTCGCCACCCTTCACCGTGTCGTAGAACAGCCGGTAGATCGAGTCGCCGTCGTTGCGGTAGTTCTTGGCCGCGTTGATGCCACCCTGCGCGGCGATCGAGTGCGCGCGGCGGGGCGAGTCCTGGAAGCAGAACTGCACCACGTGGTAGCCCTGCTCGGCGAGGCTGGCGCCCGCGGCGCCGCCGGCCAGGCCGGTGCCGACCACGATCACCTTGTGCTTGCGCCGGTTCGCCGGGTTCACCAGCTTGGAGGCGAACTTGCGCCGCTCCCAGCGGGTCTCGATGTCACCGTCGGGGGCCTTGTCGTCGGCGATCGGCTCGCCGACCGAGTAGAACTCGCCCTCGCCGACGAGGCCGCTGCCCTTACCGAGAATCTTGGACAGGTCTGCCATCTCAATCCACCCATCCGAAGACGACGCTGTACGGAACGATCAGGAAGCCGAGCGCGATGGCCACCGCGACCACGCTCGAGAGGGTGCGCAGGGAGGCCGTGGTGGCGCGGTTCCAGCCCAGGGTGTTCGCGGCGCTCCAGAGGCCGTGCCAGATGTGCATGCACAGGGCACCCATGGCCAGCGTGTAGAAGACGACGTTGTACCACTCGTGGAAGCTGGCGGTGACCCGCGCGTAGGGCTCCTTGGAGTCGCTCGGGTTCACCGTCCCGAAGGTCATGTCGAGCAGGTGGTAGACGATGAACAGGGCCAGGGTGACGCCGCCCCAGCGCATCAGCGTGGTGGCGTAACCGCCCTTGCGCCGGGCCTGGTACTTCACCGGCCGGGCCTTCGCGTCGTGCCGGGTCAGCGTGATCGCCGCCCAGAAGTGCGCGACCAGCGCCACGATCAGGCCGATCCGCATGATCCAGAGGAACCAGGACTCGTGCAGGGCCGGCTCGCCGAGGGTGCGCAGCCAGTGCGCGTACTCGTTGAACTCCGGTGCCCCGAAGAAGACCTTCAGGTTCCCGATCATGTGCGCGACGACGAACCCGAGCATGGCCAGTCCGGAGACCGCCATGATCATCTTCCGCCCGATGGTCGAGCGGTGCAGGCTGCCGAATCCCGTCACTCGCGGGTTCTTGCTCAGCGTCTCTACCACGCGGGAAAGGTATTCCCTAGAGGCTGATTAGGTCCAAGAGATGAAGCGTTGGATCTCGATAGGGAGAACCTATGAACCTGGTTACGCTGTGCTCGTGCAACTACAGCAGCTCGTGTATTTCCTCACTGTCGCGGAAACCAAGCACTTCACCCGGGCGGCCCAGCTCCTCGAGATCGCCCAGCCCTCGCTGTCGCAACAGATCCGGGCGTTGGAAGCGTCACTCGGCACGGATCTTTTCGACCGGGTGCGCGGCAACATCACGCTTACCCCGGCGGGCGAGGCGTTACTCCCGATCGCCCAGCGGATCACCGCCGATGTGGAGACCGCGCAGCAGGAGGTGCGCGAGCTGATCGAACTGCGCAGCGGGCGGGTGCGCCTGGGCGCCACCCCGAGTCTGCTCACCGGTCTGGTGCCGGAGGTGGCCAGGCGTTATCGCCGCCGCTACCCCGCGATCCGGCTGGTGCTGGAGGAGAGCGGCTCCCGCGACCTGGTGGCCAAGACCGCCTCCGGGCTGATCGATCTGGCGTTGCTCGTACTTCCACTGCACTCCGACGACCCGGCGCTGGAGACCGTGCCCCTGCTGCGGGAAGACCTGGTGGTCGTTTCGTCTCCCCGCGAGCCGGCTCCCACCGACGGGCGTCCGATTGCCATCGCACAGCTGCGCGGACGTCCTTTGGTGATGTTCCGCAACGGGTACGAACTGCGCGACGTAACCGTGGGCGCCTGCCGTAGAGCGGGTTTTGCCCCGTCACTCGCTGTGGAGGGCGGAGAGATGGACGCGGTGCTGAGCATGGTCGAGGCGGGGCTGGGACTGGCGGTGGTACCCAGCACAGTTGTCGCCGGGCGGTCCACCCACCGGGTCACACCCATTGCCGCTCCGGGTCTGTCGCGCACGATCGGTCTGGCCCACCGCCGGGGCGCTCAGCCCTCCCGGGCAGCGCAGGAACTACGCGCAGAACTTCTGGGCTACCTGGGCAGCGCTTCCGTTGATGGCACGCTCCCGCCCGGTACCGAGCTCATCGCCCCCTCAACCACAAACTAGGGACGTTTGTGAGACTCAGGCTCACAAACGTCCCTAGTTGGTTCGGGCTTTTGGTCAGAGGGAACCCTTGGTGCTGGGGATACCCGTGACGCGGGGGTCGGGCTCGACCGCAACGCGCAACGCGCGGGCCAGCGCCTTGAACTGCGCCTCCACGATGTGGTGCGGGTCGCGACCGCCCATCACCCGGATGTGCATGGCGATGGCCGCGTGGTGCGAGATGGTCTCGAACACGTGCCGGGTCAGCGAACCGATGTAGGTACCGCCGATCAGCACGAACTGCTGCCCCTCGGGCTCCCCCGTGTGCACGCAGTACGGCCGGCCGGACACGTCGACCACGGCCTGCACCAGCGCCTCGTCGAGCGGCACCATCGCATCGCCGAAGCGGCGGATCCCGGCCTTGTCGCCCAGCGCGATCTTCAGCGCGTCGCCCAGCACGATCGCCGTGTCCTCGACCGTGTGGTGCGCGTCGATGTGCAGGTCCCCGGTGGACTGCACGGACAGGTCGATCAGCGAGTGCTTGGCCAGGCTGTTCAGCATGTGGTCGTAGAAACCCACCCCGGTGGAGATCTCTGCCTTGCCGGTGCCGTCCAGGTCCAGTTCGACGACGACGCTGGACTCCTTCGTCGTCCGTTCGATCCGGGCGGTGCGGGACATCGGTTCTCCTCGGGGCGTGCGTCGGGTGGGTCTTCTCGAAAACCTAATGGGGGACGTCCGCGGGCACCCAACCGGGGAACCGGCACCGAGGTGCCGTACCCCGGTCGGCGCGCACCGACGTCTGCAATTTGTTCTAGGCAGGGAGCGGGACGTCGAGCAGGGAGTCGGCGAGAGCGTCCAGGAACGTCGTGGTCTCCCCCTCCGTGCCCGCGGTCACCCGGAGGAAGCCGGGCAGACCGTTGTCGCGGATCAGTACCCCCCGCGAGAGCAGCGAGCGCCACACCGCCTTCTCATCGGCGAAACCACCAACCAGAACGAAGTTGGCGTCGCTGGGGGCCGGCTTCAGGCCGAGCTCCTGGGTGGCGGTGACGATCCGGTCGCGCTGGGCCTTGATCGCCTCGACCGTGTCCAGCAGCACGTCGGAGTGCCAGAGCGCGGCGCGGGCGGCGGCCTGGGTGAGCGAGGAGAGGTGGTAGGGCAGGCGCACCAGGCGGATCGCGTCCTGCACCGCCGGGTGCGCGGCGGAGTAGCCGAGGCGGGCTCCGGCCAGGGCGAACGCCTTGCTCATGGTGCGGGTGACGACCAGCCGCTCACGACCGGGCAGCAGCGTCAGGGCACTCGGGGTGCCCGGACGGGCGAACTCGGCGTAGGCCTCGTCGACGATCACGATGCCGTCGGTGGCGTCGTACGCGGCCCGCACCACCTCGAGGTCGAGCGCCGTGCCGGTGGGGTTGTTGGGCGAGCAGAGGAACGTGACGTGCGGGCGGTGCTGCTCGATCTGCGCCACGGTCTGCTCGACGTGCAGGTCGAACTGGTTCGGGTCGTCGGCCGCCTGACCGGGCCGGCCGCGGTGGCCGTCGATCCAGGTGGCGCCGGTGCCGGTGGCGATGATCGAGTGCATCGAGTAGCTGGGTGAGAACCCGAGCACCCGGCGGCCGGCCCCGCCGAAGGCCTGCAGCAGCTGCTGGAGCACCTCGTTGGAGCCGTTGGCGGCCCAGAGCTGGTCGCGTTCCAGGTCGTGGCCGAGGTAGTTGGCCAGGTCCTCGCGCAGTTCGGTGAACTCGCGGTCGGGATAGCGGTTCAGGTGGCGGGCCTGCTTACGGACGGCGTCGAGGATCGCGGCGACCACCTCACCGGGAACGTCGTAACTGTTCTCGTTGGTGTTCAGCCGGACCGGGACCTCGAGCTGCGGCGCGCCGTACGGGGTGAGACCGCGCAGGTCGTCACGCAGGGGCAGGCGGGCGAGGACCTCGTCCCGGGAGTCGTTGCTCACGGGCGGGAGTCTACTGACCTCTTTCGTTCCCCCCTCCGGTCGCCCGAGGTCGGACTCCGGGTCGCGCTTGGTGCACACTCTGGCTCCACGTTGCCGCTGATACCCCAGTGGCCTGGCATGATCCGCAGGGTCGCGCGGAACCTATCGAGACAGGAGGGTGGGTCGTGGACGAAGTCGGCGCCGGCCGGATCACCGTGCTCGCGGCCGCGTGGGCGCTGCGACGCCCGCGGCAGGCGGCCGCCCTCCAGCGAATGACCGGCGAGGATCGGACCGAGGCCTACCTGTTGTCGCGGGTGCTTACCCAGGATGAGGCTGCCGAACTCACCGCGCTCGGCTGGACCCCGGCCGATCTGCGGCGCCTGGTGCGGTTCGAGCGTCCCCGGTTGCTGGTGCCCAACCCCGTGGCGATCACCGAGGAGAACCCGGACCCGGACGCCTGGGAGCGCCGCTGGTATCCCCCGCCGACCCGGCCCGACCTACCCCGGCGCAATGAGCTGCCCTTCGGCGAACTGGTTGCCTGGGCGCGGATCCGCCCCAGCGACCGGGCGTGGCTGACCGGGGTCACCAGCACCGAACTGCGCTGGCTCGGCCTCCCCAGCATCATGAAGGTTCTGGAGCCGTACCTGACCTCCCCGCTGGGGATCGATCCCGGCACCGCGTTGCCGCAGGCCCGCCGCTACGTGCCGTTCACCTTGTTCGAGACCGCGGTGCGCGCCCGGGGCGGGGTCGACCCGAGCATGTTCCGGGAGCGGATCGACTCGGTGCTGAGCAGCCGCTGGATCCATGAGGTGCCGGAATGGGAGACCGCAGGCTGGATCTCGCACCCCGCCCAGGCTCCGCTGCTGTTCGCTCGGTACGAAGAGGGGGACCACGACCCGAGCACCCGTTGGGAACGCTGGCGAGCGGTTGCCCGCCTGGCCGGGCCGGAGGGCATTCACCCGGCCGACTGGTGGGCGGCCGGCTTCTCCCCTGAGGAGGCGCTGCGGGCGTACGAGAAGAACCGGGTGCCAGACCGTTCGACGCTGGCGGCGATGACCGTGGTCCGGGGCAAGACGCCACGCTGAACAAAAGGTTTCGCCCTGGGTAACAATGGTTTTTTTCCGGTGGGAGGTGTCCGGGTGAGCGAGACCGCGGGACGGCCGTTGCGCGCCGACGCCCGGCGCAACCGGGAACGGTTGCTGCAGGCCGCGGTTCAGGCCTTCAGCCGGGAGGGGCCCGAGGCCTCCCTGGAGGGCATCGCCAAGGATGCGGGCGTGGGCATCGGTACGCTGTACCGGCACTTCCCGAGCCGCGACGAGCTGGTCGAGGCGGCGTACCGCAACGAGCTGGCCAAGTTGTGCGACGCGGCCGAGGACCTGCTGGCCGCCCTGCCCACCGACCAGGCGCTGCGCCGCTGGATGGACCGGTTCTTCGACTACATGAGCACCAAGCGGGAGATGGCCGAGGCGCTGCGGGCAGTCGTCGCCTCCGGGCGCAATCCCTACGCCACCAGCCGTGACCGGATGACGGCGGCGGTGCGGCGGCTGCTCGAGGCCGGGGCCGCGGCGGGCACGCTGCGCAGCGACGTGCGGCCGGAGGACGTGCTGCTCTCGATCAGCGCGATCACCATGGCCGCAGCCGCGCCGGAGCAGCGTGAGCAGGCCGGGCGGGTGCTCGACCTGCTGATGGACGGGCTACGGCTGGGTCAGCGCGCCTAATTTCTTGACCGTGTTCCAGTTGCGGGTGGTGACGGGTGCGCTCTTGACCTTGCCCACGGCGATCGAGAGCTTGCTGTCGGCGAAGCCGTTGGGCAGGCGCAGGTACAGCTCGGTGCCGTGGGCGATGAGCTCGTCCGGTTCCTGGGCAGCTGGAAGCTGGGCCGGGGGCACGGGTCGGTGCATGAAAACCACCGCGTGCCGGGCCCCGTCCTCGTCGGCCGTGGGAAAGGGATTGGCCTGGATGATCGCGGCGAGTTCGGCGCCGGTGCGGGCGAACACGTCGGTGGTCAGGCCCAGCTGCTGCTGAAGCCGGCTCTCGAGTTCCTGGGCGACCTCGGCCGGGTCCCGGTCGGTGCTGACCACGGCCTGACCGCTGGCCATCAGCGTCTTGACCTCGGTGTGCCCGAGTTCGGTGAGCAGCGCCCGCAGATCCGCCATCGGCAGCCTGCGGGCCCCGCCCAGGTTGACGCCGCGCAGCAGCAGGGCCACCCGCATCAGAACCTCGCGGTGACGGCTTCGCCGTGGGCCGGCAGGTCCTCGGCGTTGGCCAGGGCGACCACGTGCCCGGCCACCCCCTCGAGCGCCGCCCGGTCGTAGCTGACCACGTGGATCCCCCGCAGGAACGACTGCACGCTGAGGCCGCTGGAGAAGCAGGCACAGCCCCCGGTCGGCAGCACGTGGTTCGAGCCGGCGCAGTAGTCGCCCAGGCTGACCGGCGAATAGGCACCGACGAAGATCGCCCCGGCGTTGCGGACCCGGGCGGCCACCGCGTCGGCGTCGCGGGTCTGGATCTCCAGGTGCTCGGCGGCGTAGGCGTCGACCACCTTCAGCCCCTGATCGACGTCGTCGACCAGGACGATCGCCGACTGCGGCCCGGACAGCGCGGTGGTGACCCGCTCGGTGTGCTTGGTGGCCGCCACCCGCCGGGCGACCGCCTCCTCCACCTGCGCGGCCAGCTCGGTGGAGTCGGTGACCAGGACCGCGGCGGCCAGCGGGTCGTGCTCGGCCTGGCTGATCAGGTCGCTGGCCACGTGCTCGGGATCGGCGCTGTCGTCGGCCAGCACGGCGATCTCGGTGGGACCGGCCTCGGAGTCGATCCCGATCACCCCGAGCAGCAGCCGCTTGGCCGCGGTGACGTAGATGTTGCCCGGACCGGTGACCAGGTCGGTGGGCTCGCAGATCCAGGTGCCGGCGGCGTCTTTCGCCCCGTAGGCGAACATCGCCACGGCCTGGGCCCCGCCGACCGCGTAGACCTCGTCGATGCCGAGCAGGGCACAGGCGGCCAGGATGGTGGGGTTGGGCAGACCCTCGAAACCGGCCGGGTTGTCGCGCTGCGCCGGGCTGGTGACGGCAATGCCGGGAACGCCGGCCTCCTGCGCCGGAACCACGTTCATCACCACGCTGCTGGGGTAGACGGCCCGGCCGCCGGGCACGTAGAGACCCACCCGGTCGACCGGCACCCAGCGCTCGGTGACCGTGCCCCCGTCGACGACCTTGGTGGTGGTGTCGTGGCGGCGCTGGTCGGCGTGCACCAGGCGGGCCCGGCGGATCGACTCGTCCAGGCCGGCCCGCACCTCGGGGTCGAGCTGGGCCAGCGCCCGGGTGAGGGCCTCGGCCGGCACCCGGACCGAGTCCAGCCGCACGCCGTCGAACTTCTCGCTCAGCTCGACCAGGGCGGCCACACCGTGCTCGCGCACCTGCTCGACGATCGGGCGGACGACGGCGAGCGCCTGCTCCACGTCCAGCTCGGCGCGGGGCACCACGGCCCTCAGGTCACGGGAGGTCAGCTGCTGGCCACGCAGGTCAAGTCGGCGGATCACGGCGGTCAGTCTAAGTGCGTCCCATCGGCCCGGGACGCGGAGGCTGCATGTTTGACTAGTTTGGTCCCGTGGCGACCCGGCTTCCTCTCTTTCCACTCAGCACCGTTCTGGTGCCGGGTCTGGTACTGCCGCTGCACATCTTCGAGCAGCGCTACCGGTTGCTGATCGCCGCGCTGCTCGACCTGCCCGAGGGCGCGCCGCGGCACTTCGGCGTGGTGGCCACCCGGCCCGGCGGCGACCCGGAGACCCTGGAGGGCCTGTACCCGGTGGGCTGCACGGCGCAGATCCGCGAGGTGACGCCGTACGACGACGGTCGCTACGACCTGGTCACCGTGGGCCAGATGCGGTTCTCGCTGCAGGGGCTGGACGCCGCCGCCGAGACGCCGTACCACACGGGCCTGGTCGACTTCATCGGGGAACCGGACGGCCCCGGTGACATCGATGCCGCCGCCGAGCTGGTGGGCCTGCGCTTCGCTGCCTACCGCGACCGGCTGCGGGTGGAGCAGTCCGGGGTGCCGACCGAGCCCCGGGTGCTGTCGTACCTGGTGGCCGCGGCGGCCGTGCTGGAGCTGCCGGAACGCCAGGCCCTGCTGGAGGCGCCGACCACGCACGACCGGCTCACCGCCGAGTTGTCGCTGCTGCGGCGGGAGATCGGGCTGCTGAACGCGTTCAACTCGCTGCCGGCGGTGGAGCTGCTGAAAGAGCCTCCGACCCCGAACTGATCTCCGTACGCCAGAATCACCGGCGTGGCGAAGAAGAAGGATGCAGGTGCGTCGACCCCGGCGGTGAAGCTGCTGACCGGGGCAGGGGTGCCGTTCACCGTGCACACGTTCGAGGCGGAGGACCGCAGCCGGGCCTCGTCCGCACCGCGGGTCTCGTTCGGGTCCGAGGCCGCCGGTGCGCTCGGGGTGGAGGAGTCCCGGGTGTTCAAGACGCTGCTCGCCGACATCGACGGCGGGCTGTGGGTGGCGGTGGTGCCGGTGACCGGGCAGCTCGACCTCAAGGCGCTGGCCGCGGCGGCGGGCGGGAAGAAGGCGGCGATGGCCGACCCGGCGGCGGCCGAGCGCAGCAGCGGCTACGTGGTGGGTGGGATCAGTCCGCTCGGGCAGCGCAAGGCCCTGCCCACGGTGGTCGACGCCTCGGCCCTGGAGCATCCGACCGTGTTCGTCAGCGGCGGTCGGCGAGGGCTGGACCTGGAGCTGGCGCCGGACGACCTGGTGCGCCTGACCCGCGCCCGGACGGCTCCGATCGGACGGGCTGAGTAGTTCCTGGTTTCTCGCCGCCCAGGTCGGGACGGGCCTGCGCAGTCACTGGATTCCCGCCGCCCAGGACAGCACGGGCCTGCGCAGTCACTGGATTCCCGCCGCCCAGGACAGCACGAGCCTGCGCAGTCACCGGACTCCCGCCGCCCAGGACGGCACGGGCCTGCGTAGCTACTGGTTCTCGTCGCGCAGGTCGGGGCGGGCGGCCAGTTCCAGCCGGCGCGACGTCCAGGGCAGGATCGCCCCGACCATGATCACGACCGCGGTGGTGGCGGGCCAGATGAACGCCGAGCCGATGGTGCGCAGCGGCAGTTCCGGGTTGTCCAGCTGGTCGCCGAGCTGCCAGGCGATCACCGCGCCGAGGGTGCAGGTGGCGATCAGGGCCAGCACCCTGCGCACCGGCGTGCGCCCGGGCCAGATCAGCGGGTAGACACCGGTCAGCACACCCGCGACCAGCCCGAGCCCGGCCAGGGTGCCGTCGACCGAGGCCTGCACCTCCTGCTCGTCGCCCAGGTGCTGGGCCGAGGGCAGGACAGCGCGCCAGAGCACGGCGATCAGCACACCCAGCAGCAGCGGGACTACCAGGCTGACCGTCTCACCGGCCAGGACCCGCCGCCCCCCGCCGGGCCCAGCACTCCTACCCCCAGCACTCCTACCCCCGGCGCGCCTGCGACCGGGCGCGCGGGCAGGGGTGTGGGCGGAGGGCTGCTGCCCCCAGGCGTCTGCCCCTAGGTCCGGTCCGGCTGGTCCGGCTGGTCCGGAATCTGGGGTCTGATCGAACGTGCTCATCGGGCGCCAACCCTAACGTCACACGCTCGAACCGTGACTCCCGGTCCACCCGGCCGGGCGCCCCGCCCGGGGCGTCCGACCGGTTCGTGGTCAGCTTCTTCTCAGGAGGCCAGGCAGCTCGGACCGAGCAGCGCCTTCAGGTCGCCGAACAGCGCGGGCGACGGGGTCACCCGCAGCCGGTCGTCGAGCCGCATGGTGGTCTGCCGCCCCGGCTGCACCAGTTTCAGGTGCACCTCCGTGGAGCCGGAATGGTTCACCAGCACGTCTTTCAGCTTCTCCACGGTGGGCGGGGTGCAGCGACTGACCGGCATCGACAGCACCACCGGGCCGTTCGAGCTGACCGTCAGGTCGGGGATGGTGAGTTCCTGCGCGTAGATCGTGGGCACGTCGTCACGCCGGTTGACCCGGCCCTTCACCACGACCACCAGGTCCTCGGCGAGCACGTGCAGCACCGTCTGGTAGGTCTGCGGGAAGAACAGCACCTCGATCGCGCCGCCCAGGTCCTCCACCGTGGCGATGGCCCAGGGGTTGCCGTTCTTGGTGAGCTTGCGCTGCAGCGAGCTGATCATGCCCGCGATCACCACGGTGGCCCCGTCGGGCCGCCCGTCGTCGCCGGTGAGCTGGGAGATCGTGCAGTCGGCGGACTTGGCCAGGATGTGCTCGACACCGAACAACGGGTGGTCGGACACGTACAGCCCGAGCATCTCCCGCTCCGAGGCCAGCAGGACCGACTTCTCCCACTCCCCCTCGGGCACCGGAGGCACCATCGACAGCTGCGGGCCCGAGTCGTCGTCCGTCATCAGGGCCCCGAACAGCGAGTCCTGACCGTTGGCCTCCTGCCGCTTGTCCGAGACCACCGCCTCCACCGCCTGCTCGTGCACCGCGACCAGGCCCTTGCGGGTGTGGCCGAGGGTGTCGAACGCGCCGCCCTTGATCAGCGACTCGATGGTGCGCTTGTTGCAGACCACCAGCGGCACCTTGCGCAGGAAGTCCTCGAAGGAGGTGAAGCGGCCCTTCTCCTCCCGGGCCGCCACGATTGCCTCGACCACGTTCGCCCCGACGTTGCGGATGGCGGTCAGGCCGAAGCGGATGTCCTCGCCGACGGCGGTGAAGTTGGCGCTGGACTCGTTCACGTCCGGCGGCAGCACCTTGATGCCCAGGTGCCGGCACTCGTTCAGGTACAGCGCCGACTTGTCCTTGTCGTCGCGGACACTGGTGAGCACCGCGGCCATGTACTCGGGCTGGTAGTTGGCCTTGAGATAGGCCGTCCAGTAGCTGACCACGCCGTAGGCGGCCGAGTGGGCCTTGTTGAAGGCGTAGTCGGAGAACGGGACCAGCACGTCCCACAGGGTCTTGATCGCCTCGGCGCTGAACCCGTTGTCGAGCATGCCCTTCTCGAAGCCGACGTACTCGGCGTCGAGCACCTCGCGCTTCTTCTTGCCCATGGCCCGGCGCAGCAGGTCGGCCTTGCCCAGCGAGTACCCGGCCAGCTGCTGGGCGATCGCCATGACCTGCTCCTGGTACACGATCAGGCCGTAGGTGGTGCCCAGGATCGGTTCCAGGGCCTCGGCCAGCGAGTCGTGCGGGTAGCTGATCTCCTGCTGCTTGTTCTTGCGCAGGGCGTAGTTGGTGTGCGAGTTGGCACCCATCGGGCCCGGCCGGTAGAGCGCGCCGACGGCCGAGATGTCCTCGAAGTTGTCGGGGCGCATCAGGCGCAGCAGCGAGCGCATCGGGCCGCCGTCGAACTGGAACACGCCCAGCGTGTCACCGCGCTGCAGCAGCTCGTACGTCTTCGGGTCGGTCAGCTCCAGCGACTCCAGCTCCACCGGCTCCTTGCCGTTGAGCACGATGTTCTGCAGCGCGTCGTCGAGGATGGTCAGGTTGCGCAGACCCAGGAAGTCCATCTTGACCAGACCCAGGTTCTCGCAGGTCGGGTAGTCGAACTGGGTGATGATCGCGCCGTCCTGCTCGCGGCGCATGATCGGGATGTGGTCGATCAGCGGCTCGCTGGACATGATCACACCGGCCGCGTGCACACCCCACTGCCGCTTCAGGCCCTCCAGCCCCCGGGCCGTCTCGACCACCTTGGCCACGTCCGGGTCCTGCGCGTGGAGCTGCCGGAACTCCTCGGCCTCCTTGTAGCGCGGGTGCTTGTCGTCGAAGATCCCGTAGAGCGGGATGTCCTTGCCCATCACCGCCGGGGGCATCGCCTTGGTCATCCGCTCACCGAGGGAGAACGGGTAGCCCAGCACACGGCCCGCGTCCTTCAGGGCCTGCTTGGCCTTGATCGTGCCGTAGGTGACGATCTGCGCGACCCGGTCCTCGCCGTACTTGTCGGTGACGTAGCGGATCACCTCACCGCGCCGGCGCTCGTCGAAGTCGACGTCGAAGTCGGGCATCGACATACGCTCGGGGTTGAGGAACCGCTCGAAGATCAGGCCGTGCTGCAGCGGGTCGAGGTCGGTGATCTTCATGGCGTAGGCGGCCATCGACCCGGCTCCCGAACCACGGCCCGGGCCGACCCGGATGCCGTTGTCCTTGGACCAGTTGATGAAGTCGGCCACCACCAGGAAGTAGCCGGCGTAGCCCTTGCTGGTGACCACCTCGCACTCGTAGTTGGCCTGCTTCTGCACCTCGTCCGGGATACCGCCCGGGTAGCGGTGCATCAGCCCGGTCTGGACCTCCTTGATGAACCAGGACTGCTCGTCCTCGCCCTCGGGCACCGGGTAGCGCGGCATCAGCGAGCCGACCGACTCGGTGAAGGAGATGTCGCAGCGCTCGGCGATCTCCAGGGTGTTGTTGCAGGCGTCCGGCAGCTCCGACCACAGCTCGCGCATCTCCTGCGGCGACTTGAGGTAGAACTCGTCGGCGTCGAACTTGAAGCGCTTGGGGTCGGCCAGGGTGGAGCCGGACTGCACGCACAGCAGCACCGCGTGCGCCTTCGCGTCCTCCGGCTTGGTGTAGTGCAGGTCGTTGGTGGCCACCAGCGGAAGGTTGAGCTCGCGGGCCAGCTTGACCAGGTCCTGCTGGATGCGGCGCTCGATGCCGAGCCCGTGGTCCATGACCTCGCAGTAGTAGTTGCCCTCGCCGAACACGTCGCGCCACTCGGCGGCGGCCGCCACCGCCTCCTTGTACTGGCCGAGCCGGAGCCGGGTCTGCACCTCGCCGGACGGGCAGCCGGTGGTCGCGATCAGGCCCTCGTGGTACTTCGAGAGGATCTCGCGGTCCATCCGGGGCTTGTAGAACATTCCCTCCATGCTGGCCAGCGAGGCCAGCCGGAACAGGTTGTGCATGCCGGTGTTGTTCTCGGACCACAGCGTCATGTGCGTGTAGGCACCGGTACCCGAGACGTCGTCGCCGCCGCCGTCGCCCCAGCGGACGCGGGTGCGGTCCTTCCGGTTGGTGCCCGGGGTGACGTAGGCCTCGACCCCGATGATCGGCTTCACGCCGTGCTTCTTGGCCTTCTTCCAGAACTCGTAGGCGCCGAACACGAACCCGTGGTCGGTGGTGGCGACCGCGGGCATGCCCATGCGGGCGGCCTCGGAGAAGAGGTCGTCGATCTTCGCCGCCCCGTCGAGCATCGAGTACTCGGTGTGGTTGTGCAGGTGGACGAAGGAATCGGACGGGCCGGGCACGGGGCGCCTCCAAGCGGTCGGCCGGGCGCCACGAGAGAACTCCCGGGCACAGCGGCTGGTCGGGGACCAGGACGGACACCAGCACTGCGACCGGGAAGGGGCACCCGCCGCCGAGGCGGCCGGTGAGGTCTGGTGCGGGTGGATCGGCAGTCAGTCTAAGTGCCGGGTCCGACAGAATCCGGCAGACCCGGACGACGGGCCCGGTGGACCCGGCGTGTTGAGCACGGATCCGGGACCCGGGCCCGTCCTCGGCCGAACGGCCGAGGACGAAGGGCGTCGATCACGGGCGAAGGGGCCCGGGCTCAGCCCTGGTCGCGCAACCGCTCCAGGGCGACGGCCAGGTCTTCGGGGTAGTTGCTGGCGAACTCCGCCCACTCCCCCGAGCCCGGGTGCTCGAAGCCCAGCTTCACCGCGTGCAGCCACTGCCGGCTCAGTCCGAGCCGGGCCGACAGGGTCGGGTCCGAGCCGTACATCGGGTCGCCCACGCAGGGGTGGCGCAGGGTGGAGAAGTGCACCCGGATCTGGTGCGTGCGCCCGGTCTCCAGGTGCACCTCGACCAGCGAGGCGGCCCGGAAGGCCTCGACCGTCTCGTAGTGGGTGATGCTCGGCTTGCCCCCGGTCACCACCGCCCACTTGTAGTCCTGCCGCGGATGCCGGCCGATCGGCGCGTCGATGGTGCCGCGCAACGGGTCGGGGTGGCCCTGGACCACGGCGTGGTACGTCTTCTCGACCGTGCGGTCGCGGAAGGCCTGCTTCAGCACCGAGTACGCGTACTCGCTCTTGGCCACCACCATCAGGCCGCTGGTGCCGGCGTCGAGCCGGTGCACGATGCCCTGGCGCTCCGGCGCCCCGGAGGTGGCGATGGAGTAACCCGCGGCGGCCAGTCCCTGCGTCACGGTCGGGCCCGTCCAGCCGGGGCTGGGATGGGCAGCCACGCCGACCGGCTTGTCGATGACCACCAGGTCGTCGTCGTCGTGCACGATCCGCATGCCCGGCACCGGCTCCGGCGGGGGCAGCTCGTCCTGCTCGGGCCCGGGCAGCGTGATCTCCAGCCAGGCCCCGGCCCGCAGCCGCTCGGACTTGCCCACGGCCGTGCCGTCGAGCATCACCGCCCCGTCGGTGGCCAGGTCGGCGACGGCGTTACGGGAAAGGCCGAACAACCGGGCCAGTCCCGCGTCCAGCCGTTCCCCGGCCAGGCCGTCGGGAACCGGCATCGAGCGCACCTCAGGCATCGTCGCTCTTCTCGGTGCCCTCGTCCGCCGAGCCGTCCGCCGGCTTGTCCGAGGTGACCCGCTGCCCGTCCAGGCCGATACCGATCACGCTGAGCACCGCGATCAGCACCGCCGCGCAGGTGATGGCGCAGTCGGCCAGGTTGAAGATCGGCCAGTTCGGCAGCTCGAGGAAGTCCACCACGTGCCCGCGGAACACCCCCGGCGAACGGAAGATCCGGTCGGTCAGGTTGCCCACCGCGCCGCCCAGGAGCAGGCCCAGGGCGATCGCCCAGCCCCAGTGCCCCAGGGTGCGGGACATCCGGATGATGAAGATCGCCACCGCGACCGCCACCACCGAGAAGATCCAGGTGGCTCCGGTGGCCAGCGAGAACGCGGCCCCCGGGTTGCGGATCAGGTAGAAGCCGAACACGTCGCCGAGGACGTCGACCCGGCCGCGGCCGGTCAGCTCCTGCACCGCGATGTACTTGGTGAGCTGGTCCAGCCCGAGGACGACCAGGGCGATCAGTGGCACGGCGGCGGAGTAGGCCCGGCGGCGGGCCGACGGCGCGGGCGGGCCACCGGCGTCCTGCGAGGACACCGGCGTCTGGGTGGGCGGGGTGGGCTCAGTCATCGTCCTCATAGGGTGCCATGACTGGCCTGCACCTCCGCACCTACCGCCGTTCCTGCCGCTGCTTGCACGAAACGCACAGCGCCGCCCGGGGGAAGGCCTCCAGCCGCGGGAGCGCGATCGGCTCACCACAGCTCTCGCACACGCCGTAGGTGCCCGCGTCGATCCGCCCGATCGCCTCCTCGGTAGCCAGGATCGCCTCGTCCACCCGGGTCAGCAGCGCCTGCTCGTGCTCCCGCTCGAAGGTCTTGCCGCTGGAGTCGGCCGGGTCGTCACCGGAACCGGCCTGACTGTCGCGGATCACCTCGGCCAGACCGGCCAGCACCGCCTCCCGCTCTCCCCGCAGCCGCACCAGCTCGGTGTTCAGCTCGGCCCGGATGCCCTCGAAGGCACCCTCGGTGGTCGTGGTGGCAGCACCCTTGCGGTCGGTCCGTGGCACGTCGAGGTCCCCCCTACACAGCGCGAAGCGGCACCAGGTCACGCGAGAACCTGGCGCCGCCCGCAAAACGGCTGACGGCAGATTCAGACAAGTCTGAACCCGCCGAGCCGGACTGGCTAGCCGCCCGGGCTAGCCAATGTTCAGTTCTGGCCGCCGAAGGGGTACTGGGCCGGGGCGTCGGAACCCGAGTCGTAGCCACCCCGCGTCGGCAGGGGCGCTCCGTACGGAGCAGCACCGACACCGGCCGGCTGGGACTGCGGCTGCTGCGGGCCCCGGGTGGGCACGACGGCGGCCTTGGACTCCAGCTCACGCAGCTGGCCCTCGAGGTAGGACTTCAGGCGGCTGCGGTACTCGCGCTCGAAGGCGCGCAGCTCGTCGATCTTGCGCTCGAGCAGCGAACGCTCCTGCTCCAGCGAACCGAGGGTCTGACGCTGCTTCTCCTCGGCCTCACGGATGAGCCGGGTGGAGTGCTCGCGCGCCTCGCCGACGATGCGGTCGCGGGTCTGCTCACCGTTGCGCACGTACTCGTCGTGCAGCTTCTGGGCCAGGGCCAGCATGCCGGCCGCGGCCTCGGGGCCCTGCGAGGACGACTCCATGACGGCGGGCACCCGGACCGGCTCCGGCACGACCGCGGCCACCGGCTGCGGAACGGGCGGCGGGGGCGGGGTCGGCATCGGAGCGGGGGCCGGCTCCGGCGCCGACTCGCGGGCGACGTTGGCGCGGGACAGCTCGCCGACGCGTCGCTCGCACGAGCTCAGCTTGCCGCGCAGCTCCTCGTTCTCCTCACCGAGGCGACGGAGTTCGTTGACGACCTCGTCCAGGAAGTCGTCAACCTCGTCCTGGTCGTAGCCCTCACGGAACTTCGTCGCCTGGAAGCGCTTGTTAACAACGTCTTCGGGCGTCAACGCCATCTGGTCACCTCGCGTTGGTCACTCAATCGGAAGTGCGGAGCCGCTGCTACGCCACCGTACCGGAAGCTGACGCTACACAAGGTCGGGGTAGAAGACCACTTCTGGAGCAACGGACCGTCACGTGTCACGCACACTCTGTCACCCAAAGGTGCGGCATACGCCCATTGGGTCTACGGGCGCAGCACCTGCATCAGGATGCTCACTATGAGGAACAACACGATGAAGGCCAGGTCCAGCTGGATCGCCCCGATGCGCAGCGGCGGGAGCAGCCGGCGCAGGGCCTTCAGCGGCGGGTCGGTGCCCGAGTAGATGCCCTCGGCGATCACCAGCACCACGCCCCGGGGGCGCCAGTCGCGGGCGAAGACCTGGATCCAGTCGATCACCAGCCGGCCGATCAGGATGATGAAGAACAGGAAGACGACGTAATAGAGCAGGTACCTGATCACGTCCACGACGGTTACGACTCCGCTTGCACTCAGATTCGGAACGGTCCGGCCCGGGCCGCTTCACGCGGTGCGGGCCGGCCGCAGGGGGACGGCTGCAGTCGAACGGCGTTCACGGTAGCGAACCGGGCATCGATGTATCCGCCCGGATCGCCTAGGATGATCCATGTTGCCCGCTCACCCGGCCGGATCGGCCGGATTCTGGTGGCAACCGTCGTCCTTCTGCATCAGCCGGTACAACGCACCGGCCCACCGTGCGGTGCCCACCCTCGCCCGTCCGGCTCTACGAAGCTGAGCGCAGCGGTACGAACAGGCACACGGCTCACCCGCCGGAGCACGAACTGCCCCTGAGGGCAGCAGCGTCCAGATCCGGGCGCACCTGATCGCCCAGGCACACGTCATGAGGAGCACCCGCGCCCGCCACCAGCAGGTGCTACGGGAGTGCAGGAGAAGCCGAACCGGCCCGGACCTGGAGTCCGGACCGGTTCAGGACTGGTTGAAGAAGGCCGAGCGCTCGGCCGGCCGGACCTTCTCCGGGGTCGCCACCTCGACGTTCGCCGGTGACAGGAGGAAGACCTTGCCGGTCACCTTCTCGATCGACCCGTGGAGACCGAAGACCAGACCGGCGGAGAAGTCGACCAGACGCTTGGCGTCGGAGTCGTCCATGTCCGTCAGGTTCATGATCACCGGAGTGCCGGAGCGGAAGCTCTCGCCGATGGTCTTGGCCTCGTTGTAGGTCCGGGGATGGATCGTGGTGATCCGGTGGATCTCGGCCGAGGGGTGCGCGACCACCCGGGCGATGTTCCCCGTCCCCTGGGCGCGGCCGATCGGGGTGACCGGGGCCCGGCGGGGCTCTTCGCGCTCTTCTTCGTCGTCCACGACCGGATCGAAGTCCTCGTCCTCGTACTCGTCGTACGCCGAGTAGCGGTCGTCGTCCTCGGCAAGGCCCAGGTACACCATGGTCTTGCGCAGTGCGCCGCTCATCGAAACCTCCGCATGTTCGCTCACCCTGCGACGAAGCTACCCGAGGGGCGGCCTCTGACCGAGGACCGCGCTTCCGACACGCAGATGAGTTGCTCCGTGACGCAGCGCTTGCACAAAATCCCCGCTCATGCCACCCGAAATGGCAGCCGCTCCCGGGTGCTTGTTCTGTAGATGCAGCGAGGAGCGCAAAAGTTCAGAAAAGGCCCGATCTGGGTCCCACGTCACAGGCGCCACGGCCATCAGGCCCGCTAACTCAAGGTGATCGGCCCCGACGATCTCGTCGGCCAGCGCCGCCACGTCCGCGGCCACCACACCACCACGGGCCGGGTCGCCGTCCAGACTCAGCTGGATGAAACAGCTCACCTTGTGACCGGCCTCGCCCGCGCCGCGTTCCAGGCCCGGAATCAGCGAAGGGCGGTCCACCGAGTGCACGACGCGCGCGTACCGGCCGACCGCCCGGGCCTTGTTGCTCTGCAACCGGCCGATGAAGTGCCAGGTCAGATCCAGGTCGGCCAGCTCGCCGACCTTGGCCGAGGCCTCCTGGTCGCGGCTCTCGCCGACGTCCCGGACCCCGAGACCGGCCAGCTGCCTGACATCGCTGGCCGGGTACGTCTTGGTGACGACGACGAGTGTCACCTCCGCGGGGTCACGCCCCGCCTCCGCACACGCCGCCGCCACCTGCGCCTGGACCTTCGAGAGCCCGGCGCTCAGTTCTTCTTCGCGATGCACCCGCGAAAGTTACTTGAGGAAGTCCGGCACGTCGAGGTCGTCGTCGTCGAGCACGATCGGCCGGGGAGTACGGGCCGGACGGGGGTCGTTGACCTCGATGACCCGCGGCGGGGTCGGCGTCGGGTCCTTCGGCAGTTCGGTGTAGGTGTTCTGCTCACCGGTGCCCTGCTCGGCGTGCTGCCGCCAGCTCTCCGGCTCCGGCTCGACCGGCGCCGGCGGGTTCAGCGGGGTGGGCTGGGCATACCCGTGCGATCCCGACTGCGCGTACCCGTTGCTGTTCAGCTGCGCGCTGACGGCGGGGATCGGCACCGGCGCGGTGACCGGCTGCTGCTGCGGGATCGGCCCGGCCGACTGCTGCGCGTGCTGGCCGTACTGGTTCTGCTGGGCACTGGCCGGAAGCGGGGTGGCCGCCTGCACGTGGGCCGGACGCGCCTGACTGGACGAGGGCGGTAACTGCTGCCGCCCGCTGACCTGGCCGAGCGCGTTCTGGTCGGCCCGCTTCACCGGGCTGCCGCCGTCGAAGCCGGCCGCGATCACGGTGACCCGGACCTCGTCGCCGAGGGCGTCGTCGATCACCGCACCGAAGATGATGTTGGCCTCCGGGTGGGCGGCCTCCTGGACCAGCCGTGCGGCCTCGTTGATCTCGAAGAGACCCAGGTCGGAGCCACCCTGGATGGACAGCAGCACCCCGTGGGCACCGTCGACGCTGGCTTCCAGCAGCGGCGAGGAGATCGCCGTCTCGGCGGCCTGGATCGCCCGGTCCTCACCCCGCGCCGAGCCGATCCCCATCAGCGCCGAGCCGGCGCCCTGCATCACCGACTTCACGTCGGCGAAGTCGAGGTTGATCAGGCCCGGGGTGGTGATCAGGTCGGTGATGCCCTGGACACCGGACAGCAGCACCTGGTCGGCCGAGCGGAAGGCGTCGAGCACGCTGACGTGGCGGTCGCTGATCGACAGCAGCCGGTCGTTCGGGATGGTGATGAGGGTGTCGACCTCTTCGCGCAGGGAGGTGATCCCCGAGTCGGCCTGGGTCGAGCGGCGCCGGCCCTCGAAGGTGAACGGCCGGGTGACCACACCGATGGTGAGGGCGCCGAGCGACCGGGCGATCCGGGCGACCACGGGCGCGCCACCGGTTCCGGTGCCACCGCCCTCGCCGGCGGTCACGAAGACCATGTCGGCGCCCTTGATCACTTCTTCGATCTCTTCGGCGTGGTCCTCGGCGGCCTTGCGGCCGACCTCCGGATCGGCGCCGGCGCCGAGGCCGCGGGTGAGCTCGCGGCCGACGTCGAGCTTCACGTCGGCGTCGCTCATCAGCAGCGCCTGGGCGTCGGTGTTGATCGCGATGAACTCGACGCCCTTGAGTCCGACCTCGATCATCCGGTTGACTGCGTTGACGCCGCCGCCACCGATACCTACAACCTTGATGACCGCGAGGTAGTTCTGCGGAGCTGCCACGTCGGGGTGCCTCTCGCTCGCCGGATCCTTAGATCCTAACCCTCAACTGGAGGGTTATAGTTATGTCAGCCTGTCCTGATAAGCGAACGTAGGTGTCCACCCGGGGCCTTTCAACGACCGCTGCGGTGTGTCGCCCGGCCGTCTCGATCCCCCTGTCGATCGGCGGGCCGAACGGCCCGCTCACGAGGCGATGGACGGCATCTCCGGAGCCCGTACGTCGTAGGTCCGGGCCTTCTGCCGCAGCAGCGCGGTGAGGACCTCGGCCTTCTGCGCACCGTTCTCCGAGTCGCCCCACTGCACCAGCACCGTGCGCTTGGGCGCGTTCTTCAGCGGGGCGGCCAGCTTCAGCCAGATCCCGTCCGGAGAGCTGGTACCGATCGCGGTCAGCCGGTCGTCCAGGTTCTTCGGCAGGCCGTTCCGGACCGCCAGGGTTGCCCGCAGGTTCTCGACACTCTGCTTCTGGCCCAGCGCGACGTCGATCCGGGGCAGTCCCTTCGGGGTGCTCCGGGCCGGGCGGGTCTCCACGACCACGCCCTCGTCGTCGACCAGCTGGACCATCAGCATCTCGCCGCGTCCGGTGCCGGAGGTGGAGTTGCCCGCCACCCGGCTGGACGGCAGCGCGGCCACCGGTTCGCGTTCGGTCACCTCGACCCGCAGGGTGCCCGGCCAGGCCCGGCTCACCTGCACGTTCTTGACCAGGCGCAGTTGTTCCACCCGGCCCCCGACCTCGGCCGTGCGGGCCAGCAGCAGCGAGTGGCCGAGCTCGGTCTCGGCAGCCGCGCGTACGTCGGCCTCCTTCACCCGGTCCAGTCCGGCGATCTCCACCTGCTCGACCGTGGCCCAGGGAGAGAAGATCGCCCCCCAACCGCCGGCCAGGAGCACCAGCACGATGCTGGTGGTGATCAGGACACGGCGCCGCCGGCGGGCCCGGACCTTCGCCGCGAACCGCTGGGCGGAGGTCTGGGACACCACCGGACGGGTGCGCGCGGGGGCGTACTGCGGCAGCAGCCCGGTGGAGTGGCTGGCCGAGACCGGCCGTCCCACCTTGGCCGTGGGCTTGCGCCCACCCTTGCGCTCAGGCTGACGCTCGGGTTTGCGTTCGGTCGGCCGGGGTGCCTTGGCCGCCGGTTTGCCGGTGCTCTTGCCTGAGGACGACGGCCCGCCCGGTTTGCGTCGGGGGGCAGCGCTACGCCCGGTCGCCGCGCGCGGCGAGGAACTCCGGCCCGGCCGGCGGCCGGGCCCGCTGGAGGAGTTCGGGGTCATGCCGGCCGGTGCGCGCCGTCGCCGGAACGCAGCGCGTCCAGGATGATCGGCCCCAGGGTGGTGACGTCACCGGCCCCGATGGTCAGGACCAGGTCGCCCTTCTGCGCCCGGGCCACGACCTCGGCCACCGCGGCCGAGGCGGCGGCCCGGTAGGCCACCGACGTCTCCGGCAGCCGCACCGCCTTGGCCACCAGCTCGCCGGTGACCCCGGGCTCCGGGTCCTCCCGGGCGGCGTACACGTCCAGCACCACGACCTCGTCGGCCAGCGAGAGGGCCGCGCCGAAGTCGTCGGCGAAGATCCGCGTGCGGCTGAACAGGTGCGGCTGGAACACGGCCAGGACCCGGCCCTCCCCCACCACCGCGCGGGCGGCCTTCAGCACCGCCCGGACCTCGGTGGGATGGTGCGCGTAGTCGTCGACCACCCGCACCCCCTGCTCGGTGCCCTTCTCCTCGAACCGCCGCCGGGTGCCGCCGAAGCTGCGCACGGCGGTCAGCGCCGGCGCCCCGGAGACTCCGAAGTGCCGGGCGACGCACCAGGCGGCCACCGCGTTCAGGGCGTTGTGCACACCCGGCACGCGCAGCGTGACCGGGCCGATCCGGGTGCCGTCGGGGCGGGCCTCGATGGCGAACTGCACACCTTCCGGCGTCTCCTCGAGGTCGACGATGCGCACGTCGTTGTGCTCGCCCAGCCCGTAACGGCAGACCCGCACCGCGTGGCTGGTGAGCTCCCCCTCGGCCTGGGCCAGCACACGGCGCACACCGGCGTCGTCACCGCAGGCCACCACCATGCCGCCGGGCTTGACCCGCTGGCAGAACTCGGTGAAGGCCGCCTCGACCGCCTCCCCGGTGCCGTAGTGGTCGAGGTGGTCGGCCTCGACGTTGGTGATCACCGCGACCTCGGGCTTGTAGAGCAGGAAGGAGCCGTCGGACTCGTCCGCCTCGGCCACGAAGATGTCCCCGGCGCCGTCGTGCGCGCCCTGGCCACCCTCGGTCAGCTCGCCACCGATCGCGAACGACGGGTCCAGGCCGCACTCGCGCAGCAGCACCGTGGTCATGCCGGTGGTGGTGGTCTTGCCGTGGGTGCCGGCGATCGCCACCGGGCGACGGCCGGTCATCAGCGCGGCCAGCGCCTCCGACCGGTGCAGCACCCGCAGGCCCCGCTCGCGCGCCTCGACCAACTCGGGGTTCTCCGGGCGCACGGCCGAGGAGATCACCACGGTGGCCCCGGCCGGGACCTGGTCGGCGCGGTGGCCGATGAACACCGCCGCACCCCCCGCGCGCAGGCCGGCCAGCACCGGGCTGTCCCGGTTGTCGCTGCCGGACACCACCGCACCGCGGGCCAGCAGCAGCCGGGCGATGCCGGACATCCCCGCGCCGCCGATCCCGATCAGGTGCGCGGCCATGATCGGCTCGTCCACCAGCGGGGCACCGTCGGCACTGGTCACGGTGGGCTCACCGGAGATCCGGCCGCCCACCCGGGAACCGCCGATGGTGGGCACGCTGAGCTCGGGGCCCTGGTCCGGCTCGCTCATCGCTTTCCTCCCCGGGTACGAGCCGCCGTCTCGACCATGGTGGCCAGTCGCTCGTCGGCGTCACGGATTCCGAAGCGGGCCGCCGCGTCGCCCATGGCGCGCAGCCGGGCCGGGTCGCTCAGCAGCGGCAGCAGCACGTTCGCCACCCAGGTCGGGGTGCAGGCAGCGTTGTCGATCAGCAGCCCGCCGCCGGCCGCGACCACCGGCTCGGCGTTGTGCCGCTGTTCGCCGTTGCCGATCGGCAGCGGCACGTAGGCGGCCGGCAGCCCCAGGGCGCTGACCTCGCTGACGTTGCCGGCGCCGGAGCGGCAGACCACCGCGTCGGCCGCGGCGTAGGCCAGGTCCATCCGGTCCAGGTACTCGGTGACCACGTAGCCCGGCGGCGGCTCACCGTCGAACGGCACGGTCTTGCCCCGCCCGGCGGTGTGCAGCACCTGGATCCCGGCGCTGTTCAGCAGCCAGGCGGCCTTGCCGAAGGTGTCGTTCAGCTGCTGCGCGCCGAGCGAGCCGCCGGTGACGAAGAGCGTGGTCTGGTTCGGCTTCAGGCCCAGGGCGACCCGGGCCGTCTCCCGCTGCGACTCGCGGTCCAGCGAGGTGATCTGGGTGCGCAGCGGCAGGCCGATCACCTGGGCGTGGCGCAGCGCGGTACCGGGGAAGGTGACCCCGACGTGCGGGGTGAGCCAGGAGCCGAGGCGGTTGGCCAGGCCGGGCCGGGCGTTCGCCTCGTGCACCACGATCGGCACTCCGAGGCGGCGGGCCGCCAGGTAGGCCGGCGACGACACGTAGCCGCCGAAGCCGACCAGCACGTCCGCGTCCCGCAGCACCGCGGCGGCCGCGTCGATCGCCGCCTTCAGCTTCCCGGGCAGCCGCAGGACGGCGGCCGAGGGCTTGCGCGGCAGCGGCACCCGGGGCATCAGCTCGAGGTCGTAACCGGCGGCCGGCACCAGCCGGGCCTCCAGACCCTCGGCGGTGCCGAGCGCGGTGATCCTCGTGTTCGGGTCGCGGCGGCGCAGGCAGTCGGCCAGCGCCAGCAGGGGGGCGATGTGACCCGTGGTGCCGCCCCCGGCGAGAACGACGGAAAGGCTCATCGGCCCCTGCCCTCCCTTCGGACCGGCAGCACGGCCAGCGAGCGCTGCACCAGACCGGCGCGGGCGGCCAGGGCCTCGGCGGCCCCGGACTCACGCCGGGCGAAGCCGAGCACCATGCCGATGGCGGCGAGCATCGTGACAAGGGCCGTACCGCCGCTGGAGACCAGCGGCAGCGGCATACCGACGATCGGCAGCAGGCCGACGACCCCACCGATGTTGATGACGGAGTGGGTGACCACCCAGATCAGAACTCCCGAGGTAGCGATTTTCACGAACAGCTCGTCGCTGCGCAGCACGATCCGGGCCAGGCCGAGACACAGGGTCAGCAGCAGGCCGATCACGAGCAACGTACCGACGAGTCCGAGTTCCTCACCGATGATGGCGAAGATGAAGTCGTTGTGCGCTTCGGGAAGGATGCCCCACTTCTCCCGGCTGGCCCCGAGGCCGAGACCCCACCAGCCGCCGGAGGCGAGGGCCCACTGCCCGTGCACGCTCTGGAAGCAGGCGCCCAGGGCGTTGGCGCTGGAGGCGTCGCAGCCCTCCAGCCAGCTGCCGATCCGGCCCAGCCGGTTGCTGCTGAACAGCACCAGCAGCAGCACCGCGAACAGGAGCCCGACGGAGGCGGCGGCGAAGATCCGCAGCGGGGCCCCGGCCACGAACAGCAGACCGGCGACGATCGCCATCACCACCATTGCGGTGCCCAGGTCCCGCCCGCCGAGGATCAGCAGGAGCAGCACCCCGGCCCCCGGCACCACCGGGATCAGGGCGTGCAGCGGGCGGTCCAGCAGAGCGCGCTTGCGCACCAGCACGGTGGCCGCCCAGACGATCAGCGCGAACTTGCCCACCTCGGCCGGCTGCAGGTTGAACCCGGCGATCGAGACCCAGCCGTAGTTGCCGTTGATCCCGGCCCGGAACGGTGGCACGAAGGTCAGGAACTGCAGCACGAACGCGGTGAGCAGCATCGGCCAGGCCAGGGCCTGCCACATCCGCAGCGGGATCCGGCTGAACAGCACCAGGGCGGGGAAGCCGATCGCGGCGAACAGGGCCTGCCGCCAGAACTCGCTGAACGGTGAGGCGCCGTTGGCGATCGAGATCACGCTGGAGCTGGACAGCACCATCACCAGACCGATGCAGGTCAGCGTGACGGTGGCTCCCAGCACCAGGTAGTACGAGGTGAGCGGCGCGTTGAGCCGCCCGGCCACGCGCAGCGGGAGCGAGGGCCCCGGCGCCGGCAGACCGGCGGCGACACTCACCCCTGCACGTCCTTCACCGCGGCGGCGAAGGCCTGACCGCGGGCCGAGAACGGTTCGCCCTCGGGAGCCGGCAGCACCGGCGAGAGCAGCACGGTGTCGCCAGGCCGGGCCAGTTCGGCGGCCCGCTCGACGGCGGAGCGCATCACCGGCTCGATCTCGGGCATCCCGACAGTCTCCTGGACTCCGGAGTCGGAGACCGGGACATCCGGGGCGTGTCGGCCAAGGGCCTCACGCAGCGCAGCCGTCCCCTCGCCGGGCAGCAGGACCACGCCCCGCAGACGCCCGGCGTACTTCTGCACCACCGCGTCCAGGTCCACCGGGACATCGCCGTAACCACCCGCGATCCACACCACCGACTCGAAGCTGGACAGCCCGGCCGCCGCCGCGAACGCGTCGGTCGCGGCCGAGTCGTCCACCCAGTCGATCTCCCCGCTGCGGGCGAGCAGGTTCAGGCGGTGCGGCAGCGGGTAGTAGTGCCGGAGGCCGTCACGGACCGCGGACGGGGCGACCCCGTACGCCCGCGCCAGCGAGGCGGCGGCCAGGGCGTTGAGCACGTTGTGGGCGGCCAGGACCCCGGCGCCCGCGGTGCGGACGTCCTCAGTCGTCCCCAGCTCCGCGGCCGAGGTGCTGCGCTGCGGCACGAAGGCCCGGTCGCACAGCACGTCCTCGACCAGGCCGAGCATCGAGACCGCGGGCACCCCGCCGCTGAAGCCGATCGCCCGGGCGCCCTCGATCACGTCGGCCTCGCGCACCAGCTCCTCGGTGGCCGGGTCGGCGAGGTTGTACACGCAGGCGATCTCGGTGTTCTCGTAGATCCGCCCGAAGCCGGCCGCCGGATCGGCCGGGCCGACGTTCAGGCAGACCGAGGCCAGCGGCCGCAGCGAGGAGGACCAGCGCAGCTGGAAGTCCGACAGCTGCACGGCCAGCACGTCGTACGCCTCGGGGTGCAGCACCGACTCCAGCAGCGAGGTGCCCGCCTGGCCGGTCGAGGTGGCCCGCTTGCCGGCTGCCGAGAGCATGGTGGCCAGCATCGTGGCGGTGGTGGCCTTGCCCCGGGTACCGGTGATGGTGAGCCAGGGCGCCGGGTTGCGGGCCGGGCGCAGCCGCCAGGCCAGCTCGGCCTCCGACCAGACCGGGATGCCGGCGGCCAGCGCGTCGCGCACCACCGGATTCTCCTCGGTCCACCCCGGGGAGACGACCAGCAGCTCGGCCCCCACCTCGGGCAGGGCGGCCACGTGCTCGGCGCCGAAGCGGATGTCCGCGCCCAGCACCTCGAGCACGGTGCCCCGCTCGCGCCGGTTGCCGGTGTCGTCGACATCCACGATCACCACCTGGGCGCCGCGCTCGAGCAGCGCGTCGGCACAGGCGAACCCGGAGATCCCGATCCCGGCGACGACGACCCGCAGGCCGTCCCACTCGTTGTCCAGAGGGTTGCTCATATACCCACCACCCACTCGGCGTAGAACACTCCGAGACCGAGCGCCACGAAGAGGCCCGCGATGATCCAGAACCGGATGACGATCGTGACCTCACCCCAGCCCATCAGCTCGAAGTGGTGTTGCAGCGGCGCCATCCGGAACACCCGTTTCCCGGTCAGCTTGAACGAGCCGACCTGGATGATGACCGACAGCGTGATCATGATGAACAGACCGGCCAGCGGCACCAGCAGCAGCTCGGTGCGGGTGGTCACGGCCAGACCGGCCAGACCGCCGCCGAGCGCCAGCGAACCGGTGTCGCCCATGAAGATCTTGGCCGGGGAGGCGTTCCACCAGAGGAAGCCGAAGCAGGCGCCCATCACGCAGGCGGCGACCACGGCCAGGTCGCGCGGGTCGCGCACCTCGTAGCACTGCGGGCCGGCCCCGGAGGCCAGCTGGCAGGACTGGTTGGACTGCCAGATCCCGATCATCACGTAACCGCCGAACACCATCACGCTCGCGCCGGTGGCCAGGCCGTCCAGACCGTCGGTCAGGTTCACGCCGTTGCTGGCGCCCGCGATGATGATGTACGTCCAGATCACGTACAGGATCAGGCCGATGACCGGCCCGGCGAAGGCCAGGTCGACCGCGGTGTCCCGGATGAACGAGATCGCCGTGGTGCCGGGCGTGCGGAAGCCGTCGTCGGGGAACTGCAGCGTCAGCACCGCGAACGAGATCGACACGAACGACTGGCCGGCCAGCTTGCCGCCGGCGGTCAGGCCCAGGCTCCGCTGCCGGCTGATCTTGATGAAGTCGTCCAGGAAACCGACCAGGCCGAGACCGGCGATCAGGTAGAGCACCAGCACGCCGGACATGGTCGGGCCGTCCAGCGTGACCGCGTGCGCGACGGTGTAGCCGATCAGGGTGGCGGCGATGATCACCGCCCCGCCCATCGTCGGGGTGCCTCGCTTGACGTGGTGCGAGGTCGGGCCGTCGTCGCGGACGAACTGGCCGTAGCGGCGCTTGACCAGGAACCGGATGAACAGCGGGGTACCGAAGAGCGCGCAGATGAGCGACACGGCCGCGGCGATCAGGACCGTCAACACGACGCTGCCTCTGTCTCTCTCGATCGGTGCCGGGGGAGGTCCGGCGGATTACCGGGACTTGCTGTGGACATGCCAGACATCAGCGCGACGGTCCCCCACACGTGCCGGGGGTCAGTCGTCCGGCGCTCACCGTACCGAGCCACCGCGGGGCGTGTTTCACCGGTTCCGTCCTCCTGCCACCGGGAGAGCCCCGGAACCGTCCGTCCCCTCCAGCACCGCGGCGAGCACCGACCGGTCGTCGAAGGGGTGCACCACCCCGGCGATCTCCTGCCCCCGCTCGTGTCCCTTGCCCGTCACCAGCACGATCCCGTCCGGACCGGCCAGCCGGACCCCGGTCGCGATCGCCTCGCGGCGGTCGGGAACCTCCAGCACCTCGCGGGCGGTCCCGCTGGCCCCGGCCACGGATCGTGCCCCTTCGAGCACCGAAGCCCGGATCTCGGCGGGCACCTCGGAGCGCGGGTTGTCGTCGGTCACCACCACCAGGTCGGCGTGGCGGGCGGCCTCGGCGCCCATCTTCGGGCGCTTGGCACGGTCCCGGTCTCCCCCGGCGCCCAGGACGACCACCAGGGGGCCGCTCCGGGCGGGCCTGAGGGCCTTCAGGGCCGTAGCCACGGCGTCGGGGGTATGGGCGTAGTCGACGACCGCCAGGGGGCCCTGGGCGGCGCCTACCTGCTCCATACGGCCGGGCACCGCGGGCGCCGCGGCCAGCAGGCGGGCCGCCTCGGCCGGTTCGGTGCCGGAGGCGACGAGCATCAGCAGCGCCAGAACGGTGTTGGCAACGTTGAAGTCGCCCGGCAGGGGGCAGTGCGCGTTGAGTGCGATTCCGTCAGGACCCGTAAGGACGAAATCCGTGCCCCCGTCGCGCGGGGACGCGTCGGTCACGCTCCAGTCGGCTTTCCCGACAATGGACGGGTCGGGCGCGGCGGCGGTGGTGAAGGTCACCACCGGGACGGTGGCCTCGCGGGCCAGCCGACTCCCCCACGCGTCGTCCACGCAGATCACTCCCTGCCGTGACCGCGCCGGGGTGAACAGCTCGGCCTTGGCCGCGAAGTAGTCCTCCATCGTGGGATGGAAGTCCAGGTGGTCCTGCGAGAGGTTGGTGAAACCGGCCACGTCGAACCGGATGCCGTCGACCCGGCCGAGCGTGACCGCGTGGCTGGAGACCTCCATCGAGCAGACCTGCACCCCACGGGCGACCATCAGCGCCATCAGCGCGGCCAGGTCGGGCGCCTCCGGGGTGGTGCGGACGCTGTCCACCTGCTCGTCGAGGATCCGGGTGAGCACCGTGCCGATCAGCCCGCAGCGCCGCCCGGCCGCCCGCAGCGCCCCGTCCAGCAGGAACGTCGTGGTGGTCTTGCCGTTGGTGCCGGTGACCCCGAACATCAGCATCTTCTCGGCCGGGGCGCCGAACACCCAGGCCGCCAGCGCTCCCAGCACCTCGCGCGGGTTCGGCACCACCACCAGGGGCAGGCCGCTGTCGGCGGCGACCGCCGCGCCCTCGGGGTCGGTGAGCACCGCGGTGGCGCCCAGTTGCGCGGCACCGGAGGCGAACCGGGCGCCGTGGGTGCGGGCGCCGGGCAGCGCGGCGTAGAGGTCTCCCGGGCGTATCGCCCGGGAGTCCAGACAGACGCCGGTGATCGCGACGTGGCGCGAGGCTTCCGGCACGGTGGTACCGAGAACGTCTGCGACGTCGGCTAGGGAACGGGCGGGCGCGGGATCGCGCAGCGGGGCCGGCACGGTGGTCGAGGCTATCCGGTTTCCGCTACCGCTCAGGACCACTCGAGCGGGAGGTGCGGCTTCTTCGTCCCGGTCGGCTCGATCCCCTGGGAAGTCAGGGCCAGGGACATGATCTCCTTGAACACCGGGGCGGCCACGGTGCCACCGTAGTGGCCGTTCTTCGGGTCCTGGACGAACACTGCGACCACCAGTTCCGGATCGTCCGCCGGGGCCATCCCGACGAAACTGGCCGTGTACGAACCGTCATAGCAGCCGCACTCGGAGCTGTAGCGCTGGGCGGTGCCGGTCTTGCCGGCCACCCGGTAGCCCGGGATCGCGGCGTCCACCGCGGTACCGTCGTCGCTCACCACGCTCTCCAGCATCAGCCTCAGCTCCTGGGCGGTCTTGGCGCTGACCACCCGGGTCTTCTTCCCGTCGGGTTCCGCCTCGAGCCGGCCGTCGGCCCCGGTGACCGCCTTGACCAGCTTGGGCTGCACCCGCACCCCGTCGTTGGCGATGGTGGCGAACACGTCGGCCGACTGCAGCGCGGTCACCGACACACCCTGCCCGAACATCACGTTCAGCCGGGTCCGGCCGTCCCACTCCTCGGGAGTGCCCAGGATGCCGGCCGACTCGACCAGCCCGACGCCGGTCTTGCTGCCCAGGCCGAACTTGGTCAGGTACTCGTACATGGTCTGCGAGCTCATCCGCTCGCCGACCATCACGGTGCCGGTGTTCGACGAGGTGGCCAGCACCCCGGCGAAGGTGAGCTGCTCGGTCGGGTGGTCGTGCGAGTCACTGATCACCCCGGCCGCCCCCCGGTCGAGCTTGTAGGGCACCTTCAGCGGAGTGGTGGGCTTCACCTTGCCCTCTTCCAGCGCCGCTGCGGCGGTGATCACCTTGCTGGTCGAGCCGGGCTCGAACACCTCGTTCAGGGCCCGGTTGCCACGGTTCTCGGTCTTGGCCTTGCCCGGGTTGTTGGCGTCGAAGGTGGGGGCCTCGGCGAGGGCCAGGATCTCCCCGGTCTTCACCTTGGACACCACGATGGTGGCCGACTGCGCCTTCGACTTCTTCACCACCTCGCGCAGCGCCTCCTGCGACTTGTACTGCAGGTCGCGGTCCAGGGTCAGCTGCACGTCCTTGCCGTCCACCGCCTCGGTCACGGTGGTCATGCCGGTGGCGATCTGCTGACCGTCCTTGCCTCGCTCATATTTGAACTCGCCGTCGGTGCCGCGCAGCAGGTCGTCCTGGGTTCTCTCGATCCCGGCCTGGGGCTCGCCCTCACCGTTCATGAAACCCAGCACGTTCGAGGCTACGGTGGTGGCCGGGTAGGTGCGGCGACTGGCCTGCTCGCTGAAGATGCCGGGAATGGCCAGGGCCGAGACATCGCGCCAGACAGTCGGTTCCACGTCCTTGACCACATAGGCGAACGACCGGTTGCCGCCCAGCGCCTGGGCCAGGTCCGTGACCGGCATGTCCAGCACCGGGGCCAGTGCGCGGGCCGCGCCGACCACGCCCCTCTCGTTGTCCGCGACCTTGGCGTAGCGGTTGTACTGGGGCACCAGCGTCTGGTCGACAGTGATGTTGCGACGCTCCACCGTGGTGGCCAGCACACCGCCCTTGGTGTCGAGGATGTCGCCCCGGTGGGCGTACAGAGTGCGGGCCCGCAGCCGGTTCTCCAGGGCCTCGTTCGAAAGCGTCTCGGAGTCGAAGGCCTGCAGCTGCACCAGTCTTCCGGCGAAGATCACGAAGATCAGGACGATGACGACCGCGGTGAGGCGCAGCCGGGTGTCCGGGTTGCCGGCCCGGGCCGGGCCCAGGTTCAGCAGCGGCCCTCGCGGCCCCCGAGGCCCTCCTCCGCCTCGCCTTTTCGGTTGCGCGCGGGCAGATCTCACCGCCGGGCCGAGGGCCGAGCGGGTCAGCGTGCGGGCCGGCCTCGTCTTGGTTCCGGCCTGTTTACGGGCCACCGGCTTGGTTTTGGCCGTCCGCCGCGGTTCGGCCTTCTTGGCCGGGGCGGGTTTGCGGCCCTTCACCGGTTCCGGCCGGGGCTTCTGCGCCGGCGGCTGGGCCCGCTTGACCGCGGTCTTCTTCACCGGCTTGGGCCTCGGGGTGGCGGCGCTGCGGCCGGAACGACCGGTGCCACGCGGATACTCGGCCCCGGACCGGGCGGCCGCGCCGCCACCACTGGGGCTCATCGCGAGGGCTCACCCGTCGTCGGCGCGGTGCTCTTGACGGGAGCCGGCGGGGCGGTCGCGACCTCCGGCTCGCCCTTGACCGTGCCGTCCTTCGGGTCGAAGAAGGCAGGGTTGTCCACCGGGACCATGCCCAGCTCCTCGGCCGCCTCGGCCAGCTTCTGCGGCGCGCTCAGCTCCTGCACCTGCTCGGTCAGGGCCTGCCGCTGCTCGGCGAGTTCCCGCTCCTGGTCGCGCAGTTCGGTGAGTTCGTAGGCCCCCTTGCCGATGCTGATGTTCAGCAGCAGCAGCATGAGCAGACCGGCCCCGAGCAGCCCCACGCACAGCAGCGCCAGACCGGTGGCCGAACGCCGCGGCGTGGGAACCACCCGCAGTCGGGGACGCACAGCACGCGCCGGCGGCCGGGCCGGTTGACGGACCCGGGCCGCGGCCGCGGCCGCTCCCGAAAGATGGTCCGGCGCAACCTTCGCGGTCGCGGTGCTGGTGCTCATCCTGCGTCCCCTCCTCGTGGTCGGCGGTAGCCCGCCCTGCCCGGTGCCGAAGTTCTGCCGGCCGGCCGCAGCCGCTCGGCCGCCCGCAACCGGGCCGAGGCCGCCCGCGGGTTCTCGCCCGTCTCCTCCTCCGGCGGCACCTCGGCCCCTCTGGTCAGCAACCGCATCCGCGGAGCGTGCTCGGCCAGCTCCACCGGCAGGCCGGGCGGTGTGGTGCTGCGGACCTGTTCGGCCAGCACCCGCTTGACGATCCGGTCCTCCAGAGAGTGGTAGGCCAGCACGGCGATCCGGCCGCCCACGGCGAGTGCCTCCACCGCCGCCGGAACCGCCCGCTCGAGCACCTCCAGCTCCTGGTTGACCTCGATCCGCAGCGCCTGGAAGGTGCGCTTGGCCGGGTTGCCGCCGGTGCGCCGGGTCGCCGCCGGCACGTTGTCCCGGACCAGCTCGACCAGCCGGGCGCTGGTGGTGAAGGGCCGGGCCGAGCGCTCACGCACGATCGCCGAGGCGATCCGCTTGGCGAACCGCTCCTCGCCGTAGTCACGCAGGATCCGGGTCAGCTCGGCGGCCTCGTAGGTGTTCAGGACCTCCGCGGCGGGCAGGCCCACGGTCTGGTCCATCCGCATGTCCAGCGGGGCGTCGACCGCGTAGGCGAACCCGCGGTCGGCCTCGTCCAGCTGCAGCGAGGAGACCCCCAGGTCCATCAGGACGCCGTGGACCTCGTCGATCCCCAGGTCCTCGAGGACCTGCGGGATGTCGTCGTAGACCGCGTGCGCGGGCCGGAACCGCTCACCGAAGCCGGCCAGCCGACGGCCGGCCAGCTCCAGGGCCTGCGGGTCGCGGTCGATGCCGATCAGCGTGGCCTCGGGGCAGGCGCGCAGCAGTGCCTCGCTGTGCCCGCCCATCCCGAGCGTGGCGTCGACCACGACCGATCCGGGCCTGCTCAGGGCGGGCGCCAGGAGTTCGACGCAGCGGTCGCGCATGACGGGGACGTGGCGCTCGTGCGCCTGCGCCGTGTCCTGCGCCGGGTGGGACTGGTTCTCGGTGGTCACAGAGCTCTCGGGACGCTCAGGGCGGGTCATCGCGACCTCCCCTCGGGGAAATGGATCGGGCCCGGCCGTCCGTGGCCGGGCAGGTGGACTTCGGGCAGGAAGTCGAGGCTCTGATTCGCTAACCACACTCCGGGACCGACGGCCCGGGCGACCTCACGCGTCCGAGGGCGGAGCCGGGCCTCGACAGTGCGCCGGTGCGACCGGCCCGAGGTCCGCCGATCAGGTCTCCATCCGCTCCGACCGAACTGCGGCCTGACACCGGGGAAGGTGTGTCAGGACGCCTCGGGCGGCTGGAGACCTCATCGTCGGCGAGTCGGGCCGGCCGGTTGTCCAGCAACTGGATGCTCGGATTCGCTCGTCGTCCGCGGCGCCCTACCCGGCCTGTTTCCAGATGGCCGGGCGGGGCTCGGAGGTCGTGCTGGGGTCAGGAGCGCGCGGGGCGCGTCGTCGGGACAGTCGGTCGGGCAGTGGGCCGGCTGGGGCAGCGGCCGGACGGTCACATCGCGTGGTGCTCCTGCGGGGTGGCGTGTGCATCAGACGGGCCATCAGAACAGTCCCGGGACGACTTCCTCGGCCTGCTCGGCGAACGCCTGCTCCTGCTCGTTCAGGTACGACTCCCAGGCCGCCAGGTCCCAGATCTCGATCCGCTCCCCCGCACCGATCACGGCGCAGTCGCGGGTCAGACCGGCGTAGGTACGCAGCATGGCCGGGATGGTGACCCGGCCCTGCTTGTCGACCGCCTCGTCGGACGCCCCGGAGAGGAACACCCGCAGGTAGTCGCGCGCCTGTTTGCTGGTCACCGGGGCCTGCCGCAACTGGCCGGCGATACGGGAGAACTCGTCGACCGGGAAGACGTAGAGACAACGCTCCTGCCCTCTGGTCACGATCACCCCTGCCTCCAGTTGCTCGCGGTACTTCGCCGGAAGGATGAGCCGGCCCTTGTCGTCGAGGCGAGGCGTGTGGGTGCCGAGGAACACCGGCGGTCCCCTCTCCTCGCCCCTCCCTGTTCAGAGCAGCTGGAGCGTGAGGCGTCATCCGTGAAACTCCTCTCCGCTCCAGTGGCCTCCACATTACTCCACTTCCCCCCACACGCAATGGCGGAACGGCGGATTCCACCGCCGCCACCTGCACGAACGTGCAGGTCAGAGGGCCAGGGGCGGAAGTGGGGAAGGTTTGCGGCCGGGTGTCACCGCGACCTTGACAAGAGCCGCCCGATCGGTCATATGTCCCCTTCGAAGCGCCTTGGGCCCGTTCGCGGGGCCCGGCGTGGAGCAGAGTGGGGGATGCGGAAGGCTTGAGGACGCCGGTGGTGGGGGAAGGTGGGGAAGCGTGGCTCCCGCCCGGGTCGGGTCCGATCCGGGAAGGGACGCTTGCTCGGGAAGGAACGCTTACCCGGGAAGGGACGCTGCAGGATGCTTCAGCGTTTGAGAGACTGATCGGCACCAAGCACTGCACTCGTACTTGCTCGATGTAGACGCACGACTTCTGCCGGGCCTACCCGGACGACAGGCACCCCCGGCCGTGAAGGTCCGGGAGGCACGGAGGCTGCACACGTGACGACCATGGCCGGCCCGCGGGAACTGGAGTACCTCGCCGGGGTGACCGGAGCTATCAAGGCAGCGATCGAGTCGGTCATCGAGGGGAAGCCCGACGTGGTCGACCTCGCCGTCACGGTGCTGCTGGCCGAGGGGCACCTCCTGGTGGAGGACGTCCCCGGCGTGGGCAAGACGATGCTGGCCAAGGCGATGGGCCGGGCGGTCGACTGCACGGTCCGGCGCATCCAGTTCACCCCCGACCTGCTGCCCAGCGACATCACCGGGGTCAGCATCTACCGGCAGGAACGGCACGAGTTCGAGTTCAAGCCGGGCGCCGTGTTCGCGAACATCGTGGTCGGCGACGAGATCAACCGGGCCAGCCCGAAGACCCAGTCCGCGCTGCTCGAGTGCATGGAGGAGCACCAGGTCACGGTCGACGGGGTGACCCACCACCTGGAGAGCCCGTTCATCGTGGTGGCCACCCAGAACCCGGTCGAGATGGAGGGCACCTTCCCGCTGCCCGAGGCCCAGCGCGACCGGTTCATGGCCCGGGTCTCGATGGGCTACCCCTCGGCCCACGCCGAGCTGGACATGCTCGGCCACCACGGCGAGCACGACCCGCTGGCCGGCCTGCGCCCGGCCTGCGACGCCAACACGGTGCGCTCGCTGATCGCGGTCAGCCGCTCGGTCTACGCCGCCGACGGCATCAAGGAGTACGTGGTCAACCTGGTCCGGGCCACCCGGGCCAACCCCGAGCTGCGCCTGGGCGCCTCGCCGCGCTCGGCCCTGCAGCTGCTGCGGGCGGCCAAGGCCCGGGCCGCGATGAGCGGGCGCGGCCACGTCATCCCCGACGACGTGCAGGCCCTGACCCCGCTGGTGCTGGCCCACCGCCTGATGCCCAGCGCCGAGGCCCAGCTGGCCCGCCGTACCCCGGCCGACGTCCTGACCACGATCCTCGGCCAGGTACCGGTCCCCGCGCCCCGCGCCTCCACCAGCACCGCCTGGCCGGCATGAGGTCGGTGGTCTCCCGGGCCCGCGCGGCGCTGTCCGGGCTGACCACCCGGGGCCGGTCCTTCCTCTCCGCCGGGGTCGCCTCGGGCATCTGCGCGGTCGTGCTCGGCCGCCAGGACCTGCTGCGGATCGCCGTGCTGCTGCTGGTGCTGCCGCTGGCCTGCGTGTACATGCTGACCCGGGCGCACTACCGGATCGGCCTGACCCGGACCACCACCCCGGCCCGGGTGTCGGTCGGCGCCCCGATGCGGGTCCGGCTGGAGCTGCAGAACCTGGCCTCGATGCGCACCCGGGTGCTGTTGGCCGAGGACCGGGTGCCGCCCGCGCTCGGGGCCCCGCCGCGCTTCGTGCTCGACCGGATGCCCGGCGGCCAGCGCGCCGCCGTCACCTACTCGCTCACCGCCGCCATGCGCGGGCGCTACCCGATCGGGCCGTTGCGGCTACGGGTCACCGACCCGTTCGGGATGTGCGAGCTGACCCGCTCGTTCACCGGCAACGACCACGTCACCGTGGTGCCCCGGCTCTACCCCCTGGTGCCGCTGACCGCCGGCGGCACCTGGGGCGGCGCCGGCGACTCGCTGGCCCGGGCGGCCGCGGTCAGCGGTGAGGACGACATCGCCACCCGGGAGTACCGGGAGGGCGACGACCTGCGCCGGGTGCACTGGCGCTCGACCGCCAAGCGCGGCGAGCTGATGGTGCGGCGCGAGGAGCAGCCCCGGCAGATGCGCGCCACGGTGGTGCTGGACACCCGGGCCCGGGCCCACCGCGGCGAGGGCCCCAGTTCCTCGTTCGAGTGGGCGGTCAGCGCGGCCGCCTCGGTGGCCGTGCACTTCGCCGAGGAGAAGCACGGCATCCGGCTGCTGCTCGACGGCCGGCCCGCGAACTGGTCCAACCCGCACTCCGGCGAGGCCTCCGGCGAGCTGCTCGAGCGGCTGGCCATGGTGCAGACCGGCGGCGACGAGGCCCTCGACGACGCGATCGGGGTGCTGCACCGGGCCGGCGGCGACGGCCTGATCATCGCCGTGCTGGGCGAGATCGACGAGTCCACCGCGCTGCGGCTGGGTGAGCTCGGGCTGGCCGGCCGGGCCGGGATCGCGGTGCTGCTGAACACGCCGGAGTGGTCGGCCGGTGCGGTGCGGGGCTCGGCCCAGAACCGGCAGCGGGTCGCCGGCCTGCTGCGCGAGGGCGGCTGGGCCGTGGTCGAGGCCGGGCCGGAGCAGTCGATCGCCGACCTGTGGAGCGGTGCGGCGGGTACCGCCGCGGCGGCCGGGGCCGAGGTGCATGCACCGCGGGTTCCCGCCGGTGGTGCACACCCCACAGCTTCGGCGTCTACTAATGGCCATGTGAACGGTTCGGGCGGTTCTGGCGACGGCTTTGGGCGGCTGCTGGCATGAGAGACGGATCCGACGAGCGGATGGCGGTGACCGCGGCGGCTGCCAGCCTGGTGGCCGCCCTCACCCTGGCCCCGCTGATCAAGGGCACCACCTGGCTCTTCGCCGCGGCGATCATGGTGCTGACGGTGATGGTGACCGGCATCGTCGCACGCCAGCTGGCCCGCGGCTGGTGGCCGGCCGTGGTCGGGCTGCAGGCGATCACCCTGTTCCTGGCCATCGTGGTGCTGTTCGCCCGGGGCGAGCTGGTCGACCCGCCGGGTGCCGTGCGGCTGCTGTCCGACATGCTCCAGGCCGGCATGCAGGTCACCCAGAGCCAGTCCCCGCCGGTCGACGCCGAGCGCGGCATCGTCCTGCTCGTGGCCGGCGGCGCCGGGCTGGTCGCGCTCGCGGTCGACATCCTGGCCACCTCGTTCCGGCAGCCCGCGCTGGCCGGTCTGCCGCTGCTGGCGATGTACTGCGTGCCCGCCGCCCTGCTCGACGACGGCCTGCCCTGGTACCTGTTCCTGGTGGCGGCGGCCGGTTTCCTGCTGCTGCTGTCGGCCGACGCCGGCGACCGGGTGCGGTCCTGGGGCCGGGTGCTGGCCTCGGCCGGGCAGCGGTCGGCGGCCCGGTCCGGCGGTGACACCGGCCTGGCCCGGGGCGGGCGCCGGGTGGGTCTGGCCGCGGTGGCGATGGCGGTGGCCCTGCCGGCGGTGGTGCCCGGCCTGGACAACCAGCTGCTGGGCGGTTCAGGAGACGGCGACGGCGGCTCCGGCGGCACCGTGATCACCCGGATCAACCCGATCCTGGACATGCGCCGCGACCTGAACGACCCGGTCGACACCCAGCTGCTGCAGTACTCCACCACGGTGCTCAACCCGGAGCCGCTGCGGATCGTCACCGACGACCAGTACGACGGGCGCACCTGGCGGCCCAGCAACAAGGACATCCCCCGGGCCAACAACATCAACAACGGCATGCCGGACGCACCCGGCCTGACCAGCGGGGTGGCCACCACGGAGGAGGAGTCGAGGATCCGGATCTTCCGGCTGCGCGAGACCTACCTCCCCCTGCCCTACCCCACCCGGCAGGTGTCCGGGCTCGACGGCGAGTGGCTGTTCGACAAGGAGACCCTGAACGTCATCGGCAACGAGGTGGACACCACCCAGGCCGAGTACACGGCGAAGTTCCTCAGCGTCTCGCCGACCTCCGAGCAGCTGGCCGGCGCGCCCGAGCCGCCGAAGGACATCGTCGACCGCTACACCGACCTGCCCGACGACATCCCCCAGGTGGTCGAGGACACCGCTCGTGAGGTGGCCGGCAACGGCACCCAGTACGAGCAGGCGGTCCGGCTGCAGGACTACTTCTTCCGCGACGGCGGCTTCCGCTACGACACCCGGGCCCCGCAGAGCGAGGACGGCGACGGCAGCGCCTCGGCGATCGTCGACTTCCTCGACCAGAAGGTCGGGTACTGCGTGCACTACGCCTCGACGATGGCCGTGATGGCCCGTCAGCTGGGCATCCCGGCCCGGGTGGCGGTCGGCTTCCTGCCCGGCAGCGTGCAGACCGAGAACACCCGGATCATCTCCTCCCGCGACGCCCACGCCTGGCCGGAGCTGTACTTCGAGGGCGTCGGCTGGGTGCGCTTCGAGCCCACCCCGCGCAGCGGCCAGGCCCCGCCGTCGTGGACGATCCCGCAGGAGGAGGACGACGACTCGACCACCAGCGAGGACACCAGCACCACGACCGCGCCGGAGACCGACGACGAGGGTGCGAGCAGCTCCTCCGAGGCCGCGGTGCCGGACGAGCAGGAGGTGGCGGCGGGCGCCCAGCAGTCGGACGGGTTCAGCGTGCCGTGGCAGCCGATAGTGGCGCTGCTGGTCGTTCTGCTGGCTCTGGCCTCTCCCCGGGCGGCTTCCTCGCTGGCAACCCGAAAGCGCTGGCGTAGGGCCGGAACCCCGCCCGCTCTGGCAGCGGCCGCCTGGGACGACCTGCGGCTGGGTCTGAGCGATCTCGGCGTGCGCTGGGCGGCGTCCTGGACGCCGCGAGCAGTCCGGCAGCGGCTGAACGACGACTACCAGCTCTCCCCGGAGCAGGCCGAGGCCCTCGACCGGCTGGTGGAGGAGCTGGAGGACGCGTTCTACGCCCCGCCCTCCGATGCTCCGGGCCGTCCGGCTGCGGAGCGCAAGAAGGACGTAGCGCTGATCGTGGGTGCCGTGGCGGTGCAGAAGTCGTCGCAGACCCGGTGGCGGGCGCGCTTGTGGCCGGCGTCGGGAGTGAGTGCCCTGGCCGCCCTGGGGCCCTGGTTCACCTCGAGGTTCCAGCGGGGTTCGTCCGTGGACGACTCCGACGACCTCGATCCGGACACCGATGGCGCTGCCCGCCCGCCGCGCGCACCACAGCAGAAGGCCGGTAGCGGCGCTCGATAGGGCTCAGGAAGAGCTCTCAGTAAGAACTTGAGGACGTCGTCCGGCACCCGAGTCGCTCGGGTGCCGGACGATTCGCGTCCCCGGCAACCCGGGACTGGGCTCTCCAGCCGGCTATGAGGGTGCTCGTGTTCGCCCGTCCATCACCTGCGGTTCGCCCTTACGGGCGGGTGGATCGGGCATGCTCTGGTCGAACAGGCTCCACAGGGCCACTCACGGGCCAAACAGCACTTGGCGGTACCGCGTGCTGCGGTACCGCCCATGAACCCTGCATTCAGCTTGAAGGCCCCGCCAGGCGGGGCCCCTTGCTATCAAGCATCTTTCATGCTGTGCTGCGGCGCCGGGTCAGCGTTCGTCCCGGCGACGATCCCACCGCTGTTCAAGGCGCTGCATGAAGCCCGCCTTGTTGCGGTTGTTGCGTTTCACCGGGGGACGGACCGTACCGGCCGCATTGACAACGCCTACTGGACCTCTGCGCTTGCTGGACACGGCATACGCCGTACCACCCAGCATGCAGACGAAGCCGAGCACCCCGATCGGGATGTTGTTGTTGGCTACGCCAAAGACGAGCACTACGAGCCCGAGCACGATACCCGTGCCCCCAATAGCAAGCCGCCGACCGGCCCCTGGCCGTCGGTTGGCGCCACGCATTGCCGAGGCGAACTTCGGATCCTCGGCATAGAGCGCGCGCTCCATCTGCTCAAGCAGACGCTGCTCGTTATCGGAGAGCGGCACTTCGACCTCCTGACGGTCACACCGGTCGTTCCACATGCGTTCCGGCGATGGTCACAGAATAGGTCGCACTCGCCTACCGCGAAAGCCGATCGGCTATCCCACCCGGATGGTCTCCTCATTCTCGGCCGTCCGGAGGTAGGGCTTGATAGCGGCCGGGAGCACGTGCGGGGGTGGACCGGGGGGCCTGACGTGGTCGCGCAGTGTCCTCCTCCGAGGCAGGTTGCGCCACCAGGCTGGCGGGCCGGACCGCCCCGGCACCGAAGCGGGCGCTGGCCCGGTCGACCGCCCGCTCGGCCTCCCGCCACCCGTGCGACCGCTCGTCCAGGGCCAGCTGGTGGTGCCCCCGGTGGGCCTCGGTGAGCCCTTCCAAACGCACTCCGACCAGCCGTAATCGAGCGCGCTCGAGACCCAGGCGCAGATACAGCTCCAACGCCGTGGAATAGATCACCCGGGCCAGGTCGGTGTGCTCGGGCAGTGTGCGCGAGCGGGTGATCGTGCTGAAGTCGGCGAATCTGACCTTGATCACGACCGTCCGGCCGGCCAGCCCGGCGGACCGGGACCGGGCCGCGACCCGCTCGCTGAGCCGCAGGAGCTCGCGGCCTACCACTTCGGGGTCGTCGACGTCTGTGCGGAAAGTCTCTTCGTTGCCGATGCTCTTTTCGGGTTGCTGGGGCACCACCGGGCGGGGATCAAGCCCCCAGGCGAGGTCGTGGAGCTGCCCGCCCACCGCCTCGCCGAGCGCGCGCCGCAGGGTCGCGGCCGGAGTATGAGCGATGTCGGCCACCGTCAGCAGCCCCAGCCGGCGTAGCGCCTCCTCGGTCTTCTCCCCCACTCCCCACAGTGCGCCGACCGGCAGGCTGTGGAGGAAGGTGACCGTCTCGTCGCGCGGGACCACCAGAACCCCGTCCGGCTTGGCCTGACCGGAAGCCAGCTTGGCCACGAACTTGGTCGAGGCGATCCCGACCGAGCAGGTGATCCGCTGCTCGTCGGCGATCCGGTCGCGGATCAGGCCGGCGATCCGGGTGGGCGGGCCCATCCGCCGGACCGCCCCGGAGACGTCGATGAAGGCCTCGTCCAGGCTCAGCGGCTCCACGAGCGGGGTGACGGCCCGGAAGACCTCCATGACGCCGCGCGAGACCTCCGCGTAGCGGTCGTGGTCGGGTTCGATCACCACGGCCTCGGGACAGAGCCGGCGGGCGCGCCCCATGGGCATGGCCGCATGCACGCCGCTGCGCCGGGCCTCGTAGGTGGCGGAGAGCACGACCGAGCGCCCGCCGCCGCCGACGATGACCGGGAGCCCACGCAGTTCGGGCCGGTCGATCAGCTCCACCGAGGCGTAGAAGGCATCCATGTCGGCGTGCAGGATCATGCAGCCGGAATCGTCGCCGGAGAGGCCGGAGCCGACCCGGCGGAAGGTGCGCCGAGTCATCGGCCGGAGCTCCCGGGGCTGGAGTGCCAGAGCTTGCGGGGAGGCTCACGACGCCGGCGGGCCTCCTCCCCGTGCCGCCCCTCCCCAGGCTGACTCTCCTCAGGCTGGCCCTCCTGGTCTCGGGTGTCCCCATAAGACCGCCAGGCATCCGCACTGCGGCTCTGGGTCCCGCCTCCCCCAAGGCGCCCCGCGTCGTCTTCAGTTCTTCCCTTGCGTTTCTCCTCGCGACGACGGCGCTCCTCCTGGACGGACTCCTGCTCGGCCGCCATCATCCGGCGGGTCTCCTTGGTGTCGCCCCCTGGAGGGCGCAGATCGGCATAGGGCGACTGCCGGAACCCGCTGGGATGCACGAGCACCCTGCGCCCTCTTTCCTCGCCTTGCCCCTGGTTCTCTGCGGCAGGCCGGGACTCGTCCGCGCCACGGAGGCGGCCGGGCGCGCCGGGGATCGGTATTCCTCCCTTGTCCCGGTCTCCACTAGGTAGGCCGCTGGGCGCTTCCCAGTCGATGGGCTCGGCCCCTGGCAGCGCACCGTCGTCGCGGCTGACTCCCAGGACACGGCCGGGAGTCGGCCCACCGGCGTCGGCCGGAACCATCCCGGCGTGAAAAGCGGTAGCCGGCAGTCCGGAAGGCAACGGGCGGCGGGCGTGGCGTTCGGTGGGCTCGTCGGCGTGCAGGATCTGCAGCACGCCCTCCAGCCCGGACTCCACCCAGACCTCCCAGAGCACAGGCAGTTCCCAGGCCCCCGTTGCCCGAAGTGACACCCCCCGTCTTCCGGTCTTACGGAGCACCCCCCGAACCACCAAGAGCCAGGAGTGGAACACCGTGCCCGCGTACGGGCCCTGGACGTCTTCGAAGAAGGTCGCGTCCACCGGGCCGGTCGAGTCGTCCAGGGTGAGGAAGACGACGCGGCGACCGGTCCGGATCGGCGGGGTCTGGGTGGCCACCTTCACACCCGCCACAAGGATCTCCGCCCGGCTCCGGCGCCCTCTGACGTCACGCGCCCGGGTGACTGCGAGCGCGTTCAGCATCGGCTCGTAGAACTCCAGCACATGACGGCTCGCGTCCAGGCCCAGTACCTCCAGCTCGGCCCGGGTGCGCTCGGCGCTGGTCATCTCCGGCAGACCGCTGGGGACGATCCGGTCCGGCGCGTCCCCGAGGTCGAGGGCAAGCTGCACGGACTGGTCCTCGGCCGAGAGCACGGGCGCGGCCGAACGGGACTGCCGGGCTGCTGCGCGGCGGACGCCGCTGCTGTCTCCGTTCTCCGGGTCCTGGGGATCCTGGCCGGCCGGCTCCGGCTCCCGGCCACGTCGCCTGCGGGGCCCACCGTTCTCCACCGAACGGCTCCAGCGTTCGAGGTCGGCGAGCTGGAGCAGGAGGTCACGGCGGGTGCTGCTGTTTCGAGGCTGCACCGGCAGTGCATCGCCCAGGCCGTAGAGGGAGTCGAAGGCGCCGGTGATGACGAGCCGTTCCACGATCGGGCGGGAAATCCTTGCGCGGTGCCAGAAGTCGGACAACGAGTGGTAGGGACGATTGGCCATCACCCGTTCCACCTCGGCGGCGCTGATCCCCTTCACCTCGGCCAGGGCGAGCCGGATGCCGTAGGAACTGCCGTCCGGAAGCGCGACGGCAGACCCTGCCGTGCCCCCCGCCCTGGTGACCTGTGACCCGTCCATCGTTTCCGGGGTTTCTTCGGCGTCCTCTTCCAGACGTTCCACCCGGTAGGTGCCGTCGGAGCGGTTCACGTCGAGCGGGAGCACTTTGATCCCGAAATTACGCGCGTCGTCGAGGATCAGGCGCTTCGGGTACATGCCGGGATCGTGGGTGAGCACGCCGGCCAGGAACGCCGCCGGATGGTGCGCCTTCAGCCAGGCCGACTGGTAGGTGGGCAGGGCGAAGGCCGCGGCGTGCGCCTTGCAGAACCCGAACGAGGCGAAGGCCTTGAGCACGGCCCAGATCCGCTCGACCGCGTCGTCGTCGAAAGTTCGCCCGCCGTCCGGGTCGCGGCGGGCGGCCGCGTAGTGGCGGAACCACCGCTCGTTGCTCTCCGCCTTGGCCGGGACGCCCATCGCCCGCCGGAACTCGTCGGCCTCGGCCAGGTCGCAGCCGGTGGCGATGCTGACGATCTCCAGCACCTGCTCGTGGAAGACGACCACACCGCAGGTGCCCTCGAGCACCGGGCGGAGCGCGGGGTGCAGGTACTCGGGCTCGGTCCAGCCCTGCCGGGCCCGCAGGAAGGGGGTGACCATGTCGGACTTCACCGGGCCGGGCCGGAACAGCGAGATGTCGACGATCAGGTCGTGGAAGGTCTCCGGGGCGAACTTGCCCACCAGCTCACGCTGGCCGGGCGACTCGATCTGGAAGCAGCCGAGCGTACGGGTGCTCTGGATCAGCGCGAACGTGGCCGGGTCGTCGTGCGGCACGGCGTCGAGCTCGATCCGGCCGTCGGCGTCGATGTAGTCCGCGGTCGCGTCATGCCGGCCGGCCGTGACCGCGTCGGCCCCGTCCACCCGGGCGATCTCGGAGACCGCGTAGGACATCGCCGACTGCATGCGGATGCCGAGGATGTCGAGCTTGAGCAGGCCGAGGAACTCGACGTCGTCCTTGTCGAACTGGCTCATCGGGAAGCCCATCCAGCTCGCCTCGACCGGGGTGCGGTCGAGCAGCCCGCGGTCGGAGACCAGCACCCCGCAGGGGTGCAGGGCGATGTGCCGGGGCAGACCGTCGAGCTGTTCGACGAGGTCGAAGAGCATTCCGAGCCGCGGGTGCCCGAGGCCGGAGGCACGGAGTTCGGGCAGTTCGGCGATGGCCGATCGGACGTCACGGGCCCGGATGTGCGGGAAGGACTTGGCGATGGTGTCGACCTCGCCCGGGGGCATGCCCAGGACCGCGCCGACGTCGCGGATGGCGTGACGGGCCCGGTAGGTGTCCATCATCGAGACGCAGCTGACCCGGTCGCCGCCGAAGACCTCGAGCAGCTTCTCGTAGACCTCGGTGCGGCGGTCGGACTCGACGTCCAGGTCGACGTCGGGCAGCTGGACGCGCAGCCGGGTGGCGAACCGTTCCATCAGGAGGTCGTGCCGGAGCGGGTCGACGCCGGAGATGCCGAGCAGGTAGTTGATCAGGCTGCCCGCACCGGAGCCCCGGGCCGCGACGCGTACGCCCATGTCCCGGATCAGGTCGCAGACCTTGGCGATGGTGAGGAAGTAGACGGGGATGCCGAGGAACTGGACCAGGTCGAGCTCCTCCTGCAGCCGCTCCTCGATCCGCTCGGCCTCCCGCCGGCTCGCCCGCGGGTAGCGGGTGCGGACCTGGGCGCGGCAGCGTCGTTCCAGCTCGGCACCGGGGTCCTTGCCGTCCAGGCCGAGCACCTCGGGCTCGGGCAGGTGGGCCGCGTTGAGCCCGAGCTCCTGGAAGGAGTTCGGCATGAGACAGCGTGAGGCCAGCGACTCGGTCAGCGCGAGCAGCTGCCCGGCCAGACCGAGATCTCCTGCGGCCTCGGCGATCTCGTGAGCACGCAGAGCCATCTCGGCCTCCCCGGTGAGGTAGCCCTCGCTGGTGGTGCGGTCGAGGTGACGGGAGTCGATGGCGACCAGCCGGCGGGCCGCGTCGAGCACGTCGACCGTGACCGCGCCGTCGGGGGTGGCGTGCCGGACGGCGTTGGTCAGGACAGTCGGGACACCGACCTGACGGGCCAGGTTGAGCATGCGCACCGCGTGACCGAGGCTGCCCGGAGTCCCTTGCGGGCCACGGTGGTACACGATCTCCACCGCGAGGCAGGCCGGCGGCAGCAGAGCCCGCCAGTGCTCCAGCACGGCCCGGGCAAGATCCGCACGTCCGGCGAGGACCGCGCGCCCGTACTCCGAGTCCGGCCCGAGCAGGACCGTGAGCGCGGGCACGCCCTCGGCCTGGGCGTGCTCGGCGATCAGGGCGGCCGTACTGACCGGCTGCCCCCGCTCGCCCCGCAGGTGGGTGGCCGTGACCAGACGGCAGAGGCGTCCCCAGCCCTGGCCCGGCTGCAGTCCGGTGCCAGGGCCGGAGGCCAGCGCCAGCACGGTGACCCGGGGAAGACGAGGGTCCACGCTGGCACCGCCCCGCACCGGCACCCGGCGAGCGGGTTCCGGTAGTCCTGCTGACGGTAGTAGTCCTGCTGACAGTGTCGGCCTTGCTGACGATGTTCGCCCTGCTGGCGCCAGCAACGTTGCTGGTGCCGTCAGGGTCGTTGGTGCTGTAAGTCCCGCTGGTGCTGTCAGGGTCGTCGGTGCCGTAAGTCCCGCTGATGCCCGCAGTCCGGCTGAGGCTGGCAACCCCGTTGACGCTGGCAGTTCCGCAGGCAGTTCCGCTGACGCCGGCAGTCCTGCTGACGCCGGCAGTCCGGCGAAAGCCGGGTCGAACCGGCTGCCGACGGAGGGCAGCTCACGGGTTAGGCCGGCCAGACGACCCGGGCCAGATCGGCCCGTCGCTTCACCTGCCGCCCATGCCGGTGCCAGGCCGTCTTCGGCCGAGTCGCTCGTTGCCGCGCCCTGCCCATCCGCTTCGTGCTCCGCCGCGCTTTGCCCCAGCACACCTCGGCTTTGGCTCAGCGCACCTTGCCCAGATGCTTCTCTCCCTGCCGCGCCCCGCCCGACCGCGCCCCGCCCCACGCCTTGCCCAGCCGCATTTTTCCACGCCGTTCTTCGTCCCACCGCGCCCAGCACAACCGCGTCTCGCCCTGCCTGGTCATTGCCTGCCAGGCTTTCCCCTGTCCGCTCCTCGCTTGCCCGGCCTTTCCCCGCCAGGCCTTCCCCTTCCGGGTCCCCGCCTGCCCGGCCTTCCCCCGCCAGGCTTCCCTCCGCCAGGCTTCCCTCCGCCAGGCTTCCCTCCGCCAGGCTTCCCTCCGCCAGGCTTCCCTCCGCCAGGTCTCCGCGGCCACCTTCTACCCCGCCGCGCTGACCGCCCTCTCCGAACTGGCCAACCCCCTCGACGGTTGCCTTAGGGTCTTCCAGAACACCAATCCGCCTGCCGATCGCCAAATTTCCGCGGTCGGCAACAGCACCTTGACCAAACCCCTCCGCCGATTTCTCCCAGCTGCCTACCCGCATTCCCCGGCCGTCCTTGGGCGGGTTCCGCTGACTTCCTGGTGACAGCACCGATTCGACGGCCAGGTCCACCCCGAGGGCAGGCGTGATGCCTGCCTCCTGGCACGCCCCGGCGAACTTGATCGCTCCGTACAGCCCGTCGCGATCGGTCAGGGCGAGTGAGGTCAGACCTTCGGCTACGGCCTGGTCGACCAGTTGACGCGGGCTGGAGGCGCCGTAGCGGAGGGAGTACCCCGAGGCGACGTGCAGATGGGTGAAGCGGTGCGGCATCTCGTGGTCATTCGCAGCTCGGCAGGGTCATCGGAAGAACCTGCTGGTAGGGCAGACCGAGCGTGGACTCGACCAGGTGGTGGAAAGCCTCGGCATCACGAAGCAGGTCGTCCGCGTCGGCAGCGCTGACGACGGCGGTACGGCCGGCGTCGATCGCGGCCCGGCGAGAAGCGGTGGCAGCGAAGTACGAGGCCCACTCACCCAGTTCGGGTGCCACGCGGGGCAGCACTTCCCAGACGCTGCGCGGCCCGCCGCGACCACCGGGACGGCTGCGGACCGCCAGCACGGCGGCTGCAGACCTCAGTGCCGCGAGGTGCGCCGTGACGTAGCGCTCCGACGCGGTGCGTGAGGCGCAGGCCTGCGTCAGACCGGAACGGGAACGGTCGAGCAGCATCCGGGCCGCGGTCGAGACGGGCGGCCGGGCCAGAGTGGTCGCCGACATGTCGGCCTCCTCTTGGTCAAGGCGTTCAGGACGTTCGGACGGACGAACGGGTACAACGGGACGATCGGGAACATCACCGGAGCGGATGGGGCGGGGAGACTGCGAAGGAGGCGGCACCGGATCCGGTGCGCTCTCATCCGTTTCTGCCTTCTCGGCCTTCCTGGCCCTGGACTGCGAGGGACCGGATTCCTTCGGCCCCGAACCGCTTCCCGGATCGGTCATGCTGATCAGACCCGGAACCGCGACGTACTCAATCGGCGACCTGGAGCAGACGCCACGAATCCGCCGCCGACGTCGAGGACGGTGTACGGGAGAGGTCGTACACACCGTTGCCGAATGCCCGGCCGGTGCTCGCCTCTACCCGCCACACCTCACACTCGGTGTCGCGCAGGAACTCCTGGGACCGCTCCGCCTTGCCGGTGTCGTCATGACCTCCGGCGCTCTGACGCACTTCACCAACCGGTTCTCCAGCCCCCTGACGTCCGTGCGAACGGCGTTGCCCACCGCCGTAATGCCTTTCGTGCGGCCGGTGCGGATGATCGGACGGCCCCTGCCGCCGTTCAGCCACAGTCCCCCGAGTGCCACCGGGCACCCCGCCGGGCAGTTCCCCCGAGGATCCGCCGGATTCCCCGGACCAGACCGCGAACGACGGCCCTTCCGGGGAGGTGGCCGGCCGATCAGCCGATCGCTCGTCACCGTGCAGGGCCCGCGCGGCGGCGGTGGACCACCAGTCGCGCCGCTCTCGCCAGTGCCCGAGCACTTCACGCACCACATAGAGACGACCGCGCCAGAGGAAGGCCATCGGCGCGTCCCCTGCCTCCTGGACGACCCGGACATCGACCAGTTCGCTCACCCGACGAGCCATTTCGCTCAACACCTGCGCTTCCCGCTACCGCTGCCGACTGGAGTCCGACGTGCCGACTGAAACTGACGCTGAACCGGCGTGCCACGCGAAGGCCACGCGGAACGACCGGGCCCGGGGGAAGACGGGCGATCACCGATCCGAGGTTCCCCGTTCCACGGATCGGTGAGACATGACACCGGGACGGTCGACGACGAGGTGGGGTCGAGTTCACCTCGTCATCGACCTACTCACCAGGGGCAGCCGGCGCGCTGTGATCCCTGGCAAGCCCGTTCGAACAGATGTTCGAACAGTTCGAATGTACACCGGCTTCCCGGGAGTCCGTCAACCGCAACCGGACCATCATTCTGGCGACGCTGAGCATTCGCCTGCTGACTCAGCGTAAGAATTGCAGGCAGCAGTGCGCCCCGCCCCGAACTGCCGGCCGCATTCGGCCAGATCAGGCGCTACGCCACGCCGACGGCGCACCGGCCGGGTCGGGCAGGCCTTCGACCGCCCGGGCCAGCCGGGCCCGCCACCAGTCCCTCCGGGCCCGGTCGGTCATCGCCACCGAGGCCAGGGCGGCCGGGTCCGGAACCGGCGGGCTCGCCGGAACCCGGATGAAACCTCTTTCCGGGCGCAGGGAATCGTCCGGTCGAACGACGTCCTCGACGAACAACGACACCGTGCCGAGCCCGCAGGCGAACGGCAGCTCCGGCAGCGCGGCCGCCAGAGCCACCTGTGCGGCCAGACCGATGCTGGTCTCCAGCGCGGAGGAGACCACGCACGGGAGCCCGGTGGATTCAGCCACCTCGAGCGCCCGCCGCACTCCGCCCAGAGGAGTGCACTTGATCACCGCCACGTCTGCGGCCTCGGCGAGCGGGACCCTCGTCGGGTCGGCCGCCTGCCGGATCGACTCGTCCGCCGCAATCCTGACATCGACCCGCCGGCGTACCTCGGCCAGTTCCTCCACCGTTCGACAGGGCTGCTCGGCGTACTCCAGCTCCCCCGCCGCCCTGATCAGGTGACGCAGCGCGCGCACGGCCTGGTCCGCGTCCCAGCGCGTGTTCGCGTCCACCCGGATCGCACCGTCCGGGCCGAGCGCCGACCGCACCGCCTCCACCCGCGCAACATCCTCGGCCAGCGAGTCCGGCCGGTCCGCCACCTTGACCTTCGCCGTGGCGCAGCCCGAGGCCAGCACCAGTTCGGCAGCGCGTTCAGGGGGGACGGCGGGCACGATGCAGTTGACCGGGATCGCCTCGCGGACAGGGTCCGGCCATCCGACGGTGCACGCCTCGACGGCCGTGGCCAGCCAGCGGGACGCCACCACGTCGTCGTACTCGGGGAAGGGGCAGAACTCCCCCCATCCCCGTGGGCCGGACAACAGGACCCCTTCTCGCACCGTGATGCCTCTGAACCGGTCGGTCATCCCGATCGCGTAGGGCACCACCTGCACGTCCGTCGCTGCCTGCACCTGGGCAGATTACGCCCGTCGCAAGACTGTCGGTCCCTCCGCGTAGGGTTGCGGCAGGTGATGGAGAGGGCAGGATGACGACTCCGGCGGAACAGGTGGTGAGGCGGCCATGACGTATGTAGTGCTCACTGTCTGGGGTGTTTCACTCGCCCGGGTGCCGTCGGCCCTGCTCCGGATGGGTCTCGACCGCCTTCCACTGCGCGGTGTCCCCGGGCTGCGTTTCGCCAAGCTCCTCGGTACCGGCGACGGGCGCACCTTCACCGTGCGCGACGCCGACCCGCGGCACTGGGGGCTCCTGACCGTCTGGGAAAGCCCCGTCCAGGCTGCCGCGTTCGAGAAGAGCCGGGTGCACCGGGGGTGGAACGACATCGCCACCGAGCGCCTGGAGATCACGATGAGCCCGCTCTCCAGCAGAGGGCGCTGGGCCCGCACCGAGCCTTTCGGGTCACCGCAGCAGAAGCCCGGAACGGACACTGCAGTGGCCTCGATCACCCGAGCCCGCCTACGGCCCAGCCGGGCACTTTCGTTCTGGCGGGCGGTACCGCCGGTCTCCACAGATCTGGCCACGGTCTCCGGACTGCGCCTGGCGTTCGGCATCGGGGAGGCACCGATCGGCCTGCAGGGCACCTTCTCCCTGTGGGACTCGTCGTCCGCCTTGAACGATTTCGCCTACCGCCGCCCGGTCCACGTCGATGTGGTCCGCCGTACCGAACCTGAGCGTTGGTACTCGGAAGAGCTTTTCGCCCGGTTCGCCGTTCACTCGGTGAGCGGAACCCTGGGTGGCTTCCAAGGCGACACGATCGTCTCCACCTCTCCGGTCCCGGGCAGCCCTTCGCCCGGACCTACCACGACTCACGATCCGAGCGGGCGGTGAAAGCAGTGAGCAAGCAACCGACGGCACCCGAGACCCCCACGGCCGGGCCCGCCGGGGTTCGGGTCCCGGGGGCCGACCGGGCCGACCGGGCCGAGCGGGCCGAGCGGGGCCGGCGAGCAGGGTGGCCGGGCCGGGCCAGGGGAACGGGGACTTCCGATCTCCCCGGGCGTATCGTCGCCGCGCTGCTGGTGGCCGGCATCCTCACCCAGATCAGCTACCCGCTCACCTCCGGCACCGTTCTTCGCGTGGTCACGGTGGTCAGCGTGGTGCTGCTGACCTCGGCCGGGGTGCTGCACGCCGCGCTCCGGTGGAGCGCGGCGCACGCCGCGGTCCTGTTCCTGGTCGCCGGTGGCATCGGCCTGCTGGCCGAGGCCGTGGGAGTCAGGACCGGTTATCCGTTCGGCGAGTACGTGTACACCGGCCAGCTGGGCCTGAAACTTGCCGAAGTGCCGCTGCTGGTACCGATCGCCTGGACGATGATCGCCTATCCGGCGCTCCTGCTCGGCCGTCGACTGGCTGCCCGTCCGGACGGGAGTACCAGCCGGATCCGTACCGTCCTGCTCGGCGGAATCACGCTTGCTTCCTGGGACCTGTACCTCGACCCGCAGATGATCGCCCAGGACGCCTGGCGTTTCGCTCACCCCACTCCGCATCTGCCTGGGGTGCCCGGCATCCCACTGACCAACTTCGCGGGCTGGGTGCTGGTCGCGCTGGTGATGATCGCCGCCCTGGACCGGGCGCTGCCCGACCGGCCGCGCCACCACCCCACCTGGGAATGGCCCGCAGCCGCCGTACTCACCTGGACCTGGCTGGGTTCGGCAGTGGGCAATCTGCTCTTCTTCGGCCGTCCCTGGGTGGCGCTCTACGGCGGGCTCGTGATGGGCCTGACCATGCTGCCCTATCTGCGCCGACTGGCCGCTGCCAGCCCGCCGGGGCAAGAGCGGCAACAGCTCTCTGAGAAATCGGCGCCCGACACGGCTCCGGGCTCGCCGGGCGCCACCTCCGCAAGAACCAGCGCCTTTTCCACCGGCACCAGTTCCACCGGCACCAGTTCCACCGGCACCAGTTCCACCGGCACCAGTTCCACCGGCACCAGTTCCACCGGCATCAGTTCCACCGGCATCAGTTCCACCGGCACCTCCACCAGTGACAGCTCCACCCGCACCAGTTCCACCAGCGACAGCCCCACCAGCACAGACAATCTCACCGCAGGATCAGCGCGGAACGGCGGGCACGAGTGACTCTGACCGACCTTCAGGTGCGGAACCGGACCTCCGCCCGGGTGTCCAACACGCCAGGGCCCGAGCGGAACGAGACCCGCTCCGGCCGTCGTGGCCCCCAGAAAAGCCGTCGTGCCCCCGAGAAGATCTGGCGAGGGCTCGTGCGCGCCGGGAGCCTGGCCGCGGTGGGTCTCACCGTCCACACTGCGTTCAATCTGCGCGCCCTGCGACGTCCCACCTGCGATCCCACCGAAGTCCGCGAGCGGGTCTCGGTGGTGCTGCCCGTCCGTGACGAGGCCGACCGGGTCGCGCCCTGCCTGGCCTCCCTTCTCGACCAGATCCGGATCCCCGACCTGGAGATCGTCGTCGTCGACGACGGCTCCACCGACGGCACCGCCGACATCGTGCGGCGGACCGCGGCCGGTGACCCACGCGTTCGCCTGATCGAGGCCGGTGAGCTGTCACCGGGATGGCTGGGCAAGTCCCACGCCTGCGCCGCCGGGGCCCAGGCGGCCTCCGGATCGGTGCTCGTCTTCGTGGATGCCGACGTCCGGTTCGCCCCGCACGCCCTTGCCGCGGCCGTGGATCTGCTCCGGGAGTCCGGCCTGCAACTCGTCTCCCCCTACCCCCGGCAGCTGACCGACACCCCCGCCGAGCGTCTGGTTCAGCCGCTCCTGCAGTGGTCCTGGCTCACCACCCTGCCCTTGGGCCTGGCCGAGCGCTCGCCCCGCGGCAGCCTGGCCGCGGCCAACGGCCAGTTCCTCGTGCTCGACGCCAACGCCTATCGCGACAGCGGCGGGCACGCTGCGGATTCCGTACGCAGCGCCGTGCTGGACGACATTGCCCTGCTTCGCGCGGTCAAGGCGGCCGGCGGCCACGGCGGGGTGGTCGACGGCACCGGGCTCGCGGTCTGCCGGATGTACGGCAGCTGGCCGGAACTGCGCGACGGCTACACCAAATCACTGTGGTCGGCGTTCGGGTCCAGGGCCGGGGCCGGGGCGGTGGTCGCCGGGCTCGGCGTGGTCTATCTGGTCCCGCCGGTGGCCGCGCTCACCGGATCCCTCACCGGCTTCGGTGGGTACCTGGCCGGCGTGGTCGGCCGTTATCTCGTCGCCGAACGCACCGGCGGACGGTCCTTGCCCGACGCCTTCGCCCACCCGGCATCGATCGCGGTGTTCGGCTCGCTGGTCGCCCGGTCGCTCAGGGCACAGGGCCGGGGCGAACTGTCCTGGCGCGGCCGGTCCATCGCCCCGGCCCGGCGCCGAGCGCACGAGGTGGAACCGGCCGACCCGGCCGAGGAGTACTGACGTGGCCAAGGTGGTGGTGATCGGCGCCGGGCTCGGCGGGCTCTCGGCCGCGGCCCGGCTCGGGGCGCTGGGGCACCAGGTGACCGTGGTGGAGCAGGCCGCGCAGGTCGGCGGCAAGCTCGGGCTGCTACGCCGCGAAGGCTTCGCCTTCGACACCGGCCCCAGCCTGGTCACGCTGCCCGCGGTCTATCGGGACCTCTTCCTCAAGACCGGCCGCCCGCTGGACGACGAGCTCGAACTGGTTCCGCTCGACCCGACCTGCCACTACCGCTTCCCCGGCGGTCTGGAGTTCGACCTGCCGAACACCGGCCCGGCCGGAGTCTCCCGGGCCTGGGCCGCAGCCCTGGGTGAGAAGGCGGGGCGGGACTGGAGCGCTTTCCATCAGCGCTCCGCCCGGATCTGGGACCTGACGCGCGACCCCTTCCTGGAGTCCCCGCTCGAGGGCGTGCGCACCCTGCTCGGCCTGGCCCGCAATCCGGCCGACGTGCGCACGGTCGCGCCCTGGCTCAGCCTCCGCGACCTCGGCCGTAAGTACCTGCAGGCACCCGAGCAGCGGATGTTCCTCGACCGCTACGCCACCTACACCGGGTCCGACCCCCGGCGGGCACCGGCGGCCCTGGCCACGATTCCTTTCGTGGAACACGCTTTCGGCGCCTGGTACATCCCTGGTGGCCTCTGGCGTCTCGGGGCCGCCATCACCGACCGGGCGGTTTCACGCGGGGTCAAGATCCGCACCTCGGCGCCGGTCTCCCGGGTGCTCGCCGCACCGAAGGTGGAGGGCGTGCAACTGGAGAGCGGTGAGACCCTGCCGGCCGACGTGGTGGTCTCCGGCGTCGAGGCCGCCCACCTCTATCGCGATCTGCTGCCCGGGTCCGAAGGCGATCGGGGCCGCCGCGCGCTCGCCAAGGCCTCGCCTTCGCTCTCCGGATTCGTCATGCTCCTGGCGCTGCGCGGGCGCACCCCGGGGCTCCGGCATCACACCGTGCTCTTCCCGTCCGACTACGACGCCGAGTTCGACCACGTGTTCGGCACCGGCCGGCAGTCCGGCAGACCTTCTCCGGTGCCCGATCCCACGGTCTACATCAGCGCACCGGACGATCCGGAGCTTCGCCCGGACGACGACCACGAAGCCTGGTTCGTCCTCGTCAACGCTCCCCGGCACGACCCGGGATCGGGGATGGACTGGGACCAACCCGGTCTGGCCGCCTCCTACGCCGAGAAGATCCTCGACGTGATGGCCCGGCGTGGTCTGGACGTACGGGAACGCCTGCTCTGGAAAGAGATCCGGACCCCGGCCGACCTGGAGCGGAACACCCGCTCGACCGGAGGGGCGATCTACGGCTCCAGCAGCAACGGCGCCCGCTCGGCCTTCCTGCGCCCCGCCAACCGCAGCCCCGTTCCCGGGCTCTTCCTGGTCGGAGGCTCGTCGCACCCGGGCGGCGGCCTGCCCCTGGTCGGGCTGTCGGCCGCCATCGTCGCCGACCTCATCGGAAAGGCCTGATCAGAAAGACCTCATCGGACAGGCCTGATCGGAAGCACCTGATCGGCGGGCCTGCCGGAAAGGCTCTAGCCGAGCATGCGGTGAGCCACGTCCTCCGGCTCGGCCGCCTCGCCGATCGCCCGCACCACGGCTTCCACCGAGCCGGACCGGGCCAGTTCGTCCGCCAGGTCCGGCAGGCCCGGCCGGTCACCGAAACGGCTGCTCAACAACGCCAGCAGAGTCTGGGCGACACCCTGTTCCCGGCCCTGCTCCCGACCTTGTTCCCGGCCACGCGCCTTCAGCGCCTCGCCGATCACGGTGTCGTCGTAGAAGCTGACCACCTCGTCGATGCTCACACCCATCTCCTTCCCGATGTTTCCGATCGTAGCCCGGTCCAGCGTGATCGCCGCCAATGTCACCGCGGCCTCGTACAGCCCGGCCTGCCGCTCCTCCGGCTGCTTGCGGATCAGCTCCAGTGTCTGCGCGAACCGGCTTCCCCGCTCGGCCCGGCTCCCCCGCGCCAGCACCGCCAGGGGTGCGAGATCAGGAATCGCCAGGAGCTGCTCCGGGTCGGTCTCCCGCAGGTAGATCGTGCGGATCCCGGCCGAGAACCCGTTCTCCGGGTCGTCGGCCGACCGCAGCCGCCCCTCCCCCAGCACCACCGCCACCTGAGTGAGCCGAACCCCCGGGTAGCGGCGCATGATCTGAGCCCGGTAGAGCATCATCCGGCCCGGCACGTCGGGCGTGGGGGTTCTCATGTACTCGGTGTGCAGCATGCGTTCGGCGCCGGTCCGGACCAGCAGGTCCACACTCAGCGTCTCGGCTGCGAAAACCCCCGGCAGCACAGCGGGTATCCCCTCCCACGGCACCCCGATCCAGTCGCAGAATCCCCGCAGATCGTTCTCGACGAGCCGCCGCATCACCCGGTCGTAGATCGGGCCGGGGCGGGCCGGTTCCTTCTCCATGCAACCGAGCCTGGCCAGAACCCACCGGCTGAAGCCCGCCCAGAGCGTCTTCTGTGGACAAATCCCGCTTCGTACAGACCGCTACTCCGAGAAAGCCCGCCGCATAGCCAGAATCAGCTGCCCCAGCCCTAGAAGCCCCGCCCCCGTAAGCACGATCCCGCCCATGGTCGCCCAGTCTGCCGCCGACTCCGGATACACCCCGGCGGCCAGCACGAACATGGCCGAGACCAGAACTCGCGTAGGGCGTTCGGACACCGTGACCACCCCGATCGAGGTCACCCCCCGGCTACGCGCCCACGACCGCACGCCCTCATGAATCAGAGCGAGCAGGGCCCCGGCGAGGGACCAGGGCAGCAGACCGCCGGCCAGCCAGAGGCATACGGCGAAGCCGACTTCCGTGGTGCGGTCGCAGACGTGGTCCAGACGTCTGCCCAGCTCGGTGACCTTGTCCGAAAGCACCGCGACAGCGCCGTCCAGACCGTCGAGGAGCGCAGAGACACCGATCAGAGCCGCAGCCAGCAGGGGCCAGCGGGATCCGGCACCGGCCGGCCACAGCGCGCCTACGCCCAGCACGAGTCCCGCCAGGGTGACCGCGTTCGGCGAGACCCCCAACCGGACCAGGGGCCTGGCCACCATGTACACGAAACGCAGCCAGGCACCCACGATCCCGGTGGGCGAGGCATCACCGTGCAGGGAGGACCAGTCACCGAACTCCGGCTCGGGATCAGTCATCCGCTACCCCCGCAACCGCCGACCTACGCACCGCACAGGCCCACCGACGTCTTCAGACAAAGGCAGCTAGACCCGCGCCGTCAGCCCCAAAGCCTCCGCCACCTCGAGCGTCGCCGTCGAGCGGTTCATCGTGATGAAGTGCAGCCCGGGCGCGCCACCCTGCAACAGCTCCTGGCACAGCTCGGTAGCGATCTCCACGCCCACCTGCCGCACCGCGGCCGGCTCGTCCGCCACCGCGTGCAGCCGCTCGACCACCTCGGCGGGCAGGGCCACCCCGGTGAGCTCGGCGATCCGCTCCACCTGGCGCACGTTCGTCACCGGCATGACCCCCGGGATGATCGGCATCGTGCAGCCCAGCGAGGCCGCCCGCTCGACCAGGTCGAAGTAGGCCTGCGGGCGGAAGAACATCTGGGTGATCGCGAACTGCGCCCCCGCCTCCGCCTTCATCGCGAGCACCCGGGCGTCGGCGTCGAGGTCGGCGCTGGCCGGGTGGATGTCCGGGAACGCAGCCACCCCCACACTGAAGTTGCCCAGCTCACGGACCAGTTTCACGAGTTCGACCGCGTAGCGCGGCCCGCCCTCGTGCTGCACCCACTCGGCCCGCGGGCCGCCCGCCGGGTCGCCCCGCACCACCAGCACGTTCTTCACCCCGGCGGCCGCGTAGTCGGCGATCACCCCGCGCAGGTCGGCCAGGCTGGCGCCGACACAGGTCAGGTGCGCCATCGGGGTCAGCGTGGTGTCCTGCGCGATGCGCTGGGTGACCCGCGTGGTGCGGTCCCGGCTCGAGCCGCCGGCCCCGTAGGTGACCGACACGAAGGTCGGGTTGAGCGGTTCCAGCCGGCGGATCGACTGCCAGAGCACCGCCTCCGCCTCGTCGGTCTTCGGCGGGAAGAACTCGAACGAGATCGACGGGCGCTTCGCCGCGATGAGTGCCTGCAGCTGCTCGTGCAACGGGGAGCCAGCTGCCGATCGGTCCTGAGCCATGGGTACGAGTTTACGGGTCCGGGGCACCACAGCCGGGTACCGATCCGATCTCTTAGGGCCCAGACCGAACAATGGACGTCGGTGACCTCCTCGGTCACGGACGTCCGGCTCGTGCGAGCCGGTCGTTTTGGGACGGTCCGGGACGGAAGGCGGCGTTGTTCCGGGGCTGTCGCCCCTACCGACGCGCAACCGGTCGTCAGACCTGAGAAGGTGGGCTCCCGGCCACCACGGACCGGGCCCGAACCCGGTACGGACACCGGGTCGCCAGCAGGAACGAAACGAGGTCCCGTCAGCATGACGTCGCTCGCCCCGGCCCCCGGCCGCCATCCCCTGCAGGCCGAGGACCTGCGGGAGCGGGTGGACATGGCGCTGAGGGAGTTCCTCGCCCTGCGCTCGGCCGCCCTCGCCGACATCGCCCCGGAGTGCGTCCAGGTCCTCGACCGGATCACCTCGATGACCAGCGCCGGCAAACGCCTGCGCCCGGCCTTCCTCTACTGGGGCTGGCGTGGCGCCGGCGGCGAGAACTGCCCCGCCGCGGTGAACGCGGCCGCCTCGCTGGAGCTGTTCCAGGCCGCCGCGCTGATCCACGACGACCTGATCGACGCCTCCGACCTGCGCCGGGGGATGCCCGCGGTGCACAAGCAGTTCGAGAGCCTGCACACCGAGCAGGGCTGGCAGGGCGACCCGGCGGCCTTCGGCCTGGCCGGCGCCGTGCTGACCGGCGACCTGTGCCTGGTCTGGACCGAGGAGCTGTTCACCGCCAGCGGCCTGTCCGCGGAGCAGCTCGGCCGGGCCCGGCCGATGTTCGACCAGATGCGCACCGAACTGCTGGGCGGCCAGTACCTGGACGTGCTCAGCCAGGTGGCCCCCCAGAGCGACCCGCAGGCGATGGTCGAGCGCGCGCTGCGGGTGGTGCGGTTCAAGAGCGCGAAGTACTCGGTGGAGCACCCGCTGCTGATCGGCGCGAGCGCGGCCGGGGCCGACGAGCGCCTGCTGGCCGTGTACTCGGAGTTCGGCCTGGCCCTGGGCGAGGCCTTTCAGCTGCGCGACGACGTGCTGGGCGTGTTCGGCGACCCGGGCACGACCGGCAAGCCGGCCGGCGACGACCTGCGTGAGGGCAAGCGCACCGTCCTGGTCGGCCGCACCCTGCAGCACGCCACCGCGGCGCAGACCGCCACCGTGAACCGGCTGCTGGGGGATCCGGGCCTGGACGAGACCGGGGTGGAGACGCTGCGCGAGATCATCGTCGGCACCGGCGCGCTCGCCGGGATCGAGGAGATGATCGCCCGCTCCTCCGCCCGGGCCGAGGAGGCGCTGGCCGGGGCCGAACTGGCCGACGGCCCGGCCCGTGACGTGCTGACCGGCCTCGTGGTCGCCGCGACCACCCGGGTACGGTGATCCGGGTGCCGGTGACCAACTCTCTGGGCCAGCGTTTCGCCCCTGCCGCTCTGCTCGCCGGCCGTAAGGGCCCGCGTACCGTTTCCGGGCCGACCGACACCGTGGTGATCGTCGGCGCCGGCCTGGCCGGCCTGTCCACCGCGATGCGGCTGGCCCGCACCGGGCGCCGCATCATCGTGCTGGAACGTGACCTGGTGCCGGGCGGGCGGGCCGCGGTGCGCTCGATCCAGGCGCCCGGCGGCAACGGGGAGTACCGCTTCGACCCGGGCCCGACCGTGCTGACCATGCCCGACCTGATCGCCGACTGCTTCGACGCGCTCGGCGAGGACATGGCCGACTGGCTCAACCTGAAGCCGATCGACCCGCTCTACCGGACCAGCTTCGCCGACGGCACCACGATCGACGTGCACTCCGACGTCGACGCGATGACCGAGGAGATCGAGAACAAGATCGGGCCGGACGAGGCCGGCGGCTTCCGGCAGTACGTGAAGTTCGTCTCCCGGCTGTACAAGTACGAGATGCGGGACTTCATCGACCGCAACATCGACTCCCCGCTGGACCTGGTCACCCTGAACCTGGCCAAGCTGGCCGCGATCGGCGGGTTCCGGCGGATGGCGCCCAAGGTCGGGCAGTACCTGAAGGACGACCGCACCCAGCGGATCTACTCGTTCCAGGCTCTGTACGCGGGTCTGTCGCCCTACGACGCGATGGCGTTGTACTCGGTGATCGCCTACATGGACTCGGTGGCGGGGGTCTTCACCGCGGCCGGGGGTATGGCCGCGGTGCCCACCGCCATGGCGGCCGCGGCCCAGCGGCACGGGGTGGAGTTCCGCTACGGCACCGAGGTCACCAAGGTCGAGCACAAGGGCGGCCGGGCCGTCGCCGTGCTCACCGCCGACGGCGAGCGCATCCCGGCCGACGTCGTGGTGCTCAACCCCGACCTGCCGGTCGCCTACCGCGACCTGCTGGGCAAGACCCCGCTGACCGTGCGCCGGCTGAAGTACTCGCCGTCGTGCTACCTGATGCTGGCCGGCACCCGGCAGTCCTGGCCCGGCGCGGCCCACCACAACGTGCACTTCGGCGGTTCCTGGAAGGGCACTTTCGAGGAGCTGACCTCCGGCCGGCTGATGAGCGACCCGTCGTTCCTGGTCAGCAATCCCACGATCTCGGACGCCCGGCTGGCCCCGGCGAACCGGCACATCCACTACGTGCTGTTCCCGACGCCGAACCTGGACGCCCCGATCGACTGGAAGCGGGTCGGGCCGGTCTACCGCGAGCACGTCCTGTCGATGCTCGACTCGCGCGGCTACAGCGGTTTCGCCGACTCGATCGAGGTGGAGGACGTCACCACGCCCCTGGAGTGGGCCGAGCGCGGGATGGAGCGCGGGGCGCCGTTCGCCTCCGCCCACTCGTTCTTCCAGACCGGCCCGTTCCGCCCGGGCAACCTCTGGGGCGAGAACGTGGTGTTCACCGGTTCGGGCACACAGCCCGGGGTCGGTGTGCCGATGGTGCTGGTCTCCGGGCGCCTGGCGGCGGAGCGGATCACCGGGCCCGATCCGGTGTACGCCTCCCGGGCCTGGCGCTGAGAGGCGTCACCCTCGGCCACGGAAAGTGACTGTCCGGTCACACCGGTAGTCTCTGCGCGTGCGCCCGACCGCCTGCTCCCACCAGACCCGTTCCGGAGGTCGCCGATGACCCTCCTCGGCAAGCTCGAGAAGCTCGAGAAGCTGACGCCGCGCGCCCTGGCCGAGGCCCGGGCGCAGGCCCGGGCCGAACGCCGGGCCGCCCAGCTCGAGGCGGCCCGGCTGGCCCGGGAAGAGGCCGAGATCCGGGCCCTGCAGGCCCATGTGGCGCGGAAGCTGAACGCGCCGTTCCTGGCCGCCGTCGCGAGCTGGACCGAGTCCGGGGGGCGGGACGACCTGCCCGAGCACGTCCGCACCCAGCTCGACGCGATCGGCGAGTCGGTGCAGGCCCTGATGCGGGCGCCGGGCTCGGCCGCGATCACCTCCGGCGAGCGGGCCTGGGCCGACGCCGTGCCCGGCCTGGTCGAGCAGCTGCTGCGCTGCGCCGAGGCCGCCCGGGCCCGGGCCCCGCAGCTCACCCTGGAGATCACCGAGGTGATCGTGGCGTCCCGGCCGGGTTCCCGGGCCGCCTGGCGGCAGCGGGCCCTGGCCGCCGAGGGCACCGGCGACCTGGCCACCGCGGTGCAGGCCCACCAGTCCTACCTGAACATCACCCACGGCGACCGGCTCGGCGTGGTCGAGCGGGTCCGGCGGCTGCAGGAGCGCGACGACCAGCGGGCCCGGCTGGCCGCCCGGCTGAACGCGGCGCGCAAGGCCCGGGTGCCCCTGCCGGACGAGGCCGGGCCGACGCTGGAGCTGCTGGAACGGCCCACCCCGCGGCGCCGGCTGGACGATGCCGTGGCCCGGCTCGCCGCCGCGACCAGTGCGCTGCCGATGGCCGAGCTGGCCCGGCCCGAGACGCAGGACGTGCTGCACCACGCGATCCGCTGGCGCCGCGAGGCCCGGCTGCAGCCCGCCCCGCTCGACGAGGACGCCGCCCGCAACCTGGTCGTGCTGCGGCTCAACGACCTGCGCCAGCGCCTCACCGGCAGCCGGGTCTGCCTGGTCACCCCGGTGCGGCACCGTCTGCTGGACACCGGCCTGGGCGAGCGGGTCGACGGCTACGACGTGGTGGTGCGGTTCGGGGCGGCCGGCAACGTGCCCGGTGACGGCGGCAGCCGCACCGACTTCCAGGTCATCCGGCACGACGCCACCGACGGCTGGGACACCCCGGCCTGGCTGCGGATGATCCTGGCCGACGACCCGCGCGACTGGGTCACCGGGCTGCGGACCCACCTGGTCCCGGGCAAGCAGCACGCGGTGGCCGAGAAGGTGCTGCGCCGGCCGGTGCGCCATCCGGTCGCCGAGCTCCCCCGGCCCGCCGAGGCCGCCGCCGCGCCGGCGCCGGGCGAGGCCCCGACCGACGACGTCACCGACGCCTACCAGCTGATCCGTCTGCTCGACGTCCTGGCCGTGTGCGAGAGCGTCGACCTGGTCGGTTTCCACCCCGAGGAAGACTTCGGCCGGACCGAGCTCTCCTGGCTCACCCCCCGCCTGGAGCGGCTCGACGAGCACGCGATCGGAGTCCGATGACCACCCGCTCCACCGACGAGCTCCCGGCTCCCCTGACCGTGGCCGAGACCCCGCTGAACGTCCGCCTGGCCCGGCTGCGCAAGGAGGGCCGGTTCGGGGAGGCGGCCGAGCTGGCCCGCACCGGCCTGCCCGACTCCCCGCCGGCCGGCGTCCCCGCCGCGGTGCACCTGGAAGCCGGGCTCAGCCTGGCCGCAGTGTCCGACTACCCGGCCGCCTGCGCCCACCTGCACCTGGCGGCCGCCGACCCGGTCCAGGCGCCCGGCGCCCTGGCCAAGCTCTCCGAGATCGCCTGGGTGCGGCACGACCACGTGCGGGGCCGGGAGTACGCCCTTGAGGGTCTGGGCCTGGACCCGTCCAACCGGGGCTGCCGGATCCAGCTGCGCCGCAACGAGCGGGCCGAGACGACGGCGAACGCGGTGGGCGACACCAGCGGCATGCTGGCGCACGCCGCGTTCCACGCCGACCCGCACGGCAACGCCGGCGACCTGGGCCTGGTCGACTCGGTCCGGCGCGGGTTCGACCTGGAGTACGAACCGCAGCCCCGCGCCGGTCTGGCCAAGCGGGCCCTGAAGAAGCCGCAGTCCTTCCCGCGCTGGTGGGACGTGCACGTGCACCAGCTCTTCGACGAGCAGCGGCTGGCCCAGGTCAACGCGGGCGACGGGCTGGTGCTCGGCGGCGGCGGGCTGTTCCTGCCGGACACCGCGCCGAACGGCAACTCCGGCTGGCAGTGGAACGTCACCGACGAGATGCTGCGCCGGATCCGGGTGCCGCTGGTGGTCTGGGCGGTCGGCTACAACACGTTCCAGGGTCAGGGTTTCCACGGCGACCGGTTCGCCGGTTCGCTGCGCACCCTGGTGGAGAAGGCCTCGTTCGTCGGGCTGCGCAACTCCGGCTCGATCGAGCGGGTGCGCGAGATGCTGCCGGCCGAACTGGCCGCGAAGGTGCGCTGGCAGCCCTGCCCGACCACGGTCACCGCACACCTGGGCGGCCCGGCCTGGGAGACGCCCGGCGACCTCGGCGAGTCCGGGCCGGTGCTGCTGAACTGTGCCTACGACCGGTCCGAGCGGCGCTTCGGCGAGGGCTACGCCCGGTTCCTGGAGGGCATCCGCGACTGGGTCCTGGCCACCCGGCACCGGGCCGAGGTGCACTACGCGGCGCACTGCGTGGACGACGAGAACCTGGTCGTCGACCTGCGTCGCGAGCACGGCCTGACCCTGCCGGTGATCCCGATGTACAACATGACGGTCGCCCAGATCCACACCACCTACCGGCGGGCCGCGCTGGTGGTCGGGATGCGGGGGCACGCCGGGATGATCCCGTTCGGCTGCGGGACCCCGATCGTCAGCCTGGTCTCGCACCCCAAGCTCACCTACTTCCTGGCCGACATCGAGCGGCCGCAGTGGGGCGTCGCGGTGGACGAGCCGGCCCTGGCCGAGCGTCTCGGCGAGGTCAGCGGGCAGATCCTCGACGACCGGGCGGCCGTGGTGGCCGACATCCGGCAGCTGCAGCAGCGGCTCTTCGACGTGACGCTGGAGAACCTGGCCGCCCTGCCGGAACCGTTGCGGGTCGTGCCCCGGGGGTGAGCCGGTTAGTCTCCGGTCCAGTGAATCTTGTGACTTCGGGGGAACGATGAGACAGGTGAGGTACAGATGCCACGGATGACCGACCGGGCCCTGGACGCCGCGAAGATCGGCGACCAGAAGCTGCGAGCGGCCTACGAGGCGTGCCGCCGGGTCAACGCGGAGCACGGCAAGACGTACTACCTGGCGTCGATGCTGCTGCCGCCGGAGAAGCGCCCCTACGTCTGGGCGCTGTACGCGTTCGCCCGCTCCGCGGACGAGTTCGTCGACTCGCTCACCGCACCGGACCCGGCCGCCCTGCAGACCTGGGGCGAGGAGTTCCTCGAGGCCCTCTCCGGCGGCCCGGTGCCGCAGGACCCGGCGGCGGTGGCGACCCTGCACACCGTGCGGCGCTGGAACATCCCGCGGGCACACATCGAGGCGTTCCTGGAGTCCATGCAGATGGACGCCACGATCACCGGCTACCAGACGTACGCCGACCTGGAGCACTACATGTACGGGTCGGCGGCGGTGATCGGCCTGCAGATGCTGCCGATCCTGGAGCCGCAGTCGCCGGAGGCGACGGCCCGGGCCCGCGCCCTGGGTGAGGCCTTCCAGATGTCGAACTTCATCCGCGACGTCGGCGAGGACCTCCAGCGCGGCCGGGTCTACCTGCCGCAGGAGGACCTGGACAGCTTCGGGGTGACCCGGGAGTCGCTCGGCGGCGGCGTGGTCACGCCGATGATCCGGGAACTGCTGAAGTTCGAGATCGAGCGCACCCGGCGGCTCTACGCGTTCGCCGAGCCGGGCATCGACATGCTGCACCCCACCTCGCGGGACTGCATGTACACCGCGTTCACTCTGTACGGCGAGATCCTCGACGCGGTCGAGCGGATCGACTACCAGGTGCTGTCCCGGCGGGCGTCGGTGCCGATCACCCGCCGGCTGGCGGTGGCCCTGCCGGCCGCCCGCCGGGCCAAGAAGGCCCGGAAGGCGAACCGGCAGATCGTGCTGCCCGGGGCCGAGGACCCCGAACGAGCGAGCGTCTAGAACGCGCTCACCACACGCTCAGAACGCCAGAGCCTGCGCCCGGCGCCGCACCTCGGTCTTGCGGTGTCCGGAGCGCAGGGCGTCGACCGGGGTACCGGGGTAGTCGTCCTCGGTGAACAGCCAGCGCAGGGCCTCCTCGTCGGAGAAGCCCGAGTCGGCCAGCACCACGAGGGTGCCCTGCAGGTCGGGCAGCGGGGCCCCGTCCTTGATCAGCTCCGCGGGCACGCACATGATCTTGCGTTCCCCGCGGCGCATCCCGATCAGGACGCGTTCCTGCAGCATGCGGCGGACCTTGCCGAAATCCGTGCCGATCAGCTCGGCGACATCGGGCAGGGGCAACCAGACCCGCTCGCCGTCCGGGCCGTGGCTGAGCACGTCGTTGTTTTCCTGGGGTGTGTCTGACACGTCCCCAGCGTGCCACGTCCGGCGCCCCGGGCGCGGCCGAAGACATGCCCACATCACAGGTCGTCGCTAATTGCCTACTCTCTGTTGCACAATGGCCCCCGACGGACCGCTGATCCCGGCCGTCCCGGTGAGAGGACGAAGCACGGGCAACGCGAGACCGAGAGGATGCCTGGCCCATGACCGACCCGACCGCAGCCCTTCTCGGCCTGCCCGGACCGCCCGGACCGGCCCGGGGCCAGCAGGTCCCCGAGCGGGCGCCCGGGGTCATCCCGTCGGCGACCCCCAGAACCGCCAAGCAGACTGAGGACGTCTCCCGAGTCACCACTGCGGTCACGAGCAGTGCGACGATCCCCGCCGCCCGGCACCGGGCCCGGCGGCCCGGGCCCGGCCTGCAGATGCTGCTGCGCCGCACCCGGCTGGCCTCACTCGTCGGCCTGGGGCCACCCCGTCCGGTGCCGACGCCCCCACCTCTGGTGCTGCTCGGCCGCCCGGGCACCACCCCGGACTCGATCCCCCACCTGGCCGCCGCGCCCGCGCCCGGCCCTACGGCCGCTCTGCGGACAGCCGGTCTGCAGGTCCTTTTCGACGCACTGGTGGCGGCCGACCCGGACGAGGACAGCCGGGCCCGGCGCCGGGCCGCGGCCACCGGGCTGCATCCGATCGACACCAGCGGCGCCCCCACCCTCGCCTACCGGGTGAAGCCGGGCGACGACCTGCAGAGCGTGGCCCGGACGACCGGGTGTTCGGGTCGTTCGGTCCTGGCCGCCAACAACCTGCGGCCCGGCGCCGTCCTGAAGACCGGTCAGCTGATCCGGCTGCCCGCCCTCCCGGCCGAACCGGAACGAAGACGGCCTCAGCCCCCCGACACCACCCGGGAGCAGGCCGCCCGCCGGCGCCGCACCCGCCGCGGGGAGGTGATCCCGGCCGGTGATCTTCCCCACCGTTCCTACCCGGCCGCCGTCACCCGCGCCGCCGCCACCAACCGGGAGGCGCTGCGCCGGGCCGACGTGCCCGACCGGGCCACCGTGCGCGGGCTGGTCCGCGCGACCGCGGTGCACCTGGGCCTCGACCCGGCCCTGGCCCTGGCCGTGGCCTCGATGGAGTCGGCTTTCGACCAGCGCCTGGTCTCCCCGGCCAACGCGATCGGCACCATGCAGGTGCAGCCCTCGGCCGGGGCCTGGGCCGGCGAGCTGCTCGGACGCCCGCTCGACCTGCTCGACGCCCGGGACAACATCACCGCCGGGGTAGTGCTCCTGCTGGCCCTCGGCCACCGCGCCGACGAGCAGACCGCCCTGGCCGGCTACTACCAGGGCCTGGCCTCGGTGCGGCGCCACGGCACCTTCCCCGACACCCGGCGCTACGTCGCCACCGTGCGCACGCTGAAACTGCGATTCCGCTGATGGCCGACCGCCCGGCCAGTAGTCTGCGATGCACCTGTGACCTGTGGTTCACGCGGTATGTGGACTGAGCCCGCGCTGTCGGCCTTAGACTGCCGGACGTGGACATGACACTCCAGGATCCACTGGTCGGCCGGCTGGTCGACGGGCGGTACCTGGTCCGGTCCCGGATCGCCCGCGGCGGAATGGCAACGGTCTACCTCGCGGTCGACCGGCGGCTCGACCGGGAGGTCGCCCTCAAGGTCATGCACGAGAACCTGGCCGACGACCCCGAGTTCGTCTCCCGGTTCGTGCACGAGGCCCGGTCGGCGGCCAAGCTCTCGCACCCCAACGTGGTCGGCGTGTTCGACCAGGGCACCGACGAGACCTCGGGCGTGCTCTACCTGGCCATGGAGTACCTGCCCGGGCGCACGCTGCGCGACGTTCTGTCGCAGCGCGGTGCGCTCACCCCCCGCGAGAGCGTCTCGGTGCTGGAGCCGGTGCTCAGCGCGCTCGGCGCCGCCCACCGGGCGGGTTTCGTGCACCGCGACGTGAAGCCCGAGAACGTCATTCTCACCGACGACGGCCGGATCAAGGTCGCGGACTTCGGCCTCGCCGCCGCGGTCACCGCGCCGATCGCCAGCGCCGCCACCGACGAACTGCTGGGCACCGTCGCCTACCTCTCCCCCGAACTGGTGGCCAACGGCCACGCCGACGCCCGGGCCGACGTCTACGCGGCCGGCATCATCCTGTTCGAGCTGCTCACCGGTCGTCAGCCGTACACCGGCGACGACCCGATCCAGGTGGCCTACCGGCACGTCTACGAGCGGGTGCCCACCCCCAGCTCGATCGCGCCCAACCTGACCGACGGCTTCGACCAGCTGGTGCTGCGGCTGACCGACCCGAACCCGGACCGTCGCCCGGCCACCTGCGACGCCGCGCTCAGTGAGCTGCGGGCCGCCCGGGCCGCGGTGCCGCCGCACCTGCTCGACGAGCGCGCCGCCGACGCGGACGACCTGCGCAGCGCCCAGACCGTCGCGATGGGTGACTCCACGCAGGAGTTCGGCGCCGTGCCGCCCTCCGCCGCGGTCAACGCCACCGCCGTCTACTCCCGCTCCGACCGGCCCGACCTGAGCCCGGCCGGGCCCACCCGGATCGTCACGCCGAGCAGCGCCGGTCTGGCGCTGTCCCAGCAGAACGCCGACGACCAGGCCACCGCCCTCTACCAGCCGGCCGTGGACGACCAGGCCACCGCGCTGTACCAGCCCGCGCCCGGTCCGGCCCCGGCCACCGGCCCGCAGCCCACCCGCACGATGTCGCGGCGGGAGGGCCGGCTGGCCAGCAAGGAGACGATGGTCCCGCGGCTGCGGGTGCACGACGAGGACGAGGCGCCGCCCGGCTTCTTCGGCAACCGCCGCCGGGCCGCGATCACCACCGGTCTGGGCATCGTGGTGGTGCTGGCCCTGGTCTTCACCGGCATCTGGTGGTTCACCGGCGGCCCGGGCTCCTACGTGCGTACCCCCGCGGTCACCGCGATGCGGGTGGCCGACGCCCAGCGCGTGGTCGTGCTGCAGGGGCTGCAGGCCGAGGTCCGCGAGGAGTTCAGCGACAGCGTCGCCGAGGGCACGGTGATCGGCTCCAGCCCGGCCGGCGGCGAGGACGTGAAGAAGGACGGCACCGTCACGCTGATCGTCAGCAAGGGCCGCGAGATGGTGGCCGTGCCGAACGTGAAGGGCAAGACGCTCGAGGAGGCCACCGCCGAGCTCGAGGGCGTCGGCCTGGCCGTCGGGGACACCTCGGAGAAGTTCAGCGCCGACGTGGAGAAGGGCAAGGTGATCTCCTCCACGCCCAAGGCCGAGAACGAGGTCACCCCCGGCCGCGAGATCAAGCTGGTGATCAGCAAGGGCATCGAGCCGGTCGCCCTCGACAACGTGGTGGGCCAGCACATCGACCAGGCCAAACCGCTGCTGGAGAGCCGGGGCCTGAAGGTCGAGATCGTGAACCAGCCCTTCCAGGCCGGGGGCGCGGCGCCGGGCACGGTCACCGCCATGGACCCGGCGGCCACCGGCCAGCAGGTGCCCAAGGGCAGCACGGTCAAGCTCACCGTGGTCGAGCAGCCGCCCCAGGTGGCGGTGCCGAACGTGCAGGGTCAGGACTTCGAGCAGGCCAAGGCCACGCTCGAGGGCCTGGGACTGCGGGTGAAGGAGGAGAAGTACAACCCGTTCTCCAACACCGTGCAGGAGCAGACGCCCAACTCCGGCAACGTCGACGTGGGCACCGAGATCGTCCTGAAGATCTGGTGACCGGGCAGCCGCAGGTCACGTTGCGCGCGGTCGGGCCGGAAGACCTGGCCCTGCTCGGCCGGTGGCGCAACGACACCGAGCACGGCTCGGCGTTCGGCGACTTCCTGCCGATGATCCGGCGGCAGAACAGCTATCAGGAGCGCTGGGACGTCAACGGCCTGCTCGGCGAGGACGAGGGCACGCTGCTGGTCTGTCTTTCCGGCGAGCCGGTGGGCACGATCAGCTGGCATCCGGTGCACTACGGGCCCAACCGCGGCAGTCAGGCGCTGAACCTGGGCATCGCGATCGCCCCGGGCGCCCGCGGGCAGGGCGTCGGCACGCTCGCGCAGCGCCTGGCCTATGAGTGGCTGTTCCGGCACACCACGGTCAACCGGGTGGAGGCGAGCACCGACGTGGAGAACGTCGCCGAGCAGAAGGCTCTGGAGAAGGCCGGTTACACGCGCGAGGGGGTGCTGCGGGGCACGCAGTTCCGCCGCGGCCACTGGCACGACCTGGTGCAGTACAGCCGCCTGCGCAACGACTGACCTGCTGCCGGGCTGCGAAACCCGGCAGCAGGTGTGCAGTTCAGGCGGTGAGAGCCTGCTTGGCGATGCCCGGGAGCACGTCGGCCGCCCGGCCCGCCGCCGCCTCGTCGATGTCCAGGTGGGTGACCAGCCGGACCACCCGGGACCCGACCGCACCGACCCGGATCCCCTCGGCCGTGCAGCCGGCGATGAACGCCTGCGCCGCCGTGGCCGACGGCCAGGTGGTGGCCACGATGTTGGTCTGCACCAGTTCCGGCTCGATGATCGAGGAGTCCACCCCGGCCAGCGCGGTGGCGATGGCGTGGGCGTGCGCGTGATCCTCGGCCAGCCGCTCGATGTGGTGCTTCAGCGCGTAACGCCCGGCGGCCGCGAGGATCCCGGCCTGACGCATGCCGCCACCCAGCCGCTTACGCCAGATCCGCGCCTCGGCGATCCGCTCGGCGCTGCTCACCAGCACCGAGCCGACCGGTGCACCGAGGCCCTTGGACAGGCAGACCGAGATCGTGTCGGCGAACGAGCCGTACTCCTGGAACGACACCCCGGTGACGACGTGCGCGTTCCACAGCCGGGCCCCGTCCAGGTGCACCGAGAGCCCGAGCGCCTGCGCACCGGCCCGCAGCCGGCGCAGCTCGTCGACCGACTGCACCGTGCCGCCGCCGAAGTTGTGCGTGTCCTCGATCGCGATCGCCGCGGTGGAGACGAAGTACGGCCCCGCGTCGGGCACGGCCATCGCCAGCGCGACGTCGGCCTCGAACGCACCGCGGGCGGCCTGCCAGGTCCGGGTGGTGACCTGCCCGACCACGGCGTGACTGCCGAGCTCGGCCCGCACGATGTGGGCCATCGAGTCGCACAGCACCTCCTGGCCGGCCGGCACCACCGCGCGCACGCCCAGGACGTTGGCCATCGAGCCGGTCGGGCAGAACAGCGCCGCCTCGTGCCCGAACAGCGCCGCGACCTCGGACTCCAGCGCGTTGACCTCCGGGTCCTCGCCGTAGACGTCGTCGCCCACCTCGGCCGCGGCGATCGCCTCGAGCATGCCCGGGGTCGGCCTGGTCAGCGTGTCGCTGCGCAGGTCGACGACGGCGGCGCTCATCGGCCGGTCAGCATCTCGGTGACGAGGTAGGCCATCTCCAGCGACTGCTGGTGGTTCAGCCGCGGGTCGCAGAGCGTCTCGTAGCGCATGGCCAGGTCGGCGTCGTCGATGTGCTCGGCGCCGCCCAGGCACTCGGTCACGTCGTCGCCGGTCAGCTCGACGTGCAGGCCGCCGGGGATGGTGCCGACGCCGTTGTGCACCTCGAAGAAGCCGCGCACCTCGTCCATCACGTCGTCGAACCGGCGCGTCTTGTAGCCCGAGGCCGACTCGAAGGTGTTGCCGTGCATCGGGTCACAGATCCACAGGACCGGCAGACCCTCCTTCTTCGTGGTCTCGGCCAGGGCGGGCAGGTTCTCCCGGATCTTGCCCGCACCCATCCGGCTGACCAGCGTCAGCCGGCCCGGCTCACGCTCCGGGTCGAGCTTGTCGACCAGGGCCATCAGGTCGTCCGGGGTGGTCTTCGGGCCGATCTTCACGCCGATCGGGTTGCGCACCCGGGACATCAGGTCGACGTGCGCGCCGTCGAGCTGACGGGTGCGCTCACCGATCCAGATGAAGTGGCCGGAGACGTTGTAGGGCGAGCCGGTGCGCGAGTCGATCCGGGTGAGGGCGCGCTCGTAGTCCAGCAGCAGACCCTCGTGGCTGGACCAGAAGTCGACGGTGCGCAGCGCGTCCGAGTCGCCGCCGGCCGCGATCATGAACTTCATCGCCCGGTCGATGTCGCGGGCGATCGCCTCGTAGCGGGCGTTGGCCGGGCTGGAGACGAAACCGCGGTTCCACTCGTGCACCTGGCGCAGGTCGGCGAAACCGCCCTTGGTGAACGCCCGGATCAGGTTCAGCGTCGAGGCGGAGGTGTGGTACGCCTTCAGCAGCCGGTCGGGGTCGGGGATGCGCGAGGCCTCGTCGAACGGGAAGCCGTTGATCGCGTCGCCGCGGTAGGCCGGCAGCGTGACCCCCTGCCGGGTCTCGGTGGTGCTGCTGCGCGGCTTGGAGTACTGCCCGGCCATCCGGCCCAGCTTGATCACCGGCATGCTGGCGCCGTAGGTCAGCACCACCGCCATCTGCAGCATCGTCTTGATCTTGTTGCGGATGCGGTCGGCCGTCGCCTCGGCGAAGGTCTCGGCGCAGTCACCGCCCTGGAGCAGGAACGCCTCGCCCCGGGCCGCGGCGGCCAGCTGACCACGCAGCAGGTCGCACTCGCCCGCGAACACCAGCGGCGGGACCGAGGCCAGTTCGGCCGCCACCGCCTCCAGTTTGGCCCGGTCGGGCCACTCCGGCTGCTGCGCGGCGGGCTTGTCCCGCCACAGGTCGAGACCGGCCTCGAGAGCCGCGGCCGCCGTGTCCGGAGTGCTCGTGGGGTACAGGTCGGCACTGGTGATGGGATGCAGTGGGGCGCTCACGTCGACAAGAGTACGGGCAGGACGCAAGCCCATTCCGGGAGATCGGACTTCCTCCGGCGCACGAGTCCCCGGCCGCAGATCTTCCGGGCAAAGGCCGGGCCCGGCGTGCATCGCACACCGGGCCCGGCACCAAGAGCATCAGGCGGCGTCGCCGTCCTCCGCCTTCTTCTTGTCCTTCTCCTCACCCGCGGCCGGGTTACCGGCGTCGGACTCCCCGGCCGGGGGCGGCGCGGCGGCGTGACCGCCGGGGGTGACCTGGAGCTCGGCGTGCCCGGAGGGCAGCCGGCCCTCCGCACCACCGCGCCGGGCCGAGGCCAGGCGCTCCTTCATGGTCGCCGCGTAGATGTCCACGTACTCCTGGTCGGACAGCACCATGAGCTGGTACATGATCTCGTCGGTGACCGAGCGGAGCACGAACCGGTCGGTGCTCATCCCCTCGTAGCGGGAGAAGTCCAGCGGCTCGCCGATCACCACCCCGACCTCGCCCTTGGGCAGCAGCTTGGGGATCAGCCGGCCGGCCGGCTGCACCTCGAAGGTTGAGATCATCGCCACCGGGATCACCGGCACCCCGGACTCCAGCGCCATCCGGGCCACCCCGGTCCGGCCGCGGTACAGCCGCCCGTCCGGTGAGCGGGTGCCCTCCGGGTAGATCCCCAGCAGCTGCCCCTTCTCCAGCACCTTCATCCCGGTGCGCAGGGCCGCCTCGGAGGCCCGGCCGCCGGAGCGCTCGATCGGGATCTGCCCGACGCCCCGGAAGAACGAGGCGGTCAGCCGGCCCTTGATCCCGCGGCCGTTGAAGTACTCGGCCTTCGCCAGGAAGGTGATCCTCCGGTCGACGTGCATCGGCAGGAAGAAGTGGTCCGAGAACGACAGGTGATTGCTGGCCAGGATCGCCGGACCGTCGACCGGGATGTTCTCCAGGCCTTTCACCCACGGCCTGTACAGCACTCGGATCAGTGGTCCGAGAAGAATGCGCCGCAGCAGCCAGTAGAGCATCGCCACCTCCTTGACCGCGCGCGCACGTGTGCGCAACAGACGAAACGACGGCCGCCTCCAACACCACGCGGCCGACGCGCAGACTACCCATTGTCGGCGGCCCCACCGTCACGATGCACCATCCGTCCGCCCGCTTCCTGGTGAAAAGACCACGGATCGGCCGGTGCGGCGGCAGGCGTGCCGGCTTGACGCGAACGGTCGGCCCCCGGTTCCGGCGATCCCCTCGATAAGTACGCGGGCGCGTGTAACGATGGCGGCCTGGCGACGAACCGCCCGGAGCCACGATCCCCGAGGAGCCGCCGTGACCGTCCGCCCGGGAGCCGAGGCCTTCGCCCGGGACGGCGACGACGTCGGAGTCCTGCTCCTGCACGGCTTCACCGGCAATCCCAGCAGCCTGCGCCCCTGGGCCGAGGGCCTGGCGGCGGCCGGGCGCACGGTCCGCCTGCCGCGCCTGCCCGGGCACGGCACCTCGGTGCGGGACATGGCCCGCACCGGCTGGCCCGACTGGCTCGCCGAGGCCGAGACCACCTTCCGGGACCTGCGCCGGCGCTGCCGGGTGGTGGCGGTCGGCGGGCTCTCGATGGGCGGCGCCCTGGCCCTGGCGCTGGCCCAGAAGTACGGCCCGGCGCACAATCCCGGGCCGCTGCCCGGGGTCGACGGGGTGATCCTGGTCAACCCCGCGGTGCGGCTGACCGATCCCAGACTGGGCGCCCTTCCGGTGCTGCGCTGGGTGCTGCCGTGGCTCCCGCCGGTCGGCAACGACGTCAAGAGGCCAGGGGTGAAGGAGGATGCCTATGACCGGATCCCGTCCCACGCCTTACACTCGATGCTGCGTGGCTACCGCACGGTGGTCGCGGACCTGCCCGCGGTGAGCCAGCCCCTGCTGGTCCTCCGCTCGACCGAGGACCACGTCGTGCCGGCCAGCAGCAGTGCCCTCATCCTCGACCGGGTGACCTCTTCCCGCGCCGACGAGGTGATCCTGCGAGACAGTTATCACGTGGCGACGATCGACAACGACGCGGGCGAGATCCTGCGGCGCAGTCTGAGCTTCCTCGCCGACCTCGCCGGTGCGCCGCCGGCCGTCGGCGTGGCGGGGAGAACACGATGAGCACCGCCGGCGACCCGCCCGACCGCGACGGCGACACCGACGCCGAGCGCAGCGCGGGCGACGAGCAGCCCGACCGGCTCGACATCGACGCGCGCTTCGCCGCGATCGTGGCCAACTGGGGCGACGAGCCGCCCCGGGCCTGGCCCACGCCCGACGAGGCGGCCGAGGCCCGCCGGCACTACGAGGACGAGGACCCGGACGCCGCTCCCTCGCCGGGCCGGATGCGCGGCTCCGAGTGGGGCAACGACTGGGAGTTCGCCGGCGAGGAACCGCCGCAGCCGGTCGGTGCGGGTGGGCGCGACCTCGGCCCGCTCGGCTTCGACGACCCGGACGAACTGCCGGACGAGCTGCGCGGCGCCGGCCCGCGCGACTACTCCCCCACCGCCGAGCCGGAGCGCGGTTACGAGCCGCCCGAGCCCCCGCCGCTGCCCCGGGGTGACCTGGTCGGCCGCCTGGCCTGGGCCGCGGTCATCGGTGGCCCGCTGTTCATGCTGATGTCGGTGCTCGTCTGGCGCCCGCCGCAGCTGTACATCCTCGTCGCGCTGGCCGCCTTCGCCGGCGGCTTCGTCACCCTCGTCGCCCGGATGCCCAAGCACCGGGACGACGACGGTGACGACGGCGCCGTGGTCTGACCGCCCGTAACGGCTACCCGCGCACCTGGATGTCGGCCACCACCGGCAGGTGGTCGCTGGCCAGCCGGGCGTCCCGGGGATCCGGGGTCCAGACGCCGTACTCGAGCACCTCGATGCCCCGGCCGGTGAGGATCGCGTCGATCCGCCGCCGCGGGGAGACGGTGGAGAAGGTCAGCGGCGCCTTCGGGGCCGGATCGGCCACCAGCGGCTCCAGCGCCTTCCAGGACTCCCCGCCGGGAGCCTCGTTCAGGTCACCGGCCAGCACCGCGGGCAGCCCGAAGTCGGCCAGCTGACGGCTCAGCGACCGCACGTGCCCCAGCCGCTGGGCCTGGTCGAGCGGCAGGTGCACCGAGGCGATCCGCAACGCCGGCCCACCCTCCAGCAGCTGCACACTGGCCAGCACCGCACCCCGCCGGTTGTCCCGCCAGTGCCCCAGCGGGAAGGTGAAGGCGGCCACGTCCTTCGCCCGGATCCGCCCGGAGACGAACACCGCGTTGCTGCCCGCCGTCCGGCCCCCGGCCAGGTGGTGCATCCCGCAGGCCCGGGCCAGCCGCTGGAACTGCCCCTGCGTCCCCGGAAGGCGCGGGCCCTCCTGCAGACAGAACACGTCCGGGTCGGCGGCCCGCACCACCCGGTGCACGGCCAGCGGATCCCCCTGCAGATGCCGCACGTTCCAGCTCAAGATCCTGATCCGCGACGACGGCTCCATGCCCTCTCCTCGCCAACGATCCAACGACTTTCCGAACACCGGACGATCAGGAAAGGGTCACGGCCTCGCGCCGGGCCAGGTCGGCGGCCCCGACCAGCCCGGCCTCGGGCCCCAGGGCCGCCTTGACGATCGAGGCGAACGGCCGGAACCCGCGCCCGGTCAGGGTGCGGCGGAACGACTCCCGGGCCGGGGCCAGCAGCAGGTCCCCGGCGTCGGAGACCCCGCCGCCGATCACGAACAGACCCGGGTCCAAAGCCGCGGCCAGGTTGGCGAGCCCGATCCCGAGCCAGTGCCCGACCTCGTGGAACAGCTCCACCGCGGCCGGGTCGCCGTCCATCGCGGCCTCGGTGATCAGCGGCCCGACCAGCGCCGAGTGGTCCCCCTTGACCCGCTGCACCAGCGGCACCGTGACCGGTGAGCCGGCCGCCGCCATCTCCCGGGCCTCGCGCCCCAGCACGTTGCCCGAGGCGTACTGCTCCAGGCAGCCCCGGTTGCCGCACTCGCAACGGCGCCCGTCCGGCACCACCACCATGTGCCCGAACTCCCCGGCCATGCCGTACCGGCCGCGCTGGATCGCCCCGTCGGTGACGATCCCGCCGCCGATCCCGGTGCCGAGCGTGACCATCACCAGCCGCGACTCGGCCCGCCCGGCCCCGAACCGCCACTCGGCCCAGGCTGCGGCGTTGGCGTCGTTCTCGACGATCACCGGCAGCCCCACGGCCGCCGCCACCCCGTCCCGCAGCGGCTCGTTGCGCCAGGACAGGTGCGGGGCGAACAGCACCCGGGCCCGGTCGGCGTCGACGAAACCGGCCGCGCCGATGCCCACCCCGAGGATCTCCCGGCCCTCGCGCAGCTCGGCCACCACCTCGGCGATGGTGGCCTCGACCACCCGCGCCGAGGCGTGCCGCGACGGGGTGGCCCGCCGGGCGCGGGCGATCACCGCCCCGCTGGCGTCGACCACTCCGGCGGCCACCTTCGTGCCCCCGATGTCGACCCCGATCGCGAGGCCGCGCGGGTCCGGTCCGGTCATCGCGTGCGGGCCAGGTCGGCGGCGCCGATGATGCCCGCGTCGTTGCCCATCTCGGCCAGGCGCAGCTGCAGGTGCGGACGGTTGGCGGCGCCGGAGAGGTGCTCGGCGAAGGCCTCGCGGGCCGGCACCATCAGCAGGTCGCCGGCGTCGGCCACGCCGCCGCCGATCACCACCACGGCCGGGTCGAGCAGGTTGGCCAGGGAGGCCACCCCCTCGCCGAGCCAGCGGCCGAGCTGGGCGAACAGGCCGACCGCGGCCGGGTCACCGGCCAGCGCGACCTCGGTGATCATGCTGCCGACCAGCCGGTCCACCTGGCCGCCGGCCGCCGCCAGCAGCGGGGCGGCCGCCTCCGGGTCGCTGATCGCCAGGTCCCGGGCCGCGCGCACCAGGGCCCGGCCGGAGGCGTACTGCTCCCAGCAGCCGAGCTGGCCGCAGCCGCAGGGCCGGCCGTTCGGCGCCACCCGCAGGTGCCCGATCTCGGCGGCGATCCCGAAGGCACCGCGCACCAGCTTGCCGTCCAGCACGATGCCGCCGCCCACGCCGGTGCCGACGGTGACCATGACCATGTCGGAGACGTCCAGGCCGGCCCCGAACCGGAACTCGGCCCAGGCCGCGGCGTTGGCGTCGTTCTCCACCACGACCGGCAGCCCGACCCGCCCGCCCACCGCCTCGGCCAGCGGGTGTTCCCGCCAGGCGATGTTGGGGGCGAAGCGGACGGTGGTGCGGTGCTCGTTCACGAAGCCGGCCGCGGCCACGCCCACGGCCGAGACCTGGGCGCCAGGGGCCGTGCCCTTCAGCTTCTCGACGGCCTCGGCGATGCTCGCGTCGATCAGCTCGACGGTCTCGGGAGTCGGTACCCGTAGGCGCTCGAGAATCCGCCCGTCGGCGTCAACCACACCGGCGGCGATCTTGGTGCCGCCGACGTCCACCCCGATGGTGAGTTCCACTCCGAGGATCCCCTTACCCGTTCGAGTCCCTGTCCGGGACAGTCGTCAGTGCTGTCCGGAAGAGGCCTTCCCCGCAGGTGCCGGGGCGCTCAGTCCGAGACGTTGATCGGAACGGTAGTGGGCGGCGGGGGGCGGTGGGTCGGCGCGGTACCCCGGACGCAGTCGCGGGAGGCCGGAGTGCCCGTTTCACCCGCATTGTCCGGCGCGTTCTCCGGAGTGAATTCCCGTATCGTCCGCGCCAGCCCGGTCGCGAGTTCGGCCAGGCGGTCGAGCAGGACCGGGCCGTGGTCGCAGATTGCTGTGACCCCCGCGCACACGGGGCAGGGTGTCTCTTCGGTTTCGGGGGTGAGCGCGTCCTGCAGTGCGGTCAGGGCCAGGCGTGCGTCGTCGGCCCACTCCCCCGGGAGCGCCGCGGCCAGCGCCTCAGCATCCAGGTGACGGTGCTCCATCACAGCCACCGGGAGGGAAACTCGTCGGGGTCCGGCACGAACTCCACGGAAAGCACTCCTTCTCGCAGTCGGGCTCCCTGCACCTGACACCGCCGCAGCACACTGGGCAACGCCAGCACACTGCGGTAACCGTCCACGGCGATCACCAGCTCGTCCCCCCTCCGCCCCAGGTCCAGCTCCTCGCGGCGGGCCAGGGGCATGGGCAGCCGAAGCGTGAAGCCGCTCTCGCTGCGGTCTATCTCGAAGCGCGGCATCGGGGGCAGCGGCTCGTCGAGCACCGGAGACAACTCCGCCCCCAGGGCAGAGAGCTGACCCAGCCCCCGTGGCTCCTGCGCCGCGTGCTCGATCCTCACCACCGGCACAGACCCGAAAGACTCAGCAAGGTCGTTCAGCACGGTTTCCTGCCGGCGTACCCGTTCGCCCATCCAACCAATGGTGGACGTCGGTGCCGACTCGCTCACAGACGTCTTCAATTGGGGCCCGAAAGTTGGGAGAACCCGGTTGGCGACCACAGCGTCCACTGCGAAACCGGCCATGCTCAGGGCGGTGAACAGCCGTCGGCACCCGGCCACCACCCCCGCCTCCGGCGTGAGCACCAGACGCACCGACGTACTGTCGGCGCTCAGCACGGCCCCCACCGAAGTGAGCTCCCCGGCCAGCCGGTCCACCGCCTCAACGAGCGGGTCGCCGGTGCGCCCGGGATCCAGGAGTCGCCCGATCCGGCGCTCGATCGGCAGCAACCGCTGCAGCAACCGGCCCAGCGCCTGCGGCGCCGAGAGCAGCCGGAAGGCCGGCACCGAGGGCGGGCAGTCGAGCACCACCAGGTCCCACCGTCCCGACCGCACCTGCTCGGCCACGGCGAGCAGGGCGAACAGCTCGTCCAGCCCGGGCAGCCCGGCCAGGTCCTCGGCCGACACCGGGTCGACCCCCAGCTCCTCCAGCGCGTCCTGGGCGATCTCCTGCACCGGGGCCCAGATCCGGGCGGCCGTGGCCGGCGCGTCGACCTGCACGGCCCACAGTCCGGCGGCCACCTCGACCGGCTCCGGCCCCAGAGCTGCATCCAGACCGTCGGCCAGCGACTGCGCCGGATCCAGCGACGCCACCAGTACTTTCGATCCGAGCTGCGCCGCCTGGACACCGGTCGCGGCGGCGACGGTGGTCTTGCCCACCCCACCCGGACCGGTGATCACCAGCAGGCGCACCGGCTCAGGACTCCACGTGCTTCTTCAGCTCGGTGAGGGCGGTGTCGACGATCGCCTTCTCGGCCTTGCGCCGCAGCATGCCCAGCATCGGGATGCGCAGATCGATGGCCAGCGTGTAGGTGACCTTGGTGCCCGGGCCGCTGGGAGTCAGCCGGTAGCTGCCGTCCATCGCCCGCATCACCCCGGACTCGTCCAGCTTCCAGGAGAGCTCGCCGACCCCGTCCGCGTCGAAGTCCCAGCTGTAGTCCAGCGAGTAGGTGTCGCGTACGGCACCGGCGTCGAGGGTGAACCGCACCCGGGCCGCCCGTCCGTCCGCCTGCCGGTCGAGGATCTCGACCTCTTTGACGGCGCCGGCCCACTGCGGGTAGCGCTCGAAGTCGGCGATCACCGCGAGGACGTTCCCCGGCGCGGAGTCGATCACGACGCTCGACTCGGTCTGGTCGGCCATGCGGGCCTCTCTCTGGCTCTGACGGGGGCTGCCCGGCGAACGTTACCGCCAACTCCCCGCGGCACCAGACGCCGTGTCCGGGCAGACCTCGGACCAGATTCAGACCAGCAGGCCGAGCAGGGTCAGGCCGACCATCAGGACCACCAGCAGCAGCACTCCCCCGCCGAACGCCACCGCGTACTTCCCCCCGGGCAGCTGCCCCAGTGCGAGGTGCGCCTTGAGCACGGTGAACGACGAACTGGCGGCCGACTCGTGCGCCGCCAGCCCGGCCAGAAACTCGCCGGCCCGGGCCTCGTCCTCCGGCCCCCGCAGGTGCCGGCCCTTCTTCAAGCCGGGCACCGCGACCACCGGCTCGGGCTCGGGTTCGGGCTCGGAGGTGGGGGTGAAACAGAGGGAGCACCACTCGTCCGCCGGCTTCAGTCGCGCGCCGCATTCCCGGCACCGCCGGGAATCACCGGTCGACGGCGGGCTGGACGACGAGGGTGAGCCGGTCACCGCGCATCTGTCGGCCGCCGGACGCCGTTCCTGAGCCGCTCGGGTGAACTATCGGCCGTCCGGGTGACAGAAACTGCCCCCGCTGGTCGAGGCCGACCGCAGCTTTCGCGGATTTCTCAGGTTTTTCATCGGATTTGCGCCGTCCGGTCGTCAGGAGCGTGATCCATCACTCGGAATTACCCGGTTCCGCGGCATAGGCTCAACGAGTGCGCGAGATCATCGTCCCCAGGTCTTTTCCCCTCGACGCCGAGGAGAGCCTCTGCGACATCGTGGTGGGAAATGCGGAGAAACGGCCCCACCACGTCTCGTTCCGCCGGCCGGTAGCGGCCGGCTGGCAGGACGTCACCGCCGCCGAGTTCCTCGGCGAGGTCGTGAGCTGCGCCAAGGGCCTGGTCGCCCTCGGGGTGCAGCCCGGTGACCGGGTGGCCCTGATGGCCCGCACCCGCTACGAGTGGACGCTGCTGGACGTGGCGATCTGGTTCGCCGGCGGGATCTCGGTCCCGGTCTACGAGACCTCCTCGGCCGAGCAGGTGCGCTGGATCCTGGCCGACTCCGGCGCGGTCGCGATCGTGGTCGAGACCGCCGCCCACCGCGAGACGGTCGGGCAGGTCCGCGGCGAGGTGAGCGGTCTGCGCGAGGTCCTGACCATCGACGACGGCGCGATCGCGACGCTCGGCGAACTGGGCTCCGAGGTCGGCGACGAGGTGATCCACGAGCGCCGGGCGATCGCCACGCTCGACACCGTGGCCACGCTGATCTACACCTCCGGCACCACCGGCCGGCCCAAGGGCTGCGAGCTCACCCACGGCAACTTCGTGGGCGGCGCCCGGGCGGCCGGGGTGGGCTTCGGCGACCTGGTCAACGACCAGGCCAGCACCCTGCTGTTCCTTCCCCTGGCGCACGTGTTCGCCCGCTACATCCAGGCGCTGTGCATCGTCAACGGCTCGGTCCTGGGGCACACCCCGACCACCGCGAACCTCCTGGCCGACCTGGACGGTTTCAAGCCCACCTTCCTGCTGGCCGTGCCCCGGGTGTTCGAGAAGATCTACAACGGGGCCGAGGCCAAGGCGATGGCCGGCGGGCGGGGCAAGATCTTCGCCCGGGCCGCCCAGGTGGCGATCCGGTACAGCCAGTCGCTCGACGCCGGCGGCCCGGGGCTGGGTCTGCGCCTGCAGCACGGCCTGTTCGACAAGCTGGTCTACGCCAAGCTGCGCACGGCCACCGGTGGCCGCCTGAATGCCTCGGTCTCCGGCGGCGCCCCGCTCGGCAAGGATCTGAGCCACTTCTTCCGCGGTGTCGGCCTGCCGGTGCTGGAGGGCTGGGGCCTGACCGAGACCACCGCGCCGGTCAGCTGCAACACCCTCGCGGTCAACCGGATCGGCACAGTCGGGCGGCCGTTGCAGGGCATGGGGGTGCGGATCGGCGACGACGGCGAGATCGAGGCGTACGGCATCGGTGTGATGCGCGGTTACGCCAACAACTCCCAGGCCACCGCCGAGGCCCTGCACGACGGCTGGTTCGCCACCGGCGACCTGGGCTCGCTCGACGAGGACGGCTTCCTGTCGATCACCGGGCGCAAGAAGGAGATCCTGGTCACCGCCAACGGCAAGAACGTGATCCCGACGGTGCTGGAGGACGGGATGCGCGGTCACCCGCTGATCTCGCAGTGCATCGTGGTGGGCGACCAGAAGCCCTACGTGGCCGCGCTGATCACGCTGGACGCCGAGATGCTGCCGACCTGGCTGGCCAACCGGGGCAAGCCGGCCCTGGACGTGAGTGCGGCGGCCGCCGACCCGGACGTGCTGGCCGAGCTGCAGACCGCCGTGGACAAGGCGAACACCCTGGTCAGCCGGGCTGAGTCGGTGCGCCGGTTCCGGGTGCTCAGCACCGACTTCACCGAGCAGTCGGGGCATTTGACGCCCAAGCAGAGCCTGAAGCGCTCGGTCATCCTGAAGGACTTCGCGGACGACGTGGAGAAGCTGTACGGCTGAGCGGCCCTTCTCACCGTGGGGTGAGATTCGCCCGTCGTCCCCCGCACCGGGGACGGCCTTGGTCAGACTGGAGAGGTGAACGGGGACATCTCAGTCCGCGCCCGGGATCTGGTGGTCGGCTTCGGGCCGGTGACCGCGGTCGCCGGGCTCGACCTGACCGTCCGCCCCGGGCAGGCGCTGGCTCTGGTCGGGCGCAACGGCGCAGGCAAGTCCACCGCGATGCGGGTTCTGGCCGGGGTGCTGCCGGCCACCGCGGGCGAGGTCCGGGTGGGAGGGATCGACGTACGTACCGATCCGCTGGCCGCCCGCCGGGTCACCGGCTACTGCCCGGACGTGGGTGGGCTGGTGCCCCGCGCCAGTCCCTGGGAGCACCTGCAACTCTCCGCCCGGCTGCGCGGCCTACAGGGCTGGGAGTCGCGGGCCCGCGATCTTCTGGAGCGTTTCGACCTGGCGGCCCAGTCGCACCGGATCACCGCGGGTTTCTCCCACGGCATGGGCCGGCGGCTCTCCGTGGTGCTGGCCGCGCTGCACTCCCCTGCGGTGCTTCTGCTCGACGAGCCGTTCGACGGGGTCGACCCCCTGGGGGTGGATGCGACCGTCGATCTGATCGAGGAACTGCGCGCGGCCGGTAGTGCGGTGCTGGTCTCCACGCATCTGCTCGACCTGGCCGGGCGGGTCTGCACCGACGCAGTGGTGCTGCGCGGTGGGCGGTCGGTCGCTTCCGGCCCCATCGCCGACCTGTCGGGGCCGGAAGGTGCCCGGCGGTACAAGGCCCTGTTGTCGTGACCGGATTTCCCGCAGCGGCGGCCGAGGTTCGCGCCCTGGTCGCCTTTCGTCTCGGGGCGGTGCCGGCCGGTGCGCGTTGGCGCACAAGAGCGGGATTAGGGACGCTTCCACTCGCCGTGGCCGTCGCGGTCGCCATTGGTCTGTGGTTGCCTGCCGGGGGACGTCAGGACGCGGCGCTCCTGCTGCCCAGCGCCTGGCTGGGTTTCGCGGTGGCCACCGTCCTGGCCACCGCCGGCAACGGGCCGCGCACCCTGCTGCCGCGCGCTCAGACGGTCGCCTTCCCGGTCAGCCCGGGGGCCGAGCACTTGGGCGCCCTGCTGCTGGCCCCGCTGAACGTGGCCTGGATGCTGCCCACCCTGACCCTGGTCGCGGTCTCGGCCTGGGGCTTCGGCGCCGCCCCCGGGCCGGCTGCAGCTGTACTGCTGGCCGGCCTGGCCTGGGTTCTCACCGTCACGGTGGTGGCTCAGGCGGCGGGCTGGCTGGTCGAGCTGGCCCGCACCACGCGAGGCGGCACGATGCTGGTCCGCGCGGTCTTCGCGGCGGCGATCGTGGCGCTGGCGGCCCTGCTGCTCACCGGGCGGATGGCCGACGTGCTCGACGCCGCCCCCACCCGGCACCTGCTGGTCCGGGCGGTACAGGCCGGTTCCGGAGACCTCGTCGCGGGCGTTCAGCTCCTTCTCTTCCTGGCCGCCGTCACGATGACCGGGCTCGTGCTGGGGCGGCGCTGCTGCGAGGCCGTAATGCTCGCCCCGGAGCGCGACCGCACGCGTCTGGAGAGCCGCACCGTGCGCCCCCGGCCGGCGGCCCGCACCGCGCTCGGCGCCGCCCTGCGACTCGACCGCGCCGGTGTCTGGCGTTCGCCCCCGCTACGCCGGGGCATGATCGCGCTGACAGCCGCCCCGGCCCTGGCCGCCGTCGCCGCCGGGCTGGACTGGCCGATGCTCGTGCTCCTGCCCAGTCTCGCCGCCTCCGGCGCCGGCCTGCTCTTCGGGGTCAACGCTCTGGCGCTCGACGGGCCGGGCGCCCTCTGGCGGGAAAGCCTGCCCTGCCCGCCGAGAATCATGCTGCTGGCCCGGATCCTCGTGATCGCCGAGGTCTGTCTGGTCGCGGCCGGGCTGGTGGCCGTGCTCGGCGCCGCCCGGGCGCCCGGCCCGCCGGGCGTGGCCGCGGTGGTGGCCGTGATCGGGGCGGTGGTCGCGACCACCGCCCAGGTGACCGGGCTGTGCACCCTCTGGTCGGTGCGCAACCCCTACCCGGCCGGGTTGCGCGAGACTCGTGACCAGCCCGCCCCACCGCTGGCCATGGCCAGGTACGCCGCCTCCTTGGCCGTACGCACCACCGTTGTCGCAGTGTTCTTCTCGTTGTGCGCCGAACCTGGCATGGCCCCGGCCGGCGCCGCCCTCACCGTCGCCGTCACGGCACTCGGCCTGCGCCGCATCTACCGTGCACTGCACGAGTGGGACGAGGACCCGGCCCTGCGAGCGCGGGCCCTGAGCACCGTCTCGACGCCTGCCTGATGGGGAAACCCCCAGTCACAGTCGATGATTTCACCGACAGTCCCCCATAAATAGGACAGGTTTCGCCCCGATCTCGGCATTCTGCCCTGACTGCGCCCCAGATGATGCAGACTGTGCGGGACCAGAGGGCTGCAGAGCGTGAGTCACCTGGTGCTGACCGTAGCGAGGAGGTGCCTGGTGCTCGTCCGGCGAGCCACCGCTGCCCCGATCGCCGTACCCACCTGCTCGCGGGCGCCGGACCGGGGCGCCGTCGCCGTCGAGTTCGCTCTGGTGCTGCCCCTTCTCATGCTCTTCCTGTGCGGTGTGATCCAGTACGGCTACGGCCTGTTCCAGTTGCAGTCGTTCAGCGCGGCGCTCGACCAGGCCGGCCGCGACGCCGCCACCGGGATCGGCGACTGCGCCTCGTTCGACCGGCTGCTCGGCTCGGCGGTCACCGAGAACGGGCTCAGCCCGGCCGATGTCGCCACCTCCCGGCTGGAATGGCTGGATCACGAGGGGCGAGTCACCCAGACTCCGCAGCGGGTCCTCGGCCAGGTCCGGATCACCGCCACCTACCGGGCCTTCGACCTCGGCATCCCGCTGGTCCCCTTCCCCGACACGATCACCCGCAGCTCCACCGCCTCGGTGCAGAGCGTGCTGGGCTCCGGCCTGACCGGCTGCCTGGGCTCGGCGAAGCCGTCGTGAGACACGAGGCGCGCAGCGAGGCCGGGGTGGTGGCGATCGTGACCACACTGGCGATCTCGACCTTCCTGCTCGGGGTGGCCGCCCTGGCGGTCGATCTCGGCCGGGCCTACCTGCGGCAGAACGACCTGCAGGCCCTGGCCGACCGGCTGGCCCTGGCCGCGGCGAAGGGGCTGCCCACGATCGTCGAGCCCGAGGGCGCGATCGACCAGCTGACCACCACGCTCACCGCGATCTGCACCCATCGCGAGGAGAGCGGCGAACTCTGCCGCTCCCGCACCGGTATCGACCCGCAGCAGTGGACGGACGGTGATCCCGGCAACGGCGAGGTCACCTTCTTCACCGACTCCGACACCGACGGCCGGGTCGGGCTCGCCGACGCGGTGAGCGACCTGTCCACCCCGAGCCAGGCGCTGCGGGTGCTGCTTCCCCCCACCACCGTGGAGTTCGGCCTGGCCGGGGCCCTCGGTTTCGAGAAGGCAAGCATCCAGCGCTCGGCCACCGCCCGGATCGGCACCCCGCTCGGCTCCGGCATCCTGCCCTTCGCCCTCACCCCGGAAGAGGTCACCTCCGGGCGGTTCTGCGTCCAGGAGCCGGAAACCCCGCCTGTCACTCCCCTTTCTACTGCCCCATCGACATCAGGGCGTTACTCCGCAACCGATGTCCCCGCGGGTACCGTCCGGCTGCGCGCACTGAGTGGTGAGGGCATTCCGGTGAGCGGGGCGACCGCCTCCTTCCGGCTGGCCGTGTACAGCCTGTGGCAGTGGCCGAGCGACGTCCGGTTCCGCTGGAAGACGCCGGACGGCACCACGACACCCCTGCCCAGTGAGCGAACCGGGCTGCGCACCTTCCGCATCACTCTTCCCCCAGGCCAGGCCGGCTCCACTGCCCAACTCTGGGCGACCGGAAGGCTCTATCGAGACTCCTTCACCACAAACGTCCTCAATCTGACTTATGCAGGCACCCCACCCGCCACCGACCCGCCACCGACCCCCGGAACCTGTGAAAGCAGCGCACCAGTGGTGCAACTGGCTCGCCAGGACACCGGCGACCCGGCGACGGCACTGGAGAACAACGTCCGCTCGGGGCCTCAGGTGAACCTGCGACCCCATTCGGGAACGCTCGTCGGGGGCACCCTCGCGTGCGTCGGGTCGATCCTCACCGGATCCACCGACTGCCTGAACCTGGGCACACCGAGCCAGTTCTCGGAGTCGCTGCGCCGCGGGTTGCTCGAATCCGGTGGTGGGCGGCCAGGGCGGCTGATCGGCGACACCGGCAACGGGGTCGAGTCCGCCAACGGCTACCAGGTCGACGCCACCAGTCTGTTCGAGAGCCCACACCTGCTCGACCCCCGCTACACGGGCGGCTCGTCCCAGTCGCTGAGAACCCTTCTCGCCCAGGGGGTGGCGGCCGGGCCGGCGAACCAGGGCTGGATCACCTCGGCCGCCGTGCGCAGTCACCGCCTGGCCGTGGTGCCGGTGATCGATCCGGAACCGCTCGGCCTCGGGAACGACTACCGGATCACGTCTTTCCGCTACGTCTGGATCGACGGCGACACCAGCGGGCGCGGCCTGCTCTGGCGCAACGGGCGTCTCACCGGTCTCGAGGGTTACGTGGTGGACCCCGGTTACCTGCCCGCGGTGACCTCGGGATCAGCCACCGTCGGCCCCTTCCTGGGCGCCGGTATGCCCAAAGAGGCCCTGCTGGTAGCGGATCCGGACGGTGCCCGGCCGTGACCGTTCACACATCGATCAGGTAACAACGACCACTCTGCGCGCCCGTGATGCGACAGAATGCAGTCCCGGACGGGTACACCGCCGGTGCAGATCCGAGAATGCTTCTACCAGAACGGCGGACAGGCAGGGATGGGACGACGCACGGTTCTCCTGATCACTTCCGTCCTGCTGGCCGCGGTCGGCACCGCGATCGTCGCGCTCTACGTACGCGGCGCCGACGACCGGGCCACCGAGGGGCAGGCGCTGGGCACCTACGTGGTGGCGCTGCGGGACATCGAGACCGGGGTGGAGATCACCGCGCAGGATGTGCAGACGCAGCAGATGCGGGCCGGCGACCAGCCCACCACCACCGCCACCCGGATCGACGCAGTGGTCGGGCGCCGGGCGCAGGTCCGGGTCCTGCAGGGCACCACCATCGACGAGCGGGTCCTCAGCCTGCCGGGCGCCGAGGTGGACGAGGAGTCCGCGGTCCGGGCCGACGAACTCGGGGTCACCGTGCAACTGGAAGACCCGAACCGGGCGGCCGCGCTGCTCGGGGTGGGTTCCTGGGTGCGGATCTTCACCCTGCGCGACGAGAAGGCCACCGAGATCGTGGAGAAGGCCCGGGTGATCTCGATCGGCGCCACGGTCCAGACGGTGGGGGCCGCCGGGCCGGACGGGAAGAACGCGGTCGGCTCCACCGCAATACCGCCTGGACTGATAGGCCTTTCCGTGCCGCCACCGGCCGCCCGCGCGATCCTCGGGGTCCAGATGCAGCAGCAGCCGCTGTACTTCGCGGTCATCCCCACGGCCGACGCCCGGGATGACAGCTGATGGGCGCGGCAGTCTTCTTCGACCCGCACCCCCCGGTCGGCGCCGCCCTGTGCGCCCAGACCGGCGGCACCGGGCCGGTGTTCAGCGACCTCGACGGCCTGCGTGCGCACCTGGAACGGATGAGCGACGAGGACACCCTGGTACTCGGCCCCGACCTGGACGACCGGGAGGCCTTCGACGTGGCCCACCTGGCCCGGTCCCACCGGCCCGGGGTCGACCTGATCCTGGTCCGCCGCGAGATCACCACCACCCTGCTGCAGGAGGCCCTGCGCACCCGGATGTCGGCGGTCGTCGACCACCGCGACACCCTGCAGCTGCGGGCCGAGGTGAAGCGCAGCCTGAACCGGGCGCCGCAGCGTGAGACCCCGGCCGATCCGGCCCCCGCCCCCGCCGCCCGGCGCGGCCGGGTGCTCACCGTGTTCTCGGCCAAGGGCGGCTCCGGGAAGACCGTGCTGGCGGTCAATCTCGCCGCCGTCCTGGCCGACCGCGGGCACCGTAAGGTCTGCATCCTCGACCTCGACCTGGCCTTCGGCGACGTGGCCATCGCGATGCAGCTCTTCCCGGCGCACACCATCGCCGACGCAGTGCCGCTGGGCGGCGAGATCGACTCCTCCGCCGTCGCCGCCATGCTCACCCAGCACTCGGCCGGGCTCAGCGCGATCGTCGCGCCGACCGAGCCGGGCACCGCCGAGTCGATCCGCCCGCAGCTCATCTCGCACCTGCTGGACGTGCTGCGCGAGGAGTTCGACTACGTGGTGGTGGACACTCCCCCGGCGTTCGACGACCAGGTGATGGCCGCCCTGGACGTCTCCGACCTGATCACCCTGGTGGTCACCCCGGACGTGCCGGCCCTGAAGACGCTGAAGATCACCGTGGAGACGCTGATCGAGCTGGGCTACCCGCGCGATCGGCTGCGGCTGGTGCTCAACCGCAGCGACTCCCGGGTCGGGATCAGCCACGCCGAGGTGGAGAAGACCGCCGTGATGCCGCTGTCCGGGCTGATCCCCAGCTCACGCGACGTGCCGAGCTCGGTGAACCGGGGTGTCCCGCTGGTCCAGGACGACCCGGGTCACCCGGTCAGCCTGGGCATCGCGCAGTTCGCCCAGGACGAGGTGATCGGCGCCGGTCTGGCCGGCGGCCGACGGCGGCCGCCGCGCCGGCGCAGGTTCCGGCGATGAGCCTGGCCGACCGGCTCGCCCAGGCCCGGCTCGACCGGGTCGACTTCGGCGACCTCACCGCCGCCGGGGCACGCACGGCCCCGCCCGGTCCGGCCCTGGGGGCCCGGGCCCGGCGGCGGTCGCAACCGGCCGGCGACCCATTCGCCGACCTGCGCCGCACCGTGCACCAGACACTGCTCGAGAACCTCGGCCCCAAGCTCTACGACTCCCGTCTCAGCCAGTCCGAGCTGGAGCAGCGGGTCCGGCACACCCTGCAGGAGGTGCTGCAGGCCGACCAGGTGCCGCTGACCGTGGCCGACCGCACCCGGATCGCCCAGGAGATCGCCGACGACATCCTCGGTTACGGGCCGGTCGAGCCGTACCTGCGCGATCCCGAGGTCACCGAGATCATGGTGAACGGGCCGGACCAGATCTACGTGGAGCGGCACGGGCGGATCTTCCCGGTGGACGGCCGGTTCGCCGACGAGGCGCACCTGCGGCGCACGATCGACAAGATCGTCGGCCGGGTCGGGCGGCGGGTCGACGAGGCCAGCCCGATGGTCGACGCCCGGCTCCAGGACGGCAGCCGGATCAACGCGATCATCCCGCCCCTGGCCGTCGACGGTTCCCTGCTGACCATCCGCAAGTTCTCCGCCGACCCGTTCGAGGTGGACGACCTGATCCAGCTCGGGACGGTGTCCCGGGCGGTCGCCGACGTGCTCGCCGCCTGTGTCCGGGGGCGGCTGAACATCCTGGTCAGCGGGGGCACCGGGGCCGGGAAGACGACCACCCTGAACGTGCTGTCGGGGTTCATCCCGCCGGACGAGCGGGTGGTCACCATCGAGGACGCGGCCGAGCTGCAGCTGCACCAGGAGCACGTGCTGCGCCTGGAGGCCCGGCCGCCGAACATCGAGGGCCGGGGCGAGATCTCGATCCGCCAGCTGGTACGCAACGCGCTGCGGATGCGCCCCGACCGGATCATCGTCGGCGAGATCCGGGACGCCGCGGCCCTGGACATGCTGCAGGCGATGAACGTCGGCCACGACGGCTCGATCTGCACCGTGCACGCCAACGGCCCGCGGGACGTGCTCTCCCGGGTCGAGACCATGGTGCTGATGGCCGGCCTGGACCTGCCGGTCCGGGCGATCCGTGAGCAGGTCTCGAGCGCGCTGGACCTGATCATCCAGCAGGCCCGGTTCCCGGACGGCGCCCGTCGGGTCACCGCGGTGACCGAGGTGATCGGCATGGAGGGTGACGTGATCACGCTGCAGGACATCTTCGTCTTCGACTACCAGGGCACCGGGGGCACCGCCGGTCAGCTGCGCTGGACCGGCCTGCGCCCGGCCTTCCTGGAGAAACTGGCCCGCAACGGCGTCCCGGTCGATCCGCGGGCGTTCGGTTCCTACCAGCGGCACGTGCGGTGACCGGATGCTGACGGCCGGACTGCTCCTGCTGTTCATCGCCCTCGCGGTGCTGGTCTTCCTCGCCACCGGAGCCCTGACCGGCGCCGACCGCGAGGAGTCGGACGTGGTCCGGCGGATCGCGGTGTACTCGGTCCGGTCCCGTACGCCGGAACAGATCCGGCTCACCGAGGAGACGGCGTCCCGGCTGGGCGACAGCCCGATCACCCGGTCCGCGGTCGGCCTGATGAGCCAGGTGGCCCGCCGGGGGAAGGTCGACCGCGCACTGGATGCCCGGCTGGAACAGGCCGGATTTCCGCTGCGCCCCGGCGAGTGGATGCTGCTGCACGTCAGCGCCGCCGTCGGGGCAGCGCTGCTGCTCGCCCTGATCGCCCGGGGTAGGCCGGCCGCGGTCGCGCTGGGGCTGCTGCTCGGGCTGGCCGCTCCCTGGGGCGTGCTGCTGGCGGCCCGGGCCCGGCGCGAGGCCAAGTTCCTTGCCCAGTTGCCCGACACGCTGCAACTGCTGGCCGGCAGCCTGGCGGTGGGCTATTCGCTGCCCCAGGCCATGGATTCGGTGGTGCACGAGTCGCACCCGCCGATCCGGGGCGAGTTCAACCGGGCGCTGGTGGAGACCCGGCTGGGCATGCTGGCCGAGGACGCGCTGGACGGCATCGCCCAGCGCACCGGGAGCAAGGACTTCTCCTGGGTGGTGGTCGCCATCCGGATCCAGCGCGAGGTCGGCGGCAATCTGGCCGAGTTGCTCACCTCGGTGGCGGGCACGCTGCGCGAGCGGGAGCGGCTGCGCCGGCAGGTGGCGGCCCTCTCGGCCGAGGGCCGGCTGTCCGGGATCATCCTGGCCGCGCTGCCCGTGGTGTTCGCGTTCTACCTGATGCTGGCCCGGCCCGAGTACATCGATCCGCTGTTCACCACGCCCCTGGGGCTGGGACTGCTCGCCTTCGGGGTGATGTCGCTGGCGGCCGGGGGCTTCTGGATGGCGAAGGTGATCCGGGTGGACGTCTGATGCTCCTGGCCGCCGGCATCACCGTGCTCTTCCTCGGGCTCAGCGGTGTGTTCGCCGTACTGCTGCTGGCCAACCGGCAGCGTCTGGACGCCCGGGCCCGGCAGGCCCTGCTGGAGAACTTCCACGCCGGCCCGGTACCGCTGCGCCAGAGCGAGCTGCAGATCCCGTTCACGGAGCGTGTCCTCGTTCCGCTGATCGGGCATTTCTCGGCGGCCGGCCGCCGGCTCACCACGCAGGAGCGGATCGACCGGATCCGCGCCCGGCTCGACCTGGCCGGCAACCCGCGGGGCTGGGACGTCGACCGGGTCCTGGGCGCCAAGGCCCTCGGGCTCGTGACCGGAGCGTTACTGGGGCTGGCCCTGCCTCCCCTGTTCGGAGCAGGGCCACGTGGGATGGTTCTCACATTCAGCGGGCTCTCAGCTCTGGGCTGGTTCGGGCCGTCGCTGTGGGTCTACCAGGTCGGCTACGACCGCACCGAGCTGATCCGGCGCGAGCTGCCGGACGCGATCGACCTGCTCACGATCTCGGTCGAGGCCGGTCTGGCCTTCGACGCGGCGCTCGCCCAGGTGGCCCGCAGCAGCGAAGGACCGCTGGCCAAGGAGCTTTTCCGGGTGCTCCAGGAGATGCAGCTGGGCACCGGACGGCTGCCCGCGCTGCGCGCCTTAGCAGATCGCACCGACGTGGAGGAACTGAGGATCTTTGTCGCGGCCATGGTCCAGGCCGATACGTTTGGCATCCCCATAGCCGGAGTGCTGCGGGTGCAGTCGAGGGAGATGCGGGTGAAGCGCAGTCAGCGGGCGGAGGAGAAGGCTCAGCAGGTGCCGGTGAAAATTCTCTTCCCACTGATTTTCTGCATCCTGCCGGCCTTGTTTATCGTGGTCATGGGGCCGGCCGGCATCAAGATCTTCCAACAGTTCTCAGGCATGTGAGGGGCGGATGGCGCGACTGCTGATCATCTCGCGTTCCCTCGCGCTGGGGATGCGGCTGACCGACCTGCACGAGGTCGACGAGCGCTCGGCCGACGACCTCGAGCAGCACCTGCCCGAGGTCGAGGGCTTCGACGTGCTGGTGCTCGACGTGGGCGACCCGGTGCTGGCCGTGAACACGGTCAACTCGCTGCGGGAAGACGAGCAGGCCGTCCCGGTGATGCTGATCTCGGGCTACCAGCCCGAGTGGGAGCAGGTCGAGGCGCAGCAGGTCGAGGGCGTGCACGTGGTCCCGCTGCCGATCACCCGGCAGGCGCTGCTGCGCGGCGTGGCGATCCTGCTCGACGAGGACCCGGACCTGATCACGGTCGAGCCGACCGGCGCGGTGCCGATGATCGAGATGGGCACGGCCGACACCTCCGACGACGCGACGGTGATCGCGACGCAACCGCTGCCGGCCGGCCGACGGCCCGGCGCGAACGTCGCCACCTCCAAGAGCTCAGAAACTGAAGACGTCCGTCAGCTCGCCTCCGGTGGTTCGAAGGCCGGTGCGGCTCAGCCGGGTTCGGAAGGTTCCGCGGCCGAGAAGCCCACGGTGACCGACGCGGCCCCGGCCGCCCGGTCGGGTAAGGCGCAGTCCGGCGCGGCCAAGGCAGGCACCGCGAAGCCCAGTGCTGCCAAGCCCAGCGCCGCGGGGGCCGCCACCGGTACGCGCGGCCCCGCCACGCCTGGCGCCGACCAGTCCGAGGCCTCTGGCCCGGGCTCGGCCAAGGGTGGGTCGGGGGCGGCTCAGCCCAAGAACAGCAGGCCGGACGCGGCCCCGTCGGCCGACGGCAGGCCGGGTGCGGCCAGGCCGACCTCTGCTCAGCCGGGCGGTGCCACGGAAGCCGCCGGAGCGGCCAGGGCCTCAGCCCCGGGCCAGGCGGGGACGGCCGCCGCAGGATCCAACGGTGCCGGGTCCGCCCCGGCGAGTTCAGCCAAGGGCGGGTCGGCCTCGACAGCCACAGACAACTCGGGGGCCCGATCGGCCCAGCCCGGTGTCGCCAAGCCCGGTGCGGCCAAGTCCGCCGACGCCCGGGCTGGTGCCGCGACGTCCGGTGCCGGGTCTGCCGGAGCCGGATCTGCCGGAGCCGGGTCTGGCACTGCCGGGTCTGGAGCTACTGGTTCCGCCTCTGCGGGTTCTGTCGCTGCCGGTTCTGCCGGAGCCGGCTCTGCTGGAGCTAGCGCCGCCTCTGCGGGTTCGGTTGCTGCTGGTTCTGCTGGAGCGGGTGCTGCCGGAGCCGGATCCACTCCTGCTGGTTCTGCCGGGTCTGCCGGAGCTGGATCTGCTGGAGCCGGCGCCGCCTCTGCGGGTTCGGTTGCTACTGGTTCAGCCGGTTCCGCCGGGGCCGGATCTGCCACCACCGGTTCCGCCGGAGCCGGATCTGCCGCTGCCCGATCCTCTGCTGCGGGTTCTGCTGCTGCGGGTTCTGCTGCTGCCGGTTCTGCTGCTGCCGGTTCCGCCCGAGCCAGATCCGCCGCTCCCGGATCTGCTTCCACCGGATCCGGCGCTGCTGGTTCCGGCACTGCCGGATCTGCTGCTGCTGGATCTGCCGCCGCGGGTTCTGCCAGAGCCGGTTCCGCCGCTGCTGGTTCCGCCGCCACGGGCTCTGCCGCCGCGGGGTCTGCTGGAGCCGGATCCGCCGCCGTCGGATCTGCCGACGGTAGGCCGGCCGGACCCGCCGACGTCGCTGCAGCGAAGGCCGTGCAGAAGGCGGCCGAGCAGGGGCAGCGACCGACTGGGCAGTCGGCTCCGGGCTCGGGCCAAAGAGACCTGGGCCCCTCCACCGGCACGCTCGGTCAGCAGATCGCGGCCCGGCGGATGGGCCAGAAGCTGGGGCCGCAGCACGACCGCGCCCGGCGTCCGGGCGCCCGCCCCGAGCCCGAACCGATCCAGGTCAAACCCTCCCCGGTTGCCGGTCTCTCGTATTCCACCCCCGTGGTGCGCCCGTTCTCCGAGCAGCCTCCCACCGGGCAGTTCCCGTTCGAGCGGGCTCCGCAGCGCGAGGAGACTCCCCCGGCCGCGCCGCCCGTTCCCCCGGCGAGCTCTCCGCTCGGCAGCCGGCAGAACCGGTGGCGCAGCAACCCCGCGCCGGAGACCGGCAGCGTCCCGATGAACAGCAGCAACATCGCGGCCAACCGGCGGCTGGGCCGGATCGGCGACCGGCCGCGCAAGTTCCAGCGCCGCGCCGACCCGGCCGACAACACGCCGCGGACCCCGAGCCGGGGTCTGGTCACCGACCCGTTGGGGCCGCGCACCGATCCCTACGGGTTCCCGGTCAGCGCGCTCGAACGTCGCTTGGACGCCGAGGCCGCTGCGGCGGTCACCGGCCGCCCCGGGGTCGACGGCGAGCCCGCGCTGCGCACGGCCGACCTGATCCGGGCGCTGCACGAGCGTTCCGGTGAGCTGTACGGCGTCAGCGACACCGCGCAGGTACTGGCCGACGACGTGATCGAGCGGGCCTCCGCCGACGCGGCCGCGATCCTGGTGCCCGACGGCCCGGTGTGGCGGGTCAGCGGCGGGGTGGGCCTGCGCCCGCTGGAGCGCCGGCTGGAGCTGAACGCCGAGCACTGGCTGATCACCGAGGTGGGCGGACCCGGGCGGGCGGTGCTGGTGGACGACACCGACATCGTGCGGCAGCAGCTGGCCGGGGCGCCCCTGGCGGCCTGGCGGCACCTGATGGCGGTGCCGGTGCCGGACGTGCGGGTGATCGTGGTGCTGGCCCGCAACGAGGAGGGTGGCGCCTTCGCCGCCCACGACCTGAACGCGGTGCATCAGCCCGTGCGCGAGTCGGCGGCCCTGCTGGCCCAGGCCATCGAGACGCGTCGGCTGGCCCGGGCCCTGGCTCCGCTGCGTGAACCGGCTCCCGAGTCCGGCCGCCCCAGCACCAAGGGCTGACACACCGGCCACCGCGGGGAACCGGCCGCTACGAGTCTCTCACCGGCTCGTCGGCCAGTTCCTCGCGCAGCACCCCGGCCTCCGGCTCGAACCGGCTCTGCTCCAGCCGTTTGCGCAACTGCACCCCGATCCCGGTGGGCCCGGACCGGTTCTTCTCGACGGTCAGCACCAGCCAGTCACCGAACTCCTCACCCACCCTCGGGTCGTAGACCAGGTGCCGGCGCGCCACCGCGTCCACCTTCTCGTTCAGCATCAGCACCAGGTCCGGTTCCGAGACCGAAGATGCCGCCCCGCGAAGGTGACCGGTGCGACGGCGCCGCACCGACCCGTCCTCAATCGGATCAGTGACGGCGACCGCGAGCACCGGCAACCCCGTCTCCCGGGCCAGTTCCCGCAGGCCCGCGGCGGTCTCGCCGGCCCGTTCCCCGAAGCCGGACACCCCCTGAAGGTGATCCACAACGACCAGAGGCGGGACCCCCGTCCTCAATCGGGCCTCGGAGACCACCTCACGGATGTCCACCACGTCGGCATCGGCCGGAGCGTGCAGCAGAAGGCGTTCTCCGTAGTCGGCCAGCGCGGCCAGCGCGCTCGTTCCGCCCGCCACCCGCTCCAGGCGCTCGGCCAGACCGGCGCCCTGCCCGTCGGCCAGGAAGGCGTCACGGACCTGACGCAGCGTGGCCCCCTCGAGGCCATGCCGCTCACCCGCCTCGAGCGCGATCAGCCGCTGCAGCAAGACGGCAGTTTCCTGCTGGTAGGACAGGAAGACCGCGGACCCGCCGGACCGGGCCGCGTGCCGGGCGATCTGGAGAACGAGCGCGGTCTTGCCCACTCCGGACGGGCCACCGATCAGCGTCAGCTCGCCGGATCTCAGGCCACCGGCCAGATATCCGTCGAGCAGCGGGAAGCCGGTCGGCACGGGCCGGGGCGTTCCGCCACCCGGTTGTGTCAGAGAGTTGTCGGCCGCGGACAGCGCGTCGATCACGGAGTACAAATCGTCCACCTCAGGACCTAACCCATCAGATCGGTTCGTCGCATTCCTAAAACCTTGGGGGATCTAACGGTCGTATTGGACGATCCCAAGCCACGAGTATCCCTCGTGTGGCAGATTGTCACCGTGGCCGTGCTGGAACTACGAGCGAAGAGCATCTTCGTGCCCCTCGTGATCCGCGCCGGAATCATCTTGATCTTCGCCAGCGCCGCCGTCGCCATGAGCGCGGTGGCCGAGAGCGGGGGCGTGACCCCCCGCGAAGCGGTGATCCCGGCCCTGATGCTTTTCTGCGTCGCGGCGCTGGCCTCCCTGCCGTTGCCCGGAGCCGTGCCACCGATCATCCCCACCCTCGCCGAAACCCTCACCGCGTCAGTGATCATCGGCGGCGTGGGCGGCAGCGGGGTGCTCTTCCTGCCCTACCTGACGGTTCCGCTGTTCATGGCCGGCCTCACCTCCGGCCTGGTGCTGGGCCTGGCCACGGCGGCCACCGCAGCGGTCGCCCTGGGCGGGATGATCCTGACCTCCTCGGAGATCGGGGTGGCCAAGCTGAACCAGAGCAACGCTCTGGTGGCCTGGGTCTTCATCCTGGTCGCGGTGCCCACGGTGGGTGCCTGGATCCGGCGGCTGCGGGCCGACGTGGCCCCCGACAGCGAGCCCGCCTACGCCGACGCGCACCGACTGCTGTCCGAACTGCACGTCGTGGCGCGGCAACTCAGCCTGGGTCTCGACCCGCGCACCCTGGCCGCCGCGCTGGCCGAGGACATCCGTTCCGTGGTGCCACAGGCCGATGCCATCGTGCTGGTGCGTTCCACCGGCGGGCGGTTCGTCTCGCTGTCGGGACTGGAACCGCCGGAGGCCTCGGAACTGGCCATCGAGGACGCCTGGGTCAGCGCCCAGCCGGTGAAACGCGAGGCGCAGGGCCGTTCCTTCGCCGCGATCCCGGTGCTGATGGGTGAGCGGGTGGTGGCCCTGGTGCTGGTGATCACCGCGACCGGGCTGGACGCGGCGTCGCTGCGCAGCTGCCGCAGCGTGATCGAGCAGTCCGGGCCCCGGCTGGCCTCGGCCATGCTGTTCGACGACGTGCGCCGGCTGGCCACCACCGACGAGCGGATGCGCCTGGCCCGCGAGATCCACGACGGCATCGCCCAGGACCTGGCCTCGGTCGGCTACGCGCTGGACGACATCCGGCAGAACTCCGACCCGGAGGTGGCCCAGCAGGTGCTCACCGTGCGCGAGCAGCTCCAGGCGATGGTGGCCGATCTGCGGATGAGCATCTTCGACCTGCGGCACGGGGTGAACGACACGGTCGGCCTGGGGGCCGCGCTGAGCGAGCACGCCCAGCGCATCGCCGCCCAGTCCGACCTGGCGATCCACCTGTCCATGGACGAGTCGCCCAAGCGGCTCCCGATCACCGTCGAGGTGGAACTGCTGAGGATCGTCCAGGAGGCGATCACCAACGTCCGGCGGCACGCGCAGGCCACCAACCTCTGGCTGACCGTGGCCGTCGAACCACCTCGGGCCCACATCACCGTCATCGACGACGGCCGTGGGCTGAAACCCGGCCGGGCCGACAGTTTCGGCATCCAGGGGATGCGCGAACGCGCCCGCCGGATCGGCGCCAATCTCCGGGTCGGTCCCGGCCCGGAAGGCGGGGGCACCCTGGTCGAGGTCGGGCTCGGCACCGAGACCTCCGCACCCCTGGAGCCCCGGCACCTGGCCCGCCCGGCGGTCACCCGCGTGGCTCTCACCGATCCGCACGGGATACCCACCATCGTTCCTTCCACTCAGAGCAGTCAGTCCAACCAGGCCAACCGGCCGGCAGACAGGACCCGGGCGGCCTCACACGCCCGGGCCGACCAGGAGGTGACTAATTGACCAGCGCAACGGCGAACCTCCGGGTTGTGCTCGTCGACGACCATCAGCTGATCCGGGAGGGCCTTCGACGGGCCTTCGACCGGGCAGGTGATATCGAGGTGGTCGGCGAGGCGGCCTCGGTCGCGGACGCGCTCAATGCCCTGGAACGGCTCCGGCCGGACGTTCTCGTGACCGACGTGCGTCTTCCGGACGGCGACGGGATCACGCTGACCACCCAGGTGCGGGCGAGCAGTCCGACGATGGGCATCGTCGTCCTCACGATGTACGCCGGGGACGAGCAGGTCTTCGCCGCTCTGGACGCGGGCGCGTCCGGTTTCGTGGGGAAAGACGCCCCGGCCGAGGAGGTCGTCGCCGCCGCCCGGCACGCGGCGGCCAACCCGCGAGCCTTCACGGCGCGAGACCTGGCCGGCGCCATGCAGCGCCGGATGAGCGCCCCGGCAGGGCCGAAACTGTCTCCGCGAGAACGGGAAGTGCTCGATCTCCTGGTCGACGGCCTGGCCATCGCGCAGATCGCCCGCCGGCTCTACATCAGCGAGTCGACGGCAAAGACGCACGTGGCCAACATCTACGAGAAGCTGGGGGCCGGAAACCGGGCCCAGGCGGTGATGGCCGCCGTCCGGCTCGGCCTGGTGGACGACGCGAAGCGCCGCTAGGTGCTCGTATGTCGTTGCCGGTAAACGTCTTTCAGTAACACCAGCCCCATTCCTCGGCCGAACGGCCGAGGAATGGGGCTCTCTCTTTGCTTGATCCCTTATGCACCTTGGGTACACACCGCTACCCGAGTGGCACGCTGAGCATGTCTTCGGGGGGAAACAACCCACCGAGCACCCACGAAAGGGATCCGCATGCTCAACCACCTCCGCAGGGTGTTGTCCACCGCGAAGGACCGCGGCGCCTCCGCGGTCGAGTACGGCCTGATGGTCGCCGCCATCGCCGCCGTGATCGTCGCTGTCGTCTTCGGTCTCGGCACGATCGTGTCGAAGACGTTCAGCGACACCTGCAGCTCGTTCACCACCAAGACGACCACGAACACGACGGCGGCAGAGGGCTGCAAGACCACCACGACGCCCTGATCCGCATCCTTCCGGTCGGCTGCGCGGACCGGCCGGTCAAGCCTTTCGAAAAGACCCGGAAACCCCCTGAGGTTTCCGGGTCTTTCGATGTCTGTGCACTGATCACCGGTTGTCCAGCAGACAGTTTCGGGACGCGGCAGCAACGTGTGACTGCAGTGGCGGGCAGAGAGTGACAGCAGCCACGAACTTACCCATTCCCCCTCATCGAGGGCGTGCGCGACGGCAGAATGACTGAGCAGTAGGAAGACTTCCCGGCCGGTCCCTTCCGCCGGGAGCCACCGGCACCGGCTACTGATCAGGTGTTCAGCCGATCATCGTCGAGATGACCGAACGTCACGGGCGGCTTGTGTAAGGGTGGGGAGCAGTGACGGGGGGCAACACCCGGTGTGGTCCGCAGCCACGCCGGAACCGAAGGAGGAACGGATGATTTCCCGGACCCGCCGGGTTGTACCCTCGGCCGGCGACCGAGGTGCCTCCGCCGTCGAGTACGCCCTGATGGTGGCCGCCATCGCCGCGGTGATCGTCGCCGTGGTGTTCGGTTTCGGGAGCCTCATCGAGAGCACCTTCCAGGGCACTTCGGACTGCATCGAGAACCGGCAGTCGATGCCGCACTGCGACCCGAGCGATCCCAACAAGTAGGGATACCGGTCCAAGGCCCCCGTGCGGGCCGGCCGAAAACGTACTGATCGGGCGTTGACCGGCAACCGGGGTAACGGGTGGGTACCGGGGGCGTCGCGGTTGTCCACAGGCGTCAGAACCGGACCGGCCCGGCCTCTATGGTGGAGCGCATGGTCCCGCCCAGCCTCCCGGATCAGGCCGATCCGCAGCCCCGCCCCGCACTGCGCCGCAGCTCCCCGATCGCTACCGGCGTCGTTCTGGTGCTGCTGACCATCGGCATGGCGGTGGCTACGCACAGTGTTGTTCGTTACCGGCTGTGGATCGTGGTGATCTACGTGGTCCTGGCCGTGGCCCTCGGCCTGTGGGTGGTCGCCGGCAGCGCCCGTAAGCCGTTCACCGGGTCGGCCGGGTCGTTCCTCGAGTCGGCCCAGCGATCACCTCTGCAGTGGATCGGCTACTCGCTCGCCGCCACTCTCGTGCTGGTGGCGGTCATCCACGTCACCATGCGGCCTTACACCTACCTCACGCCCGGCCAGGGCTGGCTCACCCGCTGGGTCTTCGCGGCCGCGGCGCTCGTGTTGGCCGCGGGCATCGCCCTTTCCACGCTCCGCCGCCGGCTGGGCCCGGCCTACGTCGCCCTGGGGCTCACCGCCGTGGGCTACGTCACCGCCGCGGCCATGCTCATCCACTGGGATCCCGAGCCGAAGATCGACGTCTGGATCACCCTGCAGCAGGCCGCCGACGGCATGCTCGAGGGCAAGAACATGTACGCGCAGAACTGGACCAACTCTCCGGGTGTGCAGGACGCGTTCACCTATCTGCCGTTCACCGCGCTGCTCCTGGCTCCCGGGCGCTGGCTGGCCGGAGACGTGCGCTGGGCGCTGACGCTGATCACGCTGCTCGGGGCCCTGGCCGTGTTCCTGCTCGGCCGTCCGGGCAGGCGCACCACCGAGTCGGCCCCGGCCGAGGCCACCCACTCTCCGATGACCGTCCGCGCCCTGGTCGCCACCGGTGCCGCCGGTCTGCTGCTGGTCCTGCCGGGTACCGCCACCCAGGTCGAGCAGGCCTGGACCGAGCCGCTGCTCATGGCCTGCCTGGCCGGCTGGGCGCTCGCGGTGCGCCGCCGGCAGATGGTCCTGGCCATGATCTGCCTGGCTCTCGGGCTGGCCAGCAAACAGCACCTGGCCGTGCTGCTGCCGGTGCTCGCGGTCTGGCCGGTCTTCGGCTGGCGCCGGGCGATCGGCACGGCCGGCCTGGCCGGGGTGTTCGTGCTGCCCTGGTTCATCGCCTCGCCGTCGGACATGCTGCACGACACGGTGACCATGCTGATCGACTTCCAGCCCCTGATCTTCGCCAACACCGTCTTCATCGCCGCGATCAACGAGCTGAGCTGGACCCCGCCGTTCTACCTGACCGGCGCCGCCGTGCTGTTCACGCTGGGCTCGGCGATCCGCCGCGTGCACCGGCAGCAGCCCGACCTGGCCAACGTGCTGCGCTGGGCCGCGATGGTGCTCCTGGTCGCGAACCTGGTGAACAAGCAGGCGTTCTACAACCAGTACTGGCTGGTGGCCGCGCTGATCGTGATCTCCCTGGCGGCCGCTCGCTACCCAGCGGCCGAGGAGTCTGGGCCCGATGCCGACACCGACTCCGAAGCGGTCGAACCGGTGCCCCAGGGCTCGTAGCTCGCTGCCTCAGTTCACGGCGCTGAGCGACCGCTGCCGAGCATGCGCTGCAACTGCACGGCCAGGTCGTCCCAGCGCCACTTCTGCAGCACCCACTCCCGGCCGCGCTGCCCGAACTTGGCGGCCAGTTCCTTGTCCAGCAGCAGGTCGGCGCACCGGTCGGCCACCGCCCGGGCGTCGGTCCCGCTGACCACGAACCCGTTCTCGCCCTCCAGCACGGCGTCGGGCGCCCCGCCCGAATCGCCCGCCACCACCGGCAGACCGGTCGCCGCGGCCTCCAGGTAACAGATGCCCAGGCCTTCCAGATCGAACCCGCCCATCCGGGTGCGCGCGGGCATGCAGAACATGTCGCCGGCGGCGAAGTACTCCGGGATCCGGGTCCAGGACACCCGCCCGGTGACGAAGACGTGCTCGTCCAGCCCGGCCCGGGCGATCCGCCGCTCCACCTCGGAGCGGTAGGGGCCGTCCCCGACCAGAAGCAGCGCAGCGTCCGGAACCCGCTCGCGGATCCGCGGCAACGCCTCGACCAGCGTGTCCTGCCCTTTACGAGCCACCATGCGGGAGACACAGACCACCACCGGCCGGTTGCCCAGCCCCAGCTCGGCCCGCACCTGCGCCCCGTCGACGGTGGGGTTGAACACCGAGTCGTCCACTCCCGGCGTCAGCTGCACGAAGCGCGTCAGAGCAGCCGGATCGAGCGCCGGAGCGATCCGGCTACGGGTGTACTCGCCCAGATAGGTCAGCACGTCCACGTGACGCCCGATGCGCCGCATCAACCCCCGGGCCCCGGGCACCACCGACCACCACACCTCGTGCCCGTGCGTGGTGGCAACGATTCGCTCGATGCCGGCCGCGCGCAGCCTGGGCGCCATCAGTCCCAGCGGCGCCGCTGCCCCGAACCAGACCCGGTCGCAGCCCTCGGCCTTGGCGATCTCGATGGACCGCCGCGTGATGGCCGGGGTGGGAAGCATGATCGGCGACTTGTCCCGGACCACCGGGAAATCCAGCCCGGCGTCGAACTCGGCATCGCCCTTCTGCCGCTTGGTGTGCACGACGACCTGCCCGGGCGGGAAGCGCCGGGCCATGGCCAGGACGAACGACTCGATGCCACCGGTACGCGGGGGGAAGTCGTTGGTGATGATGAGCGTGCGTCCGCTCACGGGGTTACCACTTCGGCCTGGTCCTTCCGGTCGTGCAAGATCATGCGGCCTGTTGGGCGCTCTTCAACTCTCCCACCCCGAGCCTGCCCGCCCCAATCCCCTTCAGCCCAACCTGAGTTCCTGGATCTCCTCCCGCCACGCCTGCACGAACGCTGCCTCGTCCTCGAACCCTGCCGACCCCCACGCGTCCTCGATACCCCTGTGAGCCGTCCTCTCGTAAAAGCTCTTCATCGCGGCATCCCCGCCCAGGCGCTCGGCGAGCAGCATTACCGCTACCCACGACCGTCCGTACGAAACCGCAGCGTTCGAGCCCGCGGCGTCGAAATCGTCCTTAGTTGGAAGAGCTTGTGGCAGGGGGGCATCAAGAGCAGCCTCAGCGATCTGACGCGGGGTGAGATCGGTGTGGCGATAGGCCACGTAGTCGGCGAAGCCCTCTTCGAGCCAGGTAGGAGCATCCCAGTCCCCCGTTGCGCGGGACGCGACGTGAACCAGCTCGTGCGTAAGGACGACCTCGCGCCCTAGGTCACTCAGCTCCACGAACGCGGGGCCATTGATATAGACCGCGTCTGCCTGGGAGTGCTTCGGGCCTACGGTGACGGCCGCCGTCTTGGCCAGCCCATCTGTGTTCGCGCGTTTCAACAGCCCCGCCAGCGCCTGGATGTCACCGGCGACAACCAGGCGAGTTTGCTGCCCGGCGCCGTCGGCCCAGGTACTCCCCCAGATCGCATCAACCGTCTGGGCCGACGGTTCACACAGGGCGGCCAGCTGCTCCACGAGTTTCTGCAGCTCTGTAGGCCCGGTTACGCGGCATCGGTCGGAGACAGCCGCAGCCCCCGACGTCTTTTTGTTTGAAGACGTGGAAGAGCCTGGGCCCGAATCCGGCGCCGGGGAAGCTGTGGGGGGCGTCGCCGACCCGAGGGACGCGGTGGCGGCGGCACCGGGACTGGTCGCTGGGGCGTCTACGAGCGCGACGGTGAGAACGGCGAGGAGCAGCAGGGCGCCGAAGACCAGGACCCGCCGCATCGGGTCAGATTACCCAGCGCGGTCAATGCTCCATGCCGTTCCTCGCCGCCGGCTTCGCGGAAAGCAGATGTCCTTGCCCGGGCTGCGGCGGCGCTGGATTCTCGTGGCTTACCCATGGGGAGGCACGCATGCGAGTAGCAGTTCTGGCCGACGTCCACGGAAATCTGCCCGCGCTCGAAGCTGTACTGCGGGACGCGGAACTGGCAGGGGTAGATGCGTTCGTCCTCAACGGCGACATCACCACCGGCCCAATGCCCGCGCAGACCTTGGACAGACTCGCTGCGCTCGGCGATCGGGTGGTCTGGGTCCACGGCAACTGCGAACGCGAGGTGTTGCGGGCCTACGACACCGGAACAGCGGACGAGTCGCTGCCGCCGGATGTACAGGCCACCACCGCGTACACGGCGGCTGCGCTCTCCCGCGCACAACGCGACCTGATAGACGACCTCCCATTATCGGTGCGGCTGGAGATCGACGACCTGGGACCGGTGCGCTTCTGCCACGCCACCACCCGCAGCGACACGGAGATCGTGCTCGTGGACTCTGCGATGAGTACCTACGCCGAGGCCTTCGCGGAGTTCGACGAGCCGACAGTGGTGCTCGGTCACACGCACATGCCGTTCGACCGCCTCGCCGACCGTCGGCGTTTCGTCAATCCCGGCAGCGTGGGCATGCCCTACGCCGGTGTTCCCGGTGCCTACTGGGCTCTGCTGGGCCCATCGGTCGTGCTGCGGCACAGCGAGTACGACCTGGATGCGGCCGCCGAGCTGTTCCGGGCCGAGGCCGGCGGCTACCCCGGGCTGGACGAGTTCATCGAGGAGAACGTGCGGTCCATCCCGTCCGACGCGGAGGCCCTGGCGGTGTTCAGCAAAATGTGAAACGGCCTCGCCCTCAGCAGATCGCTGGGGGCGAGGCCGTTCCGGGCGGTTCTGCTAGCCGAGGCGGGCCGCGGCGACCGGGGCGGAGTAGAGCTTGGCCACCTTCACCACGTCACCGCTCGAGGGCGCATGCACCATCGTGTTGTTGCCCAGGTAGATGCCCACGTGGCTGATCGGCGAGTTGAAGAACACCAGGTCGCCGGGGGCCATCGAGCTGGTGCTGACCGAGGTGCCGTAGCCGGCCTGCATCCGCGAGCTGTGCGGCAGCGAGACACCGGCAGCCGCGTAGGCCTTCATGGTCAGACCGGAGCAGTCGTAGGAGCTGGGACCGTCCGCGGCCCAGACGTACGGCTTGCCCTGCTCACCGCAGGCGAACTGGATGGCCGTGCGGGCTGCGGCCGAAGGCGCCGCCGCGGCCGCACTGTTGCACGTTCCGGCCGTCTGGTCGGTGGGCATGCCGCCGGCACCGGTGGCGTTGTTGACGGCTGCGCGCTCACTGGCCTGGAGAGTGCTGAGTTCGGACTCGGCAGCGGCCAGCCGCTGCTTCGCCTTCTTCTCGTCCTTCTCCATCTTGACCTTGGCCTTCTCGATGGACTTGACCTGCTCCTCCATCGACTTCTGGGTGTCCAGAAGCTTCTTCTGAGCGTCGGCCAGGTTGTTCAGCGCACCGCTCTGCCGCTCCGACAGCGAGGGCAGGTAGCCGGCCTTGGAGAGCGCGGACTCCGGGTCGTCCGAGAGCATCAGGTCGAGCGCGGACAGCTCACCGCGACGGTAGCTCTCGGCCGCGAGCAGGCCGACCTGCTCCTTGAGGACCTGGACCCGGCCCTCCTGCTCCTTGAGCTCCTTCTTCGCCGCCTTCAGCTTGACCTTGGTCGACTTCAGCTTCTCGCGGGTCTCGGCGTGGTCCTCCGCGGCCTGGTCGGCCTCCTCGCGGAGCTTCTCGACCTTCTTCTTGACGTCGCCGACGCTCGGGTTCGGCACCGCGCTGGCCGTGGGCGAGGCGAAGACGACGCCTCCGGCCAGGGCGAGCGGAAGCAGAACACCGGCGAAACGACGCCAGCCGGTCAGACGCAGACCGTGGGAGCGACTTCTCGTGAAGGCACTGCCGGCTCTTCTCGACTCATCACCGACAACGAGCTGCGACCCGGGCGCGGCGTCGCGCGACTGGGAGTGCTGGACATCAGACCGCTGTTCTGCAGGCTGGCCGGGTTTCGGTCCGTCCGATCGCAAGCGCGAGCTCTCCGTTCTGGCGCCCGCACGACGGGAAACTCGCCGTGACGGAAACTGAGCCGTGCCGCAGAAAAAGGCTCCAGGCCTCGGGTGCGGCGACGGTCTGTGAACGGAGGAAAGATATCGGGCAGGGACACCCCTACCAAAGTCAGCGCTTAGCCGCACGAAGTGTGCGGAGGGTAATCCTGGCTGCTAGATGCCTATATCGACACCCCATCCTTAACTTGAGTCATAAAATTTTAACGTTCCCCGAAGCGTGCCTTAGAGAGGTTTCGCCCGATTCGCGGCAATGACACCGGGGGCTGTCACGGTGATTGAGCGGTGAGGGACGTGAGACGCAGGGTGACGAAGGCAGTACGAGTGCCGAAGGGACTCCTGAAGCCGGTCCAAGCGGGCAGCATCCGGAGCACCCCTTGGGTTTTGCGATATGCGGTCGGCCCACGAACCGAGGGACCGCAGCTTGGCCAATTTCTTTCACCCGCGTTGCAATTTAGGTCGCCGAGGCAATCATTTCCGTCTCGGCCAATCCGTGAGCGTTGCCTACCACGTCGAGTAGGCCGACAGGCCACGACGCCGGCTTTCCCTTCCGCAGGCTGCATCAGGCCGAACCATGGATCGAACGCGGCAACCGCCCTCGCTGGCGAGGCACCGATGCCGATCAAGCCCACCAGCCAGGCCTCAGCCCAGCTCACCAGCCGGGCCCACCGTGAAACCGCTGAATGCTGTCCGTGCTGTCGGGTCGAAGCGCCAGGTCATCCGGTCGAAACGCCCGGTCAAGGCGCCCGGCCAAGTTGCCGGGTGGCGACGCCCGGTCGAGACGCCCGGCCAAGTTGCCGGGTGGCGACGCCCGGTCGAGACGCCCGGTCGAGACGCCCGGTCAAGGCATCCGGCCAGGTTGCCAGGTCAATACGCCCGGCCATCCGATCGAGACGCCCGATCGAGACGCCCAGTCGAGACGCCCAGTCGAGACGCCCAGTCGAGACGCCCGGTCGAGACGCCGACGACAGTTGCACTGCAGACTCGCTCTACGCCGGGCTTGCGGGTATAGGCCTGCACTACGCCCAATTCGGGCCACAGACCTGCAGAGCCAAGGAGCCAAGGAGCCAAGGAGCCAAGGAGCCAAGGAGCCAAGGAGCCAAGGAGCCAAGGACAACGCATTCCGCTGCCCACCAGGACCAGGCATCCGCTCCACTGAAACTTGACACCTGCCGACGGGTGCTGGATCACCTGCCTACTGGAACTAGGCACTCGTCCCACTGGAACTAGGCACTCGTCCCACTGGAACTAGGCACTCGTCCCACTGGAACTAGGCACTCGTCCCACTGGAACTAGGCACTCGTCCCACTGGAACTAGGCACTCGTCCCACGAGAAGTAGGCACTCGTCCCACTAGAACTACGCACCTGCCCCACCGCAGCAAGGCACCTGCCTTACTGAAACTAGGCCGCGCCCTCGCGGCGCTCCGGCCTGCGGTTGTGCTCACGGTGCGGCTCACGGCCACCTTCCCGCCCGGCGGGCTCGTGGTCCCAGTTCAGGACTCCGGCCTCGTCCGGGTCGACCGGCCGGGCCACGAGGCGCAGCGGCGGGACCAGCCCGGAGCCGGCCAGGACGGCGATCGCCGCCTGCTCCTTACCGTCCAGGTCGATTCCGGTGCCCGGGAGCCGGTCGCGCCCGGTGCGCCGCACCGTGGGGGCCCCGAGCAGCACGGTGACCACGCAGTCACGGCAGGCCGGGCCACGAACGGCGCAGGAGTCGCAGTCAATCAACATGGTGCCCCTCCGAGAATGCTCACGGGCCTGTGGATCACGATCGATCGTGCTGCCCGGACGGCGCGGTGCCGATGAGGAGAACGCTAGGGGTGACCACCGACAGTCTTGGCGTGAGCGCGGCGGGGACAGGGCCGACGCCAAGACTGTCGGTGGGCTGACATACGGTCCTCGCATGAGCAGTACCGAGTCGGCGGTCGCCACCCAGGAGGCGCTCTGGCCCGAAGAAATAGTTGTCACCGGGGCCGGGAAGAACGATGCCCAGGCCCTGTCCGAAGTCACGTTCGTGGTGTTCGACCTGGAGACCACCGGTGGCGCCCCGGCCGACGCCGGCATCACCGAGTTCGGCGCGGTCAAGGTGCGCGGCGGTGAGGTGCTGGGTGAGTTCCAGACCCTGGTCCGGCCGGAGAGCCCGATCCCGGCGTTCATCTCGCTGCTCACCGGCATCACCGACTCGATGGTCTCCGGTGCCCCCTCCCTCGGCGCCGTGCTGCCCTCGTTCCTGGAGTTCTGCTCCGGCAGCGTGCTGGTCGCCCACAACGCCCCCTACGACGTGGGTTTCGTCAAGGCCGCCTGCGAGCGGTTCGGGCACCCCTGGCCCTCCCCCACGGTGATCGACACCGTGAAACTGGCGCGGCACATCGTCAGCCGCGACGAGGCGCCCAACCGCAAGCTGCACACCCTGGCCACGCTGTTCGGCTCCCCCGTCGAGCCCGATCACCGGGCGCTGCACGATGCCCGGGCCACCGTGCACGTGCTGCACGCCCTTCTCAGCCGGATCGGCACGCTCGGCGTCACCACCCTCGGCGAACTGCGCGGGTTCTCCGCCAAGGTGCCCGAGAGCACCCGCCGCAAGCGCCATCTGGCCGACGGTATGCCCACCGGTCCCGGCGTCTACATGTTCCGCGACGAGAAGGGCGAGGTGCTCTACGTCGGCACCTCGGTCAACATCCGTACCCGGGTGCGTAACTACTTCACCGCGGCCGAGCAACGCAGCCGCATGCGCGAGATGGTCGCCCGGGCCGCCAAAGTCACGCCCGTGCCCTGCGCCACCACGCTCGAGGCCAAAGTGCGCGAGATCCGCCTGATCGCCGAGCACGCCCCGCCCTACAACCGCCGTTCCAAGGCTCCCGAACGCAAGCCGTGGCTCAAACTGACCGCGGAGGCCTACCCCCGGCTCTCCGTGGTGCGCGAGGTGGTGGCCGACGGCGCCACCTACACCGGCCCTTTCCCCTCGCAGGAGCAGGCCGAGCTGGCCGTGGCCGCCATCCACGAGGCCTACCCCCTGCGCCGCTGCACGCCCAAACTGCCTCGGCGCCCGTCCAAGAACGCCAGCGCCTGCATCCTCGCCGAGATCGGCCGCTGCGGAGCCCCCTGCATCGGCGGCATCGACATCCCGGCCTACAACGAGGTCGTCGAACAGGTCCGCGCGGCCCTGCTCACCGACGCCGGCCCGGTGGTGGAGGCGTCGCTGCGCCGAGCCACGTCCCTGTCGGAGCTGCAACGCTACGAAGAAGCCGCCCAGCACCGGGATCGGCTGCTGTCGTACCTGCGCGGCGCCGCCCGGGCCCAGCGCCTGGCCCCGATCGCCGCCGTGCCCCACCTGATCGGCGCCCGCCGCCTCGAACGGGGCGGCTGGGAGTTCGCCCTGGTCCGTCACGGCCGTCTGGCCGGCACGAGCGTGTCGCCGCCCGGAGCCGACCCGATGCCCTATGTGGACGCACTGAACCTCACCGGCGAGGTCGTCCAGCCTCGCGACGTGCCCTACCCCTCCGCGCACCCGGAAGAGACCGAGATCGTCCTGAACTGGCTGGAGCAGCCCGGTACCCGTCTGGTCGAACTGGAGGGCACGTGGGCCTGGCCGGTGAAGGGGGCGGCCCAGGCCCGATTCGGGCTACCGAAAGAGGTGCACCGCACGATCCAGCTTCCGTAGGAGCAGCCTGTGGCCCGCACGTACAAAGACCGCTGTTCGCAGTAGGCCGCACACATACCGTTGAAGGACGAACGCGAGCAGACGAAAGCTCAACCCCCGGCCAGCAACTCCCGCTCCAGCGCCGCCCGGTGACCGAGCACATGTTCTACGTCCGCCAGGTAGAGCCGGTCGTGCCCGTCCGCCACGTGCGAGGCGAACGCCGCCGAACCGGCCTGCGCCTGAGCCCTCATGAAGTCGACCAGGGCATGCAACCGCGTCACCACCATGTCGATCAGCCCGGCCCGACCGGCCCCGTCCAGACCATAGGCGTCGCAGAATTGCCGGGCCCGCAACGCCTGCTCCGCCACCGCGCCGAACCCGGAGTCGTTGGCCGGGGCGGTCAGTGGCGCCCAGCGGTACACGGCGTAGGCCACGTCCCAGAGCCGAGGGCCGGGGTGGGCCGTGTCGAAGTCGATGATCCCCACAACCTCTTCGCCGCTCAGCACACAGTTGTGCGGCGCGTAGTCGCTGTGGCAGATCACCTCCACCGGTGAGCGTGCGGGCAGCATCCAGCCGTCGCCCGCCGCAGCCGCGTAGTCCACCGTGCAGTCGTGATACGCCCTCAGCAGCCGGGCCGCACTCGTCAGCGCCTGGGCCGAACGCGCGGCCGGGGTCGGCGGGTAGTTGCTCACCTCGCCGGGGATGAAGTCCAGAACCTCATGCCCGTCGTCGGTGACACCGTGCACGGCCGGGGCTGCAGTGAACCCTTGCTCCCGCAGGTGCTGCAGGAGCCCGTGGACCGCGGGCGTCCACGGGCCGGTCGGGCGGCGCACCGTGTTCCCGATGCGCACTACCTCGTTCACGCCGCCGGTCAGAACTTCCTCTGCGCTCACCCGACCACCCTGCCAGGAAAGCACTCAGCGCAACCCCGGCACGCACGTCCAAAAGCAGAAGGGCCGGCCCCGATCCCCGAAGGATCGGCGCCGGCCCTCACGGGTCCTGCTGTGATCAGCCTGCGATCAGTGGCCGGATTCGACCTCGGGCCGCGCGCCCCCGCTGGCCGAGACCTCTTCGTGCTCACCGTGGTGGTGGGCGGCGGCGAGCTCGGCCGGCGTCACCGGAGCGACCCGGTCCTCGAAGTAGAACCGGCTGACCTTCTGGCGCAGCTTCTCCAGCGCGCCGCCCGGACGGCGGACCCCCGAGGCGTCGGTGGCCGGAAGGGCCCGCGCCGGCTCGGGCGAGTCGAAGCCGACGAGCAGCCAGCGGTCCTCGGCCGACAGCGGGGCGTGCAGCTCGAACACCTCGCCCTCCTCGGTCCGGAACACCCGGCCGGTCTCCCGGCCGTGCAGCACCTTCTCGCGGTCCTTGCGCTGCAGGCCGATGCAGATCCGCTTGGTGATCACGTAGGCCAGGGCGGGCAGGACGAACACGCCGCCCCGCAGGAAGTACGTGATGTCGCTGATCGACAGGTGCAGGTGGGTGGCGATGATGTCGTTACCACCACTGATCCACAGCAGAACGTAGGCCGTGATCGCCATGACGCCCAGGGCGGTGCGGGTCGGCGCGTTGCGCGGGCGGTCGAGCAGGTGGTGCTCGCGCTTGTCACCGGTGACCCACTGCTCGATCCACGGGTACAGCAGCGCCGGCGTCACCATCAGGCCCGGTACCACCAGGGTCGGGATGAAGATGTTCGGCGAGACCGTGTGGCCCCAGATCTCGAACTCCACGAACCCGGGCATTATTCGGACCGCGCCGTCGAGGAAGCCCATGTAGAAGTCGGGCTGCGCGCCGGCTCCGATCGGTGACGGGTCGTACGGGCCGTAGATCCACACCGGGTTGATCTGGAACAACGCGCCCATCAGGGCGATCACGCCGAAGACGATGAAGAAGAACCCGCCGGCCTTCGCCGTGTAGATCGGGAACAGCGGGAACCCGACCACGTTGTTGTTGGTCCGGCCCGGGCCGGGGTACTGGGTGTGCTTGTGCACGACCACCAGGATCAGGTGGACCGTGATCAGCACGAGCATGATCGCCGGGATCAGCAGCACGTGCAGGACGAAGAACCGCGGGATGAAGGCCTCACCCGGGAACTCGCCGCCGAACAGGAAGAAGCTGACGTACGAGCCGACCACCGGGATACCCAGAATGATGGCCTGGGCGATCCGCAGACCGTTGCCGGACAGCAGGTCGTCCACCATCGAGTAACCGAGGAAACCCTCGATCAGTGCCAGCAGCGCCAGCACCATGCCGATGACCCAGTTGAGCTCACGCGGCTTGCGGAACGCGCCGGTGAAGAAGATCCGGAACATGTGCACGATCATCGAGACCACGAAGACCAGCGCCGCCCAGTGGTGGACCTGCCGCATCAGCAGACCACCACGGACCTCGAACGACAGGTGCAGCGTGGAGTCGAACGCCTCGGAGACGTGCTGCCCGGCGAGCGGGGCGTAGGGACCGTTGTAGGTGGTCTCGGCCGCGCTCGGGATGAACCAGAAGGTCAGGAAGGTGCCGCTCAGCAGCAGGATGACGAAGCTGTAGAGCGCGACCTCACCGAGCATGAACGACCAGTGGTCGGGGAAGATCTTGCGGGAGAAACCCCGGACGACCTTGGAGGCCCCGACGCGTTCGTCGAGCCAGTTCCCGGTCGTGGCACCGGCCTTCTCGAGAGGACTGGTGGTGCTCATGAACGCTCCCAGTAGCTCGGGCCGACGGGCTCACCGAACGGCGCTGCTGCCACCAAGTATCCCTCGTCGTCCACGGTGATCGGAAGCTGGGGCAGCGCCCGCTTCGCCGGACCGAAGATGACCTTGCAGTTCTGCGTGAGGTCGAAGGTCGACTGGTGGCACGGGCAGAGCAGGTGGTGCGTGCGCTGCTCGTACAGAGCCACCGGGCAGCCCATGTGGGTGCAGATCTTCGAGTACGCGACGATGCCGCCGTAGGAGCCGGGCAGCGACTCGGGCGCCAGCTGGTCCTCCTCGAGACGGATCAGCAGCACCGCTGCCTTGGCCTTCTCGTTGAGGACGTGGTCGGCCTCCTCGATGCCCTCCGGCATGATGTGCGCGACGGCCCCCAGGACCATGTCGGATGCCTTGATCGGGCCACCCTCCGGGTCAAGGACGAGCCGGTCGCCCTTCTTCCAGATGGTGGTGGTCAGGGTCTTGCCCGGCAGCGGCCCGGTGTCGCGGAACAGCAGGACACCCGGCAGCGGGAACAGCGCCAGCGCACCGATCAGCGTGTTGCGGATCAGCGGGCGGCGGCCGAAACCGGACTCCTCCACGCCGGTCTTCAGCATCTCGACGGCCTCGGCGCGCTCCTCGTCGGTGCCGCGCTGCAGGTGCCGGTAGTCGATCCGCTCCTCGTCGGACATCAGCGTCTTGGCCCAGTGGACCGCGCCGACGCCGATACCGAGCAGCGAGACCGCCATGCCGACGCCGAGGACCTGGTTCGACAGCGCGAGGCGGTCGAGATAGTCCAGGAAGCCCAGACCGTGGTCCATCTTGACCACGAAGTAGCCGACGATCATCACCAGCGTGCCGACGATCGACAGCAGGAACAGCAGGGCTACCTGCCGCTCGGCGCGCTTGGCGGCCTTCGGGTCGGTGTCGGCCAGCCGGTGCTTGTGCTCCGGCAGGCCGGGGTTCTCGAACCTGGCCGGGAGGTCACCGTCGTGGACGGCGACGTCGGACCCACCGTGGTCCGGTTCGTGCGTGCTCATCGTCCCACCCGTTTCCTTGCTCACGAGGACTTCGCCCCCAGCCAGACCGCGAAACCGATCAGCATCGTGAGACCGACGACCCAGGCCACCAGGCCCTCGGTCACCGGGCCGAGCCGGCCCAGCGACATGCCGCCCGGGTCCGGGGACTCACTGATCGTGGTCAGGAAGGCGATGACGTCCCGCTTCTCCTCCGGGCCGATGGTCTGGTCCGGGAAGACCGGCATCGACTGGGGGCCGCTGATCATGGCTTCGTAGATGTACTTCGGCTCGACGTCGGTCAGCGGCGGGGCGAACTTGCCCCGGGTCAGCGCACCGCGGGAACCGGCCGCGTTGTGGCACATGGCGCAGTTGGTGCGGAAGATCGCGGCACCCTTGGAGACGTCGCCCTGGGCGGGGTCGAGCAGCTCCTCGTCCGGGATGGCCGGGCCGGCGCCGAGGCTGGCGACGTAGGCGGACAGCTGGGCCGTCTGCTCGTCGCTGAGCTCGACGGTGGCCTCGGGGGCCTGCGGGCCGCTCATGGCCAGCGGCATGCGGCCGGTGCCGACCTGGAAGTCGACCGAGGCCGCGCCGACGCCGATCAGCGAGGGGGCCTCGTTGCGGCCCTCCGCGTCGAGGCCGTGGCAGGTGGAGCAGTTGGCGAGGAAGAGCTTGCGGCCCTCCTCGATGTCGTCGGCCGAGGCTGTGCTGGTCGAGGCATCCGCCGTGCTGGGCATCACGGCGGCGTAGGCCACGCCCGTCACGAGCAGGCCGAGCAGCACGATCAGTGCTGTGGCCAACGGGTGCCGCCGCCGGGCAGCGAGTGCGCTCACGATGTAGAACTCCTACGTTCCGAGGTAGGTACAGGCGAAACGGCCTGCGTCGTAGCGGTCATCGGGTTTCTCACTTGATGACGTAGATGACGAAGAAGAGACCGATCCAGACCACGTCCACGAAGTGCCAGTAGTACGACGTGACGATGGCGCTGGTGGCCTCCGCATGGCCGAAGCGCTTGGCCGCGAAACTGCGGCCGATGATCAGCAGGAAGGCGATGAGCCCACCGGTGACGTGCATACCGTGGAAACCGGTGGTCATGTAGAAGACCGAGCCGTACCCGTTGGTGCCGAGGGTCAGGCCCTCCGCGATCAGGTGTGCGTACTCGTACACCTGGCCGCAGATGAAGACGGCGCCCGCGACGTACGTCAGCAGGTACCACTCCCGCATGCCCCAGTTGCGCCACTTGTGCTCGCGGGTCCAGGGGGCCCACCAGGTGCCGAGGGCGCTCGGCTGGAAACGCTCGGCGGCGAACACGCCCATCTGGCACCAGACGGAACTGAGCACCAGGTTGATCGTGTTGATCGTCGAGAAAGGGATGTCGAGCTTGAGCGGCTCGGTCGCCCACAGTTCGGGCTGGACGGCACGGATCGTGAAGTACATCGCGAAGAGACCCGCGAAGAACATCAGCTCGCTGGAGAGCCAAACGATCGTGCCGACCTGAACCATGTTGGGTCGGTTGAGAGTCGCATGAACGTTCGGCCCTGCCGGGCCGTCTACTGCCGCTACGGATGCCACGGGCGTCATTATGGCCTCACGCCGATCCGGATGTAGGACGGGGGGCACTTGTCTGCCCCTCGCCGTGTCCTAACTGTTGCCTGAGCGGGTTTCCCGCAGGTGGTGGAGGGTTTCGAAAGGCTCGTATCACGTAATTCGGCAGAGCCTTCCGGACCGCGGTCACCACCCGCCGGTCGCTGCTCGTCATAGGCCGTCACGTGAGGCTTCATCGGCTCACCGAACGCCTTCCTGTTGCCTTCACCCCACGTTCGCCGGGCAATTCCCTCCGACACGCGGAGTCGTTCACCCGGTATCCCGACGACTTTCCCGTCTCCCGGCGTGTCGGCACTTCGAGACCTCCGGGAGGGCTCGGTCGAACGGGGCCGGCCGTCGCTTTCGGTCACTGCCGGCCGACCATCCGGGTGGGGGCACGATCCGGCCCTTCGGTACGATCACGCTCGACACGCAGGCATCCGTCGGACCCATCGGATCGAGAACCGCGAGCGGGCCGGGCGGGGGCACGTGAGGGAATGAATCACGCCTCCAGGAGAGCGATCGATGACGACGACCTCGGCCCATCGCGGCGCCACTGCTTCCACCGGTGACCACTCGGGCGACGCACTGGTGCCGCTGCCGCCCAGCGAGCCCGACGCCCACGAGGACCCACGGCTGAGCGGCGCCCAGCCGGTGTCCGGGCCCAAGCCGGTCTCGGTGCTGCTGTACAGCGACGACTCGGACGTGCGCACCAAGGTGCGGATGGCCATCGGCAAGCGACTCGCGGTCGACCTGCCCCCGGTGCAGTGGACCGAGTGCGCCACTCCGGCGGCCGTGATCAGCGCGGTGGACAACGGTGGTTTCGACGTCCTGGTGCTGGACGGCGAGGCGGTCCCGGCCGGTGGCATGGGGGTCTGCCGTCAGCTCAAGGAAGAGATCTTCGAGTGCCCGCCGATCCTGGTGCTCACCGGCCGCCCGCAGGACGCCTGGCTGGCCACCTGGTCCCGGGCCGACGCCGCGGTGCCGCACCCGCTCGACCCCCGTGCCCTGGCCGAGGCGGTCACCGTCCTGGCCCGACGTCGCAGAGGCTGATTCTGATGTCGACCACCGCCGGCCTGACCTGGCCGCACCTGATCACCGCCCTCATCTCGGGGCAGGACCTCTCCCGGGAGGACACCGAGTGGGCGATGGAGCAGGTCATGACCGACCGCTCGAACCCGGTCCAGCTGGCCGCCTTCCTGGTCGCCCTGCGGGCCAAGGGTGAGACGGTGCAGGAGCTCGCCGGGCTGGTCGAGGTCATGCTCCGGCACGCGGTCCGGATCGAGATCCCGGGCCCGGCCGTGGACATCGTCGGCACCGGTGGCGACATGCACAAGACGGTGAACATCTCGACCATGTCCTCGCTGGTCGCGGCCGGCGCCGGGGTCCGGGTGATCAAGCACGGCAACCGGGCCGCGTCCTCCTCCTCCGGCGCCGCCGACGTGCTGGAGGCCCTGGGGCTGCGTCTGGACCTGCCCACCGAGCGGGTGGTCGAGGTGGCGGGCGAGGTCGGGATCACCTTCCTGTTCGCCATGAAGTTCCACCCCGCGCTGCGTTTCGCCGGTCCCACCCGGGCCGAGCTCAAGGTGCCCACGGCGTTCAACTTCCTCGGGCCGCTGACCAACCCGGCCCAGCCCGGCATCTCGGCGATCGGCTGCGCCAACCTGCGGATGGCCCCGATCATGGCCGGGGTGCTGGCCGAACGGGGCGACTCGGCGCTGGTCTTCCGGGGCGAGGACGGCCTGGACGAGCTCTCCACCACCGGCCCCTCGCGGGTCTGGCAGGTGCGCGACGGCCAGGTCGACGAGACCCTGTTCGATCCGGCCGATCTCGGTCTCCCCCGGGCCACGCTGGAAGATCTGCGCGGTGGCGACCCGCAGCACAACGCCGACGTGGTGCGCTCGCTGCTGGCCGGCGAGCCGGGTCCGGTGCGTGATGCGGTGGTGCTCAACGCGGGGGCCGCGCTGGCCGCTGCCGGCAACGGCGACGGTGACCTGGTCAAGCAGATCAGCGAGGGTGTGCAGAAGGCCACCCAGTCGATCGACAGCGGCGCCGCGGCCGACGTGCTCGAGCGCTGGGTCGCCGCCACCAACGCCTGATTTCCTGCTTTAAGACGTCCGAACCGGCGAACGCTGGACCCGCACCTATTGGTGCGGGCCCGGGTGAACGAAAGAGCCCCTGGTCCGTGGACCAGGGGCTCTTCTCGCTTCAAGAGGCGGATCAGGCCTTCCAGTCCGCGAACGACTCGTTCCAGACGGTGTACCCGTTGCCCCACTCCAGCTTGCGGTCGCTGTTCTCGTAGACCACCACGTCACCGACCTTGGAGTGGTCGAACAGCCACTTGGCCGCCTCGGTGGTCATGCCCGTGCAGCCGTGGCTGACGTTCGCGCTGCCCTGCTGACCGGCCGACCAGGGCGCGGCGTGGATGAACTCGCCGCTGTAGGTGAGGCGCATCGCGTACTTCGCCTCGATGTCGTAGTAGTCGGCGTCGCCCTTCTCGATCCCGATCGTGGAAGAACGCATCCGGTGCGACGTCTCGCGGCTCATGATCACCTTGATCCCGTTGCGGGTGGCCATCGAGGCCTTCCCCGTGGTCACCGGGATGGTGCGGACGACCTTGCCGTTCTTGCGGACCGTCATCTTGTGACCGGCCACGTCGACGGTGCTGATCATCTCGTCGCCGATGGTGAAGTCGGACTGCGACTTCTGCTTCTTGCCGTAGACGCCCTTGGCCACCTCGACCCCGGCCAGGTCGGCGGTCACCTTCACGTCGGTGCCGGGCTCCCAGTACTTCGCCGGGCGCCACCACACCTGGGTGCCGCTCATCCACTGCCAGGCGCCCTCGACCTTGTCGTCGCCGGTGTCGACCTCGAGGGCCTCTTCGACGCCCGCCCGCCTGCTCTCGCTGACCGACTGGGACAGCTCGACCACGACCGGCATGCCCACGCCGACGGTCCAGCCGTCACCGGGCACCACGTAGGCGGAGACCGTGCCCTCGGGGGTCAGGGTGGAGAAGGAGGACCGCTCCTCGGTGGCCACCCCGTCCGCGTTCGAGGCCTTGACCTGGACCGTGTAGCCCATCGCGGCCTTCAGCGCGGTCTTGCTGGTCCACTCGGTCTGGTCCTCGTTTAGCTTGCCCTTGACCTTCTTGCCGGTCGCGGTGGAGACGTTGACCTCGGAGATCGTGCCGTCCTCGACCGCCACCTTGATCTTCTTGGCAAGCTTGACCTTCTTCGTGCCGTCGCCCGGCGTGATCGTCACCGCGGCCGGGGCCGCCGCCGGCGTCTCCTCGACCTGGTTCTGCGAGCCCCCGGAGCCGCCCGCGCCACCCGGTCCGGCACTGTCGGAATCGCCGGACTGGCACCCGGCCAGGGCGATCAGCGCGGCCAGGGCCGCGGCCACCACCCCGGCTCTGCGCGTCCTTCTTGCGCCGACGACACGACTCATCACTTCTACCCACCTGATTCAGACAGATTCCGACTGCACCCGTTCATGCAGCGACGCCCCTAAGACGCGTCGAAGGCGGGCATCGGTTGCAATGTTTCGCTTAAGGGAGTGTATCGGCCGCACTTGAGAACCACCTGAAACATCATGGATCTCTCAAGCATTCCTCCCCTATCGGTCTGCTGAGCGCACCCTGGACCCGCCGGGACCACCCAGACGGCCCACTCCCGGGCCTGCTCGTCCCGCTCGGCCCACTCGGGCCGGGCAAAACGACGGCGCCCACGGTCCGGGGACCGTGGGCGCCGAGTGGTGCGGGTGGATCAGTGGGCGTGCTCGCCCCGGTAGAACTCGTAGACCCAGCCGACGAGGCCGATGCCGAGCATCAGGACACCCATCGCGACCAGCCAGAAGCCGACCGCCAGACCGGCGAAGATCACGGCAGCGGCGGCCGAGACGGCCAGCGGCCACCACGAGTGCGGCGCGAACTCACCGAGCTCGCCGGCGCCCTCGGCGATCTCACCGTAGGGGTTGTCCTCCGGGCGGGCGTCGATGTGCCGGGCCGTGTAGGCCAGGTACGCACCGATCATGACCGACAGGCCGCCGGTGAGGAACAGGCAGGACGTGCCGACCCACTCGTTCCAGTCGGTGACCACGCCGTAGACGATGCCGAAGGCGAAGAACAGAGGCGTCCCGCCGATGAAGATCCAGCTCTCTACCTTCACTTCTGCACCCCCTGGTTACCGGAGCCGTTACCGGGCTCGTCCGGGGCGTTCAGGCCCGGACCGCGTTCGTGGACGTCACCCTCGCCGTAGATCTTCTGGAGGAGACCCTTGTCCGGCGTGGGGTGATCGGCTGCCGCGATCTCCGGGTGGTGCAGGTCGAGCGCCGGGCGCTCGGACCGGATCCGGGGCAGCGAGTTGAAGTTGTGCCGCGGCGGCGGGCAGGACGTGGCCCACTCCAGGGTGTTGGCGAAGCCCCAGGGGTCGTCCACCGTGATCAGCGGCGCGCTCTTCCAGGTCTTGTAGACGTTCCAGGCGAACGGGACCACCGAGAGCGCCAGGATCACCGAGAACACCGTGGAGATCTGGTTGTAGAGCGTGAAGCCGTCTTCCGGCAGGTAGTCGGCGTAACGGCGGGGCATGCCCTCGACCCCCAGCCAGTGCTGGATCAGGAAGGTGCCGTGGAAGCCGATGAAGGTCAGCCAGAAGTGCACCTGGCCGAGCCGGTCGTCGAGCATCCGGCCGGTGAGCTTGGGCCACCAGAAGTAGAATCCGCCGTACATCGCGAACACCACGGTCCCGAACACCACGTAGTGGAAGTGCGCCACCACGAAGTAGGAGTCGGACAGCTGGAAGTCCAGCGGCGGGGAGCTCAGGATGATGCCGGTGAGACCACCGAAGAGGAAGGTCACCAGGAAGCCGATGGCCCAGACCATCGGGGCCTCGAAGGTGATCGACCCGCCCCACATGGTGCCGACCCAGTTGAAGAACTTCACCCCGGTGGGCACCGCGATCAGCATCGTCATGAAGGCGAAGAACGGCAGCGCGACCTGACCGGTGACGTACATGTGGTGGGCCCACACCGACACCGACAGGGCGGCGATGGCGATGGTGGCGAACACCAGCGTCTTGTAACCGAAGATCGGCTTGCGGCTGAAGACCGGCAGGATCTCGCTGATGATGCCGAAGAACGGCAGGGCGATGATGTAGACCTCGGGGTGACCGAAGAACCAGAACAGGTGCTGCCACAGCAGCGCCCCGCCGTTCTCCGGGTCGAAGATCGTTGCCCCGAACCGCCGGTCGGCGCCCAGCGCCATCAGCGCCGCGGCCAGCGGCGGGAAGGCCATGATCACCAGGATCGAGGTGATCAGCACGTTCCAGGTGAACAGGCCCATCCGGAACATGGTCATGCCGGGGGCACGCATGCAGATGATGGTGGTGATGAAGTTGACCGCACCGAGGATGGTGCCCAGACCGCTCAGCGCCAGGCCGAACACCCACAGGTCACCGCCGAGCCCCGGCGAGTACACCGAGTTGGACAGCGGCGCGTAGGCGAACCAGCCGAACGAGGCCGCACCCTGCGGGGTGAGGAAGCCGGAGACCGCGATCAGGCTGCCGAACAGGTAGAGCCAGTACGACAGCATGTTCAGCCGCGGGAACGCCACGTCGGGCGCGCCGATCTGCAGCGGCATGATCGCGTTGGCGAAACCGGCGAACAGCGGCGTCGCGAACATCAGGAGCATGATCGTGCCGTGCATCGTGAAGAGCTGGTTGTACTGCTCTTTCGTGCTGGCGATCTGCATGCCCGGGGTGAACAGCTCGAGGCGGATCAGCACCGCCATCAGGCCACCGAGCAGGAAGAACATGAAGGACGAGATCAGGTAGAGATTCCCGATCACCTTGTGGTCGGTGCTGGTCAGCCACTTGACCACGGTGCGGCCCTTGACGGCCGGCACGGGCCGGGCGACGTACTCCGGCTCCCCGACGTTGAACGTAGCTGTCATCGCTGGACCTCTGCCGTCTTCGATTCGGTCGAGAAGGACTGGGCGTCGCTGTTGCCCGCCTCCTCGGCGTCCGAGCTCTCCGGGGCCATCTCGCTACGGCCGAGCTCGGTCTCGAGCTGACCGGTCTGGCCGCGCGCCTCGAGGTCGGCCATGTGCTGGTCGTACTCGGCCTGGCTGACCACCTCGACGTTGAACAGCATCTCGGAGTGGTACTCGCCGCACAGCTCCGCGCACTTGCCCTTGAAGCTGCCCTCGACGGCCGGGGTGACCTGGAACTTGTTCTCGATCCCGGGGATCATGTCCATCTTCATCAGGAAGGCGGGGATCCAGAACGAGTGGATGACGTCGCGTGAGGTGAGGTCGAACTGGACGCGCTTGCCGACCGGCAGGTACAGCGTCGGCAGCTCGGCCTCCGCGCCCTCGTTGCCGTCGAGCTGGCCCATCACGCCGGACTCGTAGACGTCGCTGTCCTTGTAGTTGAAGTCCCACGACCACTGCTTGCCCACGACGCCGATGGTGACGTCGGGCTTCTCGCTGGTGTCGAGGATCTCCGACTGGTCACGGGCCGTGTACCCGAAGAGCACCGCGATCATCATGACCGGGATGACCGTGTACATGACCTCCAGCGGGAGGTGGTAGCGGATCTGCGCGGGCACACCGGTCTCGCCCTTACGGCGCCGGTACGCGATCATGCACCAGATCACCAGGCCCCAGACGATCGCACCGACGATCAGTGCGGCGATCCAGGAACCACGCCACAGATCGCTGATCCGCTCGGTGTGGTCGGTGGCCCCCACGCTGTCTTCGGGGAACCACCCTCGCTGCACCGCATCGGTGCAGCCGGACAAAGTCAGTAGAGCAGCGCCGGCCAAACCCACGGCAACTGCACGGGCGCGCCGACGCGCCTTGCCAAACCCCTCGTGCGAACGCAACGGCGGCCTTCCCACGGTCTCGTCCCGGTGCCCGGTCATCGCCTGTGACCCCGAGTGCTTTTGCTGAATTTTCATGCTCCCGATTTCTCGTTCGTGAGCAGGGTAGCGGGTGCCTCCGACAGCGCCCGCGATGGGTCGGACTTGGTATCGGCGTGGCGTGCCAGGGACGAGAGACACTGCGGGGATGACTTACGGTCCCCCGGCTCGACCAGGCGTTCCTCACCCGGAAGGAGTACGGGCGCAACGGACTTATCTGGACGCATCCACTGTCGCACCGCTTCACCCGTCCGGACGGGAAGCCTGGCACACAGCGGTCGCGGAGGGTTGGGCGGACCCGCGCCGGCTGCACCGGGAAGGGCGTTCGGCCCGTCTCCTGCTCGAGGGCGCGCGCGAGTCGATCGCCGCTGACCTGGGCGCCCGCACCGAGGAGCTGGTGTTCACCGGCTCCCACACCGAGGCCGTGCACGCAGCCGTGCTGGGCACCCTGCACGCCCGGCGCCGGGTGGGGCGCCGGGTGGTGATGTCGGCGGTCGAGCACTCCGCGGTCCTGCACGCCGCCGAGTTCTCCGGCGAGCCCGTCCTGATTCCGGTCGACCGGCTCGGGCGTGTCGAACTGCCGGCCTTCGGCGAGGCCGTGTCGGGCGAAGGTGTCGCGCTGGCCTGTCTCCAGGCGGCGAACGGTGAGGTGGGCACGCTGCAGCCGGTGGGTGCGGCGGCCGAGGCGACCAAGAAGGCCGGTGTCCCCTTACTGGTCGATGCAGCGGCCGCGGCCGGACACACGTCCATAGATCCGAACTGGGACCTGCTGACGGCCGACCCGCGATCCTGGGGCGCGCCGGACGGGCTGGGGGTGCTGGCGATCCGCGCCAACACCCGCTGGCTCTCGCCCTATCCCGCCGACGAGGGAACCGAGAAGGTCCCCGGCTCGGTCTCGGTTCCGAGTGCGCTGGCCGCGGCGGTCGTGCTGCGGGCGGTCACCGCGCAGCGGGCCGAACTGAGCCGGGTGCGGCGTGAGCTCACCGACCGGATCCGGGCGGCGGCGGCCGCGGTCCCCGACACCGAGGTGGTGGGCGACCCGGACGAGCGACTGCCCCACCTGGTCACTTTCTCCAGCCTGTACGTGGACGGCGAAGCAATCGTGAACGACCTGGACCGTCGGGGGTTCGCGGTGGGTTCCGGGTCGGCCTGCACGGCGTCCACCCTGGAACCCAGTCACGTACTGGCCGCCATGGGCGTACTCACCCACGGGAACGTGCGCGTGGGGCTGCCGGTGGACGTACGGCCCGAGGCCGTGGAGCGCTTCTGCGCCGCCCTTCCCGAGGCGGTGGCCCAGGTGCGTTCGCTGCTGGGCGCCGAGGATCTGTAGCTTTCCACCAATGGACGATGGTGGTCAGTCGGTCGTGGACGCTCGGGGACTGCGGTGCCCCCTGCCGATCATCCGCCTGGCCGCCGCCGCGAAGCTGGCCGTGCCGGGCAGTGTGGTCACCGTGCTGAGTACTGATCCGGCGGCCGAGCCGGACATCGCGGCCTGGTGCCGGCTGCGCGGCGCGGAGGTGGTCGATCAGGAATGGACGATCGACGAGACCGGTCGTTTCCTGCGCAGCGAGGTACGGGTCAGACCGGGCGACTGAACACGGCCGGGCGGGGTAGGAGCAGCGCTTCTTCCAGGCGGGCGCGGTACTCCTGACGGCCGATCTCCACCACCCCGAGGCTGGCCAGGTGGTCTGTACGCCACTGCACATCGAGCAGCCGGCGCTCGTCACCGTCTTCCATCAGCATCCGGACCAGAGCCACCAGCGCGACCTTCGAGGCGTCGGTCTCGCGGTGGAACATCGACTCCCCCGCGAACAGACCGCCGATACCCACGCCGTACAGGCCGCCCGCGAGCCGGCCGTCGCGCCAGCACTCGACCGAGTGTGCCCACCCCAGGTCGTGCAGCCGACGGTAGGCCTCGGCGATCCGCGGGGTGATCCAGCGACCTGGCCGGCGCACGTCCGCGCAACCGGCCAGGACCTCCTCGAACGCCGTGTCCACCCGGACCTCGAAGGTGTTCAGGGCCTTGCGGAGCGAGCGGCTGACCTTGAGCCCGCCCAGCGGCAGGACGCCGCGCGGATCGGGCGACCACCAGCCGAGCGGGCCCCGGCCGTGCCGGCCGAGGCCCATCGGGAAGACCGCCGAGCGGTAGCCGGCCAGCAGCGTGCCGGGTTCCAGGTCGGCGCCCACCCCGATCAGGTCCTCACCCGGCACGGCCACCGACAGGTCGAAGGCGTACCGGCTGGCCAGCGGCTCCACCGGTTGCGCAGTCATTCCGGTCGACCCTCCGAAGCCCGCCTCGTCCCGCCGGTGCCGCTCGTCTTCTCCCCGCACGCCGTCTCGCACTGGCCCTCGGCGCTACGGGCGGAAGGTGACGAGGTGCGGCTCCAGTTCGGCCGCCGCGGCCTCGCCGTAGACGGAGGTGAAGCGCTCGACGAAACCGGCCCGGGACAGGTTGTACTCCTGCGGCCCGACCGTCTCCAGCACCAGCGTGGCCAGCGTGGCCCCGACCTGGGCGCTGCGCTCGGGGCTGAGGCCCCAGGCGATACCGGCCAGGAAGCCGGCCCGGAAGGCGTCGCCGATACCCGTCGGGTCGGCCAGGCGGGTGGCCGGGACGATCGGCACGTGGATCGTCTCCTCGCCCTTGACCTCGATGAACACGCCCTTCTCGCCGTGCGTGGTGACCCGCATGCCGACCCGGCCGAGGATCTCCTCGGCGCTCCAGCCGGTCTTGGACTCGATCAGCCCGGCCTCGTAGTCGTTGCTGAACAGGTAGGTCGCGCCGTCGATGTACTGGCGGATCAGCGGGCCGTCGGCCCAGGCCAGCTGCTGGGAGGGGTCGGCCGCGAACGGGATGCCGCGCGAGCGGCACTCCTCGGTGTGCCGGAGCATCGCCTCGGGGTCGTTGGGGCTGACCACGACCAGGTCGAGCGGGCCCTCGGCGGACAGCGGGCCGAGCTCGATCTGGCTGGCCTCGGACATCGCCCCCGGGTAGAAGGAGGCGATCTGGGCCTGCTCGGAGTCGGTGGTGCAGATGAACCGGGCGGTGTGCAGGGTCTGCGAGATCCGCACTCCGGAGCAGTCCACGTTGTGCCGCTCCAGCCAGGACCGGTACTCGGCGAAGTCCTCACCGGCCGAGCCCACCAGCAGCGGCCGCAGCCCGAGGTTGCCCAGGCCGAAGGAGATGTTGCAGCCGACGCCACCGCGCCGGATCTGCAGGTCCCCGACGAGGAAGGAGAGGGAGACCTTCTCCAGCTGCTCCTTGAGCAGACTGTCGGCGAAACGCCCGTCGAAGGTCATGAGGTGGTCGGTCGCGATGGATCCGGTAACGGCGATACGCACGACTGGGAAGCCTACCGGTGACTGCGCTCCGGGGAACCGACCAACCGCCCGCGAGTGCCCACAAAACCGAACAGGCCGCACCCGGTGGGTGCGGCCTGTTCGAAGGCGGTGCGGATCAGTGGAAGCTGTCTCCACAGGCGCAGCTGCCCTGGGCGTTCGGGTTGTCGATGGTGAAGCCCTGCTTCGCGATCGTGTCGGCGAAGTCGATCGAGGCACCCTCGAGGTACGGGGCGCTCATCCGGTCGACGACGACACCGACGCCGTCGAAGTCGCGGACCAGGTCACCGTCGAGCGTGCGCTCGTCGAAGTACAGCTCGTAGATCAGACCGGAGCAGCCACCCGGCTGGACTGCGATGCGCAGCCGCAGGTCGTCGCGGCCCTCCTGCTCGAGCAGGCTCTTCACCTTGCTGGTGGCGACGTCGGTGAGCAGCACGCCGTGCGCCGGCTTCGCCTCGGTCGCGACGGTGCTCTGCTCGGTCTCGTTGACGGTCATGCGTAGATCTCCTGCTCGTTGAACGGTCAGGTCGGCCAGTTCTGCGTACCGGTCAGCAGCGATCAGGCCCGGGTAATTCCCGGTTCTGCCGACGAATCCGTGCCTTCAGCGTACGTCACCTGCGGGGCGACCAGGTGCGGGCCACTCGCTGGGCCCGGTCGGCCAGGCGCCCGGCCGGATCGGCCAGCGAGGCCTGCACCTCGGCGGCGTTACGGGCCACCGGGTAGGCCGACTCGACGCCGACCGACAGCAGCTCGCGCCGCCCGACCAGGACCTGACCGGCCACCGCCACCGTGGGTACGGCGGCCTCCTGGGCCAGCCGGGCCACCGCGGTGACCACCTTCCCGCGCAGCGACTGCCAGTCCAGGCTGCCCTCACCGGTGACCACCAGGCCCGCTCCCTGGAGCCGTTCGGCCAGGCCCACCGCCTCGGTGACCAGGGCGGCGCCGATCTGCCGGGTGGCGCCGAGCAGGAGCAGCCCGAAGGCCAGGCCCCCTCCGGCGCCGGAACCGGCCTCGGCGACCAGCCGCTGCGGCTGCCCGAGGGCGTCCACCGCCGCCCGGGCGAAGTCGCCCAGGGCCAGGTCGAGCTCCTGGGCCTGTTGCGGGCTCGCCCCCTTCTCCTTGGCGTGCAGCGCACTGACGCCCTTGAAGCCGAGCAGGACCACGTCGGAGTCGGTGGCCGCGATCAGCTCGACCCCGCTCAGGCGCTCGCGCAACTGGTTGAGGGAGGTCAGTCGCTCGGCCGTAATGCCCTTGAGCGCCAGGCCGCCCGCCCGCAGCCCTTCGGGTACCGGCAGCCCCAGGGAGGTGGCCAGGCCGGCCAGCATCCCGGCCCCGCCGTCGTTGGTGACCACTCCCCCGACGCCGACCACGATGCGGGTGGCGCCGGTCTGCACCGCCGCGCCGATCAGGGTGCCCAGCCCGAAGCTGGTGGCCGTGCCCGGGTCGCGCCCACCGGGCGGCACCAGCTCCGGCCCGCAGGCCTGGGCCGCCTCGAGATATGCGGTGTTCTGCACGCTTTCGCCAGGCGTGACGAAGATAACGGCCAGCGCCGGGCCGTCGGCCGGACCGGTGACCTCGACCGGGACCAGACGGCCGGGCAGCCCCGCCGCCAGCGCGTCCACGAATCCCTGCGCGCCGTCCGACAGCGGGCAAAGATCCAGGTCATCGGTGGGTGCATGACGTTGCCAGCCCTCGGCCAGGGCCTGCGCCGCGGCCGGCGCGGTGAGGGTGCCGGAGAAGCTGTCGGGGGCGATTACCACACGCACTGCGAAATCATGTCATGGGATGATGACCGAATGACTACGAGGACCGAAGGACCGGTCGAGTCCCTCCCCGAGAGCAGGCCTTCCGGCGTGTCCTCGTTCGCCGAGCCGGCCTCCTCCCCCACCGCCCTGCTGCTCCTGGGCCAGGCCCAGGACCTGGGCAGCGAGCGCGGGGTCGAGTGCCCCGGAGACCTGCCGGTGGCCTCCGACCCGGACCTGGTGGCCCGGGCCCACGCCGCCCGCCAGAAGCTCGGCAGCAACGCCTTCGTGCTGGGCCACCACTACCAGCGCGACGAGGTGATCGACTTCGCCGACGTCACCGGCGACTCGTTCAAGCTCGCCCGCGACGCCGCCAACCGCCCCGACGCCGAGTTCATCGTGTTCTGCGGCGTGCACTTCATGGCCGAGAGCGCCGACATCCTGACCGCGAGCCACCAGCAGGTCGTGCTGCCGGACCTGGCCGCGGGCTGCTCGATGGCCGACATGGCCGCGATCGGGCAGGTCGAGGAGGCCTGGGACGCGCTGGTCGAGGCCGGGGTGGCCGAGGACGTGGTGCCCATCACCTACATGAACTCCTCGGCCGCGATCAAGGCCTTCACCGGCCGGCACGGCGGCACGGTGTGCACCTCCTCGAACGCGCGGGTGGCGCTGGACTGGGCCTTCGAGCAGCGCCCGGCCGGCCGGGGCAAGGTGTTCTTCCTGCCCGACCAGCACCTGGGCCGCAACACCGCGGTGCGGGACCTGGGTTTCTCGCCGGACGACTGCGTGGTCTACAACCCGCACAAGCCGATGGGCGGGCTCACCGTCGAGCAGCTGAAGAACGCCCGGATGATCCTCTGGCGGGGGCACTGCTCGGTGCACGGCCGTTTCACCGCCGACAACGTGGCGACCGTGCGTCGCCGGGTGCCGGACGTGAACGTGCTGGTCCACCCCGAGTGCAAGTACGAGGTGGTCTCGCAGGCCGACCAGGTCGGCTCCACCGAGTACATCATCCGCACGATCGAGTCGGCTCCGGCCGGCAGCGCCTGGGCGATCGGCACCGAGCTGAACCTGGTGCGGCGCCTGGCCAAGGCGCACCCGGAGCTGAAGATCAGCTACCTCGACCGCACGGTCTGCTTCTGCTCCACGATGAACCGGATCGACCTGCCGCACCTGGTCTGGTCCCTGGAGTCGCTGGCGGCCGGGCGCCCGGTCAACCGGATCGTGGTCGACCCGGAGGTGGCCCACTGGGCCCGGGTGGCGCTCGACCAGATGCTGGCACTGCCCGGTATCTGAGGGCTGGACCCGAAGAGGGGACGCATGAGGCGTCCCCTCTTCGATCGTCCCTAGTTCTCTGAGTTCGGCGGGGTCGGTGATCCGAGCGCGGTCAGCATCAGCGCCTCGGCCAGGCAGGCCCGCTCGAACTCGGCCAGGTGCAGCGACTCGTTGGCGCCGTGGGCCCGGGAGTCCGGGTCCTCCACACCGGTGAGCAGCACGGTCGCCTTCGGGTAGACCTCGAGCAGGTCGGCGATGAACGGGATCGAGCCGCCGATCCCGATGCCCACCGGCGCCGTGCCCCACGCCTGTTCCATCGCCCAGCGGGCCACGTCGTAGACCGGCCCGCTGACGTCGGCCTGGAACGCGTGCCCGGCCTCCCCCTGCGCCACCTGCACCTGGGCGCCGAACGGCGCGTTGGCCCGCACGTGCGCCTCGATCGCGGTGAACGCCTCGGCCGGGTCCTGACCGGGCGCGATCCGCATCGAGAACTTGACCCGGACCTCGGGGATCAGGGTGTTCGAGGCCTGCGCCACGGTGGGTGCGTCGATCCCGATGATGCTCAGCGCCGGACGGGTCCAGATCCGCGAGGTCAGCGACCCCGCCCCGATCAGCTCCACCCCCTCGAGCAGCCCCGAGTCGGCCCGGAAGTCGGCCTCCGGGTAGTCGAGCGGGTCGCTCTCGCCCGACTTCAGCCCGGCGATCGCCAGCGTGCCGTCCTCGGTCCAGAAGGAGTTGAGCAGACGGGTGGTGGCCATCATGGCGTCCGGCACCGGGCCGCCGTACATGCCCGAGTGCACCGCGTGCCCGAGCGTGCGCACCGTGATCGTGCCGTCGACCAGACCGCGCAGCGTGGTGGTCAGGCCGGGCACGCCGATCTTCCAGTTCGCCGAGTCGGCCACCACGATCACGTCGGCGGCCAGCCGCTCGCGGTACTCGTTGAGGAACGGGGTGAAGGTGGGGGAACCGATCTCCTCCTCGCCCTCCACGAAGACGACCAGGCCCACTCCCAGTTCGTCGCCAAGCAGCCGTAGCGCCGCGACGTGGGCCATCACTCCGGCCTTGTCGTCGGCGGCACCGCGCGCGTACAGGCGACCGTCGCGCTCCGTAGGCTCGAATGCCGGGGTCTGCCAGTGCTGCTCGCCCCCTGGGGGCTGCACGTCGTGGTGTGCGTAGAGCATGACGGTGGGGGCGCCCTCGGGACCGGGACGCCGGCCGACCACGGCCGGGCGTCCTCCTTCGACCCGGAGGATCTCGACGTCGTCGATCCCGGCTCCGCGCAGCAGTTCGGCGACCGCCTCGGCGCTGACTTCCAGCGTGGACTGGTCGAAGGCGTCGGCGGAGACGCTGGGGATCCGGACGAGCCGCTCCAGATCGGCCCGCACCCCGGGCATCAGCTCGGACAGGCGCAGGCGGAGGGCTTCGACATCGGGGGTACGACTGTGCTGACTCATGGTCCGAAAACTATCCAGCAGCGACGGTGTGGCGCGAAACACCGTCGCCGCTTTGTGCGTACTGCCTGCCTACTGCCTACCTAGCTGGGCTGTTCGGCCAGGTCCCGCTCGCGTTCGGCCCCGGGCCGGCAGAGCCGGTCCAGCATGCCCACCACGTCCTCGGTGAAGGCCGCGGCGGCGAGCGAGTCGGGCTGGTTGGTGACCTCCCGGGCCCCGGCCGCGATGACCGACCCGATGACCAGCAGGTGGGCGTGGTTCAGCGGACGGCCGTCGGCCGTGCGCAGACTCGTCCCGCTACGCTGCGCCCAGCCGGTGAAGCCGTCGCGCAGCACCTGGTCGAACCCGGGCGGGCCGTCGCCGGTCAGGAACAACCGGGCCAGGTCCCGCTCGGCCCAGGCGCCCTGGAGGAACGCCCGGGAGCCGGCGGCGGTGAGCCGGACCGGATCCCACTCGCCCTCGGCCATGGCCTCCCGCACCGCACCGTCGGCGCGGGCGTCCTGCCTGGTCTGGAAACCGTCGTAGAGCGCGGTGTACAGATCGGCCTTACCACCGAAGTGGTGGTACATGCTGCCCACGCTGGACCCGGCCCGCGACACCACCTCGGCAACGCTCGCGTCGCTGTAACCCACGTCGGCGAACACCTGCCGGGCCGCGTGGAGCAGCGCAGAGCGGGTGTCCTGGGCACGCCGCTGGATGACCGGCATCTCGACCCCCCAATGCTGTTGTTGCTCGGATACGGACAGTGCACGACACAGTGAATTCCAACGAGTCGGGTCACCGAATGGTTCGGACCCGCCGACCGGTTCCCTTACGGCCGTGGCTAGGCCGGGACGCGGTCTCCCCGTTGTGCGACGCCGTGTCGTTTGACGCTGATGCCCGTGAGGACAGGCCCGGTGCCGACGCGGTCCCTCCACGCGCCGTTCCGTTGCCACTCCGTATTCGCCGGTCCTGTTCATCGACCCGACCGGCTACCTCACGCACGGCGCACCGTGCACCCATCCCGGACCCCTGAGGGCCGGGTGGTGCTCCCAGCTGCCTACCCGCCCGGCGGGCTGCGGAAGCACGATGACCGCAGGACAACGCTCCCACGTCAGGGGTGCCCTTGTCCGCTTCTTCGCACAGCCGGTTCCGCTCCGATTCCGCTCCGTTGCCGTTCGAAGGGCGCTCAGGCCGGTCTCGGTGGTGTCTCAGGCAGGCTCGGGCGGCGTCCGGGCGAGGTCCGGGCGAGGTCCGGGCGACCTGATCGGTACCAGGCGGTGACCTGTGGGTGAGCACAGCACGTGTCCGCGGCGGTTACCCTGATGTGGTGTTCGGACGTGACAAGGCCGCAGCGACCGCCGCCCCCCAGGAGACCGAGGCCGAGCGCCCGGTGAAGGTCGGGGGCAAGGGGCGCCCCACGCCCTCCCGGCGTGAGTCCCAGGCGCGCAACAAGCGCCCGCTGATCGGCGCGCCGCCGGCCCCCAAGGGCGCCACCCGGGCCGAGCGCAAGGCCGCCCGCCAGGCGCGCAACGCGGTCGCCCGGGAAGAGCGGGTGAAGGCCCGTCAGGCGATGGCCGACGGCGACGACCGCTACCTGCCCGCCCGGGACAAGGGCCCGGCCCGCCGGTTCGCCCGCGACTACATCGACTCGCGCCGCAACCTGGGCGAGTACTTCCTGCCGATCGCGCTGTTCTCGCTGCTGCTCGGGGTGGTCAACGTGCCCGCCCTGCGGTTGTTCTCGCTGGTCCTGCTCTACGGCTTCGTGCTGGTCATCGCGGTCGACTCGTACCTGCTGCGGCGTCGTGTGCAGCGCGCGGTCGACGCCAAGTTCGAGGGCCGCAACGTGCCCGGCGTGGCCGGCTCGGGCACCTACGGCATGATGCGCGCGCTGCAGTTCCGCCGTGGCCGCATGCCCAAGCCGATGGTCGCCCGGGGCCAGAAGCCCTCCTGAGGCGAGATTGTCGGGGGTGCCCAATAGAGTCCCCGCATGGAGTATCGGTATCTCGGCCGTAGCGGCCTGAAAATCAGTGAGCTGACCTACGGCAACTGGATCACGCACGGGCTCCAGGTGGAGAACGACGTGGCCTCCCAGTGTGTGCGGGCGGCGCTCGACGTGGGCATCACCTCCTTCGACACGGCCGACGGCTACGCGAACGGGGCCGCCGAGTCGGTCCTGGGCGAGGCCCTGGCCGGCGAGCGCCGCGAGAGCCTGGAGATCTTCACCAAGGTCTACTGGGCCACCGGGCCCAAGGGCGCGAACGACGCGGGCCTGTCGCGCAAGCACATCACCGAGTCGATCAACGCGTCGCTGCGCCGGCTGCGGACCGACTACGTGGACGTGTACCAGGCGCACCGGTTCGACGTCGAGACGCCGCTGGAAGAGACCATGCTGGCCTTCGCCGACGTGGTGCGCTCGGGCAAGGCCCTGTACATCGGGGTCAGCGAGTGGACGGCCGACCAGCTCCGGGCCGGTCGGGTGCTGGCCGACGACCTGGGCATCCACCTGATCTCCAACCAGCCGGAGTACTCCATGCTGTGGCGGGTGATCGAGCCCGAGGTGGTCCCGGCCAGCCAGGACCTGGGTATCTCGCAGGTCGTCTTCTCCCCGCTGGCGCAGGGCATCCTGACCGGGAAGTACCAGCCGGGTCAGGCTCCCCCGGCGGGCTCGCGGGCCACCGACACCAAGGGCGGCGCCGACTTCATCTCCCGCTGGATGAAGGACGAGGTGCTCGAGCGGGTCCAGGGGCTGAAGGCGGTCGCCGACGAGGCGGGCCTGAGCATGGCCCAGCTCGGGGTGGCCTGGGTGCTGCAGAACCCGAACGTCGCCTCGGCCATCATCGGCGCCTCCCGGCCTGAGCAGGTCAAGGAGAACGTGGCTGCGGTCGGCGTGAAGCTCGAGCCGGAGCTGCTGGCCCGGATCGACGAGGCGCTGGGCGACGCGGTCAACACCGACCCCACGTGGACGAGCCGGCGGGCCCCGAAGGGCCGTCCGCCGGTACAGCCGCGGGTCTGAGCCGGCTCAGGCCAGGGGGCGCAGGCTCATCGGGCCGTAGACCTTCTCGCCGGAGTTGAGCAGGGTGACCTGCTCGACTCCGGCGGCGAGCAGGTCGTGCCAGCTCTCGCCGACCCAGCTCTCCGCGTCGGCCTGATTCGGGAAACCGGTGCGGGGCAGTTCGGTGCCCGCCAGGGTCGAGCCGTCCGCTGCCTCGTACTGCCAGGTCCAGGAGTTCACCCGCCCTACGGTAATTGAAAGTGCCTTCCCGGCCAGTGGTTCGCCGGCCCTTTCCTCCCCTTTTTGACCATGAGAGGTCAGCGATGAGGCTTACGCTCACCGGAATCGGCCCAGCAGCAGGTTTCCCCCTGCCGGACTGCCCCTGCGCGACCTGTTCCCGGGCTCGGCGCGATGGGGTGGTCTCCCGGCCCGCGCAGCTGGAGTCGTCCGACGGGTGGGCGCTCGGGGTCGACGGGGAGGTAGAGCTTTCCAACGATCGTCTCGACTCGGTGGCGGCCGGCGAGGGTGTGCGGGTGGTCCGGTTGCCAGAACTAGGGACGATTGTCTGGGCCCCCCAGGGCGGCGAACCGGAAGAGGCGGTGGTCGGGTCGCTGGTCGAACTGCTGGCCGGTGAACCGGCCCGGGCCGTCTACCTCGGCCCGGCGGCCGAGCCGGCCACAGAAGACGGCGAGATGCCTTCGGTGGGCTGCGCTCGCACCCTCGCCCGGCTGCGGGCGAAGGGCGTGATCGGCCCGCAGACCCGCAGCATCCTGCTGGGCTTCGGCCATGAGGAGTCGCACCCGGGCCGGCTGGCCGCCTGTCTGCCGGTGTGGGGGGCCGAACTGGGTCGCAGCGGGCTGGTCCTCGATCTGAGCGAGAGCGAACCGGCCGTCCCGCCACTGGGCGGGCGGGTACTGGTGCTCGGCGGGTCCGGCTCGGGCAAGTCTGCCTTCGCGGAGCAGATGCTGTCGGCCGCACCCGAGGTGGTCTACATCGCCACCGGGCCGAAGCCCCTGGACGAGACCGACGCCGCCGACAGTTCGGCGCCGGACAGTCAGCCCGGCGACGAGCCCCTGCCCACCGAGCACCCGGAGGACGACGAGTGGGCGGCCCGGGTCGAGAAGCACAAGAACCGGCGCCCCGACTGGTGGGGCACGCTCGAGACGATCGAGGTGGCCGGGCCCCTGGCCGACGACCGCCGGGCCGTTCTGCTCGACTCGGTCGGCACCTGGCTCAGCGGTGTGCTGGACGCCTGCGGAGCCTGGGAGGAGCGGGAGGGCTGGCGGGAGGCGCTCGACGCGCAGATCGAGGAGCTGCTGCGGGTCTGGCGTGAGCGCCCCTTCCCCTTGGTGGCGGTGTCCGACGAGGTGGGCTGGTCGATCGTGCCGGCCACCGAGTCCGGCCGGCTGTTCCGCGACCAGCTCGGGCGCCTGAACGCGAAGCTGGCCGACGCCAGCGAGGACGTGTTCGTGGTGGTGGCCGGGCGTCTGGTGCGCACCGAGCCGTAGGTTCGCCCACCCCGTTCGGCGGCTCCCGCCGCGGGCCGTCATGATGGGCGCCGTGCTGGAGGATGAACTCACCCGGATCGCTGCCCTCGTCACCACGCCGGACGGTTCCTCGGGCAGCCTGCGGGCGCGGCCGAAGAACGGTGTGCCGACTCCCGGCGGAGACCGGCTGGACGAGCTGACCCGGTGGTGGAGCGGGGTGGTCGGCGGGCAGCTCCCCCAGCGGGTCGAGCACTTCTGGCTGCCCCACACCGGCGCGGCCGGACCGGTGCGCTCGGAGGTGGTGCTGCACCGCTTCACCGCGCCGCGCGATCCGGAGGACGCCCTGGACTGGGGTGTGGCCACGGCCGACGACGCGGTCGACGACGGCACCGACCTGGTGCTGTTCAGCGTGCCGGTCCCCGAGAACGACGTCACCTGGCAGGTGGCGGCCGCCCAGGTGCTCGGGCTGGACGCGGTCGAGGCAGCCGGCTGGCCGGTGCCGGGGCAGACCGACAGCGAGTGGATCGCCCGGGTGGCGTTGATCCGCGACGGTCTGAAAGTGGTGCGGGGTAACCGCAAGAACCCCTACCGGGTCCTAGAACTGCTGGAGCATCGCGAACTGCGCGCGGGGACGGGTCTGCTGCTGCAGCTGGCGGCTCGGCGTACCCCGGCGATTCTGGACGGCCCGGTCGCCATCGCCTGTGCGCTGCTGGCGGCGCGGCTGGCTCCCGCTACGCGTAGTTGGTGGCTGGCAGCCGATTCAGGGCGTGCAGTGCTGACCCGGCGGATGCTCGAAGAACTTCGGCTTACGGCGGTCACCGACCTGGGATTGGACGACGGGGACGGCACCGCGGCCCGGTTCGCGCTGCAGTTGCTGGAGACGGCGGTGCTGAGGGCGCAGGAGCGGAACGACAACGAGGCGGTGGAAGCGGCGCCGGTTCCGGTGGACGATGCCACCGCTGACGACCCGGCGCTCGCCCCCGATGCAGACGCTGCGGCGCTCGACGGATTCGACGCCCGCGAATCCGCCTTCGAGGCCGTGCTTCCGGAAGAAGACGCAGCTCCGGACTCCGACAGCGGCGAGCGACGCTGATGAGCTCGTCCCAGGGCGAAGGAGTCCTGGGCTCTTCCCCGTCTGCAGTTGACGCTCTACGGCTGGCCTTCGGAACTCTCACCGCGTTCCCCGTGCCCGCCCCCACGAGCGTCGCGCCGCCGGTGCCGGGCCGGGCCATGGCGCTGGCACCACTGGCCGGGGTGGTGCCCGGTCTGGCCGGCGGGCTGGCGGCGTTCGCCGCCCTGCGGCTCGGACTCGCCCCCCTGATCGCAGCGGTCCTCGTCGTCGCGGCCTTCGCCCTGGCCACCCGCGCGCTGCATCTGGACGGCCTGGCCGACACCGCAGACGGGTTCACGGCGAGCTTCGACCGGGGTAAGGCGCTGGACGTGATGCGGCGCGGCGACAGCGGCCCAGCCGGCGTGGTGATGCTTGTGGTGGTGCTGATGCTGCAGGTCACGGCACTGAACCAGGTGCTGGTCGAGACCCGGTGGGAGCACGCGGAGGGCTGGCTCGGCGACCTGGCCGCGGCCTGCGCGGTGGTCACGGTGGCCCTGGCCGCGCGAGTCGCCATCCCGATGCTCTGTCGTTCCGGCGTGCCGTCGGCCCGGCCTGATGGGCTGGGCGCAATGGTGGCGGAGTCGGTGCCAAAGCTGTTGCTGGGGGCCTGCATCGTGGTGACGGTCGGGGTCACCGCGCTTACGGGCCGAGCGGCCGGGCTGACGTGGTGGGCCGGACCGCTGGCCGTTGCCGCCGTTGTCGGGGCGGCTCAGATACTGGCGCACCGGGCGACGAAGCGGCTGGGTGGGATAACCGGGGACATCATCGGTGCGGGGGTCGAACTCGGCACCGCTGTAGCGCTACTTGCCCTGGCCGCCGCGGCCTGATCGAGACCACGGCGACCAGACCCGTCCTTCAATTTTCTCTGGTGGTCGCCCCGACGAACGGCGGGCGTACCACCTTGCAGGCCAGCGGACGTCCTCGGACCGAGACCGTGACCTCGTCGCCCTCCGGCACCGAGGGATCGAGCAGGGCCAGCGCGATGCCCTGTTTGAGGGTGGGCGAGAAGGTGCCCGAGGTGGTGCGGCCGACCACGTTCTGCTGAGCATCCAGCACGTCCATCTCGGCGCGGGGCACTCCGCGGCCGAGCGCCACCAGCCCCCGGGAAACCCGGCGGGGACCGGCCTCCTTCTCGGCCAGCAGCGCCTCACGCCCCCAGAACCGGGGCTTCTTCCAGCCCACCGCCCAGCCCAGCCGGGCCTGGACCGGGGTGATCTGCATCGTCAGCTCGTGGCCGTGCAGCGCGTAGCCCATCTCGGTACGAAGTGTGTCGCGGGCCCCCAGCCCACAGGGCAGCCCGTCCCATTCCTGCGCCGCCTCCACCAGCCTGTCCCAGAGCGCAGGCGTGACCTCCCAAGCGGGCAGGAGCTCGTACCCCCGCTCGCCGGTGTACCCCGTACGGCAGACGATCAGCGGCAGCCCCTGCCAGATCACGTCCACGAAACTCATGTACTCCTGCCCGGCCGGCAGCCCCAGAGCCGCGAGCGTCTGGTCCGCCTTGGGGCCCTGCACCGCGATCACGCCGTACCCGTCGTGGCGGTCGCTGACCTCCAGCTCCGGCGGCGCGGCCGCCGTGAGGCGCCGGGCGACCTCCGCACAGTTGGCCGCGTTGGGCACCAGCAGGACGTCGTCCTCCGAGCGGATGTAGACGATCAGGTCGTCCACCACACCGCCGGACTGCGGGTCACAGCACACCGTGTACTGCGCCTGACCAGGCCCGATCCGGTGCAGGTCGTTGGTCAGACAATCGTTGACGAAGTCCACCGCGCCCTGGCCGCGGACCTCGATCTTGCCCAGGTGGCTGACGTCGAACACGCCGACCCGTTCGCGGACCGCCTCGTGCTCCTTCAGCACGCCGCCCGCCGCGTACTCGATCGGCATCTCCCAGCCGCCGAAGTCGGCCAGCTTCGCGCCGAGCGCCCGGTGCCGTTCGTACAGCGGGGTCCGCCGCAGGTTCGTTCCCCCGACCTCGAATGCCTGCGGTGCCTCGGGCATGCGTGCTTCCCCTCCCCCTCGCGCGTACGAGCGCGGCCAAACGTACCGGGGCCGATTGTGGACCTGTCCGAGGCGCTGGTCACGTGAGCGGGGCAAACCGGTGCGGCGTGCGGGGGACTCCCTTCTGCAGGCCGGCCCGGGGCGGGCCTAGGATTCGTCGGTCAGCCCGTTGACCTCAAAGGATTCCTGTTGCCCACGCTCAGTGTCACAGCCAAAGAAGCCGTCAGTCAGTCCGCCGATGCCCTGGTGGTCGGGATCGGCACCAACAAGTCCGGCGCGGTCCTGGCCGGGGCGCAGGCGCTGCCTACCCCCGTGCGTACTGCGCTGACCCAGGCGCTGAAGGCGGTGGGGGCGAGCGGGGCCAAGAACACCCTGCACCGGATCCCGACGGTGGCCGGGGTTTCCGCCAAGTCGGTGGTCCTGGTCGGCCTGGGGCCGGTTCGCGAGGTGGACCACGAAACGCTGCGGCGGGCCGCCGGTGCGGCCACCCGTGAGCTCGCCGGTCTGGGCAAGGTCGTTCTCGGCCTGCCCGCCACCACCGGCGAAGAGGTCACCGCGATCGCCGAGGGTGCCCTGTTCGGCGCCTACTCCTACAACCGCTACCGCAGCAACGGTGGCGGTAAGACGCCCGTCGGCGCGATCGTGGTCTCCGCCCCCGCCACCGCGAACGCTGCTGCGCGCGCCGGGATCCGCCGGGCGAAGGTTCTGGCCGATGCGGTGCACGGCACCCGCGACCTGATCAACACGGCGCCGCTCGACCTCTTCCCGGCCCAGTTCGCCGAGGACGCCCAGCAGGTGGTCAAGGACCTGCCGGTCACGGTCACCGTGCTGGACGAGAAGAAGCTGGGCAAGGGCGGCTACGGCGGTCTGATCGCGGTGGGCCAGGGCTCCTCGCGCCCGCCGCGCCTGGTCAAGCTGGAGTACCGGCCGGCCGGGGCCACCACGCACGTCGCGCTGGTCGGCAAGGGCATCACGTTCGACTCCGGCGGCCTGTCGATCAAGCCGGCCGCGAACATGGACGAGATGAAGAGCGACATGTCCGGCGCCGCGGCCGTGCTGCACGCCGTCGCCGCGGTCGCCGAGCTGGGTCTGCCGGTGCAGGTCACCGGCTGGCTGGCGCTGGCCGAGAACATGCCCTCGGGCACCGCCCAGCGGCCCTCCGACGTGATCACGATCCGCGGCGGGCGCACCGTCGAGGTGCTGAACACCGACGCCGAGGGCCGGCTGGTCCTGGCCGACGCGATCGTCGCCGCCGGTGAGGCCAAGGCCGACGTGATCGTCGACATCGCCACGCTGACCGGCGCCCAGATGGTGGCGCTGGGCTCGCGGACGTCGGCGGTCATGTCGAACGACGACGACCTGCGCAGCCTGGTGCACGAAGTCGCCGAGGAGGCCGGTGAGGCGTTCTGGCCGATGCCGCTGCCGACCGAGCTGCGCTCCAGCATGGACTCCAAGGTCGCCGACATCGCGAACATCGGCGAGCGGTTCGGCGGGATGCTGGTGGCCGGGCTGTTCCTGAAGGAGTTCGTGCCGGCCAAGGACGACGACGGCCAGGTTCCGTGGGCGCACCTGGACATCGCGGGTCCCGCCTACAACCCCGGCTCGGCGTACGGCTACACGCCGGTCGGGGGCACCGGGCACGGGGTGCGCACCCTGGTGGCGCTGTGCGAGTCGCTGGCGGCCCGTCCGCTGCGCTGATCGTCTTTCGGGGCTGATCGTCTTTCGGGCAAGAAGCCCCGGCCGGAGGTCTCCGGCCGGGGCTTCGGCGTTCTACGTGGGCCAGGGCGGCAGCTCGGTGTCTTCCACCGGTTGCGGCTCGCCCCGCTTCTCCCGCGCGTCCCAGTCCCGCTTCCGCTGGGGGTAGCCCACCAGCTGGATGTCGTAGACCGGGATCATCAGCCGCTCCGAGAGTTCGCGCAGGACCCCGGGGTGCGGGACGCGACGTCTTGTCCACTCCCCCGTCGAGGCCACCAGCAGCACCGTCGGCGGGTTCATCGTCGTGGCGGGCTCGACGAACGCCTCCACTCCGCGCCGGGTCCGGACGAACTCCTCCAGGTGCTCACGCACCCGGTTCACCTCGGCCCGCTGCTCCGCACGCCCCTCGGTCGGCGAGGACTTACGTCGTGAGAACCAGCCCATCCGCCACCTCCCTCACCGGCCGCAGTCGCATCGACCACTCGCCACCATTTCTCCCAGCATCAACGATGCCCTGTCCCGGGGCGTTCCCGCACGGGTGGGTCATCGACCACGGGACCGGTGAAGTCCGTTTCACCGGCCGGCTCGTCCCGGCCGCGGCCCGCGAAGGCGGGCCCGGCCAGGAACCAGATGAGGACGATCATGCCGAGCAGAAGCATCGTCGACCAGTAGGGGTGCTGGGAGGCCTCCTCCGGGGAGCTCGGCACGCCGTGCCCCTCGACCGCGATCATCAGCCCGAGCCCGGCCACCGAGACCGCCGCGGTGACCACCACCCGGAACCACTCCACCCAGAGCGCCCGGACCGCGGCCCGCGACCCCTTGGCCGGTTTGACCGGCCGCGGCCCGCCGGCGAAACGATGGTGGAACCAGCCGTCGGCCCAGCGGATCGTGTGATGCCCGAAGGCGACGGTGAAGCCCAGGTAGACGGCGGCGAGAGCGTGCGCCCGGGACGGTTCCGCCCCGTTCGCGACGTCGACGCTGACCAGGACCAGCAAGGTCAGGTCGATCAGCGGCACACAGGCCAGGACCACGCTGCTCAGGGTCTGGGCCCGCGCGAGGTAGCGCAGGGCCAGGCCACCGAACAGCACCACCCAGAAGGTGATGTCGGCGACGAGGATGGCGATGATCACGGCTGGTCCCCCCGGAGGTTCTCGACGAAGGCGGTGACGGTGTCGCGGATGTCCTCGACCGCCAGCAGGTGCGGGGCGGTGAGCCGGCGCAGGGCCAGCCCGTCCAGGACGACGCCGAGGTCGGAGGCGGTCCGCCCGACGTCCAGATCCGCAGGTGCGGCCCCGGTCTGCACCAGGAACCCGATCAGTTGCAGGTAGGTGTCGTGCAGCAGGTCGGCCGTCTCCTTGGCGACCGGGGCGAGCGCCGGCTGCAGCATCGCCTTGATCACGAACTGCGTGCTGACCAGGAACAGCTCGGACTGCTCGACGGTCATCGGCTGGGTCTCCAGGAGCACCGCGACCACCCGGGCCCGGGCCTGTCCGGGCCCCCACTCCCCCGCTTCGCCGGACCCGCCCGCTCCCCCGTCGGGCCCGAACTCGGCGGGCCCGCGGGTCAGCACCTCCTGCACCCGTTCGGTGACGATCCGGAAGAGCTCGCGCATCGCGAAGACGTGCAGTTCGTCCTGCGAGGCGAAGAAGTGCCGGACCGACCCGGTGGCCAGTCCCGCCTCGGCGGCCACGGCCCGGACCGAGGCGGCCTCCAGACCGCCCCGGCGCATCAGTCGCCACACCGCGTCGGCCAGCAGCCGGCGGCGGGCCTCACCGTCGATGGATCGCACCACGAATCCAAACTAGCACGGGCGTGCTAGTTCGAATTTGCGTCTCCGGACCACCGCAGAACGCAGAATTTGTGTCCCAGGACTCATTGACGTGACGAATGACGCTGTCAGGGCGCGCCGGATCCGACGTGACCCCCCACTGCAGTGATGACAGGATGGCCGCAGGCTCACCGGCAACCAGGGCGCCGGTGGCGTGTGAACGCGAGGGAGCACCCAGGTGTCCGAATCCGGCCCCGGACAGACCCATGACGTCGTGATCCTCGGAGGCGGCAGCGGCGGGTACGCCGCAGCGCTGCGCGCTTCCCAGCTCGGCCTCGACGTGGTCCTCGTCGAGCGGGACAAGGTCGGTGGTACCTGCCTGCACCGGGGGTGCATCCCGACCAAGGCACTGCTGCACGCCGCCGAGGTCGCCGACTCCGCCCGGGACAGCGAGCGCTACGGGGTCAAGGCGTCGTTCGAGTCGATCGACATGCCCGGTGTGAACAAGTACAAGGACGGCGTGATCGGCCGTCTGTACAAGGGCCTGCAGGGCCTGATCGGCGCCTCGAAGATCACCTACGTCGAGGGTGAGGGGCGGCTGGTCGCCAGGGACACGGTCGAGGTGGGCGGTACCCGCTACACCGGCCGCAACGTCGTGCTGGCCACCGGCTCCTACGCCCGCACCCTGCCCGGCCTGGAGATCGGCGGCCGGATCATCACCAGTGACCAGGCACTGACCCTCGACACGGTGCCGAAGAGCGTGATCGTGCTCGGCGGCGGCGTGATCGGGGTCGAGTTCGCCAGTGTCTGGCGCTCGTTCGGGGCCGACGTGACCATCGTCGAGGCCCTGCCCCGGCTCGTCCCGGCCGAGGACGCGGCGGCTTCGAAGGCCCTGGAGCGAGCGTTCCGCAAGCGTGGCATAGCGTTCAGGACGGGGATCCGGTTCGCCGGCGCCCAGCAGGACGACGAGGGAGTCACCGTCTCGCTGGAGTCCGGGGACACCCTGCGGGCAGATCTTCTGCTGGTCGCGGTCGGGCGTGGCCCGAACGCGGACGGCTTCGGCTACCAGGAGGCGGGGGTGACGATGGACCGGGGCTTCGTGCCCACCGACGAGCGCCTGCGCACGAACGTGGAGGGCGTGTTCGCGGTCGGCGACATCGTGCCCGGCCTGCAGCTCGCCCACCGGGGCTTCGCCCAGGGCATCTTCGTCGCCGAGGAGATCGCCGGCCTGAACCCGGCCCCGCTGGTGGAGTCGGGCATCCCGAGGGTCACGTACTGCGACCCGGAGGTCGCCTCGGTCGGCCTGACCGAGGCCCAGGCCCGTGAGCAGCACGGTGACCAGGTGCAGACCTACGAGTACAACCTCGGCGGCAACGGCAAGAGCCAGATCCTGGGCACCGCCGGTTTCGTCAAGCTGGTCCGCCGGGTGGACGGGCCGGTCCTAGGTGTACACATGGTCGGCGCACGGGTCGGCGAGCTCATCGGCGAGAGCCAGCTGATCGTCAACTGGGAAGCCCTCCCGGAAGAGGTCGCGCAGCTGGTGCACGCCCACCCCACCCAGAACGAGGCGCTCGGCGAGGCTCACCTCGCGCTCGCCGGGAAGCCCCTGCACGCTCATGCCTGACCGCCCCGGCACGAACGCGGCCGGGAGGACGGTGCCGGAACCTCCGGCATAGTTCCAGCCGGCGCGATCCGGTGAACCAGCACCAACAGATGTACCCGCTCTCCAGCACGCCGAGCGGTTGACCGAAAGCCAGCGCCACGGCGGCCATGACGCCGACGAACCACGAAGGAGAGCGGAGAGCAGATGTCGGACTCCGTGCAGATGCCCGCACTGGGCGAGAGCGTCACCGAGGGGACCGTCACCCGGTGGCTCAAGCAGGTCGGTGACCAGATCGAGGTCGACGAGCCGCTGCTGGAGGTGTCCACCGACAAGGTCGACACCGAGATCCCCTCCCCGTTCGCGGGGGTGCTCGAGCAGATCCTGGTCTCGGAGGACGAGACCGTGGAGATCGGCGCGCAGCTCGCGATCATCGGCGACGGCTCCGGCGGCGGTTCCGCGCCCGAGCAGGAGGCCCCGGCCGAGTCCCGGCCCGAGCCGCAGTCCCAGCCCGAGCCGCAGGCCCAGCCCGAGCAGCAGGAGCAGTCCCGGCCGACGCCGGAAGACGTCCCCACCGCTTCGGCCGGCGACGACGAGGGCACCACCGTCTCCATGCCGGCCCTGGGTGAGAGCGTCACCGAGGGCACCGTCACGCGCTGGCTGAAGCAGCAGGGCGAGTCGGTCGAGGTGGACGAGCCGCTGCTCGAGGTCTCGACCGACAAGGTCGACACCGAGATCCCCTCGCCGGTCGCCGGTGTGGTGCAGAAGATCCTGGTCAACGAGGACGAGACGGTCGAGGTCGGCGCTCCGCTGGCGATCGTCGGCTCGGGTGCCCCGGCCGCTCAGGAGGCCCCGGCCGAACCCGAGCCGGCTCCCGCCCAGGCTGCTGCCCCGGCCCCGCAGGCGGCTCCGGCTCCCGCGGCTGCTCCCGCCCCCGCTCCGAAGGCGGCCCCGGCTCCGCAGGCGGCCCCCGCGGCTGCCCCCGCTCCGGCTGCTGCCCCGGCTCCGGCGGGTTCCCCCGCCGCCGCCAACCCGGCTGCCGCCGCCCCGTCGAACGGTTCTTCCGACAACGGCCCGGGGTACGTCACCCCGCTGGTCCGCCGGATGGCCGCCGAGCAGGGTGTGGACCTGTCCTCGATCACCGGTACCGGGGTCGGCGGCCGGATCCGCAAGCAGGACGTGATCGACGCGGCCAAGGCCAAGCAGGCCGAACAGCCTGCCGCCGCCCCGGCCGCTCCGGTCGCCGCCGCTGCTCCGTCGGGTCAGGCCGCTCCGGCCGCCCCGAAGCAGATCAAGGTCTCGGAGCTGCGCGGCACCACCGAGAAGATGTCGCGCCTGCGCAAGGTGCTGGCCAAGCGCATGGTGGAGTCGCTGCAGACCTCCGCCCAGCTGACCAGCGTGGTCGAGGTGGACGTCACTAAGATCGCGCGGCTGCGGGACCGGGCCAAGGGCGCGTTCCTGGCCCGGGAGGGCGTGAAGCTCTCGTTCATGCCGTTCTTCGCCCTGGCCGCGGTCGAGGCGCTGAAGCAGCACCCGAAGCTGAACGCCAGCATCGACGGCGAGAACGTGGTCTACCACGCCCAGGAGAACCTGGCCATCGCCGTGGACGCCGAGCGCGGTCTGACCGCCCCGGTCATCCCGAACGCCGGTGACCTGAACATCGCCGGGCTCGCCCGCAAGATCGTCGACGTGGCCGAGCGCACCCGCACGAACAAGCTCAGCCCGGACGACCTGTCCGGCGGCACGTTCACGCTGACCAACACCGGCAGCCGCGGCGCCCTGTTCGACACGCCGATCCTGTTCCCGCCGCAGACCGGCATCCTCGGCACCGGTGTCGTGGTCAAGCGCCCGGTCGTGGTGAAGGACGAGGACGGCGCCGAGAGCATCGGCATCCGCTCGATCGTCTACCTGGCGCTGTCCTACGACCACCGCCTGGTCGACGGTGCCGACGCCGCGCGGTTCCTGGGCACGATCAAGGCCCGCCTCGAAGAGGGCGCGTTCGAGGGCGACCTCGGTCTCTGAGAAAGCCTCTTCGGCGAGTTCGGCGTGCGGCCGGCGCCACCCCCACCGGGGTGGCGCCGGCCGCACGGCGTTTGTGGGGATAAAGACGTTCCAACTGAGGACGCTCGTGGTCACCATCGTTTCGGCGGGCGAGGAGATCACGGACACGGCAGGCTGGGCAGGCAACGTCCTGCCCCCCAGAACGGAGATGACACCGTCATGAAGGTCGCGGTGACCGGCTCGAACGGCCTGATCGGCTCGGCCCTGGTGGAACGCCTCACCGCCCGGGGCGACGAAGTGGTCCGGCTGGTGCGCCGGGCCCCGTCGGCGCCGGACGAGATCCGCTGGGACCCGGCCGGCGGCAGCGTGGACCTGGAGGGGCTGGCGGGCATCGATGCGGCCGTGCACCTGGCCGGTGCCGGGGTGGGCGACCGCAGGTGGTCGGAGGCCTACAAGCGCGAGATCCGCGACTCCCGGGCCCTGGGCACCCGCACCCTGGTGCGAGCGCTGACGGCCCTCGAGGCACCGCCGAAGGTCCTGGTCAGCGGTTCGGCGATCGGGTACTACGGCGAGCGCGGCGACCAGATCCTGACCGAGCAGTCGGGCCCGGGCGACACCTTCCTGACCAGCGTGGTCCAGGCTTGGGAGGGCGAGGCGGGGCCGGCCGCCGAGGCCGGGATCCGGGTCGTGCACCCGCGGACGGGCCTGGTCATGGCGCAGCAGGGCGGCGCTTTCCAGCCCCTGCGCCTGCTGGCCAAGCTGGGTCTGGCCGGGCCGGTGGGGAGCGGGCGCCAGTGGTGGAGCTGGGTGACCCTGCCCGACACCCTGGCGATCCTGGAGCTGATGCTGGACAGCGAGCTCAGCGGACCGGTGAACGTGGTCGGCCCGGAGCCCGCCCGCAACATCGACGTGATGAAGGCCCTGGCCTCCGCCGCCCACCGCCCCGCCCTGGTTCCGGCGCCCGCCTTCGCCGTGCGCGCGGCAGTCGGTGAGTTCGCCGGGGAGATCCTGGCGAGCCAGCGTGTGGACCCGGGCAAGCTCCGCGCGGCAGGATTCCGCTGGGAACACGACACCCTGGCGAAGGCCGCGGCCTGGGCGACCAACCGCTGACCGTCTCGGCGCGGAAAGCACAGTCGGCGAAGCGCTTTCTGCGCTGTTGAGAAGGTCACTCGGCCGAGCCGACGCACAACGCTCACCGGCTCTTCGTGGAGGCCGGTAAACCGACCAACATCAGCGCCACTGCACAACCAGCACGGGCCAGCACGGCCAGCACGGCGGTGGGGTCAGCACGGCCGTGGGGGCCAGCCCGGCTGGCAGAGCGGTGGGCGGTGGGCGGTGGGCGGTGGGCCCTCCACCGGGCGGTTCGTAACAGGACAGCGCCCGGTCGGAGACCCGAAGCGGGCCCATCCCAGCTCCTTGGGCTGATGTCCACCAGCCTCATCACGTTGGGGCCCGGATGTCGCGAACCCGCCACCGCCCCGCTCCTTCGCCTGGCTCACCGACGGCCCGAAGCGTGAAGATCATGACCGCCGGCTCAGTGGCCGGCACTCCGGCTGCATAGTCACCACCGATACGGGCCTGCCGGTGGGCCGCGGTACTGACCCGGGCCGATACCTCCGCAGTGCGCCCCTTGCTCTGCAGCACCCGGACCCGGTCGATGCGGAAAGCCACGTCTTCCAGCCGGTATCCCGTGGTCTGCAGACGCTTCAGGAGCGCCCGGTCGGCCCGGTCGGCGGGTGAGCCCGTCTCGTTGGCGAGGGCGAGCTGCCGAGCCGAGACCATCTCGAAAGCCTGGGCCCGGGCCTTGCCGATGCCTGCGAGGGCCTGCGCGAGCTCCACCCGCAAGGCAACCTTCCCAGCCCGCTTCTTCTCTGCCCCAGCGCCGTCGGCCTTGGTCTGACCATCGTCCCCGCCAACCCTGGCCTTCTCAGCAACCGGGCCACGATCGGCCGCCCTTGCAGCCACCTCTGCCGAACCACCACCCGGGCTCGGTGAACGCAAGAGACGCCACCCCACACCCACGGTCACGGCCCCCACCAGCCCGATAGCGACGAGAAGCACCAGCAATCGCGAGGCCGGAACGGTACGCCGCCTCGGATCCCGCGTCTGGGCAACCGCCGCGTTCTGGACATCACCGCCGTTCAACGAGCCACTCCAGGAGCCGGTCGACGACACCGGAGCAGTTTGCGTAACTCGTTTCGTGGTCTGCATTTCCAGCGACGACAGACGGGAATCGCCGGACCCACCAGGCCCTCGCTCCAGGCGGATCGGGACCGGCCGGGCCGCCCGCCAGGCCAGATCCGCGAACTCGGCCAGATCGGGCCGGTCTTCCACATCGGCCGACAGACTCCGGACCAGCAGGGTCTGCAGCTCGTGCCGCTGCCCCTCGACCTCCGACTGCCCCTCGACCTCTCGCTGCCTCCCGACATCCGGCTGCGCTCCAACCCCCAACTGCCCTTCGACCCCCAACTGCCTTCCGACCTCCGACTGCCTTCCGACCCCCGGCTGCCCTTCGACCTCCGACTGCGTCGGCGCACGACCGGTGAGTGCGAACCAGCAGCAGGCGGCCAGCGCCCACAGGTCCGCGGCCTGCAGCACCTCGGCCGGCACAGGAGGGGCCTGGGCTGCCGTGATCAGTCGGGGATCGGTGAAACCGGGAGTGCTCCAGGCCTCCTCGTGCCGCTCACCGAGGACGCGGGCGACGCCGAGGTCACCCAGTTGTGGACATCCGTCGGCCGCGAAAAGCAGGTTGCCCGGAGAGACGTCGCCGTGGGTAAGACCGCTCATATGCAGATGCTCCAGGGCGGACACGATGGGGATGGCCATCGTCACCACCTCTTGCGGTGTGAGCGGGCCGCGCGCAGCCACTAGGGCGGCCAGACTGCCACCCGCCGCGAGATCCAGGACTAGAGCGAGATTCTCGTCGGGTAGGGCGACGACCCGGCGCAACCGCACGATGTGCGGATGCTCGATCCGGCTGAGCAGCGCCGTCTCCCGATCGGCCCGCTCGCCCACCCCGCCTTCCGAAGCACCACCGTCATAGGGGTTCTCGTCGGGGCCCGGCTCGCAGCGGCGGCCGATCTTCAGGGCCACCTCGTCGCCGGTGATCAGGTCTTCGGCCCGCCAGACCTCGCCGTGGGCGCCGAATCCCAGCAACTCGTACAGCCGGAAGCCCGGCACCTCGGGCGGTGCCGCGGGCGGTCCGGGGAACGGGGTGAGGTCCATGTCCCAACTGTGCCGCGAAGTACCGACAAGCCGTTCTGGTTATCCACAGGCCGGGTTCTCCACAGATCCGGGTCGTCGCTCTTGCCTCACCCGCCGAACCTGACATGCTTTCGAACGGAAGGGCGTCAGAGTTCGACCGCACCGGAGGCAGCCGTGACCGAGCAGGGCCCACCCCAGAGCACGGCTCCCCGTGAGCTCCCCCGGGCGGCCGACGTCGTCGTGGTGGGCGCGGGCCTGGCCGGTCTCGCCTGCGCCCGGCAGCTCGCCCGGCGCGGCATCGACGTGGTGGTTCTCGAGGCTGCGGATGCTCCGGGCGGGCGGGTGCGCAGCGACACGGTGGGCGGTTTCGTCTGCGACCGCGGGTTCCAGTTGCTCAATCCGGCCTACCCGGAGGTCCGGCGGGTGCTCGACGTGGGCGCGCTGCGGCTGCAGCCCTTCCCGGCCGCCGTCGTTGTAGCGGGCGCCCAGGGCCGTCAGGTCCTTGCCGATCCGCGCCGGTCTCCCGGCCTGCTGCCGCTCACCGCCCGCAGCCTGCTGCGGGAGGCCAGCGGATCATGGCGCGAACAGGCCGCTTTCGCCCGGTGGGCGCTGCACGCAGCCCGGGAGAAGCCGGAAGGCATTCTGTCCGAGTCAGATCTGCCCTGGGGTGAGGCGCTCACCCGGCGCGGGGTCGACGGCGCCCTCAGGCAGCGCGTGATCGAGCCGTTCCTGGCCGGGGTTCTCGGAGAAGACGAGGGCGTCAGTTCTCACCAGTTCGTGCAGTTCCTGGTTCGTTCCTTCGTGCGGGGTACGCCTTCGGTGCCGTGGCGGGGGATGCGGGCCGTTCCCGAGCAGCTGGCCGCCAGCTTGCCGGGCATCCACTACGGCGTGCGGGTGGAGTCGGCCGAGCCGGGCCGCGTGCGTTCCGATGCCGGCGAGATCCAGGCCCGCGCGGTGGTGGTGGCCACCGACCCCAAGGGCGCCTCTGCCCTGCTCGGGCTGCCTCCGGTGCAGACCCGGGGGCTGACCACCTACTGGCACGCGAGCCCCGAGCCTCCTACCCGCTCAGGTGCTCTCCACGTGGACGGAGACCGGCGGGGGCCGGTGATCAACACCGTCGTGATCAGCAACCGGGCCCCCAGTTACAGCCCGGACGAGCGAGCCCTGATCGCCACCACCGTGCTGGGCGGCAGCCCCGACCTGGCCACCGAGCGCGCCGTCACGGCCCAGCTCGCCCTGATCTACGAGCAGCCCACGCACTGGTTCGAACTGGTCCGGCGCGACGCCATCCCCGACGCCCTCACCGCCATGCCCGCCCCGCTCGAGATCCGCAAGCCGGTATCGCTGGGCGAGGGCATGTTCGTCGCCGGCGACCACCGGGACACCGCCTCCACCCAGGGCGCCCTCGTCTCCGGCCGCCGCACCGCCGACGCCGTCCTGGCCGAACTGGGTCTGCCCGCCGTGCCCCGGGAACCCATCTCGGCACGGTAGGAGTCGGCCGCAGGCTGGACAACAGGTTGCGATCAGAAGCCGTCAGGTAGCGCCCCTGCCCCGGTCGGGCGCGAGACAGCAGTTGCGCCTTGGCCAGGCACGAGACGACAGCTGCGCCCTTGGCCGGGCCGACCTGCGACGCTGCCCGCGAGCGTGACGTTGACCGAGGTCCCGGCAAGAGACGGGAGCGAGAGCCGACCAGCACAACGTCGGCCTGGCTCCGACTCCAGCCCGGCCCCAACTCCAGCCGACGAGGCACGGAAATGCCGACGGCGTCGAGGCGATGGTCTGGGACCTCGTTTCTGACGTCGGCCCGGCTCTGACTCCGGTCTCGCCGCTCACCTTCGGGCCGTGGGCAGCGCGACCAACCGGGCGGCCAACGCGTCCCACTCGTCTACCTCGGCCTCGGGGTCTCACCTGTGAGCTGGGCAGCGATCGGCCAGCCCGTACCCCCCACCCCCACCCTGCGCCCCACCCCCTGCCCCAAGCCCAGGAAGCCTGAGCTACTCCACCACCATCCGGCGGACCAGGCCGTCCCTGAACGAGTAGCGGTGCCGGACCTCGCGCCGGTCCACCAGCACCTCACCGCCCAGGCCACGCACCTCCTGCTCGACCACGGCCACGATCTCGTCCTCGTCGCTGCCGGGCTCGAAGTCCGTGGGCACCACCTGCGGGTCGGTGATGGCGAACTGGCCGAACCAGTACTCCCGGATCTCGTCCTTGCTCCTCAGCACGGACTGGTTCGGCACGTCGGGCCACTCCACGTCGTCCGTCATCATCGACAGCAGCCCATCGACGTCCCGGCCGTTGAACCGGCGGTACGCGTCGATCAGCAGCGCCTTGCGCGCGTCCATGGTCAACAAGCCTAGAGGGTGTTCTCCGTCTCCTCCCCGACACGTGTGGGACCGCAGACCGCACCTGCGGGTGCCCGCGCTCACAGGCCACGCGCCCGCTGCCCACCCGCATCCGGCGTACGCTCCCAGGCATGGGTTCGCTGCGGATCGAGCATCTGGGATTCGGCGCCGACGCCGTCGAGTACACGGCCGGCTGGGCACGCCAGCGGGAGGTCCACGCCGAGGTGGTGGCGGGCGCTCCGGACACCGTGCTCCTGCTGGAGCACCAGCCCGTCTACACGGCCGGCAAGCGCACCGAACCGCAGGAGCGGCCGGTGGACGGCACGCCGGTGGTCGACGTGGACCGTGGCGGCAAGATCACCTGGCACGGGCCCGGGCAGCTGGTCGGCTACCCGATCGTGCTGCTGGCCAAGCCGGTCGACGTGGTCGCCTACGTCCGCCGGCTGGAGCAGATGCTGATCGACGTGTGTGCGCAGATCGGCATCGAGGGCACCCGGGTGGACGGCCGTAGCGGGGTCTGGATCCCGGCGGGCGGTGGGCGGCCCGAGCGCAAGGTCGCGGCCATCGGGATCCGGGTGGCGCAGGGCATCACCATGCACGGCTTCTCCCTGACCTGCGACTCCGACCTCGGCGCGTTCGGCCAGATCATCCCCTGCGGGATCGCCGACGCCGGGGTCACCACCCTCAGCGCCGAAGCCGGGCGCACCGTGTCCGTCCAGGAGATCCTGCCGCTGGTCGAGGCCGCCCTGCCGGAGTACGACCTGCCCGGCCACCATCACAAGCGCCGGCGTCCGGCGCCGAAGCAAGTGGCAACGGCGCAGCCCCGGCCGATCGAAACGGTCAGCGGCGCGATCCAGGACCTGGCGCGCGAACTCAGCCGCACCAACTAGCAGCAGCAGGGCTCCTGGATGTCACCTCGTCCGCTCGCTATCATCGGCGTGTGGCGATACCAACCGGGCTGACCAATGCCGAGCGCAGGCGCACCGCCGAGGCGAGCACGGCACCCGAGGGCGAGGAGAACGTGGCTGCGGCCGCCATCCTCTTCCGCACCCTCGGCGATCCCACCCGGTTGCTGATCCTGCGCCATCTGGCCCGGGGGGAGCACCGGGTGGTCGATCTGATGTCCCACCTCGGTCTGGCCCAGTCCACGGTCTCCGGCCATCTGGCCTGCCTGCGCGACTGCGGCCTGGTGCGGTCGCGAGCGCAGGGGCGCGCGTCGCTGTACTCCCTCGCCCGGCCGGAACTGCTCGACCTGTTCCACGCCACCGAGTCCTTCCTCGAGGCCACCGGCGAGCGGGTCGTGCTGCACCACACCGGGCACGACCACGGCCTGCCGCACGAGCACGAGAGCCCGCGCCCCCTCACCCACCGCCGCGCCCAGCGGCCCGGCCTGGAACTCACCCACCCGGCCGGCGACACGCACCAGACCAGGGAGCCCCAGGCATGAGCACGCGCCCCCACACCGGGCACGCGCACGAGCACACCGGGCACGACCACGGTGGGCACCCGCAGTCGTCTCCCAAACGCCCGACCTGCGCCCCCACCGAACCCGGTGACCAGGCCGACCCGACCGACCAGACCACCTCGTCCGCCGATTTACAGGCCCCCTGCGCCCCCTTCACCTCCCGCCGCACCACCCAGGAAGACCACGGGCACGGCCACTCCCACGACCTGCCCCAGGGCCCGGGCGCCCGCCGAAGGCTGGCGATCGTGCTGGCCATCACCCTCACCGTGCTCGTGGTGGAGGTGGTCGGCGCCGCCGTCACCGGCAGCCTCGCCCTGCTCGCCGACGCCGGTCACATGTTCACCGACGCGGCCGGTCTCACCCTGAGCCTGGTCGTCGCGATCCTCGCCGACCGCCCGCCCACCGCCCGCCTGACCTGGGGCTGGAAACGCGCCGAGGTGCTCTCCGCCGCCCTCCAGGCCACCGCCCTGCTCGCGATCGGGCTCTACATCCTGGCCGAGGGCGTGCACCGGCTCGTCGACCCGCCCGAGGTGGCCGGCCCGGGCATGATCCTGTTCGGCGCCATCGGCCTGGCCGCCAACGCCGTGGGCATCTGGATCCTCACCCGCGACGGCGGCCACAGCGAGAACATGAACACCCGCGCCGCCTTCCTCGAGGTGGTCAACGACGCGCTCGGCTCGGTCGCCGTGCTGGTCGCGGCCGCCACGATCTGGCTCACCGGCTGGCACCGCGCCGACGCCGTGGCCTCGATCCTGATCGGCGCCCTGATCCTGCCCCGCTGCTGGCTGCTGCTGCGCCAGGCCGTCACCGTCCTGCTCGAGGCCACCCCCGGCACCGTCGACCTGGAAGAGGTGCGCACCCACATCCTGGCCGTCCCGCACGTGGTGGGCCTGCACGACCTGCACGCCTCCACCGTCGCCACCGGTCTGCCCGTCCTGTCCGCGCACGTCGTGGTCGAGGACGGCTGCTTCCTCGACGGCCACCTCACCGTCATGCTCGACCAGCTCCAGGGCTGCCTGGCCGGGCACTTCGACGTCGAGCACTCCACCTTCCAGTTCGAGGCCGCCGGCCACGCCGACCACGAGCACCCCACCCACGCCTGACCCAAGAACTGAAGGGCCGCACGTGATAGCGCCCACGTCCACCCCCTTCCGGAATGAGTCACCCCCACCCGGACGCTTAGAGTGGGCAGGGCGACGGCGGCCGACCGCCGCCGCGGAACCAGGCCGGCGAACCCGCCGGTGCTGCCGACCCGGGCGTGATCCCGGGCCCGGAGAGATCCGGGACCAGCGTGCGGACAGGGAGCACAGGTGACGATCGCACCGGAGGGCAGGCGGTTGCTGCGGGTCGAGGCCCGTAACGCCGAGACGCCGATCGAGCGGAAGCCCTCGTGGATCCGTACCACCGCGAAGATGGGCCCGGAGTACACCTCCCTCACCGGCCTGGTGAAGAAGGAGGGCCTGCACACGGTCTGCCAGGAGGCGGGCTGTCCCAACATCTTCGAGTGCTGGGAAGACCGTGAGGCCACCTTCCTGATCGGCGGCGACCAGTGCAGCCGCCGCTGCGACTTCTGCCAGATCCACTCCGGCAAGCCGCAGCCGCTGGACCGCGACGAGCCCCGCCGGGTCGCCGAGAGCGTGGCCACCATGGGCCTGCGCTACGCCACCGTCACCGGCGTCGCCCGCGACGACCTGGAGGACGAGGGCGCCTGGCTCTACGCCGAGACGATCCGGGCCATCCACCAGGCCTCGCCCGACACCGGCGTCGAGATCCTCACCCCCGACTTCTCCGGGCACCCCGAGCTGCTGCAGCAGGTCTTCGACGCGCAGCCGCAGGTCTTCGCCCACAACCTGGAGACGGTCCCGCGGATCTTCCGGCGCATCCGGCCGGCCTTCAACTACGAGCGCTCGCTCGACGTGCTGCGCCTCGCCCGCAGCAAGGGCCAGGTCACCAAGTCGAACCTGATCCTGGGTATGGGCGAGACCCGCGAGGAGATCTCGCAGGCGCTGGCCGACCTGAACGAGTACGGCTGCGACCTGATCACCATCACCCAGTACCTGCGGCCCTCCCCGCTGCACCACCCGGTCGAGCGCTGGGTCAAGCCGGAGGAGTTCGTGGAGCTGAAGGAGGAGGCCGAGGAGCTCGGCTTCGCCGGCGTGATGTCCGGGCCGCTGGTGCGCTCCTCCTACCGGGCCGGCCGGCTCTGGGCCCAGGCCAAGGCCAAGCGCGGCGAGGAACTGCCGGCCAACATGGCCCACCTCGCCGTGGAGACCAGCGCGCGGCAGGAGGCCACGAGCCTGCTGAGCCGCCCGTCACACTGAGACTCGGCTGGGAAGTATCCTTCGCTCATGGCTCGCAACACTCCCTCACAACCCGTCGACCCGGAAAAGATGGGCCGCTTCGCCCAGTTCCGCGCGGTGTTCAGCATGCTGCGCAAGGCCGACCCGATGGCGGTCGTCTGGATGGTCGTCGCGCTGGTCGGTTCCACCGCGGCCGGCGTCGGTATCGGCCTGGCCGTCGATCACCCGATCTACGTGGGCATTCTCGGCTTCATGGTCGGCCTGCTGATCGCGATCATCATCATGGGCCGGCGGGCCGAGCGAGCCGCCTACACCCAGATCGGTGACCGCAAGGGCGTGGTCGGCTACGCCCTGAAGGGTCTGCGCCGCGGCTGGAACGTCGAGGAGCAGCCGGTCGCCGTCGACCCGCGCACCCAGGACCTGCTGTTCCGCGCGGTGGGCCGTCCGGGTGTCGTCCTGGTCAGCGAGGGTCCGCTGCCCCGGGTGGCCAAGCTCGCCGAGAACGAGCGCAAGCGCACCGCCCGGCTGATGCCCGACGTGCCGGTGCTGGTGGTGCACGCCGGTGACGGGCCCGACCAGGTCCCGGTGCAGAAGCTGGTGCGTCACCTGATGCGCAAGCGCCCGGCGATCACCAAGCAGGAGGTCTCCGAGGTGAGCAAGCGCCTGCGCGCGCTGGGCAACGCCCGCCTGCCGATCCCCAAGGGTGTCGACCCGATGCGGATGCGTCCCGACCGTCGCGCCACCAAGGGTCGCTGACCCCAAGAGCCAAACCACAAATGGTGGACGTTCGTGGGCACCGAGCCCACGGACGTCCACCATTTGGTTTGTACCCCGGCTTCGACAGCGGCCGACCGTTCACCGCAAAGCCATGAGCAAGCGGATCAGGTGCGGACCACCACGGAGCCGGAGAGCAGATCGTGCAGCCCCCGGCGATCGGCGTCCCAGCCCATCGTGATCGGGGGCACGACCAGAATCATCAGAACGGCACGGATCAGGCTGCGGTAGAGCCCGATCGGGCCCCCCACGGAGACCCGCTCGACGCGCAGGCCCAGCACCCGCTGGCCGATCGTGTAGCCCGTCGTACCGGCCAGCAGCAGGTTCTCCACGAAGAGCACACCCAGCGGGATGAGCGCCCCGGCCGTACCCGGATCCATCTGCTCGGGGAAGAAGCTCCGGGCGATGACCAGGCAGATCACCCAGTCGATGAGCAGGCTGAAGAAGCGCCGGCCGGGCCGGGCCAGCGACCCCCGCCCGGTCTCGGGGAACCCGAGCCGCTCCCCCGGGTACCCGGAGACACCCGTTACCGACTCCGGCCCCTGGAGCCACGACCCAACATCACGCCTGTTCACCACACCGTAGAGACTACGGCCCCACCCGACCGGCCCCCGGCGGAGGCGACCGCTGGGCGCTGCGGGCCCACCGACGTCCACCGACGTCCACCGACGTCCACAGGTAATTGGCCGCACTTACCACGCCGGTAGCCGCACAGTAAAAGTGAGAAACCTGCCATCGCCGCGCAATTGTTTCCGGCTTGTCACACAGCCATTTCCTGTCGATGACAACCCTACGGATCCAGCAGGGAAAGTGACCGACAGAGCCCCATTTCGAAGCATTACGCAGCTCGGGCGATCATGCTCCGACCGGTGAACACAACGCACTGCCCGCGGGGTAGGGTCAGCCCCAGTAGCCCCGCGATCAGCGCCGATCGTGGAGTTGGAGACGACGGCGGTCCCGCCCGGAATCATCGGTAAACGTCTGGAACACTCGCGCCCGGACGTTGACCGGCGGTATAAGGCAGTGCACCACCGGCGGTTCCCGCCCGGAATACCCGCGACCGTTCCCGACCGTGGAGGTTGGATGTTCAACAACGCCGAAGAGGTGACCAAGTACATCGCGGAGAACGACGTCAAGTTCGTCGACGTCCGGTTCTGCGACGTTCCCGGTGTGATGCAGCACTTCAACGTGCCGGCGTCCACCGTGAACGAGGACTTCTTCACCGAGGGCCAGATGTTCGACGGAAGCTCGATCCGCGGCTTCCAGGCGATCAACGAGTCCGACATGAAGCTCATCCCGGACCTGACGACGGCCTACATCGACCCGTTCCGCGTTGAGAAGACGCTCAACGTGAACATGGACATCGTCGACCCGTACACGAACGAGCCGTACAGCCGCGACCCGCGTCAGATCGCGAAGAAGGCCGAGGCGTACCTCCAGTCGACCGGGATCGCCGACACCGCGTTCTTCGCCCCCGAGGCCGAGTTCTACATCTTCGACGACGTCCGCTTCATCACGAAGCCGAACACGTCGTTCTACGAGATCGACTCGATCGAGGCCGCCTGGAACACCGCGCGCGCCGAGGACGGCGGCAACCTGGGGCACAAGACCCCGTACAAGGGTGGCTACTTCCCGGTCCCGCCGGTCGACCACTACTCCGACCTGCGTGACCAGATGGTGCTGGCCCTGGACGCGCTCGGCCTCGAGGTCGAGCGCAGCCACCACGAGGTCGGCACCGCCGGTCAGGCCGAGATCAACTACCGCTTCGACAGCCTGGCCAAGTCCGCGGACAAGGTCATGCTGTTCAAGTACGTGATCAAGAACGTGGCCCACGCCGCGGGCAAGACGGTCACGTTCATGCCGAAGCCGATCTTCGGTGACAACGGCTCGGGCATGCACTGCCACCAGTCGCTGTGGAAGGACGGCGAGCCGCTGTTCTACGACGAGAGCGGCTACGGCGGCCTCTCGGACATCGCGCGCTGGTACATCGGCGGTCTGCTGCACCACGCCCCGTCGCTGCTGGCCTTCACCAACCCGACGGTGAACTCGTTCCACCGTCTGGTGCCGGGCTTCGAGGCGCCGGTCAACCTGGTCTACTCGGCCCGTAACCGCTCCGCCTGCGTGCGGATCCCGGTCACCGGCTCGAACCCGAAGGCCAAGCGCGTCGAGTTCCGCGTGCCGGACCCGTCGAGCAACCCGTACCTGGCGTTCTCGGCGATGCTGATGGCCGGCATCGACGGCATCAAGAACCGGATCGAGCCGCCGGCCCCGGTCGACAAGGACCTCTACGAGCTGCCGCCGGAGGAGCACGCGGGCATCGCGCAGCTGCCGGCCTCGCTCGACGAGGCGCTGAACAACCTCGAGAAGGACCACGCGTACCTGGTCGAGGGCGGCGTCTTCACCGAGGACCTGATCGAGACCTGGATCCAGTTCAAGCGCTCGGCCGAGATCGACCCGATCCGGCTGCGCCCGCACCCGCACGAGTTCGAGCTGTACTACGACGTCTGATCGTCGGACCAGCGGCCGCCGCTCTCGCGAAAGCGAGGGCGGCGGTCGTGCTTTGCGGAACACCTAACGGGTGCGACTGATGGCCGCCCTCAGGTCCGCATAGGTGACGCCCTTGCCGGAGGTCAGCGTCCGATCGTCCAGCCAGGCGAGCCCCTCGTAGCCGTGAGCGAGGGCCTGGTGCCGGACCACCCGGTCGAGGTCCGCGAGCGACTGCCCACCGGTGTTCTCCCCCCACAGCCGCCCCGATCGTCCGTGCTTTCGGGCCGCTACCAGCAACGCCCACCAGGGAGCCCCGTTGCCGTCGTGCACCAGCGAATAGCCCGCCTGGGCGCGGAAGTGGTCGGAATCGATCCAGGTGGTGTACGGCCGGACGCCCTCGTCGGGATAGGCCGCGATGGTGGCGTCCCAGTCCAGGCCGGACCCGAGGTTGACCTGGTAGTTGTACGCCTGCCGGGGGGACGTCGGGGTCTGACTGACCGGCCGGATGCCGGCGCCCGGGTGCATCATGTAGACCGGTCCGCTGAAGTGCTCGCGGAACCGGCTGACCAGCCACGTCATCCAGTTGATCAGCGACTGCACGTACCAGGTGGCGAAGGCCTCGTCGCGGTCCGTCCAACCGGCGGCGCCCCCGGTCTGGCGGTTTGCGGGGGTAGGCACATGCCCCGGCACTGGGCAGGGACTCATCTGTGGGGCCAACTCCTGCTTGCCCTGGGCAGCCGCCGAATAGGCCCAGAACTGAGGACGATTGTGCGATGACGGGTACTGGAGCTCACCTTTGGTGAGCCCGCCGGTCTTCACCCGCTCGATCTTCGACCAGTCGAGCCGGCCGAAGAGCTGGTCGAGGAAGTCGGTCACGTAGCCCCGGCCGGGTGCCGACCAGATCCAGTCCCGGATGTTGTCGCCGGACTCCTGGGTGGGCGACCACTGCGTTCCGTACTGGTCTTTCAGCTTCGGCAGGTGGTCGGTCACGAACGGCGGCGGGTACTGCAGACAGACCTCCAGACAGACCTTGAGCCCGGCTGCCCGGACCGCTTCGACCTCGCGCAGCACCGGTTCGGCGTCCACCTCGCCGCCCGCGGCGTTCTGCAACTGGTCCCAGAAAGCCCGGACGTGGCCATGAGTCGCACCGGCCCGCTTCGCCCGGGCCTTGGCGCCCTCCCGCTCGGTGGCCAGGACCATCCAGGCCGGGCCGAAGTGCTCCGGGGCGGCAGTGGGCATCACCGTTTCCGGCCGGACACCGTGCGCAAGGCCTGTCCCACCCGCTCCGACCAGCAGGCCGGCTGCAGTCCCGGTCGCACCGATCAGCAGATCTCTGCGGGTCAGCGGACCCGCCACCGAAGGACTGCCGGTCCAGCCGGGCTTCGGACGTGTCATCGCCCGCTCCTCTCCGAGGGCACCGTGAGTCTATCCAGCCCCTCAGGCCGCAGCCCGGGGCAGATACACGTATTCCTCCAGATGCGGAACGGTTTCGGTACCGAAGAGCGCGGTGACCTGGGTGCCGTACCAGCTGATCAGCTCAGTCTTGACCCCCCGATCCACCTCGTGCACCACGCGTTCGGTGTTCGTGGGGGCCTCCCCGGGGGCACCCGCCCGCAGGACGTACGGCTGGTCGGCGTACCAGCCGATGCTGCGATGGCGGGACAGCCGGGCCCCGAGTTCGTGGGTGAACACGTGGTCGACGTGACCGCCCAGGCCGAGCGGGGCCAGGACAAGGTCGCCCTTCCCGCTGGCCAGCAGGATCCGCTTCTCCAGCGCGTCCAGAAGGGGCCGGTCGTGCGGGGAGACCCGGCCGGCGTCGATGTGGCGGCGGAAAGTCGGGTAGACACAGCTCAGTTCAGGCACCAGGCGGCTGGCGATGCGCAGGAGGCGGGACTTCTCGCGCTGCCGGAACAGGGCGTCGGCCAGGCCCAGATGCACACCGGTCACCCCGATCGAGCGCAGGGCCACGCGGTCCTCGGCGCGCCGCTGCTCGAAGAGCAGTGAGGCGGAACGAGCATTGCACTGCCGCAGAAAGGCTCTTGCGGAGAGTGAGACCCGACCCGCCGTGGAAGAAGTGAACAGAGTCATTACTGTGACCGGTTGGGAAATCGCCGCCCGGGCTATCAGAGAGCCGCAGGAAAGCGCCGCGTCATCCAAGTGCGGGGAAAGGACGATGATGGAGTCGTGATCCTGCAGAGAATCCGATCCGGTCATGTCGGCTTCCTTTCTCGACATTTAGCCATTGTCCATCAGACGCAGAATGCCACCCGCCAGTGGCAACTCGGTCGGTCAATTCTGAGGGCCGGCTGAGAACGGTGATCAAAACCGCAGGCCACGATCGCCTACTGAGGAGTTTCGCAGGTCATCGGGTCAGAAGCGGGCGAAACGGGCTCGGTCCGCAGGCTGCACCCTCAGGGAAATCGATCCGAATCAGGACAGCCTTAAGCTAGTTTAAAGACCTTTTGTCAGGACGGAACAGGTCGACGCCCCCTCGGTCTCGTGGACGACTGCACCGACGGCGAAGCCGACATTACCAGGCGGTTTGCCACCTACGGGTGTCATTGAATAACGGAAAGTCGCTCCGCCGGCTGATAAAACCATCCCTGCCTGCCGGCGACGACGAGGTTCGCCGGGCAGCGCAATTCTGGTTCGCGTATTGGTCAGTCACGCCCCCTGATGACTTCGTGGAGCTTCGCATGCCTGGTTTCACCCCACCACCGGTGCCTGTCGACCTGGTCATTCCCGTACTGAACGAGGAACTCCGGATCGGCCGGACCCTCACGGCGCTGGCCGCCCACGTCGCCGCCGGAGGACTTCCGGTCCGCCTGATCGTGGTCGACAACGGCAGCGTCGACGCCACCGTGTCCGTCGTCGAAAGGCACTGCCGGGGAATGGACATCGAGGTGATCAGCTGCCGCCAGCGGGGCAAGGGCGCCGCGGTCCGGGCCGGCGTGCTGCATTCGCGGGCGCCCCGGGTGGGCTTCTGCGACGCCGACCTGTCCACCCCACTGAGCACTTTTGCCACGGCACTGAGCCTGCTGGACGACGGGTACCAGGCGGTGATCGCCTCGCGCCGGGTGGCCGGGGCGAGCTACCAGGTGCGGCAGCCGATCGTGCGCCGGGCCGGCAGCCAGGCCTTCAGCCTGGTCGCCGGGTCACTGGTCGGGCCGATCCGGGACACCCAGTGCGGTTTCAAGCTCTTCGACGGGGAACTGGCCCGCCCGGTGTTCGCCGACCTGCAGCTGCACGGCTTCGCCTTCGACGTGGAACTGCTCGCCCGTCTGCGGCGCCGCGGTGTGGAGGTGGCCGAGGTGGCGGTGGCCTGGACCGACGACGCCGACTCCACGTTCAGCCCGGTCCGCGACGGCTACGAGGCCTTTCGCGACCTGCGGCAGATCAGGCGGGCCCTGAGGCATGTCTGAGGCACCCGGCCCGACCCACATCGTCGTCACCAACTGGCGCGACCTGAGACATCCCCAGGCCGGGGGCGCCGAACTGGTCTGCCAGGAGTTCGCCGCCCGGGCCGCGGCCTCGGGCCACCGGGTGACCCTGTTGTCCGCGAAAGTGCCGGGCCGACCGCGGCGGGAGGTGATCGACGGCTACACCGTCCGTCGCGCGGGGGGTCGCTTCACCGTCTACCTACATGCCCTGGTCTGGCTGTTCCTGCACCGGCGCGCGGTGGACGCGGTGCTGGACTCGCAGAACGGCATCCCGTTCTTCACTCCCCTGGCAGTCAGCCGTCGCACCCCGGTGATCCTCCTGCTGCACCACATCCACCAGCAGCAGTTCGGCCAGTACTTCCCGGCCCCGGTAGCGGCGGTGGGCCGCTTCCTGGAGTCCCGAGGGTGCCGGTTCGTGTACGGGCGCCGCTCGATCGTGGCAGTCTCGCCGTCCACCCGACAGGGTGCCCGGCGTGAGCTGAAGCTGAGAGGCGAGGTCCGGATCGTGCCTCCCGGCTGGCGGGTCACCCGGCCGGTCACCGACAAGACGACCAGCCCTTCCATCGTCTGTGTCGGCCGTCTGGTCCCGCACAAACGCACGCGGCTGCTGATCGAGGCGCTGCCCAAGATCCTGGTCGAGCATCCGGACACCCAGGTCCACGTGGTCGGCGTCGGGCCGGAGCACGCCCGGCTGGCCGCGCTCGCGGCCGAGCACCAGGTGATGCACGCGGTCACCTTCCACCAGCAGGCCGGCGACGCCGAGCGGGACGCTCTGGTGGCCGCCTCCTGGCTGGCGGTGAGCTGCTCCGCCGGTGAGGGCTGGGGCATCTCGGTGATCGAGGCGAACGCGCTGGGCACCCCGGTACTCGCCTTCGACCGGCCGGGCCTGCGCGACTCGATCAAGGACGGCGAGACCGGCTGGCTGATCCCGGAGGGCAGCGACCTGGGCGCGGCGCTGGCCGAGAAGCTCGATCTGCTCGGCCCCCGGCGGCGCTCCACGACGCTGGCTCAGGTGACCGTGCGCTGGGCCGACCAGTTCACCTGGGAGCGGATGACCGCGAAGCTCCTCACCGTGATCCAGCTGGAGCACCGGCGGCTGGGCCTGACCCGCCCGGAACGCCGGCACCTCAGCGATGTGGCCACGGTGGTCCGGATCCCGGCCGCCGACCTGCCCGTGGGCTGGACACCGGACCGACTGCGCCGCGGTGACTCGGTCAGCCACACCGACCGGGAACTCACCCTGCTGCTCGCCGGGGTCGACATCCCCGGTGCCCAGCAGGTCCTCAACCGCGTCGGGCTCACCCGGGGGGAACCGGTGCTGAGAGTCGCCCGGGGCAGCGACCATCTCTTGCCGTTCGGCCCGTGACCAGCCGCCCGAAGACAGCGACCTACCAGAGCCCAGGAGCCGGGATGCAAGCGACCGTACTGGCCGCGGCGGAGCACCGTGCCCCGTCCGAGGCCGGGGAGCGTCCCCGGCGGGACGCGCTGTGGTGCGCAGGCCTGTTCGTCGTGGCCCTCGGGCTGCGGCTGTTCCACATCGTGCCGGCCTACAACCTGTTCATCGACGAGGTCACCTACGCGGAGATCGCCCGCAACATCGCCGACGGGCGCGGGGTCACCCACCACGGCCAGACATTCGCTCTGCACCCCCCTTTCGTGCTGGGCACTTACGGCCTGGTGATCCGGGGGTTCGGGCTGGACGGCGACCTGGCCACGCTGGCGTTCGCGCTGCGGCCGGTGGCGGCGGTGTTCGGGGCCGGAACGGTGGCCCTCACCTATCTGATCGGCCGCCGGGCCGGCTTCGGCACCGCCTTCGGCGTGGCCGGGGCCGCGCTGGTGGCCCTCGACCCGTTCCAGATCCGCTACGACAGCCAGGTGATGCTGGAGGCCCAGACCCAGTTCTTGGTGGCCCTCACCATCCTGCTCGTGATGGGGCTACGGCCGGCCGGAACGCCCCCGTGGCTGCTGGTCGTGACCGGGCTCAGCGCGGGGGCGGTGTTCTGCAGCAAGGAGACCTTCGGTCTGGTGCTCGGCGTGGCGTTGATCCTGATCGGCCTCTCCGGCCGGCTCGGACGGCGGAAGGAGCTGGCCGCCGTCGTCGGGATCGGGCTCGGCGTATACCTGACCAACGTCGGGCTGACCATCGGCCTGGGCGGGCTGGACGCCTGGCTGCAGGCCCGGGGCAACGGCCTGACCCGACTGATCGGGACGAACCAGGAGACCGGTTTCAACTCCGACGCGGTGAAGGTGTCGCTGGTGTCCCGGCTGACCGCCAACTTCGACCGGCTGGCGGTGACCTACGCGGTGCTGCTGCTCGGTGGTCTGTGTTGTCTCCTGCTCCTGTACCGGCTGCGTCGGCCGCAGAGCCTGCCCCGGCCGCTGACCGCGCTCGTGGCCTGGGCCCTGGCCGCCTGCGGATACCTGGTCTACGCGACCGCCTTCGGGTCGATCGAGGAGCAGATGTACTACATCCCGCTGGTGCCGTGCGTCCTCTGCTTGGTCGCCGTCCTGGCCCAGGCCCGGGGCACCCGGACCGCTTGGGCCGGGATCGCGCTCTTCGTGGTGCTGAACAGCCTGGTGTGGGCGCGGGTCCACACCACCGACAGCAACATCTACCGCCAGTTCTTCACCTGGGCCAGGACCGGTGTGCCGCAGGGCAGCCGGGTGGCGCTGACCGAGGACTCGGCCCAGTTCGTGCTCAGCGGAATGGATCTGGGCCAATGGCACACCGCTCAGGCTCTGCAGAGCAACCACGTCGACTACGTACTGATCAACCCCCGGCTCGTGGAACACGGCTACGGACTGGGTGATCCCGCCTTCCTGGAGCATCTGAGAAGCACCGGCAGACCGGTCTTCAGCGCCTTCTCGTCAACGGACGGCAGCCTGATCCTGTTCGATGTCCGCCCGAGGGGCGAGGAACGATGACGGCAGTCGCGGCGAGCCCGAAGCAGGAACTCGTCGTCGGCGCAGGCTGGCTGACCGTGAGCACCCTGACGGTGGGCGGCCTGAACTACGGCTATGCCCTCGCTCTCACGCATCTGCTGCCCGCCGACCGCTACGCCCAGTTCGCGGCCGCCCAGGCCCTGCTGCTGACTGCCGGAACGGTCGCCTCGGCATCCATCCCCTGGGTACTGGCCCAGCAACTGGCCCGGAACCCGGACCCGGCCGACCGGGCGGCCCTGACCCGGATGGCTCTGCTCGGCAACTGCATTCAGGGCCTGCTCGCAGCCGCCGTGATCCTTGCTGTGGCCCAGTCGTTCGCCGATCCGCAGACCTCCTTCACCCTGGCGGTGTGCGTCTTCCTGATCTTCGTCAGTTCCACCACCCCGGGCTGGCTGCAGGGGCAGCAGCGGTTCGGCGCCCTGGCCGCGGTCAAGGTGGTCGAGGTGCTGGTGAAGTGCGCCGCCGGTCTCGTCCTGGCCCTGGCCACCGCGACCGCCGCCGCTCCGCTCGGCGCGTTCGGGGCGGGCGCGGCGGTCGTGCTGCTGTTCGGTCTCGGCTGGTTCCGGCGCGAGTTGTCCGGCGGCGTAGCCCTGAGCCGGATCGGGAGCCTGTGGCGCGACACCCTCGGTGTGGCCTCCGTGCAGGGCCTGGTCTCGGTGCTGGCCGCGCTGGACGTGGTGTTGGTGGCGGTGCTGCCGATCGCGTCCCCGGCCGCCGCCGGCTACCAGGCCGCCATGATCGTCGCCCGCATACCGCTGTACCTCGCTACAGCGGTGGCCATGGTGGCCCTACCGCTGGCGGTCCGGGCCGCGGCGGGCGAGGCGGCCCGGCAGTACCGGGATGCGCTACGGCTGTATGCAGTGATCGCGGTGCCGTTCGCGGTGATGCTGTCCACTGCTCCGGAAGAGCTGGTGTACCTGGTTCTTCCGTCCCAGTTCGCGGACATCACCGCGATCCTCCCCTACGCCGCGGCCTCCGGCCTGATGCTCGGAGCGGTCGAGCTGATCACCACCTTCTACCAGGGCCGCGGTCTGTACCGGCCCGGCCTGGTCCGTCAGCTGCTGGCCGCCACGCTCTCGGTCGCCGCGGTTCTGGTGGGTTTCCGGATCGGCGGCATCGTCGGGCTCTCGGCCGGTGCCCTCGCCGGAACCGCAGCTACAGCCGGGCTTCTGCTGGCCGACTCCGGAAAGCGTTGGCCCGGCGCGGTGCATCTGCCCCTGGCCGGCCTCGGCCTGAGTCTCGTGCTGGCCGCCGGGCTGGTGCTGGCCGCCGGTAACCCGATCGCCTGGATCGGCGGCTGCCTGGCCACCTCGGTCTGGGTGGCCCGCCAGGTGCTGGTGCTGCGGGCGGCGCCGTGAGAATCCTGCACCTCGGGTTCGAGGACCACCGCCGCCCCGGCAGCGGCGGCGGGTCGCTGCGCAACGCCGAGATCAACCGCCGGCTCGCCGAACGGCATCGGATCACCGTGCTGGTGGCCAACTATCGCGGCGCCCGGCGGCGGGTCGAGGACGGGGTGGAGTACATCCCGGTCGGCCTCCCCCTCGGCTACTTCCCGAGCCTGATCAGCTACTTCCTCCTGGTTCCGCTGGTCGCCCGGGGCTGCCCGGCCGACCTGGTGGTGGAGGAGTTCGCCGCCCCGATGTCCTCGGTGCTGACCCCGCTCTGGACCCGGCGGCCGACCCTGGCCGTGGTGCAGTGGATGAACAGCTGGGAAAAGTCCCGGCAGTACCACCTGCCGTTCTTCCTGTTCGAGATGCTCGGGGTGCGGCTGCACCGCAGGTTCGTCACGGTCTCCGAGGACATGCGCGACCGGATCCGGGCGGCCAGCCCCAGGTCCGTGGTGGACGTCGTCCCGAACGGCGTGGCCGTCCCCGAACTGGCCCCGGGCCTGCGGCGAGGCCGCGACATCGTCTACCTGGGCCGGCTCGAGATCGCCCAGAAGGGCCTGGACCTGTTGCTGGTCGCCTTCGCGCGGATCGCGCTCCGGATCGACGGCAACCTGGTCATCGCCGGCGACGGGCCGGACCGCCGGGCCCTCGAGAAGCAGGCCGCCGGGCTGGGGATCGGCCACCGGGTGCGGTTCGCGGGGCGGGTCGGGGGCGCGGCCAAGTTCGAGCTGCTGGCCCGGGCCCGGGTCACGGTGATGCCCTCGCGCTTCGAGACTTTCGGGATCGTCGCGGTAGAGGCCCTGTCGGTGGGCACCCCGGTGGTCGCGTTCGACATTCCCTGCCTGCGCGCGGTGGTGCCACCGGACTGCGGGCGGCTGGTTCCCCCGTTCGACTCCGGGCGACTGGCCGAGGCGGTACTGGACCTGTACGACGACGAGCCGCGCCGCGCCCGGATGGGCGCGCAGGGAAGAGAATTCGTGCGGCAGTTCGACTGGGACCAGATCGCGGCTCAGCAGGAACAGACCTACGAGGACGTGGTCCGCGAGGGGCGGGCCGCGCGGCCGGAGCCAGGGAGGGCACGATGAAGAGCCGCCGGGTGATCATCTCGATCTACGACGACGAGGAGAACCCGTACTACGCGGGCGGTGGTCCGGCCGTGGTCCGCCGGGTCGCCTCCGCCCTGGCCCAGGACTACGACGTGGTGGTGCTCACTGCGGGGCGGCGCCTGGCCCGCCGCGAGGCCGGTGCCGTCACCTACGTGTACCTGCCGGTGCTGCTCGCCGGGGCCCGGGGCAGCCAGCTGTTGTGGGCCCTGGTTCTGCCCTTCGTCGCCCTCTTCGCCTCGTACGCGCTGTGGCTGGAGAGTTTCACCCCGCCGTTCTCCTCCAACCTGGTGCCCCTGTTCACCCGCCGCCCGGTGATCGGCGTGGCCCAGTCACTGTCCGGCCGGGTGATGGCGGCCCGGTACCGGGTGAACTTCCCGCTCCGGCTGGAACGGCTGCTGCTGCGCCGCTACCGGGATGTCGTGGTGCTCAACGAGTACGATGCCGAAGTGGTGCGGCGCTGCTCTCCCCGGACCGACGTGCACGTGATCACCAACTGGGTGGAGATGCCGACCACCGCGGTCACCGACGCCAAGGACGGCGAGTACGCGGTGTTCCTGGGCCGGATCGACGTCCGGCTGAAGGGCCTGGACCTGCTGCTGGACGCCTACCGCAAGCACCCCGAGGACCTGCTGCCGCTGGTCATCGCGGGCGCCGGGCCGAAACCGCAGGAGCAGTCGCTGGCCCGGCTGATCGAGACGTGCGGCGCACCGGTGCGCTGGGTCGGCAAGGTCGACGACCTGGGCCGGACCGGGCTGCTGGACCGGGCGGCCCTGGTGGTGGTGCCGTCGCGGGAAGAAAGCTTCAGCCTGGCCGCGCTGGAGGCCCTGAGCCACGGCCGGCCGGTGGTGCACTTCGACCTGCCTCAGCTGTCCTGGATGCCGCCCGGCGCCCACCTGAGCGTGCCCAGCTTCGACGTGGGCGCACTCGCCGGGGCGATCGCCGACTACTCGCGCGACCCGGTGCGTCGATCCGCGGCCGGCCACTGCGCCCACGATTTCGCCGAGAACTTCAACCAGCGCAACCGCAGCCGCTACCTCTCGCTGGTCAGAGCCCGGCTGTCCTGACCCGGCAGCATCCCCACCAGCTCGTCCTCCGCCAGCTCACCGGCCCGACGACGGGCCGACGCCAGCAGTTCCGGCTCCAGCGCCTCGATCTCAGCGCGGATGGCCGCGGTGGTGATCGGGTCGGAGTTGTCCAGCCGGATCCCCCGCTGCTGCGCCCGCTGGTAGGCCGCGGTGTGCAGGGTGGCTGCCTCCAGCGGATGCCCGAGGTGCAGCAGGGCCCGCGCGCCGTACACCAGGCAGGCCAGAACCTCGGCTGCGTCGTCCTCCTCGCGGAACAGTTCGATCGCCCGGTGCAGCGGCGCCAGGGCACCGCGCGGGTCGTCGTTCAGCATCGAGCGCGCCAGCGTCAGATTGCCCAGCCCTCCGGCCCAGCCGTAGGCGTTCTGCTGCGCCTCGGCGATCGCGGCCCGCAGCACCCGCTGCCCCTCGGCCAGCGATCCCAGCCCGACCAGGGCTGAGCCGAGCACGATCTGGGGCACCGTGCCGAACCAGGCCCGGCCGATCTGTTCGGCCAGTTCGATCGAGGCCCGGGCACTGTCGGCGGCCCGCTGGAACTCGCCGCGGTAGGTCCAGAACATGCCCTCGTAGTACTGCAGCTGGGCCAGCAGCCGTCGTTCGTCGTCGTCCGTAGGTCGACCGAGCTCAGCCATGGCCCGCTGCACCAGCTCCCAGCCGGTGTCGATGTCTCCCCCGATCCAGTACAGCGTGCCCCAGGCCGAGAATGCGCGAGCGCGGTCGACCGGGGCGGCCTCAGGGGCGCCGTCCAACGCCTGCTCGAGCAGACGCACCCCTTCGGCGACATGGCCCGCCCGGAGCCAGAACCACTCCAGGAGGCCGGCGGTGCGCAGGGCGTGGATCGGGGCGGCGGCCAGGTCGTGCACCAAACCCGCGCGGATATTTGGCAGTTCGCGGTTGAGCACGCGGATGGATCGGGCCGACCGTTTCCCCCTGAGGTCGGGAACGGTCCGGGCGACGAGATCACGGCTCCACGCGGCGTGCGCGGCGCGACTACCGGCCTGGTCTGGATCACGGTCTCGGCAGTAGGCCCGGATGATCTCCAGCATGCGATAACGCGCAGGGGTAAGCGTGGTGTCGGCGCTGACCACCGAACGCGAGACCATCGACGAGAGCGCGTCCAGGTCGCAGCCCAGGGCCTCGGCCGCTTCCAGGGTGAACCCGCCCTCGAAAGGCCACAGCCGCAGCAGAATCTGGCGCTCCCCCGGCGGCAGCAGGTTCACACTCCAGGCCACGGTGGCCTCCAGCGTGGAGTGGGGGTTGAGCGCGTTGCGGGGAACTGGGCCGAGAGCAGGGAAGCGCGATCCGAGCAGCCCCGTCAGATCGGCCAGACTGAGCACCCGGGCCCGTGCGGCGGCCAGCTCCAGTGCCAAGGGGATGCCGTCGAGAGCCTCCGCCAGCCGGGCCAGCTCGCGGCTGTCTGACTCGTCCGGCCGCCAGCCCGGCCGTACGGCGGCGATGCGGTCGCTGAGCAGCACCACCGCATCGGTCTGGGGCAGCGGATCAACGGGCAGCAGGCGTTCGCCGTCTACCCCCAGTGCCTCGCGGCTCGTAGCCAGGATGCGTAGTTCCGGGTTGTCAGCGAGCAGGGTGACCGCCAGATCCGCCACCGCGCTGGTCAGGTGTTCGCAGTTGTCCAGGATGAGCAGCCCACGCAGGCCGGTGAAACGCCCCGGCGTTTCCGCCATACCCAGGGCCTGAGCTATTACGGAGGGCAGATCGAGCGGCGAGTGAACGTCGGCAAGCCGGGCCAGGGGCACTGTTCCGGCCCACTCCAGGGCCAGCCGGGTCTTACCCGCGCCTCCCGGGCCCACAAGCGTCATCAATCGGGTCTCTGCCATTGCTTCTGAGAGCAGGCGTTTTTCGTTCTCCCTGCCGACGAAGTGAGTCAAAGGACGTTGGAGCGCCGGAAGGCGAGCACCGGCGTCCAAAAGCAGTGAGGGGTCTTGGGCGAGCAGGCGCCGCTCGAGGTTCTGCAGTTCCGGGCCGGGGTCTACGCCCAGGTCATCGGCCAGCAGTGCGCGCACCTGCCGCAGCGCCGAGAAAGCTTCCGCCTGGCGGGCACTGCGATACAGCCCCAGGATGAGCAGCTCCCAGCCACGTTCGCGGTAGGGCTCGTCGCGTACGGCCGTACGGAGCTCGGCTACCGCGGCGGGAGCATCGCCCACAGCGAGCAGTGCCGCTGCTTGGTCTTCCAGTGCGGCGGCGTGCTGTTCGATCAATTGATGACGTTCCTGGTCGCCGAACGCCTCCAGGTCGGGATACGGACGTCCCCGCCAGAGTTTCAGAGCACCACGGAAGTCGCGCAGTGCATCAGCTGGCCGCTGGGCTGCGCGAGCCTGGGCGACAAGGGCTTCGAAATTGAGGACGTCCGACTGGGCGATGAGCGCGTAACCGCCGGGTCCGCGGGTGAGGGCTTGGGCGCCCAGCAGCTTGCGCAGCCGGGATACGTAGGCCTGCAGCGATGCGGCGGGATTGGCGGGCGGGGAGTCGCCCCAGATGGCCTCGGCCAGTTGTTCCTCGGTGAGCGCACCGCCCCGGGCCGTGACCAGCGCCTGCACCAGCCGGCGCGGCTGCGGTCCTCCGACCTCGACCCGGGTGCTGCCCAGTACCACTTCCAACGGTCCAAGGACCCGGCAGATCAGCACGACCGGAGAGCATAGGGCCAGTGCCGCAGACAGCCCGCAAGCGGCTGCAAGGGGTCTGCAAGAGGTCGGCAAGGACGCCCGGGCAACCTGGCCGGCATGACGACAAGCACGCAAACCCCGGTGGACACCTGGGAAATGGTGTTCGCCCACCGGATCTACCGCCGCGAGTTCCGGATCCTGCCCGGCATCATCCGGGCCGTGGCCGACGGCGACCGGGCCCGCTCCGAACTGGTCGGCGCCCACCTGCACCGCATCGCCCAGGCCCTGCACCACCACCACGAGGCCGAGGACGACCTGCTCTGGCCGATCATGCTGCAGCGGGTGATCAGCCCGGACGCCGAGATCGTGCTGCGGATGGAGTCGCAGCACGAGCGCCTCGAGGGCCTGCTCAAGCGGGTCGACGAACTGAACACCGACTGGCGGGCGACGGCCGCGGCGCAGGTGCGCGACGACCTCGCGGACGTTCTGGCCCAGGCCTCCTCCGCGCTCGACGAGCACCTCAGCGACGAGGAGCGCGACCTGCTGCCGCTGGTGCCGGGCAACGTCTCCCACGAGGAGTGGGACGCCCTGAACACCCGGGCCCGCAACGGGATGGCCGCGAAGAACCCGAAGACCGCCCTGGTGCTGTTCGGCTTCGCCATCGAGGACGCCACCCCGTTGGAGAAGCAGCGCATCATGGCCGACCTGCCGGCGCCGCTGCGGCTGGTGTGGCGCCTGCTCGGCCGGCGGATGTTCGTGAAGGCCCGCGACGAACTGCGTCACGGGTAAAACCGGTTCACCAGCCGGGGTAGCGCTCGTTCCAGCGGGGATCGTGCGGCGCAGCCTTGGCCGAGCCGCCCGGGTTGGCGGTGAGCTGGCGAACCAGGTCGCGGGCCAGCGTGTCCAGCACCCAGACCAGCTCGTGCCGCGCCAGCACCCCGGCGGGCCAGATCTCCACGCCGTGCAGCGACCCGATCACGGCGCCGGTCATCGCCGACACCCCGTGGGCTTCCGGGGCCGTGGCCGCGAACCGCATCGCTTGGTAGATGCCTTCTCGCCCAGGGAAACTCGTTGCCGCGTACACGCCACCCATCAGTACCGAGGCCGCGCTGTCGTTGGACGCCAGGCTGTACAGCACGTCCCGCTCCCCCGGGCGGGTGCCGGCTGCCCACAACGCTGTGCGCAGCCCGGCGGCCAGCTCCTCGTCCAGCCCGGGGAGGGCCTCGGTGATCACGGCGGGCAGATCTTCCCGCCCGGTACGCGCGGCCAGCACGTTGTTGAGAAGCCGTACCCCCGCCGCGGCCGTGCTCCAGGCCCGGGGATGGCCGTGGGTGAGCGCCGCGCACTCCGTCGCCATCAGGACGTCGGACCAGTGCGCCTGCCCCGACAGCGCTGCGAAGGGCAGCCCCCGCACCAGGGCCTGCCAGTCCATGCTGCCGGTGGTGGGCGCATCCCGGGTGCCCGGCCCGGTGTCCTGGATCGCGGTGACCGTGGCCTCGGCCGCTCCCCTGCGCTCACGCAACGTGGGCACCGTGACCAGCCAGCCGTCGAGCTCGGCCGCGTCTTCCGGCAGCAGCCCCTGCAGCTGACCCCACCGGCAGTAGGCGGCCCACACCACCGAAGGCGGATGGCAGCTGCCCTGCTGCAGCGAGCGCACCGCCGCCCGGACGACGCCCTCCACCGTGAAGGCGGCCAGCTGGGTGGCCGGCCCGGCCTGGATCAGGCCGGAGGGTTCGGAGGGTTCCGAGAGTTCGGTGGGCTGGAAGGCCAGGCTCTCGCCCAGCGCGAGGCCGAGCAGGCATCCGCGGACCCGGCTCTCCCAGACCAGCGGATGTGGATCCAGGGCGTTGGTCACCGGCCGATCTTCTCGCAGAAGCGCCCTGATCAGCGCATCCAGTCGATGACCGAGTCGCTCAGGCCGGGCCGCTCCTGCTCGACCAGCCGGATCAGATCGGCCAGGTGCTCCCGCATCCGGAGCTCGGCCCGGGCCGGGTCACCCGCGCCGATCGTCTCGGCGAGGTCCCGCTGGGCCCGCGTGACCTCGGCCGACTGCAGGAGATCGCCCACCTGCGCCTGGCAGATCTCGTTCAGGGCGACGGTGAACAGACCCAGCACCTCGTTGCCGGCCAGCTCCGCTACCGACGCATGGAACTCGCGAGCCGAACCGGCCAGCGCAAGCAGGCCCATCGCGTCTTCAGATGTGCACCGTTGGGCCGCCGCGGCGGCCGAGATCGGCTCGAGCACCAGCCGGGCCTGCAGGGTCTCGCCCAGCGTGAGCCCGCGGGCCTGCAGGAACAGCGTGAGGGCGCGGGCGAAGTCGGCGGTGGAGGCCTCCCGCACCACCGGCCCCCCACCCGGCCCGGGCCGGATCGCGATCAGCCCGCTGACCTCGAGAATGCGTAGCGCCTCGCGCAGCGTGCCCCGGCCTACCTGGTACTCGGCCAGCATCTGCGCCTCGCCGGGCAGCCGGGTACCCGGCGCCAGACCTTCCTCGGTGATCCGGGTGACCAGGGCGCGCGCCAGCCCGTCACCGACCTTGCCCGCGTGGGACATGCCGCGGATCGTAGGCGAGCAAGCGTTACGGGCACCTGAAGTCCAGCTCCGGAATCCGGGCCCGGCTCTTGACGTGACCTCGGGAATCAGGAGCGTTCCCTTCCTGATGCCGCACTAGCGTCGCGGCATGTCCTCACCGATCAGCACCCGCAGCCTGGGCCGCGCCACGCTCGCCCGCCAGCACCTGCTGGAGCCGGCCCGGATGAGCGCGCTGGAGATGATCGAGCACCTGGTCGGCCTGCAGTCACAGGAACCGCTGAGCGCCTACGGAGGCCTGTGGACGCGTCTGGTGGACTTCCGGCCCAGTGAACTGTCCGACCTGATCGAGTCCCGTCAGGTGGTCCGGATCCTGGCCATGCGGGGCACCGTGCACCTGCTCAGCGCCGCCGACTGCCTGGGCCTGCGGCCCCTGATGCAGCCGGTGCTCGACCGGATCTACCGGCAGACCCGGGTGCGCCGGGCGATCGGCGACCTCGACGGCCTGACCCGCCGGGCCCAGGACCTGCTGCGCGCGGGCCCGATCGCGGCCACCGACCTGTCCCGGGCGTTGCTGGCGCACTACCCCGACGCCGATCTCGAGGTGGTGGGGATGGCCACCCGCGGCTCGCTCGCGCTGGTGCAGGTGCCGCCCCGCGCCCTGTGGGGCCGCAGTGGGCGCACCACCTACGTCCCGGTCGCCGACTGGCTGGGAAAACCTCTGCAGGCCGCCGACATCCGCGACGTGATCCGCCGCTACCTGGCCGCCTACGGTCCCGCCACCGTGGCCGACGTGCAGGCCTGGTGCAAGCTCACGAAGCTGCGCGAGATCACCGACACCATGCCCGGGCTGCTGCGCCTGAAGGGTGAGAACGGCGCCGACCTGCTCGACCTGCCGGACGCTCCCCGCCCGGCGCAGGACGTCATCGCGCCGGTGCGGATGCTGCCCGACTTCGACAACGTGCTGCTCTCGCACGCCGACCGGTCCCGCTTCATGAGTCCCGACGACCAGCGGCGGCTGTCCACCCGGATCGTCGTGGTGCCCAGCATCTTCCTGGTCGACGGCACGGTCGGCGGCTGGTGGCACCTGGACCGTAAACGCCACCTGGTCACCGTCACCCCGTTCCGCCGGTTCTCCGCGCGACAGCGGCAACAGGTGCTGGAGGAGGCCGTCCGCGCCGGGAATCTCTACCTCGAGCACACCCGGCTCGACGTCCGGGAAGCCGATCTGTCTACTTGAGCAGCACTTGCGGTCCAAGTAGACCAGGCGCATGATCGCCACTATGACCACGATCACACTGACCTTCGACCCGGACGACCCGGCCGAGGTGGAGAAGGCCCGGGCCGTGCTCGACCGTCTGGTCCCCCAGCCCGAGGCCCCCGACCCGGAGGTGGTCCGGCAGAAGGTGATCGCCCTGCTGCGGGGCTACGGCGAGAAGCGCACCGAGTACATCCGGCACGTCGCCCAGGCCTCGCCGGGGGCCGCCGAGTACGACGACCTGGTGGCCATCGTCGGCTCGCCCAAGGCGGTCGGCGGCACCCACTCGGCGATCGAGCGGGCCTGGCGGGCCAAGAACATGCCCGGCCCGTTCATCGCCACCGACGACCTGGGCGGCGCCCGCATGGATCAGCCCCTGGCCGACATCGTGCTCTCGGTGCTGCACGACGTCATCGACGAGCCGGATCCGCTGCGGGCGGCCACCCAGTGAGTTGCCGGGACCTCAGCTGTCCTCGCCGGCCAGCGCGGCGCAGCAGGTGGTGATCAGCATCCGCGAGACCACGTACGGGTCGACGTTGGCGTTCGGACGGCGGTCCTCCAGCCAGCCCTTCTTGGCCTTCTCCACGGCCCACGGGATGCGGATCGAGGCCGAGCGGTCCGAGGCGCCCCAGCTGAAGGTCTGGTAGCTGGCGGTCTCGTGCGCGCCGGTCAGGCGGTCCTCGATGCCGGCGCCGTAGGCGGCGACGTGCTCGGCGGCCTTCTTGCCGAGCGCCTCGCAGGCGGTCACGATCGCGTCGTAGCTCTCCATCGTGGCGGCGGTGGAGAAGTTGGTGTGCGCCCCGGCGCCGTTCCAGTCACCCTTCACCGGCTTGGCGTCGAACGAGACCTCGACGTCGTAGTCCTCGGCGATCCGGGCCAGCAGCCAGCGGGCCACCCAGATGTGGTCGCCGATGAGCGGGGCGGGGAGCACGCCGATCTGGAACTCCCACTGGCCCATCATCACCTCGGCGTTGGTGCCCTCGATGGCCAGACCGGCCTTCAGGCACGCCTCGGTGTGCTTCTCCACGATCTCGCGGCCGACCATCTTCCCGCCGCCGACACCGCAGTAGTACGGGCCCTGCGGGGCCGGGTAGCCCACCGCCGGCCAGCCCAGCGGGCGGCCGTCCTGCATGAACGTGTACTCCTGCTCGATGCCGAACATCGGGCTCTGGTCGGCGTACTTCTCGGCCGCGGCGACGTTGGCGGCGCGGGTGTTCGTGGGGTGCGGGGTGAAGTCGGTCAGCTCGACCTCGCAGAGCACCAGCACGTCGTTCTCGCCGCGCAGCGGGTCGGGGCAGGTGAACACCGGGCGCAGCACGCAGTCGGAGTTCTCACCCGGCGCCTGGTTGGTGCTGGAGCCGTCGAAGCCCCAGATCTCCGGCTCGGTGCCGTCGGCGACGATCCGGGTCTTGCTGCGCATCAGCGGCGTCGGCGCGGTGCCGTCGATCCAGATGTACTCGGCGCGGTATGGCATGGGGTTCTCGCTCCTCGAGGACGAAGACCGGCCACCAGGTTCCGCACCTGGTGGCCGGTCGTACAACCGTTCCTGCCAGTACCTTCTGCCGAAGATGCTGCGCAACGGTTGCCGGAGCGTGAAGAACTGATTTCCCCGGTTTCCGGGATGTTTCAGATCAGCTCCGGTCCGGCGGCGAGGAGCTCGAGGTCACACTCTGCAGATCGCGTTCTCCCGAGTTCGCGCGCTCCGGCAGCCACCTCCCGACGGCCTTCTCCAGCCCCCGGGCGAACAGGTCCGAGCGGCTCACCGCCAGCGGGCCGAGGATGGCCAGGATCAGCACGTAGCCGGCCACGAACGAGGTGATCCGCCCGTCCAGCCCGGCGGCGGCCGCCATCGAGGCCAGGATCAGCGCGAACTCACCGCGGGCGAGCACGGTCAGCGACACGAAACTGGCTCTCTCCGGGCCGAATCCGTAGATCCGCGAGGAGAGCGTCCCGGCCAGCAGGTTGCCGAACACGGTGACCAGCACGGCCAGCAGGATCGGCACCCAGACGTCGGCCACGTCGCCCGGGTCGATGGTCAGCCCGAAGGTGAAGAAGAACAGTGCGGCGAACGCGTCGCGCAGCGGGTGCACCAGCTTCTGGATGCGTACCCCGGCCTTCCCCGAGCCCAGGATCAGGCCGATCATGAACGCCCCGATCGCGTCGGAGACCCCGAGCCTCTCGGCCACCCCGGCGCTGAGCACCGCCAGACCCACGAAGGTGACGATCAGCAGCTCGTCGTCGCGGGTCTCGACCAGCCGGCCGACCAGGCCGGCGCCCCAGCGGGCGATCGCGGTGAGGGTGATCAGGAAGGCGAACGCGATGCCGAACTTCTGCGCGGCCTCGGCGAACCCGCTGGCGTCGCTCAGCACCGGCTGGAGCAGGGCCAGGTAGAGCGCCAGGAACACGTCCTCGACCACGATGATGCCGAGCACCAGCTTGCTCTCCGGCCGGCCCAGGCGGCCGGTCTCGACCAGCACCTTGGTCACGATCGCGGAGCTGGAGATGCCGATCACGCCGGCCAGGACGAACGCCTCCCGGCCGCCCCAGCCCAGCAGGTACCCGAAGCCCAGGCCGAGACCGACGTTGATCAGCAGGTAGAGCCCTCCGGCGGCGAGCAGTTTGCGCCCGCCGCCGAGCAGGTCGTCGAGGTGGAACTCCAGGCCCAGGTAGAACAGCAGCAGGATCAGGCCGAGCGAACTCAGCAGGGCGAACTCGGTGGGGTCCTCGACCAGGGCCAGGCCGGGGGTGTTGGGGCCGAGCAGGAGCCCGGCCAGCATGAACAGCGGAATGGTGGGCAGGCCGACCCGCCGCCCCAGCCGGGCGGCCAGCCCGGCGGCCAGAAAGGCGCCGCCGAGCGCCATCAGGATCTCAGCGTGGTGCACTGCTGTCCTCCGACCCCTGCCCGGAGGGAATGTGGGCGTAGGGGTCGACCGAGTCGCGCCGCACCGGCCGGCGCTCGGGGCGGGGGCCGGCGCCGGGGCGCTCCGGTTCGTCCTCGGCGCGGTCCGGGACCGACTCGTCCGGCCAGAACCGCTCCATCAGGATGGCCAGCGGCGAGGCGGTGAAGACGCTGGAGAGCGTGCCCACGACCAGACCGATCAGCAGGGCCAGGGCGAAGTCGGTGAGCGAGTCCCCGCCCAGCAGGGTCAGCGCGGCGAGGATGAACATCGCCCCGAGGCCGGTGTTGATCGTGCGCGGGACCGTCTGCAGGACGGCCCGGTTCACCACCGTGCCGAACTTCGCCTCCGGGTGCTCCCGGCGCATCTCCCGCACCCGGTCGAACACCACCACGGTGTCGTTGACGCTCAGGCCGATCACGGTCAGCGCCGCCGCCAGGAACACGCCGTCGATCGGCTTGCCCAGCCAGGCGAACACCCCGACCACCGCCAGCACGTCGTGGAACATGGTCACGGCGGCCGCGATCCCGAAGGTCCAGCGGAATCGCACCGCCAGATAGAGCATCTGGGCCAGGATCGCCGCGGCCAGCGCGATCAGCGCCTTGGTCCGCAGCTCGTCGCCCAGGCTCGGGCCGATCAGCTCGTCGGTCTCCTTGCTGACCTCTCCGCCGATCTCACCGAGGGCCTGCTCGATCGCCAGCGCCTCGTCGTTGCTCAGTTCCTCGGTGCGCACGCTGATGCTCTCGGCCGCCCCGCCGGTGGGCGAAGAGGTCTGCACCACGGCCCGCGGGAAACCGGCCTCGCTGACCGCCTCCCGGGCCTGGTCGGCCGAGATGGCCTGCGAGGTGCTGAAGGTCAGCAACCGGCCGCCGGTGAACTCGACGCCCAGGTTGAGCCCGCGCACCAGGATGCCGGCCACCGAGACCACCACGATGGCGGCCGACACGGCCAGCCACAGGCGTCCTCTGCTCATCAGGTCCGGGCCGCTCTCGCTGAGCCAGCGCCGCAGCCGGCCGTTCCCGGCCAGACCGCTCAGGGCGGGACGGTTGCGCACGAAGCTGCGCCGGACCGCCCACTCGCTGAGCACCCGGGCGACGATCAGGGCCGAGACCATCGAGGCGATCACACCGATCGACAGCGTCACCCCGAAGCCCCGCACCGGCCCGGTGGCCAGGAAGAACAGCAGGGCGGCGGCCAGCAGGGTGGTGACGTTGGTGTCGATGATCGCGGTCCAGGCCTTGTCGAACCCGATCTTCAGGGCCCCCGGCAGGGTGCCCTTGTTGCGGCGGCGCTCCGGCGCGACCGCGCCGAACTCTTCCCGGGCCCGCTCGAACACCAGCACGTTGGCGTCGATCGCCATACCGATGGCCAGCACGAAACCGGCCAGGCCGGGCAGGGTCAGGGTGGCTCCGAGAGCCACCAGGAAGGCGTAGGCGATCAGGGTGTAGCCGGCCAGGGCGACCGTGGCCAGGAAGCCGACCAGGCGGTAGACCAGGGTGATGAACAGGCCGGTGAGGACCAGGCCGATGATCGCGGCCTGGATCGAGGCGTCGATCGCGTCGGCGCCGAGCGTCGGGCCGACGGTGCGCTGCTCGATCACCTCGACCGGCAGCGGCAGCGCCCCGCCCTTGATCAGGACGGCCAGGTCCTGGGCCTGCTGGGGGCTGAACTGGCCGGTGATCTCGGTGCTGTTGCCGGACATCCCGACACCGCAGCCGATCGAGGGGTCGACCTGCGGAGAGGAGATGACCTCGTCGTCCAGGACGATCGCGATCCGGCGCTGCGGGTCACCGGGGGTGGCGCAGGCCGCGTCGGCGGTGAGCTGACGCCAGGTCTCGCCCCCGGCGTCGCGGAAGTCGATGGTGACGAACCAGGCACCGCCGCGGGCCGGATCGGTGGTGCCGGCCGCGTCGCTGACGCCCTCGCCGGTCATCACCGACGCCCCGATCACCAGCGGCTGGCCGTCCTCGTCGACGAGCCGTTGCTGACCCTCGGCGAGCTTCTCCTCCTCCGGTTCCTCTCCCTCCGCCGCCACCGGTGGCGGGTCGGCCGAAACCACCGGATGGAAGGTCAGCTGGGCGGTCCGTCCGATCACCTCGGCCGCCTCCCGCGGGTCCTGGACCCCGGGGAGCTCGATGATGATCCGGTTCTCACCGGAACGGGTGACGGTCGGATCGGTCACGCCCAGGGCGTCGATCCGGTTGCGCAGTACTCCCAGGGCGCGGTCGGTGGACTCGGCGTTCGCCTCCACCACGTCGGTGCTCTGGGTCTGCAGAACGATCTGGGTACCACCGCGCAGATCGAGCCCCAGTCGGGGGGACATCGTCAACGCCACGTAGAGCGATGCGGCAACGACGACCAAGGCGGCCAGCGCGCGCACCACGGGAACAGCTTTCATGGCTCCTCCGGGCAAAAGGGATGGGGGGAGCAACGCGACGGCTCAGAAAGGCTTCTTCAAACTGTGGACGTCGGCGCTGGGCAGCGTTCGCGGATGCGCCGAACGCTGCAGGCCGGGTTTGAGAAGAACGAACCGCTTTCGCGGATGCTCCGGGAAGAACGAGACCTAGATGTCGTACCCGGACGCCGGAGGCGCGCGGCCCCGGTGCGAGACGCTGACCGTGGTCGCAACGACCTCGGCATAGGCGTCGACGGGCAGGTCAGCCAGGTCTACGAAGAACTGTCGGCCCGGGGGCAGAACGGCGACGGGGAGGTCGGGAGAGCCACCGGGACAGTGGTTCTCGGCGCTCTGACCGAACCCGGCTACGGGGATCCGACGTTCGGCCGAATGCGCAGACGTGCGGTGCGAGGCCGGGGAAGCCGTAGATGTAGGACGCTGGTGGGCACCGGGGCGGGCCTGGTTCGGCGAGGCCGACGGGCCGGGTTGCGGCTGACCGGACCGGGCAGCGAACTGCAGCACCTCGGTACCGCGGCGCAGCGCCAGGCTGCTCACGCCCAGCAGGCTGCCGAGCAGGCTCAGGACGACGGCGACAAACGTGATCAGTGCGGCGGCGGAGGCCGCCGGGCGCAGGCTGATACGTCGCGTCATCGCGGTCACTCTACCTGTGACTCAGCCGTGAACCCTCGCTCTGCGTTCAGACGTCCCAGCCGTAGAACAGCCGCTCCACCACGGTCCGGGCCCTCCGGGTCACCCGCTGGTAGTCCTCGTCCAGCTGCCCGGCCGATCCGGGCGGGTAGCCCATGATCCGCGCGACCCCGTCCAGCGAGGTGTGGTTGGTCGGCGGCACGTCCGAGGCGTTGCCCTTCCAGAGCATGATCGCGTTGCGGAAGCGGGCCGCCAGCCGCCAGGCCTCGGCCAGCACCTCGCCGTCGCCCTCGGTGACCAGGTCCGCCTCCACCGCCGCGGCCAGCGCCTCCATCGTGCCGGTGACCCGCAGGCCGGGAACCTCGTGGGCGTGCTGCAGCTGGTACAGCTGCACCGTCCACTCCACGTCGGCCAGCGCGCCCCGGCCCAGCTTGAGGTGGCGGTGCGGGTCGGCGCCGCGCGGCAGCCGCTCCGACTCCACCCGGGCCTTGATCCGGCGGATCTCCTTGAGCGCGGCGTCGGGCAGACCCCCCTCCCGCCAGCGCAGCGGATCGATCAGCTCGACGAACTGCTCGCCCAGGTCGGTCTCCCCGGCGATCGGCCGGGCGCGGGTCAGGGCCTGTGCCTCCCAGGCCACCGACCAGCGCGCGTAGTAGTCGCGGTAGGAGGCCAGCGAGCGCACCAGCGGGCCGTTGCGCCCCTCCGGCCGCAGGTTCGCGTCCACCGCCAGGGCCGGCTCCGGGCCGGTCATCGACAGCAGGCGGCGTAGCTCGGCGCACAGGTCGGTGGCGGCGGCCTGCGCCTCGTGCGGGTCGGCCCCCGGCAGCGGATCGGCCACGAACAGCACGTCCGCGTCGCTGGAGTAGCTGATCTCCCGCCCGCCGAGCCGGCCCATCGCGATCACCGCCATCCGCACCGGCAGGTCGCCGCGCCGGGCCCGGACCGAGTCGGCCGCGGCCACCAGGGCCCCGTCCAGCGCGGCCACCGCGCAGTCGCTGAGCGCCCGGCCGACCGTGTCGATGTCGCTCAGCCCGACCACGTCGGCCACCCCGGTGCGGATGATCTCGCGCCGGCGCACCGCCCGGGCCGACATCGCCGCGGCCACCGGCTCACCCTCGTGCCGGGCCGCGCCCTTGCGCACCCCGGCGATCATCGACGACAGCGGCTGGGGCCGGAGCACCTCGTCGGTCTCCAGCAGGGCCACCGCCTCCGGCGCCCGCTGCAGCAGGTCGGCGACCAGCTGGCTGGACGACAGCACGTGGGCCAGCCGCTCGGCGGCGGCCCCGGAGTCGCGCAGCATCTTCAGGTACCAGTGGGTGGAGCCGAGGGCCTCGGACAGCCGCCGGAAGTCCAGCAGCCCGGCGTCCGGGTCGGCGCCGTCGGCGAACCAGCCGAGCATCACCGGCAGCAGCTGACGCTGGATCGCCGCCCGGCGGGAGACGCCGAGGGTGAGCGCGGTCAGGTGCCGCATCGCCCCGGCCGGGTCGCGGTAGCCCAGGGCCGCCAGCCGGGCCCGGGCCGCCTCCGGGGTGAGCCGGGCCTCGTCGCTGGTCAGCTCGGCCGCGGCGGCCAGCAGCGGCCGGTAGAAGAGCTTCTCGTGCAGCCGGCGGACCTCCCGGGCCTGCCGCCGCCAGAGCCCGGTCAGGGCCGCCCCGGGATCGGCCCGGTAGCCGAACTCCCTTCCCAGCCGCCGCAGATCGGCCTCACCGCTGGGCACCACGTGGGTGCGCTGCAGCCGGAACAGCTGGATCCGGTGCTCCAGCGCCCGCAGCATGCGGTAGGCCCGGTCCAGCTCGGCCGCGTCGGCCCGGCCGACATAACCGAAGGTGCTCAGCGCCTCCAGGCCCAGCAGGGTGTTGGCGGTGCGCAGCCGGGCGTCGATCCGGCCGTGCACCAACTGCAGCAGCTGCACCGAGAACTCGACGTCGCGCAGGCCCCCGGCGCCCAGCTTCAGCTCGCGGTCGGCGTCCGGGCCCTTCAGGTGCTCCTCCACCCGGCGGCGCATGGCCTGCACGTCGGCCACGAAGTTCTCGCGCTCGGCCGCCTTCCAGACCATCGGCTCGATCCCGGCCAGGTAGCGCGCCCCCAGGTCGGCGTCGCCGGCCACCAGCCGGGCCTTGAGCAGGGCCTGGAACTCCCAGGTCTTGGCCCAGCGCTCGTAGTAGGTGAGATGACTGGCCAGGGTGCGCACCAGCGGGCCCTGCCGGCCCTCGGGGCGCAGGTTCGCGTCGACCGGCCAGAGGGTGCCCTCGGGAGTGGCCTTGGAGCAGACCAGGCCCAGAGTGCTGGCCAGCCGGGTGCCCTCGGTGATCGCCTTCTGCTCGTCGGCCCCCTCGACCGCCTCGACCACGTAGATCACGTCCACGTCGCTGACGTAGTTCAGCTCCCGGCCACCGCACTTACCCATGCCGATCACCGCCAGCCGGCAGTTCTTCCCGTGGCCGGGCAGCGAACCGCGGGCCACCGCCAGGGCGGCCTCCAAGGCGGCGGCGGCCAGGTCGGCCAGGATCGCCGCGACGGTCGGCACGATGGCCAAAGGGTTGTCGGCCGCCAGGTCTCGGGCCGCCAGACCGAGCAGACGACGCCGGTAGGCCACCCGCAGCGCATCGGTCGCCGCGTCCTGCGGGAGCTCGCTGACCGGCACCTGCGCCTGCGGGTCGGCCCCCACCGCGCGCAGCAGCTCGGCCCGCAGCTCGTCGGCGGTGAACGACGAGAAAGGCCGCGGCGGAACACCTTCCAGAAACTTCTGGGCATGGCCGTGATGGTCGGCCTCGTGGTCGCCCGGCCTCCCCGGCGACTGCACGGGCCCGTCGTCCCCACCCAGTTCGCCGTCGATCACCGGCCACTGCCCGGGGTGGCGCACCAGATGGTCGCCCAGGGCACCGGAACCACCGAGCACCGCGAACAGCCGGCGGGCGGTCAGGCCGTCACGGTGCAGGACCTGGCCCAGCTGCGCGACCGGCCCGCCTTCCCCGATCTCGGGCACCTCGGCCGCGGCCAGCGACTCGGTCAGCCGGCCGAGCGTGGCCAGGGCCAGGTCCGGATCGGGGCTGTCGGCCAGCGCGGCCAGCAGCTTCTCCCCCGGCGGGGGCAGCTCGCGGGTGAAGGTGTCCGGCTCCCCCTCCGGCTCGGCCGCCATCAGCTCGGTCATCCCCGGGGTGCTGAGTACGCGTTCGGCGCCGGAAGGGTCGGCGAAACCGAACCGGGCCAGCCGGGCGGTCAAACTTGCCTGACGCGCAGTCGTCACCCGCCCCACCGTAAAGGACGATGCCGGTCAGCCGGAGGCCGCGGCGTACAGCGAGGCGATCTCGGCCGGGGTGAGGACCCGGTTCCACACCGCCACCTCGTCCACCTGCCCCCGGAACGACTCGCTGAACGAAGGGGCCCCGACGGCCACCTTCGTCGCGGTCGAGACCAGCTGGCCGGGCCCGGTCACCGTCGGGCTGGTGCCGCCCACCACGCCGTCCCGGAAGATCCGCACGGTGCTGCCGTCCCAGGTCCCCACGTAGAAGTGCCAGGCGTCGTCGGCCGGAGCCGGGATCGCCGCCGTCGGGCGGGACGGGGTCCCCGCGGTGAGGTCGAACAGGAAGCGCATGTGGGTGGTGCTGGCGTCCAGCGCCAGCAGGTAGCTGACCCCGCCCGCGCCGGAGTACATCAGCTTCGACACCACCCGCCCACTGGCCTGGTTGGTCACGTTCGACGGCAGTTTCACCCAGGCCATGACGCTGATCGGCCCGCGGATGTCGAGCGAGGCCGGACCGGTGGCCACGGTGGCCGCCCCCTGTGCGTTACTGTTCAGGCCGATGGCCCGTTTGACCCCGCCGGTGACGGCCCCGGCCAGGTCCAGGGTGGGCGGTCCGACGAAGGACATCGGGGTCGTACCGGCCACGTCGGCCGCGGTCGGCCCCGAGCTCTCGTCCAGGGGCCAGTAGGCGACCGGGCCCAGCGCCTGGGTCCGGTCGGCAAAGGCCGACCGGTCGGTGGTGGCGATGCTGAACGTGGTGGAACTGGTGGCAGTGAACTGGGCCGAGGTGGCAGACGTGGGCACCAGGACACCGGCCACCAGCGCGCCGCTCACCAGGGTTCCGGCCAGGAGCCCCCGCCTGGCCCGGCGACCGCCCGCGACCCCGAGCCCGACCCCCACACCGACCGCCGCCAGGCAGAGGACGACCCCAGCACCCGGGAGGGGCAGTCTGCCCAGCGGAACCACCATCCGCACCGACCCCACCACTGCCTCGGCCGGCACCGGTACCGGGTCGGCCGCCGGATTGGCGTCGCCCTGAGTGGTGTACTCCCGCCGGACCGGATCGACCCCGACGACGCGATGCGTCACCAGTACTCCGGTGCCCGGCTGTCGGTAGGTGACCACCGTGCCGATCGGGACCCACCGGCGTCCGTCGTTCTTGATCACCACCACGTCACCGGACCTGACCGCCGGCTCCATCGACCCCGAAACGACCGTGTACGACTGCCAGTCCGTCAGCCGGGGCAGCCCTGACCCCAGCCCGACCAGCACCGCGGCGAACCCCAGCACCAGCCCCAGCACGATTCCCGCTGCAACCCGGCCCGCCACCCCGCTCAGCTCCTGGCTTCCCAGGTAAAAGACCCTGATGCGGAGGCATTCTGAGCAGCCGGGGTGCTGCGCACGGTGATCGTGAACCGGTAGCTGCGAGAAGCCGGAGTCGCGGTCGGCGACCATGCCCCGACGCCGGTGGCGAAGGACGCCGCGGCCGTCGCGAAGGCCGCCAAGGTGCCGCTGTACAGGGTGCTGGTGGCGGTGAAGCCTGAGCAGTCGCCGAACGCGCCCCCTGTCCCTTCGGCCACGGTCAGGTCCAGCTGGTCGGCCAGGGCACCGCCCGCGCTCGCGTAGAGCCGCACCTGCGTACCCGACACCAGCGACCCGGTGTAGGTCACGGTGATGCACCGGCTCCGCGTCTGCCCGCTGGCCAGGAGCCCGTCCGAGCCGGTGCTGAACGTCGCCTGGCCGTGGTCGTCGTCCGTCACCGAGACGGTTCCCGCCGACCAGCTGCCGGTGGCCGGGGTGGAGCCGCTGAAGGCCGCACCGGTGGTGTGCCAGACCAGCGAGCCGCACGCCAGGGCCCCGATCAGCGCCCCTCCCCCGACCGCGGGCCAGAACCCACGCGCCGACGCACGGGCAGCGGCGTCGGGCATCGCACGGGCTCCTGGTCGAGGCTGGTTGTTCGTGGAAAGACGGGTCTCTTCCCACGAACAGTCGCCCGCCGGGCGCCGCAGGCACAGCCGCAGCTCCCAGAATCAGCCGATCGCCGGGTGGCGCCGGCTCACAGCAGCGGCAGGTACCGCTTCAGCTCGAACGGGGTGACCTGTGAGCGGTACTCCTGCCACTCCGCCCGCTTGTTGCGCAGGAAGAAGTCGAACACGCCCTCGCCCAGGGTCTCCGCCACCAGCTCGGAGTCCTCCATGATCGAGATCGCCTGGTCGAGGTTGCTGGGCAGCCGGGTGATCCCCATCGCCCGGCGCTCGGCCTCGGTCAGCGACCAGACGTTGTCGTCGGCGCCGTCGGGCAGCTCCAGCCCCTCCTCGATGCCCTTCATGCCTGCGTTCAGCATCAGGGCGAAGGCCAGGTAGGGGTTGGTGGCGCTGTCCAGGCCGCGGTACTCGACCCGGGTGGACTGGCCCTTGCCGGGCTTGTACATCGGCACCCGGATCAGGGCCGAGCGGTTGTTGTGCCCCCAGCACACGTAGGCCGGGGCCTCGGCGCCGCCCCAGATCCGCTTGTACGAGTTCACCCACTGGTTGGTCACCGCGGTGATCTCGGCGGCGTGCTTGAGCAGGCCGGCGATGAACTGCCGGGCGATCTTGCTGAGCTGGTACTCGGCGCCGGCCTCGTGGAAGGCGTTGGTGTCGCCCTCGAACAGCGAGAAGTGCGTGTGCATGCCCGAGCCCGGGTGCGCGTTCAGCGGCTTGGGCATGAAGGTGGCGTAGAGCCCCTGCTCCAGCGCCACCTCCTTGATCACGCTGCGGAACGTCATGATGTTGTCGGCCATGGTCAGCGCGTCGGCGTAACGCAGGTCGATCTCGTTCTGCCCCGGGCCGGCCTCGTGGTGGCTGAACTCGACCGAGATGCCCATCGACTCCAGCACGCCGATCGCGGCCCGGCGGAAGTCGTGGGTGGTGCCGCGCGGCACGTGGTCGAAGTACCCGGCCTGGTCGACCGGCTCGGGCTCCTGGCCCTCGAAGGTCGGCTCCTTGAACAGGTAGAACTCGATCTCGGGGTGGGTGTAGAAGCTCAGCCCGTGCTCGGCGGCCTTGTTCAGGGCGCGCTTGAGCACGTTGCGCGGGTCCATCAGGGCGGGCTCGCGGCCGGGGGTGAAGATGTCGCAGAACATCCGGGCGGTGCCCTGGGACTCCCCGCGCCAGGGCAGCACCTGGAACGTCGAGGGGTCGGGCTTGGCCAGCATGTCGGCCTCGTGCACCCGGGCCAGGCCCTCGATCGCCGAGCCGTCGAACCCGATGCCCTCGGCGAAGGCCCCCTCCAGCTCGGCCGGGGCGATCGAGACGCTCTTCAGTGAACCGAGGATGTCGGTGAACCAGAGCCGGATGAACCGGATGTCCCGCTCCTCGATCGAGCGGAGGATGAACTCCTGCTGCCTGTCCATGCCGGTCCTTTCCTTCTCCCTGCCCACGGACGGTTCCGCCGGTAGTGCCGAGCCTGCCAGATCGCGGGGTGCCCGGTGCACCCGCCGTCCCGCTCCGTCGCGGTTCACCAGGCCAGGGTGTCGCACCTAACACCCCCACGGAGCGGCACAAGGCGCTCCCCTGTGACGGCCCGCACGCCCAGCGCCCGTGGTGGCCCCGAACAACGGGTGGACGATGGGTGGGTGGACATTCGCGAGGAGGCAGGGCGATGAGCCAGCAGCCGGAAGAGACCGCCCCCTACGGCGGCGACCAGGGTGGACCGAAGAAGATCCGGATCCACCATCTGCAGCAGATGAAGGCCCGCGGTGAGCGCTGGGCCATGCTGACCGCCTACGACCAGCTCTCGGCCTCGGTGTTCGACGCCGCCGGGATCCCGGTGCTGCTGGTCGGCGACTCGGCCGCCAACAACGTGCTCGGCCAGGCCACCACGCTGCCGATCACCACCGACGAGATGATCCCGCTGGTGCGGGCGGTGTCCGGGGCCGCGCGGCGCGCCCTGGTGGTGGCCGACCTGCCGTTCGGCAGCTACCAGGCCTCACCCCAGCAGGCGTTCGGCACCGCCGCCCGGATGCTGAAGGAGGGGCTGGCGCACGCGGTGAAGCTCGAGGGCGGCGCGGTGATGGCCCCCACGGTGAAGCTGCTCACCGACTCCGGCGTGCCGGTGATGGCGCACATCGGCTTCACCCCGCAGAGCGAGCACGCGCTGGGCGGCTACCGGGTCCAGGGCCGCGGCGAGGCGGCCGAGCGGCTGCTCGAGGACGCACTTGCGCTGCAGGCCGCCGGGGCCTTCGCGGTGCTCATGGAGATGGTCCCGGCCCCGGCCGCCGCCGCCGTGACCAAGGCGCTCGACGTGCCCACGGTGGGCATCGGCGCCGGCCCCGACTGCGACGCCCAGGTGCTGGTCTGGACCGACATGGCGGGCCTGACCGAGGGCCGCACCCCGCGCTTCGTGAAGAAGTACGCGGACCTGCGCGGGGTACTCACCCAGGCCGCGCAGGAATACGCCCGCGACGTCCGGCACGGCACCTTCCCCGCGCCGGAACACTCGTTCGAGGAGTAGCTCTCAGTCCTCTTTCCAGCGGCGGTCCTCCTCGTCCCAGGCCTCCGTGCGGGCCCGGGCCGACTCGAGGGCCGCCTGGGCGGCCTCCCGGGTGGGGTAGGGGCCCATCACGTCCTTGCCCTGGCCCTTGTGGTCGCTCACCTCGACCTGCCCGGTCGAGAGGTTGTACCAGTACTGTTCGGCACCGTCACTCATGATCACGACGATAGCCCGCACCGCCCGGGCCCGCCCCCGCAGCGGACGACGGTTCAAGGCCAGGCAGACACCGGCCGATGTCAGGTGCGTCACCTTCCCCGCTCTCACCGTTCGAGAGCGCCCTGGAATTCCTGCTCGGGGGCATCAGTCATGGACGTACGCGTCAACACCGCGCCGTCAGCACCGTCTTTCGGCCGGATCCGGCCGGCCTCGCTCGACCCGGACACCGGAGCGGGCGGCTCGGCCGGTTCCGGCTGGTCGCTGGACACCGGCAACCCGGGCCAGAACCGCCAGCCGGGAAAGGGTTTCGGGGCCATCGTCGACGGCTCGGCCGACATCCGGCAGGCCGGTTCGGACGCCTACCTGACCGCGATGTACGTGCAGTACGTCGACTACCGGGGCCCGGGCCGGGGCACCGTGGAGAACCCGCTGGCGCCGCGCGGTGTCCGCGCCGCCCAGACCGTGCCGATGTCCCTGGCCGTGGGCCTCCAGGTCGACTACACAGTCTGAGCTCGCCCCCGGAGCAGTCAGCCCGAGGTCTGGACCGGCTCGTACCGGCACGGGGACCTAAACTGGGCGACCATGAGCACAGGTACCTCCGCACCACTGGGCACGCTGGTGCCCGGAGTGGTGGGCCCCCGCCGGGCCGTCCCTGCCGGCATCGTGCGCCCGGAGTACGTGGACAAGCCCGCCCCCGCCAAGTACACGGGGCCGGAGGTCAAGGACGCGGCCACGATCGAGCTGATGCGCGAGGCCGGGCGGATCGCCGGGTCGGCGCTGGCCGAGGTGGGTAAGCACGTGCAGCCCGGCGTGACCACCGACGAGCTCGACCGGATCGGCCACGAGTACCTGCTCGACCACGGCGTCTACCCCTCCACGCTGGGCTACAAGGGCTTCCCGAAGTCGTTGTGCACCAGCCTGAACGAGGTGGTCTGCCACGGCATCCCGGACTCCACGGTGGTCCGGGACGGCGACATCCTCAACGTCGACATCACCGGCTACCTCACCCGCGACGGCCTCGGCGTGCACGGCGACTGCGACGCCACGTTCCTGGCCGGCGACGTCGACGAGGAGTCCCGGCTGCTGGTGGAGCGCACCCACGAGGCGATGATGCGCGGCATCAAGGCCGTGCGCCCGGGCCGGCAGATCAACGTCATCGGCCGCGTGATCGAGGCCTACGCCAGGCGTTTCGGCTACGGCGTGGTGCGCGACTTCACCGGCCACGGCATCGGCACCGGCTTCCACACCGGCCTGGTGGTGCCGCACTACGACGCCGCCCCCGGTTTCGCCACGGTGATCGAGCCGGGCATGACCTTCACCATCGAGCCGATGCTCACCCTCGGCACGCACGAGTGGGAGATGTGGGACGACGGGTGGACGGTGGTGACCAAGGACCGCCGGCGCACCGCCCAGTTCGAGCACACCGTCCTGGTCACCGAGTCCGGCGCCGAGATCCTCACCCTCCCCTGAGCCCCATTCCTGAACGATCACAACTAGGGACGTGTATGAGCACCGACCAGCCCCCTCTCACCGCTGAGATCTCCGCCCTCACGGGCGGTTTCGGGATCGACATCGGTGGCTCGGGGATCAAGGGCGCCCCGGTCGACCTGACCGAGGGCCGGTTCGCGGCCGAGCGGCTGCGCATCCCCACCCCGCAGCCCTCCACCCCCGGCGCGGTCGCCGACGTGGTGGCCGAGATCGTCGAGAGCTTCGGCGAGGCCGCGGGCACCGGGCCGGTCGGCGTCACCTTCCCCGCGGTGATCCAGCACGGGGTGGCCCGCACCGCCGCCAACGTGGACAAGACCTGGATCGACACCGACGTGGACACGCTGTTCACGGCCCGGCTCAACCGCAGCGTGCACGTGGTCAACGACGCGGACGCGGCCGGGGTGGCCGAGGCCCGGTTCGGCGCCGCCCGCGACACCAAGGGCCTGGTCGTCGTGGTCACCCTGGGCACCGGGATCGGGTCGGCGGTGCTGCTCGACGGCAAGCTGATGCCGAACACCGAGCTGGGGCACCTGGAGATCGATGGTCACGACGCGGAGAGCCGGGCGGCCGACAGCGCCCGCGAGCGGGAAGACCTGTCCTGGGAGAAGTGGGCGCACCGGCTGCAGAACTACTTCTCCACCGTGGAGAACCTGTTCTGGCCCGACCTGTTCGTGGTCGGCGGCGGGGTGAGCAAGAAGAGCAGCAAGTTCCTGCCCCTGCTCGACCTGCGCACCCCGATCGTGCCGGCCCAGCTGCTGAACGACGCGGGCATCATCGGTGCCGCGGTGCTGGCCGCCGAGAGCCCCGACGCTCCCCGGCCGCCCGCCCACTGACCTCCGACGGCGGCCTGGCCGGGCGCCCTCAGTCGAGGGGTTCGGCCAGGCTGGCGCTGGTCTCGGCGACCATCCGGAAGTAGTCCATCGCCTGCTCCTCGCCCATGTGCTTGCTGGCCAGCGTGGCCGACAGCGAGGCGAGGGCGGTCACGAACGTGAGCTGGGCACTGCCCTGCAGGTCGCGCAGGATGAAGCTCATGGCCTCGTGGTCGCCGAGCATCTGGAAGCGGATGAAGGCGGCGGCCCGCTGGTTGGCGAGGGCGGCGGCACGTTGCTCTGCGCTAAACACGAGAACCTTTCTGGTCGACTCCCCCGGTTCTCCCAGTATCCGCGCCGACGACGTCCAGACCTCACTCAAGGTGCACCAAACCCCCGGTGGGGTGAACCGGTTCGGTCACATTCGGTGATCAGTGAGGCGGACGAGCTGGACTGTAAGCCGGATTCTGTGCCGAACGGGTGAACCCGCCCGGCGGCGACCATCCATCTAGGGGCGCCGTTGCCGGCGTCCTCGTGCGGCCTACCCGGATGCTCGGGCGAGCAGCCCTCGAGCGCATCCTGTCTGGCCTTGCTCCGGGTGGGGTTTACCTAGCCGCTCCGGTCACCCGGCGCGCTGGTGGTCTCTTACACCACCGTTTCACCCTTACCCATGGTCCTTGCGGGCCATCGGCGGTCTGTTCTCTGTGGCACTGTCCCGCGGGTTTCCCCGGGTGGGCGTTACCCACCACCCTGCCCTGTGGAGTCCGGACTTTCCTCGGCGGGCGGCAAGCCGCCCGACGCGGTCGCCCGTCCAGCTCGTCCGCGAAAGACATCCTAGGGCCTCGCGGCGTTCACCCGGTGCAGGCCTCGACGTGGCCCCCTGCACCGGGGCAGCACGGGTGGGACAGCAATGCCGCCCCACGCGACCTGTTGCACCCGTCGCCGCACGCGTTCACCAGCCCGCCAGCCACTGGACATCACTCTCCGGGACGTCATTCGTCCGTTTATCACCTCATCCTTCCCTTTGCTTTCCGGTTGCTCACCGCACACGTTCGTTCACCTTCTGCGTAACGGCGTTGGGGAAGCTTGGGCCGTTCAGCGTCTGGAACAGCCCTGGAGGTGCGCGGAGATGAGCGCTGCGAAGAACCCGAGCAGATGGGCCACGCGCGCCCGGATCGGCACGGCGGTGGCGGTGGCCGGCCTGGTCGCCGTCCCCAGTTGGATGGTGACCACCGCCCAGGCGGACTCGCCGACCAAGGCGAGCACCCCTGGGGGCACCTCCCAGCCCCCTTGGGGCTGGGGGACCTCAATTTCCGGCACCACCACCCCGCAGGCCGCCGCCGGGAAAAAGGTGACCGCCCAGCTGCTCGCGTTCAACGACCTGCACGGGCACATGACGTCCGACGGGCTCTCGATCAGCGCCAAGACGTCCACCTCGAAGGGGTCGGGCTACGTGGCCGCAGGGGGCACGCCCTGGCTGGCCGGGAAGATCGCCGCCGCCAAGAAGGACAACCCCAACTCGCTCGTGCTCTCCACCGGTGACCAGATCGGGGGTAGCCCGCTGATCTCGGGGTACTTCCACGACGAGGGCACCATCGAGGCGATGAACAAGTTCGTCGACGTGGCGGTGGTAGGTAACCACGAGTTCGACGAGGGAACGGCCGAACTGCGGCGCCTGATCAACGGCGGCTGCCACCCGGTCGACGGCTGCTCCCCCGCGTCGCCGAAGTTCTCCGGCACTCAGTTCGACATGCTCGCCGCAAACGTCATCGACCGTAAGACAGGTAAGTCGATGCTCCCGGGGTACGTGATCAAGAAGGTCGGGGGTGCCCGGATCGGCATCATCGGCACCGTCACCCCGGACACCGTCGACCTGGTGCCCCTGCAGGGCATTGCCGACGTGAAGTTCGTTCCCGAAGCCCCGGTGATCCGCAAGCTCGCCAAGCAACTGCGTGGTCAGGGGGTGGACGCGGTGATCGCGATGACCCACTCCGGCGCCGACCCCACTCCGCGCAGCCCGATCAACTCCTGCCGCAATCTCGCCGGACCGGCCCGGGACCTCACCGCCCGCATCTCCGGCCACGTCGACGCCGTGCTCAGCGCGCACACCCACCAGGCCTACATCTGCAAGGTCAACGGCACGCTGCTGACCAGCGCGGCCTCGTACGGGCGACTGCTGACCAAGATCAAGATCACGATGGACACCGGCCGGCACGAGGTCACCCGGATCAGCGCCGGCAACGTCGTGGTCACCCACACCGGCCGGCGGGACGCGAGGGTGACGGCCGTGGTCGAGCGTTACCGCGAGGTCACCGACCCGATCGCGGGCAAGAAGGTCACCACCCTGAACCAGGACCTGACCCGCACCCTGACCCGCAACGGCGAGTCCTACCTGGGCCGGGTGATCGCCGACGCCCAGCAGGCCGCGACCCGGCCGAAGAGCAAGGGCGGGGCCCAGCTCACCATCGTCAACCGCGGTCTGGCCCGGATGAACCTGGAGAAGGGCCGGGTCACCTACGGCGACGTCTTCGACGCCCAGCCGATGGGCAACCGCCTGGTCACCATGACGCTGACCGGGCGGCAGATCGATGCCGCCCTGGAGAGCACGTTCTGCCACCCGGGCGCGGTGGACAACGACGGCCGCATGCCGATCGAGGTGAGCCGGAGCTTCTTCTTCAGCTTCGACATGGACAAGAAGTGCGGGCACAAGATCCGGATCCGGGACATGCGGCTGAACGGTGAGCGGATGTCCGCGGACAAGAAGTACCGGGTCACCACCATCGACTTCTTCTCCGACGGGGGCAGCCGGCTGGACGGGTTCCCGGTGGGCAAGAACAAGGTCACCGGCGTGCTGGAGCGCGATGCTCTGGCCCAGTACCTGAAGAAGCACCCCGGGCTGGGGCTGCCGCGGGGTACCCGGATCCGTTCTCTGTAAACGGGGTCGGCGGCAGCGGGACGTACACTCCCGGAGTGCTCGTCCTGCTGCCCCCCTCAGAATCCAAAGCCGCTCCGGCCAAGCGGGGTAAGCCCGTCGAACTGGCGCAGCTGTCGTTCCCCGAACTGGCAGACCTACGCAAGCAGGCTCTGGAGGCGCTGATCGAGGTCAGCGCCCGGCCCGATGCCCTCGAACTGCTCGACGTGGGGGCATCACTCGCCGACGAGGTAGCGCGCAATCTGACGTTGCACACCGCCCCCACCCGCCCGGCGCACCAGGTTTACACAGGGGTGCTTTACGACGCTCTCAGCTGGGATTCGCTGTCCCCGGCGGCTCGGCGACGGGGTAACAACCGAGTGCTCGTCATTTCGGCGTTGTGGGGAGCACTGCGCCCCGGCGACCGGGTTCCCTCCTACCGGCTTTCGATGGACGGGGATCTGCCCGCGCTCGGCCCGCTTGCCAGACACTGGCGTTCGGAACTGCCGAATGTGCTGACCGCCGCCGCAGGCAAGCGCGGCGTTGTCGTGGACTGCCGCTCCGGGCCGTACGTCGCCGCTGCCCCGGTCTCCTCGTTCTCCGACGATGTGGCCGCCCGCACGGTGGCCGTGCGGGTGCTGCGCGAGACCAACGGCAAGCGCTCGGTGGTGAGCCATCTGGCCAAGCACACCCGGGGCGAGGTCACGCGCTATCTGCTGGAACAGGAAGCAGATCCTCGTACCCCCGAAGCCCTTCGTGACCTGGTCGGGGCGCGCTGGCCTGCAGAACTGTCCGCCCCCACCCGCCCCGGCACCGGCTGGATCTTGGATGTGATCCTGCACCAGCAGTAGCAGACTGGGCGGCGTGACCCCCGAAGAGTTCCGTATCGCAGGCCATCAGCTGATCGACTGGATCGCCGACTATCGCGCGGGAATCCCCGACCGCCCCGTGCAGTCCGCGGTCAAGCCCGGTGACGTGGCCGGCGCCCTGCCCAGCACTCCCCCCTCCGAGCCCGAGGAACTGGCCGCGCTGTTGCGCGACCTCGACGAGATCATCGTTCCCGGTCTGATGCAGGTGCAGCACCCCCGGCACACCGGCTGGTTCCCCTCCAACGCCTCGCTGGCGTCGGTGCTCGGCGACATCACCTCCTCCGGCATCGGCGCCCTGGGTATCTCCTGGCAGTCCGCCCCGGCGCTGACCGAGCTGGAAGAGGTGGTGTGCGAGTGGATGCGCCAGCTCACCGGTCTGTCCGAAGGCTGGCACGGAGCCATCCAGGACACGGCCTCCACCGGTTGCCTTGTCGTGATGCTGGCCGCCCGGGAGCGCGCCGCCGACTACGTGAGCGAGCGCGGCGGCCTGCAGTCACTACCGGCCCCCCTCACCGTGTACACCTCCGAACACGCTCACTCCGCTGTGCCGAAAGCCGCGCTGCTGGCCGGTTTCGGGCGTTCCAACATCCGCACGCTGAGCACCGACCCGGTGACCCACGCGCTCGATCCGGCAGCCCTACGGGCGGCGATCGAGAAAGACGTCAATGAAGGACGAGTGCCCGCGGCGATCGTGGTGAGCATAGGTACCACGGCCACCACCGCCGTGGATCCGCTGGCCGAGATCCTGGAAATTGCCGCGGGCTACGGGATCTGGGTGCACGTCGACGCGGCCATGGCCGGCTCCGCCCTGCTCCTGCCCGAATACCGTTGGCTGGTCGAAGGGATCGAAGGATTCACCACGCCGGACGGGGTGCGCGTACCCCCGGCGGACTCGCTGGGCTGGAACCCCCACAAGTGGATGGGCACCATCCTGGACACCTCTCTGCTCTACGTCCGCGAGCCCGAGCGCCTGATCCGGGTGATGTCCACCAACCCCAGCTTCCTGCGCAACGCCGTGTCGGACGCCCGCACGGCAACTGAGTACCGGGACTGGGGCATCCCCCTGGGCCGCCGCTTCCGCGCCCTGAAGCTCTGGTTCCACCTGCGCCTGGACGGCGTGGAGGCGATCCGCGAGCGACTGCGCCGCGACCTGGCCAACGCCCAGCGCCTGGCCCGCCTGGTCGCCGCCGAGCCGGACTGGAACGTGGTCGCCCCCGTGGCCCTGCAGACCGTGTGCATCCGCCACGAGCCGCCCGGCCTGACCGGCGAAGCCCTCGACGCCCACACCCTGGCCTGGGCCGACGCCCTGAACCACAGCGGCGTGGGCACCGTGACGCCGGCCGTGGTGCAGGGACGCTGGCTGGTCCGGATCTCGATCGGCGTGGAGAGCACGGAATGGCCCGACGTGGAAGCCGTCTGGTCGGCCGCGAAGGACCTGGCCGCCCGCGAGGCGAACGAACGCCGCCCGGAGTAGGCCGTCAGGCGCGGGAGCTGAAGGGGTGCCGCCGCAGGAAGGCGGCGGCCACCCTGGCGTTACGCTCGATCCGGATCGCCGCCACCAGGTAGAAGGCGGCCAGCAGGACCACGACGACCTTCATCCAGACCGCCACGTCCTGGAAGAGCCAGCACGCCTGGGTCAGGACACCGGCGATCGTCAGCAGGGCCGTCGGACGACGCGACGCCAGCGACTCGGCCACCATCTGCAGCACGAGAAGCCGCCCACCGTCCAGCTCTTCAGCATCGGCAGACTTGAGCATCTGGATCGTCTGCGCGTCGCCCTCCGGCACGTAGTCGCTCATCCCGGCGTCCCGCCGACGCTCGGCCTCGGCAATCGTCGTGCGGTACAGCCAGATCCCGCCGCCCACCGCGAGCAGGAAGCCGACGCTCTGCACACCGACCAGGATGGGCAGCCACACGCCCGAATCGTCCATGCCAGAACCCTCAGCCCGCTGACCCCGCTCTCGCAACCCGAGAACCGACCCGGCTCAAGAGCCAAGCCAGGCCGACCCGGCGGGGTTCCGCCCAGGGCGCATGTGTACACATGGTCCACAACCGACCCGGCCCACCAAACCCGGTGCGCCACAGTCCTGGGCAAGCGGGTGGGTCCTTACGGATGCGTACACGGGCCGCACAGCGAACCCTGGCCGGCCGGACGCGGCCCCGCCCGTCGGCCCAGGCGAACGGGTCAGTGCCGGCCCCGCGGCACTCAGCCCAGAGCGCTGTCCAGGTCCTCCAGCAGGTCTTCGATGTCTTCCAGGCCGACCGAGATGCGCACGGTGCCGTCGCTGATTCCGGCCGCCGCGCGGGCCTCGGGGGTGAGCCGGCGGTGGGTGGTGGTGGCCGGGTGGGTGACCATCGACTTGGCGTCGCCCAGGTTGTTCGAGATGTCGACCACCCGCAGACCGTCGAGAAGGGCGAAGGCCCGGTCCTTGTCGCCCAGCTCGAAGGTGACCACCGTGCCGCCCGCGCTCATCTGGCGCTTGGCCAGCTCGAACTGGGGGTGGCTGGGCAGGTGCGGGTACTTCACCGCGCCGACCCGGGCGTCGGCCTCGAGGAACTCGGCGATGCGCAGCGCCGAGGCGCACTGGGCGTCGACCCGCAGGCGCAGCGTCTCCAGGCCCTTGAGCAGCACCCAGGCGTTGAACGGGCTCATCGAGGGCCCGGTGTGGCGCATCAGGTTCTGCACCTTCTCGTTGACGAACTCCTCCGGGCCGAGGATCGCCCCGCCGAGCACCCGGCCCTGGCCGTCGATGTGCTTGGTGGCCGAGTAGACCACGATGTCGGCGCCCAGCTCGAGCGGCTTCTGCAGCAGCGGGGTGGCGAACACGTTGTCCACCACGACCTGCGCGCCCGCGGCGTGGGCGAGCTCGCTGACCGCGCGGATGTCGACCAGTTCCTGCGCCGGGTTGGAGGGCGACTCGAAGAACACGGCCTGGGTGGGCTTGCTCAGCGCCTGCTCCCACTGGGCCAGGTCGGCCCCGTCGACGAAGACCGTCTCGACCCCCCAGCGCGGCAGGATCTCGTCGAGGATGACGAAGCAGGAGCCGAACAGGGCCTTGGAGGCCACCACCCGGTCGCCCGCGCCGAGCAGGGCGGCCAGGGCGTTGAACACCGCGGACATGCCGGTGGCGGTGGCGAAGGCGGCCGGGGCGCCCTCGATCAGGCGCAGCCGCTCCTCGAACATCGACACCGTGGGGTTGCCGTAGCGGGAGTAGACGAAGTGCTCCAGCTCGCCCTTGAACGCCGCCTCGGCCTCACCGGCCGACTCGTAGGTGTAGCCCTGGGTGAGGAACAGACCCTCGGACATCTCGGCGAAGTTCGACCGCACGGTGCCACCGCGCACGCTGAGCGTGGCCGGGCGGCGGGTGTCGGGGGTGCCTGCGGGGTCGGGGGTCTCGCTGCTCATGGGGCTCGTTCCTCGAGTGGTGGGGCAGAGGTGGGCGGTGCCGACAGAGGCACTCCTACCAGGGGCGGGGCGACCAGGGGCGGGGCAGCCGGGGAAGGGCCGGCCTCAGCCCTGCTTCCAGGGCAGGCCGCGCACCTTCCAGCCGGCCTTGCGGCCCCGGTGGTTCTGCTCGTCGGGCGGGCCCTCGAAGCCCTCCAGGATGTTGTAGGCGGACGTGTACCCCGCCGCGGTGGCCGCCTCGGCGGCGGCGATCGACCGCACGCCCGAGCGGCAGAGGAACACCACCGGCGCGGACTTGTCGGCCGAGGCAGCGCCGATCTGGTCGAGGAAGGCGGGGTTACGGGCACCGTCGGGGAACGACGTCCACTCGACCAGGGCCACGTCTTTCGCGACCGAGGTCAGGTCGGGCACCCCGACGTACGACCACTCGGCCCGGGTGCGCACATCGACCAGCACCGCCTCGGGGGTGGAACTGATCAGCTCCCACGCCTGCTCGGGGGAAAGGTCTCCGGCGTATGCCACGGCTCAGGCCTCCAGGATTCGGGGAGTGGTGGTCGGCGGCTGCGCGGTGAGCACCTCGGGCAGCACCAGCGCCTGCCCCGCGATCACCCGCTGACCGTCGAAGGTCAGGGTGGGCGGACCGTGCAGCACGTAGCCCTCGGCCAGGGCGGCGCTGACCCGCTCGCAGAAACTGCGGTCGTCGGGACCCGTCAGGAACCTGTAGCGCAGGGGCTGCTCGGTCTCGGCCATGTGATCAGTTCTACCTCAGGCCGCCGACAGTCTTAAGAGCAGGACCACCGCGCTCTCGCGCCGATGCCGGACTTTCACCTGCTTGGCCCGTTCAGGTCCGTTCAGGTGCGATTGACGGTGACCACCTCCACGCCGCCGTCGGCCCAGTAGCGCAGGGTGGTGACACTGGCCGGATCCACCCGCAGCCGCCAGTACGCGGCCGGGCCGGCCGCCAGGGCACCTGCGACCACGGCCCGGACCGGGCCGGTGTGCGTGACCACCACGACCGAACGCCCGGCGAACCGGGCCCGCAATCGGGACCCGGCCTCGTCCGTACGCTCTTGCAGGTCCGAGAGGGACTCGCCGCCCGGAGGCCGGGCCGCCGCGGACTCGCGCCACCGCGCGAACTCCTGCGGCCAGCGGCGGGCGATCTCGCCGTAGCCCAGACCGTCCCACTCCCCCAGCCGCAGCTCGGCCCACTCCGGCGCGACCTCGGGTTCGCACCCCACGGCCTCACGCACCGCCCAGGCCGTCTGCCAGGTGCGCAACAGCGGTGAAGTGATCAGAGCATCGGCCGGTCCCAGACGCGAGGCCAGATCCAGCGCCTCGGCCACGCCCTGGTCGCTCAGCGCCGGACCATGCCGGTCCCCACCGCTGGGCACCGACCCGGTCAGCGCCGTACTGGCGTGCCGGACCAGGTGCAGGGTCAGCGGCGCCCCGAGATCAGCAGGGCCGGTCAGAGCCCGGACTCGGCCGTACGCACCAGGATCCGGCTGCATTCCTCACAGCGCACCACCTGGTTCTCCGGCGCGCTACGGATCCGGGCCAGGTCGTTGGGCGGCAGGGTCATCCGGCAGCCCTCGCAACGCCGCTGGTAGAGCTTGGCCGCGCCGACCCCGTGGTTGCTCTCGCGGATGCGCTCGTACAGAGCCAGCAGCTCCTTCGGGATGCCGCCGGCCGAGGTGTCGCGCTCGCGGCGCACCGACTCGGCCTCCTCGTCGAGCGCCGCGATCTGCTTGTCGCGGGCCTGGGCGGCCTCGGCGATCTCGGCGGTGACCGCGTCCCGCCGGGCGGTGGCGGCCTCGACCAGGGCCTGCGCGGCCTCCTGGCGCTCCATCACCTCGAGCTCGGTGTCCTCCAGCACGCTCTGCCGGGTGGCCAGGCTCTCCAGCTCGTGCTGGATCGCCTGCAGATCCTTCGCGCTGCCCTGACCCGCGTCGAGCCGGGCCTGGTTGCGGGCCGCCCGCTGGCGGACCTGCTCGACGTCGGCCTCGGCCTTGGTCAGCTCCCGCCCCGCGTCGGTGAGCGCGGTCCGGGCCACCACCAGCTCGTCGTCGACACCCTGGAGCTTCTTCTCCAGCTCGACGATCTTCGCGTGCTCGGGCAGCGAGCGCTGCCGGTGCGCGATCTGGGTGAGCCGGATGTCGTGCGCCTGCACGTCCAGCAGCCGCCACTGATCCTGAGCCGCCGCCGTCACCACAGCAATGTCCTCCTAGCTAAGTCCCCCCGTGGGAAACCCCCAGCCTAGGTCATCAGCGAACCTCTCAGCGGACCATGCCGCCGGGGCTGGGCACCCGGAACACCCACGGGTCGGTACTGCGTGCCGAGACCAGGACCTCGACCGCCTGCCCGGCATCGGCCAGGGCCCCCTCCAGCCGGTTGGAAACCCCGTTCAGCCAAGGCCACTCGCTGGCCCAGTGGGCCACGTCGACCAGGAACGGCGGGCCCTCCCCGGCCGCGTCCCGGGCCTCGGAGGCCGGGTGGTGGCGCAGGTCGGCGGTGACGTACACGTCGGCCTCGGAGGCCCGCACCGCGTCGAACAGCGAGTCTCCGGCGCCGCCGCAGACCGCCACCCGGGACACCTCGGCCGTCGGGTCACCGGCCACCCGCACGCCCTGCGCGGTGCTGGGCAGCGCCTCGGCCACCAGCATGGCGAACTCGCGCAGGCTGGTCGGCTGCTCGAGCGTGCCCACCCGGCCGATGCCACGAGGGCCCGACCAGCGGGCCAGCTCGTACACGTCCACCGCGGGCTCCTCGTAGGGGTGCGCGGCCCGCAGCGCAGCCAGGGCCTGGGCCCGGCGCCGGCGCGGCACGACCATCTCGATCCGCCGCTCGGGCACCACCTCACGCTCGCCCGGGGTGCCGATCGCCGGGGTCGCATTCGTGCCAGGGACGAACGTGCCCGAGCCCACCGCCGTCCAGGCGCACCGCTCGTACTCGCCGATCTCGCCCGCCCCGGCCCCCGCCAGCGCGTCCAGCACCTTGTCGACCGCCGCCTCGGGAACGAAGGTGACCAGCTTGTCCACCGGGTCGCAGGGGTCGGCCGACAGCGGCACCAGGTCGGTCAGGCCGAGCATCCGGGCCAGGGCGTCGGAGACACCGGGAGCGGCCGCGTCGGCATTGGTGTGCGCGGTGTAGAGCGCGCAGCCACCGCGGATCAGCTGGTGCACCACCCGGCCCTTGGGGTTGGTGGTGGGCACGCCGTGGACACCGCGCAGCAGCAGGGGGTGGTGGGTGATGAGCAGGTCGGCCCGCCAGGCCAGCGCCTCCTCGACGACCACCGGGGCCGGGTCGATCGCCAGCAGGATCCGGCGCACCTGGGCCCCCGGGTCACCGCAGACCAGTCCCACGGCGTCCCAGTCGCGCGCCCAGGCCGGGTCGTACATCCGCTCCAGGACCGCGATGACGTCGGCGAGCGTGGGCGCAGCGGCTTCGGTGGTCACTCTCAGACTCTATCGGGCACAGCGCGTTCATGTGTCATGACTTGGCGTGGTCTTCGACAAGCGTCCAAAGACAATACTCAGGAGTTCCGGTGGAACGGACGCGGCGCCGCTTCCGCACCCGTCCCACCGGCCTCCTTCCGGAAGGGGCGGATCAGAACTCGGTCTGCCCCAGGCTCAACCCGCCCACGAAGGCGGCGGACTCCTCGGCCACGGACTCCAGTTCGAGCACGACCAGACGGTTGCTCCCGGCCCGGGTCACCGGCGCCGGCACGTAGAGCGTGCGGGTCGGGCCCCGGCGCCAGTAACGGCCCAGGTTGAAGCCGTTCAGCCAGGCCAGGCCCTTGCCCCAGTCACCGGCGTCGAGGAACAGGTCGCTCGCCTCGGCCAGCTCGAACTCGGCCGTGAACACGGTCGGGCCCAGGTCGGTGGCCGCACCGCTCAGGTCGAGCGAGGCCAGCCGGTCCACGTCCAGCGGCCGGGCGGTCCAGTTCAGCACCGGGGTGCCGTTCAGGGTGACCGCGCCGATCAGGCCCTTCGCCTCGCCCAGGCGCTCGCCGTAGTTCACCCGGCCCTGGTCCTCGACCAGGATCGTCAGGGTGGAACCGGCCAGCGGCAGGCGGAGCGTGCGCTCGTGCGAGTCCCGCGACAGGATGCCCACCGGCACCCCGTCGACGTAGACGTAGGCCCGGTCCCGGACCTCTTCGCCGATCTTCAGCACACCCGGCGCCAGGCCCTCCACCGAGGCCTCGTAGAGCACGAAACCGGTGTCCTGGCTCAGCTCCTCGTAGGTCAGCGGGGTCTCGCCGGTGACCGCGGTGCCGAGCGAGCCGGCCACCTCGAGCAGACCGGCCGTGGCGGTCAGGCCCACCGAGAACTCGGGGGCGGCAGCCGCTTCCGCCGGCAGCTCGTCCGGCACTGGCGCGTACTTGGCGATCGTCTTACGGAACGCGTGGTACTTCGCCGTCGGGTTGCCCGCCTCGTCCAGCGGCGCGTCGTAGTCGTACGACGTCACCAGCGGCACGTAGGCGCCCTTGTCGTTGGCCCCGTTGGTCATCCCGAAGTTGGTGCCGCCGTGGAACATGTAGAAGTTCACCGAGCCGCCGGCCGCCAGGATCTCGTCCAGTGCCTGGTCGGAGTCCTCCACCGTGGTGGTGTGGTGGTGGAAGCCCCAGCTGTCGAACCAGCCGTTCCAGAACTCCATGCACATCAGCGGCCCGGTGGGCTGGAACTCGCGCAGGGTCTTGAAGCGCTCGGTGCTGCGGGAGCCGAACGAGGCGGTCAGGTGCAGGCCGGGCAGGCTGCCGTCGGCCAGCATCTGCGGGGTCGGCTGGTCGATCGTGGTGAGCGGCACGGTGATCCCGGCCTCCCGGGTCACCCGGACCAGCTCGGCCAGGTACTCCTTGTCGGAACCGTAGGCCCCGTACTCGTTCTCGATCTGCACCAGGAAAACCGGCCCGCCCCGGTCGATCTGCAGCGGGGCGACGATCTCGTAGACCGACTTCAGGTACTCGCTGACCGCGGCCACGTACTGCGGCTCCGAGCGGCGCAGCCCGATGCCCTCGATCCGCAGCAGCCACGGCGGCAGACCGCCGTTGCTCCACTCGGCGCAGATGTACGGGCCGGGGCGCACGATCGCGTGCATGCCCTCGTCCGCGACCAGCTTCAGGAAGCGCTCGAGATCCAGACCTGAGGACGTGTCGAACTCACCTCGGGTGGGTGAGTGCAGGTTCCACGGGACGTAGGTCTCGATCGTGTTCAGGCCCATCAGCCGGGCCTTGCGGATCCGGTCGGCCCACTGGTCCGGGTGCACCCGGAAGTAGTGCAGCGCACCGGAGATGATCTGGTAGGGCTCGCCGTCGAGAAGGAAGTCCTTCTCACCGATGGACAGCTCAGGCATGAGGGGTTCCCTCCGAGACAGCAGCAGCCGGGCGCAGGGTGAGCACCGACCAGGAGATGGGGGGCAGCGTCACGGAGAGCCGGGTGGCGGTGCCGGCCCCCTCCACGACGACGCCGTCGAGCGCCACCGGGGCGACCGGCTGCGACTCTTGGGTGTTGGTGGTGAACCGGTCACCACCGGCCGGGACGGTCAGGGTCTGGGCGTCCTCGAGAACCAGTTCCGCGCCGTCCAGTTCGACCGACAGAGCGGCCGGGTCGTCAACAGAACGGTTGACCACGAACAGCGAGACGCAACCGTCGTCGGAAACGGTGCTCACCGCGTCCACCAGTTCGACCTCGCCGTACTTCTCGGTGAGCCCGGCGGCCACCTTCACCGACAGCGGGACCACCCGGCCGCGCGCCCGCGCCGAGGTCAGGGCGAACGGGAAGAACGTGGTCTGGCGCCAGGCGGCGCCGTCCGGTTCGCTGCGGATCGGGGCGATCACGTTGACCAGCTGGGCCAGGTTGGCCATCGAGACCCGGTCGCTGTGCCGCAGCAGCGAGATCAGCAGCGAGCCGACCACCACCGCGTCGGTGACGTTGTACTCGTCCTCGATCAGCCGGGGGGCCACCGGCCAGTCGCCGGAGAGCACCGCGTCCTTGTGGTTGTCGTTCCAGTCGCGCTGGTACCAGACGTTCCACTCGTCGACGCTGATGCCGATCTGCTTGGTCAGGCCGAGCTCTTCGCGCACCTCGTCGATGATCCCGGCCACGGTGTCCAGGTACCGGTCCAGCCCGGCGGCGGAGGCGAGGAAGCTCGCCACGTCACCGTCGGACTCCTCGTAGTAGGCGTGCACCGAGATGTGGTCGGCCTGGTCCGCGGTGTGCCGCAGGACGGTCCGCTCCCACTCCCCGAAGGTCGGCATCTCCATGTTCGAGCTGCCGGCCACCACCAGCTCCACCCGGTGGTCGAGAAAGCGCATGTAGCGGGCCGTCTCGGCAGCCAGGCGACCGTACTCGTCGGCCGTCTTGTGCCCGATCTGCCAGGGGCCGTCCATCTCGTTGCCCAGGCACCAGAGGGTGATCCCGAAGGGTTCCTCGGCGCCGTTGGCCCGGCGCCGGTCGCTCAGCGCGGTCCCGCCCGGGTGGTTGGAGTACTCCAGCAGGTCGCCGGCCGCCTCGATCCCGCGGGTACCGAGGTTCACCGCCTGCATGACCTCCACGCCGGCCTGCGCGGCCCACGTGGCGAACTCGTGCAGCCCGACCTGGTTGGTCTCGGTCTGGTGCCAGGCCGCGTCCAGCCGGACCGGCCGCTCCGAACGCGGGCCGACCCCGTCCTCCCAGCGATAGCCGGAGACGAAATTGCCTCCCGGGTAACGCACCACGGTGACCCCGAGCTCACGGACGAGTTCCAGCACGTCGGCGCGGAAGCCGCCTTCGTCGGCACTCGGGTGTTCGGGTTCGTAGATGCCCTGGTAGACGCAGCGGCCCATGTGCTCGACGAAACCGCCGAAGAGCCGCGGGGGCACCGGGGCCACCGTCTCGCCGAGCCGGACCCGCAGGTCTGCCGGAATCATCGTCGTACCTTTCTCGAGCGGTTCTGGGCAAAGAACGGGCCGGGCTGCGAGTCAGCCCGGCCCGCTCTCGCGTGGATCTGGTGTTACTCGACGGTGAAGCCCTGCTGCTTGGCGTACTCGTCGATCTTGGCCTTCCAGGCGGCCAGGCCCTTGTTCAGGTCGCTGCGGTTGACGTAGGACGTCTTGCCCGCGGTGTCACCGAAGATGGTGTTGGCGTAGGCCTGGATCGGCAGGTAGGACCAGTTCGGCTGGACCGCGCCGGCCGCGTCGGCGAGCACCTGGTTGATCTTCTGACCGCCGTAGTACTCGGACTCGGCGTCGGTGAAGCTCGGGTCGCTCAGGTCGGCCGTGGTGGCCGGGAAGCCGCCGCTCTCGATGAAGATCTTGATGCTCTCCGGGTCGTGGTTCAGCCAGCGCACGAACGCGGCGGCCAGAGCCGGGTTCTTGCTCTGCTTGATCACGGCCATCGAGGAACCGCCGCTCTCCGCGGTGGCCGGGGCGCCACCGTCGTAGGTCGGCATCGGGGCCACGCGCCAGTCGCCGGAAGCGGCGGCGGCGTTGGCGATCTGGTTGCCCGGCATCCAGGCGCCGGTCAGCAGGGTGGCGATGGAGCCGTCGGCCTGCGCCCGGAACCACTCATCGGTCCAGCCCGGGGCGTCGGACAGCAGCCCGGCGGTGTGGAGCTGGTTCCACATCGCGGTGTACTTCTTGGTGCCCTCGTCCTCGAAGTTCACGTTGATCGTGTTGCCGTCGACGTTCAGCGGGTGACCGCCGGCCTGCCAGATCATGCTCAGGGTCTGGCCACCGTCACCGTTGTCGTTGGTGATGTACCAGTCCGGGTTGTGCGCGTGGATCTTCTTGGCCGCGTCGATGTACTCGTCCCAGGTGGTCGGCACCTTCTCGATGCCGGCCGCGTCGAACGACTTCTTGTTGTAGAACATCGCCATCGGTCCGGAGTCCTGCGGCAGGCCGAAGAGCTTGCCGTCGACCGAGACCTGGCCCCAGGTGGAGGCGGTGTAGTCGGCCTCCAGGTCGCCCAGACCGTAGCTCTTCAGGTCCACCAGCGACTCGGACAGCGCGTACTGCGGCACCGCGTAGTACTCGACCTGGGCCACGTCGGGGGCGCCGGAGCCGGCCTCGATCGCGTTGGTCAGCTTCGTGTACTCGTCGACGTTGGTGCCGACGTTCGCGTAGTTGACCTTGACGTTCGGGTAGGCCTTCTCGAAGGCCGCGACCTGGTCCTTGGCCGAGGGGGTCCAGCTCCAGAAGGTGAGCTCGCCACCCTTCTCGAGCGCGGCGTCCAGGTCGGCCTGGGAACCGGCGACCGTGTCCGAGCCGGAGTCCGAGTCGGAGTCGCCGCCACCACAGGCGGCCAGGGTCAGGCCGATGGCCATGGCCGCACCGATGGTGAACATCCGGCGGCTCACGGGCTTGTTGAACTTACGGGACATCGAGGGAGCTTCCCTTCACTTCGTCGTGTTGCGGGAGCCCGGCCTGAGTTCCGGCCGGGGTCGTACGGGGACGTGCTGGAGGAACGAGCCAGTGGGGTGAGCGGGGGTGCTGCTCACTTGACGCTTCCGGCGGACAGGCCGGACTGCCACTGGCGCTGCAGGACGAGGAACGCGGCCACGATCGGGACGATCGAGAGCAGCGAGCCCGTCAGGACGAGGTTGAACACCGGCTGCGAACCGGCACTCTGGGCCTGGGCGTTCCACTGGTTCAGGCCCACGGTCAGCGGGTACCAGTCGGGGTCGCTCAGCATGATCAGCGGCAGGAAGTAGTTGTTCCAGGTGGCCACCGTGGTGAACAGCAGCACGGTGACGATACCGGGAGCCAGCAGCCGCATCGAGATGGTGAAGAAGGTGCGCAGCTCGCCCGCGCCGTCCATCCGGGCGGCCTCGAGGATCTCGGTGGGGATCGCCTCGGTGGCGAACACCCACATCAGGTACAGACCGAACGGGCTGATCAGCGACGGGATGATCACGGCCCACGGGGTGTTGGTGAGCTCGAGCTTGCTGAACATCAGGAAGGTCGGCACGGCCAGCGCGGTACCGGGCACCGCCACCGCGCCGAGCACGATCGCGAAGACCGCGCCGCGGCCGGGGAACCGGAACTTCGCCATACCGTAACCGGCCAGCGTGGCCAGCAGGGTGGCGCCGCCGGCGCCGACCACCACGTACAGCAGCGTGTTGCCGATCCAGCGGACGAAGATGCCGTCCTGGTAGTTCAGCGTGTCGCCGATGTTGGAGAACAACGCGAAACCGTCGGCGAACCAGAGCCCGAAGGAGTCGAACAGCTGCTCCTGGGTCTTGGAGGCGTTGATCACCAGCCAGACCAGCGGCAGCACGGTGTAGATCAGGAAGGCGCCCATCAGGACGGTCATCGCGATCGACTTCTGGGTGCCGGGACGGCCCCGTTCCTTGGCCGGCCGGGAGCGGCGGGGAGCCTTGCCCTCGGACTCCGGCCGGGACAGCGTGGACGAACTCATCTCAGCGGTCCTCCGTCCGCGAACCGCGCAGCTGCACCACGTACGCGATGATCGCGGTGACGACACCCATCACGATCGCGACGGTCGCCGAGTAGTTCTGCTGCTGGCCACTGAAGGCCAGGTTGTAGGCGTACATGTTGGGCGTGTAGTCGGTGGTGATGATGCTCTTCACCAGCGGGCGCAGGATGTTCGGCTCGTTGAACAGCTGGAAGCTGCCGATGATCGAGAAGATCGTGGCGATCACCAGCGACCCGCGCAGGGCCGGCAGCTTGATCGCCCGGATGATCCAGAACTGGCCCGCACCGTCGAGTTCCGCGGCCTCGTACAGCTCGGCCGGGATGGTCTTCAGCGTGGTGTAGAAGATCAGCATGTTGTAGCCGACGAACGACCACGTGACGATGTTACCGATCGAGACCAGGATCCAGCTTCGGTCGAACGGGTTCAGTCCGGTGCCGATCGCGTCGTTCAGCTGGCCGACCAGACCGAACTGGTCGCCGTAGATGAAGCCCCACATCAGCACGGCCACCACGGCCGGCACCGCGTAGGGCAGGAAGAGGGCGATCCGGAACAGGTTCGCACCGTAGATCCGGGCGCTGTCGATGGCCATCGCCGCGGCGAGCGCGATGATCAGCATGATCGGGACCTGGATGACCAGGAAGAGCAGGACCCGGGTCAGCGAGCTCCAGAACGCCTGGTCCTGCAGCAGCTGGGTGTAGTTGTCCAGGCCGACGAAGCTGTTGCCGCCGATCAGCTGACGCCGGAACAGGCTCAGGTAGATCGCATAGACCAGCGGCGCGATGAAGACCAGGGCGAAGACGGCCATGAACGGGCCGACGAAGATCCAGCCCCGCCAGTCCTTTCGCGTCTTGCGCCGGATCGGCGGCCGCGCGGGCGAGACCGGTGGAACGGTCCCCGACGCCATCGTCATCCTCTTTACCTCTCTGGAAAGAACCCGAGATGTTTACGTCAACATCTCGGTCTTCGGAAGCTAGCATGTTTACGTGAACATGACCACGGGCGTCCGGCAGTGAATCACCCGGACGGTACGGCGGAGGCCCCAGAAACCCTCGCTGTACAGGCAAAATCGCGAAGGCGCGGTCCCTCTATGGCAGACGTTGCCCGAATTGCGGGGGTTTCTGGACAGACGGTTTCCCGGGTCGTCAACGGACATAACAATGTGGACGAGAGCACGCGCAGTCGCGTCCTCGCCGCAATGCGCAACATCGGTTACCGGCCGAACAACGCTGCGCGCGCTCTGCGACTGGGGCGCTTCGGCAACATCGGCGTGATCATGTTCACCCTTTCGTCGTTCGGCAACATGCGCACGCTCGACGAGATCGCCATGGCCGCCTCGGACGCGAACTACTCGATCACCCTGATCCCGGTGCGGCGGCCCTCCCAGACCGACGTGACCAAGGCCTTCGCCCGGCTGAACAAGCAGGCGGTGGACGGGGTGATCATCGTGATGGAGACCAGCTCGATCGACACCACCGCGGTGCACTGGCCGGCCGGGCTGCCGGTGGTGGTGATCGACGCGGGGGCCGACCTGCCGCACCCGATCGTCGACACCGACCAGGCCGAGGGCGCCCGGCTGGCCACCGAGCACCTGCTCGGCCTGGGCCACCGCACCGTCTGGCACGTCTCCGGGCCGCTGAACTCCTACTCGGCGAACCGGCGCCGGCACTCCTGGCGCGACACGCTCCAGCGGCACGACTGCCCGGTGCCGCCGGTGATCCACGGCAACTGGTCGTCCGACTCGGGCTACCAGGCCGGCCTGGAGCTGGCCGACAATCCCGACGTGACGGCCATTTTCACCGCCAACGACCAGATGGCGCTGGGGCTGCTGCGGGCGATGCACGAGAAGGGCCGGCGGGTACCGGCCGAGATCAGCGTGGTGGGCTTCGACGACATGGAGGAGTCGCGCAACTTCTGGCCGCCGCTGACCACCGTGCGGCAGAACTTCGAGGGCGTGGGGCGGCGCAGCGTGGACATGCTGATCCACGGCATCCGCGACAGCCACGGCCAGACGCCGGCCCCCGCCGAGCCGGCGTCCGAGAACGTGCTGATCTCAACCCATCTGGTGCTGCGGGACAGTTCCGCCGCGCCGGCGGTGGACTAGTTCTTGTCCTTGTCCTTGCGGGCCGCCGCCGCGTCGAGGGCCAGCACGGAGGCGAGGATCAGCAGGTGGTCCTCGCCTTCGGCGATCCGCACGGCGTAGGTGTCACGCATCGAGAAGAACCGTTTGGACACGATTCCCACCTCGCGGCCGCCGCGCGAGACCGAGTACTCGTGGTCGAACAGGTCGCCCCGCATCTCCAGGTCGTCCGGGCCGGGGACGTCGATGGTGAAGCGGTCGCCGAACGGGGTGAAGAACTTCTTGCTCACCTCGGCGGCCTTCTGGTTCCCGACGGTGATCGTGTACTTCTCCCGCAGCGAGACCAGCTGACGGTGCACCGAGGCCAGTTCCTGACCGGAGGGGTCCTTGATCACCAGGCGGCCGCGCGGGCTGAGCACCTTGCCGTCGACGTGCAGCACCAGGCGCCCGTCCTCGTCCGTGATGTCGAAGTCGTCACCGAGGTCGAAGAAGCGTTCCTTGATCAGGTACATGCCCACCATTCTGGGCGCGCCCGCAGAAGTCGCGACCTCAGTCAGGCCCGCGGGCCCAGGCACTCCGGCAGCACGGCGGTGGGCAGCCAGGCGGTGAAGGCGTCGGAGCCGGGCAGCGGTTTGGAGATCAGCCAGCCCTGCAGGGTGTCGCAGCCCATGTCGGCCAGGCGCTCGGCCTGCTCGTTGGTCTCCACCCCCTCGGCGCAGACCCCCATGCCCAGCGAGTGCGCGGTCTCGATCACCAGCCGGGCCAGCACGCTGTCGGTGGAGGTCTCGTCGGCGATCTTGTCGATGAACGACTTGTCGATCTTGACCACGTCGGCCGGCAGGTCGCGCAGCATGGTCAGCGACGAGTAGCCGGTCCCGAAGTCGTCCAGCGCGATCGTCACCCCCAGGTCGCGGATGTCCTGCAGGATCCGGGCGGTGGCCTCCATGTCGCCGATCACCGCGGTCTCGGTGATCTCCAGGCACAGGGTGCGCGGCAGCAGGCCGGACTCGACCAGGGCCCGGGAGACGTCCTGCACGAACGAGGGCTGCGACAGCTGCACGGCGGAGACGTTGACGGTCACCTTCATCCGCCGCCGGATGCCGTCCGAGGACTCGAACATCGGCCAGGTCGCCGCCTCCTGGCAGGCGCTGTGCAGCGCCCAGCGGCCGAGGTCGATGATCAGCCCGGTCTCCTCGGCGATCCGGATGAAGTCGGCCGGTGAGACCGGCCCGAGCTCGTCGTCGGCCCAGCGGGCCAGCGCCTCGGCACCGACGATCCGGTTGCTGGCCACCTCGGCCAGCGGCTGGTAGTGCAGGCGCAGGTCGCCGTTGGCGATCGCCAGCCGCAGCCGGCGCTCCATGTGGTGCCGGGCCCGCAGCTCGGCCTGCGAGCCCCGGGTGGCCAGCACCTCGGCGTCGAAGTGGGTGACCCGGCCCCGGCCGTGCGACTTGGACTGGAACATCGCCAGGTCGGCCTGCGAGACCAGGTCCTCCAGGCTGACCCCGGACATCACCGAGTCGGCGCCGGCCACCCCGACGCTGGCGCCGATGCTGGCCACCGCCTCGACCTGCTGGCCGTCGCCGTGGTCGACGGTGACGCTGAACGGCATCGAGGCCTCGTGCACGATCCGCTCGGCCACCGAGCGTGACTCGTCCGGGGTGAGCGCCCCGGCCAGCACCATCGCGAACTCGTCACCGCCGAGCCGGGCCACCCGGTCGTCCGGGCGGGCGATGTTCTGCAGCCGCTCGGCGAACAGCTGCAGCACCTGGTCGCCGACCGCGTGCCCGAGGCTGTCGTTGACGTCCTTGAACCGGTCCAGGTCGATGTAGAGCACGGTCAGGTCGCCCGACTGGGCGTCGTGCCCGCGCATCCACTCCATCAGCGAGGCCCGGTTGGGCAGGCCGGTGAGCACGTCGTGCCGGGCCTGGTAGGCGTAGCTGTACGACAGCGCCCGGAACAGTGTGGTCACCGAGACGGTCATCAGGGTGCCGTCGGCGGCGACCACGCCGACGGTGCTCACCGAGGCCTCCTCGCTGGGGGCCTCGTCGGTGACCACCGCGGCGGCCGCGTCGATCGTGGTGTCGGCGGTCAGGAAGATGCTCGGCACGTCGTCCAGGTCGGCCAGGGTCATCCGCTTGAACACCGAGCGCCCGTAGCCCAGGGCCCCGGCCACCCAGCGGTCGAACCAGGCCCGGTCCACCACGATCGGCCCGGCTGCCAGCGGCACCACCACGGTGGTGGCCCGGGGGTTGCCGCGGAACCAGTCGTCCAGTTCCGCGACCCGCATCTCCGGGGGCATGGTGACGGCCGGGACGGCGATGTCGGCCAGGATCGCCTTGGCCCAGCCGGACAGCGGCTGGGGCTTGGTGGCCTGGGCGTCGGGCAGCCGGTGCCGGCCACGGCGGGGCCGGCCCGAGGACTGGGCCCACGGCATGGCTGGCGCCACCGCCACGTCGTTACCCCTTCCGGACCGGACCGAAGTGCTCCCTTATCCGTCGTCTGGTCACCCGGGCCCGATGATCCGCCAGGAGTGTGACGACCGATCGTGTGACGGTAACGGTCGGGAGGGGGTTCTGGGCATGGTCTGCGCCCCGACTGAGGCGCAGACCACCAGCAGAACACCAGCCGGGCGCCGGCAAAGCGCCGACCGGCTACAGCATCGTCACCTCGGCCGGGGTGTCCAGCACCCGGTCGTGTCCGACCGGCCGCACCGGACCGGTGAGCGTGACCGAGCCCTCGAAGGGCAGGTCGCGCGAGGAGGTGCCCACGCTCACCCCGATCACCCCCGGCTCCACCAGCCGCTGCAGGTCGCGCCCGACCAGAGCCGTACGGTCGGCGTGCACCTCTAGCACCACGCGGGCGGACTGCCCCGGCTCGAGCCGGACCCGGGCGAAACCGGCCAGCCAGTGCACCGGCCGCACCACCGAGGCCACCGGGTCGCTCAGGTAGAGCTGGACCACCTCGCTACCGGGCCGCTCCCCCGTGTTCCGGACGGTCAGACCAACCCGGAAACGACCGTCCGTAGGCATTTCGGTCTGATCGATCTCGAAGCCGGACATCTCGAAACTCGTGTATGAGCGTCCGTAGCCGAAGGGGTAGAGCGGCCTGACGTCCACGCTGCTGATCGAGCTGGGCTCACCCAGCGGCGGCTGTAGGTAGGTGTACGGCTGACCGCCGGGGCGGCGGGGAATCTGGACCGGCAGTCGCCCGCCCGGCTCCACCCGTCCGGAGAGCACACCGGCCAGCGCAGCCCCGCCCTCCTCCCCCGGCATGAACGCCTGCACCAGACCCGCCGCCCGGGGAGCCACATCCCCCAAGGCGTAGGGCCGACCCGAGACCAGCACGACCACCAGCGGGGTACCGGTGGCGCTCAGCGCCTCCAGCAGTTCGGCCTGTACCCCCGGCAGCGTCAGGTCGTCCACGTCGCAGCCCTCGCCCGAGGAGCCCAGCCCGAACATCCCGGCCAGGTCGCCCACGAACGCGATGCAGAGGTCGGCAGCCTCGGCGGCGGCGACCGCGGCCGGGATGCCGGAGCGGTCCTGCCCCATCACCGAACAGCCGGTCTCATGGACGATCCGGGTTCCCGACAGTTCGGCCCGCAGCGCCTCCAGCACGGTCGGGATCTCGATGCCGAGCCCGTCCTGGTGCCCGGGGAACTTGGGCAGTACGTGGTTGGGGAAGGCGTAGCAGCCCATGAACGTGCGCGGGTCGTCGGCGCACGGCCCCACCACGGCGATCTCGGTGTGGTCACCGAGGGGCAGCGCGGTGCCCGGTTCGAGCAGAATGATGGACGTCTCGGCGAGCCGGCGCGCGATGGCCCGGTTCTGCGGTGGGTCGAGTCGGATGTCTTCCGGCGCATCCACCTTCGGGTTCCAGCCCGGGTCCAGCAGGCCGAGCCCGGCCTTCTGGGTGAGCACCCGGCGGGCGGCCCGGTCGAGGAACTCCTCGGGCAGGGAACCGTTGCGCACCAGCTCGGGCAGATGCGAGAAGCAGATCGTGTCGGGCAGTTCCACGTCCATCCCGGCGCGGATCGTCTGCTCCGCGGCCCCGGCCTCGTCCTCGACGATCCGGTGCATGCTGGCCAGGAACGGCGTGGCCCAGTAGTCGGAGACCACCGTGCCGGTGAAACCCCACTCTTCCCGCAGGATCTCGTGCAACAGCCAGGAGTCCACCCCGGCCGGCACCGAGTCGATGTCCGAGTAGGAGTGCATCACCGAGCCGGCCCCGGCGGCGACCGCGGCCTCGAAAGGCGGCAGCAGCACGTCGATCACCTCACGCCGGCCCATCGAGACCGGACCGTGGTTACGGCCGGACCGGGAGGCCGAGTAGCCGACGAAATGCTTGAGCGTGGCGATGATCCCGGCGTCCTGCAGCCCCCGCACGTAGGCCGAGCCGAGCTGGGCCACCAGGTACGGGTCCTCACCCAGCGTCTCCTCCACCCGCCCCCAGCGATAGTCGCGGACCACGTCCATCAGCGGCGAAAGCCCCTGATGCACGCCCAGTTGCGCCAGATCCCGGCCGATCGCGGCGGCCATCTCGCCGATCAGCTCCGGGTCGAAGGTGGCCCCCCAGGCGATGGCGGCCGGATACACCGTTGCGCCGTAGGTGGTGACGCCGGTCAGACACTCCTCGTGGGCGATCGCCGGGATCCCCAGACGCGAGGCCTCGACCACCACCGCCTGCTGCCGGGCCAGCTCCGCCGCCCCCTCGGCCGGGCTGACCGGGGCACTGCCGTAGACCCGCGTGAGGTGCCCGAGACCGGCCGCGGCCGCCTCTTCCAGGCCAAGACCGGCCTTCTGGGCGAAAGCGTCTTCCATCGGGGCGCTCTGCGCGCCGGGGCCCTCGTCCGGAGCCGGAGCGGCCGGCCGGGGCTGATTGCCGATCCAGCGGCTGCCCAGCTGGCCGGCCTTCTCCTCGATGCTCATCCGGCCGAGAAGGTCGTTCACCCGTTCGGCGACGGTACGCGCGGGGTCGCGCCAGGGTTCGATACTTTCGGGCGCAACTGCCACGGCCCACTCCTTCGTGAGACTTCGAAAAACTTTCGCCGCCACGGCCCCGGCGAACACGGTCAAAAACGTGTCCGGACAGGGCAAGTCCGTTCGGCGACGGATTCACTCTCACCGAGATACCGAGAAGTTCGCAAGGCTTGACAGCATCGTCCGGCGAAACTACTTTTCGAGAACTTCCGACATATCCGGCGACAGTTCACGACGAACCAGCGCCGATCTGACCGACAGTTGTTGCCGCGTTCTGCTCTTCCCAGCAGTTGTTCCAGCGTTCAGTTCCGAGCCAGACCTTTTCCAGCGCAGCGGGGCGCTGTTCCCGCCCGCTGCGTCCGTGTGGCCGCGGGTCCTCCGCGGCCGGTACCCGATGGAGATCACCGTGGATCCCATGAAGACGTCCCGCCGCAACTTCCTGAGCCTGGCCATCGGCCTGCCGATCGCCGGTGCCACCCTGGCCGCCTGCGGCAGCTCCGGCCCCGGCACCGAGAGCAGTGGCGGCGACGGCGGTGGCGACGGTTCGGGCGGTACCTACTGGTACCTGTCCGTGGACCCGAACGAGACCATCCGCCGCACCTCGCTGGACCGGTTCAACAAGGCCAACGCGAACCAGGCGATCAAGGGCACGGCGTTCCAGAACGACGCCTACAAGGAGAAGATCAAGGTCGCGATCGGCGCCGGGCAGGCCCCGACGGTGATCTGGGGCTGGGGCGGCGGCGGCCTGGCCAGCTGGGTCGACGCCGGCGCGGTGGACGACCTGACGTCGTGGTTCGACGAGAACCCCGACCAGAAGGAGCGGCGCTTCCCGGCCTCGTTCGCGGCCGCCACGGTCGACGGCAAGATCTACGCGGTGCCGGCCGAGACGGTCACCCCGATCGTGCTGTTCTACAACAAGAAGGTGTTCTCGGAGGCCGGCCTGCAGCCGCCCACCAGCTGGGAGGACATCCTCGCGCTGGTGCCGAAGTTCAAGGAGAAGGACATCGCCCCGTTCGCCCTGGCCGGCCAGTCGCGCTGGACGAACATGATGTGGCTGGAGTTCCTCTTCGACCGGATCGGCGGTCCGGAGATCTTCCAGGCCGTGTTCGAGGGCAAGGCGGACGCCTGGTCCGACCCGGCCGCGATCAAGGCCCTGGGCGAGGTGCAGAAGCTGGTCGAGGCCGGTGGTTTCGTCAAGGGCTTCTCCTCGATCACCGCCGACACCAACGCCGACCAGGCCCTGCTCACCTCGGGCAAGGCCGCGATGATGCTGCACGGCGCCTGGACCTACGGCTCGATGAAGGAAGAGGGGGGCGACTTCGTCTCCGGCGGCGACCTCGGCTTCATGAACTTCCCGCCGGTCTCCGGCGGCACCGGCGACCCGAGCAACACCTACGGCAACCCCGGCCAGTACTACTCGCTCTCGTCCAAGGCCACCCCCGAGCAGAAGGAGGCGGCCAAGAACTTCTTCAAGACCCAGGTGCTCTCCGACGCCGAGCAGACCGACTGGGTCAACGACGCCGGCCAGGTCCCGATCGTGGTCGGTGTGGACAAGAAGTTCAGCGGCCTCGAGGACGCCGAGTGGCTGCAGTTCGTCTACGACACCGCCAGCAAGGCCAAGACCTTCTCGCAGTCGTGGGACCAGGCCCTCAGCCCGGCCGCCGCCGAGGAGCTGCTGAACAACATCGCCAAGCTGTTCGCGCTCGACATCACGCCCGAGGAGTTCGCGAAGAACATGAACGCGGTCATCGGCAAATGACCGTCCCTGTTCAGGTTCCACCCGATCGTGTAGCACCTGTCCGGACCGCGTCGCACGCGGTCCGGCAGGGCTCGATCGCCTGGATGGTCCTGCCCGCGCTGCTCATGTTCCTCACCTTCGCGGTGATCCCGCTGATCGGTGTGCTGGGTCTGAGCTTCACCACCTGGGACGGGATCGGCGACATCCGCCCGTCCGGCTTCGACAGCTGGCGCGAGGTGCTCACCGACCCCGGTCTGCCCGACGCGCTCTGGGTGACGTTCAAGATCATGTTCCTGTCCTGGCTGTTCCAGACCCCGCTGAGTCTGCTCCTGGGCGTCTTCCTGGCCGGCAGGCAGCGCTACCGCGGGGTCCTGGCGGTGATCTTCTTCGTGCCGCTGCTGCTCAGCCAGGCGGCCATCGCGATCACCTTCAAGGCCCTGCTCGACCCGAACTTCGGCCTCGGCGCCGGCCTGGGCATCGACCTGCTGGTGCAGGACTGGCTCGGCGACCCGGTCCTCGCCCTGGCCACCGTGGTGTTCGTGGTGTCCTGGCAGTTCATCCCGTTCCACACGTTGATCTACCAGGGTGCGGTGCGGCAGATCCCGGCCTCGCTGTACGAGGCGGCCCAGCTCGACGGGGCCGGCCGGCTGCGGCAGTTCTGGAACATCACCCTGCCCCAGCTGCGCAACACCATCATCGCCTCCTCCACCCTGATGGTGGTCGGGTCGCTGACCTTCTTCGACCTGATCTGGGTGCTCACCGCCGGCGGCCCCAGCGACGCCACCCGGGCCCTGGCCCTGGACATGTACATCCGCGGTTTCCGGGCCTCACTGATGGGCCCGGCCAGCGCGATCGCCGTCATCCTGGTCGTCGTCGGCCTGCTGCTCGCCCTCGCCCTGCGGCGTCTGGGCGGCGGACGCGACGCCGGCAGCCAACTCGAGGGGATGTGACGGCATGGCCGTGACCACACCCACCCGCCCGCCCCGGGCGACCGCAGCCCCGGCCCCACGCAACTACCGCCGGCTCCTGGAGATCAACTGGATCGGCGGCCTGGGCGGCTGGGTCTGGCTGATCGTGGTGATCCTGCCGATCTACTGGATCGTGCTCACCAGCGTGAAGAGCCGGGCGAACTACTACACCACCAACCCGCTCGCCCCGCCGCCCGAGATCTCCTTCGAGAACTACAGTTTCGTGATGGACGCGGGCTTCATGCGGTTCTTCACCAACACCGCGATCGTCACCCTGGGGTCGGTGATCCCGGCCATCCTGATCTCGTTCATGGCCGCGTTCGCGATCATCCGGGCCGGCGACGGGCGGTTCGTCCGCTCGGTGAACCTGCTGTTCCTGGCCGGGCTGGCGATCCCGCTGCAGGCGGTGATCATCCCGGTGTACCTGATCATCATCCGGCTGCAGCTGTACGACACCCTGCTGGCGATCATCCTGCCCTCGATCGCCTTCGCCATCCCGCTGACCGTGCTGATCCTCACGAACTTCATCCGGGACGTCCCGAAGGAGCTGTTCGAGTCGATGCGGATGGACGGGGCCAGCGAGTGGCGTACCGCCTGGTCGCTGGCCTTCCCGCTGACCCGGCCGGCCCTGGTCACGGTGGGCATCTACAACGCCCTGACGATCTGGAACGGGTTCCTGCTGCCGCTGGTGCTCACCACCGACCCGAACCAGCGCACGCTGCCCCTGGCGTTGTGGTCGTTCCAGGGACAGTACGGCGTGAACGTCCCGGCCGTGGCGGCCGCGGTTGTACTGACCACGCTGCCGATCCTGGCGCTGTACGCAATCGGGCGACGCCAGCTGCTGAGCGGTCTCACTGCCGGGTTCGGTAAGTGACCGTCCGGCCTGGAGCCCCTACGGAGGTACCCATGAGCTCCAGGCCCGGACGGGCGACGCTGGCGACCATCGCCGAGGCGGCCGGTGTCTCCATCGCAACGGTGTCCAAGGTGGTGAACGGGCGCGACGACGTCTCCCCCGGCACCCGCGCGATGGTCGAGGAACTGTTGCGGGCGCACTACTACACCGGCCGCGGCGGTAGCCGGCAGACCACCATCGAGGTGGTCTTCGCCGGCCCGCTCGCGGCCTACAGCAACGAGGTCATGGAAGGGGTGCTCTCGGCCGCGGGCGAACCGGGCGTGGCGGTGATGCTCAGCAAGGGCCGCGGCCTGTCCACGGCCACCGCCTGGGCTCTGGCCGTGGCCAAGGCCGGGCGCAGTGCGGTGATCAGTGTCAGCAACGAGATGACGGTCGAGGACGCCACCGCCCTGGCCCGGGCCAAGGTGCCGCTGGTGGTGGTCGACCCGCTCACCCCGGCCGGCAACGAGGTCACCAGCGTCGGCTCGACCAACTACGCCGGCGGGGTCAGCGCGGCCGAGCACCTGCTCTCGCTGGGCCACACCCGCATGGCCTACCTGGGCGGCGAGGCCGAGGCGGGCTGCAACCAGGCGAGGTGGCAGGGTTTTCGCTCCACGCTCGAGGCGGCCGGGCACCCCGTCCCGCACGAACACGCCCTGCACAAGACTTTTCGCTATGCCGCCGGAGTGGCCGGGGGCGACTTCCTGCTCGACTCCCCCACGCCCCCGACCGCGGTCTTCGCCGGCAGCGACGAGATCGCGGTCGGCCTGATCGAGGCCTGCCGCCGCCGCGGACTCCGGGTGCCCGAGGACCTGAGCGTGATCGGGTTCGACGACACCCAGCTCGCCGAGTTCTGCTCACCTCCGCTGACCGTGGTGCGTCAGCCGCTGCGGGAGATGGGCCGGGTGGCGGTGCGCACCGCACTCCAGCTGGCCGCCGGGGCCACGGTCGACTCGCACCACGTGGAGCTGGCCACCAGCCTGGTCGTGCGGGCCTCCACGGCGCCACCCCGGCGCTGACGATGTACCCGCCAGTTCCTGCACTCCCACTGCAATCTCCGCTGGGGATACCTCCGGCGGCCACCGAAAAGCCGCGCCCTGTGACGTAATCTCCGGCGGGTGAAGACGACCCGTCTGAAAGTGACACTGCGCGACGTCGAACCGAGGGTGCTCCGGGTCCTCGACGTGCCGTCCGACAGCACGCTGGGCGAGCTTCACGACCTGCTCCAGATCGGCCTCGGCTGGCTGGGGCTGGAGCGCGGCCGGTTCGTCCGCGGCCCGGCCACCTACCTGCCCGGCAACCCGGAGGCCACCCTGGCCGACCTGGTCGACCGGGCCGACCGGGCCGACGGGGGTGGCCACTTCGGCTACTTCTACGACCCCCGGGCCCGCTGGGAGCACGACGTGGTGGTGCTGGGGCCCGGCGGCGAGCAGGCGGGCTGCGTCTACGGTGAGGGGCCCTGCCCACCTGAGAGCACCGAGGGCCCGCGCGACTACGCGAACCGGCGGCGCACCCTGGGCGAAGACATGCTCGAGCTGTTCTGGGCCCCGCACGGCCCGGAGTTCGACCAGGCCCTCACCGACCTGCGGGTGCGCCAGATGGCCGGACTGGTGCCGGAGTCGGTCCGGCACCTGATGCGGCTCACCGAGGGCGGCGGCCTGGCCGAACCGGTGGTCGAGGCCATGCACGAACTGCGGCCGCGCTGGCCCCGGGCCGCCGGTGGTTCGCCGGTGACGGTGCTGCACGGCATCCTGCGCAGCACCGGCCTGCTCGGCCCGGCCGGCCGGGATCAGCTGCTGGTGGTGCGCCGGCTGCGTTCCTGGTTCGCCCCCGGCACCTTCACCGCCAGCGTCGCCGGGCTCGGCGTCGGCGCGCTGGCCGCCCGGGGCGCCCTCGACGAGGAGACCCTGGTCGGCATCGTGTTCAGCGAGACCGACCGGCGCAAGCCGGTGGCCCCCGAAGACGTACGGCACACGCTGGTGCACCTGCTGCCCGCGCTCACCGGTCTCGACCTGGCCGAGCGCACCGCCCAGGGCTGGTTCCCCGGTCCGTCCGCCCGCAGCCTGCTGCCCCAGGCCACCGCCCTGTCCGTGTACGCCAGCGACCCGGCCCCGCTCCCCCCGTCGGCCCCACCCACCGCGGTGCCGGCCGGAACTGAGGATTTCCACACCCCGCCCGGGGGCTGACACCAGTGCCCCGGCCGGTCCGGCCTTCGTAGCGTCGCTGCCATGCAGACCGAAAACCTCGACGGCGTCGCCCAGTGGGCGGTCTCCCTGATGGAGAACCTCGGCAGCCCGGGCGCGGGCCTGGCCATCGCCCTGGAGAACCTCTTCCCTCCCCTGCCCAGCGAGATCATCCTGCCGCTGGCCGGTTTCACCGCCAGCCAGGGCACCTTCGGCCTGGCCGAGGTGCTGTTCTGGACCACCCTGGGTTCCGTCGCCGGGGCCCTGGCGCTGTACGGCCTCGGGGCCGGGCTGGGCCGGGACCGGCTGCGCCGGGTGGTGGCCCGGATGCCGCTGATGAACCTGCACGACGTGGACCGGGCCGAGGCCTGGTTCGCCCGGCACGGCGACAAGGCGGTGTTCTTCGGCCGGATGATCCCGCTCTTCCGCAGCCTGATCTCGGTACCGGCCGGGGTCGAGCGGATGCCGGTGCTGCGCTTCACCCTGCTCACCACCGTCGGCAGCGCGATCTGGAACACCGGGTTCGTCCTGGCCGGCTACCAGCTCGGCGAACGCTGGGACGAGGTCGAGCAGTACGCGGGCCTCTTGCAGAAGGCCGTGATCGCTGTGGTCGGGGTGGCCGTCGCCGTGTTCCTGATCCACCGGGTACGGCAGCGCACCCGCGGGACAATGGCATCGTGACCAGGCTGCCGGCGGGTGCCCAGAGCAGGTCGGCCGATTCGGCGCTGCGGAACGGGCTGCGCACTGTGCTGCAGGCCGTGGGCGGGGCGGCCATCGGCACCCTGCTGCTCCCGGCCTACCTGCTCGGCCTGGTCGCGGCCGGGTTCAGCGCCCGCCCGGCCCAACTCGTGGCCACCCTCGAAGCCCGGCGCCTCTCCCGGTTCGACACCGCCGCCCGGAGCCCGCAGCCGCACGGCCGGCGGCTGTACCTGTACCTGCTCCTGCGCGCGGTACTGGCGGTGGCCACCGGGTACCTGCTCGTGCTGGTCGCCGCCGGTGCGGTGTTCGCGGTGGTGATGGTGGTCGGGGCCGCGACCCGTGGCCCGGTCGGGATGATCGACAGCGCGGCCGGCGAGGTCAGCTGGGGCACCGTCGCCTACTTCTTCCTGCCCGGGGTGCTGGTGCTGTTCCTGGTGCTCAGCGGTCTGGTCGCCACGGTCTGGGTCGACCGCACCAGCTGGGCCGCCCTGGCCCGGCCCGGTGCCGGTGAGCTGGAACGCCAGGTGGACCGGCTGAACACGACTCTCACCGACGTGGTCGCGGCGGTGGACGCCGAACGCCGCCGGATCGAGCGCGACCTGCACGACGGGGTGCAGCAACGGGTGGTGGCCCTGTCCATCCTGCTGGCCCGGGCCGAGCGCACCGCCGACCCGGACCGGCAGGCCGAACTGCACGCCCGGGCCCGGGCCGAGACGCAGGGTGTCCTCGACGACCTGCGCGACGTGGCCTGGCGCATCCATCCCGCCATGCTGGCCCGCGACGGGCTGGTGGTGGCGCTGGAGGCGCTGCGCGACCGCACCCCGGTACCGGTCCGGCTGCTCACCGACATCACTCATGAACTTGAGGGGGCCACCCAGGCCGCCGCGTACTTCGTGGCCAGTGAGGCGGTGACCAACGTGATCAAGCACGCCCGGGCGTCCTCGATCGAGATCCAGGTCCGCCGCACGCGCGGCGACCTGCTGCTCTCCGTGCAGGACGACGGCGTCGGCGGCGCGGACGCGTCCGGGCCGGGGCTGAGCGGCATCGCCGCGCGGATCGCCGCCCGGGGTGGGCAGTTGCGCATCCTCAGCCCCGCCGGCGGCCCGACCCGGATCGAGGCGGCGATCCCGTGCGGCTGACCTTGGCCGAGGACTCGACCCTGTTGCGGGAGGGCATCGCCCAGCTGCTCACCGCCGAGGGGCACCAGATCGTCGACGCGGTGGGCACCGCCGCCGATCTGCTCGCCTCGGTCGCCCGCACGGCCCCGGACCTGGTCGTGGTGGACGTCCGGATGCCGCCCGACTTCGTCGACGAGGGGGTCCGGGCCGCCCTGCGGATCCGCCGTGAGCATCCCGCCGTGGCCGTGCTGGTGCTCTCGCAGTACGTCGAAAGTCGTCACACCAGCGAACTTCTCGACGGCCGGGGCGGGGTCGGCTACCTGCTCAAGGACCGGGTCTCGGACATCGGCGGATTCCTCGACGCGATCGAGCGGGTGGCGGCCGGTGGTACCGCCTTCGACCCGGAGGTGGTGCGCCAGCTCCTGGCCGCCCGGCGCCCGGACGAGACCGGTCTCACCGAGCGCGAACTCGCGGTCCTGGCCGCCCTGGCCGAGGGGCTGAGCAACGCCGCGGTGGCCGCCCGGCTGTTCATCAGCCAGAGCGCGGTGGAGAAGCACATCAACACGATCTTCACCAAGCTCGGCATCCCGCCGGACGCCTCGTACAACCGGCGCGTGCTGGCGGTGCTGGAACACCTACGCCGGCAGTGAGAACAGCGAGGAGGGCAGTGCACGGTGGGCCCGGCCGGTCTCGAACCGACGACACCCGCGGTGTAAACGCGGTGCTCTACCAACTGAGCTACAGGCCCGATCCGGAACTGCCGCAGGGCAGTCCGGAAGGAGATTTCTATCAGAGCGCGGCGATGGCCTCGCGGTAGCCCTCGAGCGAGCGGGGCTCGCCCATGCCGTTCACCACGCTCCAGCGCAGCACGCCCTCCTTGTCGATCAGGAAGGTACCGCGCACGGCGCTGCCGGTGCTCTCGTTGAACACCCCGTACTCCTTGGCCACCGCCCCGTGCGGCCAGAAGTCGGACAGCAGCGGGAAGGCGAACTTCTCGATGTCGGCCCAGTTGCGCAGCGAGAACATCGGGTCGCAGGACACGGCCAGCACCTGCACCGCGCCGTCCTCGAAGGCCGCCAGGTTGTCGCGGATCTCGCACAGCTCACCGCTGCACAACCCGGAGAACGCGAACGGGTAGAAGACCAGGGCGACGTTCTTCTCCCCCTGGAACGCGGACAACTCCACCACCTCGCCGTGCTCGCTCTTCAGGGCGAACCCGGGGGCGGCCTGGCCGATCTCCAGTGCCATCTGCGCGTTTCCTCTCTGGCGGAGCAGGACTGGTCCGCACACCGGTTCACCCGGCGTGCGGAACCCAGTCTGTCAGGAACCGGCCGGTGCGTGGGGCCCCCGGCCGGCCGGGCTCAGCGCCGGCCCGCCTTGGGGGTGGCCAGCCGTGTCCCGGTCCAGTCCTGGCACACGCTGATCGTGCTGGTCGCGTGGAGGCCGGCGGTCGGGGCGGCCTCTTCGATCTCGCTGTGCTCCACATGGCCGGAACGCCCGGCCTTGGGGGTCAGCAGCCAGATCACGCCACCCTCGGCGAGGTTCGTCAGGCCGTCGACGAGCGCGTCGACCAGGTCGCCGTCGCCGTCCCGCCACCAGAACAGAGCGGCATCCACGACGTCCTGTGCGTCCTCGTCGGCCAGTTCGTTGCCCGTCAGCGTCTCGATTGCGAGACGAAGATCATCGTCCACGTCGTCGTCGTACCCGAACTCCTGTACGAACTGACCGGGCTTGAGTCCGAGCCGGCCGGCCATGGACTGCTCAGCCGCGGGCTCCGCGGTCGCGCCCACCTCACTGACCTCCTCCGCTGCCTACGCTCCCGCGCGGCGGCACTGGCGGCCCTCGACGGGCCGCTCAATCATCGGGCGGGTCTCACGACCCGCTCGTTCGTCAATTCATCGCTCCGGCGACGATGCAACCATCACCAGGCTGGTCAGGCTAGTGGACTCCATCCCCTCAGTGCCGCGCAACCGCCCCGTCACCTCGTACTACTTGTTTTTGCCGGAACAATCGGCGGTCGGCACCACCTCACCACGCCTCCGGCGCCACCCGGTCGGGTGAGAACCGCTCCCCGCAACGCCTGCGACACACCCCCGACACGCCTGCGACACGCCGCCGACACGCCCGGGGCAGACCGACATCTGGTGATCAAGAGCGCCCCGCCGTACCCGCCGCCGCACCCAAGGGGCACACTGGAGGGTGGAAGGGCACGGCCGCCCCGGCACCCCGCTCAACTGGGGTACCTGTGACGCCCGGACAGCCCGTCAGCCAAGATAGAGGCCCGAACCGGTCGCGATCCGGCCGATTCGGCGTGTTTTCACAATCGTTGTCCTAAATCCAGGAGGGACGTCGTGGTCGGACGAGAATCATCAGGCCCGATCCTGAACGGGCTGCCGAGCCGGCTGCCCGACATCGATCCTGAGGAGACGGCCGAGTGGATCGCGTCTCTCGACGCGGCCATCGACGGCCAGGGCCGCCAGCGCGCCCGGTACCTGATGCAGTCGTTGCTGCAGCGGGCCCGTGAGCGGGGCGTCGGTGTGCCGAGTCTCACGGCCACCGACTACGTCAACACCATCCCGCCGGAGGCCGAGCCCTGGTTCCCGGGTGACGAAGAGGCCGAGCGCACCGCCCGCCGCTGGATCCGCTGGAACGCCGCGGTCATGGTGCACCGCGCCCAGCGCCCGGACATCGGTGTCGGCGGTCACATCTCCTCCTACGCCTCCTCGGCCTCGCTCTACGAAGTGGGCTTCAACCACTTCTTCCGGGGCAAGGACCACCCGGGCGGCGGTGACCAGATCTTCTTCCAGGGCCACGCCTCCCCCGGCGTCTACGCCCGCGCCTTCCTGGAGGGCCGGCTCTCCGCCGACCAGCTCGACGGCTTCCGGCAGGAGCGCTCGCACCCGGCCGGCGGGCTGTCCTCGTACCCGCACCCCCGGCTGATGCCGGACTTCTGGGAGTTCCCGACCGTCTCGATGGGCCTCGGCCCGATGAACGCGGTCTACCAGGCCTCCTTCAACAAGTACCTGCACAACCGCGGCATCAAGGACACCTCCCAGCAGCACGTCTGGGCGTTCCTCGGCGACGGCGAGATGGACGAGCCCGAGAGCCGCGGCTTCCTCCAGGTCGCCGCCCAGGAGGAGCTCGACAACCTGACCTTCGTGGTGAACTGCAACCTGCAGCGCCTCGACGGCCCGGTCCGCGGCAACGGCAAGATCATCCAGGAGCTGGAGGCGCAGTTCCGCGGCGCCGGCTGGAACGTCATCAAGGTGGTCTGGGGTCGCGACTGGGACCCGCTGCTGGCCGCCGACCGGGACAACGCCCTGGTCAACCTGATGAACATCACCCCCGACGGTGACTACCAGACCTTCCGCGCAGAAGACGGCGCCTACATCCGCGAGCACTTCTTCGGGCGCGACCCGCGCACGCTGAAGCTGGTCGAGAAGCTGTCCGACGACGACATCTGGTGGAACCTCAAGCGCGGTGGTCACGACTACCGCAAGGTCTACGCCGCCTACCGCGCCGCGGTCGAGCACAACGGCCAGCCCACGGTGATCCTGGCCAAGACGATCAAGGGCTACGGCCTGGGCACGCACTTCGCCGGCCGTAACGCGACCCACCAGATGAAGAAGCTCACGCTGGACGACCTCAAGGCGTTCCGCGACGGCCTGCGCATCCCGATCAGCGACGCCCAGCTCGAGGCCGACAAGTACCTCCCGCCCTACTACCACCCGGGCGAGGACGACGAGACCCTGCAGTACATCAAGGACCGTCGCCGCAAGCTCGGTGGCGCGGTGCCGCAGCGCCGGCACAGCGCGGGCACCCTGAAGCTGCCGGACGACAAGGCCTACGCGGGCGCCAACAAGGGCTCGGGCAAGCAGCAGGTCGCCACCACCATGGCGTTCGTCCGGATCCTGCGCGACCTGATGCGCGACAAGGACTTCGGCCACCGCGTGGTGCCGATCATCCCGGACGAGGCGCGCACCTTCGGGATGGACTCGTTCTTCCCGACCGCGAAGATCTACAACCCGCACGGCCAGCAGTACACCTCGGTCGACCGTGAGCTGATGCTCGCCTACACCGAGTCGGTCAAGGGCCAGATCCTGCACGTCGGCATCAACGAGGCCGGCTCGGTCGGGGCGTTCCAGGCGGCCGGCACGTCGTACGCCACGCACGGCGAGCCGATGATCCCGGTCTACGTCTTCTACTCGATGTTCGGCTTCCAGCGCACCGGCGACAGCCTGTGGGCGGCGATGGACCAGATGGCCCGGGGCTTCCTGATCGGCGCCACGGCCGGGCGCACCACGCTCACCGGTGAGGGCCTGCAGCACGCCGACGGGCACTCGCCGCTGCTGGCCTCGACCAACCCGGCGGCGGTGATCTACGACCCGGCCTACGGGTACGAGATCGGCCAGATCATGAAGGACGGCCTGCGGAGGATGTACGGCGAGTCGCCGGAGGACATCTTCTACTACCTGACCGTCTACAACGAGCCGATCGTGCAGCCGCCGGCCCCCGCGGACGTCGACGTCGAGGGCATCCTCAAGGGCATCTACAAGCTGCGCACGTCCGAGCAGGCGTCCGGGCCGAAGGCCCAGATCCTGGCCTCGGGGGTCTCGGTGCCGTGGGCCCTGGAGGCCCAGCGGCTCCTGGCCGAGGACTGGGGCGTGTCCGCCGACGTGTGGAGCGTCACCAGCTGGACCGAGCTGCGCCGCGACGCCCTCGCGGTCGAGGAGCACGCGTTCAAGCACCCGTCCGAGCCGGCCCGCAAGCCGTTCGTGACGCAGCGGCTGGAGAGCGCCCAGGGTCCGGTGGTCGCGGTCAGCGACTACATGCGCGCGGTCCCCGACCAGATCCGCCAGTGGGTGCCGCAGGAGTTCGTCTCCCTCGGCGCCGAGGGCTACGGCATCTCGGACACCCGCCCGGCGGCCCGGCGCTACTTCGGCATCGACAGCCCGTCGGTGGTCGTGCGGGTGCTGGAGATGCTGGCCGGCCGCGGTGAGGTCGCCGCCGACGTGCCGCAGAAGGCGATCGACAAGTACGACCTGCTGAACGTGCGCGCCGGTACCACCGGCACCGCGGGCGGCGACGCCTAGCAGTCAGGGCAGAGGCGAGGGGCCGTCGGGGAGACTTCCCGGCGGCCCCTCGGCTTCTGCGGTTTTTGTTTGAGGACGGATGTCCGCCTCACCAGGGCGCGGAGCGTCGGCTTCCGTGGTGGCGAGGGGACACGACGAAGGGGCCGTCGGAGGAGTCCCTCCGACGGCCCCTTCGTGGTGCTGCTGAGAAGTGCTGCTGAGAAGTGCTGCTGAGAAGTGCTGCTGAGAAGTGCTGCTCAGAACATCGTGGAGATACCGTTCGCGCCGCCCATCGGGATCGACCCGGTGGGCGGGCCCAGCCGGTCGCCGATCTCCTGGCGCAGCGCCTGCACGGCGTTCTGGTCCGGGTGCTCGGCCAGTGCGGCCAGGTGCCGCCGGGCCTCGCTCAGCCGTTCGGCCTCGATCGCCGCCAGGACGAGTTCCCGGCCGGCCGGGAGCACGTGCTCCTTCGGCCGCCAGTGCCCCACCCCGAGGTTCAGGGCGTCGTTCGCGTGCCCGGCCTCGCGCAGCATCTGCAGCCCCTGGGCCAGCGCGTCCCCGGTGTGGTCGCGGTCGGCCGCGGTGCTCAGCCGGCGCAGCGCCATCTCCCGGTCGTCGTCGATGGACAGCCGGGCCAGCTGGATCAGCGGGTACCAGGCCCGGTTGTTCTGGGCGACCTCCTCGGCCAGCGCCCACACCGAGTCCTGGGCGGCCCGCTGCGGGTCGCCGCCCTCGTGGCTCTCGGCGCCCATCGCCCGGACGATCTCGGCGAGCCGGTCGAAGGCCACCACGTCGTTGGGGTCCTCACCCAGCCGGGCCCGCAGTGACTCCTCCTCGCTGCGGTCCTCGTCGGTGGCGTGCAGATCGCCGCCCCCGAGCTCGACGGGGGTTTCCACGGAGTGCGCGGCCAGCGTCTCGATGCGGTCGCCGCCACCTGCGACGGTGTCGTCCGCCGAGCGCTGCTTCAGCCGGTCCAGCGCTGACATATCGCCCCTTTCGGCAACCTGCGGTGCAGTCCTGGTGCTACGTGTGTCTTACGTGCTGGCTGTATTTCGTGCTGCCTTCCGTGCAGAATCGATCCTGGCCGTCCCACCCGTGATACCCGCCTGTCAGGTGACGGCAGTGTGACGTAAGACCATCTCGACCCTAACGGGTAGGCCCCGCCCTCGGCGACCGCGGCGGTCCACCGCGCCCCCACGGCGATCAGGTGCCCTAACCTCGGAACGTGGTCACCGCGGACGAGGCAACCGTCGCCAATCTGAGGGCGGCCCGGGGCACCCTCGCCGGTGAGGCCGTCCGCCGGATGGAAGAGGCACTGCCCTGGTACCGGGCGATGAGCGCCCAGGACCGCTCCTGGGTCGGGCTGATCGCGCACGCCGCGATCTCCGCCTTCATCGCCTGGTACCAGGAGCCGACCGGCAAGGTCGCGATCACCGCCGACGTGTTCGGCACCGCCCCGCGCGAGCTGACCCGCTCGATCTCGCTGCAGCGCGCCCTGGAGATGGTGCGCACCGTGGTCGACTCGATCGAGGAGCAGGTGCCCTCGATCGCCGGGCCCGGCGCCGAACAGCACCTGCGCGAGGCCGTCCTGCGGTACTCCCGCGACGTCGCCTTCGCCGCCGCGGAGATCTACGCCCGGGCGGCCGAGTCCCGCGGCTCGTGGGACGCCCGGCTGGAGGCCCTGGTCGTCGACGCGGTGCTGCGCGGCGCCGAGAGCGAGGACCTGCGGTCCCGGGCGGCCGCGCTGAACTGGGGGGCGTCCACCAAGGTGCTGGTGGTCGCCGGTGCGGCCCCGCCGGCTCCGGTGGAGGAGAGCCTGGAGGGCCTGCGCCGCAGCACCCGGGGCGCGGGCGGCGACCTGCTGATCGGGGTCCAGGGCGAGCGGCTGGTGGCCATCCTCGGCCACGCCGACGACCCGGGCGCCCTGGTCGGCGACCTGGTCCAGTTCTTCGGGCCCGGCCCGGTGGTGGTCGGCCCGGCCGTGAACGGGCTGATGGCCGCCTCGGAGTCGGCCCGGGCGGCGATCTCCGGCCTGAGCTCGGCCCGGGCCTGGCCCGGGGCGCCGCGGCCGGTGCAGAGCGAGGACCTGCTGCCCGAGCGGCTGCTCACCGGCGACGCCGAGGCCCGGCGCACCCTGATCGAGCAGGCCTACCGGCCGCTCACCGAGGGCGCGGCGCACCTGCTGGAGACGGTCTGGACCTACGTGGAGCTCGGCGGATCGCTGGAGGGCGCGGCCCGGGCGCTGTTCGTGCACCCGAACACGGTTCGCTACCGATTGCGTCGAGTGAGTGACATCACTAGGTGGGACCCTACTGACGCACGCGGAGCCTTTGTGTTACGCATAGCCATCATCGCAGGTCGGGTCAGTGATCCACAGACGTGACCAGAAATCGTCCCTAGGCTCTTTGTAGGAACCTCACAAAGGGATGGGGAAAGCTTCGTACCCTCCACGCCGTCCGGGATTCCCCCGCCCGGCGCATCGTTGAGTCCGTGCTCGTCATCGTTGCGCCCGGACAGGGCTCCCAGACTCCTGGCTTCCTCCAGCCCTGGCTGGAGGACCCCGCGGCCGCGGACCGGATGAACTGGCTGTCCGCCGTGGCCGACATCGACCTGGTGGCGCACGGCACCACCTCGGACGCCGAGACCATCCAGGACACCGCCGTCGCGCAGCCGCTGATCGTCGCGGCCGGGCTGGTCTCCCTGCTCTCCCTGTTCCCCCGGCCGGCCGACGCCTACCGCCGGATCGGGGTGGGCGCCGGTCACTCGGTCGGCGAGATCACTGCGGCCGCCGCGGCCGGTGTGATCACCGCCGAGCAGGCGATGGTGCTGGTCCGGGTGCGCGGCCGGGCGATGGCCCAGGCCGCCGCGGCCACCCCGACCGGGATGAGCGCCCTGCTGGGCGGCGACCCGGACGAGGTCCTGGCGACGCTGGAGCGCCTGAACCTGACCCCGGCGAACATGAACATGGCCGGCCAGGTGGTCGCCGCCGGCACGCTGGAAGACCTGGAGCGGCTGAAGGCCGAACCGCCGGCCAAGGCCCGGGTCCGTCCGCTGAAGGTGGCCGGTGCGTTCCACACCGAGCACATGGCCCCGGCCGTGCAGGTGCTCGAGGGCTACGCCCGCGCGATCAGCACCCACGACGCCCGGGTGCGCCTAGTCTCCAACGCCGACGGCGCCGTGGTCGACGACGGCCGCGAGGTGCTGCAGCGGATCGTCCACCAGATCAGCCGCCCGGTGCGCTGGGACCTGTGCCTGGAGACGTTCCGCGAGCTCGGTGTGACCGGCCTGCTCGAGCTGCCGCCGGCCGGCACCCTGACCGGGATCGCCAAGCGCGCCCTGCCCGGGGTCGAGCTGGTCTCGCTGAAGACGCCGGACGACCTGCCCGCCGCCCGCGAGCTGATCGAGAAGCACGCCGAGCCGGCCCGGTCACTGCTGAGCGAGGAGTCATGAGCCGCATCGGCAGCCGGCGCGGGCCCGAGTTCGCGCGGATCCTGTCCACCGGTGCCCGCCGGCCCGACCGGATCGTCACCAACGAAGAGATCTGCGAGGTGCTCGACTCCTCGGACCAGTGGATCCGGGAGCGCACCGGCATCGTCACCCGGCGCTTCGCCGCCCCCGGCGAGACCGTCGTCGACCTGGCCGTCCCGGCGGCCGAGCAGGCGATCGAGCGGGCCGGGCTGACCCCCGCCGAGATCGACGCGGTCCTGGTCGCCACCAGCACCCACATGGTCTCGATGCCGTCGGCCGCCGCCCTGACCGCCGCCCGGATCGGCGCCGGCCCGGCCGCCACGTTCGACCTGTCCACCGCGTGCGCCGGCTTCACCCACGGGGTGGCGGTGGCCAACGACCTGGTCCGCGGCGGTACCGCCCGTAACGTCCTGCTGGTCGGGGTCGACCGGATGACCGACGTGGTCGACCCGCGCGACCGCGGCAGCGCGATGATCTTCGGGGACGGCGCCGGAGCGGCCGTCATCGGCCCGAGCGACACCCCCGGCATCGGTCCCACCGTCTGGGGCGGCGACGCCGACCAGTGGGAGGCGCTGTACCAGACCGCTTCCTGGACGGAGTACCGCGACGGCATCGCGGCCGGCGGGCAGCCCGACTGGCCGACGCTGACCATGATGGGCCCGAAGATCTTCCGCTGGGCGGTCTGGCAGATGGCCGACGTGGCCCGCAAGGCGCTGGAGGCCGCCGAGGTCGACGTGGCCGACCTGGCCGCCTTCGTCCCGCACCAGGCCAACATCCGGATCATCGACCAGATGGCCAAGCAGCTCAAGGTGCCCGACCACGTGGTGGTCGCCCGCGACGTGATCGACAGCGGCAACACCACCGGCGCGAGCATCCCGCTGGCTCTGGACCGCATCATCGCCGAGGGCCAGGTACCCTCCGGAGGGCTCGCGCTCCTGATCGGCTTCGGAGCCGGCCTCAGCTACTCGGCCCAGGTCGTCGAGCTGCCCTGAAAATCTGCCCACCCGGTCCCCCTGGCCGGGCGGAGCGCTCCGTATCCCACGGACTGCACCATCACACCAACGAATTGGAGAACAACCATGGCGCACACCCAGGACGAGATCCTCGCCGGACTCGCCGAGCTCGTCGCTGAGGAGACCGGCATCCCGGCCGGCGACGTGCAGCTGGACAAGTCCTTCACCGACGACCTGGACATCGACTCGCTGTCGATGATGACCATCGTCGTCAACGCGCAGGACAAGTTCGACGTGGAGATCCCGGACGAGGCCGTGGGCGGCCTGAAGACCGTCCAGGACGCCGTCTCCTACATCAGCAACGCCGAGTCGGCGAAGGCCTGACTCTTATGCCGGGTTCAGACGACAGGCAGATCGCCGTCACCGGGCTGGGTGCCACCAGCCCGCTCGGCGGCGACGTACAGAGCACCTGGGAGGCGTTGCTCGCGGGTCGCTCCGGCGCCCGCCCGCTTGAGGCGCACTGGATCGAGCGGTATCCCACGCTTCCGGTCTCGTTCGCCTGCAGCCTGGCCCAGCCGGCCTCGGAGGTCCTCACCCCGCAGGAGATCCGCAGGCTCGACCCGAGCGGTCAGTACGCGATGATCTCGACCCGGGAGGCGTGGGCCCACGCCGGCGCCCCCGAGGTCGAGAAGGAGCGTCTGGCGGTGTGCATGGCCTCCGGCATCGGCGGCCTGCACACCGTGCTCAACGCGTACGACACGCTGAACGAGAAGGGCGCGCGTCGGATGCTCCCGATGACCGTGCCCATGCTCATGCCCAACGGCCCGGCCGCCGCGGTCGGTCTCGACCTGCAGGCCCGCGCCGGGGTGCACACCCCGGTGTCAGCCTGCGCGTCCGGCGCCGAGGCGATCGCCCAGGGCGCCGACCTGATCCGCCGCGGTCTGGCCGACGTGGTGGTGGCCGGGGGCACCGAGGGGTGCATCCACCCGGTGACCATCGGGGCCTTCGCCGCCATGCAGGCGCTGTCGAAGTGGAACGACGACATGGAGCGGGCCTCCCGCCCCTACGACGTCGACCGCAACGGCTTCGTCATGGGTGAGGGTTCCGGCGCGGTGGTGCTGGAGTCGATGGCTCACGCCAAGGCCCGCGGCGCCACGATCCACGCGGTGCTGGCCGGCGTCGGCGTCACCTCCGACGGCTACCACATGTCGGCCCCGCACCCGGAGGGCCAGGGCGCGGCCCGGGCCATGCGGGCGGCGCTGGCCGACGGTGACCTGGCCGCCTCGGACATCGTGCACCTGAACGCCCACGCCACCTCCACCGGCGTCGGGGACATCGCCGAGGCCCAGGCCATCCGCCTGGCGCTGGGCGAGGCGACCGACGGCGTGGCGGTCTCGGCGACCAAGTCGATGACCGGGCACCTGCTCGGCGCGGCCGGGGCGCTGGAGGCGATCTTCACCGTGCTGGCCGTGCGGGAGGGCATCGCCCCGCCGACCATCAACCTGGACAGCCAGGACCCGAAGATCACCCTGGACGTGGTGAACAAGGATCCGCGCAAGCTGCCCGACGGCGACCGGGCCGCGGTGAACAACGCGTTCGGTTTCGGCGGGCACAACGTCGGCCTGGTGTTCCGCTCCGCCTAGGAGCGGGCCGCACACGACGTAGGGCCGGTCCCCCCGGGTGGGGACCGGCCCTACGCGTTTGCCTGAAGTTCTTGTCTAGAACACGTTCTGACCGACGTCCTAGCCGACCCGGTGCAGCCAGCGCACCGGGGCTCCGTCACCGGCGTACCGGAACGGTTCCAGCTCGTCGTCCCAGGCCCGGCCCAGGGCCAGGTCCAGCTCGCGCTGCATCAGCAGGGGATCGGCGTGACCGATCTCCATGGCGGCGCGGATCCGGTCCTCGGGGATCATCACGTTGCCGTGCACGTCGGTCACGGCGTGGAAGATCCCCAGCTCGGGGGTGTGGCTCCACCGGCCCCCGTCGACTCCCGGACTGGCCTCCTCGGTCACCTCGAACCTCAGATGGGCCCAGCCGCGCAGGGCAGACGTCAGCCGCGCGCCCATCCCCTGCGGTGCCTGCCAGGACAGCTCTGTCCGGAACAGGCCTGGTGCCGCCGGCTGTTCGATCCAGTCCAGCGACAAACGCAGCCCTAACACGCCGCCCGCTGCCCATTCCACATGTGGGCACAACGCGCTCGGCGCGGAATGCACGAACAGCACGCCTCGCGTGATGGCACCCGACATCTGGCCCTCCTCGACCCGGTTTGAGGTTCGTCTTCCCCAACGACCTCAACTCAGGACATGAGCCACAGGCACCGTCCACACACGGACGCGTGTCGCCGATCATTGTGCCCGAGTCGGTCCCTCGCCGCCAGGGTCGCCCCCTCCACCGATCAGCGGAGATCGGCAGACTCAGGGGGTGCGCCCGGCGGAGACCGCCATCCGTGGCTCGGATCCCGGGGGCGCAACTCGGCGCACGACCCGGGGGCGCCTCTGCCGCCCCGCCCTCCGGAGCGCATAGGGTCGGTGTGCCCGGAGAGTCAGAACGGAAACAGGAGGCCGGACGAGTATGTCGCAGCAGGTGCGCGGAGTTGTGTCACTGGCGAAGGGCGCGCCGGTGTCGATCGAGACGGTCATCGTCCCCGACCCGGGCCCCGGCGAGGCCGTGGTGAAGGTCCAGGCCTGCGGGGTCTGCCACACCGACCTGCACTACCGCGAGGGCGGCATCAACGACGAGTACCCGTTCCTCCTGGGCCACGAGGCCGCCGGGATCGTGGAGAGCGTCGGCGAGGGGGTCACCGACGTGGCCCCGGGCGACTTCGTCATCCTGAACTGGCGCGCGGTCTGCGGCCAGTGCCGGGCCTGCCTGCGCGGCCGCCCGCACCTGTGCTTCAACACGCACAACGCCAAGCAGAAGATGACGCTCGAAGACGGCACCGAGCTCTCCCCGGCCCTGGGCATCGGCGCGTTCATCGAGAAGACGCTGGTCGCCGCCGGCCAGTGCACCAAGGTCGACCCGGCGGTCCGGCCCGAGGTGGCCGGCCTGCTCGGCTGCGGTGTGATGGCCGGCCTGGGCGCGGCGCTGAACACCGGCAACGTGAACCGGGACGACACCGTCGCGGTGATCGGCTGCGGCGGCGTGGGCAACGCGGCCATCGCCGGGGCCCGGCTGGCCGGCGCCAAGACGATCATCGCCGTCGACCTGGACGACCGGAAGCTGGAGTGGGCCCGCGAGTTCGGCGCCACCCACACGGTCAACAGCAAGGCGTCCGACCCGGTCGAGGCCGTGCAGGCGCTCACCGGCGGTTTCGGCGCCGACCTGGTGATCGACGCGGTCGGCCGGCCGGAGACCTGGAAGACCGCGTTCTACGCCCGCGACCTGGCCGGCACCGTGGTCCTGGTCGGGGTGCCGGACCCGAGCATGCAGCTCGAGATCCCGCTGATCGACGTGTTCGGCCGGGGCGGCTCGCTGAAGTCGTCCTGGTACGGCGACTGCCTGCCCAGCCGCGACTTCCCGACCATGGTCGACCTGCACCTGCAGGGCCGGCTGCCGCTGGAGAAGTTCGTCTCCGAGACGATCGGCCTGGACGACGTCGAGGCCTCGTTCGCCAAGATGAAGACCGGCGAGGTGCTGCGCTCGGTGGTCGTGCTGTGAGCGGCCCGCTGCGCATCGACAAGGTCGTCACCAGCGGGGTGTTCTCGCTCGACGGCCAGGACTTCGACGTGGACAACAACGTCTGGCTGATCGGCGACGACGACGAGGTGCTGGTGGTCGACGCGGCCCACCAGGCCGCCCCGGTGGTCGAGGCGATCGGCTCGCGCTCGCTGCTGGGCGTGGTCTGCACCCACGGCCACAACGACCACATCAACGCCGCTCTCGAGGTGGCCTCCGGCGCCCCGGTCCACCTGCACCCGGAAGACCGGATGCTGTGGGACGTGGTGCACCCCGGCTACGAGCCGAAGGCCCTGGCCGACGGCCAGACCTTCACCGTGGCCGGCGCCGAGGTGCAGGTGCTGCACACGCCGGGGCACTCCCCCGGCGCGGTGTGCCTGTACGTGCCGGCGCTGGAGAAGCTGCTCAGCGGAGACACGTTGTTCTGCGGTGGGCCGGGGGCGACCGGTCGCTCGTTCAGCAGCTTCCCCACGATCCTGGACTCGATCCGGACGCGGCTCCTGGCCCTGCCCGAGACCACCGAGGTGCTCACCGGGCACGGCGACTCCACCTCGATCGGCGCCGAGGCCAAGGACTACGACGCCTGGGTGGCCCGCGGCCACTGAGGCCGAGGACCCTCCCGTTCGGTCCCGTACTCTCAGGTCATGGTGGACCAGGATCAGCCGGTATGGGGCACACCAGAACCCCCGCCGGGGCCGGCCGGGCCGTGGGGCACACCAGCTCCTCCCCCGCCCACGTCGGTTCCGGCCTGGGGTTCTCCCGGCCCAGGCACCCAACCGCCGCCCACACCCGTCCATAGATCTGTCGGGCACTTCACCGACGAGCTGGAGGCCGGGCTCAGCAGCCGGCCCCAGCTCGAGGTGGTCGAGAACGCGGCGATGTTCGGCGAGGGCGGCTACGACGTGCACGGCACCGACGGCACGCCGATCGCCGCGCTCGGCGCCGACAACTCGGCGGCCAGCCTGGTCTTCGGCGACCTGGCCACCCACCGGCACGTCCTGCACGACGCCCACGGCCAGGTCTGCGCCCAGCTCACCCGCACCGGCTCGTTCCTCGACAACGGCACCTACGAGGTGTTCGGCCGGACCGGCACCTCACTGGCCGTGATCCGCCGGGAGAACGCCTTCGGCTCGCCACGGCTGCAGGTACTCGGCAGCAACGGGCAGGTGCTGCGCATGATCGGCGGCTCGTGGGGCAGCAGCGACTTCGCGGTGGTCGACGGCGCCGACGAATCGCTCGTCCGGGCCACCGCGCACCGCAGCAGCAACGGGTTCTTCAGCAGCACCCACCGCTACCGCATCGACTTCGGCGCGGGACTGCCGGTGCTGGAACGCTTCCTGGCCGTCGTCGCCACCATCTGCATGGACCAGGTGCGCAACAAGGACTGAAGGTCACCACCAGGCGACCGCGGTCTGGGTCCCCGGAGCAACCTCGGTGAAACCGCCGTCGTGCACGGCCACCCGGGCCCGCTGCACCGCCTCGGCCCAGCCCGCCTCCCCCGGGGCGACCACCCGCACCGCCCAGCCACTCTCCTCCCAACGCAAGCGGGCCTCGTCCTCCATCGACATCAAGGCCAACTGGGCCGCGTGCCCGCTCTGCGCCGCCGCCTTGCCCGTCGTCATCGGGGTCAGCGCCGTGAGCGCGATGGTCAGGCCACCGGCGACGGGTTCGGACGACTTCCCCTCCTCGGGCATCTCCGTACCGCCGACCTGCATCTTGGTCAGCGCCGCGGGCACCTGGTCGACCGGCCCGGGCACGAACGCCCGCACCTGAGCCCCCGCATGCTCGACCTCTACCCCGGCCAGCTCCTGCACCTGTGTGAAGCGAATGCCCCTACCCCGGCGAACCACCTTACGGATCGGCCCCGAGGCCCAGTGGTGCACCAGCGGATACCACTCCCCGTCCGGCGCGCTGCGGGGGTCGGTCAGCAACTTCACCACCGCTTGGGCAGCCGCCTCGCAGACCGCCAGATGGGTTGGGCGAGAGGCCCGTTCATCACGTATGGCCAGTTGCATGGCCCAGGGCTGGGTGGAGGCGAACGGATCCGGTGCTTCCAAAACGCTGTCAGACACCGTGGCAGTATCCCCGACCCCCCTCGACACCTTAGACCCGTGCGCCGGGGGACGTGTCGTGTTGCCGCTCCGGCGCAGGGGGATAGAACGGTTGCGGGTGCAAACTGTCGCCCCTTCAGCCCGCAACACATCCGGGATGACATGTTTCCCACCTCTGCCTCCGCAGCCGCGGTTGCCGGGTCCGGCCCGATCCGGTTGCGTCTGATCGGCGACTTCGACGTGCTCGCCGGTTCACAGGCCCTGCCGGTGCGCCGGTGCGGCCAGAAGCTGCTCGCCTTCCTGGCCATCACCCGGGGTTCGGTGGGAAGACCGACCCTGGCCGGCACCCTCTGGCCGGAGAGCCCGGGAGCTCGGGCCGCCGCCAATCTGCGTGCCTCGATCAGCCGGCTGCCCCGGCCCGGCGGCCGTCAACTGGTCCGCAGCAACGGCGGCCGGCTCGCCCTCGCCGAAGACGTCCGGGTCGACCTGCACGAGGCCTCGGACCTGATCACCAGCCCCGACGCCCAGCGGGATCCGCCGCCGGAGAACTGGTACGCCGATCTGCTGCCGTTCTGGGAAGAGGACTGGGTGCTGCTGGAGCGCGAGCGGTTCCGGCAGTCCCGTCTGCACGCCCTCGAGCACAGCAGCCAACAGCTGCGGGAACAGCGCCGTTTCGGTGAGGCCCTGCAGGCCGCACTGCGCGCCCTGGCCGGAGAACCGTTGCGGGAGAGCGCTCATCGGCTGGTTATCGAGGCCCACCTGGCCGAGGGCAACGCCGCCGAGGCGCTCCGGCAGTACCACCAGTACCGGGCGCTGCTGCGCACCGAGCTGGGGATCGCGCCCTCCGGCGAGATCCGCCAGCTGGTCCGCCCCCTGCTGGAGCGCCCGGAAGACTAGGGTCCGGTCAGCCAGCGCTCCACCTCGGCACAGATCGCCTGCACCCCCTGGGCGACCACCACGCGTTCGTCCGAGACCAGCCGGGCCCGCGGGCCTCCGGCTTCCGGCCAGACCCGCAGAACCAGTACTCGGCCCGCCTGTTCCTCAGAGGTGGGTTCCCCTGCCCCCGGCGCCCGGGAACCCACCTCGGCGGAACAAGCCCTACAGACCGCCATCACCGGCCACGGTCGAGACGATCAGCCACACGTTCAGTGCCACGATCAGCGCCATCACCATCGACGCGCACACGGTGGTGCGCGTCCGGTTGACGTAGTCGCCCATCACCGACCGACGGGCGGTGAACCAGACCAGCGGCCCCAGCGTGAACGGGATACCGAACGAGAGCACCACCTGGCTGAGCACCAAGGCGGTGCCGGTGTCGGTGCCACTGCCCAGCAGCCACAGCGCCGGCAGCATGGTGATCGCCCGCCGCAGCGCCGAAGGTATGCGGCGGGAAAGGTATCCGGCCATCACCACATCGCCCGCGCAGGTACCCACCGCCGCAGAAGAAAGCCCGGAAGACAGCAGAGCGACGGCGAACACCATCGCGGCCGTACCCCCGGCAACGATCCCGAGCGCGGCGTGCGCGTCTTCCAGCCCGACAATGTCGGTTCCGGTGCCGTGCAGCAGAGCCGCCGCGGCCACCATCATCGACAGATTGACCAGACCGGCGATCCCCAGCGCGGTCAGCACGTCGAAACGCTGGGCCCGCAGCAACTGAAGACGACCGGGGCCACTTTCTCCCGCCCTCTCCTGCCCCAGTTGCGCGGTCATCGAGGAGTGGATGTACACCGCGTGCGGCATCACCGTCGCCCCGATGATCCCGCTGGCCAGCAGCAGGCTCTCGGTGCCCTCGAGACGCGGCACCAGACCGGCCGTGAAGGCGCCGGCGTCCGGCCCGGCCAGCAGCACCTGGTAGGCGAAGGCCAGCACGACCACGGCCAGGAAGGCCACGATCGCGATCTCGAACGGGCGCCGGCCCCGGCGCCGCAGGGCCAGGACGGCGAACGAGACCACCGCGGTGATCCCTCCGGCCGCCAGCGGCTCGATACCGAAGAGCAGGTGCAGGGCCACCGCGGCCCCGACGAACTCGGCCAGGTCGGTGGCCATCGCCACCAGTTCGGCCTGGCCCCAGAGGAACCAGCGGGCCGGGCCGCGGGTGCGCTCCCCGCACAGCTGGGCCAGGTCGCGGCCGGTGGCCAGGCCGAGCTTGGCCGAGAGGTACTGCACCAGCATGGCCATCACGTTGGCCAGGACGACCACCCAGATCAGGGTGTAGCCGAAGGTCGCGCCGCCGCTGATGTTGGTGGCGAAGTTCCCCGGGTCGATGTAGGCGATCGATGCGACGAACGCCGGGCCGAGCAGCGGAAGCATCCGCTTGCTGGGCAGTTTCACCCGCGGCGGCGGCTTGGGCTCGGCGGTGCGCAGGTCCACGACCGGGTGGTGCGGGCTCGGGTCCAGCCCGGACCGGGGGGCGTAGAGACTGGGGTGGAGATCGGCCGTGAGCACCGGCGGGCCGGCATCACGGTCGGGGCGGATCAGCATCGGACCTCCGGGGATCTGGAAACGCCGGTGGGGCCCCGCCAGTCACTGGCGGGGCCCTGGCCCGGATGTCAGCTGCTCTTGGGGTGAGTACCGGGCTCCGCCCCGGTCAGCGCCTCCTTGGCCTTGTCGAGCAGGCCGCCGCCCCCGGTGGAGGGAGCCGTGCCCCCGGCCACCTCACGGCTGCCTTCGCCGGTGGTGGCGTACAGCAGCGGGTCGGCCGCGGGGACGCCCGGGTTCGGGCCCAGCGGCTGCGGGTCCTGCAGGTAGTTGAACTCGCTGCGGCCGTCCGGGGTGGTCGCGGGCAGCGCGGCCGGGCCCTCGGTGCCGTCGGACAGGCCCCACACCTCGTAGCTGTGCTCGGTGTACTCGGTGTCCAGGCCGAACTTGATCGGCACCGGCAGGTCCTCCAGCCCGTCCTCCTTCAGCCGCTCGATCGCGGCCAGCCACTGGTTCTGGTGCGCGGTGTCCCGGGCCAGGTTGAACCGGAGCATGTCGCGCACCCCCTTGTCCTCGGTCATGTTGTAGAGGCGGGCGGTCTGCAGCCGGCCCTGCATCTCGGCGGCAGCGTTGGCGTGGAAGTCGGCGAGCAGGTTGCCGCTGGCCACGATGTACTTGCCGTTCCAGGGGTAACCGGCGCTGTCGGCCGGCAGCGCCCCGCCGCCCCCCACGATCGCGTGCTGCGGGTTCTGCCCGCCGAGCACCGCGGCGAGCGCCGGGTTGGCCGCGGCCGCCGCCGAGATCTGCTCCGCCGGAGCGCCTTCCAGCAACCGGGCGATCATGATCGAGATCATCTCGACGTGACCGAGCTCCTCGGTCGCGGTGTCCAGGATCAGGTCCTTGTACTTGCCCGGGATCCGGGTGTTCCAGCCCTGGAACAGGTACTGCATGGCCACCGTCAGCTCGCCGTAGGCGCCACCGATCAGCTCCTGCAGCTTCATCGCGTACAGCGGGTCCGGCTGGTCGGGCGTGCAGTTGTACTGGGTCTGCTGCGTGTGCCTGAACATCGGGTGAAGCCTCCAAAGCTGTTGGCGATCGGTGAGCTTCACTCTGGTCCAGGCCCCGTTGCGCGACTGTGCGCCCGAACGTCTCCGATCGCGTCCCCACAGCGCGACAACAACGCGACCACAGCGCTACCGCCGCGTGACAGAAGCGTCTCCACGGGCGTCCCCAAAAGCGGTCACCGCACCGGAAAGGCCCTTCTCACCAGCGTTTCTTCACCTCGCCGGAGACGGTGTGCGGCGGCAGCACCACGTCGTCGGCCAGATCGGGCAGGTCGATCTCGCGGGTGACGTCGGTGGCCGCGATCCAGTCGGTGCGCAGCCCGGCCCCGATCTCCGGTTCCCAGGTGATCTCCACGGCGTCCCGGGTCCAGGCCGTGGCGGTGGCCGGGACCGTGCGGTTGATCCCGTGGTGCCAGCGGATCAGGGCCACGACGGGCAGGCCCTCTCCGCGTTCGCGACGGAAGACTGCACCGTGCGGCGTGGCACGACGAATCCGAGGGACGCTGGGCATGGCCTTCTCCAATTACGACATCACCGACATTACGACCCCGACCCGGACTCCACGGTAGCTGATCTCGAACACATGTTCGAGTGCCCTACGGGGGCGGTCCGGCGGGTTCACCCGAACGGCGGACGACTACCGGCAGTGACCCGGAACCCCTCACAGCAGACCCTCAGTCGAGGTGCATCCACGTGCCAGCGACGGCCGCCAGGGTTGCCACCATGACGGCGATCCCCACGTCCTCCCAGACCGGCCACCTCGACCAGCAGATCGACTCCCCTCACCGGCAGGGCGACGACTCCTGGCAACCGCACGACTCCCGGCAACTGCCTGTGCCCGCCCTGGACGTCGTCGTGCCCGTCTACAACGAGGAGGCCGGCCTCGGACCCTGCGTCGAACGGCTGCACGCCTACCTGTCCGGCAGCTTCCCCTACCGGTTCCGCATCACCATCGCCGACAACGCCAGCGTCGACCGCACTTTCGCGATCGCCTCCCAGCTCGCCGCCCGCTACCCCGAGGTCGAGGTGGTGCACCTGGAGCAGAAGGGCCGCGGCCGGGCCCTGCGCGCGGTCTGGTCGGCCTCGGACGCCGTCGTCCTGGCCTACATGGACGTCGACCTCTCCACCGACCTCACCGCCCTGCTCCCCCTGGTCGCCCCGCTGCTGTCCGGGCACTCGGAACTCGCCATCGGCAGCCGGCTGGCCCGGGGCTCGCGGGTGGTCCGGGGCACCCGCCGGGAACTGATCTCACGCTGCTACAACCTGATCCTGCGGGGCACCCTGGCCGCCGGGTTCTCCGACGCCCAGTGCGGTTTCAAGGCGATCCGGGGCGACGTCGCCCAGCGCCTGCTGCCCCTGGTGGAGGACACCGGCTGGTTCTTCGACACCGAACTGCTGGTCCTGGCCGAGCGCAGCGGCCTGCGCATCCACGAGGTCCCGGTCGACTGGGTGGACGACCCCGACACCTCCGTCGACATCGTCGCCACGGCGATGGCCGACCTGCGCGGCGTCGTCCGGGTGGGCAAGGCCCTCACCACCGGCCGGCTCCCCCTCGCCGGGATCCGGGCCGAACTGGGTCTCAAGCCGATTGAGGACGCCGGTGAGCCTCAGGTGCCGATCGGCACCTTCGGGAGCCCGGCGGCCGGGGCGACGACGACCATCTCGCCCACCGGCCGCACCGTCGACCCGGACGGCGTGCCCCCGGGCCTGACCGGGCAGCTCATCCGGTTCGCCACCGTCGGCCTGGTCAGCACCGTGGCCTACGTGATCCTGTACGCTCTGTTGCGGTACGGGCTCGGCGCCCAGGCCGCGAACCTGGTGGCCCTGCTGGTGACCACGATCGGCAACACCGCCGCCAACCGCAGCCTGACGTTCGGCGTGCACGGCCCGCACCGCTGGTGGCGCCACCAGTTCCAGGGACTCGCCGTCTTCGCCCTCACCCTGGCCCTGACCAGCGGCTCGCTCACCCTGCTGGACTCCGCCACCGGCACCGCGCACCACCTGGTCGAGGTCACCGTCCTGGTCCTGGCCAGCCTGCTCGCCACCACCCTGCGCTTCACCCTGTTGCGCAGCTGGGTGTTCCAGGCCCACCGGCGGCATCCCGGGCACCGCTGAGTCGGCACCGATCACCCAGCGTCGAGATTTTGGCACTTGCCCGGTCCTGCCCGTTACCGTGATCGGTTGTGATCGTTGGAACGATAAGGAGCCGGACCCTTGGGTGAGCGGGACCTCGAGCAGGCAAGAACCCTGGAGGAGCGCTTCGCCGAGCTCGCCGAGACGGGTGACACACAGGGCGCTCTGGCGGCCATCGACGAGGCCGTGAACCTGCGCCGCGCGCACGGCACGCCCGACAGCGCCTCCCGCAACGCCCTGGCGAACGCGCTCTACAGCCGCAGCCTGGTGCTGGCGGCCACCGGCTCGGGCGAGGCCGCGCTGGCCGCGATCACCGAGGCCACCCAGCTGTGGCGCCAGGTGACCGAGGAGGACCAGGCGGTCGGCATGCCCAACCTAGGGCTGGCCCTGACCGCGATGTCGGACCAGTACGCCGCCGCCGGCGACGACGTGGCCGCGCTGAAGGCGGTCGACGAGGCGGTGAAGATCTACACGCTGCTGCAGACCGTGGTGCCGGAACAGGCCATGCTCCCCACCGCCACGGCCCTCAGCGGGGTGGCCACCATCCGCTTCCGCACCGGCGACCAGGAGGGCGGCCTGGCTGCGATGGGCGAGGCCGCGCGGATCGTGCGCCAGCTGGCCGCGCAGAACCCGCAGCAGTACCGCGAGCCGCTCGCCGTGGCCCTGAACAACCTGGCCACCCTGCAGGTCCGGGCCGGGGCGCTACAGCCCGCGGTGGGCTCCCTGGAAGAGGTGGCCACCATCGTCAGCACCCTGGCCGACACCGACCCGGACACCTACAAGCCGGTCCTGGACACCGTCCTGACCAACCTGGAGAAAGCCCGGGCCCAGGCAGCCGAGGCACCCCAGGCAGCCCAGCCGGCATAGACAACACAGGCAGCCCAGCCAGCCCGGACGACCCCCGTCGCCTGACCGCAGCCCGTCTCTGCCGAGGTCTTCCCGGCCGTTCCTGGAGTTTCCCCGACCGGGCAACTCCAGGAACGCCGGGTCACCCGGGCACAAAGACTCCGGGCCCGAACGACAGACCCCAGCGAGCTCGTGAGCGAGGGACCTCCGCCACCTCGCACCGCGAAAAGGTCTCAGCCATCTCACACGCGACCGGCCCCAACGACCTCCGCGCGGCAGATCCCAGCGACCTCACACGCGGCAGACCCCAGCCACCTCCGCGTGACGGATCCCAGCCACCTCGCACGCGGCAGGCCTAAGCCACCCCGTACGCGACCGGCCCCAACGGCCTCACACCCGACCAGCCTCAGCCACCCCGTAGGCGACCAGCCCCAACGACCTCGTACGCGACCAGCCTCAGCTACCTCGCGCGCAACCGGCCTCAGCCACCTCACACGCGACAGGACCCCAAGGACCTCCACGCGACCGGCCTCAGCCACCCCTCACGTGACAGATCCCGGCAACCTCACACGCGGCACACCTCAGCCACGTCGCACGCAACCGGCCCAGCCACCTCGCGCGCAACCGGCCCCAGCCACCTCGCGCGTGACAGATCCCAGCGACCTCACACGCGACCAGCCTCAGCCACCCCGCACGCGCCCGGCCCCAACGACCTCGTACGCGACCGGCCTCAACCACCACCCACGCGAAAAGGTCTCAGCGAGGCGCGTTCTGACTGAGGTAATCGGCCAGCTCGGGCAGCGACACCAGCCCGTCGCCGTCTGCGTCGATCGCCGCGAGCGCAGCCACCGCGGCCTCGTCGGTCACCTCGGCCGCGCCCAGCGCCACCATCAGGTTCTTCAGCTCGGCGGCCGAGATCAGCCCGTCGGAGTCGACGTCGATCAGGTCGAAAGTGGCCTGGTACTCGTTGATCTCGCTCATCGTCAGATCCCGTCCGTGGTCCGAAGCCGGTGCGCCCCGACAGCGACGCCCGGCGAACGTACCGCGCCGACGCATGATCCGCTAGCGCATGACCTGCCAGCACCCGATCCGACACCCCCACGAAGCGGCCGGCACCCGAGGCCCCATCTGAGCGGCCAGCGCCAGCCCGCACACCCCACCCACCACAACGTCCACCCGTTCGTTCCCGCGAACGTGCCCACCCCCGTCCTTTATTGGCTCGAATCACCCTCCAGCACGAACGAAACCGTAACCATCCCCTCAACGCGTACCGGTTCTGTACTGCTCAGGTCGAGCTGCGGCCGATCCCCCGCCTCACCCTTGGCCCGGGCCGCGAACGACTGGCGAACGCCCATCGGATGCACACCACCGGAGCCCGGATCGCTCACCCCGACCACCGGGCCGAGCCGCAGACCCAGCGCCGCCGCATAGTCTTTCGCGGCCTCCCGGGCCTCGGCGATCGCCTTCACCCGGGCCTCGCGGCGCAGCTCGCGCAGGTTGCTCACCTCCCACTCCAGATGATCCACCCCGAGCCGCTCGGTCTCCAGCACCCGCTCGGTCAGCCTGGGCAGCAGGTCCAGATCGGTGACCGTGACCACGATCTGACTCCAGACCTGGTGCCGGGAGCGCTTTTCCTGCTCCCTGCCGCCGTCCCAGGAAGACACCGAGCCCACCGTGTAGGTGCAGCCCAGCTCGTCGAGCAGGCTTCGGGCCCCGGCCAGGGCGTGGGCGAACGCATCGGTCGCCGCCTTCTCCGAAGGTCCGGCCACCTGCACCCGCAGATGCAGACGGGCGCGGTCGGGCATCGCCTCGGCGTAGGCCGAGCCGGTGACGGTGGCCACCGCCTCCCGCCCAGGGCCGGACAGCCGGCCTTGGCCGGGGTCGGACAACTGGCCTTGGCCGGGGCCGGAGCTCACGGCGCGTCCTGCGCGATCTGCTGCTGCAGCCGGTCGAGCTTCTCGCCGTAGATGCGCTTCAGGCCACCGGGGGCGAAAGTACGCTCGAAGAAGCCCTTCACACCGCCCGCCCCCTGCCAGGTGATCTTCACCGTTACCCGGCTGCCGCTCGGGGCGGCCGCCACGTCCCACAGCACCCGCAGCGTGGACCGGGTGTCGGACTCCAGCAACTGCTGCCCGGCCGGCGGCTCGGTGACCACGGCTTCGACGTGCCGCACCCGCTTCTTCGTGGCGTGCAGGTCGTAGGTGACGTGGGTGCCCTCGCCGGTACCCCCGGCCGTGACCTCGTAACCGGTGAACTGCTCCGGCAGGATCTTCGGCCGCATGATCGTGTAGTCGGCCAGGGCGTCGAAAGTGACATCGGGCGGGGCCACGATCTCGCGCTCCAGAACGACCAGGATCTCACTCACCACTGTGTCCCATCTGCAGGAAGAACAAAGCCACACGATCTGGGCTTCTTTCTTCACCCTATGCCCTGGGTACGACAGTCTCAGGCGGACACCCGGTACTCGCTGGGACTCATCCCCCGCACTCGTTTGAACGCCGCGCTGAGCGCGAACGGCGTGCTGTACCCGACCTGCCGGGCCACCGCACTCAACGTCATGTCCGGCGAGCGCAGCAGGTCGGCCGCCAGGTCGAGCCGCCAGCTGGTCAGGAACGTCATCGGCGGCTCACCCACCAGTTCGCGGAACCGCCGGGCCAGCCCGGCCCGCGAGACCCCGACCTCGGCGGCCAGCGAGTCCACCGTCCACGGGCGGGCCACCTCGTCCTGCATGAGCCGCAGCGCCGGTCCCACCACCGGATCGCCGTAGGCCAGGTACCACCCCGGCGCAGCCCCGTCGGCCCGGGCGAACCAGGCCCGCAGCGCACTGATCAGGGTGAGGTCGAGCAGCCGGTCGAGCATCGCGCTCTGCCCCGGCTCGTCCTTCACGATCTCCTCGTTCAGCAGCGCGGGCAACGGGCTGCCCCACTCCTCGCCGGTGAGCACGATCAGCTCAGGCAGGGCGTCCAGCAGCCGGCGACTGGTCTCACCGGGCAGCTGGTAGGAACCGGTGACGATCACCGTCTCGCCGTTCGGGTCGTTGCCCCAGCTGCGGGTGCCGAGAGTGGAGATCAGCACCGGCAGCCCGTCGGGCGTGACACACACCTGCCCCGGAAGGACGATCGCCTGAGGCGGGGTGGCCGGATCGTCGGCGACCACGTACGGCCGCGGCCCCTTGAACAGGGAGACGTCACCCGGCCCGAGCCACCGCACTCCCCCTTCGGCCGGCATCACGCAGCCCCGGCCGGAGACCACCGAGCAGAGTGTCAGTGCGGCCTCGTCGGCGATCTTCATCGACCAGGGCGCGGTCAGGGTGGAGCGCAGCAGGAACGCCTCGCGGGCCCGAGGCCCGTCGAGCAGTGCCGACATCCCGTCCATGGTGATCAACTGTAAATCACTCCACCCCGAGCTGAGCTGGGGTTTCGACCGCCGGATCCGGGCTTGGGCGGTTTTGTCGGTGGTCGGGCCTAGTCTGGTTGCTGTCGCGATGGGGGTCGCGAAAAGTAATTGAGGACGGGGGTGTTGGGCATGGGTGCGCTGGCTGAAGGACGCGTCGGGGCTGGGTCGCCAGGGCCGGTCAGGGAAGTCTTCGAGTGGCTGCTGCAGGAGCTGGACGCGCTCGGCGGCGTGAACTGCCCGACCAGCCCGAGCGGCCCGAGCGGCACGAGCGGCCCGAGCGGCCCGAGCGGCACAGCATCCGGGGCGGCGTACGCCTGGCACCGTGCAGTGGTGGCCCGCGAACTGGTGATCCGGCAGTTGCAGGCTGCTCAGCTGCACGCCCTGACTCAGGCCGTCAAGGTGGTGCCCCCAGCCCGGCGCCGAGGCACCGAATCCCCCGATCCTCTTGACGCAGAACAGAATTCGGCCTGGTCGATCTCGTCGCAGAAACTGGTTGCCTCACGCCTGGCGCCCGAGTTCACCTGTCACCCCCGTTCCATGGCGGCCGAGATCGCCGTCGCGGTCGGGCTCACCCAGGATCTGCCGCGCATCATGTCCCTGCTGGACCAGGGGCGCCTGGACCTGCGCCGTGCCTCTCTGATTACCCGCAAGCTGCACGAGGCCTGTGACGAACTTCCGGATCTGGAACCAGGAGACGAGTCCTGGCTCCTGCTCGAAGCACTGCTGGCCGGTCAGGCTCCCGGGCTGACCTACGGGCAGCTGGAGCGGCTGATCGAGCAACTGCTGCTCCAGCTCGAGCCGGACGGTGGCGCCGCTCGCCACACCGAGGCCCTGCGCGGCCGGCACGTAGATATAGAGGCCCGACCAGACGGCATGGCTCTGGTCACGGCACTGATCTCGGCCGAGACAGGCCAGTTGCTGGACGGTTTCCTCGACGCAGCAGCCGATGCGGCTCGCGACCAGGCCGAGGCCGACGGCGTGCCCGACGGTCGCACCCATGCGCAGCGGCGGGCCGATGTGCTGGCTGCCCTCGTACAGGCCCTGTCCGAGGGGGTGGACATTCCGCTGGTGCCTGACCCCCGCAACGAGGTCCGTGACGACCCTTGCGAGGACCCTGGCAGCGAAGACGAGTCCAGCGGCGAACGCGTCAACAGCGAACGCGATCGCGCACACAGCGACGGCGAAGACAGGGACGGCGAAGACAGCGACCGCGGAAACAGCGACCGCGCACACAGCGACCGCGGAAACAGCGACCGCGGCGACCAGCACAGCGAAGAACGCGACAGCGCAGAAGGCGACAGCAGCTCTGAGTCCTCCACCGGCCCGAATGCGCACCGCTCGAGCGGGACCAACGCTGACGCATCTGCGAAGCAGCAGACAGAGCAAACCTCGAACCGAAAGACCACCGAAGACGATCCCGCCGCTTCCTCCGCCCCGACTTCAGACTCCCCCCACCGCCGGCCCGAAGAGCAGCAGGATGCTGACGAGGTCCGTAGACAGGAAAGTTTCACCAGGTTGGGCTTTCCACCGGTGCCGTCGGGCCTGGTTCCGGCCTGGTGGCGTCTTCGAGATCTGCCGCGCTCCGGAAGACGTGGCCCTCACCTGGTAGTGACGATCACCGACACCACGCTGCTGGGCCTCGACAACATCCCGGGTCTGCTGCAGGGCCATGGCGTCATCACGGCTGAGCAAGCCCGCCGACTCGCTGTGGCACCGGGGCAAGTGACCCTCATGGTCCTGCCCGGCGCCTGCACGCATGATCACGCAGGCACGGCCGTTGGCAATGCCGACAGCGACGTGGCCACTGACCAAGACCCCGGCGCATCCCCAGGCACTGAACCCGCCTGCCCCATAGGTCTCGACCACAACCAGGCACAGGTTGATCGATACCGCCCCGGCCGCACCCTGTTCAACCAGGTCACCGCCCGCTATCCCGTGTGCACCTTCCCCGGCTGCACAACCCCGGCCAGCAAGTGTGATCTGGACCATCTCAAGCCTTTTCAGCAGGGCGGCCTGTCCTGCGCCTGCAATCTTCATCCGGCTTGCCGTGGCCATCATCGCCTCAAGACCTTCGCCGAATGGCACGCTCGCCTGGCTCGGCCGGAAGATCTCTGTCCGCCCGGCACGATCATCTGGACCACCCCGGACGGCGCCGAGCACAGCAGTCCACCACCGCGTCTGCCTGGCATGCCGGGGTGGAGCCTGCCCACTCGCGCCCCCTCGTTGCCTGACGCCGACGGGACGTTCTCGCGGACCGACCTGATGTCCTCGGCCGAGCGCACTGCCCGCCGCACCCGCAGCTGGCTGCGGCAACTGCAGTGGCAGGCCGACCAGAAGGACCGGTCCCGGCGAGCCGCAGCCAGGCAGGCCAAGCAAGCCGCTCAAGCCCTCCAAGCCGCCGAGACAGCCAAGACAGCCAAGACAGCGCAGGCCGCCACAGGTCCCCACGCCACGCAGACCCGAACCACCCAAGCCACCACAAGTGCCCAACCCACCCAAGCCGACACAGCCACGCAGACCCTGCAGGCCGCCACAGCCGCACAGGCCGTCCCGACCACGCCAGCCGCCGCGAGACCAGCGTTGGCCCGACCACCCCACGCTCCTTGGGGTGAGCCGACCGGAACCTACCCCGAATACGGTGAACCCCCCTTCTGACCGGCCGGCGACGAGTGGCTTGGACGCATGCGTATGCACCTGCGCCGATCAAGGATGGGAAGTTTCCAGCAACCCGGGCTCAATGGACTCATGAGCGAATTGAGCCGCACCTCAGAGCTTGTCGTCGTGTTCACCGCAGTCGGCTGCGGCCTGGTCGCCGGTGTCCTGTTCGCCTTCTCCGGCTTCGTGATGGCCGGGCTGAACCGGGTGGCACCGGGCCAGGCGGTCGCGGCCATGCAGGGGATCAACGTCACCGCGCTGCGCCCACCCCTGATGATCGCCGTCTTCGCCACGGGGGCGGGCGCTGTGGCGGTCGCCGTGATCGCGCTGCGCAGCACGGAAGGGTCGCTCCGGGCACTGCTCCTGGCCGGGGCCGCGTTGTACCTGCTGGGCGGCGTGGGTGTGACCGGCGCTTTCAACGTGCCGATGAACAACGCCCTGGACGCCCTGAACCCCAGCAGCGCCGACATCGCCCAGCACTGGCAGCACTACCTGACCCGCTGGACTGCCTGGAACCACGTGCGCACCGCCGCCTGCCTGACCGCCGCCCTCAGCCTGACGCTCGGCCTCACAAAGGCCGCCTGACCAAAGCCCGACCAAAGCCCGACCAAAGCCCGACCAAAGCCCGACGAAGGCCCCACCTGAGCCTGACGAAGGCCCGTCCAAAGCCTGACGAAGGGCCCGACCAGAGCCTGACGAAGGCCCGTCCAAAGCCTGGCGAAGGCCCGACCAGAGCCCGACGAAGGCCCGACTCGAGCCCGACGAAGGCCCGACCAGAACCCCATGAAGGCCTGACTTTCCGGCTCAGCAGAACTCGTCCCCACTCCCGCCCCACCCGCGAGCAACCATCCCGAAAGGAAATACCCATGTCCATCGTCATCACCGGCGCCACCGGCAAACTCGGCCGGCTCGCACTCCCGGCCTTGCTGAAAAAGGGCATTCCCGCCCATGAAATCGTAGCCGGAGGGCGAAACCTGGAGCTGCTCAGGCAGTTCGCCGAGCAGGGCGTCCATCTGAAGGTGATCGACTACGACCGGCCTGAGACCCTGACCGCAGCCTTCACCGGCGCCGAGCGGGTGCTGTTCATCTCCGGCACCGACATCGGCCAGCGGGTCCGGCAGCACCAGAACGTGATCGACGCGGCCCGTGCCGCCGGCGTGGAGCTGATCGCCTACACCAGCGTCGCCCACTGCGACCGCACCACGGTGCGACTGGCCGACGAGGACAAGCCGACCGAGCTCGCACTGAAAACCTCTGGCATCCCCTCGGTTCTGCTCCGCCACGCGTGGTACACCGAGAACTACACCGACCAGATCCCAACTGCACTCGAACAAGGGACGATCGTGGGCTCGGCGGGCGCGGGCCGCGTGAGCGCGGCCACCCGGGCCGACCTGGCCGAGGCCGACATCGCGGCGCTGCTCGGCGCCCAGGGCGGCGAGATCTACGAGATGGGCGGGGACGAGGCGTTCACTCTCACGGAACTGGCGGCCGAGGTGAGCCGGCAGTCGGGCAAAGACATTGCCTACGCTGACCTTCCGACCGGCGAATACCGCGAGCTGCTGAACAGCTTCGGGATCCCGGCTCCGATGGACGGGCTGCTGGCCGACGCCGACCGGGGCGTACGCGACGGCGAGATGCTGGTCGAGACCGGTGACCTCTCCCGCCTGCTGGGCCGCCCCACCACCTCGCTCGCCGAGGCTGTGAGAACCGCCCTGAGCTGAGCCTCAGTCGCGAGCCAGCATTGTGTCGGCGTTGTTCGCAGCCCAGACCAGCAAGGGCTGCAACAACGCCACCAGTTCTTGGCCCAGCGGGGTGAGGCTGTACTCCACGTGCGGCGGGATCACCGGACGGGCGTGGCGCACCACGAGACCGTCGGCTTCGAACGTCTTCAAGGTCTGGGCCAGCATCTTCTCGCTGATGCCCTGCACCGCCCGGCGCAGCTCACCCCAGCGCAGCGTGCGCCCGTCCAGGGCGATCACCACCAGCACACCCCACTTGCTGGTCACGTGGTCGAGCACCACCCGACTGGGACAGTCCTGCGCGAGGGCGCCGCCGGCGAAGATCTGCTTGAGCCCGACCGTCATCTGCTTCACCCCATCACGCTGGATACTTTCCAGCCGGACAGTACCTTACCTGAAAGTGGGTACTTTCGACTGGGAAGTCTCCTGGCCAGGCTGGCCTTGACCATCAGGCAAGCAGACCGCAGCACCACCGGAAGGAACTCCCATGACCATCGTCGTCACCGCCGCCACCGGCCAGCTCGGCCGTCTCGCCCTCGAGGCCCTGCTCCGCAAGGGCGTCCCGGCCGGGGAGATCGTGGCCGGCGGACGGGACCTGTCCAAGCTCGCCGACCTGGCCGACACCGGTATCCAGCTCAAGGTGATCGACTACGACCGGCCGGACACCCTGGCCGAGGCCTTCCGGGGCGCCGACAAGGTGCTCTTCATCTCGGCCAGCGAGCCCGGCCGCCGCATCCCGCAGCACAAGAACGTGATCGACGCCGCCAAGGCCGCGAACGTGGGCCTGATCGCCTACACCAGCATCGCCAACGCCGGCACCACCACCATGAAGCTGGCCTCCGACCACCTGGCCACCGAGGCCGCACTCATGGCCTCGGGCCTGCCCGTGGTGCTGCTGCGCCACGGCTGGTACCTGGAGGTCTACACCGCACAGATCCCCGGCTACCTCGAGCGCGGCTCGATCGCGGGCGCCGCCGGTGGCGGCCGGGTCAGCGGGGCGAGCCGGGCCGACCTGGCCGAGGCCGACGTCGAGGCGCTGCTGAACGCCGAGGGGGGCGAGGTCTACGAGATGGGTGGCGACGAGTCGTTCACGCTGTCCGAGCTGGCCGCCGAGATCAGCCGTCAGTCCGGCCGTGAGGTGGCCTACAACGACCTGCCCACCGACGAGTTCCGGCAGGTGCTGAGCAGCATCGGCCTGCCCGCCCCGTTGGACGAGATCCTGGCCGACTGCGACCGCGGCATCCGCGACGGTGAACTGCACGTGGGCACCGGCAACCTGTCCCGCCTGCTCGGTCGGCCCACCCGTTCGCTGGAAGAAGCCGTGAAGGCCGCCCTGGCCTGATCCGAGCCCCAGCACCAGCCCCAGCACCAGGCAGGAGCCGAGCGGCCCGCGACCAGACGGTCGCGGGCCGCAGGCATATCCTCGGACACAACCCGAGAACAAGACCCGAGAACAAGACCAGCGGACACAACCAGCGAACACGGTCAGCGGACACGACCGGGGAACAAGACCAGAACCAGGCGCTTCAGGCCTTGACGGCGTTTTATAAAGACGCTTCACTAAAAAAATGCCAGCCACCCCCGGGAGGGCCCTCCGCCCGACCACCAAGGTCATGCCTGGCCAGGCCCGCGTCTACAACCGGTCCCTGGTCCTGCAGTCGCTGTACAGCGACGGTCCGCAGAGCCGGGCCGACCTGGCGCGGGTCACGTCCCTCACCCCGGTGACGATCGGCGCCCTGGTCAGCGAGCTGATCACGGAAGGGCTGGCGGTCGAGCTGGGCACCCGGGCCGGCACCGCCCGGGTCGGGAAACCGGCCACGCTGGTGGGTTTCGAGCCCGCGGCGGCGCACATCGTCAGTCTCGACCTCTCCCCCGACGTGTTCTTCCGCGGCGCGGTGCTCGACCTGGCCGGCAACATCCTGGTCACCCGCCAGGTGCCGCGCGAGGGCCGCACCGGCGAGGCGGCGGCCACCGCCGTCACCGAACTGGCCCGCGAACTCACCGAGCTGGCCGAGCGACCGGTGCTCGGCATCGGGGTCGGCAGCCCCGGCGTGGTGGACCATCACGGCACCGTGGTCAGCGCCCCCAACCTCGGCTGGGCGGGCATGCCCCTGGCCGAGGTGCTCAGCAAGGCCCTGGAACGGCCGGTGCACGTGGCCAACGACGCGAACGCCGCCGCCCTGGCCGAACACAGCTTCGGCGCCTCCGAGACCGAGGCTGCGACTGGAACCAACGAGAACAACCGGGCCAGTGGCGTTCTCGTCCTCACGGTGGGGATGGGTGTGGGCGCCGGGATCCTGCTCGACGGGGCTCTGGTGCGCGGCGACCGGTTCGCCGCCGGTGAGATCGGGCACCTGATCGTCGAGGAGCCCGGGCTGCCCTGCGCCTGCGGCCGCTCCGGCTGCCTGGAGCGCCTGCTGTCGGTCACCCATCTCCGCGAAAGACTCGCCGGTCTGCCCGATCCCGAGCAGCAGGAGGTACTGGCCCAGGCCGGGACCAGCCTCGGGATCGCGCTCGCCCCGGTGATCAGCACGCTCGACCTCGGCGAGGTCGTGCTCACCGGCCCGCCGGACCTGCTCGGCGGCGCTCTCCTCGATGCGGCCCGCACGGCGATCCGGCGGCGCGTGCTGCCGGTGGTCGGGCAGGCCCTCGAGATCCGGTTGTCCACGCTCCACGAGAACAGCATCCTGCTCGGCTCGGCCGTCCTCGTTCTGTCCGGCGAACTCGGCGTCTCCTAGAGATCAGGCACTCCGAAAACCGCTCCAGCCGAAAAACCCGAACCAGCCGCAAAAACCGAACCAGCACCGAAACGGAACGGCACGAAGCCGTTCCGTAGATCCCGCACACCCATTTTCGCTCTCGTTCCAACGGAGGAACCCCGTGAAGATCCGTGCTCTGGCCGCGGTGGGCATCGCCACCGCCCTCGCCCTGTCCGCCTGTGGTGGGGACAGCGACGACACGTCCGGCGGCAGCAACGAAGGCGAGGCCAAGACCGGCACCGTCCGGCTGTGGCTGAACGGCGAGGACACCCCGCAGGAGCTGGTCGACTACGCCAAGGCCGAGTTCGAGAAGGCGAACCCCGGCTCCAAGCTGGAGTTCGAGCGGCAGCAGTGGACCGGCATCGTGGAGAAGCTGACCACCTCGCTGTCCAGCAGCGACAGCCCGGACGTGGTGGAGCTGGGCAACACCCAGGCGCAGGCCTTCGAGGCCGCCGGCGCGCTGTACGACATCTCCGACAAGAAGGCCGAGCTCGGCGGCGACGACCTGGTGCAGAGCCTGGTCGAGTCGGGCAGCTACGACGGCAAGTTCTACGGCGTGCCCTACTACGGCGGCGCCCGGATCGTGGTCTACCGCAAGGACCTGTTCGAGAAGGCCGGCCTGGAGATCCCCACCTCCACCCAGGAGTTCGTGGACGCCGGGATCAAGCTCAAGCAGGAGAACGCCGCCGAGGCCGACTTCTCCGGGATCTACTACCCGGGCAAGTACTGGTACGCCGCACTGCCCTTCATCTGGGACGAGGGTGGCGACATCGCGGTCAAGGAGGGCGACGCGTGGGTGGGCAAGCTGTCCAGCCCGCAGTCGGTGGCCGGCCTGACCACGGTCAAGAAGATCATGGACGAGGCGTCCGCGGCGCCCAAGGACGCCGACGAGGCCAAGGACTACCTGGACTTCTGCAAGGGCAAGATCGGCATGCTGATGGGCCCGGGCTGGAAGGTCGGCCAGATCCTGAACGAGGACGACGGCTGCCCCAAGATGGAGAAGAACATCGGCGCGTTCGCCCTGCCGGGCAAGGCGCCGGGCACCACCGCCCCGGCCTTCCTGGGTGGCTCCAACCTGGCCATCTCGGCCAAGTCGGCGAACCCGGAGCTCGCCTACAGCCTGCTCAAGATCATGGCCAGTGAGGGCTACCAGACCAAGCTGGCCGACCTCGGCCTGCTGCCGGTGAAGAAGTCGCTGCTGGGTCAGGTCACCGGCGACGAGGCCGCGGAGGCCCAGGCCAAGGCGGCCGAGAACACCCGCTTCACCCCGGCCAGCGAGAACTGGGCCGGTGTCGAGGCCGGTTCCGTGCTGCCGGACATGCTGGTCGCGATCGCCCAGGGCAAGGACGTGGCCGCCGAGGCCAAGACCGCCGACGAAGCCATCGCCTCGGCCCTGAACCAGTAAGCACCATGACCACTCTCCCCCCGATGACCCCGGCACAGGCCGAAAAGCCTGTGCCGGGGGCACCCCCCAAGAAGCTGGCCGTACGAGCTCTGCCCTACGGCCTGCTGCTGCCGGCCACCCTGGTGCTGGTTCTGGTGCTGGGTTACCCGTTCGGCCGGCTGTTCGTGCTGTCGATGCAGAAGTTCGGCCTCAAGCAGCAGTTCGGCGCCCCGCCGGACTGGGTCGGCCTGGACAACTACACCGGTATCTTCAAGGATCAGCAGTTCTGGGTGGTGCTCGCCCGGACCATCGGATTCTGCGCCACCGCAGTCGTTCTCACCATGGTGCTGGGCATGCTGGTGGCCCTGCTCACCCGCCGGGTGGGCCGGGTGCTGCGGATGGCCCTGATCGTCTCGCTGCTGTTCGCCTGGGCCATGCCCCCGCTGTCGGCCACGGTGGTCTGGCAGTGGCTCTTCGACACCCGCTACGGTCTGGTCAACTGGCTGCTCTCGCAGTTCGGCGGCGACTTCCACGGCCATTCCTGGCTGAGCAACCCCTGGTCGTTCTTCGGCGTCGCGCTGATCATCGTGGTCTGGATGGGCATCCCGTTCGTCGCCTTCACCCTCTACGCCGGCCTGACCCAGGTGCCCGGTGAGGTGCTGGAGGCCGCAGAGCTCGACGGCGCCGGGGTCTGGCAGCGCTTCCGCTACGTGATCCTGCCCTTCCTGCGCCCGGTGATCCTGATCCTCACCGCCCTGTCGGTGCTCTGGGACCTGCGCGTGTTCACCCAGTTCTACGTGCTGCAGAAGGCCGGCGGCATCGCCCGCGACACCAATGTGCTCGGGGTGTACGCGTACCGGCTGGCCTTCGGCGAGAACAAGTTCGACGTGGGCGCCGCCGTGGCCGTGGTGATGCTCCTGATCACTCTGCTGTTCACCGTGTTCTACCTGCGCCAGATCACCCGTCAGGAGGAGCTGTGAGCCTCACCAGCCCACCCAAGGTGAGCCGGCCGCCCGAGGCGGCACCGACGTCCGTCGTTCGAGCCAACAAGCGCCGGCGCAAGCCCGGAGACCTGGCCGCCAACCTCGCCGCCGTCGTCGTGGTCCTGGTCGCCATGTTCCCGGTGTACTGGATGATCAACACCTCGTTCCAGCGCGGTGTGGACATCCAGAGCGACACCCCGAACTTCCTGCCCTGGAACGCGACCCTGGGCAACTACCGCAAGGCGTTCGACCAGGGTGACTTCGTCAGCGCCCTGCGCAACAGCCTGACCGTCACGCTGATCACCGTGGTCGTGGCGATCGTGTTCGCTCTGCTGGCGGCCGTGGCGGTGAGCCGCTTCCGGTTCCGCGGCCGCACCAGCTTCATCGTGGCCGTGCTGGTGGTGCAGATGATCCCGGCCGAGGCCATGGTGATCTCGCTGTTCAAGGTGCTGGACGGCTGGCAGCTGGTGAACACCGTGTTCGGCCTGACCCTGGTGTACCTGGTGGTGGTGCTGCCGTTCACGATCTGGACGCTGCGCGGGTTCGTCGCCGGGGTGCCGCTGGAGCTGGAGGAGGCGGCCATGGTCGACGGCTGCAGTCGCTTCCAGGCCTTCACCAAGGTCACGTTCCCGCTGATGGCGCCGGGGCTGGTGGCCACCGGCACGTTCGCCTTCATCCAGGCCTGGAACGAGTTCACCTTCGCCCTGGTGCTGATGAACAAGCCGGAGAACCAGACCCTGCCGGTGTGGCTGCAGACGTTCAACGAGGGCGCCAAGGGCACCGACTGGGGCGGCGTGATGGCCGGTTCGACGCTGATGGCGATTCCGGTCATCGTGTTCTTCATGATCGTGCAGGGACGGATGACCGAGGGGCTCGTGGCAGGGGCGGTCAAGGGATGAGCAGCACCGAAGAACAGGTCGTACGACAGGCCCACCGCGTCCTCATGCCGTCGTTCCACGGCACCACGCTGCCGGGGTGGATGCAGGAGAGGATCGCCCAGGGCCTGGGCTCGGTGTGCCTGTTCGGGACCAACCTGACCGGTTCCGACGATCAGGCCCGGCACCTGGTGCAGGAGATCCACAAGAGTTCTCCGGACGGCTGTCTGGTCACCCTGGACGAGGAGGGCGGGGACGTGACCCGCCTGGACGCTCGCAGCGGCAGCCGTACGGCCGGGCATGCGGTGCTCGGAGCGGTGAACGACGTGGCGCTCACCCGGGCGGTCGGCGCCGGTATCGGTAAACGCTTGCGGGACATCGGGATCGGCCTGGATCTGGGACCGGTGGCCGACGTCAACTGCGAGCCCGACAACCCGGTGATCGGGGTGCGCAGCTTCGGGGCGACTCCGGAGCTGGCGGGACGGCACGTGGTCGCCTTCGCTTCCGGGCTGCACTCGGCCGGGGTCGCCTCGTGCATCAAGCACTTCCCGGGACACGGTGCCACGGTGGAGGATTCGCACCTGTCGATGCCCCGGCTGGACATCGACGAAGAGACGGCACGTAAGCGCGAACTGGCCCCCTTCGCGACGGCGGTGGCCGCCGGGGTGCCCGCGGTGATGACGTCGCACGTGGTGCTGGCCGCGGTCGATCCGGTGAACCCGGCCACGACGAGTCCCGCGGTTCTCGGGATCCTTCGTGAAGAAATGGGTTTCGAAGGGGTGATCGTCACCGACGCCCTCGACATGGTGGGCGTGGCCCGGCCCTACGGGGGCACCGGGCGGGCGGCGGTGGCGGCCCTGGCGGCCGGAGCCGACCTGCTGTGCATCGGTCCCGAGCGCGAGCCCGGCCAGATGGAACCCATCGTGAGCTGGATCGTGGACGACATCGTGGCCGCGGTCGCGGACGGCCGGCTTCCGGCCGAACGGCTCGCGGACGCGGCCGGGCGGGTGGATGCCCTGGTCAGGGCGGTGCAGTCGGGTTCTCTGGCGCCTGAACCGCCGATTGAGGACGCTCGTGGGCCTGTCTCCGGGAACGGAGACTCGGGTGGGGGCGGCTACCAGGACGGGGAGGCCGACCTGGAGGCCGCCCGCAGAGCCCTGTTCCTGCGCGCTCCGGACGAACTTCCGGTGCTGAAACACGCTCTGCTACTTGAGTTTCACGTCACGCCGGGAATCGCCGCGGGTGAGGTACCGTGGACGCTGCCGCTCGAGGGAGCGGTGAAGCGTTCTCTGTCCCCGGCCGACGATCTGGAGTCGGTCCTGGCCGAGGCGGAGGGCAGGCCCCTGGTCGCACTGGTGCGGGATGCTCATCGGCACACGTGGGTGGCAGACCGGTTGGCGCGGATCGCCGGGGCACGCCCGGATCTGGTCACGGTCGAGACCGGGTGGCCGGTCGTGAATGCTGAGGGTGAACCCACCGGGTTGCCCGGCGCGGTGGCGGTATGGACGTACGGAGGATCATCGGTGAGTCTGCGAGCAGCCGCGGAAAGGCTTGGCCCACGGTGATCGAACGCAAGTTGCTGGCCGGGCTCGACATCGGCGGTTCCAAGGTGCTGGCCGTCGCGGTCGACACCGGGACCCCGGACGGGCGGGCCCGGGTGGTCGAGTCGGTCCGGCTGAACACCGGCCTGGGCCCCGAGGGGGTGGTCGACACCGCCGCCCGAGCGCTCACCGCGCTGGCCCGCAAGCTGGCCGCCCGGTTCGACGGCCGGCTCGATGCCGACCCCGACGGGCGCCTCGACAACGGTGCGCCGGCCCTGCCCCGGCAGCTGTTCAGCGGCGTCGGCATCGGGATCCCCGGGCTGGTCGACGCAGCCCGTGGTCGCATCACCCACGCGGTCAACCTGGGCGTGGGCCCCGGCGGGCTGGCCCTGGCCGAGCTCCTGGGCCGGCGGCTCGACCTGCCCGTGGTGGTCGAGAACGACGTCAACGCGGCGGCCCTGGGCGCGGCCTCGCACCTGCGGCTGGGCCGGGTGGACATGGCCTACCTCAGCATCGGCACCGGCATCGCGGCGGGCATCGTGCTCGACGGCGAACTGCGCCGCGGGCCGCACAACGCGGCCGGCGAGATCGGGCACATCCCGGTCGACTCGGCCGGTCCGCTGTGCAGCTGCGGTCAGCGCGGCTGCCTGGAGTCGGTGGCCTCGGGCAGCGCCATCGCCGCCCGCTGGAGCACCCGCGAGGGCAGCGACCTGCCCTCCGGACAGGACCTGTTCGACGCGGCCGCCGCCGGTGACCTGGCGGCGCGGGCGCTGCGCGACGAGGTGGCCGACTCGCTGGCCGCCGGGGTGCGCATGCTGGCCCTCACGGTCGATGTCGACCTGATCGTGCTGGGTGGCGGCGTGGCCGAGATCGGTGAGCCGCTGCGGCACGCCGTGGCCAAGGCCCTCGACCGGCAGGCGGCCGGATCGGACTTCCTGCGGGGTCTCGACCTGGCCGCCCGGCTCACCGTGGTGCCGCGTGACCAGCCGGTCGCGGCGATCGGCGCCGCCCTGCTGGCGATCGACCCGCCGCTGTCGCAGATCGACCCCGACGCAGAGCTGGTGCCGGGTGTGCTCGCCGGGGACCTTCCCGCATGAACAGCCCGGCGGTAGCGCGGGTGGTGTCGCCGTGAGCGGCACCCGGGTCGCCGCCGTCACCGGAGCCTCGGTGCTCGACCCGGTCACCGGGCAGAGCCGGCGAGCCGATGTGGTGCTCGCCGAGGGCCGGGTGGTCTCGGTCGGTTCGGTCTCCTCACCCGTGACCCACTCCGGTGAGGTCCTCGACGCAACCGGCCTGACCCTCGTCCCCGGTCTGATCGATCTGCAGGTCAACGGCGCCGCCGGGGTGGACATCACCGCCGATCCGGAAGGCCTGTGGCGGGTCGCGGCCGCCCTCCCCCGCTACGGCGTCACCTCGTTCCTTCCCACTTTGGTGACCACCGACGTCCGTACGCGGTTGAGGGCCATGGAGGTACTGGCCGACGGCCGCCCCGATGCGGTTCCCGCCGGCGCGCGCCCCCTGGGCCTGCACTTCGAGGGCCCGATGCTCGCCCCGGCCGGCAAGGGCGCCCACGACGAGCGCTTCCTGCGCTCTCCCAGCCTCGACCTGATCGAGGGCTGGGATCCCGAGTCGGGCGTTCTGATGGCCACTCTCGCGCCCGAACTGCCCGGCGCCCTCGAAGTGATCCGTGAGCTGGCCGATCGGGGCGTGCTGGTCTCGATGGGCCACACTGCCGCCACGCTCGAGCAGTTCGAGGCCGGGGCAGCGGCGGGCGCCCGCGCGGTGACTCACCTGTACAACGCCATGACCCCGTTTCACCATCAGCAGCCCGGGCCGGCCGGGGCCGTGCTCGACGGGGGCGGTCTGGTGGCCGGGGTCATCGTCGACGGCCTGCACGTTCATCCGCGCACGGTGTCGCTGACCTGGAACGCACTCGGCTCCCAGCGTTTCCTGGCCGTCAGCGACACCACCGCAGCCCTGGGCCAGCCCGACGGCGAGGCCCGGCTCGGCTCCCGCCGGGTGATCATCCGCAACGGCTCGGTCCGCCTGGCCGACGACGGCACGACCCTGGCCGGTAGCGCCGTCTCGCTCGACCAGTGCCTGCGCCTGCTCGCTACTTTCACCGGGCGCGAGCTCGGTGAGGTACTGCCCGCCGCCACCACCGTGCCGGCGGCCCTGCTCGGTCGCGACGATCTGGGCCGGATCCGGCCCGGCAGCGTCGCCGACCTGGTTCTGCTCAATGACGACCAGTTCCCCGTGGCCACCCTGGTCGAGGGGAACCTGGTCTACGACTGGTATTTCGCACCCGCGCCGGAATGGACCGAAGGACTGCTGGGCTGATGGAAGTCATTGTCCTACCTACTGCCACCGAGACCGCCGCCCTGGCGGCCGACATCATCGAGACCCTGTTGCGCACCGGCGCCGAGCCGGTGATCGGCCTGGCCACCGGCTCCACCCCGCAACCGCTCTACCAGGAGCTCACCCGCCGGCACAAGGAAGCGGGCCTGAGCTTCGCGCACGCCCGGGCCTTCATGCTCGACGAGTACGTGGGCCTGCCCGAAGATCACCCGGAACGCTATGCGGCGGTGATCCAGCGCGAGGTCACCGACCGGCTGGACATCCCGCCGGCAGCGGTTCAGGGGCCGAACGGCGCCGCCGCCGACCCGGTCGCCGAATGCGCCCGCTACGAGCAGGCGATCATCGACGCGGGCGGTATCGACGTGCAGATCGCCGGGATCGGCTCGAACGGGCACATCGCGTTCAACGAGCCGGGTTCCGCCCTCACCTCACTCACCCGGCCGAAGACGCTGAACGCCCGCACCCGGCAGGACAATGCGCGGTTCTTCAGCTCGCTCGACGAGGTGCCCCGGCACGTCCTCACCCAGGGGCTGGGCACCATCGGGCGCAGCCGGCACCTGCTCATGCTGGCCAGCGGTGAAGGCAAGGCGGAAGCCGTGGCGCACGCCGTGGAGGGTCCGCTCTCGGCCGTCTGCCCCGCGTCCATCGTCCAACTGCACCGGCACGCAACGGTTCTGCTCGACGAACCGGCCGCCGGCCGGCTGCAGCTGCGCGAGTACTACGACGACATCTGGGCCAACCGGCCCGACTGGCAGCCGCTCTAGCCCTTGAAGAGTCCGTCCGGAGGTTCCGGTGACTGCTGCGCCTGCGCATCGTTCACCGGCTGGGCACCGGCCACGAAGTTCTCCAGGTCGGTGCCCGCCAGCACCCGCGCGGCGAACACGTCCGAGGCGGTGCGCCGGGCCAGCCCTCGCAGGGGCAGCGGCCCGGTGCTCGCGGCCAGCACCAGGTTCCCGAACCGGCGGCCGCGCAGCACCGGCGGCTGGGCCACGATCATGGTCTCGGCGAACACCGTCTGGGCAGTGGCCACCTGCGCCCGGGCGAAGTGCAGCCCGGGCCCGTCGGCCAGGTTCGCCGCGTAGATCCCACCCGGCCGCAGCACCCGCGCGGCCTGCTCGACGAACTCGGCCGAGGTCAGGTGGGCGGGGATCCGGGCGCCGCTGAACACGTCCACGATCATCAGGTCGACGCTGTCCTCGGTGAGCCCGGTGAGCACCTCCCGGGCGTCTCCGGCCCGCACCCGCACGCCGGAGTTCTTCGGCAGCGGCAGGTGCTCGCGGACGAACTCGATCAGCGGCTCGTCGATCTCCACCACCCGCTGCCGGGAGCCGGGACGGGTGTGCGCGATGTAACGCGGCAGGGTCCAGGCGCCCCCGCCCAGGTGCAGCACGTTCAGCGGCCGGCCGGGCTCGGCGGCCAGGTCGATCAGGAAGCCGAGCCAGCGCATGTACTCGAACTCCAGGCGGGTGGGGTCGGCCAGGTCGACGTGCGACTGGGCGGTGCCCTCCACCAGCAGGGTGAACGACTCCGGCCGCTCCGGATCGGCCGTGATCTCTGCCGCACCCTGCGCCACCGTCCGCCGCAGGAGGGCATCCAGACGACGCACCTGACCCCGGCCTGCTTCCTTCGATCCCACGGCGTCGATGATGCACTACATGAGCGACACCGGGATCCACCTGTTCAACGCCAACAACCAGGGCCGCTGGAGAGCCATGGACCTGCCCACCGGCGGCCTGCCCAACGACCAGGACGTGTTCTCCCGGCACACCCCCGGCGGCGGCCAGGTCGTGGCCCGCCGCCCGCTGTCGCCCGCACGCATCGCCGAACTCTTCGAACTACCTGTCCTCGGGCGCCGGAACATGGTCGAGGACTCGTTCGGCGTCGGCGGGGTCGTGGTGCCCGAAGGCGTGACTCCGTTCGTCTACCCCGTCATGCTGCGCACCGCCGAGCCGGTCGAGGTCGTGAAGCGGCCCGGGGTCGACGTGACCATCGCCACCACGCCCGACGAGCTGGAACAGGCCGAGCAGGTCATCGTCGAGGGCTTCCCCCGCCCCGAGGTGCAGCCCTGGCAGCCGGGCGGGTTCCTGCCCAAGGCCGTGCTGAGCAACCCGGGGTGGCGCACCTGGCTGGCGCGGCGTGACGGAGTGCCCGCAGCGGCGGCGGTGAGTTACGACGACGGCGCACTACTGGGCGTGTACTGGCTGGCCACGCTGCCGGCTCACCGCGGTGGCGGGCTCGGGGCCGCGCTGATGACGGCGATCCTGGCCTCCCGCCCCGAGATGGCATCCGGGCTGGTGGCGACCAAGATGGGCCTGCCCCTGTACGAGCGTCTGGGCTACCGGCCGATCTCCCAGGGGGTCTGGTACGCGGTGAGTGGGGCATGATGGCGCCCGTGGCGACGAGAAGCGCAGCAATGCTGGTCTACCGGTTCGACCACGACGGCGATCTCGAGGTGCTGATCGCGCACATGGGCGGGCCGTTGTGGGCGCACAAGGAGGACCACGCCTGGTCGATCCCCAAGGGCCTGTTCGAGCCGGGCGAGGACGCGCTGACCGCGGCGCTGCGGGAGTTCCAGGAAGAGATGGGGTCCCCCGCCCCGGAGGGTCCCTACCTGGAGCTCGGTGACACCAAGCAGTCCAGCGGCAAGGTGATCACCACCTTTGCGGTGCACGGCGAGCACGACGTCAGCACGTTCTCCAGCAACCTGTTCGAGATGGAGTGGCCGCGTGGCTCGGGCCAGATGCAGTGGTTCCCCGAGATGGACCGGGCCGCCTGGTTCGACCTCCGGACCGCAGCGACCAAGCTGGTCAAGGGGCAGCTGCCGATCCTCGAGGCGCTCAGCCAGGCGGTCCACCGGCAGACCGCGCCCTAGAACTTCACCTTCGGACGCAGTCGGCGGGGACGGTCGTCCGGGTCGTAGATCATGCGGTACACCGGCGTCGCCCAGAGCCGGGCCAGACGGCCGATCGGCTCCGGATCGTGCTGCCGGGCATGACCTTTCGGCCGCTCCGCGCTCTGCCCCTGGGCATGCCAGTCGTCCAGGGCACGGGCCGTGCTCTTCCACAGGTCGAAGGCCGTGACGGGGTCGAGCAGGCGGGGATCGTCCTCCGGGATGCCCAGGTGCTCGGCCCACAGCGAGAGCCGCAGATCGCGCGGCAGCCGGCGGGCCCCCAGCGCGGTGGGCTCGCGCGGGTCGTGCTCCGGATCCAGCACCGCGCAGGTGAGTTCGCTGTCGTTGGTCCACGAGCGACGGTTGAAATTGTCCGAACCGCAGGTCATCCAGACGTCGTCGACCACACAGATCTTGGCGTGCACATAGATCGGCACGCCCTGCGGGTTCTCCAGGTCGTACACCGCGAACCGTTCCGGTGCGGCTTCTTTCAGGGTCTTGATGGCGTCGAGCTGCCCCAGCCGGTTGGGCGGGTTGTTCTGGTCGGGATAGCGCGGCACCACCGCGATCACCCGCAACTCCGGGGCCCGCCGCAGGGCATCGGCAATGCCCTCGGCCACCACCCGCGACCAGAGGTACTGGTCCTCGACGTAGATCAGGCTCTGCGCCTGCTTGAAGGCCTTCTCGTAGGCCCGGGCCACACTGCGCTCACCGTTCTCGGCGAAGGGGTAGCGAGGACGCTTCGCGCCGTAGGTACGCAGCAACTGCACCGCATGACGCCCGCTGGGCTGCGGATCCGGAAACGTCTCGGGCAGCTTCTTCGGGTGACGCGGCATGTGGGCCCGACGCTGGATCAGCATCCGGTAGGGCGTACGCCGGTCCAGCGGCGTCGGATCGTCCCAGCGCTCGATGAATGTACGCAGCAGGTCGCCGACAATCGGCCCTCGCAGCTCCAGAGCGGCATCGTGCCACGGCGCCCGCCCCTGGTAGCGCTCGTCCATCGGGGCCTGCTGCGGGTCGCCCCGATGCTCGGCGTCGTCGCGCCGGGAGTAGCACAGGTCGATCCCCCCGACGAAGGCCACGTCCCGTTCGGGCTCTCCCTGGTGCCGGATCACGAAGAGCTTCTGGTGATGCGCCCCGAACCGCCGGACCCGCTGGTCCAGCAGCACCTCCCCACCGGCCAGGTTGATCTCGGTGCCCAGCCGCTGGTTCTGCTGGGCACTGAACGCGAAGCTGTCCGAGTGCGAGCGCCAGAGCAGGCCGCGCACGTCCACCCCGTCGCGGGCCAGGCCGGTCAGCACCTCACCGATGGTCGGCCCGTCGTCCAGCAGCTTCTCGTCGCGGTCGCCCCGCCAGTCGGTGAAGTAAAGACGATCGCCGCGCCGGAGGGCGGTCAGCTCCTCGTAAAGTCGACGAAAGTAGTTGGCACCATGGACGAGTGGACGCACCTGGTTGCCGGCCACCCAGCCGCGGCCGTCGTCGCGGGGAATGCGGTCAATGGTGGACGAGGGGTTGCCGCGTTCGGAGGGAGTGAGGAACCAGATGCGGGTGGCCGGGTCTTCGTCCTCGTCCACCCCGGGCACGTCGATGTCCGGAGCGGGGTCGATGTCGGGGGCCGTCTCGCCTTCCTCGTCGACATTGGGCAGGCCGTCCAGGTCGTCCGGGCCTGGCTGGGACGAGCGGGGCATGCTGGAGCCGGCCTCGCTCGTATCGGCCTGTCCCGCAGCGTCCTCGCCCGAGCCCGCCTGACCCGAGCCGACCTGACCCGAGCCTGCCTCGCCCGAGCCGACCTGACCCGAGCGGACCTGTCCCGAGCCGACCTCACCCGAACCAGCCTGACCCGAGCCGACCTGGCCCGCAGCGCTCTCGCCCGAGCCAGCCTGACCCGCAGCGCTCACGCCCGAGCCAGCCTGATCCGAGCCGGCCTCGCCCGAGCCGACGCGGGCATCCCTGCCCGTTGTCCCGGTGCCCTCGCGTGCGTCCATTGGTGTCCGAGACTAGGGCGTGTCCTGCGGATCTTCATCGGAGATGAAGAACGATGCAGGCGAGGACGATCTCGGCGCGGTGGTAGGCCGCTCGCTTGGCGAAACGGGTGGCCAGGCCACGGAACTGCTTGAGCCGGTT
>NZ_BSTA01000012.1:0-264384 GCF_030269265.1 Kineosporia sp. NBRC 101677
ATCTCGGACGTGAACTCCTGCAGCCGTTTCCGCACCCGCTCCAGTTCGCCCCTGTCCACCCCGGTAGTCAAACAGCTCCGGACAGAACAAACAAGTCAGAAGCGGATGTAACAAAGCACTACTAGGCTCTGGGCCTCGATCCGTCTCGCCCGGCCTGCCCACCGCAGGTCAGAGCTGTCTTGCATTCCCGGGCCCGGGCCCTACTGTTGAGCGTTCTCAAAATCTTTGTGGAGCGAAGGACTTATGCGCACAGTTCAGTTCGGACCTACCGACGTCCAGGTTCCCAACGTCGTCGCGGGCATGATGCGGATCAAGGCCGACGGCGACGAGCAGATCCAGGAGCTGTACGGCGCCGCCCGGGAGGCGGGGATCGACTTCTTCGACCACGCCGACCTGTACGGCTTCGACCATCCCGGCGGCGGCCCGCACTGGTGCGAGCACCGCTTCGCCTCGGCCCTGAAGCTCAGGCCCTCCGAGCGCGAGCAGATCACCCTGCAGACCAAGACCAGCATCGTGGCCGAGCCGTGGCACTACGACTCCTCCTACGAGCACATCGTCAGCTCGGCCGAGGGGTCGCTGAAGGCCCTCGACACCGACTACCTCGACGTGCTGCTGCTGCACCGCCCCGACGCGCTGATCGAGCCCGAAGAGGTCGCGCGGGCCTTCGACCACCTGGAGTCCTCCGGCAAGGTGCGGGCCTTCGGGGTGTCGAACTACACGCCGCGCCAGATCGACCTGCTGAAGACCGCGGTGAAGCAGCCCATCGTGGCCAACCAGGTGCAGCTGTCGATCACCCACTCCACGATCGTGGCGCAGGGCCTGTCCTCGAACATGGTGGGTTTCGAGGACTCGGTGACCCGCGACGGCGGTGGCGTCGTCGAGCACGCCCGCATCAACAGGATCACCCTGCAGGCGTGGTCGCCATTCCAGAAGAGCTTCGGCGGCGGCCTTCTCCTGGGGGCGGAGGACCTTCCGGAACTGAACGCGGCCCTCGCCCAGCTCGCCGCCAAGTACGACGTGACCCCGGCGGCGATCGCCACCGCCTGGATCACCCGGCACCCGGCCGGGATCCAGGTCGTGCTCGGTACCACCAAGGCCGAACGCATCACCGAAGCGGCTGCGGGTTCGGACATTCCGCTCACCCGGGCCGAGTGGTACGGGTTGATCCAGGCGGCCGGGCACAACGTTCCCTGATCAGTGGGTCACCGGTCGGCGAGGGCGGCCAGAGTGTCTGCCAGGTGCGCGACGTCCTCGGGGGTCGTGTCCCAGGTGGTCATCCAGCGGGCCTCGCCGGCCTCTTCGTCCCAGTCGTAGAAGTGGAACTGCTCGTGCAGCTGCACCAGAACCGGTGCCGGGAGGCGTACGAACACGGCATTGGCCTGTACCGGGTAGCTCACCGTGACGTCGTCCCGCCCTTTGACCGCGTCGTGCAGTTGGCTGGCCATGGCGTTGGCGTGCCGGGCGTTTCGTAGCCACAGGTCCGACTCCATCAGGGCGAGCAGCTGGGCCGAGACAAACCGCATTTTGGACGTCAGTTGGGTCGTGATCTTGCGCAGATAGTTGATTCCGTGGTCGAGTTCGGGATCGAGAACCACGACCGCCTCGCCCACCATGAGCCCGTTCTTAGTGCCACCGAACGAGAGGACGTCGACACCGACGTCCGTAGTCAGTGAACGCAACGGCACGCCCAGGTGAGCCGCCGCGTTGGCCAGCCGAGAGCCGTCCATATGCACGCGAAGACCGTTGGCGTGGGCGAAATCGGTGATCTCGGCGATCTCCTCGGGGTTGTAAACCGTTCCCAGCTCGGTGGACTGGGCGATGGAGACCACCTGCGGCTGGGCGCGGTGCTGGTCGTCGAAGCCCCGGGCCTCGGCGCGGATGTTGTCCACCGTGAGCTTGCCGTTGACGTGCGGAACGGTGAGCAGCTTGATCCCGCCGACCTTTTCGGGCGCCCCGGCCTCGTCGACGTGCAGGTGCGACGTGCGGGCGCAGATCACCGAGGCCCAGCGGTCGGTGGCGGCCTGCAGCGCCACCACGTTGGCCCCGGTGCCGTTGATCACCGGATACGTCCGGGCCTGCGGGCCGAAGTGTTCCCGGAAGACCTCCTGCAGACGCTCGGTGTAGATGTCGTCGCCGTAACTGACCTGATGGCCCTCATTCGCCTCGGCCAGGGCGGCCAGCACCTGCGGATGCACACCCGAGTAGTTGTCGCTGGCGAAGCCTCGGTGGTCCGGATCGTGCAGTCTCACTGGGGGAGCTCCTTCTCGGTTCTTGTTTCCCCCACGCTGACGGCTGGTGGCACAGTGGCGAAAGCGGGTTCCGCCGATGCTGAGCGTAGGATTTGCCTGTGCTTGACTCCGGGCGTCTGCGCCTGCTGGTGGCCCTGGCCGACACCGGCTCCATCGCAGGAGCCGCGCAGACCGTGGGGTGCAGCGCAGCCGCCGCCTCTCAGCAGTTGGCTGTGCTGGAACGCGAGAGTGGTGTCTCCTTGCTGGAACGCGGCGCGCGCAGCGTGCGCCTGAGCCACGCCGGGCAGGTGCTCGCCGAGCACGGCCGCCGCATCCTGGACGACCTCGCCGCCGCCGAGCAGGCGGTCGTCGCGGCCGGATCCCCCAACCATGGACGAGTCCGGGTCGCCTCGTTCGCCAGCGGCGCCCGGCGTCTGGTCGGGCCGGTGATCGCGAGCCTTCGACGCCGATCGCCCGACCTCGACATCACTTTTACCGAGATGGAGCCGGAAGAAGCCGTCCCCGCCCTGAGGTCCGGCGACATCGACCTGGCCCTCACCCACCAGTACGCCGGATTCGCAGCCCCTGATCTGCGTGGCCTTCAGCAGACCTTCCTGCTCAGTGACCCACTTGCCTTGGCGGTGCCGACTCACGGCGCGCAGACCGGTGACGTCGATCTTCTGGACTTTGCCCAGGACGGCTGGATATCCGGCCGGTCGGGTCATGGATTCCAGGCCCTGACGGAGATGGTCACCGGGCTGTGCGGCTTCGAGCCCCGGATCACCGCCCGCGCCGACACGTACGCACTGGTGCTCGACCTTGTAGCAGCCGGCCTGGGCGTAGCGCTCGTGCCTCGAGGTGCCGTCGCCGCCCCGCGAGGTGTTGTTCTGCTGGGCGTTTGTTCACCTGCGGATCTCGTTCGCGCGGTTCACGTCACGAGGCGCAGCGGGGACTGGGCGGCAGCGACCCTGGCCTTCGAAAGGGAACTTGTCCGAAGGGCGGGAAGAGTCCCAGCAGGGATCCTGAACCATGTCGGGTGCGGGGGCTGCAACAGTCATGCCCACCGGCAAGAAGGTAACCGACGGTCTGGTGCCCCCATCACCCGCTTGTGCCTGCTTCAGCCGAGGCGGAGGGCCGGAAGGTAATAGGGTCCTACCGGATTCAGCCACTCGTCCACGCGTCGGGTGCACGGGGAATGTGCGCTGTCCAGAGGCCGGCAGGAGCTTCCCTCGGTCACCGAACGAACCCAGAGGTCTGCACTGTTATGAGCATGGAAATGGCCGCGTGGTCGACGATCGCCGGGGCCCGGTCGGCCCGGGAGCGGCAGCCGTTCCGCCCCGGCACGGTGCGCCGCGTGATCGTCCTGGCCCGTGAGCGCAGGCGCTCGTTCGGCCTGTTCGTGCTGGGTAGCGCGGTGACGGCGGTGCTCTCGGTGGTCACCCCGGTCCTGGCCGGGCGGGTGGTGGACGCGATCGGTGAGGGGGACCGGGGCGCGGTGGTGCGGCTGGCGCTGCTGATCGCGGTCATTGCGCTGGCGGAGGCGGGGCTGGGGGTGGCGGTGCGCTGGCTGTCGGCGCGGCTGGGTGAGGACCTGATCCTGGATCTGCGCACCCGGGTGTTCGACCACGTGCAGCGCATGCCGCTGGCGTTCTTCAACCGTACCCGCACCGGTGCGCTGGTCAGCCGGCTGAACAATGACGTGCTGGGGGCCCAGCGGGCCTTCAGCAACACCTTGTCGGGCATTGTCAGCAACTTGATCGCGGTGGCCCTGACCGGCGCTGTGATGATCGGGATCTCCTGGCCGGTGACGCTGCTGGCCCTGGCGCTGCTGCCGTTGTTCGTGGTGCCGGCCCGGATCATGGGCCGGCGTCTGGCTCTGCTGTCCCAGGATGCCGCCCAGTTGAACGCGGCCATGATGACGCGCAGCACCGAGCGCTTCTCGGCCAGTGGGGCGGCCCTGGTCAAGCTCTACGGGCGACCTGAGGACGAGTCGCGGTTCTTCGCCGAGGCGGCCGGGCGGGTGCGGGACATCGGGGTGCGTACGGCGGTGCTGCAGACGGTCCTGATCACCTCGCTCACCCTGGTCTCCGCGCTGGCCCTGGCGCTGGTCTACGGGGTCGGTGGGGTGGCGGCGGTGGCCGGGAACCTGGAGACCGGCAGCATCGTGTCGTTGGCCCTGCTGCTGACCCGGCTGTACGCACCGCTGACCGCTCTGGCCAGCGCCCGCATCGACATCATGGGTGCGCTGGTGAGTTTTGACCGGGTGTTCGAGGTGCTGGACCTGGTGCCGCTGATCCAGGAGGCCCCGGATGCGCGTCCGGTGCCGGACGGCCCGGTGAGTGTCGAGTTCCGCGATGTCGGCTTCGCCTATCCGAGCGCGGCGGAGGTTTCGCTGGCCTCGCTGGAGGATGTGGCGACGCTGGAGACCCGCGGCGGGGCGCAGATCATCCACGACGTGTCGTTCCGGGTGGAGCCCGGGCAGGTCGTGGCCCTGGTGGGTTCGTCCGGCGCGGGGAAGTCGACGCTGGCGAACCTGCTCGCACGGTTGTACGACGTCAGTTCCGGGCAGATCCTGGTCGGCGGGACCGATGTGCGGCAGTTGCAGACGGACTCGCTGCGGCGCACCGTCGGAGTGGTCAGCCAGGACGGTCACCTGTTCCACGAGTCTCTGCGCTCCAACTTGCACCTGGCCCGCCCGGAGGCCAGCGACGAGGAACTGCTCGATGCCCTGCGGCGCAGTCGGCTGGCCGATGTGATCGCCGGGCTGCCGGAGGGCCTGGACACGGTCGTGGGGGAGCGCGGCTACCGGTTCTCCGGTGGGGAGCGGCAGCGGCTGACCATCGCCCGACTACTGCTGGCGCAGCCTCGGGTCGTAGTCCTGGACGAGGCCACCGCACATCTGGACTCGGCGTCGGAGGCGGCCGTGCAGGCGGCGCTGGACGAGGCCCTTGAGGGCCGTACCGCCATCGTCATTGCGCACCGTCTGTCCACCGTGCGCTCGGCCGACCAGATCCTGGTGCTGGAGGCCGGCCGGGTGGTGGAGCGCGGCACCCACGAGGAGTTGCTGGCTCTGGACGGGCGGTACGCCGAGCTGCACCGGACCCAGTTCGCCACGTCGGACTGACGCCGTCGACCGTCGGCCGTGCACAAGGCGTCGGGCCAGAATGGGCTCCAGGCGGATAGGGTGGTCGGCCATCCATCCGGAGGAGTTGTCGTGACCCGCCCTGTCGACCCCGATGAGCAGGAGTACGTCGAGTTCGGGCCCTGGGTCACCGAGGTCAGGACCTTCGAGGAAATACCCCGCCTCTTCCGCTCCGCCGGGATCGACCCGCGCGAGCAGCGGCTGGTGCTCAAGGTGCCGCGCGACATCGAGCGCCGCAATGTCGGCCCGGGCATGCACCTGTACGACTACCTGGTCGTGCTCGGCTTCGCAGAACTGACCGTTCTGCAGCGCAGCGGCGAGCGCTTCCAGACCCGGAGCATCCCGATCGATCAGATCGCCGCTGTTCAGGACAGTGTGCGACTGCTGGACGGCCGGCTCACCGTTCATGCCCTGGACGGCTCGAACGTTCAGGTCGCCTACAACGGCTCCGCCACTGACACGGTGCGCAAGCTCGTCGACCAGATCCGCGAGACCTATGCGCCACGGCCCCAGGCCATGACGGCTGTGCCGCAGCAAGCGATTCCGGCACTGGGCCGCGGCGATGTGGGGCTGGCGACGGAGGTCAGGCGGCTGATGCAGGCCGAACCGCAGCTGCGCGTGCTGCACGCCGCCCCCGGCGTCACCGTGACACCCGCCTCCGCCGTCGAGCGGTTCTACCGGCGGCTGCAGCCTCTGACCCTGCACCCTCTGGTTGCTCTGCAGGACGAGCGCGAGATCCAGGTGATCCACCGGCGGGACTGGTGCACGCCGGCGGGCGATGAGATCTCCCTGGCCCGCACGCTCGTGCCGCGTTCGCGCATCACGCAGGTCATGGGCCGGCCCTGGGAGCGTTTCCGGGGCGTGCACGTGATCACGGTGCACGTGGGGCAGACCCAGCTGGACTTTCCCGTTCAGGCCGGACCGCAGAGCACAGCGATCCTGGCAGGCATCCGGCCCTAGGACGGCCAGTCGGCGTCGTCGACCTCACCGGCCACCCGGTTGAACGCCACCACGCCGCGAGCGATTGCCCGGCGCTCGGTGGGCGTCAGATCCGCGACCAGAGCAGCGATCTCCTGTCGCCGCGCTACGGTCACCGCGTCGAGGACCTCGCGCCCGGCCGGGAGGAGCGCCACCTCGACGGCCCGCCGGTCCCAGGCGCACGGGCGTCGCTCGATGAGCCCGATGCGCTGTAGCCGGTCCACCAGCCGGCTGGCGTTGGACTGATCCACACCCAGCTCGCCGGAGAGGGCGCTGATCGTCTGACCACCCCGGGCGGCGAGCAGGACCAGCAGTCGGTGCTGGGCGAGGGTGATGTCCACCGGGGAGGCGGTCAGGGAGCGCAGGGAGATGCCGATCAGGGCCCGGCTGGCGGTCAGCAAGGCATCGGTCGCTCGTGCGTGCTCCCCGGGCGTGGGGCTGGGGGTGGACACGGGGGCGGCTCCTAGGTCGGGCTCTGACGCAGCGCCCATTCTCCCGCACCGGTTCGGCCCGACGATTTGCATGCGCTTGAACATGTAAAAGGACTTTGGCGGGGACCGCATGGGACCAGTGGCCCTGATGGCGCCAGCCCGCTTGACAGCACTGTGAGAGCACGGATTTCAGCCACGTGATCCGGGCAGGACGCCGCATTCAGATGCTGGCGTCACCACGACGGTGTGATCGGTCATACGGGCAGAGAGGTTGTCGTGAGTCGCGACATCGAGACAGAGCGGACGCGGGCGGCGGCCGAGGCGGGGGTGGGCTCGCCCTGGGTGATGGTCGTCGTGGCCACGCTCGGCTTCGCCCTGAACTTCTGGGCGTGGGCCCTGGTGAGCCCACTGGGGCCGTTGTTCCGCGACAACGGCCGGCTCGGCGAGCTGAGCGAGTCCGACGTCTCGCTCATGGTGGCCGTGCCGGTCATCGTGGGCTCGCTGGGGCGCATCCTGGTCGGGGCCCTGACCGACCGCTTCGGCGGGCGGGTCATGTTCCCGCTGGTCTCGGCCGCCACCGTGGTCCCCGTGCTCTTCCTGGCCTTCTTCGCTCTTGACTCCTACGCCCTGATCCTGGTGGGCGGCTTCTTCCTGGGAATCGGTGGGACGGCGTTCGCGGTCGGGGTGCCGTTCGTCAACGCCTGGTTCCCGCCGGAGAAGCGCGGCCTGGCCGTCGGCATCTTCGGGGCCGGTATGGGTGGGACCGCGATCAGCGCACTCACCACGGTGCGGTTGTTCCAGAACGTGGGGGAGCAGGCGCCGTTCCTCATCACCGCTGCGGCGCTGGCGCTGTACGCCGTCATCTCCTGGCTGGTGCTGCGGGACGCGCCCGGCCGAAGCGTGCCCAGTACCTCCCTGGCCACCCGTCTGGCCGCCACTGCCCGGCTGCCGATCACCTGGCAGGCCTGCGTTCTGTACGCGGTGGCGTTCGGTGGGTACGTGGCGTTCTCGGTCTACCTTCCGGCCTACCTGAAGACGGCTCACGGGCTGACCGCGGCTGACGCGGCGAACCGGATGGCCGGGTTCGTGATCGTCGCGGTGCTGATGCGCCCGGCCGGGGGTTGGCTGGCCGACCGGTTCGGTGCGATCCCGGTGTTGGGCGCCGGGTTCGGCGTGGTCGTGGTCGGTGCGGGCATCTCGGCCGGAACGCCGCCGCTGGACGGCATCGGCACGGTCGCGTTCCTGGCCATGGCCGCAGCGCTGGGCTCCGGCAGCGGCGCGACGTTCGCGCTGATCGCCCAGATCGCCGAACCCTCACGGGTGGGCGGGATCACGGGCCTGGTCGGGGCGGCCGGTGGCCTGGGCGGGTTCGTCCCGCCGCTGATCATGGGCTACGTCTACGGCCGCACCGACTCCTACGCGATCGGGCTGTGGCTGCTGTCGGCCGCCGCTGCTCTCACCCTGGCCCTGACCCTGACCGTCGTGCGCCGCACCGCGGTGAGCGTCACCTCCGGAAAGGAAGTTGCGTGAGCACCGAACGCAAACCGGACGCCCACAAACGTCCATTGTTGGAAGGCCCTCTGTCGGAGGCCCTGGTGGGCACGCGGCGGTTCTTCACCCGTGGTGAGGTCTCGGCCGACGGGCGGACCCTGACCAAGAAGGGCGGCCGCCAGGCCGACGACTTCTACCGTGACCGCTGGAGCCACGACAAGGTCGTGCGCTCCACCCACGGTGTGAACTGCACGGGCTCCTGCTCGTGGAAGGTGTACGTCAAGGACGGCATCATCACGTGGGAGACCCAGCAGACCGACTATCCCTCGGTCGGGCCGGACTCCCCGGAGTACGAGCCTCGTGGCTGTCCTCGGGGCGCGGCCTTCTCCTGGTACACCTACAGCCCGACCCGCGTGCGCTACCCGTACGTGCGGGGCGTGCTGCTGCAGATGTACCGCGAGGGCAAGCGCCAGTACGACGGCGACCCGGTCAAGGCCTGGGCCCATGTCGTCGAGAACCCCCAGCGCGCGAAGACGTACAAGAGCGCCCGCGGCAAAGGCGGCCTGGTGCGGGCCGGCTGGGACGAGGCGGTCGAGATGGTGGCCGCCGCGCACGTGCACACCATCCAGAAGTGGGGACCGGACCGCATCGCCGGTTTTTCGCCGATCCCGGCCATGTCGATGGTCTCGCACGCTTCCGGGGCCCGGTTCATGCATCTGATCGGCGGCTCGATGCTGAGCTTCTACGACTGGTACGCCGACCTGCCGGTGGCCTCCCCGCAGGTGTTCGGCGACCAGACCGACGTTCCGGAGTCCGGCGACTGGTGGGACGCCGGCTACCTGATCATGTGGGGCTCGAACGTCCCGGTCACCCGCACCCCGGACGCGCACTGGATGACCGAGGCGCGCTACCGTGGCCAGAAAGTCGTTGTCGTGGCGCCCGATTACGCGGACAACGTGAAATTCGCGGACGAGTGGCTGCCGGCCAATCCCGGTACGGACGGGGCGCTGGCGATCTCGATGGGGCATGTCGTCCTCAAGGAGTTCTTCGTCGACCGGCAGACCCCCTACTTCGTCGACTACACCAAGCGTTACACCGATCTGCCGTTCCTGGTGAAGATCGACGTCGGCGCCGACGGGGTGCACCGGCCCGGGAAGTTCCTCACCGCCGAAGACCTCGCGGCCCACCGGGACGAGGAGAACGCCGCCTTCAAGACGGTGCTCATCGATGCCGCCACCGACGACGTGGTGGTCCCCAACGGTGCACTGGGTCACCGTTTCGGGCCGACGGGCGAGGGACGCTGGAACCTCGACCTGGGTGCGGTGGACCCCCGGCTGAGTCTGGTCGGTGCCGAAACCGATGTGGTGGAGCTGGAACTGCCGCGGTTCGACAACCCGGACGGCGCGGCCGCCTCTATGCGGCGAGGCGTTCCGGTGCGCACGGTCGAGGGGCACCTGGTCACCACCGTGCTGGATCTCATGCTTGCGCAGTACGGCGTGGCCCGCGCAGGGCTGCCCGGGCAGTGGCCGTCCGGCTACGAAGATGCCGACGCGCCCGGGACCCCGGCCTGGCAGGAGCAGTTCACCGGCGTCCCGGCAGCCGCTGCGGCCCGGATCGGCCGCGAGTTCGCCCAGAACGCCGAGGAGTCGCGCGGACGCTCAATGATCCTGATGGGCGCGGGCACCAACCACTGGTTCCACTCCGACACGATCTACCGGGCGTTCCTGGCCCTGACCACACTGACCGGTTGCCAGGGCGTCAACGGCGGCGGCTGGGCACACTACGTCGGGCAGGAGAAGGTCCGGCCGATCACCGGCTACAACCAGGTGGCCAACGCCCTGGACTGGAACCGTCCGCCGCGCAACATGATCCAGACCGCCTACTGGTACCTGCACACCGACCAGTTCCGCTACGACCAGTTCGGCGCCGACACCCTCTCGGCCAGCAGCGGGCAGGGCACGTTCGCCGGCCAGAGCACCGCCGACGTGATCGCCCAGAGCGCTCGGATGGGCTGGTCCCCGTCCTACCCGACCTTCGACCGTAACCCGCTGCAGATCACCGAAGAAGCAGCCGCAGCCGGGCGCAGTACCGCCGAGCACGTCGCGGCCGGGCTGAAGGACGGGTCACTGAACTTCGCCTGCGAGGACCCGGACGCGCCCGAGAACTTCCCCCGGATCCTGTCGATCTGGCGGGCCAACCTGATCGGCTCCTCGGCCAAGGGCAACGAGTACTTCCTCAAACACCTGCTGGGCACCGACTCCTCGGTGCGCGCCAGTGAGACTGCTCCGTCGTTGAGGCCGCGGGACGTGACCTGGCACGAGGACGCTCCGGAGGGCAAGCTGGACCTGCTGATGACGCTGGACTTCCGGCAGACCTCCACCACGGTCTTCTCGGACGTCGTCTTCCCGGCCGCCACCTGGTACGAGAAGCACGACCTGAACACCACCGACATGCACCCGTTCGTCCACTCGTTCAACCCGGCCATCGCCCCACCCTGGCAGACCCGCACGGACTGGGAGACCTGGCAGGCGATCGCGGCCAAGTTCAGCGAACTGGCCGGTCCCCGGCTGGGCACCCGGCGCGACGTGGTCGCCGTTCCACTCATGCACGACACCCCCGACGCCATGGCCAACCCCCACGGGGTGGTGCGGGACTGGAAGAAGGGCGAGTGCGAGCCCGTGCCGGGAGTGAGCATGCCCCGGCTGGTGGAGGTGGAACGCGACTACGGGGCGATCAGCGAGAAGATGAACGCGCTGGGGCCGCTGCTGGACACGCTGGGCGCCACCACCAAAGGCGTGACCTTCGAACTGGGCCAGCAGATCGACTACCTGCGGGCGAAGAACGGTGCAGTGCGCGGAGGCGTCGCTGACGGACGTCCTTCATTGAAACGTGACGTCCACGTGTGCGAAGCGATCCTGGCCCTGTCGGGAACCACCAACGGTCACCTGGCCGTACAGGGGTTCAAACAGCTGGAGAAGCGCACCGGCCACCAGATGCACGACCTGGCCGCCGAACACGAGGGCAAGCAGGTCACGTTCGCCGACACCCAGGCGGCCCCGGTCCCGGTCATCACCTCCCCGGAATGGTCCGGCTCGGAGTCCGGAGGCCGGCGCTACTCACCCTTCACGATCAACGTCGAGCGACGGAAGCCGTGGCACACCCTCACCGGACGCCAGCACTTCTACCTCGACCACGACTGGATGAGCGAACTGGGCGAGAACCTGCCGGTCTTCCGGCCACCGCTGAACATGGGCGCCCTCTTCGCAGAGCCGGCGATCGGTGACGTCGCCGGCCCCGGCGCCGATCGGGTGGAAGGGCTCACGGTGCGGTACCTGACCCCGCACAACAAGTGGTCGATCCACTCGGAGTACCAGGACAACCTGTTCATGCTGTCCCTCTCACGCGGCGGCCAGACCATCTGGATGAGCGACCGCGACGCCGCCAAGGTGGGCGTGAAGGACAACGACTGGATCGAGGCCGTCAACCGCAACGGCGTGGTCGTGGCCCGGGCCGTGGTCTCGCACCGGATGCCCGAGGGCACCGTGTACATGCACCACGCCCAGGACCGGCTCATCGACGTGCCCCTGGCCGAGACCTCGGGCAAGCGAGGCGGCATCCACAACTCCCTGACCCGACTGCTGGTCAAGCCCTCGCACCTGATCGGCGGGTACGCCCAGTTGTCCTGGGCCTTCAACTACCTCGGCCCGACCGGCAACCAGCGCGACGAGGTGACGGTCATCCGTCGCCGCTCGCAGGACGTGGAGTACTGACATGCGCGTGATGGCTCAGATGGCGATGGTGATGAACCTCGACAAGTGCATCGGGTGCCACACCTGCTCGGTCACCTGCAAGCAGGCCTGGACCAACCGCACCGGCACCGAGTACGTCTGGTTCAACAACGTGGAGACCCGTCCCGGACAGGGGTATCCGCGCACCTACGAGGACCAGGAGGAGTGGAAGGGCGGCTGGGCCCTGAACCGGCGCGGGCACCTGGTGCTCAAGGGCGGCGGACGCATCCGCAAGCTCGCCTCCATCTTCTCCAACCCGAAGATGCCCTCCATCAAGGACTACTACGAACCCTGGACGTACGACTACTCCACCCTGACCGACGCCCCGGCGCAGCAGCACACCCCGGTCGCGCGGCCCAAGTCGCTGCTGACCGGCAAGGACATGAAGGTCGAGTGGTCGTCCAACTGGGACGACAACCTGGGCGGCTCGGCGGCCACCCTGGAACGCGACCCGATGCTGGCCAAGATCGAGCAGAAGGTGAAGTTCGAGTTCGAGCAGACCTTCATGTTCTACCTGCCGCGCATCTGCGAGCACTGCCTGAACCCCTCCTGCGCTGCCTCGTGCCCCAGCGGAGCGATCTACAAGCGCGAAGAAGACGGCATCGTGCTGGTGGACCAGGACCGCTGCCGGGGCTGGCGGATGTGTGTCTCCGGCTGCCCCTACAAGAAGGTCTACTTCAACCACCGCACCGGCAAGGCCGAGAAGTGCACCTTCTGCTTCCCCCGCATCGAAGTCGGCTTGCCGACCGTCTGTTCCGAGACGTGCGTGGGCCGGCTGCGCTACCTCGGCCTGATCCTCTACGACGCGGACGCGGTGCTCGAGGCCGCAGCCACCCCCGACGAGCAGGACCTGTACGAGGCCCAGCGTGCCCTGATCCTGGACCCGAACGACCCGGAGGTGGTCAGCGCAGCCGAACGTGACGGCATCCCGCACGACTGGATCCAGGCCGCCCAGCGATCCCCGATCCACGCGCTGATCAACACCTACAAGGTCGCGCTGCCCCTGCACCCCGAATTCCGCACCATGCCCATGGTCTGGTACATCCCCCCGCTGTCGCCGATCGTCGACGTGGTCAAGGAGACCGGTTCGGACGCAGAGGATTCCGGCAACCTGTTCGCGGCCATCGACACGCTCCGGATCCCGGTCGAGTACCTCGCCGAGCTCTTCACCGCAGGCGACGTGACACCCGTCCACAATGTTCTGCGCAAACTGGCCGCGATGCGTTCGTACATGCGAGACATCACTATGGGACGGTCTCCCAACGGTGCTATCCCGGCTTCGGTGGGGATGGGGGAGGAGGACATGTATGACATGTACCGCCTGCTGGCCATTGCCAAGTACGAAGACCGGTACGTCATCCCGCCTGCCCACGCCGAACAGGCCCATGCCCTGGAGGAAATAGCGACCGAGTGCTCGGTGTCGGAGTACGGTGGCGGTCAGCAGGGGCCTTTCGGTGAAGGGTCCGGACGGCTGGTTCCCCTTGCCGCAGAAAACTTTCAGATGCTGCAGGAGCGTCAGACCTCCGACACGATGACCGCTGCCGCCGGGAAGCGCCGACGGGTGAATCTGCTCAACTGGGACGGCAAGGGCTCACCGGCCGGACTGTTCCCACCCGCCGAGGGCGATCCGGAAGGCGATGCGCGGTGAAAAGTCTGACCAGGATGAGGCGCAGCAAGCCGCACCAGATCTCGCCGGAGCACACTGCGTGGATCTGGCAGGCGGCCTCGTTGCTGCTGGACTACCCCGACGAACAGCTCCCGGAGCGGCTCGACCTGGTCGAGCGCGTGGCGCGGGCCGTTCCAGGGCGCAGTGCAGAACTTTTGGACGATTGCCAGCACCGTTTACGAGGCGTTGCCCTGGTCGACCTGCAGGCCGACTACGTCGGCACCTTCGACACCCGGCGTCGGCACAACCTGTTCCTGACCTACTTCGCCCACGGCGACACGCGCAAGCGCGGTATGGCCCTGCTGCGGTTCAAGCAGACCTATCTGGAGTCCGGCGTCGAACTGGGACCGGACGGTCAGCTGGCCAACGGTGAACTTCCCGATCACCTCTGCGTGGTGCTGGAATACGGTGCGGCCGTCGACCTCGAGCGCGGCCGTCAGCTGCTGCTGGATCACCGCGCCGGCCTGGAACTGCTGAACATCGGCCTCACCAAGAGCGACTCGCCCTGGGCCGGCGCCGTCCAGGCCGTCTCCGCTACCTTGCCGCCCCTGGCCGGAGACCAGATGTCCGCGGTGAGAAGACTGGCGGCCGAAGGACCCCCGGCCGAAGAGGTCGGACTCAGCCCATATGCCATCCCTGGCTTCGACCCTGCCCCGGCAGTCCAGCTGCCCATGCCTACTTTCCGCGGAGCCCGCTGATGGACACGTTCCTGTGGGTCGTCGTGCCCTACGTCTGCCTGACCACCTTCGTGGCGGGCCACCTGTGGCGCTACCGCTACGACAAGTTCGGCTGGACCACCCGCTCGTCCCAGCTGTACGAGAACCGCCTGCTGCGCTGGGGCAGCCCGCTGTTCCACTTCGGCATGCTCGGCGTGGTCGGTGGCCACGTGATCGGCCTGCTGGTGCCGCGCTCGTGGACCGAGGCGGTGGGGATCAGTGACCACCTGTACCACCTCGTCGCCGTGCTCGGCGGCCTGCTCGCCGGGATCGCCGCCACCGCGGGCATGCTCATCCTGATCTACCGCAGGCGCACGGTCGGCCCGGTGTTCTCGGCCACCACAGTCATGGACAAGGTCATGTACCTGTTCCTGGCCGCGGCCATCCTGCTGGGCATGTGGAACACCATCGCCGGATCCGTCTTCACCATCGGCGGGGAGTACAACTATCGTGAGGGCGTCTCGGTCTGGTATCGCTCCTTCCTCGCCTTCCAGCCCGACGCGTCACTGATGGCGGACGCGCCGATCGGTTTCCAGCTGCACGCCCTGGTCGCCTTCGGCCTCTTCGCGATCTGGCCCTTCACCCGGCTGGTGCACGTCTTCAGCGCCCCGCTCGGCTACCTGACCCGGCCTTACATCGTCTACCGCAGTCGCGACATCCAGCTGGGCAGTCACCGGCCCCGGCCCGGCTGGGACCGCGTCAGCTCTGATGGAACGAAATGAGTTCCGTCATGGAGATCGCGCGCCGGGAGACGGTTCCCAGATCCTTGCCCTCGGCCGTCCAGGGTGGCGGCCAGGTGTGGATGCCCTGGTCCAGTCGCGTGCCGGCCACCTCGTCGGCCCATCCTGACCAGCGCAGCGATGCGTAGAAGTCGCTCAGCCAGCCGGTGAGCATGGCGGCGAGCCAGCGGCCGTATCCCAGTTCCAGGTCTTCCCAGGCCAGGGTGTCCGGAGCGTAGTAGTGCACGGTCGGGGGTGACTCAGGGGCGGACTGGCGCCAGACGAAGTGCCCGCCCAGCACGTCGTGGGCGACGGTGACGGATCCGGTGGAAGGGGCTGCGGCCGAGACCACGTCGGGCAGCGGGCCGCGCCGGCCCTCGTAGCCACTGCCGAGTACCCGCAACCAGCCGTGGTCGATCAGGATCCCGCCGGTGTGCAGCATCACCGCGCCCAGCCAGGAGCGCTCGGTCATGCCAAAGGCGCTCAGACACTGCTGAGCCCGCTGCGCATCCACCGGCAGAACCTCGACGGGGTAAGGGGCCTGGTCGGCGCATTCGCGGATCTCGGGCCAGGCCGGTGTGCTCATGGGGTCAGGATTGCATGCCCTCGGTTCGGCGATCCTGAACATGGGTGCAACGGGGTCAGTGTCCTCGCTTCGTCTCCAGTAACGCCCGGCGTCGAGTCGGGTCGGCCATCACACCGGCCAGTTCCTCGTCCCACAGCAGGCCCATCGGGGCTAGATGCCCGCTCGACAGAGGGCGCCACTGCTTGAGGCCGTTGACGAGGTGATTGAACGACTCCTGTCCGCGCCCCGCCGCAGCAAGCGACCGGGCCTCGTCCACCGTGACAGCGAAGGCGGGGGCGTAACTGAAGTCTGCCCGCAGACCGGGTTCGCGCTGGAAGGTGGCGAGCAGTTCCCGAAGACGGTGTGCAAGCTGCTGCGGAGCCCGCTCGATCGTGCGGTCCAGAGCCTGCCGATCGTTACCGGGACAGCCGAGGACCAAGAGCGGCAGCAGGTCCTCGAAGACGGCCGGATCTTCGGCGATCTCGGGTTTGCGAAGGTCGAGATCCGAGATATGCGAAGGGCTGTCGTGACGGCCGTCAAGAATGTGGAGCTGCGAACGTAGGACATCCGCACGGTGGTCCCCGAAGCTCACCGCCCGGTCAAGAACGTCAGCCCGGGCACGGTCACCCTCCAGAAGCAACTGGTAGGCGACCTCGACCTGCTCGGCCACTTCTTGGCGGGTCCGGCTGCCGGGGGAGTGGAACCTGACGAAGGTTGCGTAGTGGTCTTCCAGGCCTGCGCGGAACGACCAGTCGGCTTCCCCGGCACCGGGGTACCAGCTGGTGAAGCCGACGGCTGCCCACTCCGGCTCGTTCTGGAGCCGGCCGAATGTGAGGCGCGCCGGGTCCAGCAGGAAGTGATCGGTTCCCGTGTTGAGCAGCAAGGACCGGCGCAGCAAAAAAGAGCCGTCATCCGGTTCCTGCGCGTACGTCTCGTCGTCAGGTTCGGTGCTGGACCAGATCGCGACAAGCTCCGACTCCAGGTCCCGCACCCAGCCGAGTTCCTGAACGGGACGCAAGGCGTCGAACCCCATCGACAGCACCGGCCAGCCATTGGTCACCGCATAGAAGTCTTTCAGCGACGGAGGCAGTTTCCGGCCCAGTTTCGTCTCGGCGTCTCGCACCTGTTGCGCGGAGGCCGGTGGCGACCCGATCCAACCGGTGGTGCGCATCTGCTCGGTGACGTCCAGGGCGATCTCGTCGCCGGCCTCGAGCGCCTCCCGGCTCCACCGCTCCAACCAGGTCCGGGTGTCCAGATGTGCGAGCAAGCTGCGGATGGGTCGCATCTCAGAGTCCACGAGAGGACCGTAGCCAGCACCACCGACGATCTTGCCGCCTGCACCTTGCGTGAAGGGATGCGTACTCATTGCGTACGCGCGTTACGGCATGGACGTCCCGGGGATTTCAGCCCGGTTCAAGAAAACCAAGTCGGCAAAAGGTTGCCGTGACAAACGCCGCAGAAGCGGAGCGGGTCACATAGGAAACCCATAACGTCCACTTCTCTACCTTTGGACACCTGCCCCCCAGGCTCGACCAAAGAGGAACCGTGAAGCGTCGTACCACCGTGATCATCTCTGCTGCAACCGCTCTGGCGATCGGCGGTGCAGTGACGCAGAGCCTGGTCGGGCACGCCGAGCCCGCCGCCCCCGCGGCTGCGGTTGCGGGTAAGACCAGCGTCACGACCGTGGCACCGGCCGCGGAGGCCGCCCCGGCTGCGGCAGCGGTCAAGGGCCTGCCCAAGACCATGACGTTCTATGCCGACCCCAAGTCGGGTCCGGCCACCTGGGTCGCCCAGAACGCCGGCGACAGCCGCAAGGCCACGATCAAGGCGAAGCTGTCGTCCAAGCCCTCGGCCAAGTGGTTCGGCAACTGGTCGGGCAGCATCAGGCCGGCCGTGAACACCTACGTCTCGGCGGCCGCCAAGAAGAAGAAGACTCCGATCCTGGTGGCCTACAACATCCCCGGCCGCGACGCCTGCGGTGGGCACTCCTCCGGCGGCACCGCCGTCAGCGAGTACCGCACCTGGATCAAGTCGTTCGCCAACGGCGTGGGCAAGCGCCGCGCCCTGGTCGTGCTCGAGCCCGACTCGCTGGCCGACTTCCAGTGCATGAGCACGGCCGACGCCACCACCCGGACGAAGCTGCTCAGCTACGCCACCGAGCAGTTCAAGAAGAGCGCCCCCAACGCCTACGTCTACCTGGACGCCGGCAACTCGAACTGGGCCTCGGCGCAGGACATGTCGGGCCGCCTGGTCAAGGCCGGCCTGAAGAACGTGCGTGGCTTCTCCCTGAACGTGTCCAACTACCGCACCACCGCGCAGGAGAACGCGTACGCCGCCAAGGTGAACGCCGAACTGCGCAAGCGCGGCGCCAAGGCCAAGCCCTACGTGGTCGACACCAGCCGTAACGGCAACGGCAGCAACGGCGAGTGGTGCAACCCGGCCGGCCGCAAGCTCGGCGCCGTCTCCCAGGTGAACAAGAAGCCCACGGCCAAGACGCCCGAGGCCCGCCTGTGGATCAAGACGCCCGGCGAGTCGGACGGCAACTGCGGCATCGCCTCCGGCACGGCCGCCGGGGTCTTCGACCCGCAGATCGCGGTCTCCCTGATCAAGGGCCAGTGATTTCCCGGAGCAGTTGCAGTGACTGATTGAGGACGTCGGTGACCACCAAAGCCTTGGTGGTCACCGACGTCCTTTGGGGCTTGGGTCGGTTCACACCTCAGGAGTGGCTGAGCCTGCCCCAGGCCGCAATGCCGCCGCGCAGGTGAGCAGCATCGCGATGCCCCGCAGCCAGCACGGCCCGCAGCGCCCGGGCCGAGCGCACCCCGCCGGCGCAGTGCAGCACCAGCGGCTGATCCGGGTCGAAGCGGCCCGGATCGGCCAGCACGTCGGCCAGCGGGACCAGGATCGAGCCCGGGATGGAGTTCTCGGCGTGCTCGTGGGGCTCGCGCACGTCTACCAGAACGAGATCCGCCTTGTGGTCGCGTAACCGGTGTGCCAGTTCCCCGGCATCCACTTCGGGCAGGTCGTCGGAGGGTTCCCGATCGGCGTCGACGGACTCGATGCGGGTCGGGGGCGTGCCGTATGGGTCGGGCGTCAGCCGCAGTGTGCGCCAGGTCATGGCCAGGGCGTCGTGCACGAGGACCCGGCCCAGCAGGCTCTGTCCGGCGCCGGTGATGAGCTTGACGGCCTCGGTCACCATGGCCGCGCCCACGGCCGCGCACACCGCGCCGATCACCCCGGCCTCGCTGCAGGAGGGGACGGTGCCCGGCTCCGGCGGGGCGGGGAACAGATCGCGGTAGGTGGGGCCGGGGCCGGGCCAGAACACCGAGACCTGGCCCTCGAAGCGCAGGACCGCACCCCACACCCACGGCGTCCCGGTCAGCACGCAGGCGTCGTTGACCAGGTAGCGGGTGCCGAAGTTGTCCGAGCCGTCGACGACCAGGTCGTAGCCGGCGATCAGCTCCTGGGCATTGTCCGCGGTCAGCCGCTCACCGTGTCCGACCACCCGCACGAACGGGTTCGAGCGGGCCACGGCGTCGGCGGCGCTGTCGACCTTGGCCCGGCCCACGTCCGCGCTGCCGTGCACGACCTGCCGGTGCAGGTTCGACTCGGTCACCACGTCGTCATCGACGATGCCGATCGTTCCCACCCCGGCGGCGGCCAGGTACAGCAGTGCGGGGGAGCCGAGGCCACCGGCGCCGATCACGAGGACTCGGGCGGCCTTCAGCCGCCGCTGGCCCACTTCACCCACATCCGGGAGCAGTATCTGTCGCGCGTAGCGGCGGCGCTCGTCGTGGGTGAGTTCCGCCGCCGGCTCGACAATCGGCGCGCTCACGGCTCAGTACCGAAGCTGGCCAGGCCCTCCCACGTGGAGGAAGCCTGCGCCAGCGCCCGCTGAGGAATGCGTCCGGCCAAGCGGGCCGCGCGACCGGCCAGCACGGCATGACGCATGGCCGTGCCCATCAGCTCGGGATCCTGGGCGCGGGTGACGGCCGTGGCCAGAAGCACTGCATCGCACCCCAGTTCCATCGCCCGCGCCGCGTCCGAGGCAGTCCCGATCCCGGCGTCGAGCACCACCGGAACGTTGGCGCGCTCGGCGATCAGGGCGATGTTGTGCGGGTTGAGAATGCCCAGCCCAGTGCCGATCGGCGCCCCCAGCGGCATGACCGCCGCGCAGCCGATGCGTTCCAGGCGCAGGGCGAGGGCCGGGTCGTCGTTCGTGTAGGCGAGGACGGTGAATCCGTCGTCCACGAGCTGCTCGGCGGCCTCCAGCAGTTCCACCGCGTCCGGCAGGAGGGTCTCCTCGTCGGCGACGACCTCCAGCTTCACCCAGTCGGTGCCCAGAGCCTCCCGGCCCAGACGCGCGGTCAGCAGGGCCTCACGGGCGGTGCGGCAGCCGGCCGTGTTGGGCAGTACCTGAACGCCGACGCGGTCCAGGACATCCAAGAGCGAACCGCGTACGGACGGGTCGACTCGCCGGAGCGCGACGGTGGTCATCTCGGTGCCCGAGGCTCTCAGGGCCCGCTCCAGGATGTCGTGGTTCGCGGCCCCACCGGTACCGGTGATCAGCCGGGAACCGAACGCCCGGCCGGCCACCACGAACGGCTCCGCGTCCACCGTGGGAACCGGTTGCATCGCAACGCTGCTCATCCTCCGGCCACCGCCTGCAGCAGCTCGAGGCGCTCGCCCCCGGCGACCGTGGTCTGCGACCAGCGGCCGGCCGGCACGATCTCCTCGTTAAGCGCCACGGCCGTACCCCGGCCGGGCCTGACCGTCGGCGCGAAACAGGCCACCACATCGGCCACGCTGCACCCCCGTGGAACCCGTAAAGGCTTGCCGTTGACCACAACTTCGACCTCACCGTCAGGGACCGTGCTCACCGTGTACCCACCTCCTCCCGGGCCGCCGCTCGCAGCCCGAACCGACCCGGATCGCACGCGGCGACCTCGGGCGCGACCTGTTCACCACTGACCAGCGCAGCCACCGCGTCGGCGGTCAGCCCGGACAGCAGCACACCGTTGCGGTAGTGCCCAGCCGCCACCAGCAGACCCGGCACCGGACCGAAGCCGATCAGCGGCAGATTGTCCGGCGATCCGGGCCGACAGCGCGCGAGCACCTCCACCAGTTCCAGCTCTGCCACTGCAGGCACGAGAGTCTGCGCATCACGCAGCAACTCGTGCACTGCCCCGGCGGTCACGCTCTCGTCGAAACCGCGCTCTTCGGAGGTGGCTCCCACCACCAGCTCACCATCTTCACGCGGCACCAGATACACCTCCCGGTCGCGCACCAGCCCTCGTACCGTGCGCTGCAGCACGTGCTCGCCGACCGGCATGCACAACCGGATGATCTGGCCCTTCACCGGTCGGACCGGAACGTGCTCGTGTGCCCGCGCACCCGTGGCGAGGACTACCAGCGAAGCGCGGAGCTCGCCGCCGCCCGCCAGGCCCACGCCGACAGCCCGGCCCTCGTGTACCAGTACTTCGCCCAGAGCCCGGACCGACCGCACCCCAGCCCGTTCGGCCGCGACCCGCAGCGCCGCCAGCAGCTCCCGGGGATTGACCTGATGATCGCCGCGCACCAGCGTGCCGCCGCAGACACTCGGGTCGAGGAACGGCTCCAGCTGACGCACCTGCCGCCCGCTCAGCGCCTCGACCTCCAGGCCGAGCGCGGTCTGAGCAGCCCGCACCCGCGCCAGCCGCGCCCGGTCCCCGGCGTCGAGGGCGACGGCCAGCGTGCCGCAGGCGCGATACCCCGTCGGCAGGCCGGACGCCTCACTGACCTGGCCCGCAAAGTCGGCAAAACCCGCTGCGGCCAGCAGACACAGCGCCAGCAGCTCTTCTTCGCCGTGGTGCAGTTCGCTGACCGGCGCCAGCATCCCGGCGGCCGCGTACGAGGCGCCGGCCCCGGGAGCAGGATCCACGAGCACGACGTCGTGGCCTCGTTGCGCCAGCCGCCACGCACAGGCGGTGCCGATCAGGCCGCCACCCAGCACAACCACGTCCCCCTGTACCGCGCTCTGCGCGGCCAGGGAGTTCCCAAGGGGAACCACCCAGCACTCCCTTCGCCGGCATGACCCGGAGCAGGTTCGACGGTCGGCGAGTGCGCTCGCCCTCTCAGCCCGCGATCCCGGGCTCCCGTGGTGCGGCCCACCATACCCCGCCACCGACGTCCCCCATTTGCCCTCCCCGTTCTGACCCCTGGCACACTCGCCCCCGTGCCGACCTCCGAGACCCTCCAGCCCACGCCCGACGCCCGCACCGCGCTGAGCACAGCCCGCCTCTACCTGTGCACGGGCGCTCGCCGCCGCGAGGGGGACCTTGAACAGTTCCTCGACGCAGTCCTGGCCGCGGGGGTCGACATCGTGCAGCTGCGGGAGAAGCAGCTGGAAGCAGCCGAGGAACTGGAGCTGCTGGAAGTCTTCGCCGACGCCGCCCGCCGCCACGGACGTCTGCTGGCTGTCAATGACCGGGCCGACATCGCCGCGGTGTCCGGCTCGGACGTGCTGCACCTGGGCCAGCGCGACCTACAGCCCGCAGCCGCGCGCCGCCTGATCGGCCCGGGCACCGGGATCGGCCGCTCCACCCACTCACCCGAGCAGTTCGACGCGGCCGTGGCCGACCCGGAGGTCGACTACGCCTGCGTGGGGCCGACCTGGGCCACGCCCACCAAACCCGGTCGAGCCGCCACCGGCCTGGAGCTCGTGCGGTACGCCGCAGCAAAGGCCGGTGAGAAGCCGTGGTTCGCTATCGGGGGTGTTGATCTGACCACCGTGGACGAGGTGGTTGCCGCGGGGGCGCGGCGCATCGTGGTGGTGAGAGCCATTACTGAAGCAGAGGATCCGGCCGCAGCTACGGTCGAACTGTTGCGGCGCCTGCCTGGTTCGCTGGGGTCAGGACATGGGCCGGTTCGTCTCTGAGCGCTTGGACACCGAGAACCTTTCACTGCCGTAGGTTTCGATGAGCTGCTGGGCGAATTCGGGCTTGTACTTGGTGAGAGTCATCCGGACGGTGTTGGTGTGGCCTGACGGGCCCCAGGAGGAGAAGTTGACGCCCTTCTGCCTCCACGACTCACTGTCCTCGTTGAGCTGCGCGGTCAGCGCCAGCAGATCCTTGTAGCTGTTGGGCACGCTTCTGGTGAAGACCGGAACCGTCTTCTCCATCTCGGTCACGGCGGCGGAAACGACCGGGCTCGGGGTGCCCACCACGTCCACGCGCAGCCCCGCGGGCACGATGGCCAGGCCGCCGAAGGTCGGGTCCGCCTCCAGGTTCTTCACGTAGGGATCGGCCGCCTCGGCCGCCCGCGCGCCGGCTTTCTGGTTGCGGGAGTAGTTCGGTCCGCCCGAGGGCGCCGGTTCGCTGACCTGGATCGGGAGGTGGGAGCGCTCCGGTTCGGGGGCGGCGGCGGCCGGTGCGGCCTCACTGCCGCAGGCCCCGAGGGCCAGGGTGCCGCTGACGGCTACGACGATCATCCACGGTGCACGCATCGAGGGCCTCCTCCTGAACGGTGGTCGGGGAGTTGGACGCAGCGCGGGCCGAGGAGGTTCCAAGGCCTAGGCTCCCTGGTGGACCAGCCCTGCCCAGTGCACCGGGTCGGCCGGGTCGATCCCGGCCAGCACCTCCCGCAGATCGGCCGGCATCTCGGGCGGGACGCTCCGGTCCGGGTTGAGCATCCAGCTCTGCGCCCGGTGCAGCGCCTGCACCGGGGTCAGTCCTCGGTGCAGGCCCCGATGCAGCATGAACATCATGACGGCGGCGCTGGCGTCGCGCAGTCGCCACAGGGAGCCGATCACCGAGGACGCCCCGCCGACCATGAAGGCGCTGGAAAGGGTGAGGGCCTCGTCGAACGCGGACCGGGTCAGGTGGGTGGTGCAGCCGGCCAGGCAGACGCACAGGCCCCGTTCGCGAGCCGGGGCGCCGGCGGCGGCCTGCATGATGACCTCGGCGCGCAGTCGCTGCGGGCCGAGGTCGAGGCACGAGGCTCCGGGGTGTTCGGGATCGACGGTGGCGTGCCCGGCGTAGTGCAACACGTCGCAGCTCCCACTGGCCAGCAGCCCTCGCAGCCGGGGCTGGGTGGCGGCTCCGTCGGTGAGATGAGGCGGCTTGCCCCAGATCTGGGCATCGGGGTAGAACGCCGAGCGGATCGCCCGGGTCTCCAGCTGGGCGTAGGGCAGGTCTCCGCCCGGATCGCCCACCAGCACAACGCTTCCGCCGGTCTGAGGGCGGGGGCGGGTGGCGGCGGTGACAAGCAGTGCGGCCGAGGCGATCTGCGAGAACGAGGCCAGCCGGAGCGCGCGCCGGCCACCCGGGTCGGCCGGGTGGGGGGAGGCCGCGTGCCAGGGGACGACGCACAGGGCGTCGGCGGGAACGAGGACGACGCGGGCGGGCCGGCTGGGGTGAACCCCCTGCAGACGGGCCGACAGCGGCGCGATCGTGGTGTCCCAGGCCGAACGGCAGACGTCGTTGAGGGCTTCGCGCCAGGCGCTGCGGTCGTGCGGGTCGAGGCTGTCGAGGGCCTGATGGTGGGTCTGGAGGTAGCGTTCGACGATGCTGCCGCTGCCCACCTCGAGGCCGGGCAGCGGAACCCAGTCGGTGGTACCGCCGGCGCTCACGACGAGAGCGCCGGGTGGGACGTCCTGCTGCTGGCCGGCGTCCCGGTCGCGGGGGACCAGGTAGATGAGCAGGTCCTGGTTCAGTGTCCGCAGGGCGCGGGCGATCTCGTCGGGGGTAGGCACCGGCAGGACGTCGGTGATCCCGTTGGCGGCCAGGGCGTCGATCACCCGGTGACGAACATCGTCCGGAACCGCACCGCCGTCGGCGGGACCAATCGTCCATTGTTCTGCGAGCTCTTGAAAACCCAGCGCCCGCAGGCGTTCGTCGATGGCGGGTCCGGCCTGCACGGCCAGCAGGGTGAGTCCGCGACCCGATTCCAGGGCCCGCACGGCGGTGTCGGTGGCTCCGTCGCGCAGACACCAGGCGGCCACCTCGTGGGCGTCGCCGGCCCCCGCGCGGGCGGTGGTGATCGCATCACGGGTGCCGCTCTGACGTAAGACCCGCAGCGCATGCCGGTTCAGCGCCTCCAGGCCCAGAGTGCGCGCCACGCGGCGGTCGTCGCTGTCTCGAACGTGATCGGCCGAGTGTTGCGTCATCTTCCGCAGCAGCGCCCCCGGACTGCCGACGCCGCCCCGGGCCCAGTCGCGCATCATGGCCAGCTCGGACTCGCTGACGACCGGCGCGTCCAGCAGGGCATCGCTCATCTGCCGCCAGCGCACGGCATCGCGTACCCGTAGCAGCCGGGCTCTCTCCATGGCCAGGAACGCGTCGAACGCGTTGTCCGGGGCGCGGCCGGAATCCTGCGCCGAGCGCTCCATCTCGGCGAGCGTCTCGTCGAGGGCGTCGGTCTGGGCCTGGTCGATGTCTTTCGGGGCGGTGGAGTTGACGTCCCAGTCGAGGGTGCGGACCGTCGCGCCGCGAAGCGCGGTGACCAGTTCCGGCGGCATGACGTCGGCGTAGGGCGCGAGCTGCTGCTGGAACCGGCTGAGCCGTTCGCCCGGAGCGTCCTCGTTCTCGAGCAGCAGGTGGAAGGTGCCGGCCAGGGCACCCAGCAGCCCGCCCCGGTCGGCCAGTTCGGTCCCGTCCAGTTGCCCCACGATCTGCCGGGACTCGGCGACCAGCCGGTCGGAGGTGGGCCGGTCGCGGGTCTGGCCGGCCTGCAGCAGCAGCCCGATCGCGATCAGGGCGAGCAGTTCGCGGTGCTGGGGTGCGTCGGTGGGAACGCGCTCGAGGACCTTGCGCAGGTTGCGGACGGCCGTGGAGGCCGGGTGGTTCTGCGGGTCGAGGGTGCTCATCTGCAGATCGGACAGGGCCAGGTTGGCCTGCATGATCGTGCGGGCGAAGTCGCCGTGCCCCTGCTGGTCCAGGGCGGCGAGGGTGTGCGCGCGGGCGGCCCGCACGTCGCGCAGGTCCCGGTGGTGCCGGAAGCGGGTGTCCAGGGCCATGGTCAGCGCCCCGGTGAGGGCGGTGCCGGTGTCCCCCTCGAATCGGGCCTCGGCGTGCAGTTTCTGGAGCTCGACCAGCGAATCGCGGTTCTCGAGGGCCTCGACGGGAGTGCCGGGGGCAGTACGGCGCTGGTCGTAGGTGAGCCGGAGGGCCTCGACCTGCGGGCGGTGCTCGTCGCCCGGCGGGAGCCCGGCCGAGGCCACCTGCAGCAGGGCCGGTACCTCGGGCAGCCGCCGCACCAGGGCGGAGCCGTCGGGGGAGGTCAGGATCGCCCCGGCGAGGGCTGCGCTGGTCAGGGCGGCCCAGCGGGGGTCGGGCACTCCGGAGGCCAGCAGTGAGTCGGCCACTTCGGCCAGGGCCTCGAGCCAGGCCGGGCGCCCCTGCTGTTCGTAGAGGAACCCGTAACTCTGCATGAGCAGGAGCCCGGTGGCCGCGAGCTGGGCCGGGTCGTCGTCGCCCGCGATCAGGGCGTGCGGGCGCGGGCGTCGTTGCAGATGGTGGGCGAGGGCGGCTAGGTCGTCCGGATTGTGGCCGACGAGCAGGAGGCGCTCAGCCAGGTTGGTGGCCGCCCGAAGGGCCGCGTACTCCTGCAGTTCGGCGGTTGGTGCGGTCTCTTCGACCCGGGACCAGGCGTGGGCGGCAGCGGCCAGAGCTCCGGGCAGGTCTCCTCCGGCGGCGCGGGCCTCTCGGGTGTTCTCGGCGCTCAGTTCGGCCAAGAGGAACAGGGCCTGATCCCGCAGCTCGGACCCTTCCGGCTCGATGCGCAGCACCTGGTGAAGGGCATGGGCGGCCCGCTCCAGGTCTGTCTCGGGAGAGTCGAGCCGGAAAGCGGCCAGGAGGAGCCAGGATTCGGGGTCGTCCAGGTGGAGACCGTCGATCCCGTGCAGCAGCACCGTCTCCAGAGCGTCGACGGCCTCCTGGCGGGCCAGTGGCAGTTCGGCCAGCAGGAGACCGATCTGCCGGCCGGCGTCCAGGCGGTCCAGGGCGTCGGCCGAAGGGTCGTCGAGCACGGAGCGCAGTCGGTCCAGGAGGGTGTGCGGCTCATCCATCCGTGGGCCACTGCAGTTCACGCTCGGCCACCGGCCCGAGCCGGGTGAGGTAGAAGTCCAGTTCCGCGCCGAGGGCGACCTCGTCGGCGCTGGAGGCCGGGGGCACCCAGCCGATCGCCAGGTAGAGCTTCGAGCGGCAGGTCAGGACGGTGGCCTCGATGACCGTGCAGTACTCGACCAGCGCCCAGCGGATCCCCGTCCACAACGCCACGACCAGCACGGCACCGACCACGAGGCCGGCCAGGACGGCGACCGGGCCCAGCAGCGGGGTCCAGAGCAGGCTCAGCAGCACCCAGAGCAGGTTCTGCACGCGGGCGGTGACGATGTCGGAACTGCGGTCCAGTCGGGTCAGGCGCTCGGCCGGCATGACACTTTCCAGCAGCGTCCAGCAGGTGGCGACGTCGAACCCGTGACGCCGCCGGATGCGCTGGCCCAGGGCCGCGAAGGTGTTGCCGGCCCGGGTGGGCAGCAGGTCGTCGCCGGTGGGGAACCACAGGAGCTGCGCGGTGGCCGGCCCGTCACCGGCCGCCGCCGCCGTGGCCAGCGCTTTCCGCCGCTCGAACTGCCGTTTCGTGAGCAGGGAGGACAGCCGCCGCCCGGGCCCGGGGCCGACGATCAGATAAAGGACGCTGGGGGTCAGGGCCGAGACCAGCGAACCGGAGGCGAGCACGACCAGCAGACCCAGCACGAGCACGGCTGTGAGCCGCAGACCGGCGGTGTCACCCACGGCGCACCACAGTTGCGAACTGCCCTCGGGACAGGCGCCCGGCGCGGTGGGGGCCGGGATCTGGCCGGCCAGGGCGAGCACCCCCAGGCACCAGAAGGCCAGGGCCCCGGCGACGGCCCCGGCGGCCCAGGGCCTGCCTCGCGAGGAAAGGATGCTTCCGACAAGCGCATCCATGTCAGGGCGCTTCGGGTTCCAGGACGACGTCCGGATGCCGGGGGCAGGTGCCGTCGCCCTCGAACGGGGCGTCGGCGGTGCCGGGCACCCGGTGCCCGCACTCGGTGCAGGCCCACGAGGTGAGCCCCCGGCCCGACAACGGCCGGGGAGGGATGCCGCGTTCGTCGCTCATCTGTCCGTTTCCCGCCCGACCTGGCGTGACCTGGTGTGATATCACGATTCCGAAAAGTCAAGAGAATGCCCCGATCGGAGTATAGGGTGAAGCCGACCTGAAACGACTGGGTTGTGAGATCCAGGAGGGGAGTCGCTTCCGGCCATGAGCTCATCCGTGACCATCGACTGGGCCGCCGTCCGTGAGCAGCAGCGTCGCGAGGTCCTGCAGCTGCGTTCACGTCTGGCCGGGCTCGCCCGCCGGCGCGACCAGATCGAGGCCCGTCGCGCCGCCGCCGACGCGGCCTGGAGCGGCCTGGGCCTGAAGGTGCCCGCCGTGCACGTGCTCAGTGACAGCGCCTCCGTCGAGCAGTTGCAGATCGCCGTCGCCACCGCCGCCCGGGAACTCGACCAGACCGAAGAGGCGCTACGGGCCCGGATCACCCAGTTGTCCACCGCCGCCCGGTCGGCCGGCCCGGCCACCCGGGTCGCGGGCGCCGGGGCTCCGGTCCGGACTCCCGACAGCACGGTCACCCTCGATCCGGAGGCGATCGGCCGGTACCGCGGCCCCTCGAACCAGCCCACCGTTGCCGATCTCGGCGCGGAGGCCGACCGCATCATCAGCGAGTGCGCGGTCCGGTGCCCCGAGGGCGACCTGAGTGAGCTGCACCGCCTGCGGGAGGGTCTGAGCGCCGACCCGGGCCGGGCGGCCGCCGGGGTCGACCGCATCTGGGCCACCGCCGGTGAACTGGCCCGCCGCACCGCCGCGGCCGAGGCGCAGGCCGTGGAACGCGAAGAACTGATGATGCTTCTCGGCGGGGTGCCCGACACCGAGACGCCCCGGCTGCGGGAGCGCATCACCACCGCCCCGGGGCCCGACCTGCCCGGCGTCAGGGCCGAGATCGTGGCCGCCAACGAGCAGGCCACCCGGGAACGTTCACGCGACGCGGCCGTCGGTGCGCTCGCCGCGTCGCTGTCGGAGCTCGGGTACGACGTCGGAGAAGGGTTCGAGACCTACCTGGACAAGGCCGCTCCGGTGGTCCTGCCGTCCATCCACTCGGCCGAGCACGGGGTGCGGGTCAAGGTCACCGAGGAACACCTCTACGTCTCGGTGGTGCGCAGGGCCGGCACGGCCCGGACCGGCTCGCACGAGGACGACCAGGCCGTGCAGGAGGCAACCTGCCGGGACCTGGACAACGCCATCGAACGGGCCGCCGAACACGGTGCGGACCTGAGCGTCGCGGCCCTGCGCGCCCCGGGTGAGCGGGCCCCGGTCATGCAGGCCAACGCCTGGCCGTCCTCCGACCAGGACGCTCGCCGCCGCCGAGCGGCCGCCGCGGCGCAGCAGAACGCCGCCCGGGCGGCCCAGGCGAACCGGGCCGCCCAGAGCCGGCGCCAGAACGGATGAGCGTGACCACCGAGTCCCCGGCCTGGCTGCGCGAGGTCGACTTCGCCCTGTCGCTGCACCCGCACATGGTGCTGACCGGCAACGTGCGCGACCAGTACCCGGTGCCGGTGCCAGGGCTGGTGCCCGAGGGCAGCGGCACCCGGTACGTGGTGATTGGCAGCGCCCTCTGGCAGGTCTGCCAGGCCCGGGGTTTCGCCGCGCTCGCGGTGCTCGACCCGGTCACCTACCGGCTGGACCTGCGGAACGAGGGCGCCGTGCCCGACGTGCTCACGTCCCACGCCAAGGAGTGCTTCTCGATCGAGGACGTGAACGGCGTCCCTCGCCTCGACGTGCGCAAGTTCGGCGCCCTGCTGCGCTCCCTCACCGAGCACCGCGGGCCGGCCATCGCCCTGCTGATCCCGTACGCGGCCCGGATGTTTCCCGCCGCCGGGCTCGCCGATGCGGGCATGCTCGAGATGCTCGGGCAGATCGACGCGCTGGCCCATCAGGCGAAACCGACGGCGCCGCAGACCGTCCCGGGGGCCGGGCAGCCCCGGATCACGCCCTACAACGTGGTGTTCTGGCTGTGCGACCGCCAGGAAGACCTGCACCAGGCTTTTCCCCTGAGCAATCGGGCGGTGCGGCAGATCCGGGTCCCTACCCCCACCTACGAAAACCGTTACGCAGCGGCGCTGGCGATGCTCACTCCCGGGGATCCGGAGCCGGGGAAGGCCGCCCGGGCGGCCGGTGAACTGGCCGAGGTCACCCACGGGATGAACATCGGTGAGGTCCTGGCCTGCGGCCGGGTGGCCCGCGACCGGCAGCTCCCGCCCGAGCGCTTCGCCGAGGCGGCCCGCCTGATGCGGGTCGGGATCACCGAGGACCCGTGGTCGGCGCAGTCGCTGCGCAAGAAGCTGGAAGAGGCCGAGGAGTACCTGAACGCCCGGGTCCTGGGGCAGGAGCGGGCGGTCGCCAAGACCCTCGACGTGCTCTACCGCTCGGCCGTGGGCCTGAACGGGGCGCACGTGTCCAGCTCGCCCAACCGGCCGCGCGGGGTGCTGTTCCTGTCCGGGCCCACCGGCGTGGGCAAGACCGAACTGGCCAAGGGCATAGCCAATCTCGTGCTCGGCAGCAGCGCCGAGCCGTTGCGGTTCGACATGAGCGAGTTCCGGGCCGACGAGGCCCACCAGCGGCTGATCGGTGCCCCGCCCGGCTACGTCGGCTACGACGCGGGCGGCGAACTGACCAACGCTGTGCGCTCCAACCCCGTCTGCGTGCTCCTGTTCGACGAGGTCGAGAAGGCCCACCCGCGCATCTTCGACCTCTTCCTGCAGATCCTGGAGGACGGCCGCCTCACCGACAGCCGCGGCGCCACGGTGTACTTCACCGAGTGCTTCCTGATCTTCACCTCCAACCTCGGTGTCCGGCCCGGCGGCGCCGAGACCGAACCGGGCCCGGCCGGCCCGCCGAAGACCGTGCGTGACCTGGTGCACTCGGGGATGGACCCGCGCCAGGTCGAGGAACTGCTGCGCGGCGCCTACGAGAAGTTCTTCAACGAGGACATCGGCCGCCCGGAGCTGCGCAACCGGCTCGGCGAGAACTACGTGGCCCTGAGCTACATCGACGAGGCAACCGTCCGCAAGATTGTCGACAAGGGGCTGGCCGCGGTGACGGCGAGGCTGAAGGCCGTGCACGGCACCACGCTCGTGGTCGGGCCGGACGTGCGCGAGAGCCTGATCGAGGCCTCCCTGTCCAAGAAGGACGACGGCGGCCGCGGGGTGAACAACGTGCTCGAGGCCGCGCTGGTGAACCCGCTGGCCCGGCACCTGTTCGCGAGGTCCCCGGTCGAGGGGCAGCAGCTGGAGCTGGCCGACCTGCTCTTCGACGACGAGAAGGGCTGGGTGCTGACGGTCCGATGACGTCGTTACGGGTCAGCCGGGCGCACTTCCCGGTGACCGCTCTGGGCCCCGGCCGGCGCCTGGCGGTCTGGGTGCAGGGCTGCGACCTGGCCTGCCCGGGCTGCATGTCCCGCGACACCTGGCCCGCCGACGGCGGTCAGGAGGTGCCGGTGGCCCAGGTTGTGCAGTTGTGGCAGCAGGTCGGCGCCGAAGGCCTGACGATCAGCGGCGGGGAACCCGGTCAGCAGGCCGCGGCGGTGCGGGAACTCATTGAGGGTGTGCGGGCGGTGCCTTTCGGCGGCGCCGAGCCCGACGTGCTGCTCTACACCGGATACACCGAGCCCGAGTTGGCCGAGCTGGCACCCGGACTGGCCGAGGCCGCCGATGCCGTGGTGTTCGGCCGGTTCGAGATCGCCCGTCCCACCGACCTTCTCTGGCGCGGCTCGGCGGGGCAGGTGCTCAAACCCATGACGGCGCTGGGGAACCAGCGCTACGGCCGGTTCGTCGAGGCCAGAACCGCCGAGCCGCCCGTGCAGTTCGCGGTGGAGGACGACCGGATCTGGACGATCGGGGTGCCCCGGGCCGGGCAGCTGACCGCTGTGGAGAAGCAGTTGCGCCAGCGGGGTATCGAGGTGGCAGGAGTGTCGTGGAGGCCGTGACCTGGCACTGCCCGGCCTGCGGGGCAACCTCTTCCTACGAGACCACCTGCATGATCGATTTCGTGCAGTACGTCCCGGTGCGACCACCCGAGCCCGAAGCGGTACTGTCCACGCCCACCGTGGCGCAACCGACGTCCACTGTTTCTGATCCACAACTCGCGGCCGGCAACGAGATCGAAGACGTCCGCCCGTCACCGGAGCGGTTGGCTCTGCGCACCCCCTGGCGCCGGGTGGTCAACCTGCCCGACGAGGGGGATCTGCTGATGGGCCGCTCGCACCCACCGCTGAAGGAGATTCCCGAGGCTCTGGCGAGCCACCAGATCTCGCGGCGGCACCTGAGGCTCTTCCGCGATCGCAGCGGGGTGCTCATGGTGGAGGACTTCAAGTCGACCAACGGCACCTTCGTCGACGGTGTCGCGGTGCGGGAACAGCCGGTTCCGTTGCGGGCCGGGCAGATCCTGCGGTTCGGGCTCGACGTCGAGTGCCCGGTGGTCCGGATCAACGAGTTCGGCGAACCAGAGGACGACTGAGTGAGCACCAGCGACGAAGAGCCGAAAACCGTTCGTCAGAGGCCGGAGGACCTCCCGCAGGTGCGCCACGGTGGTGAGGAACCCACCGTCGTCCAGACGCCGGCCGGCGGTCCCGCGGATCACGAAGACCCCACGGTGATACAGCTTCCGGCCGATCAGACTCCCGTCATCGACCTGCGTGCGCACGAGGCCCCGACCCTGGTTCAGCCGGTTCCGGGTGCTGCCCGGTCCGGTGCCGGGAGTTCCGGGCTTCCGGCGGCCCTGGCGGTGCGGTTCGAACTGCGGCCGGGCCCGAACGGTTCGCCCGCCCTCGGTGCGGGGGGAGAAGCCGACGTCTGGCTGGCTCAGGACAGCGAGAACGACTGCCTGGTGGCCCTGAAGGTCTACCGGGGTCAGGCCGAGGACTTCGACGAGCGGGTGCGTCGTGATCTGGAAGCTCGGCGGAACGAGTTGGGTGACGAGGTGTTCCGGCGCCACGTACCCCGCCTGTACGGCTGGGGTACGGTGCCTCACGGCGGCCGCGACGTCGCCTGGGAAGCGATGGAGTACCTGCCCGACGGCTCTCTGGCCGATCTGATCCGCTCGGCCCGGCCGGGAGTCCTGCCCGCCGGCCAGGCCGAGCAGGTCGTCGCCGCTCTGGTCGAGACCCTGGACTTCTGGGAGCGGGAGAAACTCGGCCGTCAGATCGACCTCTCGCCCGGCAACGTCCTGCTCCGGCGCGGTGAGCAGGTCGAACTGGTGCTGGGCGACTTCGGCGGGGTGAAGGGCACCGGGCTCAGCCAGGCCTTCGGGATCCTGCAGGTGAAGCTGGCCTACATGGCGCCCGAGGCGCTCAGCAGCGCCAGCCACGCCAAGAGCCCGTTCTGGAGCCTGGGCATGATCGTCCACGAGATGGTCACCGGGGCCACGGTGCTGGCCGGGCAGGACGAGAACGTGCACCGGCTGCTGCTGGCCACCGACGACATCGACGTCTCCGGCATCACCGACCAGCGCTGGCGCACCCTCGTCGAAGGTCTGCTCACCCGCGGCCTGAGCGACCGCTGGGGGGCGGTCGAGGTGCGGAAATGGCTGGCGCGCGAGCAGGTCCCGGTGCGGCGTTCCACCCGCGACCGCTCCCGGATGGAACAGCTCAGCTTCAACGGGAACTCGTTCGACGACCCGCGGCTGCTGGTCGCCGAGCTCGTCACCCACCCCGACCAGGCCATCAGCTGGCTGCGCCGCGGCGGGTCGGGCCGGCTCGACGGCTGGCTGCGCCGCACCTTCCCCGACCAGCCGTTCGACACCGCGCGGCTGGCCGGCCTGGGGCGCGACGAGGTCTCCGCGCACCTGGTGCTGGCCCACCTCGGCGCCGCCTTCCTGCGCGACGTGCAGCCGCTGTACCGGGGGCAGGCGATCGACACCGCAGGTCTGCTCAGGCTCGCCCGTGACCCGTCCCGGCACGCCCTGCTGCACGAGATCGTCGACAGCGGGGTCCTGGGCATCGCCGCCCGGCACAACTGCGAACATCCCGGCTGCACCGGCCGTTGCCGGCGGCTCGACCAGCTCGCCGAGGACATCCCCCAGGCCGTGCGCTTCTTCGAACGCCGGCTGGACGAGGTGACCACCACGCTGAGGCTGGACCCGCTGGTCGCCGCGGCGTTCGGCGGCTGGGTGGACACCACGGTCAACGCGTCGGCGGCCATCGCCCGCATCACCGAGATGCTGATCGACCCGGCCACGACTGCCGCGCTGCGGCAACGCGCCCAGTCCACGCGGCTACCGCGCCAACCTTGGTGGACCGAACTGGAGCGCACCGCCAAGAACCCGCGCGGTAACCGGGCCGAGCGCACGGCCGCGGTGGCGATCATCGAGCACCTGATGGACCTGGCCCGGCGCTACCGCCTGGCCGACGACCAGCGCCGGCAGGTGAGCCGCCGCCAGAACGCGGCCCGGGCCGGCCGCTGGACCCTCTCGCAGTTCACCGGCACCCCCACCGGTGGCCGGGTGTTCAGCGCGCCCCGGCCGGTGATGTTCCTGCTGTGGATCGCCCTGCTCGCCAGCACCTACGAACCGGCCTATTTGCTGGTGGCCAAGCGCAACGCCCTGCCTCGCGACCAGGCCTTCATGGCCGCGGCCGAGGAGGTGATGGCCGAGACCCACCTGTACACGCAGGGCATCCCGGACTGGATGACGCCGGTCCTGCGCGGGGTCTTCCCCGGCCCGGCCTGGAAGGCGCTCATCGCCTACCCCGTCGTCGTGGCGGTCTGCATCGTGGTCATCCGCCGCTCCACCCGCGGCTCGGGCGCCCGCTCCTGGATGGTCCTGCCGGCTGCCACCCTCGGTGCCCTGACCGCGATCGGCCTGATCATGCACCTCCTGGCCACCGACTTCCGGGGCTTCTGGGTGGCCATGGCCACCCTGGACGGCGAGGCCATCGGGATCATGCTGGTGGTCTGGATCGCCGTCCGCGTGGCCGCCGGCCCGCGCCGGGCCCCGGTGCGGCCGCCGACCCAGGGATGGGGCACCTAGCCGGCCTCAGGTCTTGATGCGGTCCGAGCACGCCCGCTGGGGGCGCATCTCGACCTGCGGCAGCACCCCGCCCAGGTGATCCCACGAAACCCCCTCGCTCACGTCCCACCAGCCTCCGTCCTCACCGAAGATCTGCTGGCTGCGTGAGGTCCAGGAGGTGGCGGACCACCCGTCGCCCTCGATCCAGTCGTGAGGGTCGGTGAGGTAGACCTGCCAGCCCCTGGTCACCACGGCCGTCCGGGTCGTGTACTGCTTGAGGTTGCCGAACACGGTTCTCTTGGCCTTGCCGAGCGTGACCACCTCGACCACCGCGTCGGTGGCACGCCCCCGTTCCCGGAGCACCCGCAGGAGGTTGGTGTAGATCTTGTCCATGAAGGCTGGATCGCCGCGGCGGCTGAGGTACTCCCGCTCCTGGGCGTCCTGCTCGGTGAGAACCTCCGACCGGCGCAGCAGGTCGTCGTTCTTGAGCCAGGTGCAGAGCCGGCTGTCGCCCTTCACCTCGCTGTGCAGCACGCAGACGGCGTTGCCGCAGCGGGCGCAGTACCCGACCGCGAACGTGCCGCACCGGCACAGCGGGGTATCCCCGGTGGGGCGGGCAGTCGGCTGGTGCCAGGTGTGACCGCAGGAGGCTGGGATGTGCTCGATGTGGGGAAGGCTCGGATCGCGGGGATCCATGCCGGGGCCGCGGAACTCCTCGATCCACCGGTTGTGGCATTTCCACAGGCCGACGTCCACCTGCTCGACCTTGCTGCCACCACATCGTGGGCACGTCACCATGCAGTGAGGATGGCAGTGGAAGCAGCCCCACGTGGTGGTTTTGGTACAGGTATCGACCAGTGGTGGATTTGGGGGTGGATGGCAATGTTGATCCGTCACCCCAGAGGGCCCCGCCGCCGTGAGTAGTACTGGCCAGTTGTCCAGTAGTGCATGGGTTTTCGTCATGCACTGAAAAGGCCTGTCAGAGAACGGATCTACAGCACTCGCCGAAGACAGGTGTGCGGATGTGTATCAGGCGGCGTGGTTTCATCTCCCTTGTTCGAACACCTGTGGGGGCAGGGGCCGTACCGAACCCGTCGAAGAAGTCCTCGAACTGGCGGGGGCGGTGCCGGAGTGGCGGAGTGCGGGGGCGCACCGGACCGGGAGGCCGAAGTGGCGCGAAGGGCGACTGGGAACACTTCGCGCAAGGAGGGGAGCACCATGGGGGAAGCAGTCGGGGTCACCGAGGAGGGCCGGGTCGAGTTCCGGATCCTGGGGCCGGTCGAGGTCTGGCTCGACGGCCGGCAGTACTCGCTCGACGGGTCCAAACAGCGAACTGTGCTGGCCGCCCTCCTGCTGGCCAAGGGCCGGATCCTGGCCGACGACCGGCTCAGCTCCCTGCTCTGGGGCGAGGAACCGCCGGCCACCGCGGCCGCGCAGCTCTACACCCACGTCTCCCGCCTTCGTAAGCTGCTCGGCGAACGGGCGGCGATCCGCCGGCAGCGGCCCGGCTACCTGATCGAGATCGGCTCGGCCCAGATCGACCACGTCGAGTTCGAGCGGCTGAGCACCGCCGGGCGGGCCGCCCTGGAGGCCGGCTCCTACGAGGACGCCTCGGCCACCCTGGGCCGGGCGCTGCGGCTGTGGCGCGGCCCGGCCCTGGCCAACGTCACCGAGCACCTGGCCGAGATGGGCCTGCCCGGCCTCGAGGAGGCCCGCACGGTGGCGCTGGAGAGCCGGATCGAGGCCGACCTGGCCCTTGGCCGCAGCGGCCCGCTGCTGGCCGAGCTGACCAGCCTGGTGGCCCTCTACCCGCTGCGCGAGCGGCTGCGCGCCCTGCTGATGATCGCCCTGTACCGGGCCGACCGGCAGGCTGATGCGCTGAACGTGTTCCACGAGGGCCGCACCCTGCTGGCCGAGGAACTCGGTGTCGACGCCGGGCCCGGGCTGACCGGCCTCTACCAGGAGATCCTCAACGGCGAACTACAGGTCGGGCCCGGGCGCACACCGTTGCGGGCCGACGCACCGGAACCGGCCGCGAGCGAGCAGCGCCCCTCCACGCTGCCCTCCGACGTCCCCGACTTCACCGGCCGTCAGTGTGAGGTCCGGCAGATCGCCGAGCTGCTCACCACGGGCGCGGGATCCGGCCGCTCCGGTATCGCGATGATCACCGGCATGCCCGGGGTGGGTAAGAGTGCCCTGGCTGTGCAGGCCGCCCACCGCTGTCGCGACGACTTCCCCGACGGTCAGCTCTACGCCGACCTGCGCGAGGCCAACGGCACCCCGGCCGACAGCTTCCTGGTGCTCGGCTCGTTCCTGCGCTCGCTGGGGATGCCCGAGTCGGACGTGCCGCAGGACCGGGCCCAGCGGATCCGCTGCTACCGCAGCCTGCTGGCCGACCGACGCGTGCTCGTGGTGCTCGACAACGCCGCCAGCGACCGGCAGGTGCGCTGCCTGCTGCCCTCTGGTCCGGAGTGCGGGGTGCTGATCACCAGCCGCTCGCCGCTGACCACGCTGGAGGGTACGCAACTGGTCGACCTCGAGCCGTTCGACGTCTCCGAGTCGGTGGCGATGCTCTCCGGGATCATCGGCCGGGAGCCCGTGGTGGCCGAGAACAAGGCCGTGGCCCGCCTGGCCGCGGCCTGCGGCGGCCTGCCGCTCGCACTGCGGGTGGCAGGAGCCCGGCTGGTCAGTGGCGGCCACCATTCCCCGGGCCGGCTGGCCAACCGGCTGTGGGCCGAGTCCGGGCGTCTGGACCAGTTGCGGCTGGGCAGCCTGGACGTGCGGGCCATTCTGGAAGGCGCCTACTGGGACCTGGACCCGCGGGCCCGCACCGCCCTGCGCCGCCTGGCCCTGCTGGAGGTGCCCGACTTCGCCAGCTGGGTCACCGCGGCCGTGCTGGAGGTCGGCGAGGAGGACGCCGAGGACGTGATGGACGTGCTGGTCGGCGCCCGGCTGGTCAGCGTCCTGGGCCGGCCGACGGGCGGTGTCCGGTACCGCGTGCACGACCTGGTGCGCCTGATGGCGCGTGAGCGGGCGGCAGCCGAGGAACCGGCGGGTGAACGGCAGGCCGCGCTCGACCGGGCGATGGGTGCCTGGCTGACGGTGGCGGCCGAGGCGGACCGCCGCCTCGGCGGTGAGGCCCCGGCCGGGGGAGCGAGCCGCTGGCGGCTGGGTTCGGGCTACCTGAGGCGGCTGCTCGAGGATCCGCTGACCTGGTTCGAGCAGGAAGAGGGCGCTCTGGTCGCCGTTCTCGAGCAGGCGGTGCGTACCGGGCGCACGGCGCACGCGTGGGAGACCGCGCAGAGCCTGTCCGGCTACTTCGGCCACCACCACCGCCACGACGACTGGCGGCGGACCCACCAGCGCGCCTGGACGGTGGCCCACGCCAGCGGCGACGTGCTCGGGCAGGCGGCGATCCTGCAGGGGCTGGCCCGGTTGTCGGCCGTGCTGGGCGACGACGGAGCCAGCCGCGGCTACGCCGGTCAGGCGGAGATGCTGAACGGGCAGCTGGGTTCCAGGGTGAAGGAGACCGCCGTGGTGGGGTGGACCTACCTACACCCCGCGGCGGGCGCAAGTGCCATTGCCGGGAAGCGTCTCTGAACCTACCGTTTCAGGGTGCCGAGCTTCCGTGTGCTGCCGATCACCCAGGACGTCGCCTGGAACGTGCGGGCCACTCTGCGTTCGCCGGGGTGTGACTACCCCGCCTACGTCGAACTGGCCAGTGGCGACGGCCCCTGCCGGGTCTGCCTGAACCCGTTCCGTTCCGGCGTCGACCGGGCCGTCTGGTTCGTCTACGACCCGGTCCGGGGCCGCGGCCCGGTTCCCGCCCCCGGGCCGGTGCAGGTGCACGAAGACGGCTGCTGCGCCTACGAGAACGCAGCTGCCGGGCTCGACCCGGCCGTCTTCACCGACGACCTCAGCGTGCTGCTGCAGGGTTTCCCGGTCCAGCCGGACGACACCGCCGCCGTCACCGGGATCGAGTGCGCCACCGGCGCCCCCGCGGTGGGCAAGGCGCTTCAGCACCTCTTCGCGGATCCGGCCGTCGCCTTCGTGCACGTGCGCCGGGCCGACGACGGGTGTTTCCTGTGTGAGGTCACCACCTCCGGCCACTGAGACCGCGCGGCACGTAGGAAAGATATAGATCCCGATAGAACCGGGATAGGCGCCCGCCCCAGGCTCTCACCATGCCTGATGGACAGCGAGGACAGCGGCCGGTCGCCTTGGTCACCGGAGGATCGCGGGGGATCGGGGCCGCGATCGTGGCCCGGCTGGCCCACGACGGACACGACGTCGCGTTCTGCTACGCCTCCAGCTCCGAGGCCGCTGCCCTGGTGGCCGAGAAGGCCCGGGCCCACGGCGGCCGGCTGCTGGAACGCCGGATCGACGTCTCCGACGGGGCCGCGGCCCAGGAGTTCGTGGCCCTCACCGAGCGCGAACTCGGCCCGATCAGCACGGTGGTCACCTCCGCGGGCATCATCCGCGACCGCCCGCTGGCCCTGATGGACGACGAGAGCTGGGACGACGTCCTGCGCGTCAACCTGGACGGCACCTACCACGTCTGCCGGGCCGTGGTCCGCAAGCTGATCCGGCGCCGTCAGGGCAGCGTCATCACCGTCTCCTCGGTCTCCGGGGTGAGCGGAAACGCCGGTCAGACCAACTATTCCGCCTCCAAGGCCGGGATCATCGGTTTCACCCGGGCGATGGCCAAGGAGGTCGGCCGCTACGGCGTGCGCGCCAACGTGGTCGCCCCGGGACTGATCGAGACCGACATGATCGCCGGGATGCCCGCCCAGGCCTCCGACGACCTGCGCGGCCGGATCCCGCTGGGCCGTTTCGGTCAGGCCGCCGAGGTGGCCGGCACGGTCTCCTTCCTGGCCTCGGACCAGGCCTCGTACATCACCGGTCAGGTGATCCAGGTCGACGGTGGCATCGCGATCTGAACCCAGCCTTTTCACCGCAAGGAGGAGCCATGCCCCAGAGTCACGAGTCCCGGATCAGCGGTATCGCCGCCTACCGGCCGTCCCGGCTGGTCACCAACGAGGAGGTGTCCGCCCGCACCACGGTCGAGCCGAACTGGATCGTCGAGCGCACCGGCATCCAGACCCGCGGCCTCGCCGGCCCGGAGGAGGACCTGGTCACCATGGCCGTCGAGGCGGGCCGCAAGGCGATCGCCATGTCCGCCGCCGATCCGGGCGACATCGGCCTGGTGGTGCTGGCCACGGCCACCCGCCGCCAGCGCATGCCCGGTATCGCCCCGCAGGTCGCCAGCCGGATCGGGCTGCCGGTGGCCGGCGCCTTCGATCTGAACGCGGTCTGCGCCGGTTTCACCTACGCCGTGGCGATGGGCTCCAACGCCGTCCGCTCCGGCGAGACCGGCCACGCCCTGGTGATCGGGGTGGAACGGGTCAGCGACTGGATCAACCCGGCCGACCCCGACACTTTCGTCATCTTCGGCGACGGGGCCGGCGCCGTCGTCGTGTCGCGCTCATCGGAATGGGGTGTCGGGCCGTCCATCTGGGGCAGCGATGGTGACCGACACGGCGTCCTCGAGTTGGTGGAGGCCGAGGACGGACGTGAGTACGTCGGCATGAACGGGCCGCTGGTGTACAAGTGGTCGACCTCGGTGATGCCCGAAGCGGCGCAGCGCGCCTGCGTCGCCGCCGGCGTCACCCTCGCCGACATCCAGTGGTTCGTGCCGCACCAGGCCAACTGCCGCATCATCGACACCCTCTCGCACCGCCTCGGTTTCCGCGAGGAGCAGGTGGTGCGCGACGTGGTCGACGCCGGCAACACCTCGGCGGCCTCGGTGCCGCTGGCCCTGTCCCGCCTGTACGACAGCGGCCGCACCACCCCCGGAGACCTGGTGCTCCTGCTGGGGTTCGGAGCCGGCCTCACCTACTCGGGCCAAGTCGTCCGCATGCCGTAAGCACCAGCAACCATCAAGGAGACCGCAATGAACAACGACCAGATCCTCGACGAGATCGCCCGCCAGATCCGCATCCTGATGCCCGGCCTGGACGAGACCGTCCGGATGGACACCGTCTTCGAGGAGCTCGGGATGGACTCCCTGACCCGGGTGGACCTGCTCTCGGCGGCCGAGATGTCGTTCGGCATCGAGGTGCCCGACGAGGAGGTGGGCTCGCTGGTGCGGGTCCAGGACCTCGTGGACTTCGTGATGTACAGCCAGGCCGCGGCCTGAGCCACTCGCCCGAATCAGACGACCGACGGACGGAGCCCTCAGGTGGAACAGCTCGAACACCGCTTGGCCGTGGGGCAGCAGGCCCTGTGGCTGCTGCACTCGATGGCCCCGCACAGCTCGGCCTACAACGCCGGCGGGGCGGGGCTCTTCCGCCCCGGCCCCGACCTGCCGGTGCTGCACAAGGCGGTCGCCGCCGTCGTACGCCGGCACGACATGCTCCGCTCGCGCTTCGTCGAACGCGACGGGCAGGTCGTGCGGGTCGTGCCCCGAGGGCTCACTCAGACGTCGGTGCTGCGCGTGGAGAACCTGGGTGACGCCGACGACGGCGAACTGCGCCGGGCCGTCACCGCGGCCTCCCGGCAACCGTACGACCTGGGCAAGGAAGGGCCGTTCCGGGCCGTCCTGATCCATCGGCCGCACGATGCGGTGCTGCTGCTGGGCACCCATCACATCGCCTCCGACGCCACCTCGCAGTGGCTGATCTGGCGCGACCTGATGGACGCGTACGAGGCCTACGCCGGAGGCCGAGGCCCTGCTTGGATGCCCACACACACCGGCTATCACGACCACGTGGCCCGGGAAGAGGACCTGATGGCCTCGCCTCGGGGTGCCCGGATGCGCGAGTACTGGCGCGGCATCACCGACGGCGCGGCCCAGGTGCAGCTGCCGTTGGACCGGCCCCGTCCAGCCACGCCTTCCTACCGTGGGCAGACGGTGGCCCGGCGCATGCCGGCCCGTGCCGTGCGTGAATCTGCTGCCCGGCAGGGCGTCTCGCCGTTCGCCCTGATGCTGGGGTCTTTCCAGATGCTGCTGCACCGCTACACCGGCCAGCGCGACTTCTCCCTGGTGTGCCCCGCCTCCACCCGCCGCCGCAACAGCGCCGAGGTGGTCGGCTACTTCGTCAATCCCATCACCGTGAGGGTCCGGTTCGACGAGAACACCACCGTGGCCGACATCATCGACGGTGCCGGCGACCAGTTGCGCAACGGCATGGCCCGGGCGGCCTGCCCCTACGAGCACGGTGCCTACCGGGTGTCGATGACGATGGTGCCCGCCGACCGCCTGGGCGGACGGATGCAGCAGGTCTACGACCACGAGATCGAGCTGGCCGGGCGCCGGCTGTCCTACTTCGAGGTGCCGCACCTGGAAGGACAGTGCGACCTGTCCGCAGAGATCACCGAGGGCGCGGACGACTTCACCGTGGCCTTCCGCTACGACAGCGACCTGTTCGAGCCGGCCACCGTCGAGCGGATGCTCGAGCAGTACCTGACCCTGACCGGCAACGCCGCCCGTCGGCCGGACGGCCCGGCCGACCGGGTGCCGATGGTCGAGGCCGACGAGCGCATGCGTCTGCTGGCTCTGGGCGGTGTGCGATGAGGCCACCGGTCGACGGGGTGCTGGGGGCAGTGGGAGACACCCCGCTGGTCCGCCTCACCCGCGTGTCCCACGAACTCGGCCTCGACGCCTACGCCAAGCTCGAGCGGTTCAACCCGGGCGGCAGCGTGAAGGACCGCACAGCGGTGAGCATGCTGCGGGCCGCCCTGCGCGACGGAGACCTGGTGCCCGGCTACTCCACCGTGGTCGAGTCCAGCTCCGGCAACCTCGCCGTCGGTCTGGCCCAGTTCTGCCTCTACCACGGGCTGGACTTCGTCTGTGTGGTCGACGCCAAGACCACTGCGGCCAACGTGCGGCTGCTGCACGCCCTCGGCGCCACCGTCGAGATGATCACCGAGCCGGACCCGGCGACGGGGGAGTACCTGCCGGCCCGGCTGCGCCGGGTGCGGGAGCTGAGTGCCACCCTGCCCGGCGCCTACTGGCCCAACCAGTACGCGAATCCGCTGAACGCCCGCGCCCATCACGAGACCATGCACGAGATCGCCCAGGCGCTGGACGGTCACGTCGACTACGTCCTGTTCCCGGCCGGCAGCTGCGGCACCCTGGTCGGAAGTGCCCGCTACGTGCGGGTGAACGGCCTGGACACCAAGGTGGTGGCGGTCGACGCGGTGGGCAGTGTGCTGTTCGGCCGGGCCGAGGGCCGGCGGCTGATCCCCGGCCACGGGGCCTCGGTGCGGCCGGCGCTGCTGGACCAGACACTGGCCGACGACGTCGTGCGGGTCACCGACCTCGACTGTGTGGTCGGGTGCCGGCGTCTGGCCCGCTCGGAGGCGATCCTGGCCGGCGGTTCGTCCGGCGCCGCCGTGGCCGCCCTCTACCGGCTGGCCGAGCGGATCCCGGCCGGTTCGCGCTGCGTGATGATCTTCCCCGACGGGGGCGACCGCTACCTGGACACGATCTACTCCGACGACTGGGTGCAGCAGCACTTCGGCGACGTCTCCGACCAGTGGCGCACCGCCGCGCAGAGGCAGGTCGCGCCGTGCTGATCGTCGATCACGCCACCGTGCGCAGAGTGCTGGACGGGCGCGAGCGGGAACTCGTCGAGCTGGTCGGGCAGACCTACGCCGAGCACGACCGGGGCCGCAGTTCGCTGCCGCACTCGATCTTCCTGAGGTTCCCGGACGAGCCCCGCAACCGGATCATCGGGCTCCCGGCCTACCTGGACGGGCCGCCCCGGGCCGGGATCAAGTGGATCTCCTCGTTCCCGGGCAACATCGACACCGGTCGCGAAAGAGCCAGCGCCGCGATCATTCTCAACTCGATGAGCACCGGTCACCCCGAGGCCCTGGTTGAGGGCTCGCTCATCTCGGCCCGCCGCACCGCCGCGAGTGCCGCCCTCGCAGCCCGCGAACTAGCTCCTGCCGACACCGGTGGCATCGTGCTGATCGGCTGCGGTGTGATCAATTTCGAGATTCTCCGGTTCGCCGCCGCCGCCCTGCCCGCGTTGAGAAAGGTGACGCTGTACGACACCGACCCGGCCCGCGCGGAAGCGTTCGCCGGCCGTGCTATCACCGAAATGCCGCACCTGACTGTGCAAACGCACCACAACGTCGAGAAGGCGCTGAAGGAGGAGGCGTTGGTCAGCCTGGCCACCAACGCCTCGACTCCTCATCTGGACCTGTCGCAGGCCGATCCGGCCACGACGGTGCTGCACGTCTCGCTGCGCGACCTGAGCGTGGCCACGGTGCTGGCAGCCGACAACATCGTCGACGACACCGACCACGTGTGCCGGGAACAGACATCCTTACATCTGGCCGAAAAGGCGACCGGGAAGCGGGACTTCGTGACCGCGACCATCGGATCCCTGATGCGGGGCGAGAACGGGACGTTCCGCACCCACGCCGCCCGCAGACGTCCGGTGATCTTCTCTCCGTTCGGTCTGGGGGTGCTCGACCTGGCCCTGGCTCACCTGGTCGTGACCCGGGCCCGGCAGGAAGGCCTGGGCGTGGTTGTGGACGGGTTCCTGCCCGAGCCGGCCCTCGCCTGACGCCCCCAAACCACTCAACAAGAGGACATTCTCATGAAGCCCTTGGTCACCACCTCGCCCGAACCGGCCCTCCGGGGCGGGGGTGGCGACCTCCCATCCGCACCCTACCTACTGCCAGACCTGGTCGCTCAGCGCATCGGCAGCGATCCAGCGCGCGCGGCGATTACCTTTGGCGAGAACACGACTGACTACGCGCACCTCGGCCGGCGCGCCGGGGCCGTGGCCCAGAAGCTCAAAGACCTGGGGGTACGGCGGGGCGACCCGGTGGGGGTGTTCCTGCACCGCCACCCCGACCTGGTTGCCGCCCTGCTGGGAATCTGGTGGGCGGGGGCCGCCTACGTACCCCTGGATCCGAATCACCCTGACGAGCGGCTGGCCTGGATGGCCGATGATGCCGGCGTCCGGGTGACCGTCACCCGCGGCGACCTCACCTCCCGCGTGGGTCGGCTTTCTCAATTGAAGACGCTTGTGCTGGACGATCTGCCGACGGCGGGTTCGCCAGTGGGCCCATTGGTGGACGTCAGTGCCGACGACGCGGCGTACGTCATGTACACCTCCGGCTCCACCGGACGCCCGAAGGGCATCGTGATCGGCCACGGGGGCATCGCCAACCGGGTGCTGTGGACCGTGCGTACCCACGGCCTCGGACCGGGGGACCGGGTGCTGCAGAAGACCTCCACCGGTTTCGACGCCGCTGTCTGGGAGTTCTTCGCACCCCTGGTCAGCGGTGCCACGGTGGCGCTGGCCCCCCTCGGCGCTGAGCGGGACCCGGAGCTGATGGTCCGGGCGATCGCTGAGCAGGACATCACCGTGCTGCAGGGCGTGCCGTCGGTGCTGCGTAGGCTGGTCACCGAACCGGCCTGGCCCGACTGCCGTTGCCTGCGTCTGGTCTTCTCCGCCGGGGAGCCCCTCGATGCGGCTCTGGCCCGGGCTCTCAGCCTGGAGGGGCAGGCTCAGGTGTGGAACACCTACGGCCCCACCGAGTGCTCGATCGACGTCACCGCGCACCGCAGCGACCCCTCCGCCGCGGAAGGCGCCGTGCCGATCGGCCGCCCCCTGGACAACCTGCGCATCCTCCTGCTGGAGCCCAGTGGTGAGCCGGTGCCGGTCGGGGTGCCGGGCGAGGTGCATGTGGGCGGCGCCGGTCTGGGCCGCGGCTACCTGAACCAGGCGGCCCTGACCGCCGAACGGTTCGTGCCCGACCCCTACGGCGAACGCGGCGCCCGCCTGTACCGCACCGGCGACCAGGCCCGCTGGCGCTCCGACGGCAGCCTGGAGTTCCTGGGCCGCCTGGACGGGCAGGTCAAGGTCAACGGTGTGCGCATCGAGCCCGGCGAGGTGGAGGCCGCCCTGCTGGGCCACCCGGCCGTGCAGAACGCCGCGGTCCTCGTCGAGGAACATGAGCAGGCCCGGCGGCTGGTCGGATACCTGGCCGGCCCTGACCTGCCCAGCGCCGACGAGACGCGGGCGTATCTGCGCGAGCGGGTGCCCGAGGTGATGATCCCGGCCCGGTTCGTGCACCTGGCCGAGTTCCCGCTCAACACCAGCGGCAAGACCGACCGCCGCGCCCTGGCCGCCCTGGCCCCGCCCGCGGCCGAGCGGGAGGTGGTGCCGCCGCGTAACGCTGCCGAAGAACTGATCGCCGAGATCTGGCGAGAACTGCTCGGCGTGGACGAGGTCAGCGTTGATGACGACTTCTTCTCTCTGGGTGCTACTTCGCTCGACGTCACCCGTCTGGCCACCCGACTGCGCGCTCGCTGCGGCCGGGTGGACCTGCCCGGCCTGTTCGGCGCCTCCACCCTGGCCGGGCAGGCTGCCCTGATCGGTACGGCTGCGTCGGAGCGGGCCACCTTGACCGGTACGGCCGGGGCGGGGCGGGCCGGTGAGGTCGGGCAGGCTGGGCCGGATCAGGGCGATCCCATCGGTACGGGCGGGTCGGAGCAGGCCGAGATCCGGCGGGTACCCCGCACCGGACCACTGCCGCTCTCGCCCGGCCAGCACCGGCTCCGGTTCCTGGACAGCCTGAATCCGGGCAGCCCGGAATGGGTCGCCCCGCTGTTCCTGCGCCTGCCCGCGGGTGCTGACGAGGTCAACGTGCGTCGCGCCCTGCACCACATCGAGCAGCGCCACGAGTCGCTACGCACGCGCTACCCCGGCGACGACGGCCAGGTCGTGGTAGCCGCCGGGCAGGTGGAACTGCGGGTCGAACACAGTGAGGCGCTGGAAGGGCTCTTCGCCGAGCAGTTCGCCCGCGGCTTCGACCTGGCCAACGGCCCCCTCTGGCGGGCTCTGCTGGTTCACGTACCCGGCCAGGACCCGGTGCTGCTGGTCACGGTGCATCACATCGCCTCCGACGGCTGGTCCACCGCCGTGCTGGAACGCGAACTGCGCCACCTCATCTCGGGCGGCGGTGCAGAGGATCTGCCCGAGCTGCCGGTGCAGTACGCCGACTACGCGCACTGGCAGCGCCGCCACACCAGCGACGAGGCGCTGGCCGGTGACCTGGCGTACTGGCGCCGGCAGCTGGCCGGGGCCGTGCCCACCGAACTGCTGCCCGACCACCCCCGGCCCGCCCGACGCGACGCCGCCGGAGCCGGGGTGCAGGTGCGCATCCCGGCCGCGCTGGCCCAGTCGATCGAGAAGTTCTCCCGCGCGCAGGGCGTCACCCCGTTCACCACCCTGCTCACCGCCCTGGCAGCCCTGCTGGCCCGGCACACCGGTTCGCAGGACGTGGTGATCGGCACCCCGGTGGCGGGCCGCGACCGCGAGGAGCTGAGCAACGTCGTCGGGTTCTTCCTGAACTCGGTGGTGCTGCGCTGCCGCCTCGACGACGATCCGGACGCGCTGACCGCGGTGCAGCGGGTGAGGCAGACCTGCGCCGAGGCCTTCGCCCACCAGAGCGTGCCGTTCGAGCGCCTGGTGAACGAGCTTCAGCCCCAGCGCGACCTTTCCCGTACCCCGCTCTACCAGGTCGCCTTCGACCTGCAGGAGGAGGGCGCGACCACGATGAGTGCCGACCCGGTGGTGAACGCCGCGTTCCAGCAGGCCTGGAAGGTGTCCAAGACCGACCTGACCCTGTTCGTGCGCCGGGGTGAGAACGGCACCCTCGATGCAGCCTTCGAATACGCCGCAGCCCTTTTCGACCAGACCACCGTGCAGCGCCTGGCCGACCGGTACATGCGCCTGCTGCGGGCGATCGTGGCCAAGCCCAGCCGCCGGCTGTCCAGCATCGACCTCGTGCCCGCCGCCGAACGCAGGCAGCTGCAACGCTGGTCGGTCAACCCGGGCCCCCTGCCCCTCACCTGCGTACACGAGGACATCCGGGCCGCCGGGCAGGCCAACCCGCAAGCGGTGGCCGTGGAGTCGGGCCTGCACGCGCTCACCTACGCCGAACTCGAGGCCGCCAGCAACCGGATCGCCCACCACCTCACGGGTCTGATAGCCGGCCAGAGCGAGCCGACGGTAGCGGTTCTGCTCGATCGTGGGTCGGATCTGATCACGACAATGCTCGGCATCTGGAAGGCCGGGGGCGCCTACGTCCCGCTCGACCCGTCGTTCCCGGCCGAGCGGATCGCCGACATGGCCGAGACGGCGGGTACCACCGTCGCCGTCACCAGTTCCGCCTACGCGCAACGGTTCCCACAGCAGATGCGCACCGTGGCGCTCGACAGCTCCACATTGGACGTCCACCCCGACACCCCGCTGGATGTGCCGGCCGACCCGGACCGACTGGCCTACGTCATCTTCACCTCCGGGTCCACCGGCCGCCCGAAGGGGGTCGCCGTCACCCACCGAGGACTGGCCAACCACGTGCACTGGGCCGCCCGCGAACTGGCGGGTCAGGGCACCGGGGGAGCGCCGCTGTTCTCGTCGGTGGCCTTCGACCTGGTGGTGCCCAACCTGTGGGCGCCGCTGGTGGCCGGTCAGCGGGTCTGGATGTACCCGCAGAGCGCCGAACTGGACGGCCTCGGGAAGGCTCTGGCCGGGGCGGGCTCGTTCAGCTTCGTCAAGCTGACCCCCGGGCACCTGGAACTGCTGGAGCACCAGCTCACCCCGGCCCAGATGGACCGGCTGGCCGAGGTGGTCGTGGTCGCCGGCGAGGCCCTGGCCGGTCCGCTGGCCCAGCGCTGGCGCAACGTCCTCGGCGACGCCCGGCTGATCAACGAGTACGGCCCCACCGAGGCATCGGTCGGAACCTGCGTGCACCCGGTCACCGGGCAGGTGACCAGCGACGTGGTGCCGATCGGCCGTCCGCTGCCGAACCTGAGCATGCGCGTGCTCGAGCCCGACGGCTCGCCCGCCCCGATCGCGGTGCCGGGGGAGCTGTGGGTCGGCGGCGTGGGCGTGGCCCGCGGCTACATCGGCCGGCCCGACCTGACCGCCGAGCGGTTCGCCCCCGACCCGTGGGGCCCGCCCGGGGCGCGGATGTACCGCACCGGAGACCTGGCCCGGGTCAACGCCGACGGGGCCGTGGAGTTCCTCGGCCGGATCGACGACCAGGTGAAGATCCGCGGCTACCGGGTCGAACCCGGGGAGATCCGCGCCCGGCTGCTGGAGAACCCCGAAATTGAGGACGCGGTGGTCGTGGCCGCCGGTCCCCTCACCGACCAGCGGTTGCTGGCCTACTACGTCCCGGCCGCAACCGGCGAGGTGAACGACCTGGCCTCCTACTGCGCGCAGCGACTACCCGCCTATCTCGTCCCGGCCGTCTTCATCGCCCTCCCGGCGATCCCGCTCACCGCCAACGGCAAGCTCGACCGCTCGTCCCTGCCCGAACCTGAGGCGAAGTCGGCCCTTACCGCGCCTCGTAACCCGGCCGAGGAACGCGTCGCGCAGATCTGGGCCGGCGTGCTCGGCTGCCCGGAGGAGGAGGTCGACGTGCACACCGGGTTCTTCGCGGCCGGTGGGCACTCGATCCGCGCGGTCCAGCTCATCTCCGAGCTGAAATCCGCCTTCGGTGTGCAGCTGTCGATCCGTGCCGTGTTCGAGCGGCCCACCGTCGCCGAGCTGGCCGAGGAGATCGAGGCCGCGATCCGCGCCGAGATCGAGCAGATGACCGCCACCGACCTGCTGGCCAGCGTGCAGAACCAGGTACAGGAAGGAAACTCCTGATGCGACATCTCATCTCGATCGCCGACCTGACCGACCGGCAGGTGCGGCAGATCGTCGAACGGGGCGCCGAGTTCGCCGACGGCGAGCGCTCCCGGGCCCTCGACGAGGCGGTGGTGGGCGTGTACTTCCGCAAGACCTCCACCCGTACCCGCACCGCGTTCTCCAGCGGCGCCCTGCGGCTGGGGGCCCGGATCATCGCCTACGGCCCGGAAGACCTGCAGACAAACACCGGCGAGACCCTGAAGGACACCGGGCAGGTGTTCTCGCGGATGCTCGACGGCCTGGTCGCCCGCACCGCCGCGCCGACCGCCGAGCTGCGCGCCTGGACCGGGCAGGAACGGATGGGGGTGGTGAACGCGATGACCACCGAGGAGCACCCCACCCAGGCCCTGACCGACCTGACCACCCTGTTCCGGCACTTCGGCCGGATCGACGGGCTACGGGTGCTGTACCTGGGCGAGGGCAACAACACGGCGGCCGCCCTCGCCCTGGCCCTGCCCCGCTTCCCCGGCACCGTGCTGGACCTGCGCACCCCACCCGGGTACGGCGTCCCTGGAAAAGGTCTGACGGCGCCAGGGGTGACCCAGCGGCACGACCTGAAGAACCTGGAGAGCGACTACGACGTCATCTACACCACCCGCTGGCAGACCACCGGCACCAGCAAGCCCGACCCGGACTGGCGGCAGGTGTTCGCGCCCTTCCAGGTGGGCGAGCAGCTGTGGCGCGACAGCCCCAAGGCCGTGTTCATGCACGACCTCCCGGCCCACCGCGGTGAGGAGGTGACCGCCGCGGTGCTCGACGGGCGCCACAGCATCGCCTTCGACCAGGCCGGGAACAAGCTCTACAGCGCCATGGCCGTGCTGGAATGGTGCCTGGCCGGCTCCCGGTGACCCTGACCGAGCCTGACACCCGTCCTCAAAGTTCCCCGACCGCAGAGGACGCGGAGGTTCCGCTCGGCCGCAACCGGCAGTTCCTGCTGATGTGGGCCGGGTCGGGGGCGGCGGTGCTGGCCGAGCGCTTCAGCGCCGCCCCCTTCACCTTCGTGGTGGTCTACGAGGGCTACGCCAAGAGCCTGGCCGGGCTGGTCGCCTTCGCCGCCCTGCTGCCCCAGCTGCTGGTGCAGCTGCCGGCCGGGGTGCTGGTCGACCGGTGGGACCGGCGCCGGGTGATGATCGTGGCCGACCTGGTGCGGCTGATCGGGATCGGCTCGGTGGCCGTGGCGCTGGTGCTGGGCCACGTCTGGATCGCCCACCTCGTCGTGGTCGCCTTCCTCCAGGGGGCCTTCACCGTCTTCTACACGCTTTCCGAGCGCGCCGCCGTGCGTTTCGTGGTGGCCAAGAAGCAGCTGCCGGTCGCCCTGGCCCGCAACGAGGCCCGCGCCCGGGCGGCCGCGCTCGGCGGGCACCCGGCCGGAGGCACGCTGTACGAGCTCACCCGCTGGGCCCCGTTCACCTCCAGCGCCGTGCTGTACCTGCTCTCGCTGCTGGCGATCCTCTCGTTGCGCGGGCCGATGCCGCCGCCGCAGCGCACGAACCCCCGCTCACCGCTGGCCGAGGCCCGCGAGGGGCTCACCTGGGTGTGGCGCGAACGCGAACTGCGCATCGCCCTGGGCCTGATCGCGGTCAGCAACATGATCTTCCAGGGCATCATCCTGGCCCTGCAGTTCATCGCCAAGGACGGCGGGCGCTCACCGCTGTCGGTCAGCCTGATCCTGGCCGCGGGCGGAGTCGGCGGCCTGGCCGGGGCCCTGTTCGGCGGGCGCTGGATCCAGCGCGCCCGGATGGAACGGATCATGGTGGTCACCTACCTGGCCTGGGCGATGGTGCTGCCCGGCATGATCTGGGCCGACGACCCCTGGCTGCTGGGGGCCCTCTTCCTGCTCATGTCCGGCATCGGCGCCTCGGTGACCGTGGCCGGCACCGTGCACCAGATGCGGGTCACCCCCGACCGTCTGCAGGGCCGGGTCGGCAGCGTCGTCCTCCTCATGGTTTCCGGCTTCAGCGCCTTCGGCGCGCTCGGTGCCGGATACCTGTTGCAGGAGACCGGAACCCGCACGTCCATGATCGTGTTCTCGGCCGTGATGGCCACGCTCGCCCTGGTCGCGATCGTGGTGTTCGGGCCGCACCGTAACCCCCGCGGCCGGCACCTGGCCCCCCGCCCGCGCCGTACCACCCGCGGCCGGCACTGCTGGTGAGCTGCTGGTGAGCCATATCGGAAACGTATAGACGGGGCTGGGAACCTCCCATCACCCGCTGAGACCACCCGCACAGAGAGGGTCTTCATCATGAGCTGGCACCCGCACGAGATCGCCCCGGGCGACGTCTCCTCGCCCGCCACCGCCCAGGGGCTCCTCGAGTACCTGCGCGCCGAGAGGGCGCTGGACTCGCTGCTGACCGAGCACAAGGCCCTGGTGTTCCGGGGTTTCGGGGTCAGCCCCGAGACCCTGGAGAGCGCCATCGACCTGCTGCTGCCCAACCGGCTGGCCTACGTGCACGGAAACTCGCCCCGCACCAAGGTGGGCAAGAACGTGTACACCTCCACCGAGTACCCGCCCGAATACACCATTTCCATGCACAACGAGCTCTCCTACGCCGCCTCCTGGCCGGCCCGGCTGATGTTCTTCTGCCAGGTCGCCCCGGCCACCGGCGGCGCCACCCCGATCGTCGAGGGCACCGCCTGGCTGGAGGCTCTCGACGACGAGGTCCGCGACGCGTTCGCCGGGGGCGTGCGTTACACCCAGAACCTGCACGACGGGCTCGGTCTGGGCAAGAGCTGGCAGGACACCTTCGAGTCGCAGGACCGCGACCAGGTGCAGCAGCTGCTGGCAGCCTCCGGCGCCACCTGGGAGTGGCGCAGCGACGGCGGCCTGCGCGTGCACATGGTCCGGCCCTCCACGATCAAGCACCCGGTCACCCACGACGAGGTCTGGTTCAACCAGTCCGACCAGTGGCACTCGGCCGCCCTCGGCGACGAGACGGCCGCCGCCCTGGCCAAGATCATGCCCGAGGACGAACTGCCGCAGTCGGTCACCTTCGCCGACGGCAGCCCGATCCCCGGCGAGTACGCGATCCAGGTCCGCGACCGCGGCCTGGCCACCGCCGTCGACGTGCCCTGGCGCACCGGCGACCTGATGCTGATCGACAACATCGCCGTCGGCCACGGCCGGCGCTCCTTCACCGGGCCGCGGCGGGTTCTCGTCGCGATGTCCGACTGAGCCGCGGTCATGAGCGAGATGCTCCCGGCCCTCGTCGAGGACGACGGCTCCGTGCTGGAACTCATCACCAAGGACCGCCCGGCCCTGCGGCGCAGCCTGGCCGAACGCGGAGCGGTGCTGCTGCGAGGCTTCGACATCGGCGGGGTGGACGGTTTCGCCGACGTGGTGCGGGCCTTCTCCGGCGACGACCCGCTGACCTACGCCGAGCGTTCCTCACCCCGGCACAGCATCAAGGGCGACATCTACACCTCCACCGACTACCCGCCGGCCGAGGAGATCTTCCTTCACAACGAGAACTCCTACCAGGCGGTCTGGCCGCAGACGCTGTACTTCCACTGCCTCGGCGAACCCCTCACCCAGGGCGCCACCCCCCTGGCCGACATCCGCCAGGTCTGGCAGGCGGTCGACCCGGCGGTGCGCGAGGAGTTCACCCGCCGCCGCTGGCGCGTGGTGCGCAACTTCCACCCCGGCTTCGGCGTGCCCTGGCGGGAGCTGTTCGGCACCGAAGAGCGCTCGCAGGTCGAGCAGTACTGCCGCAGCCGGGGCATGCAGGTGGAGTGGACCGGGCGGGACTCGATGCGCACCACAGCCGTACGCCAGGCCGTGCACACCCATCCGGTCTCGGGGGAACCGGTCTGGTTCAACCACGCCACCTTCTTCCACGTCAGCACCCTCGCGGCCGAGGTGCGGGAAGGTTTGCTGGGCATCTTCGACGAACCGGACCTACCCACCAACACCTACTTCGGTGACGGCGGGCGGATCCCCGACGACGTGATGGACCACCTGCGGGGTTGCTACCGGGCCGCCTCCCGGCGCTTCGACTGGCGTCAGGGTGACGTTCTGGTGGTGGACAACATGGCCGCCGCCCACGCCCGCGAGCCGTTCACCGGTCCCCGCCGGATCGCGGTGGCGATGGCCGAGCCGTCCTCGGCCACGGTGGTCCGGGTTCCCGAACCGGCGGGAACACCGGTCATGGGCTGAAGGGTGGTGCTGGGTACAGGGTGAGAACGGGTACTGACGTACTCGCGGGTCAGGCCCGCGGTTGCCTACCTTCGAGGGCATGGACGAGGGGGAAGTGCGCACGGTGAGCGGCAGGCAGACCGCCCTCACCCTGTTGCGCGGACCGTTCCGCCGCCAGGCCTGGCTCGACACCGCCTACCTGTGCCTGAACGTGCCGCTCGGTATCAGCGCGGCGGTCGGGGTGCTCGTTCTTCTCACCCTGACCGCCACCCTGGCGGTGACCGTAGTCGGCGCCCTGCTCAGCCTGGGGCTGCTGCTGATCCTGGTACGGGTGATGACCGACGTGCAGCGCTCCCGGCACCTGGCCTTCCGGCAGATCGCGATCCCGCCGGACGAGCGCGACTACGCCGGACGGGGCTGGTTCGGGCGCCGGGTCACCGACCTGCGATCGGAGGGCTTCTGGCGGCAGGTCAGCTACCACCTGCTGTCGGCCGTGTTGGGCGCCGGGGCCCTGCTGATCGGCCTGGGCTGGGTCGCCGGGGTCACGCTGAGCGTGCTGCCGGCCTATGCCTGGTGGATGCCGATCGGTGGGCCGTACAGCACCGACCTGCGGCTGACCTTGGCCCAGATCGGGTTCTTCGTCTTCGGCGTGGTGGTCCTGCTGGCCACCCCGCTGCTGGCGATGGGCCTGGCCGAGGCCGACTCCCGGGCCGCGCAGGCCCTGCTGGGGCAGAACCGGCGCCTGCAGTTCGACCGCCGGCTCAGCGCGGTCGGGGCCAGCCGGGCCGCGGCGGTCAGCGCCGCCGACGCCGAGCGCCGCCGGATCGAACGCGACCTGCACGACGGGGTGCAGCAACGACTGATGTCCCTGGCGATGAACCTGGGCATTCTGCGCACCGCCCACCCGGACCTCTCCGAAGGGGCGAAACTGGCCGTCCAGGACGCCCACGAAGAGGCCAAGCTGGTGCTCTCGGAGCTGCGCGACCTGGTGCGGGGCCTGTACCCGGCGGTGCTCGACGACCGCGGGCTCGACGCCGCCCTGTCCGGGATCGCGGCCCGCTCGGCGGTGCCGGTGCGGCTGAAGGTCGACCTGCCCGAACAGCGCCCGCCGATCGCCCTGGAGGCGGTCGCCTACTTCGTGGTGGCCGAGACCCTGACCAACGCCGTGCGCCACTCCGCGGCCACCACCGTCGACATCGACGTGCGGCTGCAGGAGGGCGTGCTGCGGGTGCAGGTCAGCGACGACGGCCGGGGCGGCGCCCGTCCGGGCGGCGGCACCGGTCTGCAGGGCCTGGGCGACCGGGTCGCCTCGGTCGACGGAACGTTGCGCATCGACAGCCCCAGCGGGGGGCCGACCACGATCACTGCGGAGTTGCCGTGCGCGTTCTGATCGCCGAGGACTCGGTGCTGCTGCGCGAGGGCCTGGCCAAGCTGCTGGAGATGAACGGCCTGTCGGTGACGGCGGCCGTGGGCGACGCCGACGCGCTGCTGCAGGCGGTCACCGAGGACCCGCCCGACCTGGCCGTGATCGACGTGCGGATGCCTCCCGACCTGACCGACGACGGCCTGCGGGCGGCGATCCGGATCCGCCGCGAGCAGCCCGCGGTCGCCATCGTCGTGCTCTCCCAGAGCGTGGAGGAGCGCTACGCCAACGAACTGCTGGCCACCGGCACCGAACGGGTCGGCTACCTGCTGAAGGACCGGGTGGCCGACGTGCAGGAGTTCGTCGACGCGGTTCGCCGGGTGGCCGGCGGCGGCACCGCCCTCGACCCGGAGGTGGTGGCCCAGTTGCTGCTGCGCCGCCGCAGCCCGATCGAGGGCCTGTCCCCGCGCGAGCGCGAGGTGCTCGAGGTGATGGCCCAGGGCCGCTCCAACGCCGGGATCGCCGGCGCCCTCTCGATCAGCGAGAGCGCGGTGGCCAAGCACATCAACGCGATCTTCACCAAGCTCGACATCACCGGGGGTGAGGAGGACCACCGCCGGGTACTGGCCGTACTGCGCTACCTGGAGGCGGACGACTCCTCGGACCCCACGACCGGCGGGGGCAAGCGATGAGCATCCATCTACGGGCGGCCTGGCTGGCCGCCGGGGCCGTGGTGACCGTGATCGTCCTGGCCTCGATGAGCCGGGTGTTCGCCGACGCCGCGGTCCCGCCCGAGAGTGCCGAGGGGGAGCAGGTTCTCGTGCACCCGGTGAGCAAGGTCGTGGTCGACTCCAACGCCGGCGACGCCGTGGTCGCCGTCGGCCCGGCCGGGCAGGTCACCCTGGGCCGCAGCACCGTCTCCTCGTTCGGGGCCACCCCCGAGATCGAGCAGCGCTGGGAGGGCGAGGTGCTGCGGGTGCGGGCCCGCTGCCCCGAGGGCGGGGTGGCCGGGATCGGCGACTGCTCGGCCGAGTTCGTGCTCACCGTGCCCGCCGACGTGGACGTCGACCTGCGCACCGAGGCCGGCACCCTGAGCGTCACCGGTGTCACCGGCGACGTACGGGCCGAGAGCAGCGCCGGCGACATCGAACTGGACGGGCTGGGTGGGAGCATTCACGCCCGCACCCAGAAGGGAAGCATCGTCGGGCGCGACCTCGAGGCCGCCCGCACCGACGTCGAGGCCCAGGCCGGCGACGCCCAGCTGCACTACCACGCGGCCCCACGCCAGGTGCGGGCGGTGACCAGCGCCGGAGACGTCTCCGTGCTGGTCCCGGCCGGGCCCTACGCGGTCGTCGCCCGCTCACAGTCGCAGGAGACGACCGTGGGCTTCACTCCCGACCCGGACGCCGGGTCGACCATCACGGCCACGGCCGAGGCCGGCCGGGTCGAGGTCGCTCACACCGACTGAGAGCAACCGGACCACGCATCGACCCAGTGGGGGGAATCATGCGAGGCAAGACCAGCGAGATCGAGACCAGCGAGATCGAGACCAGCGAGTACACGGGCGCGGACGAGCCGGGGGGCTCCATGACCATTCCAGGCACCGACCAGGCCGTCCAGATCACCGGGCTGACCCGGACCTACCGCACCGGCGGCACCGTGGTGCGGGCCCTGGACGAGGTCAGCATCGCGTTCCCGGTGGGTGCCTTCACCGCCATCATGGGCCCCTCCGGCTCGGGCAAGTCGACCCTGCTGCAGTGTGCGGCCGGGCTCGACCGCCCCGACTCGGGCCGGGTCACGGTCGGCGGCACCGACCTCACCGGCCTGGACGAGACCGCCCTGACCCTGTTGCGGCGCGACCACATCGGTTTCGTGTTCCAGTCGTTCAACCTCCTGCCCTCCCTGACCGCCACCCAGAACGTCGAGCTGCCGCTGCGGCTGGCCGGGATCCGCCCCGACCGGGCCCGGGTCGCCCAGGCCCTGGCCGCGGTCGGCCTGGCCGAGCGGGCCGGGCACCGCCCGGCCCAGCTCTCCGGCGGGCAGCAGCAGCGGGTCGCGATCGCCCGGGCCCTGGTGGCCCGCCCGGCCGTGCTGTTCGCCGACGAGCCCACCGGTGCCCTCGACGCCACCACCGGCCGGGAGCTGCTGGTCACCCTGCGCGGCCTGCTCCAGGCGGCCGACGGCGGCCTGCAGAGCATCGTCATGGTCACCCACGACCCGGTGGTCGCCGCCCACGCCGACCGGGTGGTCTTCCTGGCCGACGGCCGGGTGGTCGGCGAACTGCCCAACCCGACCGCGGCCCAGGTGGCGGCTCGGATGACCGGACTGGAGGCGGACCGGTGCTGACCGTCGCCGCCCAGACCCTGCGGGCCCGCTGGGTGGGCTTCAGCGGCAGCGTGCTGGCCCTGGTCCTGGGCGTCGCCCAGATCGCCGCCGTCGCCCTGCTGCTGTGCGCCACCATGTCCCGGCCCGACCGGGCCCCCGAACGGTTCGCCGCCGCCCCCGCGGTGGTCTTCGCCACCGACCCGGAGTGGAACCCGGTCCACCACGACCTGCACCAGCGCCCCCTGCAGGAGGCCGAGGGCGTCGACCCCGAACTGGTCGCCGACCTGAGGCGGACCGGCCCGGTCACCCTGGACCGCAGCTTCGAGGTGCGTCTGGGCACCGCCGCCGATCCGGGCCCGGCCAACGGGCTCGGGCACCCCTGGGACGTGGCCCGCTACGGCGGCTACGACCTGATCGCCGGCGCCGCACCGACCGGTGCCGAGCAGATCGTCGTGCCGCAGGGCACCGGCCTGACGGTCGGCGCCCAGACCAACGTCTACACGCCGCAGGGCGCGAAAACCTATACCGTCAGCGGCCTCACCAACGACGTGGGCTACGAGGACGCGGTCTTCTTCAGCGCCGCCCAGGCCGCCCGCATCTCGCCGCGCATCCAGGCCGTGGTGCCCAGTGCCCCGCTCGAGCAGGTGCGGCAGGTCACCGGCGAGCGGGCGCAGGTGCTCACCGGCCAGGACAAGCACGTCCTGGACGAGAGCCGCGCGCAGGACCTGGAGGACATCGACAACACCGTCACCCTGCTGCCGGTGATGGCCAGCGTCGCCGGGGTCACCGCGGTCTTCGTGGTCGCCTCCACCTTCGCCTTCACCGTGGTGCAGCGCCGCCGCGAGATCGCCCTGCTGCGCGCGGTCGGCGCCACCGGCCGGCAGGTGCGCCGGATGATCCTGGGCGAGGCCGCCCTGGTCGGCGCCGGCGCATCGCTGGCCGGCTGCGCCCTCGGCCTGGCCGGGGCCAATGTGCTGGCCGGCTGGCTGCACCGCCTCGGCGTGGCCCCCGAGGGCTTCGGCCTCCACGGACCCTACCTGACCCTGGTGGTGCTGCCCCTGCTGGCTGCGTTCGTCGGCGGGGTGCTGATGGCCGTGCTCGGGGTGGTGGTGGCCGCCGGGCGGGCCGGGAAGATCCGCCCGATGGAGGCCCTGCGCGAGGCCGACGCCGACGACTCGGCCGGGCAGCGCAGCCGCCGGGTGGTCGGCGCGCTGGCCCTGACCTGCGCGCTGGCCGTGGTGGTGTGGATCGGCTGGCTCGACCCGCGGATCACCCTCTCGCCCAACAGCTACGTGCCGCTGCTGCTGGTGCCGGTGATCGCCTTCGCCCTGCTCGCCCCGGTCGCGGTCGGCCCGCTCACCCGCATCCTCATGCGGCCCTTCGCCTCCTCCCGGCACGCCGGGCCGATGCTGGTGCGGGAGAGCGCGCTGACCGCCCGGCGCCGCACCGCCGCCACCGCCGCACCGGTACTGCTCACCGTCGGCATCGCGACCTCGCTGCTGGCCGCGACCGGCTCGATCGGCCTGGCCCGCGACAACGGGGTGCGCAACCGGGTCGCCGCCCCCTACACGATCGCCCCGGATGCGGCCCCGGGCATCAGCCTGGCCGACATCGACCGCATGCAGCAGCAGATGCCCGGAGCCCAGGTCGTCGCCCCGGTGCACACCACCGTCTACACCCGCGACGAGGACGCCTGGGACGAGAACGAGGCCGAGGTCATCTACGGCGGTGAGCTGTCCAGCGTGCTGGAACTGCCCATGGTCGCCGGATCCGCCGACGACCTGGACGCGAACGGCATCGTCGTGCCCGAGGTGTGGCATTACGAGCTCGGCGAGCGGGTTCCGGTGCACCTGGGCCACGGCGACCCGGTCGAGCTCACCGTCACCGGCGTGTACGAGGCCCTGCGCGGCGACGACATCGGCTACCTGTCCGAAGAGCACGCCGACAGCACGGCCTACGCCTCCAACGGGATGGCCCGCCGGGCGTTCGTCGTGCCCCCGGCCGGCACCGGCGCCGAGCAGGTGCAGTCGGCCCTGGGCGGCCTGGCCGCCACGGCCGGGCTGAAACTGCAGCCCACCGCCGAGTTCGAGGTCAGCGAGGACGCGGCCACCCGGCACCTGATCGAGGTCCGCCAGCGCTCGGTGGCGGTGATCGTGGTGCTGTTCTGCTTCATCGCGGTGCTGAACACCCTGCTGATGGCCACCGCCGACCGGCGCCGCGACCTGGCCGTGCTGCGGATGGCCGGGGCCACCCCGCGCCAGGTGCTGCGGGTCTTCGCCGGAGAGTCGTTGCTGGTCGGCCTGATCGGCGTGGTCCTGGCCCTGCTGGCCTCGGGGCTGAACCTGATCGGGCTGCGGTTCGCCCTGGGCGGCATGTTCGGCAGCACCACCATCGAGATCCCCTGGCTCCCGGTCGTGGCCATCGCCTGCGTCGGCCTGGCCCTGGCCGTGCTCGGGGCGGTGGTGCCGGCCCTGGCCGCCGGTCGCGGTCCGGCCGGGCAAAGGGCCGGGCTGCGTGAGTAGACACGTCGGCCAGAACCACGGCGCCCGGACCCGAAAAGGTCCGGGCGCCGTGCGTTTGGTGCTCGGTGGATCTCGATATAGGTCAGATATAGCCGCGCCGCCGAAGGTGATCTCGTCAAGGCATCCGAATGCGAGGAGTCCCAGAGATGAGCGACGAGCGCGCCTACCAGGTGGTCCTGAACGACGAGGAGCAGTACTCGGTCTGGCCGGCCGGGCGGGAACTGCCCGACGGCTGGCACGCCGAGGGCACCGAGGGCCCCAAGGAGCAGTGCCTGGCCCGGATCACCGAGGTCTGGACCGACATGCGCCCGCGCAGCCTGCGCGAGCGGATGGCCGCGCAGGCCTGACCTTTCACCAGACACGACGGCAACGGCCGGAGGCGGGGGACATGAGCACGGACGAGATGGAAGCGATCGACTCGGGGGCGGCCCTGAGGACGGCCCGGCAGGAGTTGCTGCGCCGGCGGCTCGGAGGGCTGAGCGTCGAGCGGGACGAGATCGTCCGGGCCGACCGCAGCGCCCCCCTGCCGTTGTCGGCCGGGCAGCAGCAGATGTGGTTCCTCAGCCGCCTCGAGCCCGAGAGCTGGGAGTACGTGGTACCTCTGGCGGTGCGGCTGAACGGCCCGCTCGACGCCCGGCGGATGCGCCGGGCCCTGAGCGGCATCGTCGCCCGCCACGAGGTGCTGCGCACCCGCTACGTGCTCGAGGGCACCGCGCCGGTCCAGGTCGTCGACCCGCCCGCCGACCTGGACCTGCCCGTCGACGACGTGAGCGACCTGGACCCGCAGCGCCGCGAGGAGGCCGCCGAGGGGATCGCCCGGCGTGAACCCGGGCAGCCGTTCGACCTGGAGCAGCAGTGGCCGGTGCGGGCCCGCCTGATCCGGATCAGCGCCGTGGAGCACATCCTGGTCGTGGTGTTCCACCACATCGCCTGCGACGCCTGGTCGGTGCGGCAGTTCGCCCAGGAACTGGGCGTGCTCTACGGCGGCGGCGCGCTGCCCCCGCTGCCCGTGCAGTACGCCGATCACGCCGCCCAGGAACGGGCCTTCCTCACCGGGCCCGGCCTGGAACGCCAGATGTCCTACTGGCGCGGCGAACTCGACGGGATCCCGACCCTGGCCCTGCCCACCGACCGGCCCCGCCCGGCGGTACGCAGCAGCGAGGGCGACGCCGTGCGGTTCGACCTCGGCGCCGGGCTCTCGCAGCAGGTCGCCGACCTCGGCCGCCGCTACGACGCCACCTCGTTCATGGTCATGCTCACCGCCTTCCAGGTGCTGCTGTCCCGCTACACCGGCAGTCAGGACATCCCGGTCGGCACCGTGATGTCCGGCCGGGGCCGGCCCGAGCTGCAGTCGCTGATCGGCTACGCCATCAACACCCTGGTGATGCGGGCCCGCTGGCAGGGCGAGGCCGGTTTCGGGGAGCTGCTCACCCGCTCCCGCACCACCGTGCTGGGCGCCTTCGACCACCAGGGCGTGCCGTTCGCCCGGCTGGTCGACGAGATCCAGCCGGCCCGGGACCTGTCCCGCAGCCCGCTGTTCCAGGTCGCCTTCACCATGCACGAGTCCCGCCAGGACGCCTTCAGCCTGCCCGGCCTGGACGCGGAGGCCCTCGAGAACACCTCACGGGTCTCCCGTTTCGACCTCACCCTGCAGATCACCCAGGACGCCGACGGCGGGCTCAGCGGCTCGTTGGAGTACGTCAGCGCCCTGTTCGACCGGGCCACCGTCAGGCGGATGTCCCGCCATCTGCTCCGGCTGCTGGAACAGGCCTGCGCCACCCCCCTCGCCCCCGTGTCCGAGCTGCAGCTGCTGGACCACGACGAGCTGGCCCTGGTCACCCCCGCCCCCCGAACCGCAGCCTCACCGACGTCCACAATCACCGAGGTTTTCGAGCGCCAGGTGGCCCTGACGCCCGACGCGATCGCCGTGGTCTGCGGCGAGCAGGAACTGACCTACGCCGAACTGAACGCCCGCGCCAACCGCCTCGCCCACCTGCTGCGCGAGCGCGGTGTGAGCGTGGAGGCGCCGGTCGGTCTCTGCCTGGAGCACGGCCCGGACCTGCTGCCCGCGCTGCTGGGCATCATGAAGGCGGGCGCCGCCTACCTGCCGCTCGACCCGGCCCACCCGGCCGACCGGATCGCCTACATGGTCTCCGACTCCGGCACCGGCCTGGTCGTCACCACCGAGAAGCACCGTGAGCTGTTCGGGAACGACCAGCTGATCGTGCTGGACCGCGACCAGCACCGGCTGGCCGCCCAGCCGGACACCGACCCGGAGCCGGTGCACGAGCCGGAGAACCTGATCTACGTCATCTACACCTCCGGCTCCACCGGACGGCCCAAGGGCGTCACCCTGACCCACGCCAACCTGCACCGGTTGTTCACCACCGCCCAGCGGCACTACGACTTCGGCCCGGCCGACGTCTGGGCGCTGTCGCACTCCTACGCGTTCGACTTCTCGGCCTGGGAGCTGTGGGGCTCCCTGGCCACCGGCGGGCGCCTGCTGGTGGTCTCCCACGAGGAACGCCGTTCCCCGGAAGAGTTCCTCGACCTCATGGTGCGCCACCGGGTCACCGTGCTGAACCAGACCCCCTCCGCCTTCCGCGGCCTGGTCGACCTCGCCGCCACCGGCGACCCCCGCATCGACGACCTCGACGTGCGCGTCGTCATCTTCGGCGGCGAGAAGCTGGTCATGCCCGACCTGGCCCCCTGGGTGGCCCGGCGCGACCTGCAGCGCACCGAGCTGGTCAACATGTACGGCATCACCGAGACCACGGTGCACACCACCTATCACCGGGTCACCGCCGCGGACCTGGTGCCCGGGGCCGGCAACCAGGTCGGCCACCCGCTCGACGACACTGCCGTGTACCTGCTCGACGAGGCCGGGCAGCCGGTGCCGATCGGCGTGACCGGCGAGATCCACGTCGGCGGGCCCAGCGTCGCCCGCGGCTACCTGGGGCGCCCCGACCTCACCGCCCAGCGTTTCGTGCCCGACCCGTTCGGCCCCCGCGGCGGGCGCCTGTACCGCTCGGGCGACCTGGCCCGCCGTTGCCCCGACGGCAGCCTGGAGTTCCTGGGCCGCGCCGACGATCAGGTGAAGGTACGCGGCTTCCGGATCGAGCTCGGCGAGATCCGTACCGTACTGCTCACCCACCCCACCGTGCGCGACGCCGTGGTGCTGGTGCGCGAAGACACCCCTGGCGAGCGCCGCATCGTGGCCTACGTCGTGCCCGAGGGCGGCGCGGTGCCCAATCCCGTCGACCTACGCACACTGCTGGGCCGCCATCTGCCCGACTACATGATCCCCAGCGCGTTCGTGCCGTTCGGCCGGATTCCGCTGACCAACAACGGAAAGGTCGACAAGGCGGCGCTGCCCGCCCCCGGCCGCGCAGCGCTGGCCTCCGGGCAGGAATACGTGGCCCCGCGTACGCCCGCCGAGGAGCAGATCGCCCAGGCGTGGGCCCAGGTGCTGACCGTAGACCGGATCGGCGTCGACGACGGGTTCTTCGAGCTCGGGGGAGACTCCATCGCCGCCGTAGCCCTGGTCGGCGCCCTCCGGCAGAGCGGCCTGGACATCAGCGTGCGCGACGTCTTCGAGCACAGGACGATCGCCCGGCTGGCTGCTCAGGTCGGCACCCAGTCGGCGGCCGATCTGGCCGTCGCGCCCTTCGCCCTGGTCTCCGAGCAGGACCGGGCTCTGCTGCCGGAGGGGCTGAGCGACGCCTACCCGCTGGCCCAGGTCCAGCTGGGCATGGTGGTCGAGATGCTCGCCGACACCAGCCGTCGGGTCTACCACAACTCCACCTGCTTCCGGATCATCGACGACCAGCCGTTCTCCGGCGAGGCCTTCCGCACCGCGGTCGAGCAGGTCCTGGATCGGCACGAGATCCTGCGTACCGCCTTCGATCTGGACCGCTACTCGGTGCCCATGCAGCTCGTGCACGCCCAGGTCGAGGCGCAGGTCGGCTGGCAGACCCTGCCCGCGCAGGAGCAGGACGAGCGGGAGCGCACGCTGCGGGCGTTCATGGCCCACGAGCGTTCGGTGCTGTTCGACCTGGCCCGGCCCGGCCTGGTGCGGTTCTTCGCGCACGCGACCCCTGGCGAGAACGGCTGGTGGATGACTCTCACCGAGTGCCACGCCGTGCTGGAGGGCTGGAGCCACCACTCGCTGCTGATGGAACTGGTCTCGGTCTACCGTCAGGTGCGCGACGGCCGGCCGGTCACTGCCCCCGAGCCCGCCGCCGTGCGTTACGCCGACTTCGTGGCCGCCGAGATGGAGGCGCTGCAGGGAGACGAGGACCGGGCCTACTGGCAGAGCGTCGTGGAGGAGCACGAACGGCTCACGCTGCCCGACGTCTGGGGTCAGGCACCCGACGCCACCGGGGTCAACCGCACCTGGGTGCCCTACCGCGACCTGGAGCCGCAGCTGCGGCGGCTGGCCACCGAGACCGGGGTCTCGCTCAAGACCGTCATGCTCTCGACGCACCTTTCGGTGCTGAGCAGAATCACGGACGTCGGTGCCTTCCATTCGGGGCTGGTCACCAATGCGCGTCCCGAGGCCCAGGGGGCCGAGCGGGTCGCGGGCGTGTACCTGAACCCGCTGCCGTTCCCGTTCCGGGCCCGCGCCGCCGGCACCTGGGGCGAGGTGCTGCGCCAGGTGTTCGCCACCGAACTGGACCTGTGGCCGCACCGGCGCTTCCCGATGGGCGCCATGCAGCGTGAGTTCAACGGCGGCCGGCGTCTGCTCGACGTGCGCTTCAGCTACCAGGACTTCCGCCAGGTCGACGCCGACGTGATCGACTACGCCGCCACGATCGACGACAGCCCCACCGAGTTCCCCCTCGGCGTCTCCACCCGTGCCGGGTTCCTGGTGCTCACCGCGCAGAACCGGTACATCGCCCCCGAGCGGCTTTCCGCCCTGGGCCGGATGTACCGGCAGGTGCTCGAAGCCATGGTGACGGACGGGCCCGACGGCCTGGTCGCGCCGGTCGCTGTACCCCCGGAGGCTGCTCGTTGGGGTGTGGGCGAACCGTCTCTGAGCGGAGCCGGGGTCAGCGTTCCGGTGGCCGTGGAAGGGACGGCAACACGCCGCCCGACCGCCGCAGCGATCTGGTGCAACGGCAAACGCGTCGACTTCGGGGACCTGAACGCCCAGGCCGATCGTCTGGCGGGGTACCTGGCCAGTGTCGGCGTGGGCCGGGGTTCGGTGGTGGGGGTGCTGCTGGAGCGTGGTCCCGACCTGATCGCCGCACTGCTGGGGGTCTGGAAGGCCGGGGCCGCGTTCGTGCCGCTCGACGAGGCCTTCCCCGCCGACCGGGTGGCCCACATGCTCGACGCAGCCGGGGCCGAGGTGGCGCTCACGCAGCCGTCCCTGGCCGACCGGTTCACCTCACCGGGCCTACGGGTCATCACTGCCGCCAATGCGAACGGCTTCCAGAGTCCCCGGATCAGTGTGGATCTGGACGACCTCGCGTACGTCATCTTCACGTCCGGATCGACCGGCCGCCCCAAGGGCGTGGCGGTCTCGCACCGCGGCCTGGCCAATCACGTCGCCTGGGCCGCCTCGGAGCTGGCCCTGCGCGGCACCGGCGGCTCGGCGCTGTTCTCCTCGGTGGCGTTCGACCTGGTGGTGCCCAACGTGTGGGCCGCCCTGAGCACCGGGCAACCGGTGCACATCGTGCCCGGCTCGGTCGACCTGGCCGAGCTCGGCCCCGCCCTGGTGCGCTCGCTGCGGGCCGCCGGATCGCCCGGTTTCAGCTTCCTCAAGCTCACGCCCGGCCACCTGGAAGTGCTCGGCCGTCAGCTCACCGACGGCGTACTGGCCTCGCTGGCCGGCGTGATCGTGGTTGCGGGAGAGGCCCTTCCGGGCGCCCTGGCCGAACGTTGGCGCGGCCTGCTGGGCGACGGCCGCCTGATCAACGAGTACGGCCCCACCGAGGCCTCGGTCGGCACCTGCATCCTGCCGGTGGCCGGAGCCCAGGGGGAGGGGGTGGTGCCGATCGGGCGTCCGCTGCCCGGCATGCGGATGTACGTGCTGAACAACGACCTTCAAACAGTGGACGTCGGTGTGCCGGGTGAGTTGTATGTCGGCGGCACCGGGGTGGCCCGGGGATACATCGGCCGTTCCAGCCTCACCGCCGAGCGTTTCCTGCCCGATCCGTTCGCGGGCGCCGGCGCTCGCATGTACCGCACCGGCGACCGGGTGCGCTGGATCGAGGTGGACGGATCACCGGTGGTCGACTTCCTCGGCCGCGTGGACGACCAGGTGAAGATCCGTGGCTACCGGATCGAGCTGGGTGAGGTGGCCGCGGTGGTGCAGCAGTGCGCGGGCGAGGCCGTAGCGGTTGTCGACGGAACCGGACCCGACGCTCGTCTCGTGTGCTACTTCACCGGCGCCGACTCGTCCACTGTTGATGCTTTCTGCCGGGACCGCCTGCCCGAGTACATGGTGCCGTCGGTGTTCGTGCGGCTGGACGAGATGCCGCTGAACCGCAACGGCAAGGTCGACCGGAAGGCCCTGCCGCCGGTCGAGACCGGTTCTGAGGTGCGGGTTCTGATCGAACCAGCCACCGAACAGGAAGCGCTGATCGCGGGCATCTGGGGCCAGGTGCTCGAAACCGACCAGGTGAGCGTGGAGGACAACTTCTTCGCCGTGGGCGGGCACTCGATCCGGGCCATCGCCCTGGTCGGTGCGCTCCGGGCCGCGGGCCTGCCGGCGCAGGTGAAGGACATCTTCGAACTGCGCACCGTCCGCGCTCTGGCCGCTGCTCTGAGTCCCAGTGCGCAGAGCGCCGAAAGTAGCTGCGTATCTGCCTTCTCGTTGATCGGCGAGGAAGACCGGGCGCTGCTGCCCAGTGGTCTGACCGATGCCTACCCGCTGGCCCAGGTGCAGCTGGGCATGCTGGTCGAGATGCTCGCCGACGACAGCCGCAACCGCTATCACAACACCGCCTCCTTCCGGGTGCGTGACGGCCGGCCGTTCCAGGCCGAGGCGCTGCAGCAGGCCGCGGCGGCGGTGCTCGAACGGCACGAGATGCTGCGTACCTCGTTCGATCTGGACCGGTACTCGGTGCCCATGCAACTGGTCCACACCACCGCCACCATGCCGGTGCAGGTGCGGGACCTGCGCGGGCTCTCCCCGCAGGATCTCGCTACGGACCTGCAGGAGTTCACGGCAGCCGAGCGGGGCACGCTCTTCGACCTGCAGCAGGCGCCGCTGATGCGGATCACTGCTCACGTCGAGAGCGACGAGGCCTGGTGGATGTCGGTCAGCGTGTGCCACCCGATCACCGAGGGCTGGAGCCACCGGGCGCTTCTGGTCGAGCTGGTCGAGGGCTACCTGCATGCCCGCGCCGGGGAACTTGCGCCCGCACTGGAACTTCCGCAGGTGCGCTACGCGGACTTCGTCGCTGCCGAGCTGGAGTCGCTGGACAGCCCTGAGGAGCGCGAGTTCTGGCAGGACACCATCACTGAGCACGAACAGTTCGAGCTGCCGCAAGGCTGGGGCGACGTGCCCGGAACCCATGTGGTGCGGGTGCCTTTGGACGATCTTCGGCCCCGACTGCAGGAACTGGCCGGTCGGGCCGACGCCTCACTGAAGAGCGTGCTGCTGTCGGCGCACCTGGCCGTGCTCGGGCGCCTGACCGACCTGGAGGCCTTCCACACCGGGCTGGTGTGCAGTGGCCGGCCCGAGGTTCTGGGCTCGGAGAAGGTCTACGGCATGTACCTGAACACGCTGCCGTTCCCGCACCGTCGGCAGTCCGGCAGCTGGGGTGAGCTGATCCGGCAGACCTTCGACACCGAGGCCGCGATCTGGCCGCACCGACGGTTCCCGATGCCGGAGATCCAGCGAATGGCCGGCGAAGGGCGTCTGCTCGACGCCCGGTTCAGCTATCTGGACCTGGACCGGTCTGCCTCTGACAACTCTGACGACTCGGACGTTGTAGACGCTGAGTCCGGACTGGGGGAGGGAGCAACCGAATTCGGGTTGGCCATCGCGGCCAGAGGTAGTGAGATCCTGCTGACGGTCGACACCAGCCGGCTCTCGCGCACCTCGGCCGAACGTCTCGGCGCGGCCTACCGGGCCGCCCTGCAGAACCTTGCCGAGGAAGGGCTCTCGGCGCCGGTGCGGGTGCCCGGCCTGCAGGTGAATATCGAGGTGGGTCTGGGTGTCTCGCCGCTGCCCAGCGCAGCGGTGAGTGTGCCGACGGCGGTATCGGCCGTGGCTGCCCGCATGCCGGGCCTGGCCGCCGTCCGGTGCAACGGTGAAAGCATCGGCTTCGGGGAACTGGAGGTGCGGGCCAACCGGATCGCCAACCACCTTTCGAGCCTGGGCTGCGGGCGTGGTTCGGTGGTCGGGGTGCTGCTGGAACGCGGCCCCTCGCTGATCGCCGGTCTGCTCGGGGTCTGGAAGACCGGCGCCGCGTTCGTCCCTCTCGACAGCACGTTCCCGGCCGACCGGGTGCAGTACATGCTCGCCGCGGCCGATGCCTCGGTCGTCCTCACGCAAGACTCCCTGGCCGATCGGTTCGCCTCGTCCGAGCAGCGGATCGTCGTGCTCGACGGTGCCGACCAGCTCGCGGTCGAGTCGGCTGCACCGGAGTTCGTTCCGGCTGAGATCGACCTGGACGAGTTGGCCTACGTCATCTTCACTTCCGGATCGACCGGCCGGCCGAAGGGGGTCGCGGTGCCGCATCGTGGCCTGGCCAACCATGTGGCCTGGGCCGCAGCGGAACTGGCGTCCCAGGGCAGTGGTGGCTCGGCGCTGTTTTCCTCGGTGGCCTTCGACCTGGTGGTGCCGAACCTGTGGGCGCCCCTGGTCTCTGGGCAGCCCGTGCACGTGGTGCCCGAATCGGTCGACCCCTCCGAACTCGGCCGGACTCTGACCGGTGGCGCCTACAGCTTCCTGAAACTGACGCCCGGTCACCTGGAGGTCCTGGGCCGGCAGCTGCCGGACAACGAGCTGGCTTCCCTGGCGGGCGTGATTGTCGTTGCCGGTGAGGCGCTTCCGGGTGCCCTGGCGGAACGTTGGCGAGGCCTGCTGGGCGAAGGCCGCCTGATCAACGAATACGGACCCACCGAAACCTCCGTGGGTACCTGCGTTCTACCGGTTGTCGGGGTTCAGGAGTCGGGGGTCGTGCCGATCGGACGACCGCTGCCCGGCATGCGGATGTACGTGCTGGACAGCGACCTTCAAACAGTGGACGTCGGTGTGCCGGGTGAGTTGTATGTCGGCGGCACCGGGGTGGCCCGGGGATACATCGGCCGTTCCAGCCTGACGGCGGAGCGTTTCCTGCCCGATCCGTTCGCGGGCGGCGGTGCCCGGATGTACCGTACTGGCGACCGGGTGCGCTGGGTCGAGAAGACCCCGGTCGCGGCCGATCCCTCCGGTTCGGACTCACCTCTGGTGGTCGACTTCCTGGGGCGCGTGGACGACCAGGTGAAGGTCCGTGGCTACCGGATCGAGCTGGGTGAGGTGGCCGCGGTGGTGCGGCAGTGCGCGGGCGAGGCCGTGGTGGTCGTCGACGGAACTGGACCCGACGCTCGTCTCGTGTGCTACTTCACTGGTGGCGACTCGTCCAGTGTTGGTGCTTTCTGCCGGGACCGCCTGCCGGAGTACATGGTGCCGTCGGTGTTCGTGCGGCTGGACGAGATGCCGCTGAACCGCAACGGCAAGGTGGACCGGAAGGCCCTGCCGCCCATTGAGATCGACGCCTCGGAGCAGGTTGTGGTCGAGCCGGCCACCGAGCTGGAGGCGCTGATCGCACGGATCTGGTGCGAGGTGCTCGAGGTCGATCAGGTGAGTGTGGAGGACAACTTCTTCGCCGTGGGTGGGCATTCCATCCGGGCCATCGCCCTGGTCGGCGCCCTGCGGGCAGCCGGGTGCGAGGTCCAGGTCAAGGATGTGTTCCAGTACCGCACCGTTCGGGCTCTGGCTGCGGTGGTCGGTTCTTCCGAGGCAGTGGCCGAGGTTGCGGTGCAGCCGTTCTCGATGATCAGCGCGGCTGACCGCACCCGGTTGCCGCAGGATGCCACTGATGCCTATCCGCTGGCCCAGGTGCAGCTCGGCATGCTCGTCGAGATGCTGGGGGACGACCGGCAGCGCCGCTACATCAACGCCTCCACCTTCGTTATCCGGGACGGCCGGCCGCTGCAGATCGAGGCGCTGCAACGCGCCGCCGAAACTGTTGTTGCCCGGCACGAGATGCTGCGCACCTCGATTCATCTGGACGAGTACGCCGAGCCCCTGCAGGTCGTGCACGAACGGGCCGACGTCAGGGTGAAGGTGGCCGATGTGCGAGGCCGGGACGAGGAGGAGGCGGTACGGGAATGGCTGAGCACCGAGCGCTCCACGCCGTTCGACCTCAGCGCACCGCCGCTGTTGCGCATCGGGGCGCTGATCACTGATGGCGACTCCTGGCGGCTCGCCTTCACCCACTGCCACGCCATCACCGAGGGCTGGAGCCAGCACAACCTGCTCATGGAGGTGCTCGAGCTGTACCGGGCCTGCAGTGACGGGCAACCGGAACCGGTCTGGGAACCGCCAGTCTCGCGGTATGCCGAGTTCATTGCGGCGGAACGCGAATCTCTGAATGGCGATGGTGATCGGGCGTTCTGGCGGGATCTGGTGGATCGCCACCGCAGCTTCGTGCTTCCGGAGGGCTGGGGCGAACCGGCCGGCACTCCGCGGGAGCAGTTCAAGCTGCGCGTCGGGTTCGCCGACCTGGAACCGGCCCTGCGCGAACTGGCCCGCGTCGAGCAGGTCTCGTTCAAGAGTGTGCTGCTGTCGGCCCACCTGAAGGTGCTGAGCCAGCTGACCGGCGCGGAGGCGTTCCACGCCGGGCTGGTCAGCAGTGGCCGGCCCGAGAGTGCCGGGGCCGAGCGGGTCTACGGCATGTTCCTGAACACCCTGCCCTTCCCGTACGACCGCTCGGCCACCACCTGGCGTGAGCTGGTTCGCAGGACCTTCGACACCGAGGCTGCGATCTGGGGCCACCGGCGCTTCCCGATGCCGGAGATCCAGAGGATGGCCGGGGACGCCCAGTTGCTGAACGTCATGTTCAACTACACCGACTTCGGGCAGGTCGACGGCGAGCAGGTCGACGTGCGCGGGGGCGCCTCCGACAGCGCCAACGAGTTCCTGATGTCGGTGAACACGCAGCCCGGCCAGCTCACGGTGCGGCTGGTCAACCACGCCGTGGCGCGGGCCGGGGCCGAGCAGATCGCCGCGATGTACCGCACCGTGCTGGAGGCCATGGCCACCGACCCGGACGGACCGGCCCAGCCGGCCCTGGTCTCCGAGGCCGAACGCGACCGGCTGCTGCACGAATGGAACGACACGGACGTCGAGTGGTGAGGGGGGCTTCACAATGACTACTCTGACGACGGATTCGGCCCTGGTACGGGTCAAGGCGCCGATCGACAGCCTGGCGGCCTGTTTCACCGAGCAGGCTCTGCGGACTCCGCACGCTGAGGCGGTGGTGGTGGGCGGGCGCCGCATCACGTACGCCGAGCTCGACCGCCTGTCCGGCTCGGTCGCCCGCGGGCTGGCCGCGGCCGGGGCCGGGCCCGACCAGGTGGTGGCGGTGATGCTGGAACGGTCCGAGCAGGCCCTTGCCGGGATGCTGGGGGTCTGGCGGGCCGGGGCGGCCTACCTGCCGGTCGATCCCGCTCTGCCACCCGAGCGCATCGGGTACATGCTGGCCACGGCCGGGGTCCGGGTGGTGCTCACCGCCTCGGGGCTCACCGCGAACCTGCCTGCCGGCTTCGCTGGGCACACTGTGCTGACCGACCGTCTGACCGGTCCTCCGGCCCAGGCCGGGCCCGGCCGGGACGACCGGGATCTGCTGGCCTACGTGCTCTTCACCTCCGGCTCCACCGGGCGGCCGAAGGGCGTGCAGATCAGCCGGCGCGCTCTGATCAACCTCCTGTTCTCGATGCGGGCCCGGCTCGGTTCTGGGCCGGGGCACGTCTGGCTGGCCGCCACCTCGTTCTCGTTCGACATCTCGATGGCCGAGCTCTGGCTGCCGCTGATCACCGGCGGCAGGGTGGTGCTGGCCACCGACCAGCAGGTGCACGACCCCCTCGCCCTGTGCGAACTGGTCCAGGGCGAGGGGGTGACCCACCTGCAGGCCACCCCCTCGGGCTGGAGACTGCTGCTGGCCGCCGGTTTCGGGCAGCGAGACATCACGGCGATCACCACCGGCGAGGCCTGCCCGCCGAGTCTGGCGGCCGAGCTGAGCCGGCGGGTGCCGGTGCTGTACAACCTGTACGGGCCCACCGAGACCACGGTCTGGTCCACCGGCTGGCTCATTCCAGAAGGCGGCGCCGGGGGAGTGGCGATCGGGCGTCCGCTGCACAACACCCGCGCCTACGTTCTCGGTGACGGCCTCGAGCCGGTCGCCCCTGGGGTGGTCGGCGAGCTGTACCTGGCCGGGGACGGAGTGGCTCGCGGCTATGCGGACCGCCCCGACCTGACCGCGGAACGGTTCGTGCCCGAGCCCTTCGGGCGTCCGGGGGCCCGGATGTACCGCACCGGCGACCTGGCCCGGATGCGGCCCGACGGTGAGCTGGAGTGCCTGGGCCGGGTGGATCACCAGGTCAAGCTGCGCGGCCACCGGATCGAGCTCGGTGAGATCGAGGAGTGTCTGCGCAGGCACCCGGACCTGGCCGGCGGCGATGCCGCGGTGGTGCTGCGGGAGGACTCTGAAGGTGACAAGGGCCTCGTCGCCTACGCCACCGGCGGTGACGCGGTCGGCCTGCGGGAGTACCTGGGCCAGGAACTGCCTGCATACATGGTCCCGGCCGCGGTGGTGGTGCTGCCCGAGCTGCCCCTGCTGGCCTCGGGCAAGGTCGACCGGCAGGCCCTGCCCGCCCCTTCGAGTGACAGCTACCGGGACGGGGACGAGTACGTCGAGCCGCGGACCGACACCGAGCGGCTGATCGTGCGGATCTGCGCGGAGACCCTGGGCCGGGACCGGATCAGCGTGCGGGACCGGTTCTCCCGCCTGGGCATCGACTCGCTGCGCATCGTCAGCCTGCTCGGGGCCGCCCGCCGGGCCGGGCTCACCGTGCAGCTGAAGACGCTGCTGATGTCCGAGACCGTCGAGCAGCTCGCGGCGAGCATCGACCAGGCTGCGCGGTCGGCCCGCTCGGTGGTCGCGCTGGGCCTGCGTCAGGCGCTCGAGGACAACGACGTCCCCGGCGCCAGTGTGGCGGTGATCCACAACGGTGAGATCAGCGAGGTGACGACCAGTGGTCTCCTCACGCCGGGCGGGGCCGCCGTCACCGAGCAGACCCGCTTCCACGTCGCCTCGATCAGCAAGCACGTCAGCGCCTGCCTGGCGTTGCGCCTGGTCGACCGGGGCCTGCTCAACCTCGACCAGGACGTGAACATCCACCTGCGCCGCTGGCGGATCCCCGGCGGGTACGGCCCGGTGACCATGCGGCACCTGCTGGCCAACCGCTCGGGCCTGTCCCCGACGCCGGCCACCTGGTACTCGCCCACCCAGGACCTGCCCTCGCTGGTCGCCGTCCTGCAGGGCACCGCGCCGGGGCAGGAGGGGCCGATCCGCCGGGACGCGGCGCCGGAGAGCACGTTCCAGAAGAGTGGATCGCACTGGGCCGTCCTTCAGCTTCTCCTGGAGGACCGCACCGGCACCCCCTTCGCCGAACTCGCCGACGAGTTCGTGTTCGCCCCGCTGGGCCTCACCGGCAGTACGTTCCGGCACGACTTCGACGACCAGGAAAGCGCCCTGGGCCACGATGCCGTGGGCCGGCCGATCACGGAAGGCTGGCGCACCCGGCCCACGGTGGCCGCGAACGGTCTCTGGACCACCGCCGCCGACCTGGCCCGCATCGCAGTCGACCTGCGGCACGCCTATCGGGGTGAACCGGCCACCCTGCTCTCACCCGGGGCGGCCCGGCAGATGCTCACCCTGCAGCACCCGGGCAGCTTCTACGGCCTGGGCACGGTGCTCGACACCAGCGGCGAGGACCCCGAGTTCGGTCACGCCGGTGAGGTGGTGGGCTTCCGGGCGATCAGCATGACCCGGATCGCCTCCGGCACCGGTTTCGTCTGCCTGACCAACTCCGACGGCGGCAAGGCCGTCCTCACCAGCACAGCCGACCTGATCAGCCGCACCGGCCCCCGGAGTATCCGATGACCACTGACACCACCACCCCGGTAGGCATCACCGTGAAGGTGACCGCACCCGTCCATCATTCGGTGTTGAAAGGCCACTACCCCGACTTCCCGCTCGTGCCGGGCGCCTACCTGGTCGACGTGGTCCGGCGGGCCTTCCCGGACGCCGAACTGGTCGAGGTCGAGCAGTGCCGGTTCGTCGGCCCGACCTTCCCCGGTGAGGAGATCGTCGCCAAGATCACCGTCGAGCCCGGCGGAAGTCTATGCACCGCAATGGTCACGGCCGCCGGTCGCCCATCGGCCCAGATCCGCTTCCGCACCCAGGCCGCCCACCATCCGGGACCGCTCCCGGTGCGTCCTCCGGCCGCAGAGCTGCCGGTTGTGCTGGACCGGGAGGCGATCGCCGGCATCATTCCGCACCGCCCTCCCATCCTCTTGGTCGACCAGGTCAGCGAACTCGTGCCGGGCAAGCGGGCTGTGGCCCACCACACCGTGTCGGCCGAACCGGTCTGGCTGGAACCGGTGGGCGATGTGCTGCCTCAGGCCATGCTGCTGGAGTCCTGGGCCCAGGCGGCCCTCGTCCTCCTGCTCGCCGAACGCCCCCACCCGCACGTGAGCGTCGGCGGGGTTCCGGTGGCGGGCACCGCCGAACGGGTCACGTTCGGCCCGCCCGTGCAGCTGGGCTCCCGGATCGACCACGAGATCGTCTTCGTGCGGAACCTCGGCGGCATGAGCATCGTGCGTGGGGGCAGTCGGGTGAACGGCGTGCCCGTGCTCGAGATCGGCCGCATGGTGGCCACTCTCGCACCGATCGAGCAGCTTCTGGCAACGTCGTGACCACAACCACGACGGCCTCCTGGGTGCGGCGGTGGCCGGCCCGGGGCGTGCGCGCCCGTCGCTTCGTCTGCTTCCCACCCGCAGGCGCGGGTGCGGGCTTCTACCGTGACTGGGCCGCGGCGCTACCCGCAGACTGCGAACTCTGGGCCGTGCAGTACCCCGGCCGGGAAGACCGTTTCGGCGAGCCGCTCGTACCCGATCTGCAGCGTCTGGCCGACCAGACAGCCGAAGTGCCGGGCCTTCTCGACGGGACACCGCTGTGGCTGTTCGGGCACAGCATGGGTGCTCTCGTGGCCTATGAGGTCGCCCGCCGCCTGGAGACCTCGACAACCCTGCAACGGCTCGTCGTCTCGGGCCGGATCGCCCGGCGCCACCATCGTCCCGGTGTGCTGCACCAGCTCGACGACAAGGCCTTCGCAGCGGAAGTGCTTCAGCTGGGCGGTGTTCCGGAGGCCCTGCTGGCCGACCCGGACATGCGCGCCCTGATCCTGCCGATCATGCGTTCCGACTACCAGGCCGTCGAAACCTATGCGGCCCTGCCCCATCCGCCGTTGTGCACCCCGGTCCTGGCCCTGTCCGGAACCGACGACCAGCATGCCCCGCCGCCGCTGATGGAGCACTGGGCCGATGTCACCGCCGGGCCCTTCCGGCTGGGCGTGCATCCGGGCGGGCACTTCTTCCTGGTGCCCCGGCTATCGGAGGTAGTGAGGGACGTGCTCGCGCCGATGTGACAGGATTTCTGCGTCGGGGAGTGTCGAAGGAGGCCAGGGATGGCGCGGTCTGTGGTCGTTCTGCTGGCGGTGGCCGGACTGGCGGCCTGCGCAACGTCGACGTCTGAGAACGCTGGTTGTGCCCGCCCCGGCCTGCTGGTGTCGATTCGCGAGGCCGTCCCCGGCGATTCCCTTGAGGTGCAGGGGGAGTCGTTCCTCAGCGAGTGCGGTGACACGATCGCCAACGGCAGGGCGGCGGAGTCGAAGGGGATGACCCGGCCGATCAGGCTCTTCCTGGTTCAAGGGGAGACCCGGATCGACGTGGGTGAGGCCCAGGCGGACATCGAGACCGGCGCCTTCGCCACCACGGTCACTTTGCCACCGGGGGCTGTGCCCGGCCCGGCCACGCTCGAGACCAGTGTCAAGGACTCCGGGGCGGCGGAGATCGACATTCTCGCTCGGTGAGAAGGCCCGCCGGTGCGAGTCCCGGCAAAGGGGGTCGTACTGGGGCGGCTGAGCATAGGGTTGCCGCATGTCGGGCGAATCGATTCGTGGGCGTCTTGAGGCGGTCGTTCTCGATGCGGCCGACATCGAGGCCCTGGCCGGGTTCTACGCCTCGCTGACCGGCTGGACGATCGCCGAGTCCGACGCCGGCTGGGTCACCCTGCGCACCCGGGAGGGGTTCGAGGTCGGGCTGCAGGCGGCACCTGACCACGTGCCGGGGCCACCGTCCCAGTTTCGGCTGGATCTGCTGGTCAGCGATCCGGCAGCAACCGCTCAGCAGGCCGAGCGGCTGGGGGCGACACGGCTGGAGCAGACATTCGGCCACATCACCCTGGCTGACCCGGCCGGGCACCCGTTCGGCCTGTGCTGCTGTTCGGGCGTCGGCGAGGCGGCCGGTCTGGAGGCGGTCGTGGTCGCCGCCCCCGACGCGGCCGCACTGGCCGCGTTCTACGGGCGACTGCTGGGTGTCGAGGTGGCCTCCGGCGAGCCCGTGCTGAGCCCGGACCGCAGCTTCGTGGTGAAGTTCCGGCAGGTCGAGGGCTACACCGCCCCGCAGTGGCCCGATCCGGCGCACCCGCAGCAGGCCCATCTCGACATCGCGGTGGACGACCTGGACGCCGGTGAGGCGCACGCGCTGCAGGCCGGGGCCACAAGGGTGCCGGGCGATCAGCTCACGTTCCGGGTGTTCCGCGACCCGGCCGGGCACCCCTTCTGCCTGACCGACGCCGGCTGATCCTCCCCTGAACAGCCCCTCTCGAAGGCGTAGTAGCGGACAGGACCTGTCACGCCGCGGTGGGAATCTCGGCTCGAGGCGCAGATCCGGCCAGCCCGGACCGCCCAGCCCGTCTCCACTACCGAGAGAGGCCACCTCATGTCGGCCGATGCACCGAACCCCGTGCAGGCGTCCAGAAGTGACTGGATGGGCCTGCTGGCGATCTCACTGGGGGTCTCCCTCGTGGTCGTCGACTTCACCATCGTCAACGTGATCATCCCGCCGATCGTGGAAGACCTGGACATCTCCTCGCTCGACGCGCAGTGGATCCAGGAGTCCTACGCCATCGCCCTGGCGGCCCTGCTGCTGGTGATGGGGCGCCTTTCCGACATCTGGGGGGCCCGTCGGCTCTTCCTGCTCGGCACCCTCCTGTTCGGGGTGGCCAGCATCGCCGCGGCCCTGGCCCCCAACGGTGACGTGCTGATCGCCGCGCGCCTGGTGCAGGGCATCGGCGGGTCGATCGTCATGCCCACCTCGCTGGCCCTGCTGAACTACACCTTCCAGGGGCCGGACCGCGGAAAGGCCTTCGCCATCTGGGGTTCCACCATCGGCGCGGCCGCCGCGGTGGGCCCGCTGCTGGGCGGCTGGCTGGGCGAGATCTCCTGGCGCTGGGCCTTCGGCATCAACATCGTGGTGATCGCGATGATCGTGGCCGGCGTGATGAAGTACCTGACCGAGGCCCACACCCAGCGGGCCGCCCTCGACGTGCTCGGGGCCGTGCTGTCGGTGGTCGGCCTGGGGCTGCTGGCCTTCGGCCTGATCGAGGGCCGCAACTACGGCTGGTGGGAGTCGACCCGGGAGTCCGGGCCGCTGGGCATCTCGTTCGGCGACCTGTCGGTGATCCCGGTCGCGCTGGCCGTCTCGGCGGTGGCCCTGGTCCTGTTCCTGCTGCACCAGGCCCGGCTGACCCGGACCCGCTCGCCCGAGCCGCTGATGGACACCCAGCTGTTCTCGATCCGGTCGTTCAGCACCGGCAACCTGGCCACCCTGATCATCGGCCTGGCCGAGTTCGGGATCCTGGCCGTGCTGCCGCTGTGGCTGCAGTTCACCCTGGGCTACTCCACCCTGCAGACCGGCCTGATGATCGCCGTGGTGGCGATCGGCAGCTTCTTCGCCAGCGGCGCCAGCTTCGGGATGGCCGAGAAGACCTCCCCGGTGCGCCTGGTCCAGATCGGCCTCGTCCTGGAGGCCCTGGGCCTGCTGGTCTTCGCGGTCCTGGCCCGCAGCGACTCCAGCTGGTGGATCATCGCGATCGGCCTGTTCCTGTACGGCACCGGCGTCGGCTTCGCCACCGCCCAGGTCACCAACGTGGTCCTGGTCGACGTCCCGCCGCGCAAGGCCGGTCAGGGCTCGGGCATCCAGAGCGCCTCCCGCCAGCTCGGCTCCGCCCTCGGTATCGCGGTGCTGACCACCACGTTCTTCAGCGTCCTGGCTTCCAGCACGGTGGATCGGCTGAAGGACTCCGGAGCCCCCGCGGGCGCGGCCGAAGAGCTCGGCAAGGCCGTCGGCGACAGCGCCGGTGCGGCCATCCCGGCTCTGGCCGCCGACCCGAACACGGCGTCGGCCGCCGATGCCGCCCGTGAGGCCATGACCTACGGCGTGCAGATCAACGGCTACACCTGCGCCGCCCTGCTGTTCCTGGGGCTGCTGGCCACCTTCCTGATCCCCAAGACCGCAGCTGCCCGGCCCAGCGCCGAGGCCGACCCGGCCGAGGCGGGTGCCGGCCGTGAGGCCGGTACGCCCACGGCATAGCACCCGCGGGGCTGTGGGCCGGCCGCGCCCGCCCACAGTCCCGCCCCGAAGATCCCACCTCCCTCCCACAGGCATACCTGTCGGCCTGTTCGCCGAGGCGACGACCATCTCAGTGGAACCACGTTCGTCGCCCTCGGTTCCGCGTACCCCCGAAGGGACATCATGAAGATTTCGGACGACGCAAGGACCCTGCCGGCCCGACCTCCGGTGAGCGTGCAGATCCTCGACCTGCTGATGGGGAGCTGGCGTGCGGGGGTCGTCAGCACCTTCGCCGAACTCGGGGTCGCCGACGCGTTCCGGGCCGGGAGCCTGACCCCCACCCAGCTGGCCTTCCGGCTGGGTCTGGAGCGGGACATCAGTGACCGCTTCTGCCGGGCCGCCCGCGCGGTGGGCCTGATCGCCGAGGCCCCGCACGGCACCCTGGAACTGACCGAGCTCGGAGAGGCCCTGGCCACCGAGTCGGCCCACTCGATGCGCAACTTCGCGCGCTGGTCCGGCTCCAGCGCCGACCGGGCCACCTGGGCCCATCTGCCCACCGCGGTGCGCACCGGCCGGTCGCCGTTCGCGGCCGTCCACGGCACCGGGGTCTGGGACTTCTTCGACACCCACCCCGACACCGGCGCGGTGTTCAACGCGGCCATGACCGAACTCTCGCGCCACGTCATCCGCCCGGTGGTGCAGGGCATCGACTTCAGCCGCTACAAGTCGGTCACCGACATCGGCGGCGGACGCGGGGCCCTGCTCTCGTCCGTCCTGCGCGAGTTCCCCCACCTGAACGGCGTCCTGGTCGACCAGCCGGACGTCCTGGCCCGGGCCCCCCAGGTGCTCCAGGACGCCGGGGTCGCCGAACGGGTCACCCTGGCCCCGGGCTCGTTCTTCGACGAACTGCCCAGCGGCAGCGACATCTTCCTGATCTCGAACGTCCTGCACGACTGGGACGACTCGCGCACCCGGGCCATCCTGCGCAACATCGCCACCGCCATGCGCCCGGGCGACGACCTGGCCGTCATCGAGGCCGTGGTCGGGGTCGACGCGCAGTTCGACGAGGCGATCGGCCTGATGGACATGGACATGCTGGTGCTCTGCGACGGCAAGCAGCGCTCGCTGGAGGACTTCCGCGTCCTGCTCGCCGAACTCGGCATCGAGGTGACCGGTCTGAGCCGGGCCGGCCTGCAGTCCATCGTCCACGGCACCAAGCGCCCCTAGGAGGACCCATGCCCCTCATCACCCCCGACAACGGCTCGCTGACCGTCTTCAACCTGTTCAACACCACCGACCTGCAGAAGCAGGCCACCCTGCTGGAGGCGATGCGCGGCATCATCTCCAACGCCAACTACGACGGCTGGCGCTCCTCCACCCTGCACGGCGGGATCGCGAAACCCTGCGCCGCCAACTACATCCAGTGGCGTTCGCTGGCCGACCTGCGCGAGCGCTACGAGGGCGAGAACTTCAAGCACAACACGGTGCCGTACTTCACCGACCTGACCACCTCGGTGCACCTGCTGAAGACCGAGGTGGTCACCGTGCAGAGCTGCGCGGACGCCCCGGTGCTGATCGATCCCGACCGGGACGACTTCACCGTGATCGTGCTGATGGGCTGCGACGGCGCCGACCAGGCCGAACTGGTGGACCTGATGACCAAGCCGGACGAGTGGATGCGCACGCAGCCCGGCTACCGCTCGCACAGCATCCTGCGCGGTCTGGACGGCGACATCGTGGTCAACTACGCCCAGTGGGACAGCCAGGCCGACTACGAGCGGTTCCACGACCAGCCCGAGCAGCAGCGCCCCCGGCACGACCGGGACATGCGGGCCCGGGCCCGGTCGCTGCTGACCTCCTACGAGTCGAACACCTACGAGGTGGTGTTCTCCCGCTCGCTCGAGGAGGCGACCCCGTGAGCGCCGGGGTGGCGCCCGGGATCCGGCTCCAGGAACAGGTCCGGCCCGGTGACCCCCGGTTCGCCGAGCTGTCGCACTCGGACAACCAGCGTTTCGAGGTGCTTCCGGACGCCTTCGTCCTGCCGCGCACCGCGGCCGAGGTGGTGACCGCGATGCAGGAGGCGGTGACGCAGGGGTGGGAGATCTCCTGCCGCTCCGGTGGCCACTGCGGTCAGGACTTCGTCGGTACGCCCCGGCGGAACCTGGTGCTGGACCTGCACCGGCTGAACGACATCCGGCTCACCGCCGACGGTCACGGGGTGCGGGTGGAGGCCGGCGCCACCGTGGGCCAGGTCCAGAAGGAGCTGTTCCGGGAGTGGGGCGTGACCCTGCCGCTGGGTGCCTGCTCGGCGGTCGGCATGGGCGGTCTGGTGGCCGGTGGCGGCTACGGCCCCCTGTCGCGGCAACTGGGCCTGGTGGCCGACCATCTCGCCGCGGTCGAGGTCGCGGTGGTCGACGGCGACCGTCAGGTGCGCCTGATCACCGCCCGGGCCAATGACGACGGCGAGCTGGGCGACCTGTTCTGGGCCCACACCGGCGGCGGGGGCGGCAATTTCGGTGTGGTCACCGCCTACGAGTTCCGTAGCCCCGAGCACCTCGTCGAGCCGGGCGCCGGCGTGCGCCTGCCGCGGGCGGCCGGCGGCCTGCACGTGCAGAAGATCATCTACCCGTGGCCGATGATCGACGAGGCCGCCTTCACCGAGCTGATCGGGCGCTTCTTCGCCTGGCACGAACGCCATCAGGAGCCCGGCACCGCCGAGGCCTCGGTGTTCGCCACGTTCTTCCTGCACCACAACACCACGCCGTACCTGCAGCTGATGGTCCAGTCGGACGCCGACATCGACCAGGACGGCTCGGCCCTGGCCGATTTCGTGGCCGGCCTGACCGCCGGCACCCGGGTCATGGGCATCCCCCGGGGTGGGCGGATGACGTTCCTGACCGGCACGCGCTACATGAGCCAGGCCGACTGCGGCGACGTGATGGGGGCCCGCTCGGCCTCCAAGTCGGCCTATCACCGGGCCGCCCCGGGCGCCGGGCAACTGGCCGTGCTCTACCGGCACCTGACCACCCCGCACGCCGGTCCGGCCTCGTACGTGATGCTCAACAGCTACGGCGGTGAGATCAACCGGCGCGAGCGCACCGCCACCGCCTCGGTGCAGCGCGACTCGATCGCGAAGTCGTCGTGGTTCACCGCCTGGCTGGACCAGGGCCAGGACGAGCTGCAGCTGGGCTGGCTCCGGGGGCTGTACGAGGAGTTCTTCGCCGAGACCGGCGGGGTCCCGCTGAGCAACGCCTCGACTGACGGCTGCTACATCAACTACCCCGACGCGGACGTGCTCGATCCCATGCACAACCGCTCCGGTCAGGCCTGGAGCGATCTGTACTACCAGGAGAACTACGGACGCCTGCAGCGCACCAAGCGCACCTGGGACCCGCACGGCGTCTTCCACCACCGCATGTCCATCGACCCCGCAGAGGTGTGATCGCGTGACCTCCACCGAACGAATCCCTTTCGAGAAGCTGTACGGCGACGGCCAGAAGAGCGGCCCGCTGATGCCCTGGAACATCGGTGGGCCCCAGCCGGCGGTGCGGGCCCTGGCCGACCGCGACGCGCTGGGCGGGCACGTGCTGGACATCGGCTGCGGGCTCGGCGACAACGCCCTGTACCTGGCGTCCAAGGGACTGCAGGTGACCGGCGTCGACATCTCGCCGGTGGCGATCGAGTGCGCCCAGGAGAAGGCCGAGAAGGTCGGCCTGGACGTGCGGTTCGTGGCGGCGGACGCGTTCGGTCTGGCCGAGGCCGGCGTGCGCTACGACACCGTGCTGGACAGCGCGTTCTTCCACACCCTGCCCCGCACCGAGATCCCGGCCTACCTGGCGCTCCTGGACGCGATCACGCAGGAGCGGGCCCAGCTGCACCTGTTCACCTTCGCCACCGAGCTCACCCCCGACTTCCCGGGGCCGCGCCGCAGCTCGGCCGTGGAGCTGCGGACCGACTTCGAGGCCACCTGGAAGATCCACTCGATCTCCTCGGCGCGTTACTCCAGTTCGCTGCCGGCCGCCGCGGTGGCGCAGATGGTCGACCCGCGCACCTTCGAGCTGGACGCGCCGACGCAGAACCTGACCGGCGTCAGCGTGGACGAGAACGGCTGCGTGGTCTCGTCGATCTGGCACCTGCACGCCGAGCGCCTCGCCCGACCGGCCTGACCACCCGCCCCCAGGATCTCAGGAGTGCACCGATGAAGTTCACCGCCGTGATGGTCGTCGACTACCAGAAGCCCTGGTACGCGCTGGCCTACGAGAACCGGATCGACTTCGAGCACGAGCACGTCTTCCCGGCCATCGCCGGCTTCGTCAAGGCCGGGGGAGAGGTCACCCCGGTGCGGGCGATCCGCTACGGCCACGAGGCGGAGAGCTTCTTCGTCATGCGGTTCGAGGAGATGGAGGACTACCTGGACCTGGTCCGGCAGCTGCGCTCCAGCCGGCTGATCACCGACGCGATGGCGGAGATCTCGTTCGAGGTCGTCGGCCTGAACGAGGCCTACTTCGCCGAGCGCGACGCGGCCCGGCCGGCGGTGGCCCGGTGAAGGCGCTCTTCTACGCGGCCGGCACCAGCCCGGCCAGCGCGTTCGCGATCGGCCCGCTGGCCTCGGCCCTGCGGGCGGCCGGGCACGAGATCCTGGTGGCCTCGTTCGAGGAGATGGCCCCGGCCGTCCTGGGGGTCGGGCTGCCCTCCTACGTGGTCGCCGCCGGGCACACCACCGAGGGGATCAAGGCGGCCTCCGAGGGCCGCCCGGCCATCGAGTACCCGCACGAACCGGCCCAGGAGATGCTCTACCTGGGGCACTGGTTCGGCCGTCAGGGCAGCTACGTGTTCGACGACCTGGTCGAGGTGGCCCGCCTGTGGGGCGCCGACGTGATCATCGCCGGCAGCCTCGGGCACGGCGCCGAGGTCGCCGCGCGCTACCTGGGCATCCCCTTCGTGCGCCAGTCCTGGGACGTCTTCGACATCCACGGCTACGAGCAGTACGTGTGCACCGAGATGGCCGAGCAGCTGGGCAAGATCGGCGCCACCACGCTGCCGGAACCCACTCTGCAGCTCGACATCTGCCCGCCCAGCCTGGCCAGTACCGACTCGCTGATGCGCTGGACCCCGCACAACACCCCGCGCCGGATCGAGCCGTGGATGATCCAGGCCCCCGACGCCGGCCGGATCTGCCTGACCATGGGCAGTTTCCGCTATGCCGACCCCCGGGTGATGGGCCGGGTGCTGGGGCTGCTGGGCGAGCTGACCAGGCTCGGGCCCGAGGTGGTGGTGGCCATCGGCGAGGACAAGGCCGAGGTCGTGCGGCAGGAGTTCCCCCAGGTCCGGGCCGGCTGGATCCCCCTGGAGTTCATCCTGCCCAGCAGCGACGTGCTGATCCACCCGGCCGGAGGGCTGACCGCGATCAACGCCGTCAACACCGCCACCCCGCAGTTGCTGCTCAATCCCTTCGAGGCGTTCGTGCCGACCCTGAAGAGGTTCACCGACCAGGGCTCGGCCCGCAGCCTGTACCGCGAGGAGGGCTCACCCGAGGCCGTCGCCGAGGTGACCGCCGAGATGCTGCGTGAGCCCGGCTACGCGCTGAAGGCCCGCGAGCTGGCCGAGGACGCCGCCACCGCGCCCACCGCCGCCGGTGTGGTGCCCCTGATCGAGCAGCTCGTCGCCCAAGACACCTGAGGAGTCAGGACTCTCATGCCGACCATCACCGTACCGGCCACCGACATCGACCCCTACAGCGACGCGTCCATCGCCGACCCGTACCCGGTCTACCGGGAGCTGCGCGACCTGGCCCCGGTCAGCTACCTGCCGCAGTACGAGGTGTTCTGCGCCGCCCGCTACGACGAGGTGCTGCACGGCCTGCACAACCACGGGGCGTTCATCTCCGGCGAGGGCGTGGGCCTGACCGACACCCTGAACAAGGCCCAGAAGGGCAGCAGCTTCACCAGCGACCCGCCCTGGCACGCCCACGTCCGCGGGCTGGTGGCCCGGCACCTGCGGCCGCGCTCGATGGTCGACATCCACGAGTACGTGGAGGGCTGGGCCGACCGCCTGGTCGCCCAGCTGGTGGCCAAGGGCGACTTCGAAGTGGTCCGGGACTTCGCCCAGGCCTTCCCCCTGGCCGTGGTGCCGGACCTGCTGGGCTGGCCCGAGGACGAGGGCAAGGAGCGTCTGCTGGACTGGGCCAGCGCCGGGTTCAACGCCTTCGGACCGCTGAACCAGCGCACCATGGAGGGCTTTCCGCACCTGGGGGAGATGTCGCAGTTCCTGCAGCGGATGTCCGAGCCGGGCAACCTGCGGCCCGGCAGCTGGGGCGAGGAACTGGTGCTGGAGGCCCGGGCCGGCAAGATCGAGGAGCACCTGCTGCCCGGTCTGCTCGGCGACTTCCTGGCCCCGTCGATGGACACCTCGGTCAGCGCCCTGTCCAGCATGATCTGGCTGCTGGCCGAGCACCCGCAGCAGTGGGCCGCGCTGAAGGCCGACCCCTCGCTGGTGGGCTCGGCGTTCAACGAGATCATCCGGATCGAGTCGCCGCTGCGCGGTTTCACCCGCTACGTCGCCGAGGACACCGAACTGGGCGGCACCCCGCTGGCCCAGGGCTCCCGGGTCCTGCTGCTGTTCGGCTCGGCCAACCGCGACGAGCGGTTCTGGGACCGCCCGGAGGACTTCCAGGTGGCCCGGCCGGGAGTCGGCCAGCACGTCGGGTTCGGCCACGGCATCCACGCCTGCGTCGGTCAGGCCCTCTCCCGCCTGGAGGGGCAGAGCCTGCTGAAGGCGCTGATCCGGCAGGTCGACCGGATCGAGACCGGCCGGCCGACCTGGCGGCTGCACAACACCATCCGCGGCATCGACCGGCTGGAGGCGAGGCTTCATGCCTGAGACCGGCCAGGAGGCCCATCTGGCCGGTGGGCTCACGGTGGTGGGCGACGCCCGCCGCTGTGAGCTGCACGACCAGTGCGAGGGCCTCTCCCGCCGGGTCTTCGGCAGCCGGCAGGGCCGGCTGCAGATCGATCTGTCGGTCCCGACGGCCGCACAGACGCGGGGCGACCTGGAGCGCGCGGTGCGCTCATGCCCCATGGACGCGCTCCGGATCCTGCCGGAGGCGTCCGCACCGACCGAGCACGAGGAGCACTCATGAGCGCGAAGCGCCACGATCACAGCAAGATCGTCGTCACGGGGGCGCGTACGCACAACCTCAGGGACGTCACGGTCAGCATCGACAAGAAGTCGCTGACCGTGTTCACCGGGGTCTCCGGCTCAGGGAAGAGCTCACTGGTGATCAGCACCATCACGGCCGAGTCGCAGCGGCTGTTCAACGAGACCCAGCCCGCGTTCCTGCAGGGACTGCTGCCCACCACCCGGCGCCCCGACGTCGACGACCTCACCGGCCTGGCCCCGGTGGTGATGGTCGACCAGCGCCGGCTGGGCTCCGACCCCCGCTCGACGGTGGGCACGGCCACCGACACCTACGGGAAACTGCGCTCGCTGTTCGCCCAGTACGGTTCCCCGGCCCTGGGGTCGGCCACCCACTTCTCGTTCAACGACCCGCTGGGCATGTGCCCCAAGTGCCACGGCACCGGCTTCTACGCCGACGTCGACCCGGGCCTGCTGCTGGACGAGAGCAAGTCGCTGAACGAGGGGGCGATCCGGTTCCCGACCTTCGCGGTCGGCTCGAACTTCTGGTCGATCGTGGTGGACTCGCAGTTCTTCGACCCGGACAAGAAGATCGGCCGCTACACCAAGAAGGAACGCCACGACCTGCTGGAGCTGGAAGAGGCGACGATCGTCAACCGCAGCATGAAGACCAAGTACGAGGGTCTGCTGCCCAAGCTGCGCCGGCTGTACCTGGCCAAGGAGCCCGACTCCCTGCAGAAGCACGTGCGCGAGGCGGTGGCCCGCATCGCCGTGCAGTCGGCCTGCCCCGAGTGCGACGGCTCCCGCCTGGCCGAGCCGGCCCGCAAGGTGAAGCTCAACCGCCGCACCATCGCCGAGCTCGGCCAGATGGAGGTCAAGGACCTGGCCGAGGAGATCCGGGGGTGGAAGAAGCCCACCGGGGCCGGGCTGCCCCGGCTGCAGGCCGCTCTCGACGCCATGGTCGAGCTCGGCCTGGGCTACCTGTCGCTGTCCCGGCGCACGGCCAGTCTCTCCGGCGGGGAGTCCCAGCGGATCAAGATGATCCGGCACCTCGGCTCGGCGCTGACCGACCTGACCTACGTGTTCGACGAGCCCACCAACGGGCTGCACCCGCACGACGTCGAGCGGGTCCTGGGCCATCTGGTCGAGCTGCGCGACCAGGGCAACACCGTGCTCGTGGTGGAGCACGACTACCAGGTGCTCAGCGTGGCCGACCGGGTGATCGACATGGGCCCGCAGGCCGGTACCGGAGGCGGGCAGATCGTCTACGCCGGCACCCCGGCCGGGCTGGCCCGCAGCAAGGGCCCCACCGCCGAGGCCCTGCGCCGCCCGACCCGTCTGCGTGAACCCCGCGAGGCCAGGGACTGGATCAAGGTCAACAACGCCTCCGACAACAACCTGAAGAACATCTCGGTGCAGATCCCCACGGCCGTGATGACCGCCGTCACCGGGGTGGCCGGGGCCGGCAAGAGCTCGCTGACCCGCGGCGCCCTGCGGCGCACCGTACCCGGGGCGGTCGTGGTCGACCAGGACCTGCCGCGCGGCAGCCGCCGCAGCATCCCGGCCAGCTGGATCGGCATCCTGGACCCGATCCGCAAGCGGTTCGCCGACGCCAGCGGCCAGCCCGCGAGCCAGTTCTCGGCCAACTCCAAGGGCGGCTGCGAGAACTGCGGCGGGGCCGGGGTGATCCAGGTCGAGCTGGGCCGCGGCGACGTCATCGAGACCGTCTGCGAGGAGTGCCGCGGCACCCGGTTCCGCCCCGAGGTGCTCGAGCACCGGTTGCGGGGCAAGAACATCGCCGAGGTGCTGGAGCTGTCGGTCGACCTGGCCGCGGAGTTCTTCGACGCCGAACCTGGCATCGCCGAGGTGCTGCGCCTGCTGTCCGAGGCCGGGCTGGGGTACATCAGCCTGGGGCAGCCGCTGTCGACGCTCTCCGGCGGTGAACGGCAGCGGCTGAAGCTGGCCATCGAGCTGTCCGAGCCGGCCGAGCTGTACATCGTCGACGAGCCGACCGCCGGGCTGCACCGCCAGGACGTCACCCGGCTGATCGGCCTGCTCGACCGCCTGGTCGAGGCGGGCAGCACGGTCGTGGTGATCGAGCACGACCTGGACGTGGTGGCGGCCGCCGACTGGGTGGTCGACCTGGGCCCGGGAGCCGGTGAGGACGGCGGTGAGGTGGTCTTCAGCGGCCCGCCCGAGGACCTGACCCGCTGCCGGGCCTCGCTGACCGGCCGGCACCTGCGCAAGGCGGTGGGGTGAGGTGCCGCCGGCCCTGCGCCGGTTCGCCTGGTGGGTGGTGAGAGCCCTGACGATCTCCTCCTGCGTCTACTACCACCTCGACCCGGCCGTGCGGGCCGCCGTCCAGCCCTTGCCCACCGCCCGGCCGGCTCGGCGGCGTGATGCCGCCGTCGCGGTCGAGGACGATCCCGGCTGGCTGCGGTACGCCTGGTCCGGCGGCTGACCGGACCCGCCGGCAACGACTGCGGCCTCCCCATGCTCCGAAACGGAGCGGGGGAGGCCGCTTTTCGTTGTGCCCGGACTGCCCGTTCCTGGCCGCTACCACGGATATACCCTGATCGTGGCGTTCGGCGCCCTTACCCAGGGGTAGTCGCCTCACGGAGAGTTCCTGGGGTGAACACCAACGAGCCCAGGGACGACTTCCCTGACCAGGCCCCGGTTCTCGTGGTCGGGGCCGGGCCCAGCGGCCTGATGCTGGCGGCCGAGCTGGCGCTGGCCGGCACCCGGCCTCTGCTGATCGACGCCCTCGAGACCCCGACGGGTCAGTCCCGGGCGCTCGGCTTCACGGTCCGCACGCTGGAGATCTTCCAGCAACGCGGCATCCTGTCCCGCTTCGGCGAACTCGCTCAGCAGCCGGGCGTCCACTTCGCCGGGCTGCGGATCGACTCCGGTCACCTGTCCAGCCCGGTGCGCCCGGCCAACCAGTACCCGCAGTCGCGCACCGAGGAGGCGCTGGCCGGCTGGGCCGCCGACCTCGGGGTCCAGGCGCACCGGCCCTGGCGCCTGGTCTCGGTGGAACCCCACGAGGGCGGCTACCGGTGCGTGCTGGAGGGCCCGGCCGGCCGCCGGGTGGTGAGCGCCCGGTTCGTGGTCGGCTGCGACGGGGCCCGCAGCCGGGTGCGCGAGTCGACCGCCATCGGCTCCCGGCGGACCGAGCCCTCGGTCCAGATGCTGGTCGGGGACCTGCGCGGCAGTGGTCTGGCCGACCGGCCCTTCGGAGTGAAACACCGCGGCGGAATGGTGATGTCGGCCCCGCTCGGCGACGGTACCGAGCGGGTGATCGTCTGCGACTTCAGCCGCCCCTTCGCCCCCCAGGGCTCCGGGATCACCCACGAGCAGGTGCGGATCGCCTACCGCAACGTGGTGGGTGAGCCGCTGGACGCGGGCGAGTGCCTGTGGGCCAGCTCCTTCACCGACGCCTCGGCCCTGGTCGACGCCTACCGCGAGGGCGGCATCCTGCTGGTGGGCGACAGCGCCCACACCCATCTGCCGGCCGGTGGGCAAGGGATGAACGTGTCCGTCCAAGACGCGGTCAACCTCGGCTGGAAGCTGGCCGCGGTGGTCCAGGGGCGGGCGCCGGAGAGCCTGCTGGACACCTACCAGAGCGAAAGGCGCCCGGTCGCCGAGGAACTGCTGCGCAACACCGCGGCCCAGGGGCAGCTCTTCCTGCGCGGCCCCGAGGTGGACCCGCTGCGCGAAATCCTCGCAGGCCTGCTCCAGATCCCCTCGGTGGCAGCCCGTCTGGGAGACAGCGTCAGCGGCCTGGACGTGCGCTACGACCTCGGTGACGAGAACGCCTCGCCGCTGGTGGGCGGCCGGCTCGCCCCGGGCGTCCTGGTCGATCCCCGGACCGGCGGCGACCCGGCCGACGAACTGCGCCACGGCCAGGCCCTGCTGGTCCTGCTGGACGGCGCCGGTGATCCGGGTGAGCTGGAGCCGGAGGCCCGTCGTCGGGAGCCGCACCTGCGTGTGGTCGCCGCCCGGCCGGTGGATCCCGGGTTCACCTCTGAGAAAGCTCTTTTCGTGCGGCCGGACGGTCACATCGCCTGGGCCGGCCACCGCCTGCAGGACCTGCAGGCGTCGCTCACCGCGTGGCTCGGGACGCCGGCCGCGCAGACCCTGGAGGTCTGATCGTGTTCAGCACACTCATCGTCGCGCGGATGGACCCGGCGCACTCCCTGCCGGTGGCCGACCTGTTCGGCCGCTTCGACGGCACCGAGATGCCGTACCTGATGGGCACCCGGCGCCGGGAGCTGTTCCGCTTCCACAACCTCTACTTCCACCTGCAGGACTTCGCCGGCGAGAACGGTGAGCACGTGGTGGAGGACGCGAAGACCGATCCCCGCTTCATCCAGGTCAGTGCCGATCTGAGGCCCTACATCGAGCCTTTCGCGCCGGACTGGCGATCCCCCAAGGACGCCATGGCGGAGCGTTTCTACCACTGGGAGGCCTCCTCGTGAGCAGACGTGTCTTCATCACCGGCGTAGGCGTCGTCGCCCCCGGCGGCGCCAGCCGCGACGACTTCTGGAAACTGCTGATGGACGGGCGCACGGCCACACGCACGCTGAGCCTGTGCGACCCCACGCCCTTCCGTTCGCAGGTCGCTGCCGAGGTGGACCTCGACCCGGAGGTGGCCGGGCTGAGCGAGCGCCAGGTCGAGGTGCTCGACCGGGCCGCGCAGTTCGCCCTGGTGGCGGCGCGCGAGGCGGTCACCGACGCCGGCTGGCGGGAGAGCTGCCCGCCGGAGCGGGCCGGTGTGGTCATCGGGTCGGCGGTCGGGGCCACAACCCGGCTGGAACAGGTGTACCGGGAACTGAGCCTGGAGGGCCGGCTCTGGGACGTGATGGCCGACGGGCCGCAGGCGCTCTACTCCTACTTCGTGCCCAGTTCCTTCGCCGCCGAGGTGGCGGCCGAGGTCGGTGCCCGCGGCCAGAGCGCGGTGATCTCCACCGGCTGCACCTCGGGGATCGACGCGGTGGGCCACGCCTGGGAACTGATCCAGGACGGCGTCCTGGACTGCGTCGTGGCCGGCGCCACCGAGGCCCCCATCTCACCGATCACGGTGGCCTGCTTCGACGCGATCAAGGCGACCTCGACCTACAACGACACCCCGGCCAGCGCCTCGCGGCCCTTCGACGTCAGCCGGGGCGGGTTCGTGCTCGGCGAGGGCAGCGCCATGTTCGTGCTGGAGTCCGAGGAGAGCGCCGTGGCCCGCGGTGCCCGCGTCTACGGTGAGATCCGGGGGTACGCCAGCCGCGGCAACGCCTTCCACATGACCGGGCTGACCGCCGACGGGCTGGAGCTGGCCGCCGCGGTGACCTCGGCGCTGGGCCAGGCCCGGCTGCGCCCCGACCAGGTCGACTACGTCAACGCGCACGGCAGCGGCACCAAGCTGAACGACAAGCACGAGACCGCGGCGCTGAAGGCCAGTCTCGGCGAGGCCGCGCACCACGTGCCGATCAGCTCGATCAAGTCGATGGTCGGGCACTCGCTCGGGGCGATCGGGGCGATCGAGATCGCGGCCTGCGCGATGGCCCTGCGCTACGACTGCATCCCGCCCACGGCCAACCTGCACACCCCCGACCCCGCGCTCGACCTGGACTACGTACCCCTGCACTCACGTTCGCAGCGCACCGACGCGGTGCTCACCACGGGCAGCGGGTTCGGCGGTTTCCAGAGCGCGATGGTGCTCACCGCCCCGGGGATGTTCTCGTGAGCGCCGCACCCCTGGCCGGGCCGGTCCGGGCGGGCACCGGGCGCGGCACTGGGCGCGGCACTGGGCTCGGCACGGCGGCGGTCACCGGGATCGACATCGTCTCGCCCCTGGGCCTGTCCCGCGAGGAGCACTGGCAGGCCGTCCTGGACGGGGTCAGCGGGCTGGCCCCCACCGCCCGGTTCGACTCCGCCCGGCTGGAGAACCCGGTCAGCGGCGAGGCCGGGGACCTGCCCCTGGACCGTCTGCCCCCGCGCCTGCTGCCGGCCACCGACCGGATGACCCAGATGTCGCTGCTGGCGGCCGAGGGGGCGATCGCCGACAGCGGTCTGGAGGCGGCCGGACTCGACCGGGACGGGGTCGGGGTGGTCACCGCGGCCTCGGCGGGTGGCTACGCCTTCGGGCAGAAGGAGCTGCAGAACCTCTGGGCCCAGGGCCCCGAGTACGTCAGCACCCACCAGTCCTACGCCTGGTTCTACGCCGTGAACACCGGCCAGATCTCGATCCGGCACAAGTTCAAGGGCCACAGCGGGGTGCTCGTCGCCGACGACGCGGGCGGCCTGGACGCCCTGGCCGCCTCCGCCCGGCGGCTGCAACGCGGCAACCACACCGTGCTCAGCGGGGCGGTGGACAGCACCATGTGCCCGTGGGGACGGGTGGCCCACGTCTCCACCGGGCTGACCTCGCCGGTCGCCGACCCGCAGCTGGCCTATCTGCCCTTCGACCGCCGGGCCCGCGGCTGGGTCCAGGCCGAGGGCGGCGCCCACCTCGTGCTGACCAGCACCCCGGCGCCGGGCGCGTACGGCCGCCTGCTGGGCCACGGGGCCACCATCGACGGTCCCGGTGAGGACTCCACGGTGGGGCTGGTGCGGGCCGTACGCACGGCGCTGCAGCAGGCCGGGCTGCAGCCGCGCGACGTGGACGCCGTGTTCGCCGACGCGGCCGGCGCCCGCCGCCGCGACCTGAGCGAGGCGAACGCCCTGACGCAGGTCTTCGGCGCGCACTCGGTGCCGGTCACCGCACCGAAGGCGGCCACCGGCCGGATGGGCAGCGGCACCGCGCCGCTGGACGTGGCGATGGCCCTGCTCTCGATCCGCGACCAGGTCCTGCCGCCCACGATCAACGTCGAACCCGACCCGGCCCTGGGCATCGACCTGTGCCGGGCCGCCCGCCGCACCGCCGTCCGCAACGTCCTGGTGCTCGCCCGGGGCATCGGCGGATTCAACTCGGCCCTGATCGTCGGGGCCTGACCAGAGGGAGAACGCAATGGCAGACCAGATCACCATGGCCGACGTGAAGCAGGCCCTGCTGGAGGGTTCCGGGGTGCAGGACGGGGTCGACCTCGACCGCGACCTGCTCGGCAGCTCCTTCCGCGAGCTGGGCTACGACTCGCTGGCCGTCCTGGAGACCGGGCTGAGGCTGGGCCGGGACAACAGCATCAAGATCGACGACGAGGTGTTCACCGACCTGGAGACCCCGCAGCAGCTGCTGGACGCGGTCAACCTGGCCCTGGCCGGCCGGAAGGTGGCCTCGTGAACGCCGCCGGGCACGCCCTGGTCACCGGCGGCTCCAGCGGTATCGGCAAGGCCGTCGCCGCCCGCCTGGGCCTGGCCGGGCACCGGGTGACGATCTGCGGGCGCAACCCCGAGCGCCTGCAGGAGGCGGCCGAGGAACTGGCCAAGCAGGACGTGGCGGTCACCACCGTGGTCGCCGACGTCAGCCTTCCGGACCAGGTCGCCGGCCTGGTCGCCGAGGCCGTCCGCAGCAACGGGCCGATCTCGATCCTGGTCAACAACGCCGGGCGCAACGGCGGCGGGAAGACCGCCGAGCTGAGCGACGAGCTGTGGCGTGACGTGATGAGCACCAACCTGGACAGCGTCTTCTACACCACCCGCGAGGTGCTGGCCAACGGCGGTATCACCGCTCAGCCGGCCGCCCGCATCATCAACATCGCCTCGACCGCCGGCAAGCAGGGCGTCCTGCTGGCCGCGCCCTACTCGGCCTCCAAGCACGCCGTGGTCGGCTTCACCAAGGCCCTGGGCAAGGAACTGGCCCCCCAGCGGATCACCGTCAACGCGGTCTGCCCGGGCTACGTGGAAACCCCGATGGCGCAACGAGTCCGGCAGAACTATGCGGCCGCCTGGGACACCACCACCGAGGACATCCTCGAGCAGTTCGAGGCCAAGATCCCGCTCGGCCGCTACTCCACCCCCGACGAGGTGGCCTCGATGGTCGAGTACCTCACCACCGAGGGGGCGGCCTCGGTCACGGCCCAGGCCCTCAACGTCTGCGGCGGTCTCGGCAACTTCTAGGAGGACAACCAGATGAGCACCCAGGACCGGACCGAACGCACCGACGTGCACCGCATCCGGATCGACGCCGACGCCGCCGCGGTCTTCGCCCGGCTGCAGGACGTCGCGCGCTGGCCGGAGATGTTCGAGCCCACCATCCACGCCTGCGAACTGTCCCGCACCGAGGGCCGGCAGCTGATCCAGCTGTGGGCCGTCGCCAACGGCGAGCCCAAGACCTGGGTCTCGGAGCGGCAGCTCGACGAGCAGCAGCGTCGCATCACCTGGCACCAGAGCCGCACGGCCGCCCCCGTGGCCCGGATGAGCGGCGCCTGGAGCGTGATGGGGGCCGGCCCGGGCAACACCGTGGTCGAACTGCTGCACACCTACGCCGCGCAGGACGACGACGAGCAGTCGCTGGAGTGGATCGCCCGGGCGGTGGACGGCAACAGCACCAAGGAGCTGGCCGCCCTGAAGAGCGCCTGTGAGCGCGAGAACGACGCCGACGCGGCCCCGTTCACCTTCTCCGACGAGGTCCTCACCGACGCCGACCCGCACCTGGTGTTCGCGTTCCTGGACCAGGGCGGGCGCTGGGCGGAGCGGCTCGGGCACGTGGCCGAGGTGCGGATGGACGAGTTCACCGACGGGCTGCAGTTCTTGCGGATGACCACCCGTACCCCCGACGGCGACTCGCACGTGACCGAGTCGTTCCGGCTCTCCCAGGGCCCGGCGGTGCTGCGGTACAAGCAGACCACGCTGCCGGGGCTGCTCACCCTGCACACCGGGGTCTGGACGATCACCCCGGCCGGCGAACAGTGGCGGGTGCGCTCGGAGCACACGGTGGCCATCCGTACCGACGCGGTCACCCGGGTCCTCGGCCCGGAAGCGACCGTCGAGCAGGCGCGCGAACTGGCCCGGCGCAACCTGGGCAACAACAGCCTCCGCACCCTGGAGGCGGCGGTGCGCTGGGCCCACGAGAACGCCGGCCGGAAAACGACGGTCTCGTGAACCGTCCGACGAGTGCTCCGGCCTCCGACGGGCAGGGCGTGCTGGTGGTGGGGGCCGGCCCGAGCGGGCTGCTCGCCGCCGGCGCCCTGGCCCAGGCCGGCCTGCGGGCCACGGTGCTGGAGGCCGGGAACACGCCCCCGGCCCAGTCCCGGGCCTCCACCCTGCACGCCGGGGTCATGGAGATCCTCGAAAGTCTGCGCGTGCCCGGGCTGGGCGACCTGCCGGTCAGCCGGCAGGGCCACTACGTGGGGCTGCCGCTGGACCTTTCGGACGCCCCCTCGGCCTGGGCGGGGATCCGCAAGTGCCCCCAGCCGGACCTCGTACGCCGGCTGGTCCGGTGGGCGCAGGACCAGGGGGTCGTCCTGGAGTGGGGGCAGCCGGTCTCGCACGTGAGTCAGGACTCGCGCGGGGTGGAGGTGCGTACAGGCAGCGGTCGCACCTACGCCGGGCGATTCCTGATCGCGGCCGACGGCGCGGACAGCACCGTGCGAAAGGTGCTGGGGGTGGGGCGCACCGGTCACCCGGCCACCCGCTCGCTGGTGCGGGCCGACCTGGCCACCCAGGGTCTGCCGCCGCGCCGCTTCGAGCGGATCGGCCGGCGCACGCTGGTCTGCGCCGCCCTGGACGCGACCACCACCCGGATCATGATGCACGACCCGGAGTGGGCGGTCGGGCCGGAGGTGGACGAGGCCCGGTTGCGCCGGGCCTGGACGGAGTCCACCGGCCAGGCCCTGCCGGGCGGGCTGACCTGGATCGACACCTTCGGCGACGGGGCCACCTGGAACGAGCAGATGGTGCTGTCCCGCATCGCCTTCTGCGGGGACGCGGCCCACCAGTTCGTGCCGATCGGGGGCGCCGCACTCTCCAGCGCCCTGATCGGGGCGCACGCCCTGGCCGCCCGGGTCGTGCGTGACCTGCGCGGCTGCCCGGTGGCCCGGGACGAGCAGGCCTACGAGGCCACCGCCGAGGCGGCGGCCGAGGCCGGCCGACTGCGGGCCCAGGCCCGGCTGCTGTTCGACGTGGACGAGGCCGCGGTGACCGAAAGGGCCGAGATCGCGCAGCGTCTGGAGCAGGACCCGGACTTCCGGGCCGAAGTGGTGCGGCAGGTGTCGCGGCTGACCTCCGGGCCCGCGCCGTCGGGCTTCTCGTCCTTCCCGATGGGGGCGGTGTTCAGCCGATGAAGGCGTTCCTGTTCCCCGGCCAGGGCACCCAGAAGGTCGGCATGGGGGTGTTCCTGCGTGAGCGCTACCCGGACCTGGTCGGGCCGCTGTGGCGGGAGGCCGACGAGATCGTCGGTTTCGAGCTGACCCGGGCCTGCCAGGACGGGCCGGTGGGCCTGCTGCGGCAGATGCCGGTCACCCAGCCCGCCGTCTTCATGTGCAGTTACGCGGCTTTCGCGGCGGCCCGGGCCGCCGGGGCCCGGGCCGACGTGGTCAGTGGGCACAGTCTGGGGGAGTACTCGGCGATCGCCGCCGCCGGGGTGCTGGACTGGCGAGAGGTGTTGCAGATCGTGCGTTACCGGGGAGAGCTGATGGCCGGGGTGCAGAACCGGGTGGACGGAAAGATGGCGGCCGTCCTGGGGCGCACACTGTCACAGATCGAGGACGCCTGTGCCCGGGTGAGTGCCGCCAGTGGGCTGGTCGTCGAGGTCGCCAACCACAACGAGGAGCGTCAGGTGGTGGTCTCCGGCCAGTCGGTCGCGGTGGACCTGCTGATCGAGGACCTGGAACGCGAGCCCGAGACCCGCGCCACGGTGCTGCGGATCGGCGGGCCGGCGCACTCCAGCCTGATGGGCGAGGCGGCCGAGGACTTCGCCCGGTTCCTGGACAAGTTCACCTTCCGCACCCCGCGGACCGAGCTGCTGTCCGGGTCCGACGCCCGGCCCTACCGATCGGGTGAGGACGTCCGCCGGCAGCTGGGTGCCCAACTGGTCCACCGGGTGGTGTGGGTCGAGGTGATGCACCAGATCGCCCGGCGGGGAGTGACCCAGACCTGGGAACTGGGACCGGGCCGGGTGCTCAGCGGTTTCGTCGAGCGGGCCCTGCCCGGGACCCGCGCCTACCGGGCCAACGACTGGGACGCCTTCGCCGCGGCCCTGGCGAAATGGTGAGCCGCGCCGTGGACGTCGTGTTCATGCTGCCCGGCCAGGGCTCGCAGTTCCCCGGTATGGGCCAGGCCCTGTACGAGCACGAGAACGCCTTCCGGGACTGTGTCGACGAGTTCTTCGAGGCCTACGGCGAGGGCGCCGAGGAGCTGGAACGTCTGTGGCGTCAGGGAGATCGCCGGGATCTGGCCCGGGCCGAGGTGGCCCAGCCGCTGCTGTTCGTGGTCACGCTGGCCACCTCCCGGGCCCTGCTCGCGGCCCGGCCGCACCTGCGGCCGGTCCTGGTGGGGCACAGCGTCGGCGAGCTGGCGGCCGCCACCCTGGCCGGGGTGATGTCGATCGACCTGGCCGCAGCGCTGATCCGGCGGCGGGCCGAACTGCTGCGTGAGGATCCGGCCGGCGGCATGGTGGGCTGCCGCGCCGAGCCGCAGGAGGTGATGCGCCACCTCCAGGAGCACGCGGTGGAAGGGGTGATCGGCGCCGACAACGGGCCCGGGCAGTGCGTCGTGAGCCTCGCCGAGGCCCAGGTGGCCAGAGCGGTCGAGGTCCTGCGGGAGGCCGGGATCGCCTGTATGCGGGTCCCTTCCACCCGGCCGTTCCACTCGCCGCTGCTGGCGGCGTCGGCCCGCTCCCTGGGCGACTTCCTCGCTACCCGGGCCGACGAACTGAGGGGCCCCGATCGTCCTCTGGTATCTGCCTTCTCCGGCGTGCCGGTGACCGCCGGGCACGCTCGGGACCCGTACTTCTGGACCGCCCAGATGGCCCTGCCGGTGCGATTCCGGCAGGCCCTGCGGGGGCTGGACAGGCCGGGTCTGCTCTTCGTCGAGACCGGCCCGGGCGCCACCCTGAGCACGGCGGCGCGCACCCTGCGGCACGTCGCCGCCGGCTCGTCGCGGGTGCTGGGGACGCAACCCGGTGCCAGCAGCGGGATCTCGTCCTGGACGGCGGTCCGGGACGAGCTCAGCAGTTCACTGCCGGTCCCTCGCTGACCTCCCGGCCGGGGTCGGCGGCGGCCGGGTCACAGGCCTCGGAGACGATGCAGGGCCCGGCCGCGGGGACCGAGTCCAGGAAGGCGTCGATCTCGTCGACGATGCGCAGGGAGCCGGTCTCCAGGACCGCCGACCGCGAGGCCTGGGCCGCCTCGGCGGCCGAGGCCGCGGCCGAGTGCGGGATGGCCCGCAGGGTCCGGGCCATCTGCTGCAGCGCGAGCGAACGGCCGTAGGCGGAGCGGATCTGGTTGGCCTCGTGCAGGGCGGCGGTGCCGGCCCACAGGGCCTGCCCGTAGTTGCCCAGGCCCAGCTGGGCGGCGGCCTGGGTGACCTTGGCCATGATCGTCACCCGGGCGTCGATGCCGTCGGCGTCGATCACCCTCTGGCTGAGTTCGGCGGCCCGGGCGAACTCCCGGCGCTCGGCCAGCAGGGCGGCCTCGTTCGACATGATCTCCATCGCCTCCCGCCCGGCCGCGGCCTCCCCGGCCTGCTCCTGGCACGCCCGCAGGTGCCCGCGGGCCTCGGCCAGGTAGCGCAGCCCCTCGGCGGTCTCGCCGGTGAGCCAGCAGAACGAGCTGCTGCGCAGCAGCGAGCGCACCCGCAGCAGGTGGTCGTCGGCCTCCTGGGCGTCGAACCAGGCCAGCCGGGCCGCCTGCATGCCGGCCCGCATCTCGTTGCGGTGCCACAGGCAGCGCGAGACCGCCAGCCGGATGTTGCCGCGGATCGAGCGGTCCGGGTGGTCGTGGGCCGCGGCCAGCGCCAGGTCCCAGACGGTCTGCTGCTGGTCGGTGTCCAGGTAGAGGTTGACCGGGCGTTCCCAGGCCAGGCACAGGTCGGCGAAGGCGTTGCGCAGGTCCAGCTCCTCGGCCAGCTGCGCGGCCCGGGTCAGGGTCCCGAAGAGCAGGGCGGGCGAGGGGCCGGGAGAGGGGCTGACCCGGGCCGATCCGATCAGCCCGACGGCGTTCTTGTAGTACTCCAGCGCCGCCGCGATCACCGACCGCTGCACGGCGGGCGACAGCGACCGCTCGATGTGCAGGGCCGCGGTCTGGGCCAGCAGGGGGTGCATCCGGTAGGTGCCGGTGGCCACCCGCTGCAGCAGGGCCCGGTCGGTGAACCGGCGGCAGGCCCGCCGCGCCTGGTCGGTGCCGCCGCCGATGGCCACCGAGGCGGCGACCTCGTCCAGCTCGGGGGCCGGCAGCAGGGCCAGGCGCAGGTACCGGTCCAGGTCGGAGGGCTCCATCGAGGTCAGGGAGGTGTCCAGCCGGCCGATCAGGCTGCGGCCGGGCAGTTCCACCTCGTCGACCGGGCTGGAGGAGTCCTGCAGGCTGCGGGCCAGTTCGCCGAAACTGACGAACTCGCGGGTGGAGAGCCGGGCCCCGGCCAGCCGCAGGGCCAGCGGCAGGTTCTCGAACTGCCGGATCACCGAGCGCACCGACTTCGGGTCCTGGTCGACCAGGGTGTCCCCGACGATGCTGCGCAGCAGCTCGACGCACTCGTCCTCGCCGGGCACCTCCAGGCGCAGGTAGGCCGCCCCGTCGATGCCGGACAGCACCACCCGGGAGGTGATGATGCAGGCGCTGCCCTCGGAGGCCGGCATCAGGGGCTCGACCTGGGCCAGGCCGGCCGCGTCGTCCAGGACCAGCAGGTGCCGGCGCCCGGCCGTCACCTCCCGCCAGCGGGCCAGCCGGCTCTCCTGCGAGGAGGGGATGTCCTCCTCCGCCATCCCGAGCTGACGCAGCAGGACGCCCAGGGTGTTGCGGACCGACTGCGCCTCGGGCGAGCGGACCCCGTCCAGGTTGACGAAGAGCTGCCCGTCCGGGAAGTGCGGGGCCAGCTGGTGGGCGGTGTGCAGGGCCAGGGCGGTCTTGCCCACCCCGCCCATCCCGTGGACCGTGACCACGAACGGGCCCGGCGACTCGCCCAGCAGGTACTCGTGCAGCCGGCGGCCCTCCTCCTCGCGGCCGCTGAAGTCCTTCAGATCACGCGGCAGGCAGTGGCCGCCCACCGTCCCTACCCGGCTCAGCGGGCTCCCGCCCGGCGGGGCCGACGTGACTACCGGAACCGGGGACGGTGGCCGGGCCGGTTCGGTGGCGACGGCCTCCTGGACCGGTTGCCCGTGGATCTTGGCCGCCGTCTGCAGAACGGCCACCAGTTCGTCCTCGCGGCCCCGGTCCGAGAACGCCCGGAACGTCTTCAGCAGCAGTGAGCGGTGCTGCTCGACGAGCTCGGCGACCCGTTCCTCGCACCCGCTGGGCAGCGAGCCCTCGCAGGGGCGGCCGCGCCACAGGGCCAGGGCGTCGTAGGCGGCGGCCAGTTCCTCGTCGGTGTTCAGCGAACCCGACATCACCCGGGCGTACCTGCGGGTGAAGTCGGCCAGGTCGGACTGCTCGGGGGTGACCCGCAGCAGGTAGCCCTCCTGCGAGGTGCGGACCAGGTCCCAGCCCTGTTCGATGCCCAGCCGCAGCGCCGAGATCATCTTGCGGACCTGGTGCACGGCGCTGCGCGGCTGCGGGTCGCTCCAGGCCGCCCGCAGCAGGGTGTCCATGCTGATGGTCTGTTCCGGGTGCAGGGCCAGGCAGGAGATCACCGTGCGGTTCTTCTGGCCGGTGATGGTCATCAGCTCGTCGTTCTGCCGCACGTGCAGGGGGCCGAGGACGTCGAACCGGGTCCCGGTCACGGCGCGACCGTCGGCCGGGCGGGGCGGCCCACGACGCCCCGGGGGGTGATCCGTCTCCGCCGTCCGGCGGAAAGCGTTTCGGTGAGGCAGTATCCGGTAGCCGTCCGTGGCCCGTGCTTACTCAATTTCCCCCCAGGGAATCGTGTCGGGATGCGCCGGGCGCCCCCGCCCGGCCGCGGGTGGTCAGGACTTCCCGGCGACCGCCTGGCCCTGCTGCTCGGCGAAGGCGACGCCGTCCTGGTCGTCCAGGTGGCACACGGCCTCGACATTGACGCCGTCCGGGTCGTGCACGAACGCGGCGTAGTAGTGCTCGTGGTACTCCGGATGCACCGCGGGTTCCAGTTTCACCTGCCCACCGGCCTTCTCGGCGGCCTCGAAGAAGCGCCGGACCAGGTTGCGTGAGCCGACGTTGAAGGCGACGTGCAGGTTGGGGTCGACCGTCCCGGCCTCGACCAGCCAGAAGTAGGGCTTGTTCTCGAAGCCGAAACCCACCATGCGGGGCCGTGACTCCTTCTCGTCGCCCGGTACGTCGAGCACCTTCAGCACGCCGATGGCGTTCAGGGCGCGCTCGTAGAAGTCCAGCGACTTGTCGATGTCGGACACCGAGACGTTGATGTGATCGATGGCCGAGCCCTGGAACTGCTCCGGGGCGAGGGTGTCCTCCACGAGATCTCCTTACGTCGGCTTGCTTCGACGGGGTCGGCTGACCCCGGGTTCCGAACGTAGCCGGACCACTGGACAGACCCTGTCCTACATTCGTTTGGGCCTGGTATCAAGCAGTTACGCGAACCCATTGGCTGCTCTCGACATCACCAGGATTGTCAAGGCGCAGGCACTGCACCTGGGGGTGGGCGCGCTCGAGCAGTCCCTGGAGCGTCTTGGCCGGCGGCAGTTCCACGGCCTCCTGCAGGCCCGCGGCGAATAGGGACTGCATGGTCAGGTCCCACCGGACCGGGGCCAGCATCTGCGTCAGCAGGGCGGCCGTGACCTCGGATCCGTTGGTCAGGACCTGTCCGCCGCGGTTGCTGACCAACGTGGCCACCGGGTCGGCGGGGGAGAAGCCGGCGATGAGTTCCTGCACCTCGGGCACGGCCTGGGCCATGTACGGGGTGTGGAAGGCACCGGCGACGCGGAGGGCGATGACGCGTGCCTGAGCAGGCGGATCGGCGCGCAGTCGCTCCAGGGCCGGCCGGGAACCGCCCACGACGAACTGGCCGGCGCCGTTGTGGTTGGCCAGGTGCAGGTCCTCGCCGTCGAGGCGCTCGGTCAGACGCTCGAGGGTGGTGCCGACGACCGCCACCATCCCGGAGGGCTCCCGGCTCGCGGCGGCGGCCATCGCCCGCCCCCGTCCGGCGGCCAGCCGCATGCCTTCCTGCTCGGTCAGGACACCGGCGATCACGGCCGCGGTGATCTCACCGACCGAGTGACCGGCCACCAGCAGGTCCGCCGGGGCCGGGCGGCCGGCCCGCCCGGCCAGCCGCGCCCAGGCCAGCAGCCCGGCCGCGACGATCAGCGGCTGGGCCACGGCCGTGTCGCGCAGCGTCTCGGCGTCGGACCGGGTGCCGTGCTCCAGAAGGTCCAGACCGGCCCAGTCGCCCAGTCTGCGAACGTGTTCCCGGGACTCGTCGGTCCCGGTCCAGGCCGTGAGCAGGCCAGGTCGCTGGGAACCCTGGCCGGGGCACAGAATTGCCCGCATGATCTCCCCCAAGCAGATTCCGGGCCGGGCCGGCGGTGCCGGTGCCCGGCGGAAGGTCCAGTGAGAACATGAGGCAGCCTGGTGAACGGGGGAGCGCCCGGGCAAGGCGGTGCCCTGATCGTCCCGCGAGGCTCCCGCCGCTCTCCCCGGTGAATCGGGACCGGGGAGAACTGTTTCCAGTACGCTCTCAGCCGGGTAGGCTCGCCATGAACCGGTCGACGGTGCGGCGGATGGTCTCGTCGTCGGGCGGCCGGCCACCCATCAGGGCGGCGTAGAAGACCGATCCGGAAAGCATCAGCAGGGCGCTCTCCAGGTCCTCGCCGTCGAGTACGGTGGCCAGCAGTTGGCGCATCACCCGCTCACCGTCCGCCACCAGCTGGTCCCGCAGTTCGGCGATCTCGGGATTGGCCAGGGCCAGGCCGGACAGCACGGCCAGGGCCCGGTCGAGCCCGTGGTTGCTCATGCCGTCCCGGAAGATCTGCAGCTCGCACACCAGGTCACTGCGCAGGTCGCCGGCCGGGGTGTGGTGCGGCATCGAGCTCAGGTGGGCGAAGACCTCGCGCAGCAGGTCGACGCGGGTCGGCCAGTGCTTGTAGATCGTGGCCTTGGAGTAGCCGGCCACCTGGGCGATCCGGGCGTGGGTGACGGCGTCCCAGCCCTCCTCCATCATCACCCGCATCGCCGTGGAGACGATGTCGTGCCTGGTCCGGGCGACCCTCGGGTCCTCGGCGGGCTGAGACCCCGGATCGCCATGGGCAGTTGGCATCAGGAGCTCCTTTCCTTCTGTGCTGAACCTCTTGCATTGAACTGCTGATCGGGTAACGTACAAATCGTTCATAACTGACCGAGAAGTTCATGACTGGTCGAACTCCCCATCTGTCCACCGAGGGCTCTTCTGCGAGCCCGCGCACGGAACTGGGACACTCTATGTCTGCTCTCTTCTTCGGCTCTATCAGCGCACTTGCGGACACGTCGGAACTGCAGCGCGAAGCATTCAACCAGGCCTTCCGCGAGCACCGGCTCGACTGGGAGTGGGACCGCGAGACCTACCGCGGCCTGCTCGGCAGCAACGGCGGGGCCGACCGGATCGCCGCCTACGCCCGCGACCGGGGCGAGTCGGTGGACGCCGCGGCCGTGCACGCCACGAAATCCGCGCTGTTCCAGCGCAATCTGCTCACCTCCGAGGTCGCGCCCCGTCCCGGGGTGGTGCAGACGATCAAGGACGCCCGGGCCGCCGGAACGGTCCTGGCCTTCGTCACCACGACCTCCGCCGAGAACCTCAAGGCCCTGTTCACCGCCCTCGAGCCGGCGGTCGCGGCCGGCGACTTCGACCTGGTGCTCAGCGCCGGCGACGTCGAGTCGGGCAAACCCGATCCGGCGGTCTACCGGCTGGCGCTGGAGAGGCTCGGCCTGGCGCCCGGCGACGCCGTGGCGGTGGAGGACAACCCCGGTGGGGTACAGGCGGCCAGGGCTGCCGGGGTCCGGGTGGTGGCCTTCCCCAACGAGAACACCGCGGGCCTGGACCTGGGGGCCGAGCGCACCGTGGAGCGTCTGGCCCTGGCCGAGCTGCAGACCGCGTGAGCGCGGCGCCGGCGCCCGTGGGCCTCACCGTCACCGACAACCAGTTCCGGGTCGAGACCTACGAGAAGATCGACTACACGCTGCGCTACGTGGACGGGGTGTTCTCGCCCGGGAACGACGAACTGGCCCGGTTCTACGAACCTTTCGGGCGCTGCCTGATGGTGGTGGACCAGGCGGTGCACGAACTGTACGGCGAGCAGGTCCGGGCCTACTTCGAGCACCACGCGATCGCCCTGACGGTGTTCCCCGTCCAGGTCCGGGAGACCGAGAAGTCCCTGCGCACGGTGGAGAAGATGGTCGACGCGTTCGCCCGCTTCGGCCTCCTGCGCCAGGAACCGGTGCTGGTGGTGGGCGGGGGACTGACCACCGACGTGGCCGGCTTCGCCTGCGCCTCGTTCCGGCGCTCGTCGAACTACCTGCGGATCCCGACCACCCTGATCGGCCTGATCGACGCCAGCGTCTCGATCAAGGTCGGGGTGAACCACGGCCGGTACAAGAACCGGCTCGGCGCCTACCACGCCTCCCAGCAGGTCCTGCTCGACTTCTCGTTCCTGCGCACGCTGCCCCGGGCCGAGGTCCGCAACGGCATGGCCGAGCTGATCAAGATCGCGACGGTGGCCGACAGCGGCATCTTCGAGGCCCTCGAGAAGCACGGTGAGGACCTGCTGCGCACCCGCTTCGGCCACGACGGGGGCACCCCGGAGCTGCTGCAGGTGGCCCACCAGGTCACCTACACCGCGATCGAGCGGATGCTCCGGCTGGAGACGCCCAACCTGCACGAGCTCGACCTGGACCGGGTGATCGCCTTCGGCCACACCTGGAGCCCGACCCTCGAGCTGGCCCCCGCCCGCCCGTTCTTCCACGGGCACGCGATCAGCATCGACATGGCCCTGTCGGCCACCCTGGCCAAGGACCGCGGGTACATCACCGAGAGCGAGCGTGACCGCCTGTTCTGGCTGATGAGCCGGCTCGGGCTGTCGATGGACACCCCGCACCTGACCCCGGAACTGCTGCACCGGGCGACGGAGTCGATCACGCAGACCCGCAACGGCCGGCTCCGGGCCGCGATGCCCCGGCCGATCGGGGCCTGCCACTTCGTCGACGACCTCGGGGGCCCGGAACTGGAACGGGGACTGGCCCGCCACCGGCAGGCCATGCCCATCTATCCCGGCGGCGGCCTGGGGGAAGACCTGTTCACCTCGTGAACCCCCGTCCGGTCACCCCCGTCGCCCTGGCCGCCGGCCGCCTGCAGACGCTCCTGACGCGTCTGCCGGCGGCCGGGCCGGACCCCGGCTGGCTGCAGGAACTGCGGGACGTCGCGGAACTCGTCGCCGGGCTGGACCCCTATCTGGCCCGGATGAGCACCCCCGAGTCACCGGCCCTGCAGGCCCTGGCCGAGAGCACCCGTTCCCACGACTGGTCCGGTGGGGAGCGGCTGCTGGAGCAGGAGATGCTCTCCGGCCACGTGGAGGGCCAGTTCCTCAAGATGCTCGTGCACGCCACCGGAGCCCGGCAGGTGCTGGAGATCGGCATGTTCACCGGCTACTCGGCGCTCGCCATGGCCGAGGCCCTGCCGGCCGGGGGCCGGGTGGTGGCCTGCGAGATCGACCTCCGGGCGGTCGAGCTGGCCCGGGAGAGCCTGGACCGGACACCGACGGGCCGGCGGGTCGAGATCCGCACCGGCCCGGCGGCGGCGACGCTGAGCGCGCTCGCGGCCGAGGGGGCGCTCTTCGACCTGGTGTTCGTCGATGCCGACAAGGGCGGCTACCTCAGCTATCTCGACCACCTGCTCACCCTCGACCTGCTCAGCTCCCGGGCCCTGATCTGCGTCGACAACACCCTGATGCAGGGCGAGCCCTGGGGACGCGGGCCGGTGTCGGCCAACGGGGCCGCGATCGAGGAGTTCAACCGGGCGCTGGCCGCCGACCCGCGGGTGGAGCAGGTCCTGCTGCCGCTGCGTGACGGGGTCACCCTGGTGCGCCGGGTGCCGCAGCCGTAGGCGCCGACCGATCCACTGGAGGAGAAGCCGTGGACATCACCGTACTGAGTCCCGTAGGTGTTCGTGTCGAGGGAGTTTCGGTCGCGGCCCTGCCGGAGCCGGAGGCCTTCCGGCTGAAACAGCTCCTGGCCGAGCACGGGGTGGCGGTCCTGCCCGGCCAGGACGTCGACGACCAGCAGTTCCTGGAGTTCCTCGGCCGCTTCGGCCGGCTCACCTTCACCCAGGGCGAGACCCCGGTGCCCGGGTTCGGCGACCTGAACGTGATCAGCAACGTGGGGCGGACCACCCCACCGCGCAGCGTGTTCCACGTCGACACCAGCTATGTCCGCAACCCGCCCGCGTACACGGCCCTGCGTGCGGTCCAGGTTCCCCGGCGCGGAGGGCAGACCCAGTTCACCAACCAGTACCGTGCCTACGAGACCCTGCCGCCCGAGGTGCGCGACCGGCTGCGCGGACTGAAGGCCCGGCACGTGGTGTCCGGTCTGGACACCGCCGACCTGGCCGAGACCCAGGCGGAACATCCTCTGCTGCGCCGGCACCCGGTGTCCGGGCGCACCTCGCTGTACCTGTCCACGCCGCAGCGCTGCCGCGAGATCGGTGGGCTGGAGCCGGACGAGGCCACGCAGCTGATCGAGTTCCTGTACCGGCACTCCACCGCGCCCGCCAACGTCCTGGCCCACTCCTGGGCGGCGGGTGATGTGGTGATCTGGGACAACCGGGTGGTCCTGCACCGGGCCGACCACTCCGGGGTGGAGGGGGAGCGGGTGATGCACCGTGGCATGGTCACCGCCTGAGCTCGGTCCGGCCGCACGCACCCTGGGAGCCCTGGGCCTGCTCACCCTGGCGCTGCCGGCCAACCTCGCCGTCACCGGCGCCGCCCTGGTGCGCCGAATGCGCTCCGGCGGTGCAACTTCCGTCTCCTCCAGCCCTCGCACCGTCCTGATCAGCGGCGGGAAGATGACCAAGGCGCTGGTGCTGGCCCGCTCCTTCCACGCCGCGGGGCATCGGGTGGTGCTCGTCGAGCAGCACAAGTACCGGTTCACCGGCCACCGGTTCTCGCGGGCGGTGGACGCTTTTCACGTGGTGCCGCCGCCCCAGGCGCCCGGTTACGCCGAAGCCCTGCTGCAGATCGTGCTGGACGAGAAGGTGGACGTCTACGTGCCGGTCTGCAGCCCGGCCTCCAGCCTGTACGACGCGCGGGCGGCGCCCCTGCTGGCGCAGCACTGCGAGGTGCTGCACGGCGATGCGGACACCATCGCGGCCGTGGACGACAAGCACGCGTTCTCGCTGCTGGCAGCCGGTTTCGGCCTGCCTGTGCCGGACGCCCACCGGATGACGTCCGCGCAGCAGGTCGCCGACTTCGACTTCGCCGCGCGCAAGGACACCTACATCCTCAAGAGCATCGCCTACGACCCGGTCAACCGGCTGGACCTCACCGTGCTGCCGCGCCCCACCCGCGCGGCCACCGCCGAGTTCGCCCGCTCCAAGCCGATCTCGCCGGACAACCCCTGGATCCTGCAGGCCCTGGTCGAGGGGACCGAGTACTGCACGCACGCCACCGTCCGCAACGGCCGGGTGCAGGTGTACGCCTGCTGCGAGTCCTCGGCCTTCCAGGTGAACTACGCCTGGGTCGACCGGCCCCGGATCGAGGCCTGGGTCCGGGACTTCCTGGAGAAGGTGGGCGGGAGCGGGCAGTACAGCCTCGACGTGATCGAGACCGCGGACGGCCGGGTGTTCCCGATCGAGTGCAACCCGCGCACCCACTCGGCGATCAGCGTCTTCCGTGACCACCCCGGCCTGGCCGATGCCTACCTGCGGGACGGCGCGACGCCGGTGCAGCGTCCCGCCCCGGGTGCCCGACCCAGCTACTGGCTCTACCACGAGGTGTGGCGGCTGCTGAGAGGTCCGCAGCGCCGGCAGCGCCTGCAGGTGATCCGCGCGGGCCGGGACGCGGTCTTCGACTGGGACGACCCCCTGCCCTTCCTTCTGCTGCACCACCTCCACATCCCGAAGCTCCTGCTGGGCAACCTCCTTCGCGGAAAGCCCTGGAACCGGATCGACTTCAACATCGGCAAGCTGGTCGAGCCGGCGGGGGACTGAGTGGTGCTACGCGTGCTGCATCTGGCCGGGTCGGCCACGGACGAGTTCACCGCCGAACTGTCCCTGCTGTACGCCCGGGACTGCCTTGAGGCCACGGCCGACCCGGCCCGCTACGAGTTCCGTGCGGCCTATGTCGATCCGGCCGGTTCCTGGCGGTTCGGCGCAGATTTCGAGCCCGAGACGTTACACGCGGCCCCGCGCACAGACTGGCCGCAGGCCCTGCAACACCTGCACGATCTGAACGTCGACGTCGTGGTGCCGCAGATGTTCTGCCTTCCGGGCATGACCACCTACCGGGCCGCGCTCGACCTGGCGGGTCTGCCCTACCTGGGCAATCGTCCGCCGGTGATGTCTCTGGGGGCCGACAAGGCGCATGCCCGGGCCGTGGTCGCGGCGGCGGGGGTCGATGTGCCGGAAGCCGAGGTCTTGCGTCGCGGTCAGCGGCCCACGCTGCCACCACCGGTCGTGGTCAAGCCCGTCGACGGTGACAACTCACTGGGAGTCAGTCTCGTGCAGGCCCCCGAGGCCTACGGAGCAGCTTTGGCGGCCGCCTTCGAGCACAGCGAAAGGGTGCTCGTGGAAGCCTATGTCGAGCTGGGCCGGGAGGTGCGCTGCGCGGTTCTGGAACGGGAGGGAGAACTGGCCGGGCTCCCCTTGGAAGAGTATGCCGTGGATCCGGTGCACCGGCCGGTGCGTCGGCATGCCGACAAGATCGGCCGCGGCGACGCGGGGGGACTGCAGCTGCTGGCCAAGAGTTCCGAAGAAGCCTGGACGGTGGATCTCTCGGACCCGGTGACCGCCCGGGTGCACGAGGCGGCCTTCCGTGCCCACACCGCCCTGGGGTGCCGCGACTACAGCCTCTTCGACTTCCGGATCGACCCGTCGGGCCGGCCCTGGTTCCTGGAGGCGGGTCTGTACTGTTCCTTCGCCCGCCAGAGCGTGGTGGTGATGATGGCCGAGGCGGCCGGGATCGCGCTGCCGGACCTCTTCGCCCAGATGATCGCTCAGCGGGTGCCGTCGGCCTGAAGCTCGCGCGCGCGGTCCGGTCCGGCCGAGCGCAGCAACGCGTCCATCGCGGCGGCGAAGAAGGCCCGGTCGGTCTCGCCCAGACCGGCCAGCAGCTGGTCGAGATGCTCGGTGACCTCCTGGTGGAAGGCCGTGGCGGCACTCAGGCCGGGCGGGGTGAGCGAGACCAGGCTGGCGCGACGGTCACCCGGGACGGGGGAGCGCAGCAGCAGACCGCGGCGTTCGGCCCGGTCGACCAGCCCGGTCACGGCGGCCTTCTCGACCCCGCAGGCGCGGGCCAGCTCGGCCATCCGGCTCGGCCGGCCGGCCAGTACGCAGAGCATCCGGGCCTGGCTGGGAGGCAGCCCGTGCCGGTCGGCCACCTGGGTGAACACCGACTGCACGAGGGTGGACAGGCGCACCAGGGCCATGACGCCGGCTCCCTCGCCGTTCCCCTGCGGATACGTCGCGGAGGTGCCCGCCGTCCCTTGCCCTGCCTCGTCCACGCCTCCTAAGGTACATGACGGCGATAGTCTGCTCCGCGTACTATCACTGCCATTGACTACATCCGGCCGAGCCTCGGAGGCCCGCACGTGACCCGCATCGGCATCATCCTGGGTAGTACCCGCCCCAACCGGAACAGCGAGAGCGTGGGCCGGTGGGTGCTGGAGCACACGGCCGGGCACGACGCCTCGTTCGAGATCATCGACCTGCGCGAGCACACGCTGCCGCTCTTCGACGAGCCGCTGCCGCCGATGGCCGGGCAGTACCAGAACCCCCACACCCGGGCCTGGGCCGAGCTGATCAGCTCCTTCGACGGCTTCGTGGTGGTCACGCCCGAGTACAACCACGCCCCGTCCGCGGTGCTGAAAAACGCCCTGGACTACCTGTACGCCGAATGGAACAACAAGGCAGTGGGTTTCGTCTCGTACGGGATGCTCGGCGGGGTGCGGGCCACCGAGCAGTTGCGCCTGGTGGCCGGTGAGCTGCAGATGGCCGACGTGCGGGCCCAAGTGGCCCTGTCGATGGTCAGCGACTTCGAGAACTTCAGCGAGTTCCGGCCCGCCGCCCGCCACGAGGGCGACCTGCAGGCCCTGCTGGGGCAGGTGGTCAGCTGGAGCCGGGCCCTGGCCCCGCTGCGCCAGGCCGGCCCGGTGGCGGCCACGGTGTGATCCGGCCGGTTCAGCCAATCCGGCGCCACCGGCGCCGGGCCGGGCAGTGGTCCTAGGAGGACGTCATGCGGGGCATCATTCTGGCCGGTGGGACCGGGACACGCCTGTACCCGATCACCCACGCCGTCAGCAAGCAGCTGATGCCGGTCTACGACAAGCCGATGATCTACTATCCCCTCTCCACCCTGATGGCGGCCGGCATCCGGGAGGTCCTGATCATCACCACCCCCGAGGACAACGAGCAGTTCCGGCGCCTGCTGGGCGACGGCAGCCGGCTCGGCATGCGGCTGGAGTACGCGGTCCAGCCCCGCCCCGAGGGCCTGGCCCAGGCGTTCGTGATCGGGGCCGAGTTCATCGGCGACCAGGCGGTGGCCCTGGTCCTGGGCGACAACATCTTCCACGGGGCCGGGCTGGGCAGCGTCCTGCGCCAGAACCTCGAGGTCAGCGGCGGGCACATCTTCGCCAGCCGGGTCGCCAATCCCCAGGCCTACGGGGTGGTGGAGTTCGACGACGGCGGACGGGTGCTCTCGATCGAGGAGAAACCCGCCCGGCCCCGGAGCAACTTCGCCGTGCCCGGCCTGTACTTCTACGACAACCGGGTGGTGTCGATCGCGGCCGGCGTCAGACCCGGTGGGCGCGGAGAACTCGAGATCACGTCGGTCAACGAGCAGTACCTGCAGGAGGGCGCCCTGACCGTGACCGTCCTGGGCCGGGGCACCGCCTGGCTGGACACGGGCACCGTCGACTCGATGATGGACGCCACCCAGTTCGTCCAGGTCGTGGAGGCCCGCCAGGGCCAGAAGATCGGGTGCATCGAGGAGGTGGCCTTCCGCAACGGCTGGATCGGCCCGGCCGAGCTCGAGCGGCTGATCGCGCCCCTGGAGAAGTCCGGCTACGGCAGCTACCTGCGACAGTTCCTGCCGGACGGGCCCGGGTCGCGACCGGCCGAGAGCCCGGTCACCGTGCTCAGGTCGTCGGAGTCCGATCGCCGGCTGTGGCCCGCCGCGCACCTGGAGAGTGCCCTGTGACGGTGAAGGGCGCCCGCGGGGCCGCACCTCGCCTACCGTTGGTCTTATGTCCGAAATAGCCACGCGCACCTTGGAGCTGCTGAGTCTGCTGCAGGCCCAGAAGGAGTGGACCGGCGACGAGCTGGCCGCCCGCCTCAAGGTCAGCACCCGCACCGTGCGCCGCGACTTCGAACGGCTGCGGGAACTCGGCTACCCGGTCGACGCCGAGAAGGGGCCGGGAGCCACCTACCGCCTGGCCCCCGGCTCCACCCTCCCGCCCCTGATCTTCGACGACGACCAGGCCATCGCGATCGCCCTGGCCCTGCAGACGGCCCCCTCGTCGGTGCAGGACATGGGGGACTCGGTCAAGCGCGCCCTGCGCACGGTCACCGAGCTGATGCCCGAGGAACTGGCCCGCCGGCTGAAGACGTTCGACGTCCAGACCATCGAGAACGCCTGGGACCTGGCGCCTCCCACGATCACCCCGGCCCTGCTGGCCTCGCTGAGCTCGGCCGCGCAGGACCGGCAGCTGGTCAAGTTCCAGTACCGGTCCCGCACCGTCGAGTCCTCGGACGACGTCCCGGTGGTGGCCGAGCCGCACAAGCTCGTGGTCTGGTCGGGACGCTGGTACCTGATCGCCTACAACCAGCGCCAGCACTCGTGGCACGCCTACCGGCTGGACCGGATCAGCGACCTGACCCAGCCCGGCTGGCGGTTCCGGCCGCACGAGTTCCCCGAGGACGACATCACCCGCTTCATCCAGCTGCAGCCCGACCGGGGCGACGCCACTGACTCCTGGCCCTGCCGCGGCACCGTGCGGATGAACTGCCCGGTGCACCTGGTGGCCAAATGGGCTCCCGGCGGGGCGAACATCGAGTTCATCGACGAGCGGACCACCCGGATCAGCATGGGGGCCTGGTCCTGGTCCGGCCTGCTGGGCCTGCTCGCCACCTTCGGCTGCGACTTCGTGGTGGAGGACCCGCCCGAACTGGCCGCGGCCGCGCGGCGCATCGCCGTACGGCTGGGCCGGGCCGGCGAATTCCCGTCCGAGACCGCCCCCGAGGGGTGAGGCCGGTGCCCAGTGGGCCGCGACGGGTTGCGGTGATCGGCGCCAACGGCTTCCTGGGCGCCCCCCTGGTCGATGCCCTGCTGGCGCAGGGGGCACGGGTGAACGCGTTCGACCGGTACTCCACGCCACCCCGTCATCGGGTGACTCCGGACGTGACCCTCTACCAGGGTGACCTTCTCGAGCCCGGCAGCCTGACGGAGGTGGTGAAGGGTGCCCACGACGTCTTCCACTTCACCACCCTCACCGGTCCCCAGGATTCCGCGCGCGACCCGATGCGCGACATCGCCACCAACGTGACCGCAGGCGTCGGCCTCTTCTCCCTGTGCGCCGAGGCGGACGTCCAACGCGTCTTCTTCGCCTCTTCCGGCGGCACCGTCTACGGCACCGCGCCGATGCCTCATACGGAAGAAAGGGCACGTAACCCGATCTCGCCCTATGGGATCGGCAAGACGTCGCTGGAGAACTACCTGCGCTTCTTCGAGGCTCAGCACGGCCTGGAGTCCGTCTCCCTGCGTATCTCCAACCCCTACGGTCCGGGGCAGAAGCCCGGAACTCAGCAGGGGATCATCCCGATCGCCCTGCGAGCGGCCCGTGACGGGCTGCCGCTGAGGCGTTTCGGCGACGGCAGCATGACCCGCGACTACATCTATGCGCCGGACCTGATCGGCATGGTGCTGCGGATCTGGGACCGGCCGAAGGCCCACACCTACAACCTGGGGGCCGGCGCCGGAACGAGACTGGGTGAGGTGCTGCAGCTCGTCCAGGAGGTCACCGGCCGCGAGCTGGAGCTCGAAGAGGTCGCGGTACCGATGAGTTTCGTTCACACCTCCGTGCTCGACGTCACCCGCTACCACGCTCACTACGGCCCGCCCCGGCTGACGCCGATGCGGGAGGGCATCGAGGCGACCTGGGAGCGCATCCGGCACGAGTGAGCGGGATACAGGGGAGGGTCAGGGGATGATCTCGTCAGGCTGAGGCCATCGGTCTGTTGCCCGAGCCGGACGACCGTCAGCATGGAGACCGGTACCTCTGGCGGAAAGGTCTGGCACATGCGCGTTCTGGTCACCGGTGGAGCAGGCTTCATCGGTTCGCACTTCGTCCGCTCGCTGGTGGGTGGGCGGTATCCGGGGTTCCCGCGGGCCCGGGTGACCGTGCTCGACAAGCTGACCTACGCAGGCAACCGGGCCAGTCTGGAGCCCCTGCTCAGTTCCGGCCGCGTGGAGCTGGTGGTGGGGGACATCCTGGACCGCGGCCTGGTCGACACCCTCATGGCGGCAACCGATCTGGTCGTGCACTTCGCGGCCGAGTCGCACGTGGACCGCTCGATCGCCGGCGCCGCCGACTTCGCCGTCACCAATGTCGTGGGCACCCAGTCGTTGCTGGACTCGGCCCTGCGGGCCGGCCCGAAGGATCTGCGCTTCGTCCATGTGTCCACCGACGAGGTCTACGGTTCGATCGAGACCGGTTCCTGGCCCGAGACCGCCGTGCTGGAGCCGAACTCGCCCTACTCGGCGAGCAAGGCCGGAAGTGATCTGATGGCGCGCGCATACGCCCGGACCCACGGTCTCGACGTGCTCGTCACCCGCTGTTCCAACAACTACGGCCCGTACCAGTTCCCGGAGAAGGTCATCCCCCTGTTCATCACCAACCTGCTCCAGGGGCGCAAGGTCCCGCTGTACGGCGACGGGCTCAACGTCCGTGACTGGCTCCACGTCGACGACCACTGCCGCGCCATAGCTCTCGTCGCCCAGAAGGGGCGTTCCGGCGAGACCTACAACATCGGGGGTGGTACCGAACTGTCGAACCGGGAGCTGACCGGCCTTCTTCTGCAGGCCTGCGACGCCGACTGGTCGCGGGTGCAGTGGGTGCCGGACCGTAAGGGGCACGACCGCCGCTACTCGGTCGACATTGCCAAGTCCACGCGGGAACTGGGATATGCACCGCAGGTGCCGTTCGGTGCGGGCCTCGCCGGGACCGTCGACTGGTACCGCGAGAACCCGCAGTGGTGGGGCGGTCTGCTCCACCCGCGTAGACCGGCCGATCCGTCCACGACCCTTGTCAGGAGCCGCAATGTCTGACCGTTTGTTCACCTCCGAGTCCGTCACCGAGGGGCACCCCGACAAGATCTGTGACCAGATCAGTGACGCGGTCCTGGATGCTCTGCTGGAGCAGGACCCCACGAGCCGGGTGGCGGTGGAGACCATGGTCACCACCGGCCTGGTGCATGTCGCGGGTGAGGTGACCACCAAGTCGTACGTGGACATCCCGTCGATCGTGCGTAAGACGATCCTGGACATCGGGTACGACTCCAGCACGAAGGGTTTCGACGGCAACTCCTGCGGCGTCGAGGTCAGCATTGGTGCGCAGTCTCCGGACATCGCCCAGGGTGTGGACACCGCGTACGAGGCGCGGGTCGAGGCGGGGGAGGACCCGCTGGACCTGCAGGGCGCGGGGGATCAGGGCCTGATGTTCGGTTACGCGAACGACGACACCCCGGAGTTGCTGCCGTTGCCGATCTGGCTGGCGCACCGGCTGGCCGAGCGGCTGACCGAGGTCCGCAAGTCCGGCGAGGTGCCGTACCTGCGCCCGGACGGTAAGACCCAGGTGACGATCGCCTATGACGGTGACAAGGCCGTGCGGCTGGACACCGTGGTGGTCAGCAGCCAGCACGCGGCCGACATCAGTCTCGAGAACTTCTTGCTGCCGGATGTGGCGAACTACGTGATCAAGCCGGTGCTGGAGCATGTCTCGATCGACACCTCCGGTTTCCGGTTGCTGGTCAACCCGACGGGGCGGTTCGAGGTCGGTGGCCCAATGGGTGACGCCGGTCTGACCGGGCGGAAGATCATCGTGGACACCTACGGTGGTTTCGCCCGCCACGGTGGCGGCGCCTTCAGTGGCAAGGACCCGAGCAAGGTCGACCGTTCCGCGGCGTACGCGATGCGCTGGGTCGCCAAGAACGTGGTCGCCGCCGGCCTGGCCAAGCGGTGCGAGGTGCAGGTCGCGTACGCGATCGGTAAGGCTCAGCCGGTCGGCCTGTACGTGGAGACGTTCGGCACCGAGACGGTGGCCACCGACAAGATCACGGCGGCGATCAAGGAGGTCTTCGACCTGCGTCCGGCCGCGATCATCCGTGATCTGGATCTGTTGAAGCCGAAGTACCACCAGACCGCGGCCTACGGTCACTTCGGCCGTGACCTGGAGGGCATGACCTGGGAGCAGACCGACCGCGTCGACGCCCTGCGCTCAGCTGTCGGCTGAACCCGGTCGTAGGTCACCTGGCCTCGACCACGGTGCACTCAGCAACGGGTCCTTGGGCAACGGCGAAGTCGACGGTGGCTCGCAGGCCGTGCTCCATCGGCGTGACGGCGGCCGAAAGCACGAAGGTGTTTCCCTCGCCCACCGCCCCGGCCGGAATGGTCACCTCGAACAGATCCGCACGCACCTCGAGCGTCAGGCCGGGGGTACGCACTTCGGTGTACCGGCCAGGACGGCAGGCGCGGTCGGTGGGCAGATAGGTGATGTCGGCCGGGATGCCCCGCTCGCGTAGCGCCGCCTCCAGAGCGTCGGCCCCCTCCAGCCGATTCACCTTCACCTTCACCTCGGCACCGTTCCCGCCGGAAACGGCGTAGGCCGGAGTCGGGCGGGCCACGACGACGGCAGAGGCAACGGCCACTGCCGCGGCCGCCGCGGCGGCTGGTAGCAGCCAGCGCCGCGGCTCGCGGCGGCGAGCGGGAAGAGCCGGATCAATGGACGTCGGTCCGCTCGCCACTGTCTTCAGTTCGGCCAGGAGTCGTTCCTCGAAGGCGTCAAGTTCTGTGCTCGGTCGCTCGTTCACGGGGTCACCTCGGGTCGCGGGAAGGGTGCGCTCTCGCGCAGCTGACGGCGGGCGCGGTGGTAGCGCACGCGGGCCGTACCGGCGCTGATCTGCAGCACGGCGGCGGCGTCGGTCACGGTGAGGCCGTCGACGGCCACCAGCTCGACCACCGACCGCAGCGGAACCGGCAGGTCAGCGATGTGGGCGAGCAACGCCCGGGCCTCCGACTCGGCGGCGACGCGCTGCACGATGCGCTCGGTGGAGTCCTCGTCCAGCCAGCGTCGTCCACCGGCCTGACGGGCCGCGGCCGCGTAGCGGGCGCCGGCCTGGCGGTGCTCGGCGACGGCGTTGCGGGCTATCCCGGTCAGCCAGGCTCGGGGTGGACCGAGCTGCGCCTGGTAGGTGGCGGCCGACCTGACCACCCGCAGGAAGATGTCCGCGGTCACGTCCGCGATGTCACCGGCGTCGTCCAGACGGCGGGCGACATAGTTGCGCACGAAGGGCAGATGCTCGCGGTAGAAGGCCTCGAGCTGCTCAGGGTGCGTGGTGGCGGCCCGTACTTCGCGCCCCTGAGTCCTGGTCGTCATGTTCCTGCTTCCCGCAGGCAGGCGACGACGTTACATCGGGTACTTCGGGCCCTCCGGCCACTGGATGCAGAAGTGCCGGACCGGCGCAGCCTTGACTCACGCGTGCGTGAGTGGATCGGTTGCGCCGGCCCGGCGAAAGCAGGCTCGGCCGACACGAGGGCTCATCACCCGTGTCGATGTCGTATCAGCGCCGGACTGCCTCGGTGCTCGGGATCAGACGGGCTGGATGTTCTCCGCCTGCGGGCCCTTCTGGCCCTGCGTGACCTCGAAGCTCACCTTCTGGCCTTCCTGGAGCTCACGGTAGCCCTGGGCCACGATGTTCGAGTAGTGGGCGAAGACGTCGGGGCCCCCACCGTCCTGCTCGATGAAGCCGAAGCCCTTCTCAGAGTTGAACCACTTGACTGTTCCGGTTGCCATAATTCCTCCGGCGAAGCTGTTGACCATCCGCCGCGCGGCGCGGAGGGTGGTGCCGACTGCCCCCGCTCGCAGACTTCCGCAACGCAAGGACAACCGACACGGCTAACGCTACACACCTGAGCGGGCTGTGTGAGACGCACGGGCACCGGGCGGGGTGCCTGAGTTGCGGGAGCGGCCGTCCGGGGGCTCTGGGACGACGCCGGGTCCGGGCGCCTCAGCCGACGCGCGCACCGATGAAGGCGGCCACGACAAGGGTGGGCAGGCTCCCCGCGACCAGGGCCGCGAGCACCACTCCGGCCACGGCCACCTCGTCCACGAGGGCGAGCCAGGACGGGCCGGCGGACGGGGGTGCGGAGGGGGCGGCCGACGTCTGGATCATGGTCGTGAGCCTAGGAGCGCCCGGTGCGGCAGCGCTGTCGTCCAACGGATGACGAGCCGGGATCAGCCTTTGGTCGCATCGCCCGGAACGAGGGGATTCCGGACCCGCTGCAACCGTTTCAGGTGCAATGCATGCAGAAGTGATGGCTGCCTCTGCTTGCCGGTCCTATGCCTGGAGACACGCCAAAAGCTGGGTTTTGCAGGGGTTTTCCCTCTCCGAACCGCGGCCCGGACCTGTTTTCCTGGATGGCACGTGTGGGGCAGGAGACACCAGGTGAGGGGTTGGGCGTGGCGCACTACCGGGTTTGGCAGATCATCAGTCTGGGCTTCCTCTGCATCGGCGTCTCCGAGCTGGTGCTGCGAGGGCTGCTGCAGGGTTCGCGGGCGGGTGTGGTGATCGGCGTGGTCAGCCTGATCGCCTCGGCCAGTGGATTCTGGGAGGGCTACGTACAGTGGCGCCGGGCCGAGCAGCGGCTGGCCGAGATCCGGCGCGCGGGCGCCGCCCAGGACCAGCAGTCGCTGCGGCACCAGCAGTACGAGCAGCAGCAGGAACAGCCGGGGCTGCGCCGCTGACCGCCCGGCCGGTGTCAGGAGCATCACCCCAGGGAGAGCTCGACGCTCCAGGCCTGCTTCACCAGGTCCGCCTGGGAGAAGGTCACCGCGCCACGGTGGCTGACCTCCACCTGGTAGAAGTCCGAGGCCGGCACGTCGGCGACGGTGAAGGGCAGCACGCACTGCACGGTCGAGCCGTAGTCGGTGCCCGAGTAGGCGTCGCCGCCGGTGCCGGTCTGCAGCGAACTGGTGGCAATGATGGTGTCGCTGCTGCAGTCGTCCCGGTGTCCCCGTCGCGCAGGGCGAAGACGGTGCCGCCGATGATGACTCTCCTCAGGTCGGCGGGGACACCAGCCACGGTCGGTCGCCCGGGTGGGGCTTGAACCTCCCGGCCCCCTCGGGGCCCGATCGGCCGTGGGCGGATCACCCTGTGTGCCGACCGCCGCCGAGGCCCCTCTACGCCTGCTCCGAGTGGCCGCCCGCCGTCCGGTCCAAAGGGGGCTTCGGAGTACTGGCAGACCCTCCCAGGCCGCGGGCTGTCGGCCTACCGTGAGCCTCATGGACCGGACCGACCACCGTCAGCAGGTACGCGACTTCCTCAGCACCCGCCGGGCCCGCCTCACCCCCGACCAGGCCGGGCTGCCCGCCTACGGTGGCAACCGCCGGGTGAAGGGTCTGCGGCGCGAAGAGGTCGCCATGCTCGCCGGGGTCTCGGTCGACTACTACGTGCGGATGGAGCGCGGCGACCTGGCCGGCGCCTCCGAGAGCGTCCTGGATTCTCTGGCCAACGCCCTGCAGTTGGACGAGGCCGAACGCGAGCACCTGCTGGCCCTGGCCCGGGCGGCGGGCCCGGCCGGTACCCGGCGGCGGCGCCCCACGCCCACGGCGGTGCGCGCACCGATCCAGCAGGTGCTCGACGCGGTCACCCAGGCTCCGGCCTGGGTGCGCAACGGCCGTCACGACATCGTGGCCATGAACCTGCTGGCCCGCGCTCTGTACTCGCCCGTGCTCACGTCACCCGAGGCGGGCGTGCGGGGCAGGCGGGCCGCGAACACCACTCGCTTCGTGTACCTCGACCCGGGCGCGCGCGACTTCTTCGTCGACTACGACCGCATCGCCCAGGACGCCGCTGCCATGCTGCGCCTGGAGGCCGGGCACAACCCGCACGACGAGGACCTCATCGCGCTGGTGGGGGAGTTGTCCACCCGCAGCGAGCTGTTCCGTCAGCAGTGGGCCGCCCACAACGTGAAATACCACCGCAGTGGCCGCAAACGCCTGAAGCACCCGGTGGTGGGGCAGCTCGACCTGGACTTCGAGGCGATGGAGATGCCCTCGGAACCGGGGCTGCGGCTGAACATCTACACCGCCGCCGCCGGCACCCCGACCGCGGACGGGCTGAAGCTGCTGGCCAGCTGGGCCGCCAGCCAGGAGCAGGAGGCCCAGGAGAGTCAGGCCGCCGGCGACACCGGCCGGGCGGCTCGCTGAGGGGAGCACTGCTGGTACCTGGAACGACGGATACTCCCACCCGGCCCGGACCCGCGCTTTCCTGAGGGCAGGCCCGAGTTGGAGGAGAAGCATGACCGAGCAGCTCGTGGGGCACCTGCGGATCGCCCAGCAGAACGGCCTGACCGAGGCCGAACTCGTAGAAGGCCATCACACACCTGGCCTTCTACGCCGGCTGGCCCCGGGCGATGTCCGCGATCGCCGTGGCCAAGCGCGTTTTCGCCGAGGACCGCAGCGCCCGGCGGTGACCATCTGGGGTGTGCGTGTGGAGCCCTCACCCACACAACCCTGCGCGTCGTGCCCAGAGGCTCACCGACGTCCTTAAATTGACTGGCCCACAAGCGATCTGAAGACACGTACGAGAGGTAACACCATGCAGAACCGAGTACTGGGACGCACCGGAGTCTCCGTAAGCCCGCTGGCTCTCGGAGCAATGATGTTCGGCCCTTGGGGCAACCCCGACGTCGAGGAGTCGGTGCGGATCATCCACCGGGCCCTGGACGCGGGCATCAACTTCGTCGACACCGCAGACGTGTACTCCGGCGGGGTCAGCGAGGAGATCGTGGGTAAGGCCCTGATCGGGCGGCGTGACGACGTGGTGCTGGCCACCAAGTTCTTCATGCCCATGGACGAGAACGACCCCAACGCCCGCGGTGCCTCCCGCCGCTGGATCATCCGGGAGGTCGAGAACTCGCTGCGGCGGCTCAACACCGACTACATCGACCTCTACCAGGTGCACCGGCCCAGCCCCGACACCGACGTGGAGGAGACCCTGGGCGCGCTGACCGACCTGGTGCGGGCGGGCAAGGTCCGCTACATCGGCTCCTCGTCCTACTCCGGCTCGCAGATCGTCGAGGCGCAGTGGGCTGCCCGCGAGCGTCGCCTGGAGCGTTTCGTCACCGAGCAGCCGCCGTACTCCCTGCTGGTGCGCGGCATCGAGGAGGACGTGCTGCCCACTGTCCAGCGCTACGGCATGGGCACGCTGACCTACTCGCCGCTGGCCGGGGGCTGGCTGTCCGGCCGCTGGCGCAAGGACGACGCCGGCCGCCCCACCTCCTCGGCCCGCCCGCAGGCCCGGTTCGACATGTCCAGCCCGGCCAACCAGCGCAAGCTCGACGTCGTCGAGGAACTGGCCCAGCTGGCCGAGTCGGCCGGCCTGTCGCTGATCGACCTGGCCATCGCCTTCGTGATCAACCACCCGGGAGTGACGTCGGCGATCATCGGCCCGCGCACCCTGGAGCAGCTGGAGTCGCAGCTGGGCGGGGCTGAGGTCACGCTCTCGGCGGACGTTCTCGACCGGATCGACCAGATCGTGGCCCCGGGTGTGACGCTCAACCCCGAAGACAACAGCTACGGCGCCGCCGAGCTCTTGCCCTCGGCCCGTCGGCGATAGCGGTTGCAGCTAGACTTAAACTCATGAGCTTCCGGCACTATCTTCATCGCCCACCCTCGGTGACCGCGGCCGAGGCCATCGAGCTGGTCGGGCAGGGGGCGCTCGTGGTCGATGTCCGCCGGGACTTCGAGTGGCGGCGGGTGCACATCCCCGGTTCGGTGCACCTGCCGCTGGAACAGCTGCCCCGGCGGATCTCCGAACTGCCCGAAGAGCGGCTCATCATCGCGTTCTGCACGGGTGGCCTGAGATCTGCGGGGGCGGCGAACCTGCTGGTGGAGAACGGGTTCGAGGCGGTGAACATGAGCCGCGGGCTGGTGGAGTGGCGGGCTGCGGGCGGTGCGCTGACCTCGTGAACGGGCTGTCGAAAAGCGGTCGAACGGATCCCGCCGGATCCCTAGGCTGACGCCCGGGACCAACGAGGAGTGAGTCATGGCGGCGGAGTCCGGCACGGTAGAGATCAGCATCCCCGACGAGCTGCGCTTCATGCTGCCGGTGCGGCAGCGGACGGGGGTAGTGAGAGTTCCGGTCGACGGGGTGAACTCGCTGCTGCACGTCATCGAATCGCTCGGGGTGTCACGCACGGAGTTCGGCCGGCTCGAGGTGAACGGGCGTGAGGTGAGCAGCGACCATCGTCCGACGCCGGGGGAGCAGGTGGTGGTGCACGCCCGCACACGGCCGCAGCCGGTGCCCGCCCATCGCTATCTGCTCGACGTGCACCTGGGCACCCTGGCCCGGCGCATGCGCACGCTCGGGCTGGACACCTCGTACAGCAACGACGCGGACGACCCGGAACTGGTCGAGCAGGCCATTGTGGAGAACCGGGTGCTGCTGACCCGGGACCGGGGACTGTTGCGGCGTAAAGCCCTGCCGGACGGGGCATTCGTGCGGGGCCAGGATCCCGATGCGCAGTTGGCGGACATCCTCGACCGGTTCCGGCCGCCGCTGGCCCCCTGGACCCGGTGCCCCTCGTGCAACGGGCTGCTGCAGGGCGTCCCGGTCGAGAAGGTCGAGCACCTCATCGAGCCGGGCACCCGGCGTTCCTACAGCGAGTTCTTCCAGTGCAACGACTGCGGCCGCCCGTACTGGCACGGCGCCCATGCGGAAGGGCTGGAGCAGATCGTGGCGTCGGTGCAGGCGGACTGATTCAGCGGCCGGGCTCTTCGGAGGCTTCCTGCGCCTTCTGGATGCCGCCGGCCGGGTCGTCGGGGTCGGTACGGACGGTTGCGGTGCCGCGGCCCTCGGCCGGGTCGAGGTCGGGCTGATGGTCGCGGTCGGCCAGCCCCGAGTCCACGGAACCTTCGATACCGGCCGGGTCGGTGCCTTCGGGTTGTTCGCTCATGGCGTCCATCTCACCGCAGGCGCCGGATTCGGCAACACTGGCCGGCCCCCACGCTATTCGTACCCGGTCGCGGCGACCAGGAGTTCGGCGAGGTGGGCCCAGGTCGGGGCGTCCGGTGACACCCGGTCCTCGGCCACCGCGGCCAGGGCCTCGAGGAACCCCTCCAGGGTGGGGTTCTCCCACTCCTGTTCTCCGCTGCCGACCAGGTCGTCGTGCATCTGCCGCACCACGCGCGCCAGGTCGGCCATCGATCGGACGGCGGAGGTCTGTTCGGGCGAAACGGCGGCGGAGCGCCCGGTTTCCGGGATCATTGACGAAGGCTACTTCCCGCGCGGGCGCAGCGGTCGGCGAGCTCAGTGAACGCCTCGGCCAGTTCGGCCGGCCCGACGACCTCGATCTCTGCGTCGTAGCGGGCGATCGCGGCGGCGAGGGCGGGCCAGGACCAGGCGCCGAGGGTGAGCCGGCAGCGGTCGGGGCCGGCTTCCTGCACGATGCCGTCGGCCATGTAGGGGGCGATGTCGGCGGTGGGCCGGTCGAGGATCACGGTGCCCTGGCAGGGCCAGTTGCCCGAGGAGTCGCCGGAGCCGCGGAAGGTGCTGAGCACGTGTCGGGCGACGTCACCGCCGGGCACCTCGCGGGGGGCGAAGCGGGGGCCGTTGGGGGTGCGCAGCGAGATCCGGTCGACGCGGAAGGTGCGCCAGTCCTTACGCTCCAGGTCCCAGGCGACCAGGTACCAGCGTCCCTTCCAGGTGATCACGTGGTGCGGCTCGGCCTGCCGAACCGTTCCAGCGGTGCCGTAGTCGAAGCGCAGCACCTCGTGGGCCCGCACGGCGGCGCTGATGGCCAACAGGGTTCGGCTGTCGAGGTGCGAGTCGGGCTGAGAGGCCGGCGGCTCGACCGCGGAAACCTCCACGGCGGCGATGCGGTTACGCAGCCGCGCGGGCATGACCTGCCGGATGGTGCTCAGCGCCCGCCCCGCAGCCTCGGCCAGGTTGTTGCTCGCGGTGGTGGCGGCGACCTGCAGGGCCAGGGTCAGGGCGACGGCCTGCTCGTCGTCGAACAGCAGGGGCGGTAGTTCGGTGCCGGCGCTGAGCCGGTAGCCGCCGTCGGGGCCCTTGACCGCTTCGATCGGGTAGCCGAGCTCACGCAGTCGGTCGACGTCCCGCCGCACCGTGCGCAGGCTGATGTCGAGACGGTCGGCCAGCAGCATGCCGGGCCAGTCGCGGCGGGCCTGGAGCAGCGACAGAAGGGCCAGCAGGCGGGCGGAGGTCTTCGGCACGCCACCATTCTGCCCCCGGTAGGTGCCACATCCTGTCACCTACCGGGGTGAACCTCGGGTTCCAGCACGAACACCGGGATCGGCCGGGCGGTGTGGGCCTGGTACTCGGCGTAGCGGGGCAGCACGGCCACGGCCCGCTGCCACCACTGGGCCTTCTCTTCGCCCGCCAGCTCCCGGGCCAGGTAGGTGCCGGTCCGGGTGCCGTCCTGCAGGTGCACCACCGGGTTGGCCCTGATGTTGAAGTACCAGGCCGGGTTGCGGTCCAGTCCGTCGTTCGAGGCCACCACCGCGTACCGGCCCTCGTGCTCGACCCGGATCACGATCTGGTAGCGCAGCTTGCCGGTCCGGGCGCCGCGCACGGTGAGCAGCACGGAAGGGGCCGGCCCGCTCAGCCCGGCGGTGGTGCCGGTGGCCAGGACCTGTTCGGTCTGCTCACGCACCCAGGGATCGGGGCTGAATTCGACGGGTTCGCTCATGACCCGGACCAGCGCCCGACCGAACCGGAATAGTCCCCCGAGGAGGTCAGGCCGGTGCCTTGCCCAGGTACGGGTCGGCCCAGGCGCTGATGATGCGGGCGGCGCGGTCGGCCTGACCCTGACCGGTCAGGAAGTGGTTGGAGCCTTCCAGGGAGACGAAACTGCGCGGATGACGGGCGATCCGGAAGATCTCGCTGGCGTTCTCGATCCCCACGGTGTTGTCGGTGGGGGAGTGCATGACCAGCAGCGGCATCCGCAGCTCGCTGATCCGGTCGCGCAGGTCGGCGCCGCGTACGTCCTCCACGAAGGAGCGCTTGAGGGTCAGCGCCTTGCCTCCGATGAACCACTCGGCCGAGCCCTCGGCCAGTACCCGCTCGACCACCGCGTCGTAGTGGCGCTCCACCCGGCTCGGATCCACCGGCGCACCGACCGTGGCCACCGCCTGTACCCCCGGCACCTCGCGCGCCGCCGCGATGACTGTCGCGCCACCCCAGGAATGACCGACCAGGAGTTCGACCGGCGTACCCCGCTCGGCCATGAACTTCGCAGCCTGGACGGTGTCGGCGATCTTGACCGTGAAGGACCCGTCGCCCCAGTCGCCCTCGGAGTCGCCCAGCCCGAGGTTGTCGTAGCGCAGCATGCCGATTCCCTCGCGGGCGAGGCGGCGGCAGATGCGGGCTGCGGCGGGGGAGTCCTTGCCCAGGGTGAACCCGTGGGCGAACACGCCCCACCCCCGCGCCGGTGTCTCGGGGATCTCGAGGACGCCCGCCAGGAGGGGGCCCACCGAACTGGGGAAGGTCACTTTCTCGATCACAGTGGCCTGGTTTACCACCCCCGCACGGCAAAGAACGACTTCCCCGGAACAACCCGCCGAAGCCCCTACCCCTGGGAGAGGGCGTGGGCGATCGACTTGACGCCCCCGTGCGCGCTCATCCCGCCGTCGACCGGGATCTCGGCCCCCGTCACGAATCCAGAATGTGGGCCCAACAGAAAATTGATGACGTCGGCCACGTCGTCGGCGGTCCCCACCCGTCCCAGCGGGGTCTCGTTGAGGTTGGCCGCGCGGAATCCGGGGGAGGCGGACTCGGTCATCGGGGTCTCGATGTAGCCGGGGTGGACGATGTTGACCCGGATCCGTCGTGGCCCCAGTTCCAGCGCCGCGGTCTTGACCAGGCCCCGCAGCGCCCACTTGCTGGTGGTGTAGGCCAGCGGCACGTGAGCCGTGAGGGCGGCGACCGAGCCCACCACCACGATCGACGCCCCGGCCGGCATCAACGGGGCCAGGGACTGTACGGCCAGCAGGGTTCCCCCGACGTTGACCGCATGCACGGCGGTCAGGTCGCCCGGATGGACCGTGCCCAGCCGCGAACGCCGGGTGATCCCGGCGTTCGCGACCAGACCGTGCACGGTGCCGGGCGAGGCCTGCAGCCGGGCGGCGAGGTTCTTCCAGGCCGTCTCGTCGGTGACGTCCAGCCGCTTGTACTGGGCGCCGCCCAGATCTTCCGCGGGGCGGGCGGTCAGGTCCAGCGCGAGCACCCGGGCTCCTTCGGCAGCGAGCTTCCGGGCGACTCCGGCGCCGATGCCGCGGGCGCCCCCGGTGACCACGATCGTCCTTTGTTGGTCCTGACTCATCCCATTCCCTCGCTTTGGCAATGAACGCCCTAGAAACGCGGACGGGGTGGCAGCGGCCCGACGGGGTCGAGTTCCGCCGCCGGGTGCGGCGCGCTGAACGTGTGGCGGCCCGATCCCACACTCACGGATTCCTGTCCCGGCAACTGCACGTTGGCCGAGCAGTTCGGCGGGACCACCACGGTGACGTCGAGCAAGTGGCCCGAACGCTGCCAGGCAACTTCGGCCGTACCGTAAGGCGTCTCGTGCCGGGCGGAAGCATGTGTCAGCCCGCCGCCGGGACGGGGGCGTACGTCCAGGATCCGGTAGCCGGGGGCGGCGGGGGCCAGACCGGCCAGGACGCGGTGCATCCAGTCGGCGACCGCCCCGAGCGCGTAGTGGTTGAACGACGTCATCTCGCCGGGGTTGACCGTGCCGTCGGGGAGCATGCTGTCCCAGCGTTCCCAGATGGTCGTGGCGCCCATGGTGATCGGGTACAGCCAGGAGGGGCAGCCCTGTTCCAGCAGCAGCCGGTAGGCCGTCTCCAGGTCGCCGACGTCGCTGAGGGCGTCGAGAACCTCCGGGGTACCGGCGAATCCGGTACCGATACGGTGCTCCGCCTCACGGGCCAGATGCCGCAACTGACGCCCGGCCCGCTCCCGCTGATGCACGGTCTCCAATAGGTTGAACCGCAGGGCCAGGGTGTGCGCGGTCTGGGAGTCCGAGGCGCACCGGCCGGAGGGGGTCAGGAACTCGCGCCGGAATCCGGCGGCGACCCGGTCGGCCTCGCCGGCGTACCGCTTCGCCTCTTCCGCTTCGCCGAGCAGTTCGGCCTGCCTCGACAGCAGTCGGGCCGAGTGGGCGAGGTAGGCGGTGGCCACCAGGTACGGGTCGGTGCGCGCCTCGTGGGGGCGGTCCGGGGGAGCGGCCGGGTCCAGCCAGTCACCGAGCTGCGGGCCGGCTGAGATCACGTCGTTCTCGTCGAGCAGCCGCAGGCACCCCTCTACCCAGTCCCGCGCCGCCCGGTAGCCGGCCCGCACCGGAGCCAGGTCGCCGCTGCGCTCATGCAGCACCATCGGCACGACGGTGGTCACATCGCCCCAGACGGCATTGTGGAACTGTGGGAAGGACGTGGGGATGTGCGGCACGTACAACGGCACCAGGCCGTCCGAGCCGGTCTCGGCCGAAACGTCCTGCAGCCACTCGGCGATGCTGGGGGTGGAGTCGAACAGGAAGCTCGCGGTGGGGGCGAAGACCTGCAGATCCCCAGTCCAGCCCAGCCTTTCGTCGCGCTGCGGGCAGTCGGTGGGCACCGACACGAAATTGCCCCGCATGCTCCACACCACGTTCTCGTGCAGCCGGTCGAGCATCTCGTGCGACGAGGAGAACCACCCCGTGCGCTCCATGTCGTCGTGGCACACCACCGCGGCCACATCACCCGCGGTGAGTTCCCCGGGCCAGCCGCTGATCTCGGCGTAGCGGAAACCGTGCAGCGTGAAACGCGGCTCCCACGACTGGCGTCCGCCCTCACGCAGCACATACCGGTCGTGCGAGACGGCCGTGCGCAGAGTGCGTGGGTAGAACTGCCCGTTCTGCAGCACCTCCGCGTGGCGCAGGTCGACCACCGTGCCGGCCGGCCCGTCCACGTCGATCCGTAACCGTCCGGCCAGATTCTGCCCGAAGTCGAGCAGATACGTCCCGTCCGGCCGACGTTCGACCGAGACCGGTGCGATGTGCTCGATCCTGCGCACAGCAGGCCGGATCGGGGCCGTGAGTTCACCGGTCCCCGTCTGCTCGAAAGTCAGCGCTTCGGTGGGTTTCCATGCTTCGGAGTCAAGGGCGCCAACAACGGACGGGGTGGTCCAGTCGCGTTGTTCGGTGCGGGCGTCGTGGTGCTCACCGTCGTACAGGGAGGTGCGGGTGATCGGGCTGCTGGCCCACTGCCACGACTCGTCGGTGACGACCACCTCGCGGCGGCCGTCCGCATAGGAGAGTTCCAGTTGCAGCAGCAGGGCACTGCGGTCGCCGTAGCGGTCCGGCAGCCGGTTCCAGGCCAGTTCGCCCCGGTACCAGCCGCTGGCCAGGTGGGCACCCACGACGTTGTCCCCGGCCCGGAGCAGATCGGTGACGTCGTGGGTCTGGTAGAGCAGCCGGTGTTGGTAGCTGGTCCATCCCGGGGCCAGGACGTCCTCGCCCACCCGGGCGCCGTTCAGCTCCAGTTCGTACACACCGCAGGCGGTCACGTACACCCGGGCCGACACCAGGTCGTCCCGGACGGTGAATGGGCGACGGAGCAGAACCGGAGGACGGTCGTCGCCCCGCAGTTCGTCGGTCACCGGGGGAGCCACGAAGGTTGCGCTCCAGTCGGCGGGTTCCAGCAGGCCGGTCTCCAGCACCGTGGCCGGGCTCCAGTCGCTGGGCTCGTCGTCCGTGTTCGACCAGACCCGCACCCGCACCTGTACCCGCTCGCGCGAGGTCAGGGCCGGGCCCGGCCAGGCGACCAGGACGCTCTGGTCCGACTCGACCCGTCCACTGTTCCAGAGCGGTTGCCCGGCCGGGTCCAGGGCCTCGATCTCGTAGGCGGCCTGCCACCAGCCGGTCTGCTCGGTGCGCACCTGCCAGGACAGCCGGGGCCGGGCCTGGCCGATACCCACCGGGGTGCGGTGGTGCTCGATGCGCGGGGGCTGCACGAGGACGGGTGGGGCGTTGCGGCCCAGGGTGAGACCGGTCTCGGCCGGGGCGCTCACGTCGGACGCTGACATGGTTCTCCTCGCTGGTGATGCCTCAGGTGGTACGCGCCAGCTGCTCAGCCCTTGACCGCGCCCGCGGCCAGGCCCTTCATGACCCGCTGGTTCAGGAACAGGTAGAGCACCAGGGTGCCCAGGACGTTGATCGAGATGGCGGCGAAGAGCGGCCCCCACTGCACGGTTCCGTACTGTCCCTGGAAGCTGAGCAGGCCCGCCTGGATCGTGCGCAGGCCGTCGCTGTTGGTGAAGGTCAGCGAGATCAGCAGGTCGTTCCAGAGGAAGAAGAACTGCACCAGGGCCACCGTGAACACGGCGTTGCGGACCATCGGGAAGCCGATCGAGAAGAACGAGCGGATGATCCCGGCGCCGTCCAGGGTGGAGGCCTCGAAGACCTCCCGGGGCACGGCCCGGAAGTAGGTGGCCATCATGAACACGGTCAGGGGCAGGCCGGTGGCGGTGTAGGTGATGATCAGCGGCCACAGGGTGCCGGTCAGCCCGGCCTGGAAGTAGATGGTGAACAGCGGCAGCAGGATCATCTGGCTGGGCACCATGATCCCGGCCAGGAAGGTGAGCAGGAGGGTGTTGCGGCCCCTGAAGACCATCACTTCGAGGGCGAAACCGGCGGCGACACCGAGCAGGATGATCAGGAACAGCGAGGGGACGACCGACAGCAGGCTGTTGCGCACGTAGGTGCCCATGTGCCCGGTGGTCCAGGCCTCCGCGTAGTTGTTCCACTCCAGCCCCTCGGGCAGGGCCCAAGCGGGGTTGTTCTGGAACTCGTCCTGGGTCTTGAACGACCCCAGGAACAGCCACAGCAGGGGGTAGATCTCGAAGACCAGCAGGATGAGGACACCCAGTCGCAGCGGCAGCCGGCGCAGGAAGGTGTTCAGTCGCAGGGGTTCTCGGCGGACCGGGCGGCGGGGGCCGGCGGACGCGTGGCGGACGGCGGGCGAAGGCGGCGTGTGGATGGACATGTCAGGCCTCCGTCTGGTCGCGCCGGGAGGAGCGGAAGATGAACAGCGTCACGATCAGGCACATCACGGTCAGCAGCGAGGCGATGGCGGCGCCGTAGCCGTAGTCGCCGTAGGTGAAGGCCGTCTGGAACATGTAGATGGTCAGCGGCGTGGTCTCGCTGCCGGGCCCGCCGTTCGTCAGGGCCAGGATGGAGTCGAAGACCTTCAGCGTGCCGTTGATGCTGAAGATGATCGAGGAGATCAGCACCGGCAGCGAGAGCGGCAGCACGATGTGGCGCACCAGCCGCCCGGTACCTGCGCCGTCCAGCCGGGCCGACTCGACGATGTCGTCCGGGATGTCGACCAGCCCGGCGTACAGCAGCACCGCGTAGAAGCCCATCGAACGCCAGATGTCCATCGCGATGATCACCCAGAAGGCGGTGCTGCCACTGCCGAACCAGTCGACCGACTCGATGCCCAGGCCGTTCAAGCCGGCGTTCACCAGGCCGTTCTGCGGGGCGATCTCGAACATCTTCTGGAACAGCTGGGCCACCGCCACGGTGGGCAGCACCACCGGGAAGAAGACCAGGGTGCGCACCAGGCCGGAGTAGCGGCGCAGGCCGAAGACGTAGACCAGGGCCAGCAGATACCCGAAGAACACCTGTCCGACGGTCACGGTGACCGCGTACTTGAGGGTGAACCACAGGGCGCTGCGGATGTCCCGGTCCTCGAGCAGGTGCTGGAAGTTGCCCAGGCCGTTGGGCCGGTAGCCCTCCAGCACGTTGCCGGTGAAGAAGGTGTAGCCCAGCGACCAGAAGATCGGCACCAGCATCACGGCGGTGTAGACCAGCAGGGCCGGGCCGAGCAGGATGGCGATCGCCTTGCGGTCGCCCAGTACGCGGTTCATCGATGGCCTTCGAGCGTCGGTGGTTGAAGGTGGCCCGAAAGTGCTTCCGGGGCGTGGGATGCCGGCGGCGGGCGCTGGAGGGTGCGCCCACCGCCGGGCGGGATCCGGCTCAGGAGTCCAGGTCCTCCTGGACCTTGGCCATGAAGTCGGCCGGGCTCAGGTCGCCGGTCACCAGCGGAGCAGCGTTGGTCTGCGACGTGGTGGTGGCCTTGCTGTCGAAGAGCGCCTCGAACCACAGGACGGTGGTGTCGGTGTCGGCGATCCGCTGCTTGATCTCCTTGGTCAGCGGCTTGACGCCGGGTAGGTCGCCGGAGGTCTTGAAACCGGAGATCGTCTGCTGGTTCTTCAGCAGTTCGGTGCCGTAGTTCTCGGCGATGCAGGTCAGCCAGGAGCCGACCTTGCCGTCGGGACCGTCGTACTGCTTGGCGCTGATCGCCATCGGCAGGCCGACGTTGGCGGTGAGCTGCGCGCTGGAGCCCTGGCCGCCGCTCACCTCCGGGAACGGCATGAAACCGACGTTGTCCTCGCCGATCTGGTTGCGCTCGGGGTTGTTGAAGTCGGCCAGGGCCCAGGAGCCCATGTAGAACATGCCGGCCTTGCCGGTGAGGAACTGGTTGAAGGCGGTGTCGTAGTCGATCGAGCCGACGCCCTTGCCGAAGTAGTCCTTGGCGCCCAGGTCGGCGATCGCCTGGGCGGCGCGGACGTAGGCGGGGTCGGTGAGCTTGGCCGCGCCGTCGCTGACCTTCTGCAGGGCGTCGGGACCGAGATCGCGCTGCAGGTAGTTGCTGATCAGGCGGGTGAGCGGCCAGCCCTGCTCGCCGGAGGCGGCGAACGGGGTGATGCCGGCGGCCTTCAGCTTCTCGGCCGCGGCCAGGAGTTCGTCCCAGGTGGCCGGCACCTGGATGCCGTTGGCCTGGAACAGTTCCTTGTTGTACCAGATGCCCTCGATGTTGTACTCGTACGGGAGCACGCTGAACTTGCCGCCGTAGAGGGACTTGATCGTGGAGAGGGCGGCCGGCTCGATCTCGTCGTTGACGCCCAGGTCGGCCAGCGCCCGGTCGAGGTCCAGCACGTTCTTCGACCGCTCGAGCGAGACGGTCAGGGACGGGGCGTTGCCGGCCGCGTACTGCACGGGCAGGGCGTCCTGACCGGCCAGCAGTTGCAGTTTCTGGTCGAGCTGGGTCTGCGGGACGGTCTCCACCTTCAGCGGCAGTGCGGCCTGCGCGTCGGCGCACGCGCCGGTGGCCAGCTTCTCGAGTTCCCCCTTGATGGTGGTGTTCTCGACGTTGGTCAGGTAGCTGAACTCCTTCGGGGCCTCGGCGTCGCCGCCGCTGCCCGTGCTGCTGCCGCTGGAGCAGGCCGTCATGACGAGCGCCATCGCACCGGCGCCGACCAGGGTCGGCCACGCCGACCGATCGTGCCGACGAACCCTGGATGTGAACACGAGTCCTCCTTGAGCCGTGCCTTGAAACGTTTAAAAAGCGGGACGAGCAAGGAGGATGCCAAGGAGCTCAGCGCTTTGTCGAGACCAAAACCGTTGTTGTTACCATCAACTCGGCTGATGCGGGGTATCAACGGAACTGTTGCGCACCACCAGGGACGGCTTCAGGGTGAGGGTGCGGTGCCGATGCTGGGGCCGGCCGGTCAGCTCGGCGAGCAGCAGACCGGCGGCCGCGGCGCCCATGGCCGGGCCGGGCTGGCGTACCGTGCTCAGCGGGATCGGGCCGTCGCTGGCGAAGTGGTTGTCGTCGTAGCCGGTCACGGCCACCTCCCCGGGCACCGTCAGGCCGTGCACCGCGGTGAGGTCCTGCACGCAGGCCATGGCCAGGGTGTCGGCCGCGGTGACCACCCCGTCGAAACGGCGGCGGGCCGGCATCCGGGCGATCTGGGCGGCGATCCGCCGGCCCTCGGAAGCGTTCAAGCTCTGGGTGGGCAGGTGCACCAGTGCCAGCCCGGCCTCGTCGGCGGCCCGCTGCGCGCCGCGCATCCGGGCCTCGACCGCTCCCAGAGTGAGCGGTCCGCCCACGAACGCCAGGCGCGTGCGTCCCTGCTCGATCAGGTGCCGGGCGGCCAGGTGACCGCCGAGCTCGTCGTCGGCCACCACCCCGCAGTAGCCCCGCGCCGCGTAGTTGACCAGCACCACCGGCCGGCCCGCGGTCCGGGCCGAGGAGACGTGCTCGAGCGAGGCGTCCAGCGGGGCGAGCAGGATCCCCGAGACCCGGGCCTCGTTGAACAGGTTCAGGTAGTGGTCCTGACGCTGCAGGTCCACGTCGGCGTTGGCGATCATCAGCGACAGGCCGTGCTCCTGGGTGGTTCCCTCGGCGCCCCGGGCGATGTCCACGAAGAACGAGTTGCCCAGGTCGACCAGCACCAGGCCGACGGTGTTGACCACGCCCAGCTTCAGCGACCGGGCGGTGGAGTTGCGCACGAACCCCAGCTCCCCGATCGCCTCCTGCACCCGGAGGCGGGTGGACTCGGTGACCAGCTGGGGCCGGTTCAGGGTGTTGGACACGGTGGCCACGCTCACCCCGGCCCGGCGGGCCACGTCGTTCATCGTCGGCGGCCGGTCGTCCGTGCTGCGTGCCCGCGTCATTCGTCGGAGCGTAGGCCACCCGGTCTGGTGTCATTGAACGGCAGCGACTCGAACGAAGGAGCAGGACCATGGCTCGGTCGGCGTCCGGGGACTCGATCGTCGACCGGGTGGTGCGCCTGCTCGAGGCCTTCGGCCCGGAGCGTCCGGTGCTCACCGTCTCCGAGCTGGCCGCTCGGGCCGGCCTGCCCCTGTCCACCGCCTCCCGCTTGGTCGAGCAGCTCACCGAGCACGGCCTGCTCTCGCGCGACCCGGACCGCCGGGTGCGCGTGGGCCTGCGGATGTGGGAGCTGGCGGCCCGCGCCTCACCGGCCCTGGACCTGCGCGAGGCGGCCATGCCGTTTCTCGAGGACCTGCACGCCGTGGTGCGCCAGCACGCCCAGCTCGGGGTCCTCGACGGGCCGGACGTGCTCTTCGTGGAGCGGCTGTCCGCCCCCGGCGCGGTGATCAACGTGACCAAGATCGCCGGCCGGCTGCCTCTGCACGCCTCGTCGGCCGGGCTCGTCCTGCTCGCCCACGCCGGCCCCGACGTCCAAGAAGAGATTCTCCACCGGCCGCTGCGCGCCTTCACGGCCCGGACCATCACCGAGCCGCAGCGCCTGCGCCGCGTGCTGGCGCAGATCCGGCAGGAAGACTTCGTGCACTGCCGCGGGCACATCCACCCCGACGCAGCCGCACTCGCGGTGCCGGTCCGGTCTGCGAGTGGACAGGTGGTGGCAGCCCTGTCGGTGGTGGTGCCGGACGATGAGCGGGCGCTGAGCCGCGTCCCGGTGCTGCGGGCCATGGCCAGGGGCATCCGGCAGGCCCTGAGCGCCGGCCCATTGAATGGGAGCGGCGTTGTGGACCCGGGCCCGCCGTCCGCATGATCCCGGCATGCTCACCGTCGCGCATGAACTCATCGGCGTCTCCGCGTCCACCACGGCCCTACGGGTGGTCGGCAAACGCACTGTCGCGCAGGACGTCTGCGAACTGGCTCTGGCTGCCCCGGACGGTGGCCGCCTGCCGGAGTGGACGCCCGGAGCCCACCTGGACCTGCAGTTGCCCGGCGGCTTCACCCGCCAGTACTCGCTGTGCGGAGACCGCTGGGACCCGGCCACCTACCGGGTCGCCGTCCTGAACGAACCGGGCGGGCGAGGCGGTTCGGCCGTCGTGCACCAGCGCCTGCAGGTCGGCGATCTGGTGGGCGTGGGCGGGCCCCGTAACAACTTCCCGCTGGTCCCGGCCAGGCACTACCTGTTCGTGGCCGGTGGCATCGGCATCACGCCGATCCTGGCGATGATCCGGCACGCCGAACTGCTTGGCACCCCGTGGACGCTGCTCTACGGCGGCCGCACCCGCACCAGCATGGCCTTCCTGGATGAACTGCAGGTCTACGGCGAGCGGGTGCTGATCAGGCCGCAGGACGAGTACGGCCTGCTGAACCTCACCGACGCGCTGGCCGCCCAGCCTTCCGGTGGCAAGGTGTACTGCTGCGGGCCGGCGCCCCTGCTGCAGGCCGTCGAGCAGGCCGCCGCACACTTGCCGCGGGGCTGCCTGCGCACCGAAAGGTTCACCCCCAAGGCCTACGACGCACCGGTGCGCCACACCCCCTTCCAGATCGAACTGGCCCGCAGCGCGGTCACCGTCACCGTCGATCCGGCCACCAGTGTGCTGGAGGCCATGTCCCGGGCCGGGGTGCCGGTGCTCTCCTCGTGCCGGCAGGGCACCTGCGGGACCTGCGAGACCCCGGTGTTGGAGGGCGTGCCCGATCACCGCGACTCCCTGCTCGGCGAGGCCGAGCGCGCCGCCAACCGCAGCATGTTCGTCTGCGTCTCCCGCTCCTGCGGGGATCGCCTGGTCCTGGACGCCTGACCGGTAGACCTTTTCAACTTCAAGACGATCGGAGCCACCGATGACGCTCGCTCCCGCAGACCGTTCCTGCCCGACTCTGGACACGGACCCGTTCTCCTCGGAGGTGCTGGAGAACCCGCTGCCGTTCCAGCAGGCCCTGCGTGAGGCCGGGCCGGTGACCTGGCTGAGCCGCTACGGCGTCTACGCCCTGGGCCGCCACGCCGAGGTCCACGCCGTGTTGACCGACTGGCAGCACTTCCAGTCCGGCGCGGGCGTGGGGCTCTCCAACTTCCGTGTCGAAAAGCCCTGGCGCCCGCCCAGTCTGTTGCTCGAGGCCGATCCGCCGCACCACGACGCGCCCCGTCACGTCCTGGAACCCATCCTGAGCCCGCGCGCCCTGCGGCAGTTGCGCCCGGCCTGGGCCGAGAACGCCGAGCACCTGCTGGAGGAGGTGCTCGCATCCGGTGCGGAGGTCGATCTGGTCGCATCGATCGCCCAGGCCTACCCGCTGCGGGTGTTCCCTGACGCGGTCGGCCTCGGCCGGGAAGGACGCGAGAACCTTCTGCCGTACGGCGATCATGCCTTCAACGCCTTCGGCCCCGCCAACGAACTGGTGGCCAAGGGGCTGCCCGGCATCGGGGCAGTGGCGGGCTGGGTGAACGACCAGTGTGCCCGGGACCGTCTGTCTCCCGGCGGATTCGGCGCCCAGATCTGGGCCGCCGCCGACCGCGGGGACATCACCCACGAGCAGGCCCCTCTGATCGTGCGCTCGCTGCTGACCGCCGGGGTGGACACCACGGTGCACGGGCTGGCGGCCGTCCTGTACGCCTTCGCCACCCACCCGCAGCAGTGGCAGCGGCTTCGGGCCGAGCCGGGCCTGGCCCGCATCGCCTTTGACGAGGCGGTGCGCCTGGAATCGCCGGTGCAGACGTTCTTCCGCACCACCACCGCCGACGTGCGCATCGGCGAGACGGTGGTCCCGGCCGGGCAGAAGGTGCTCATGTTCCTGGGCTCGGCCAACCGCGACCCGCGCCGCTGGGCCGCCCCGGACGTCTTCGACCTGGCCCGCGACCCTTCTGGTCACGTCGGTTTCGGTATGGGCATCCACCAGTGCGTGGGCCAGCACGTGGCCCGCCTCGAGGTGGAGGCGGTGCTGACGGCTCTGGCCCACCGGGTACGGCGGATCGAGTTGACCGCTGCGCCGGTGCGCCATCACAACAACACCCTGCGCGCGTTCGCCTCGGTCCCTGCCCGCCTGGTGGCCTGACTTCAGTCAGGCGTGACGGCCAGATCCACGGCCCGGCGCACCACGTCGCGCAGGTACTGGTGTTCCGGGTCCTCGTCGTGGACCGGGTGCCACCACATCGCCTCGATCAACGGCGACACCTCGAAAGGACACGGCACGGCCCGCACTCCGGCGTTCAGCGGCAGCAGATCGACCAGGCGGCGCTGCAGCAGCGCCACCCGGTCGGTGCCGGCCACCAGCGCCGGGACGGTCAGGAACGACTCGGTGATCACCTGCACCCGCGGCTCGATCCCCAGCATCCGCATCTGCCGGGCCGCCGGGGTGGAGGCGGTGGGCCCGTGGTACGACATCACCCAGGGCAGTTCCCGCAGGTCGTCGGCGCTCAGCCCGTTCTGCGCGGCGGCCGCGCCGGAGGCGATCAGGCAGACCCACTCGTCCCGGTACAGGTCGGTGTGCGGCATCCCGGTGAGGAAGCCGTGCGGCATGATCAGCAGATCGGTCATCAGCAGCGACCGGTCGGCGTGGTCGACCGCGCTGGGCACGTTGCCGGCCAGCCGCAGCCGGGCCTCGGGCGCCTCCGCGGCCAGGATCCCGGCGATCGTGTCGCCCAGCACGGTGACCGCGTAATCGCTGATCAGCAGCGAGAACTCGCGGCTGGAGGTGGCCGGGTCGAAACCGCTGCGGGCCTCGAAGACCTGCTCGGCACCGGCCAGGGCGACCCGCACCAGCGGCTCCAGCTGCAGGGCCAGCGGGGTCAGCCGGTACTCGTTGCCGACCCGGGTGAGCAGGTCGTCGTCGAAGTGCCGGCGCAGGCGCCCCAGCGAGGCGGACAGGGCGGGCTGGCTCAGGCCCATCTCGGCGGCCGCCCGGGTCACGCTGCGCCGGCGCAGCAGCGCGTCCAGGGCGACGAGCAGGTTCAGGTCCAGTCGGGCCAACGTCATGGCCCTGATCTATCACGGGTGACCCGGGCCATAAGAGCGATGGATAGCGCGCATCACCATTCTCGTCTTCCCGGCCGGTGGGGGCCCGCAGCAGAGTGACGGTGTCGTCTCAAGGAGGATCCGACATGCCCGAACCGCTCGACCGCCCCGACCGCCTCGACCGGCTTGACCCTGAGGGCGCCGTGCAGGCGGCCGCCAAGCGCTGTTCCAACTGGGGCCGCTGGGGTCAGGACGACCGGATCGGCACCCTCAACTTCCTCGACGAGGCCAAACGGCGCGAGGGAGCCGGGCTGGTCCGCCGGGGAGCGAGCTTCTCGCTGGCCCTGCCGTTCGACACGAAGGGCCCCCAGAACGGCTGGCGGCGACGCACCAACCCGGTGCACACCATGCTGGACACCGGCACCGACGCCGAGCGCGGCCTGCAGGGCTTCCCGCACGGCCTCGGCGGCGCCGACGACGTGGTGTTCATGCCCCTGCAGTGCTCCACCCAGTGGGACGGGCTGGGCCACATCTTCGACCACGGCAAGGCCTGGAACGGCCGGCCCGCCGGGGACGTGGTCACCAGCGAGGGCGACCTGGTCACCGGGATCGAGACGGTGGCCGCGCTGATCGCCGGCCGGGGCGTGCTGCTGGACGTCGGGCGGACCCTGGGCGAGCACGGCGAACTGCCCGACGGGTTCGCCGTCACCACCGAGCACCTCACCCGGACCGCGAGCGAGCAGGGAGTCGCCGTCGGCCGCGGTGACCTGGTCCTGGTGCGCACCGGGCGGCTCACCCGGGCCCGCCGGGACCTGGCCGCCGGCCGCGGCTGGAACGGCTACGCCCAGGGCCCGGCCCCGGGCCTGTCGTTCACCACCGCCGACTGGCTGCACGACTCCGAGATCGCCGGGATCGCCACCGACACCTGGGGCTTCGAGGTGCGCCCGAACGAGTTCGAGGTCGCCTTCCAGCCCCTGCACCAGGTCGCCATCCCCAACATCGGCCTGTTCATCGGCGAGATGTGGGACCTGGACGCGCTCGCCGCCGACTGTGCGGGCGACGGGGTCTGGGAGTTCTTCCTGACCGCGGCCCCGATCCCGGTCACCGGGGCGGTCGGGGCGCCGGTCAACCCCGTCGCGATCAAGTAGACAGCCACCTGCCCGGAGGCAGGGATTCAAGGACGAAGGAGTCTGGGGCATGCCCGCAGTGCAGAACGTGCTCGTCGTCGGGGGCGGCGCCGCCGGTACGGCGGTGGCCATCCGGCTGGCCGACGCCGGTGTGGCGGTCGACCTGGCCGAGCTCAAACCCGAACCGATGGGCGTTGGTTCCGGGATCACGCTGCAGGGCAATGCCTTGCGGGTCCTGCGGCAGCTGGGCGTCTGGGAGCAGGTGCAGGCGGCTGGTTACGCGTTCGACAGCCTGGGCCTTCGAGCCCCCGACCCGGCCGGCACGCTGCTGGTGGAGATGCCCGACGACCGCACCGGTGGCCCGGACCTGCCCGCCACGGTCGGTATGCCCCGCCCCGAACTGGCCCGCATCCTGCTGGAACGGGCCGCCGACGCCGGCGTGAAGGTGCGCTTCGGCCGGACGGTCACCGGGCTGGAGCAGGACGGCGACGGGGTGGACGTGACCTTCGCCGACGGCTCGCGCGGCCGCTACGACCTGGTGGTCGGCGCCGACGGCATCCGTTCCAGCGTGCGCCGGCTGCTCGGGGTGGAGCTGGACACCAAGGCGGTGGGGATGGGGATCTGGCGCACGTTCGGGCCGCGTCCGGCCGGCGTCACCCGCACCGACCTGTTCTACGGTGGCCCCTCGTACATCGCCGGCTACTGCCCGACCGGCGAGAACTCGCTCTACGCCTACATCGTCGAGCCCGCCCAGGACCGTTCCACGCTGAGTGACGAGCAGCGGCTGTCCACCATGAAGCAGCTCGCCGAGGCCTACCACGGCCCCTGGGACGAGATCCGCGAGAACCTCACCGACCCGTCCCGGGTGAACTACACCTGGTTCGAGACGCACGTGCTGCCCGCGCCCTGGAACCGCGGCCGGGTCGTGCTGATCGGCGACGCGGCCCACTCCTGCCCGCCCACGGTCGCGCAGGGCGCGGCGATGGCCCTGGAGGACGGCGCGGTGCTGGCTGATCTGCTGCTGGGCGGTGAGCGGGTCGACGACGAACTCTGGGACGCCTTCACCGCCCGCCGCTTCGAGCGCGCCAGCACGGTGGTGGAGGCCTCCAACCAGCTGTGCACCTGGCTGCTGAACAACGAACGGGGCGACGTGCCGGGCCTGATGCACCGGGTCGCGCAGACCGTCAGCAGCCCTGCCTGAAGAATTCGGCTAGAGAAGGAATCGACCGATGACGACCGATCGCCTGATCACCCACCTGCGGCACGTCGACCTGGCGGTGCCCGACCACGCCCGGCAGCTGGCGTTCTACCGGGACAACTGGGGGCTGCGGCCCGAGCACAGCGACGGGAAGCTGACCTTCCTGGCCGCCGAGGGCTCGCCGGAGCAGTACGTGGTGCGCCTGCGTGAGGCCACCGACAAGCGCATCGACCTGATCGCCTTCGGTGTGGCCACCCGCGCCGACGTGGACACCCTGGCCGGCCGGCTGGCCGTCGACGGGGTGAAGCTGGTGCACGAGCCGCGTGAACTGGACACGCCCGGAGGCGGTTACGGCGTGCGGTTCTTCGACAACGAAGGACGCACGGTGGAAGTCAGCGCGGACGTGGCGGTTCGCGAGCACCGCAAGATCGAGAGCGGCGAGGACGTCCCGGTGCGCCTGTCGCACGTGGTGATCAACTCGGCCGACCCGGACGGCACCCGCCGTTTCTACGAGAAGCACCTGGGTTTCGCCCTCTCCGACACCCTGATGCACCCGCGGATGGGCGAGATGATGTGGTTCATGCGGATCAACGCCTGGCACCACAGCCTGGCGATCGCCCGGGGCCCGCACCCCTCCCTGCACCACGCCTCGTTCGAGCTGCGCGGCCTGGACGAGTACATGCGGGGCACCGGGCGGCTGCTGCGGGCCGGGGTGGAGAAGATCTGGGGGCCGGGGCGGCACCTGGCCGGCAACAACACCTTCAGCTACTTCCTCGACCCGCACGGCAACACCATGGAATACACCACCGAGCTGGAAGAGGTGGACGAGGACACCTGGCACCCGCACGTCTACGACTTCTCCAACCCGGAGGTCTCCGACCAGTGGGGCACCGCCAACGCGATGAACGAGTTCGTCGCCTCCCGCTCGTTCAACGACCCCGACCGCGGCCTCTTCGTCGCCCCGCCGGTGTGAGGGGCGGCTTTCATGCGTTTCGCCTCCTGGATCTCCGCAGGCGTGACCAAGGCCGGAGTGGTCGGCGACCACGGGCTGCACGCCTTCGACCCTGGCGTCAGTGTGCTGGACGTGGTGCGCTCCGGGCTGCCGACCGCACTGCGCCTGGGGGAGCAGACCCTGCACCGTCCGGCCGAGCCCCTGGAACGGGCCCGGCTGCTGCCACCTCTGCAGCCGCCCTCGGTACGCGACTTCGTCGCCTTCGAGGAACACGTCGAGGGTGTGGTGCGCAGCGTCGGCGGCTCTGACGGCACGGCTGTCGTGCCCGAGGAGTGGTACCAGGCCCCGACGTTCTACTTCACCAACCCCTACGCCCTGATCGGCGCCGAGGACGACGTCGCCGTGCCGCCCGGCTGCTCACTGCTCGACTTCGAGCTGGAAGTGGCCGCGGTGCTCGGGGTCTCGGGCTCGTCGCTGAGCGTGCCGCAGGCCCGGGAGGCGATCTTCGGCTACACCGTGATGAACGACTGGTCGGCCCGTGACCTGCAGCGCCGCGAGATGCGGGTGAACCTGGGCCCGGCCAAGGGCAAGGACTTCGCCACCACCCTCGGGCCCTGGCTGGTCACCGCCGACGAGTTCGAGGACCGCACCGACTCCGAAGGATTCCTGAACCTGAAGATGCAGGTGTGGGTCAACGACGAACTGGTGGGCGAGGACCTGCTGGCGAACATGGGCTGGCCGTTCGCCGAGCTCGTGGCCTACGCCTCGCGTGGCTCGCAGGTGCGCGCCGGTGATGTGCTCGGCTCCGGCACCAGCGGTAACGGTGGCTGCCTGGCCGAGTTGTGGGGGCGGCGGGGCGCCCAGGAGCCGGCCCCGCTGAAACCCGGTGATCTGGTGCGGATGTCGGTCGAGGGCATCGGCACCATCGCCAACCGGGTCGTACCCGGAATCTCCCTCCCACCCATCGCCCCGGCCCGCCCCCGACCGCGCAACCGGCGCTGACCGACGTCCTCAAACCGAAAGGCTGTGCAACGTGTTCGAGTACTTCCCCCGCAACTACCCCTGGAACCTCGGCGTGGTCGCCACCCTGAACTCCGGCGGCCTGATCGACGAGGTCGATCGGGCCTGCCGGCCGATCAAAGAGGCTGCGCTGCAGGGGGAGGACGGTGCTACCGCGGACTTCCTCGGCGCCTGGACCCGGCTCACCGACCAGCTCGTGGCCCAGGCCGAGGAGGCCGAGAAGGCCGGGCACACCCGCACCGCCGGGCAGCTCTACGCCCGGGCCACCAACTACCTGGCGCAGGCCGAACGGCTGCAGAGCACCGCCAACCCCGATCGGCTGGACTGCTACCGCCGCGTGCTCGAACTGCAGCAGAAGGCCTTCGACCTCAGGGACCCGAACATCTCCCGGGTCGAGGTGCCCTACGAGGGAACCACTCTGCCGGCCTACTTCTCGGCCGCGCCGGGGGAGGGGCCGCGTCCGGTCATGATCATGTTCAACGGCCTGGACTCGACCAAGGAACACATGTACGCGGCCGGCCACGCCCAGGAACTGGCCGCCCGCGGCATCTCCTGCCTGATGGTCGACTGCCCCGGCTCCGGCGAGGCGCTGCGTCTGCAGGGGCTCACGGCCCGGGTCGACTCCGAGGTCTGGGCCACGGCGTGCGTCGACTACCTGGTCGGCCGCGACGACGTCGACCCGGCCCGGATCGGCCTGGTCGGCTGGTCGCTGGGCGGCTACTACGCCCCCCGCGCGGCGGCGTTCGAGAAGCGGCTGGCGCTGGTGGTGGCCTGGGGGGCCAACCACAACTGGGGGGCCGTGCAACGGCGACGGCTCGAGCGCGAAGGCGAGCGACCCGTCCCTCATTACTGGGAGCACGTGCTGTGGGTCTGGGGGCACGAGGACCTGGACGAGTTCATCGAGTTCGCCGACCAGATCCACCTGGACGGGGTGGTCGAGCAGATCACCGTGCCGTTCCTGGTCGCGCACGGCGAGAACGACCGGCAGATCCCGCTGGAATACGCGCACCGCTCCTACGAGCAGGCGGTCAACAGCCCTCGGCGGGAACTGCGCGTGTTCACCCGGGAAGAGGGCGGCGCCGAGCACATCGGTCTCGACCACCTCTCCCATGTCAGCACTTTCGTCGCCGACTGGGTCAGCGACGTGCTCGGGAAGTGAGCCGGATGGACAAGGTGGTGAGCTCGGCCTCGGCCGCAGTGTCCGACATCCCCGACGGTGCCACGCTGGCCGTCGGGGGCTTCGGCCTGTGCGGGATCCCGGCCGTCCTGATCCAGGCGCTCCTGCAGGCGGGGGCGGGCGACCTGGAGGTGGTGTCGAACAACGCCGGGGTCGACGACTGGGGTCTGGGGCTGTTGCTGCCCGAGCACCGGATCCGGCGCATCGTGGCCTCGTACGTGGGTGAGAACAAGGAGTTCGCCCGCCAGTACCTCAGCGGTGAGCTGGAGGTCGAGCTGACTCCGCAGGGCACGCTGGCCGAGCGTCTGCGGGCCGGTGGCTCCGGTATCCCGGCCTTCTTCACCGCGACCGGCGCCGGCACGCAGGTGGCCGAGGGCGGTCTGCCCTGGCGCTACGCAGCCGACGGAAGCGTGGCCGTGGCCTCGCCGCCGAAGGAGACCCGCCGGTTCGGGGGCCGCGACCACGTACTGGAAGAGGCCGTCGTGGCCGACTTCGCGCTGGTGCGGGCCTGGAAGGGCGACCGGCACGGGAATCTGGTCTACCGCCGCAGCGCCCGGAACTTCAATCCGCTGGTGGCCCAGTGCGGCCGCATCACTCTGGCGGAGGTCGAGGAACTTGTGGAACCGGGCGAACTCGACCCGGACGCCGTGCACACCCCGGGCATCTACGTCGATCGGGTGGTGGTGCTGAGCGCCGAACAGGCCCAGGACAAGCGGATCGAGAAGCGCACTGTGCGGCCGGGAGGATCGTGATGGGCTGGACCCGTGAGCAGATGGCGGCCCGGGCCGCCCAGGAGCTGACCGACGGATCCTACGTGAACCTCGGGATCGGCCTGCCCACACTCGTCCCCAATTTCGTTCCTGACAGCGTGGAAGTGGTTCTGCACAGCGAGAACGGGATTCTCGGGGTGGGGGCCTACCCTTCCGAGGGTGACGTCGACGCGGATCTGATCAACGCGGGCAAGGAGACGGTCACGATCCGGCGTGGGGGAGCGATCTTCGACTCGGCCACCTCGTTCGGCATGATCCGCAGCGGCCGTATCGACGTCGCCGTGCTCGGCGCCATGCAGGTCTCGGCCGCCGGCGACCTGGCCAACTGGGCCGTGCCGGGCCGGACCATCAAGGGCATGGGCGGCGCGATGGACCTGGTGAACGGGGCCCGACTGGTGATCGTGCTGATGGAGCACGTGGCCCGGGACGGCTCGTACAAGGTGGTGCAGGAGTGCTCGCTGCCCTACACCGGCCGCGCCGTGGTGCACCGGGTGATCACCGACCTGGCCGTCCTGGATGTCACCCCTGCGGGTCTACGCCTGGTGGAACTGGCCCCGGGAGTCACGGCCGATGAGGTGCGGAAGAAGTCCGAACCGGTTCTTCTCTGAACGGGCGGGGTGGTCCACCTGGACCACCCCGCCTTCGTCTCAGAGGGTCGAGATACGCTGCACCGCAGTCATCCCGAACACGGTCTGGTTCGGTGCGGTGGCATCCACCGCCGGGCCGTCGTCGTTGAGCATGTGCCGGATCCCGCCGCCGCCGGCGATCACTCCGGTGGCCAGAGAACGGAAGCTTACGCCGGGCAGACGGGGTGCCTCGGCTGCGCTGGAGGCGTGCACCTGGATGCCCTGGAAGCCGGCGGTGAAGAGCGAGTACACCACCAGGCCGGTCACCTTGTGGGTGCGCACCCCGCTGCCGACCACGTAGGAGGCGTAGCCCTCCTTGGCTCCGTTCATCCAGGCTGCCTGGTTCGGCGGGTCGTAGGGCATCTCGCTCTGGTAGAAAACGGTCTGCCCGCGCTCACCGTTCCAGATCACCTGGTGCTTCTGGTAGTGCTCGACGAACAGGCCCAGAGCGGTCACGTCGTCACCGTTCACCACCAGGCCGGTGTCGGCGCGGTTGACGTCCCAGCCGATCCCGGTGCCGTGGTCGCCTCGCCAGAGCCAGGTGTGGTCGAGGATCACGTGGTTGCTGTTGACCTGCACGCTGGTGTTGGCCTGACCGGCGCGGGGGCCGCCGACCCGGACGAACAGGTCCAGCAGGGCAGTGGGGTTGGCCGCCAGCCCCGCTGCCGCGTTGGAGGGTCCGACCTGCACCAGCACGTCGGCGTCGGGACCCGAGTCGACGGTGAGGCTGGAGACCACCACGCCGGGCACGTCACCGATCTCCAGGGCTCGGGTCCGGGCGGCCGGGGCGAGGGTGGCGTAGCCGAGGCCCATCACGACGGTGTCGGCCCTGGTCACCCGCAGCGGCGCATTCAGGGCGTAGACGCCGGGGGTGAGCAGCAGGTGCTTTCCCGAGGCCAGGGCCGCGTTGATCGTGGCGGCGGACTGGCTGGGCCGGGCGATGTGGAACTGCTCGATCGGGATGTACCGTCCGGCCGAGGCGTTCGTCGACCAGGCGGGCCCGGAGGTGTTGCGCTTGGCCGCCGGTACGAACACCTTGTAGGCGCCACGGTCGAAGACCAGGAACGGGGCCTCCCGCGAGAGCGGGGTCTGGGCCAACGTGGTCTTGTCCCCGGGGGCGAAGTTGGTGGCCGGAGCGCCCTGCACCCCCGAGAACACGTAGCTGACGCCCTTGCCGTCCCAGCGCCCGATCCGGCTGTTGCGGGTGAGCCACTGGGCCTGGGCGTATTCGCGGGTCGCGTCGCCGCTGATCACCGATCCGTCCACCACACTGTCGGCGGTGTACGTGCCGAAGGCGGTGGCGCCGTAGCGCCCGGTCAGATCCAGGTTGCCCTTGATGTGCACCCGGCGCAGCGGAGCCGCCTGCGAGACCGCCCAGCGCATGGTGTGCGGTTCTGCGATGCCCTCCGGCCGCGGGCGTTGCGCGTCGGCACCGACCGGGCGCTGGATCGGGTTGATTGCCAGATTGCTCAGCGAGCGCCAGAACTGGGTGAGAGAGGTGGAGGTGCCGTCGGCGTTCTGCACCGGCTCCACGTGCAGGGCCCCGTGGACCAGGACGTCATCGGGGGAGGCACCCAGGCCTGCGATCGAGGTGTAGTAAACCACTTTCGAGTTGACGATCCCGGTTGCCGTGGACGGGTTGTCCTGCCCGGCGGCGCTTCCGTAGACACCGGGCTTGAACAGCACGGCGTGCCGGTTGCTGCTGAACTCGGCCTCGCCCGAGATGCCCTGCAGATAGGCGTTGATCGTGGCGACCGGTGTGGACGGGTCGAAGATCTTCACGTTGGGCCCGAAGTCGGGCTCGGCTGCGGCAGCTTGGGCTCGAGGTGCAGCGATGCCGACGGCCAGGGCGCCCACCGCAGTGGATTTCAGGAACAGGCGTCGTGGGTGGGAAGACGGGCTCCCCGAAGTGGACTGGGACACGGGCAACTCCCGGATTGATCCGCCGATCTCCGATGACTGGCGGTCTGTATCCGGAATCATGCTCAACCGGTTAATTTTTCGGAAATTACTCATCCGGATGCATCGCATCCGCCTGACGGATGTCACTGAACGAGGCGCCGTCGCTGAGGAACCCACCGCCACGAGCACCAGGCCCGCCGCGTCCTCCGGCTGAGTCGGCCTCAAGGTGATCAGGTACGGATCGACCTTGGCGCGGGCTGGATCCGCAGGCCGAACCCGAACAGCCTGAGCAGGTCCGGATCCCGGGATCTCCAAGGATGGGCGTACAGGCCTCGATGGTCCAGGCCGTGCAGACAATGATCACGCCGCTACCTGGGGGGGTCGTCAGAACCCAGATGCCCCGAGCGGAACCGGAGCATTGTTCGCGTCCTGGCCAGGTCCGCCAGGACACGCCCACCTTGGCCGGCGTACGTGCCGATCTAGGACGAGCTCAAGAATCTGGCCGGCGGGCCGATGACAACGCCGGGTCCGCGTCGTTCTACTGCCTCCATCGATCGGAACTCAGGGCATGGAAGAATCGCCACGCAGCAGTCAGGGTGAAGAACCCGTCGTCGGTGCTTTTGCAGTTCCTGAACCTAGGGGCGACGACGGGATCGAGATCGGGTTGGCCGGTCTGCTCGAAGTGGCTCCCGACGCCATGGTCGTGATCGATGGTGACGGGCGGATCGTTGCTTTCAACGCCAAACTCACGAAGCTGTTCGGGTACGACAGCAACGCATTACGTGGTCAGGCAATCGAGGCCCTGATACCAGAGCGGCTGCATGCTGGGCACGTGCTGTTGCGCCAGCAGTACATGGCGGCGCCAGTAGCTCGGCCGATGGGCCGGGAGCAGGAACTGCCGGCTCGCCGGTGCGACGGGTCCGAGTTCCCGGTCGAGATCAGCCTGGCGCCTTTGCCTGGTCTGGCGGGGACACCGACTCCGGGCGGCAACGTGATCGCCGCCGTCCGGGACGCTTCCGAGCGTGTACGGACGGGACGGCGGATCAGCCGGTTCTTGGACGCTGCCCCGGACGCGATGATCGTGACAGACCGGGACGGCCTGATCCAGTTGGCCAATGCACAGACACTGGCCCTTTTCGGATACTCCGCAGATGAACTGCGCGGGCAACCGGTCGAGATCCTGGTGCCGCCGGAGTCCCGGGCCGATCATCCGCGCCGACGGGCCTCGTTCACGGATTCCCCGACGACCCGGCCGATGGGGTCGGGCCTGGAGCTGGAGGGTATCCGCAAGGACGGCTCCCGGGTTCCGGTCGAGATCAGCCTTGCCAGCGTCGAGGACGAGGGTGATCTCCTCGTGATCTGCACCGTCCGGGACATCAGCGAACGTCGCCTCGCGGACGCTGACCGGGCGCATCTCGTCGCCCTGGTCTCTTCCGCCCGGCAGGGACTGCTCACCCTGGACCTGACCGGAGAGATCACCAGTTGGAACGCCGGCGCGCAGGAGATCTTCGGGTTCAGCGCCGCCGACATGGTCGGCCGGTCCTGGACGGTGCTGGACTCGCCGGAGCAGAGCGAGGACTCCTCTGGGACGGTGGCCCGGATCCTGGCGGGCGAGCAACTGCACCCGTTGGACACCGCCCGCCGGGACCGACACGGCCAGGACGTGGAGGTGTCCATCTCCCTGGCGCTGATCCAGGATCGACACGGCCGGCCGGCAGGTGTCTCGGTGGTGATCGAGGACATCGCCGAGCGCAAGCGGGACGAGCGGGAACTGATTGCCGCGAAGGCCGCAGCTGAGGCGACCAATCAGGAACTGGAGGCCTTCAGCTACGCCGTCGCGCACGATCTGCGGGCCCCCTTGCGAGGGATCGACGGTTTCGCCCAGGCCCTGGTCGAGGACTACGGCGATGTCCTGGACGATGTAGGCCAGGAATACCTGGGGCAGGTCCGTACATCATCGCAGTACATGGCGAGCCTCATTGACAGTCTGCTCCTGTTGTCCAAGCTCAGTCGGCAGGAACTCTGCCCGGTGGCCGTGGACCTCAGCGCGTTGGCGGCCCAGAGCATCCAGCGGTTGCGGGCCGCGGATCCGCAACGTCAGGTCCAGGTCGAGATTCAGCACGGTCTGCTCGCTCTGGCCGACAGTGGACTGATGAGCGTGGTTCTGGACAACCTGCTCGGAAATGCCTGGAAGTACGCCGCCGGAGGCCAGGACGCCCGTATCGAGTTCAAGGCGACCGAAGAGCGGGGCGTTCCCTGCTACGTCGTGCGCGACAACGGTGTGGGTTTCGACATGGCTTACGCCGGAAAACTCTTCGGAGTATTTCAACGGCTGCACCCGATCAGCGCGTTCGAAGGACTGGGCATCGGCCTGGCCACCACCCAGCGGATCATCAGCCGGCACGGCGGCCGGATCTGGGCTCAGGGTGAAGTCGGCAAGGGCGCGAGCTTCTACTTCAGCCTACCGATGAAGGAGAGCCATCATGTCTGAGCCGTACATCCTTCTCGTCGAGGACAACCGGAGTGATGAGGCCCTCACCCTGCGGGCGCTGAGGAAGGGGGGTCTGACCAACCCGGTGGTCGTCGTCCGCGACGGTGCGGAGGCGCTGGACCAGGTCTACGCGCGGGGGGCCTTCGCCGATCGAGAGCCTGGCCTGCCTCTGGTGGTGTTGCTCGACATCAATCTGCCGAAGATCAGCGGCCTTGACGTGCTGCGAGACCTGCGTTCTCACCAGCACACGCGCCTCCTGCCCGTCGTGGTGCTCACCTCCTCACATGAGGACATCGACCTGAAAGAGGCTTACGTCGAGGGTGCGAACAGCTACGTGGCCAAACCGGTCAACTTCACCGACTTCGCCGCGAAAGTCATGCAGGTCGGGCTGTACTGGACACTCGTGAACAACGGCCCACCATCGTCCTGACCCTTCTCTTCCAGAATTCAGCCATCGATCGATGCCGCGTGGAGGTAGGGCCGAAGGTAGCTGGCCGCTGTTGCCCGGATCCCGGTGCGATCCGACCCGGGACCGATCCGGGTCGGATCGCACGGGCGTTCATCCTCGCCGTGCCTTCACACTCACGAAGCCGAGCACGAAGCCACCGAGACACCACTGGCCGGGCCGGCTCCCTGGAACCCGAACTCGGTGCTGGCTCCCGCCGCCAGGTTTCCGTTCCAGGAAGCGTTGGCCACCTTGTTGCCGCCGCTGAGAGTTCCGTTCCATGCGGTGGCGATGGAGGTCCCGGAGGGCAGGGCCAGGGTGACCGACCAGGTCCTGACCGCGGACGAACCGGCCGTCACCTTGACCGAACCGGTGAAGCCGCCACCCCAGGAGCTGCTGGTGGAGTACACCGCCGTGCAGGCGCCGGTGGGAGGAGTCGCCGTCGGTTCGGTGGTGCTGGTCGGGGTCACGGTGGGAGTGGGGGACGGGCCACCGAAGATGCTGGCCGTCTTGGCCGTGGACTTGATGCCGTTGGCGCCGTTGAAGATCCGGGTGCCCCACGGGGTGAACGCGGTCGGGCCGAAATTGCTCACCATGTCGAGGTACTCGACCCCGCCGCCGTTGCCGGACCACGACCAGCCGTAGTAGCCGAGCCCCAGGCGGGTGGTCTCCGCCATGATCGTGTCCTCGTCCGGGTCGCCGTCCGAGTGCAGGTTCCCGAACTCGCCCACGATGATGGGCAGGTTCTTGCTGGTGAAGGCGGCCAGGTAGTCCTTGACCTCGCTCGCGGTGTCGAACACGCCGTACATGTGCACCGAGAAGACGGTGTTGGCGTCCGGGTCGGCGGCGAACACGGTGGCGGCGTTGTTCCGCATCGTGAACGACCAGTCCTGCCCCCAGTTGGGCGCGTCGACGATGATCTGGTTACGCAGCCCGTTCGAACGCAGTTTCTGGATCGCCGCAGAGGTTTCCGAGGTCCAGTTGCTCACGTTGCTGCCGTTGCCGAACGGCTCGTTGCCGATGTTCAGTTGGACGTAGTCCTCCTGGCCGACCAGGGCCGACTTCACGCTGACCCAGTAGTCGGCGGCCGCGTCCAGGGAGGAGGCCGCGGCCTCCTCACCGTAACCGGTGGTGTCGTGCACCTCGAGCATGCAGATCAGCTGGTTCTCCTTGCACTGGCTGATGATCGAGGTGATCTCGCCGGCGCTGGTCCTGGTCCACCGGGCTCCGGAACTGAGCACCACCCGCAGGGCGTTCGCCCCGGCCGCCCTGACCGCGGGGATCGTCGCCGCGGTCTGGGAGGGGTACCAGGCGTGAGGGTGACTGACTCCGCGGGCCACGAACGGGGTGCCGTTCTTCTCCACGATCTTGCTGCCGGAAACGTGCAGGCCGGGTGGGGTGGCCGCCTGGGCCGTCGGCATCGATTCGACGAGGAAGGCCAGAACGGCGGCCAGGGCGACAGCGGTGAGAACGATCCAGGAGCGGGTGGTCTTGCTCGTCCTTGCGATCTGTGTCAGCAACTCCGACATCTCCTTTGGTGGCGAAGGGCTCAAATCTCAGGTCGGGAGAGGCCTCTCGGACATGCGACTGCGATTGCACTGTAGGACGGGTCAAGCGCTCGGACAAGGAAATGGTGCGGCGCTGTGAATAGCCGCACGCCAGGCTGCCGAAGAGGGCGGCAATCCCTGAAAATCTTTCAGCGAAGGGGATGCTCAGCGCAGGTCCGGGCTGACCACTGCGACGTGGACGAGGGCGATCAGGCGATCAAGGTCGGCCGCGGCCGGTTCGGCGGCCCACTGCTCGCGGGCCCAGTCGAAGGCTGCCACCAGCAGGTTCAGGCACAGCCGGGGGCGCGGGTCGGTGGGCTGGTCGAACCCGTAGCGGGCGGCCAGCAGGGCCAGGCTCTGCCGGGTGGTGTTGTCGCAGAACTCCAGACCGTGGGCCCGGATCGAGGGGGTTGCTTCGATCAGTTGCTGGCTGGCCAGCGCCTGGGCCTGCCACTCAGGCTGCGGCATCGTGCGCAGAGCCTGCTCGAGGGTGTCGCGCAACAGTTCCAGCAGGGGCACGTCGCGGGGTTCCGCGGCCTGGAGGTCGATCAGGAACCGGCGCCACAGGAAGTGCAGCGGTTCCAGGGCAAGGTCTTCCTTGCTGGCGAAGTAGCGGAAGAAGGTGCGCTTGGAGGTGTCAGTGGCAGCGCACAGTTCATCGAGGGTGACGGCACCGAACCCGCGCCTGGTGAACAGGCCGAGCCCGGTGCCGACCAGTACCTCGCGGGTGTGCGCCTTCTTCCGCTCGCGCAGTGACATGCAGCCGACCCTACCCCTTGAAGTGCCCCTTGTCGGCAAGTGCCACTCAGGGGCACTATTGCTCGCATGCTTGCTCTGGTGAAGGACAGCACCGCGGCGCAGGGACTGCGTCTGGGCGAGGTGGCCGACCCGCGGCCGGGCCCGGACCAGGCCCTGATCAGGGTGCGGGCGATCTCGCTGAACCACGGCGAGGTGCGCCACGGGTTGCCGGACCTGGCCGAGGGGGTGGTTCCGGGCTGGGAGTGCGCCGGTGTGGTGGAGCGGGCTGCCGAAGACGGCAGTGGCCCCCAAGTAGGGACGTCGGTGGCGGTGTTGGGCGTGTCGGGGGCATGGGCCCAGTTGCGGGCCGCGCGAGCAGATGACCTGGTCGTCGTCCCTCCGGACAGCGATCCCGGGGCGATGAGCACGGTGCCGGTCGCTGCCACCAGCGCGCTGCGCGGACTGCACCGGCTGGGGCCGGTTCTCGGCCGCAAGGTGATGATCTCCGGCGCCTCGGGGGCCGTGGGGCGGTATGCCGTGCAGCTGGCCCGGATGGCGGGAGCGCAGGTGGTGGCCACGGCCCGCAGTGGATCCGTGCAAAGGGCCGACGAGGTGGTGCGCACGCCCGCCGAGCTCTCCGGGTACGTGCACGGTGTGCTCGACATGGTGGGCGGGGCGAACCTGGTAGAGGCCTACGCCAAGCTGGCACCCGGCGGGACTCTGGTGTCGATCGGGCGCTCCGTCGTCGCGGACACCGTCTTCCCGTTCGGCGCCTTCGGCGGTGACGGTGGGCGCAACCAGCGCTCCATCCAGTCGTTCTACCTCACCGACGAGCCGGACCTCGTCCCCGACATGACCTGGCTGGCCTCGCTGGTGGCCGACGGGACGTTGAGCGCACCCATCGACCACCGGGCCGACTGGCGCGACTTCGCCGACGCCCTGACCGGAGGCCGGGGAAGATGGGTGCTCGACGTGTCGTGATCTTCGCTCCGACCTGGGTGTTCTCGCACCGCCGACACGTAGGATGAACGCCATGAACTCTCAGCAACCGGGGCGGGTCGAGCTGGTCGTGCCCACGGTCCGGCTGGCCGAGAGCTGGCGGGAGGCGCGGGACGAGTGGCCGGCCGAGGTGGTCCGGGAGGGAACGCCCCTGCGCCCGGTCACCGACCTGTCCACCGACGAGGGGTTCGCAGCCTGGGTGCATGCCCTCTGCGCCCAGGCCGACGAGCTGCGCCGGCCTGCGGAGGGAATGGTGCACGCCACCCACTGGTGGATCACCGACGGCGAGCGCTACCTGGGAGCCATCGACCTACGTCACTACCTGAACGGGTTCCTCCTGCACGCCGGCGGCCAGATCGGTTACAGCATCCGGCCTTCCGCCCGAGGCCAGGGCCTGGCCACCTGGGCCCTGGGTCAGGTGCTCGGACGGGCCCGGGAACGCGGGCTGGAAAAGGTGCTGCTGACTTGCGACGAGGGGAACCTCGCATCCAGGAAAGTGATCGAGCGCAACGGCGGCGTGCTGGAAGACGTGCGCCAGACCAGCATCGGTCTCAAGCGCCGCTACTGGATCGCCTGCTGACGCGAGCCGTCCGCGCGGCGGTAGCGGATGTGCGTGGTCAGCGGTGAGTGCAGCACTTCCACCGGCTCGAAGCCGAAAGACTCCACCCCGTCGAACATTCGCTCGCCCGAGCCGAGCAGGGTGGGGGCGATGTCGAGGGTGAGTTCGTCGATCACGCCGGCGTTCAGGGCCTGCCGCACGGTGGAGGCGCCGCCGGCGATGTCCACGCCCTGGCCCTGGGCGGCCTCGACGGCCCGGGCGTAGGCGGCCTCGAAACCCTCGGTGACGAAGTGGAAGGTGGTGCCGCCCGCCATCTCGATCGGCTCGTGCGCGTGGTGGGTGAGCACGAAGACCGGCGCGTGGTAGGGCGGTTCGGTGCCCCACCAGCCGCGCCAGTCCTCGTCCCACTCACCGCGCACGGGGCCGAACATGTTGCGGCCCATCACGTAGGCACCGCGCGGACGCATCAGCCAGCTGTTCGCGATCTTGTCTGCCTCGGTGGCTCTGGGATCGCCGATGTGCCAGCCGTGCAGCTCCACGCCCCGTTCGCCGAGCGGGGTCTCGCGGCTCTGGCGCGGCCCGGCGACGAAGCCGTCGAGCGAGATCGACATGTGGCAGGTGGTGTCCGGCATCGGCACTCCCGGGATCGCACGGTCGTCGGGCTGAAGTCCGTCGACACGTTAGCGGCTGTGTCCCGGTGGTGAGCACTCCTCGCTCAGGCGACGGTGGTCTCGAGGGTGACCGGGATGTTGCCGCGGGTGGCGTTGGAGTAGGGGCACACCTGGTGGGCGGCCTCGACCAGCTGCTCGGCGGCGGCCTGGTCCAGCCCGCCGATCTCGACCGCCAGGGTGACCTCGAGACCGAAGCCGCCCTTGCCGTTGTCGCCGATGCCGACCTCGGCGGTCACCGCGGTGTCGCGGATCTCCACCTTGCCCTGGCGGGCCACGCCCTTGAGGGCGCTGTGGAAGCAGGCCGCGTAACCGGCCGCGAACAGCTGCTCGGGGTTGGTCGCGCCGCCGGCGCCGCCCATCTCCTTCGGGGTGGCCAGCTCGACGTCGAGAACGCCGTCGGAGGAACGGGCGTGGCCGTTGCGGCCGTCGCCGCTGGCCGTCGCGACGGCGGTGTAGATGCTCGGCATGAGGATGCCTCCCGTGGCGTCGTTAGGTAATAGAACGGTCTGTCTCATTCATCAGATCAGAGAACGGACGGAACCGTCAACGCCGGTCAGGACAGGACTTAAGGTGAACGTCATGAGTGTCACGGGCCGCAGGCTTCCTGCCCGGGAACGACTGCTACGGGCCGCCGGTGAGGTCTTCTACCAGGAGGGCCTGCGTGCCACCGGCGTGGACCGCGTGGTCGAGCACGCGGGGGTCACCCGGGCCACGTTCTACCGTCAGTTCCCCTCGAAAGAGCTTCTGCTGGTCGCCTACGTGCAGGCCCTGAACACGGCGGTGCGGGAGTACGCCGGCCCGGTCCCAGAGGGCGCCGACGACGCGGCGGCCTGGCTGCTGCGGTTGACCGAACGGATCGCGGCCGAGGTGTCGGCGCCCGGCTTCCGGGGCTGCCCGTTCATCAACGCGGCGGCGGAGTTCCCCTCGGCGGACCATCCGGTGCGGGTCGCGGTGGCGGCCCACCGCACCTGGCTCGAGGACGAGGTGGCCCTTGCCCTCGAGCGTTCCGGGCAGGAGAACACCCGCGAAGGGGCCCGACGGTGGCTGGCCCAGCGCGACGGCGCGATGGTGGGGGCCTACCTGGGCAGCGCCGAGGCCGCCGCGGCCACGCTGGTGGCCGCGGTCAGTGATCTCGTGCGGTGACCTCGGCCGAGAACTTCATGATGGACGAGTGTCTCAGGGGAGCGACGATGGCTGACGATGTTTCGGTGCGGGTTGATGGGGGCGACGACGCAACCGATTACGGCTATCGCCTGCATCATGTCCAATTGGCCATCCCTCCCGGGTCCGAGGACGCCGCCCGTGAGTTCTACGTGAAGGTTCTGGGCATGCTGGAGGTCCAGAAACCACCGGTGCTGGCGGCACGGGGTGGGTTGTGGGTGCGGGCTGATGCACTGGAGATCCATCTGGGGGTCGAGCCGGACTTCGTGGCCGCCCGGAAGGCCCATCCGGGCATCCTGGTGCAGAACATCGACAAGCTGGCCGAGGTCCTACAGAGGGCCGGGGTGCCGGTCAGCTGGGACGAGCATTTTCCCGGTCACCGCCGCTTCTACGCACCGGATCCGTTCGGCAACCGGCTGGAATTCCTGCAACCAGAGTAGGTGCCCGGCCGGGCTGGCACTGGTCCATCGGGGGACGCTCGCCCGGTCGGGCTCGGGTGGAGTTGGTGCCCTGCCGATGTCACGACGTGCTGGAAGACGTCCCAGCCGCCGGATCCGCAGGGGAACACATGGGCAACCGCGAACGGGGCCGCGCTGACGCGGCTGCGTTGCCGCCGCCTGGTGTGCTGCCGAACCGCGACCGGGAGAGCGCCCCGCGGCGTTCGTCAGTGGTGGCCGTCAGCGTGGGCTTCATGCTCCTGTACGCCCTCGCGGTGGTGTTGGGCCGGGCCTCTCACCTGCCCGGCTCGACGCTCGCGGTGGTCTGGCCGGCCGCAGGGGTGGGCTTCGTCTGGCTGGCCCGGTGGTGGGACCAGCCGCGGCTGCGCTGGACCAGCGCCGCACTGCTGCTGACCACCTCCGTGACCGCACAGCTGATCAGTGGGCAGCGGCCCCTGGTCGGGTTGCTGTTCTCGGTCGCGGGTCTCGTGCAGGCCGTGGTGGCCGGGGCGATCCACCGGCGTCTGCAGCCGGCCGGGTTCCGGCTCCGTCAGCCCCGCGACCTGTGGGCACTACTGATCGCTGCGGGGGTGGGGGCGGGGACCGGCGCGCTCATCGGCGGTACCACCTCCATGCTGCTGGTCGAGGGGGCGTTCGGGTCGGCGCTGCTGGGCTGGTTCGTGCGTCACTTCACCGGCACCGTGGTGCTGGCCGCGCTTTGGTTGCGCATCGGGGACCGGCGCGTCGTGCCCGCGCCGGTGTCCGGGCGGGTCGAGTTCGTGCTCGTCATGGCGGCCTCGCTGGGCTTCTTCGCCTGGCTCGACCACCTCCAGCACGTGCCCCTCACCTTCCTCATGGTGCCCTGGGCGGTCTGGCTGGGACTGCGTGCCCCCGGCCCGCTGGTCATGCCCACGGTGGCCCTCAACGACCTCGCCCTGATCCTGCTCACCCGTCAGGGCGCCGGCCCGTTCACCGGCCTGGCACCGGCCTGGCGCATCCTCGACGTGCAACTGCTGGTGCTGGTCCTGACCTCGCTGACGGTGATGCTGTTGCTGCACCGCGAGGAGAACCACCGCCTGAACTCGGCCGTGCGGCAGGCGTTCCAGGAGGCCCAGGCCGGCTCCCGTCTGCTGCGCACGGTGTTCGACACGACCAGCGAGGGCCTGGCGGTCTACGACGATCACGGTGCGGTGATCACCCGCAACCGGGCCGCCCAGGAACTGCTCTTCCACCAGCCCGGCCCGAACCGCGAGGGCGACCCCGCCGGGGCGGGGTTCCTTCTCTCGGCCCCGGACGGCAGCCCGTGGCCGGCGCACGAACGGCCTCTGGCGCGGGCCCTGCGGGGCGAGCACGTCCAGAACGAGGACGTCCTCGTCCGCACCGCTGACCAGTTGCAGGGCCGTCTGCTCAACATCACCGCCAATCCGATGCCCGGAGCCGGCGGCGCGGTGCTGGCGATGCGGGACGTCACCGCCGAGAGGGCCGCGGCCGCCGAGGTCGCAAGCACCCGTGACCTGTTCGCCGGGGTGCTGGACGCGGCCACCGAGCAGTGCATTGTCGGCTGCGACCACGACGGTGGGATCATGGTGTTCAACCGGGGCGCCGAGCGCATGCTGGGCTACAGCGCCGAAGAGATGCTCGGCGAGACCCCCGAGCGTTTCCACGACCAGGACGAGGTGGTGGCCCGAGCCGGGGAGCTGGGGATCGAACCCGGCTACGAGGTGTTCGTGCTGGCCGCCCGCAGGGGCCGGGCCGAGACCCGGCGCTGGACGTACATCACCAAGGACGGCCGGCGCCTGCAGGTGCTGCTCACGGTGAGCCCGCTGCACGACAGCAACGGCGAGTGCATCGGCACGATCGGTGTCGGCACCGACATCAGCGAGCAGCTAGCGGCGCGAGCGCGCCTGGAGTCCTCGGAGAAACGCTTCCGGGCCGCCTTCGACACCGCCCCGGTCGGCATGCTCATCGTGGGTCTCGACGGGGCCGAGGCCCGCAGGATCCTGCAGGTCAACTCCACCCTGTGCACCTTCACCGGACTCAGCAAGCAGGAACTGCTCACCCGCGACTTCCACGACCTGACCCACCCCGACGACCGGCCGCAGTGCCGTCTGTCCCTGAACCCGCTGGTGACCGGCGAGGTGACCGAGGTGCAGCTGGAGAAGCGCTACCAGCACGCCGACGGCTCCACCCGCTGGGGGATGCTCTCGGCCACCGTCATGACCGCCGACCTGGGCGAGCGGCAGCTGCTGTGCCTGATCGAGGACGTGACCGCCCGCAAGGTGGCCGAGGAGGCCCTGCGCTACCAGGCCCTGCACGACGCGCTGACCGGGCTGCCCAACCGCACCCTGCTGCACGACCGTCTGGAACACGCACTAGCCGGCGCCGGGCGCAGCGGGGCCCGGGTCGGGGTGCTGTTCTGCGACCTGGACGGATTCAAGGCGGTCAACGACAGCGCCGGGCACAGCGCCGGCGACGAGCTGCTGCGGCAGGTCGCCGAGCGGTTCACCGCCTGCCTGCGCCCGGGCGACACCCTGGCCCGGCTCGGCGGCGACGAGTTCGCCGTGGTCTGCCCCGACATCGACGGCAGCGACGGGCTGCAGGCTGTGGCCGAGCGGCTGCTGCACTGCCTGCGCCGGCCGGTCGTCCTCACCGCGGGCACCTTCGACGTGGCCGTCAGCATCGGCACCCATCTGGCCGACGCGGTCCCGGCCGGACCCGGCACAGACCTGGTGGAGGCGGCCGAACAGGCCCTGGCCTATGCCGACACGGCGATGTACGAGGCCAAACGGGCCGGCAAGAACCGCGCGTACGCCCACCACGACGACGCCGAGGTCCGCGGCAGCCGGGTCGCCCGCCTGTTGCCGCAGCTGCGCGACGCCCTGAACCGGGACGAGTTCGTCCTGCACGGCCAGCCCGTGCTCGACCTGATCAGCGGGCACCCGGTGGCGGTGGAGACGCTGGTGCGCTGGCAGCACCCCACCCGCGGCACCCTGTCCCCGGCCGAGTTCCTCGACGTGGTCGAGGACAGCCCTCTGATGATCGGCCTGGGCCGCCGGGTGCTCACCGAGTCGTGCCGGATGGCCGCCGCCTGGAGCGAGGCGCTCGGCCCGGGTGCCCCGGCGGTGCACGTGAACGTCTCGGGCCGCCAGCTCGAGGCCGGCAACCTGCACCACGACGTGGTCGCGGCCCTGCAGCGGCACGGCCTTCCGGCCGGGCGGCTGGTACTGGAACTCACCGAGACTCACATGCCCCGGCTGACCCACTCGCTGCTGCAGGACCTGCAGGACCTGCGCGACCAGGGGGTGCGGATCGCGATCGACGACCTGGGGACCGGCTACTCAAGCCTCACCCGACTGACCGAGCTGCCCGTGGACGTCCTCAAGATCGATCTTGCCTTCGTGGCCGGCCTGGGCCGCGACCGCACCTGCGAGGCCGTCGTGCGGGCGGTGATCGGCCTCGGGCAGGCCCTGGGCGTGACCGTGGTGGCCGAAGGGGTGGAGACCCCGCAGCAGGCCGACCTTCTGCAGCGCTACGGCTGCGACACCGTGCAGGGATACCTCTACAGCCCGCCCCGGCCGGAACCCGAACTGCTGCAGTACCTGCAACAGGCCCGGCCGACTACGTGGCATGCTTCTCCTTCCCAAGGAGGAGCGCAGGATTCATGACCGACCCGGCCGGCCGCCGCGTCACCACGGCCGACGTCGCCCGCGAGGCCGGCGTGTCCCGAGCGACGGTGAGCTACGCGCTCAACGGCGACCCGCAGGGGCGCCTCACGGTCGAGACCCGCAGGCTGGTGCGGCGCACCGCCGACCGGCTGGGCTACCAGCCCTCGGCCGCGGCCCGGCTGCTGCGCGGAGGCCGTTCCCGCACGGTGCTGGCTCTCTCGGCCCCTGAAGACGGGTACGGCGGGCTGATGGGGGAAGTGTTCGAGCGGTTCTCGGCCGGGCTCGCCGGGCACGGGTACAGCCTGGTCTGGCAGTTGGCCGTGCCCGGCGCGCCCCGCCCGGTGGGGGAGCTCACCCCCGCCGTGGTGATCACCGCCGCCACCGCCGACGACCCGGTGTTCGCCTCGTTCGCAAGCGGTTTCGACGTGCCGGTGATACCTGCCTTCGAAGGTCGCGACGCCTTCCTGGGGGCGGCCGCCCGGCGCCAGGTCGACCACCTCGCCGATCAGGGCCACCGGCAGATCGCCTTCGTGGGCCCGGCCGACCCCCAGCTACGTTCCATGGCCTCGTTACGGCGCTCGGCGGCCCGCCGGGCCGCCCGGCGCCGCGACCTGACCTGGGTGCCGGACCTCCGCCTGCCTTCTGATCGGTCCCAGGCAGCCGCGCTTCTCAGCCAAAGTACAGAAAAGCAAGACACTTTGGCTATCTGCGCCTACAACGACGACGTGGCTCTGTTCGTACTGGCCGCCGCCCGGGACGCCGGTGTCCCGGTGCCCGGGTCGCTGGCGGTGATCGGGGTGGACGACGTGCCGGCCGCCGCCACGAGTTCGCCGGCGCTGACCAGCGTGCGCGCCGACCTCGACGACTTCGTCAGCGAATCCGTCGAGGCCTTCGTGGCGGCCGCTGAAGGGCGGACCTTCCAGGCCCCGCAACTGCCACGCACTTTCACGGTTGTCGCCCGGGGCAGCGCCTAGGCATACGAGTCCGGGCTCCACTCGTCGCTCCAGTCCAGGTAGGGCCGGTCCCGGTCGAAACGGAACGGCAGCCAGACGTAGTCGGCGATCGAGGTGTTGATCTCGGTCAGCTCCGGCATCGGCGCCGCATGGTCCGGCGTCTCGGGGGAGAAGTGCCGGGTGAAGGCCTCGACCGCGGCCGAACTGTCGGCCGTGTACTGCGGCAGCCAGCGATCGCCCAGGGCGATGTACAGGTCCTTCTTGAACGGGTGACGGAACACCGAACTGATCTGTGAGTGGTACGAGGTGCGGGAGGCGTCGTCCGGGTGCGGATCTCCCAGCACCTGCCAGGGGCCGTGGTACGAGCGGGCGCAGGCCACCTCGGAGGGATTGGGGTAGTAGCCGGTGGTGCCCGAGGTGACCAGGTAGTGCAGGCCACGGCGGTAGAAGTACGAGGGCGCCTCGCGCACGAAAGGCGGCTGCCCGTTCGGGAAATGGGTGGAGTAATAGCCGGTGACGTCGGTGTAGTCGTCGGTGAGGTCGGCGCAGATCAGTTCGCTGTGCACGCGCTCGAAGTAGTAGTACGCCTTCCCGTCGTGCGGGTCCACCACCAGATCGAAGTCGCCGGCGTCCATGCCCAGCGGCCGCAGCCAGGTGCGCTCCACCCGGTAGGGCCCGAGGATCGAGGGGGCGCTCAGCACGGTGGAGCGCTGCATCATCGAACCCTTGGTCATCACCTTGATCCAGCACACGAAACGCCGGGTGCGCTCGTTGTAGACGATGTGCGGACGGTCGGCGTACTGCTGCGGGTGCAGCGGTGAGTCCGGGTCGTCCCGGTCGGGTTCGATGATGCAGCCGAGGTCCTGCCAGGTGCACAGGTCGGTCGAGGAGTAGCAGCGCACCCCCAGGTGCCAGGTGTCGCTGTCCGGGGTGGTGGCCTCCTTGTTCTCGCCGTACCAGTAGAAGACCCCGTCGACCGTGATGATCGAGCCGCCGTGGGCCTGGATGCGCTTGCCGTCGGTGTCGAGCCAGGGTTGCCCCGGGCGGATCGTCCGCTGCTGCTCGGTCATGTTCTTCGTGCCTCCTGGTCGGGACCGTTCGTCGCTTCGCAGCGGCAGTGTGTAAGTCGAAGGTGACACGTGTCAACGATCGCGCGACCGGCGGAGGACAGGAACGGCAGGGCTGTGAACTGCCGCAAGAGCGACCTTGACGGCCCGGAGTGGCGTGCCTAACATCTCCGTCGTTGAAACGCTTCAATTCGTCGCACTTCAAGGGAGAACTGTGGCCATGTCTGTTTCACCCCGTCGCACCACCACCCGCCTCCTCTGCGGCCTCGGCGCCGCCGGCCTGCTGCTGAGCGCCTGCGGCTCGGGCGGTGGAGGTGGCAGCGGCTCCGGCTCGGACGGCTCCTTCGACTACCTGGGCCAGACCGAGAACACCACCATCGCAGCCACGTTCAAGAGCTTGAGCACCGGTGCGTGCAAGACCCAGAACGACGCGCTGCCGCTGAAGACCTCCTCCAGCCCGGGCGGCCAGTTCGACCAGAAGCTGCAGCTGCTCTCCGGGCAGGGCGCCCTCTCGGACGTCTCGATGGGCGCCGGTACCCCGGCCCTGATGCAGCAGTTCATCGAGGCCAAGCAGGTGCAGGACCTGGAGCCGGCGCTGCAGGAGGCCGGGGCTGCCGAGGCCGTGCTGCCCGCAGCCAAGGCCACCCTCAAGGCGCTCTACGGCGACCAGGGGCTTTACGCCCTGCCCACCGAGTTCAACATCGAGGGCTTCTGGTACAACGAGGAGATCTTCACCGAGAACGACGTCGAGATCCCCGCCACCTGGGACGAGTTCGTCGCCGCGGCCGAGAAGCTGCAGGCGGCCGGGGTGCAGCCGATCGCCGCCGACGGCAAGACCGGCTGGCAGATCACCCGGCTGATCGGCAACTACATCGCCCGCGACCTCGGCCCCGACGCCCTGCAGAAGGTCGCCGACGGCCAGGCGAAGCTCAGTGACCCCGAGTACGTGAAGGCCGCCGAGGCCGTGGCCGCCCTGGGCAAGCTCGACGCCTTCGGCAAGTCGCCCGGCTCGATCGACTACAACGTCGCGATGAACGCCTTCCTGACCGGCAAGGCCGCGATGATGTACAACGGCAGCTGGGCCCTGGGCAACTACAACGACGAGACCCAGAACAAGATCGGCGTGGACAACATCGGCTACCTGCCCTTCCCCGCCGTCACCGGTGGCGCCGGCAGCATTGAGGACGTGCCGGCCAACGTCGGTGTGCCGATCATGTTCTCCTCCAGCGACTTCGAGGGCGGCGTGAAGGACTGGGCCACCTGCATCGCGCAGAACTACGGCGACCAGGCCCTGGCCGCCGAGGGCGTGGTCAGCGGCTTCACCATCAAGCAGACCCCCGCCGACCTGCCGCCGCTGACCAAGGTCGTGCAGGAGACCAGCGCCGAGGCCAGCAACACCATCCTCTGGTTCGAGGCGCTCTTCAGCTCCAAGGCCACCACGGTCAGCCAGCAGAACGCGGCGCCGCTGGCCACCGGGCAGCTGAGCCCTGCGGACTTCATGACCAAGGTCCAGAACGCCGGCTGAGAAGGGCTTCGCAGTGAACGACGTCCTCGGCGACAAGCGGGCCATCGCCCTGCTCGTCGGCCCGGCCCTCCTGGTCTACTCGCTCGTCATGGTCGTGCCCATCCTCTGGTCCACCGGGTACACCCTCTTCGAGGGAAGCGTCATCCGGGGTTTCACCTTCCACGGACTGGGCAACTTCCGCACCCTCGCCGACGACGGCGTCCTCTGGGACGCTCTGGTCTTCACCGTGAAGTACGCGGTGGTGACCACGCTCCTGCAGGTGGCGCTGGGTTACCTGCTGGCGGTGGCCTACGTGTTCTGGTTCCGCCGCTCCTCCGGCATCGTGCGCACCCTGCTGTTCTTCCCGGTGATCCTGCCCACGGTGGCGGTGGGCCTGCTGTTCCAGCGAGTGTTCGAGTCGGCGCCCTCCACCGGCCCGGTCAACGCCGTGCTCGACGCGGTGGGCGTGGGGGCGGTGGACTGGTTCGGCTCCCCGACGCAGGCGTTCGTGGTGATCGTGGCGATGGACCTGTGGCGTTCCATGGGTTTCTATGCCGTGCTGCTGTACGCCGGGCTACTCGACATCCCCCAGGACGTGCTGGAGTCGGCCAGTCTCGACGGCGCCCGGGGCCTGGGCATGCTGCGCCACATCATCCTGCCGCTGTCTCTGCCGGTGCTGCTCTCCTCGGTCATCTTCAGCATCAACGGCACCCTGAAGGTGTTCGACTCGGTGCTGGCCCTGACCAACGGCGGCCCGGGCCAGGCCACCACGCCGCTCACTCTGTACATGTACCAGACATCCTTCACCTACGGCGATTACGGCTACGGCAGCACCATCGCCCTGACCCTGTCGGCGCTCTGTCTGCTGGTGACGGTGTTCGTCTTCCGCTCCAGCCGTCGCGACCTCAAGGAGTGACCGTCGTGGCCATCACCGCACCCCACCCGGCGCCCGGCCGGCAACAGCTTCCGGCCCCACCGAGCCGACGGCCCCGGGCCCGGCGGATGCTCTCCGGAGTTCCCCGCGTCCTGGTCACCGGCCTGATCCTGCTGTTCATCGTGTACCCGATGATCTGGATGCTGCTGGGCTCGTTCAAGACCCAGGACGAGTTCCTCGGCGAGCCGTTCTGGAGCCTGCCCGACAGCTTCGACCCGGTGAACTACGTGGAGGCCTTCACCACCGGCGGGATGGGCCACTACATCGCCAACTCGGCGCTGGCCGTGCTGCCCTCCCTGGCCCTGACCCTTCTGCTCGGCGTGGCAGCGGGTTTCGCGCTGGAAGTGATGGTCTGGAAGGGCCGGTCCCCGATCCTGCTGGCCTTCCTGGCCGGGATCATGGTGCCCGGTCAGATGATCCTGCTGCCGCTGTTCACGATCTACTTCAAGCTGCACCTGACCGGCACGCTGTGGCCGCTGATCATCACCTACACCGCCACCGGCCTGCCGCTCACGGTGTTCATGATGGCCACCTACTTCCGGGCCATCCCCCGCGAGATCTTCGAGGCCTCCACCCTCGACGGCGCCTCCATCCTCCGCTCCTTCTGGTCGGTCGGCGTGCCCATGGTGCGCAACGCACTGTTCACCGTCGGCCTGGTCCAGTTCTTCTTCACCTGGAACGACCTCTTGATCGCACTGACCTTCACCAACAGCAACGAGCTGCAGACCGTGCAGGTCGGCCTGCTCAACTTCACCGGGCAGTACGGGGCCGTGCAGTACGGCCCCACGTTCGCCGCCATCTGCGTCAACGTGTTCGGCACACTGGCCATCTACCTGGTGATGAACCAGCGCATCATGCAGGGCCTGACCGCCGGGGCGGTGAAGGGATGAGAACCACTGCTGAGGGCGAACTCTGGCTCGAGGACCGCCGGGGCACGGCCACGCTCGGTATCGGTGAGGCAACCCCGCGCCTCTCCTGGATCGTTCCCGCCCAGGCGGCCCCGATCGTCCATCTGTGTGCCCTTTACGACGACGGCCGCCGGGTGTGGGCGACCGGATCCGGCCCGGCCGGCTCGGTGGCCTGGCCGTTCGCGCCGCTGACGTCGCGCGAGCGGGTCCGGGTGAGTGTGCACGCTGCGGTAGAAGACCCGGCTCTGGTGCAGGCGGAAGTCGAGGCCGGGCTTCTGATTGAAGACGATTGGACTGCCGATTTCGTCAGTCCGTCGCCTTCGGCGTCGTCCGAGAAGCTGCGGCCGGCCTATCTGATGCGTGCGCGCTGGCACGCTCCGGTCGATTTGGGCGCGATCAGCCGGGCCCGCTTGTACGTAACCTCGCACGGCGTGCACGAACTCGAGCTCAACGGCGAACGCGTCGGCAACTCGGTGCTCGACCCGGGGTGGACGAGCTACCGGCATCGTCTGCGTTATCGCACCCACGACGTCACCGCGGCAGTTCGGGCGGGGGAGAACGTCATCGGGGCCTGGCTGGCCGACGGCTGGTACCGCGGGCGGATCGGGTTCGACGGCGGACTCTGGGACCTGTACGGGGAAGACGTCTCGCTGCTGGCTCAGCTGGAGATCCACACCGACGACGGGCGTCGCCATGTCGCCGAACTCTCCGGCTGGAAATGGGCGTTCTCGCCGATCACCGCCGTGGGGCTGTACGAAGGCGAGACCTACGACGCGCGTTTGGAGCAGTCGGACTGGTCGCGGCCGGGTTTCGACGACAGCGGCTGGGAAGACGTTTCGACCGTTGTCGATGTGGGCGTGGTTCCGTTGGAGGCGCCGACGGCCGGACCAGTGACGACCATTGAGACGCTGAAGCCGGTTTCGGTGCAGCGGCGCCCGAACGGTCGGGTGAGGCTCGATTTCGGGCAGAACATCTCGGGCCGATTGCGACTACGAATGGACGGGGGTGGTCACCGAGCCGGCCAGGTGGTGCGTCTGCATCACGCGGAGGTTCTCGAAGGTGAGGAACTGGCCGTTCGCCCACTGCGCACCGCGGTCTCGATCGACGAGTACGTGTGTTCCGGGGAATCCGAGCGCTGGTGGTCGCCGCGTTTCACGCTGCACGGATTCCGCTACGCGGAGATCGAAGGGTGGACGGGTGAACTCGCCACCGAGGACGTGCTGGCTGAGGTGGTGCACACCGAGATGCAGCGCACCGGCTGGTTCTCCAGCTCGAACCCGGCGCTGAACCGGTTGCACGAGAACGTGGTCTGGAGCATGCGCGACAACTTCGTCGACCTGCCCACCGACTGCCCCCAGCGCGACGAGCGGGTGGGCTGGACCGGTGACATCCAGGTGTTCGCGCCCACCGCCCTGTTCCTGCACGCCTGCCACGGCACCCTCGACGGCTGGCTGCGCGACCTGTGGGCCGAGCAGCGCCTGGCCGGGCACGTTCCGCTGTTCGTGCCCTGGGTGCCGTGCGGCTTCCCGGACTTCCCGACCGCGGTCTGGGGCGACGCCGCAGTGCTGGTGCCGTGGGCGATCCATCAGCACAGCGGCGACACCTCGGTGCTGGCGCGGCAGTACGACAGTATGTGCGCCTGGGTCGATCTCGTGGAAAAGGCCACCGGAGGAACCGGTCTGTGGGACAGGGGGCACCAGCTGGGCGACTGGCTCGACCCGGCCGCCCCGCCCGACGAGCCGGGCAACGGACGCACCGACAAGCATCTCGTCGCTACTGCCTACCACGTGCGCAGTTCCCGGGTGCTCAGCGAGGTCGCGGCCGTTCTCGGGCGCGACGAGGACGCCCGGCGCTACCGGGAGGTGGCGGCGCGGGCCGCGAACTCGTTCCAACGCCACTACGTCACCCCCGACGGCAGGCTGGTCAGTGACACTCCGACGGCGCTCTCCCTGGCTCTGGTGTTCGACCTGCTCGACGGTCCCGCGCAGCGCCTGGTGGCTGGGCGGCGGCTGAGCGAACTGGTGCGGGCCGGGGGATACCGGATCTCGACCGGGTTCGTCGGCACCCCGATCGTGTGCGACGCGCTGGTCCAGGCCGGGGACGTGGACGGCGCCTACCACCTGCTGCTGAACGACGAGTGCCCGTCGTGGCTGTACGCGGTCTCGATGGGGGCCACCACGATCTGGGAACGCTGGGACAGCCTGCTGCCCGACGGTTCGGTCAACCCGGGTGGGATGACATCGTTCAACCACTACGCCCTGGGCGCGGTCGCGGACTTCATGCACCGGGTCGTAGCCGGCCTCGACAAGACCGGTCCGGGCTACCAGCGTCTGCGTTTCGCGCCCCGGCCAGGGGGCGGTCTCACCCACGCCGGTGCCCGGCACGACGCCCCTACCGGCACTGTGGCCAGCAGTTGGGTGCGGGAAGGGGCGACCCTGACGGTGACGGTGGAGGTCCCGCCCGGGGCTTCGGGCCTCGTCGTCCTGCCGGGGGAGACGGGGGCCGAGCACGAGGTGGGCGCGGGCACGCACACGTTCCAGGTGTCCTACCGTCCGGCCGAGGAGGATCCCGCGCGGCCGGAAAGGACAACGCGGATGGCATAGTGGGCCTGCCTCGGATCAGACCGGGAACAAGGCAGGGGGAACGCATGCGCAAGGGGATGAAAGACGTGGCCCGGCTGGCCGGGGTCTCGGTCGGCACCGTCAGCCACGTCCTCAACCACCCCGAGCTGGTCACCCCCGAGACCACCGAGCGGGTCCGCCAGGCCATGCAGGAACTGGGCTACGTGCGCAACGAGCCGGCCCGGCAGCTGGCCCGGCGCGGCCACAGCGACCTGATCGCGGTGGTGCTGCCCACCAGCGACGACCCGTTCCTGTCGGGGGTGGTGCGCGGGGCCCAGCAGGCCGCCGCCCGGCACGGGCTCGAGGTCATGGTGACCAGCAGCGAGCACGACGTGGAGCGCGAACAGCGTCAGCTGGACAGCCTGGAGCAACGCCGGGTGCGGGGGGTGCTGCTGAGCCCCGCGGTGGACGCCTCCCTGCAGGGTGTGCGGGCGCTGCAGCAGCGCGGCACTCCGCTGGTGCTCGTCGGACCGGTTTTCGGCCGGCACCGCTTCTGCTCGGTGTCCATCGACGAACGGTCCGGTGGGCGCCAGATCGGCGTCCACCTGGCCGAGAGCGGCCACTCCCGGGTGCTCTACGCAGGTGCGCCGCTGAGCGCGCACCACGTGAGCGAGCGCTACGAGGGCCTGATCGAGACGCTGGCCGGCGCTGACGTGCGGGCGGCGGACGTGTCGGGCTGGGAGCCGGGCGGTGGCTTGCCAGCAGTGGCGTCGCTGCTGGCCGCTCCCGCCCGGCGCCGGCCCACGGCGGTGGTGTGTGCCACTGATCTGATCGCCCTCGAGGTGCTCTCGGAGTGCGCGCGGCTGGGGCTGGAGGTGCCGCGGCAGATAGCGGTGGTCGGTTACGACGACCTGCCGTTCACCCGCTCGGGGGTGGTCTCGCTGAGCACGGTGTCGCAGCCGCAACTGGAGATGGGACGGCGGGCCACCGAACTGCTGCTGCTGGAGGAGACCGAGGGGCATCGGCACGAGAAGCTCGTGCTGCAGCCCCAACTGGTGATCCGGGCGACCAGCCGCAGGCCGGCGCGGGCCGTGCGCCCGGCTCGGGACGGGGATGCCAAGGTGGAGGCCGGCCGGAGCTGAGGCAACCGGGGCCAATAGGGGCCTTGGTCTCGGTCTGCCTTCCCCGAACCGCTCCCTGGCGCCCACCGGCGTCCATAGTTCGGTGTTTGCCGTTCGTCGCTCCGCAGGTTCGCCGTGCCAGGGCAGCCCCTTGCGAGCACCCGGGCATCTGGGCTTCAATCGGACAAGCGGGACTTGAAACGCTTCAATAGCGACCGGGGTTCTTCCGGATCCGATCCCGCAGCCGCAGTTCGAGGAGGAACTGTTGTGACGACAAGACTTTTCGCACGGCTCAGGGCCGCCGCAACACATTCCCGAAGCGCCCGCCCGCCGATCCGCCGGATCCACACCGCCGCGCTGATCGGGGTCGGTACGGTCGCTGCCCTGGGGGCGGGTCTGCTCGCGCCCACCTCGGCCCAGGCTGCCGCTCCCGACTTCGGGCCCAACGTGGTGGTCTTCGACCCGAGCATGAACGACGCCGACATCCAGTCCCGGCTCGACACCGTCCAGGCCGCGCAGAAGGACAACGAGTTCGGGACCGAGCGCTACGCCTTCCTTTTCAGGCCCGGGAGCTACGACGTCGACGCGAAACTGGGCTACTACACCTCGGTCGCCGGTCTCGGGGCGGACCCGGGCGACGTGGTGATCAAGGGTGGGGTCCGGGTCGAGGGCCGCAACGACGCCCTGACCAACTTCTGGCGCTCGGCCGAGAATCTCAGCATCGAGCCCACCGGCGGCAACAACCGCTGGGCGGTCTCGCAGGCGTCTCCGCTGCGCCGGGTGCACGTCCGCGGCAACCTGCAGCTGCACACGGCCGACTATGCCTACGCCAGCGGTGGTTACATCGGCGACACCAAGGTCGACGGCAAGGTGGACGCCACCACCCAGCAGCAGTACTACACCCGCGACAGCACCATCGGCAGCTGGAGCGGATCGGTCTGGAACATGGTCTTCTCCGGAACCAACGGGGCGCCGCCGCAGAGCTTTCCCAAGCCGCAGATGACCACCCTGGGCTCGACCCCGGTCAGCCGGGAGAAGCCCTTCCTCACCGTTGATTCGGCGGGAGAGTACTCGGTGTTCGTCCCTGCACTGCGGCGCGACGCCAAGGGTGCCTCGTGGGACGGCGGCAAGACGCCGGGCTCCTCGCTGCCGATCAAGGACTTCTACATCGCCAAACCCGGTGACAGCGCGGCCAAGATCAACGCGCAGCTGTCGGCCGGCAAGCACCTCATCATCACGCCGGGTATCTACCGGCTGAGTCAGCCACTGGCCGTGAAACGGGCCAACACGGTGGTTCTCGGCCTCGGCATGGCCACTCTGGTGCCGACCGGCGGCACCGCCGCGGTCACCGTGGCCGATGTCGACGGTGTGCGCCTGGCCGGCCTGATCGTGGACGCGGGCACGACCAACTCCAGCTCGCTGGTCACCGTCGGCTCGGGCAAGACCTCGGTGAAACACACCGCCAACCCCACGTCCCTGCACGACGTGTTCTTCCGCGTGGGCGGCGCAACCGCCGGCCAGGCCGCCACCAGCCTGCAGGTGAACAGCAACGACGTGCTGCTGGACCACATCTGGGCCTGGCGGGCCGACCACGGCGCGGGTGCGGGCTGGACCACCAACCCCGGCGCCACCGGCGTGCGCGTCAACGGTGACCGGGTCACCGCCCTGGGCCTCTTCGTCGAGCACTACCAGAAGTTCCAGACCATCTGGAACGGCCAGGACGGGCGCACCATCTTCTACCAGAGCGAACTGCCCTACGACCCGCCGAACCAGGCCGCCTGGAAGAGCACCGGCACCACCAACGGCTACGCCTCCTACAAGGTCGACACCGACGTGAAGACGCACGAGGCCTGGGGACTGGGCGTCTACTCGTTCTTCAACAAGAACCAGCCGGTGTTCACCGACCGGGCGATCGAGGTGCCCGACCGGGCCGGGGTGAAGCTGCGCGACATGGTCACGGTGTTCCTGTCCGGCAGCGGGGGCATCAACCACGTGGTGAACCGGACCGGCGCCCCGGTCACCGCGATCGGTGACACCACCTACGTCGTCGAGTACGCCGGGGCCGCCCCCACCGCAGAGGTGAACAGCAGCCCGAAGAAGGGCATCGCCGCGATCAAGTACAGCGGCGACCAGGCCCGGCTGACCGGCGCGGGCGCCAAGTGGTTCTACAACTGGTCACCCAACGGCGAGTCCGGCAACGGCGCCGAGTTCGTGCCGCAGGCCTGGAACGCCCCCTCCGCCGAGACCGTCGCCGCCCTGACCGAAGGGCGCAAGCAGGAAAAGTACGAGAACCTGCTGGGTTTCAACGAGCCTGACCTGGGTGAGCAGGCGAACATGAGTGTGAAGCAGGCCCTGGACGCCTGGCCCGACCTGGAGTCCACCGGGCTGGTCCTGGGCAGCCCGGCCCCGGCCAACTACTGGGGCGGCTGGCTGGACGAGTTCATGACCGGGGCGGCCGAGCGCAAGTACCGGGTCGACTTCATCGCCCTGCACATCTACCCGGACTGGACCAACCCGGGGGCGATCGAGGAGGTGCGCGGCACCCTGGCCGACGCCTGGAACAAGTGGCACAAGCCGATCTGGCTCACCGAGATCGGCACCGTGGACACCTCCGCCTGGAAACCCATGTACGGCACTCCGAGCCAGGCCAAGGCCGACAGCTTCATGCAGAAACTGGTGCCCCTGCTGGAGAGCCTGCCCTACGTAGAGCGGTACTCCTGGTTCGCCGACAACTGCGCCACGACCGAGAGCTGCAAGTACTCGACCCTGTACTCGTCCACCAACGAACTGACCAGCCTGGGCCAGGCTTTCGCAGCGGGGAAGGCGAGCGGCCCGGCCGGCCGCTTCCGCCTGGTCAACGAGGCCCAGCCCACCCTCGCCCTGCACGCCGCCGGTGAGACCTACCCCAGCGGAGGCAACCGGGTAGCGGTCACCCCGGCCAACTGGGGATGGGACCAGCAGCGCTGGGACCTGGCTGACGCCGGAGGCGGCTTCTACACCGTCACCAACGTCGCCACCCCCAGCACCCGCCTCACCATGACTGCCGAGGCCTACCCCGGCGGCACCGGCAACCATGAGGTCGCGGCCGCGCCCACCACCGGTGGGGACGAGCAGCTCTGGCAGGTCACCCGAACCTCGGACGGCTACTACCGCCTGATCAACAAGGCCCGCGGCACCGCCCTGCAGTCGACCTTCGACGCCTACAACGGCCGGACCGACTCCTTCAACGTCGCCGGCACCAGCGCCTCGTTCGTCAACGACCAGCAGTCCTGGGCCCTGGTCCCGGAGTAGGAACACCCGAGCGCCCGGTCCGCGGTGAGAGCCGCGGGCCGGGCGCCGTGCTCAGCCTTCGCGGCGCAGGCCGAAGCTGCCCACTCCGGACGCCAGATCCACCTCGAGGCGATCCTCTGAACGCTCGGGTGTGGTGAGGACAGTGCCGGCGGCGAGTCCGCCGTGATGCACCCCGTCCAGGTCGGCGCTCCCACCGCCGCCCGAAAAGGTCGCCTGCGCAGAAACATTTGCGGGCAGGGTCAGACTGATGCTGTTCGCTCCACCGCTGATGCGGGTGGGCAGCACGCCGTCCGGGTGAGGCAGGTAGGCCTGGATGGTGGCCACGCCCTGCGTCACGTCCAGGCTCAGCACCCGCCCCTCACGCAGGTCGAGCGTCAAGGCCGACGAGCCGCCATCGATCTGGATCTGCCACCGCACGTCCCGGGCCAGTTTCACCGCCAGATCGACTCCGCCACCGCCGTCCTGGTCGGCTGCTTCGGTCGAGACGCTCACCGTCTCGGGGTCCTGCTCCCGCAGGACCGGCACCGCGCTCTGTGCGTCGGGGGTCTGCGCCTGCACGAGGTCACCACCGAGGTCGGCTGCGGTCACCGTCAGCCGATCGGTGCCACCGTGCACCACCAGGCGCGCCGTGCTCTGCCCCTGACCGGCCAGGGCCGGCGTGTGGTCGACGGCCCGGTGCCCGCCGGACCCGTCACGGGTGAAGTGCACGATCAGGAGGATGGCGAGAACCGTGATCGCCACCGCCGCCACGATCCGGCCGCCCGGCCAGTAGGCGGCGGGTGAGGAATGTGGGGAAGACACGGCTCGATGATTGCGCTCGCCCCGGCGGGCAGCGATCCGAGATGCCTGAGTTTGCCGATCAGACCGTGCAAGGCGCGGTCCTCCGGCCAAGGGGGAACCCGGCATACCCTCCGGGCATGACTTCGGGCTTCGGTCTGCTCACGCCGCAGCAGCGCGAACTGGTGGCCGAGTGGCTGCCGGGGGCCGAGCTGATCCACGACCACAGCCGCGGGCCGGCCGGCACACGAGTGCTGGAGCTGGAGGGCGACCGCGGGAAGTTCATCGTGAAGGCCGGGGACGACGAGCGCGTTGCCCAGGAGATCCGGGCGCACGAGCAGTGGCTGTCCGTATGGGTCCCGCAGGGGCGTGCCCCGGCTCTGGCCTGGGCCGATTCCGCCGCCAGGATCCTGGTCACGCGCTACCTGCCGGGAGTGCTGGTGGAGGGAGCAGGCGCCGAGTTCCGGGCGAACACCTACCACCAGGCCGGCGAGCTGCTCGCCGCCTTTCACGCCCAGGCCGGCGTTCAGGACGACGACTACGAGGCCCGGGCGCGTGCGAAGACGTTGTGGCGGCTGGAGCAGCCGCACCGTATCCCCGCCGCGACCGTGTCCCGGCTGCGGGAGCTGGTGGCCGCGTGGCCGACACCGCCGGTCAGATCGGTTCCCACGCACGGCGACTGGCAACCGCGCAACTGGCTGATTGAGGACGGGGTGGTGCGGGTGATCGATTTCGGTCACGCGGCGCTGCGGCCGGCTTGGTGCGACTTCACCCGGCTGGCGGCCCAGCAGTTCCGTACCGACTCCCGGTTCGAGGCGGCCTTCCTGGCGGGGTACGGCGAGCGTCCCGGTGATGAGGCGGCGTGGCAGCGGGCCTGCGTGCGCGAGGCCATCGGCACGGCGGTGTTCGCGCACCGGATCGGCAACCAGCGGTTCGAGCAGCAGGGGCTGCGCATGATCGCCGCCGCTCTGGACGCGCCGGGGTCGGACCGACGCTGAGGGGCCTCGTTCGCCTGAAGTTCGGCTTGCCTCAACTCGTTGCGTAGCACCCTGTTCAGGGCCGGCTACCCATGATTCGGTCATGAACCCGCGGGAGTTCGCCGTCGCGTACCGGCGCCTGGCCGGCAACGCGCTGCTCGTGCTGTCGGTCCCGGTGATGATCTGGTTCGTGGTGCGCACCGTCTCGGCGATGGGCGCGGGCTGGAGCGAGGCCGGGCACACCCTGCTGAGTGTGGAGATGCTCTGGCTGCCGGCCCTCACGTTCTTCTGGTGGGCCGGGCACTGCGCCCGGGCCGGCCAGGTCACCGCGTGCCTGCCCGGCCTGAGTCTGGGCAAGGCGCTGAGCCTGTGCTTCGCCGGCAGCGCGGTGGCCAACAGCCTGCCGCTGGGCGGGGCGCTGAGCTTCGGGGTGAGCGCGGCCATGATCAAGTCGTGGGGCTTCAGCGCCCGCGCGATGACCAGCTACTTCACCCTCAACCAGATCTACACCGTGCTGCTGCGGGTGCTCTTCGGGGCGCTGTCGCTGGCCTGGTTCATGACCTACGGCCCGGGCGCGCAGATCGGCTCGGCCCCGGTGTGGGTGAGCGTGGGCACGGCCGCGCTGCTCGTGGTGATCTGCGTGCTGCTGGCCCGGGGGCAGGCGGCGGCCTGGGCCGGGCGGCGGCTCGGGGCCCTGCTGACCGCCCTGCGCGAGGACATGGGCACGGCGTTGCGCCGGGCCTGGGTGCAGCTGGTGCTCAGCGGCCTGGTCTACATGGTGCTGCTCGGCGTGCTGCTGCACCTGTGCCTGCTCGGACTGGGCGTGAACCAGCCGTTCGTGCTGATCCTGGCCGTGGTCGGGATCGAGCGCATGGTCACCACCGTGCCCCTCACACCCGGTGGGGCGGGCGCGGCCGAGCTCACCATCTTCACCTGCCTGACCGCGGCCGGCGTGGACCCGGCCAAGGCCCTGGCCGGAGCCCTGCTCTACCGGTTCTTCACGTTCCTGCTGGAGATCCCGGTGGGAGCGGCGGTGATCGTGGGCTGGCGGGTGCGGCACCACTTCACTGCTCCAGTCACTTCAGCCACCGCCTGAGGGGGGCACCTCTCAGGACGCGTCGTAGGCCAGCCGGGCCTGTTCCACCGCCCCCAGGTGCTCGGTGCCCCAGGTGGCGAGGTGGGCGAACAACGGCGCGAGAGTGGCACCCAGCTCGGTGATCTCGTACTCAACGCGGGGCGGGACCTCGCGGTGGTAGGCCCGGGAGACCAGGCCGTCGCGCTCGAGGCGGCGCAGGCTGTCGGTCAGGACCTTCGGTGAGATACCGGGGATGCCCTGCTGGAGTTCGAGGAACCGCTGCCGGCCCCGGAAGTTCAGCGTCCACAGGATCGGCGTGGTCCAGCGGCTCAGCACGACGTCGACCACCGGCCCCACCGGGCAGGTGCCGGACGCCTCCGGCCAGGTTCCGGGCTGTGAAGTCTGCACGTGATCCCCTCCGCCGCAACACTTTCCCCTAGGTGAGTACTGTACCGGGGCGGTTAGGTTCAGCGCATCGCCGAACGGGACGGAGCTGGACATGATCGTGGTGACAGGTGCTACCGGCAATGTGGGCCGGGTGCTGGTGCAGACGCTGACCGGGCTGGGCGAGGAGGTGACCGCGGTCTCCCGGGGACAGGCGCCGGTGCCGGACGGGGTACGCCATCACCGGGCCGATCTGGGCCGGCCCGGCGCGCTGGAGGCACCGTTACGTGGGGCCAAGGCCTTGTTCCTGCTCGTGTCCGGCGCAGGCGCACATGTCGACGCGGGCGAGCTCACTGCTGTCGTTCGCAGAAGTGGGGTGGAACGGGTGGTGCTGCTCTCCTCGCAAGCCGCGGGCACCCGTCCTCAATCTGTTTCTCATGCACCACTGCGGAAATTGGAGGACGCGGTACGCGCGGCTTCGACGGACTGGACGATCTTGAGGCCGGGCGGCTTCGCCACCAACGCCTACGCCTGGGCGCAGACGGTGCGTGACCGTCGGGAGGTGGCTGCGCCCTTCGCGGACGTCGGGCTGCCGGTGATCGACCCGGACGACATCGCGGCGGTGGCCGCCGCCGCCCTGACCCAGGACGGGCACGCCGGCGTTGTTCACGAACTCACCGGCCCCGCCCTGAGCACTCCGCGCGAGCGCGCTCAGGCGCTGGCGGAGGCTCTGGGCGAGCCGGTGCGGTTCGTGGAGCAGACGCCCGAGCAGGCCCGGGCCCAGCTGCTGACCTTCATGCCCGAACCGGTGGTGGAGGGCACCCTGGACATCCTCGGCCGGCCGACCGCCGCCGAACAGCAGATCAGCCCGGCCGTCGAGCAGATCCTCGGACGCCCTCCCCGCACCTTCGGCGACTGGGCCCGCCGGAACGTGGCCGCGTTCGCCTGACGAAGGTCAGCCCTTCTTCAGCGCCCGCTCCAGGATCCAGGCGTAGACCATGGCCTCGTCCTTCCAGGCGTCGTAACGCCCCGAGGGCCCACCGTGCCCGGCCCCCATCTCGATCTTCATGACGATCTGGTTGGGCCCGGTGTTGGCCTCACGCAGCCGCTGCACCCACTTGGCCGGCTCCCAGTAGCTCACCCGCGGGTCGTTCAGGCCGGCCGTGACCAGCATGGCCGGGTAGGCCGCGGGCACCACGTTGTCGTAGGGGGAGTAGCTCTTGATCACGTTGTAGAACTTCTCCTCCTCCGGGTTGCCCCACTCCTCGTACTCGTGCACCGTCAGCGGCAGCGACGGGTCGAGCATCGTGGTCAGCGTGTCCACGAAGGGCACCTCGGCGATCACCCCGGCGAACAGGTCGGGCCGCAGGTTGGTCACCGCGCCCATCAGCAGGCCGCCGGCGCTGCCGCCGCGGGCGATCAGGGTCTGCGGCGAGGTGTAGCCCTCGGCCACCAGGTGCTCGGCGGCGGCCACGAAGTCGCTGAAGGTGTTCGGCTTCTTCTCGAACTTGCCGTCCTCGTACCAGAGGCGGCCCAGGTCACCACCGCCGCGGATGTGCGCGATGGCGAACACGAAACCGCGGTCGAGCAGGCTCAGACGGAACGAGGAGAAGTACGGGTCGGTCGACATCTCGTAGGCGCCGTAGCCGTACAGCACCGCCGGGCCACCGTCTTTCGCCCGGTCGGCGCGGTAGACCAGGGAGACCGGCACGTCCACACCGTCGGCGGCCTTGGCCCACACCCGCTCGGTGGTGTAAGCCGTGGGGTCGTAGCCGCCGAGCACCGGCTGCTGCTTGAGCAGGGTGCGCTCGCCGGTGCGCACGTCGTACTCGTACACCGAGCGCGGGGTGACCATCGAGGTGTAGGAGTAGCGCACCACGTGGGTGTCGAACTCGGCGTTGCCGCCGGCCCCGGCCGTGTACACCGTCTCGGGCTGCTCCATCACCGAGTGCGTGCCGGTGGCCAGTTCGTACAGGGCCAGCCGGGCGGTGCCCTCGGCGCGCTCGGACATGATCAGGTAGCCGGCCATCGGCTCGACCCCGTCGAGCTTCACGTCGGGGCGGTGCGCGATGACCTCCTGCCAGTGCTCGCGGCCGGGAGTGGCGGCAGGCGTGACCATGAGCCTGAAGTTGGGCGAGTCCTCGTTGGTGGTCACGTAGAACTCGTCGCGCTCGGCGTCCTTGTAGTGCGAGAGGTGGTACTCCACCCCCTGCCGGCGCGGCTCGACCACCTGGAACTCACCGGTCGGGTCGCCGGCCGGCAGGATCCAGGTCTCGCTGGTCAGCGAGCTGCTGGTGACGATGAGCAGGTAGTCCTCGGTCTTGGAACCGCCGACGCCGACGAAGAAGCGCTCGTCGTCCTCCTGGAAGACCTTGACGTCTTCGGCCGCCGGGGTGCCGATCACGTGCCGCCACACCTGGTAGGGGCGCTTGGCCTCGTCCTGGCGGGTGTAGAAGAGCACGCTGCCGTCGCGGTTGAAGGTGGCGCCGTAGTAGACGTCTTCGATCACGTCTTCCAGGTCGGTCATCGTGTTCAGGTCGCGCACCCGCAGGGTGAACGTCTCGCTGCCGGAGAGGTCGGTCGAGTAGGCCAGCCGCTCGCCGGTGGGGGCCACCGAGAAGGCGCCCAGGGAGAAGAACTCCGCGTCGCCGGCCACCTCGTTCTGGTCGAGCAGGACGATCTCTTCTTCGGCCGGCTTGCCGTCGACGTCGGCCTTGCGGCAGCTGATGCCGTACTGGCGGCCCTCCTCGGTGCGGCTGTAGTACCACCAGCCGTGCTTGCGCACCGGCACCGACAGGTCGGTCTCCTGGATCCGCGAGCGGAACTCCTCGAACAGCTCCTCCTGCAGCGCCCCGGTGCCCTCGAGGTAGGCCTTGAGGTGCTCGTTCTCCGCCTCCAGCAGCGCGATCACCTCGGGGTCGGACTTCTCCCGCAGCCAGTACCACTCGTCGGTGCGGTTGTCTCCGTGCTTGGTCAGGGTGGTCGGGCGCTTGGGGGCCTGGGGTGCGCTGCTGGTCATGGGGACAGCTTGCCCGAAGCCCCCGACACTCTTCGACCACCGTTCGCCGAGGGCTCACTTCACCGCGCCCCGGGTGACTCCGGAGATCACCCAGCGCTGGGCGAAGACGTAGACCACGAACAGCGGGGCCATGGCCATCAGGTAACTGGCGAAGGCCACCGGGTAGTTGGTCTGGAACTGGCTCTGGAACACGAACTGCACCAGCGGCAGGGTGGCCGAGCCCGGGTCGGACAGGATGACCAGCGGCAGCAGGAAGTCGTTCCAGGCCCACAGACAGGTCAGGATGCCGACGGTGGCGTTCATCGGGGCCAGCAGCGGGAAGATGACCCGCCAGAAGGTTCCCCAGGTGGAGGCCCCGTCGATCGCCGCGGCCTCCTCCAGTTCGCGGGGGATGGAGTTGATGTACGCGGTGAACACGAAGATGTTGAACGCCAGCCCGTAGACCACGTAGAGCACCACCAGGCCGAGCCGGTTGTCCAGGTGGAGCAGGGCGGTCTGCTTGGCCACCGGCAGCATGATGATCGGGAAGGGCACGAACAGCGCCGAGACGAAGTAGAAGTACAGGCCGCGGAAGAGGCGGCGGTGCATGTTGCGGGCGATCGCGTAGGCCACCATCGAGTTGGTCAGCAGGGTCGCCACCACCGCCCCGACGGTGATCAGCGCGCTGTTCAGGGCGGTGGTGGGGAAGTCGGTCAGCCGCCAGGCGTCGGCGAAGTTCGACCAGCGCACCTCCTGCGGCAGCCCGAAACCGGTGCCGCCCAGCTGGTCCGGGGTCTTCAGGGCGGTGACCACGGCGAAGTACAGCGGCACGAGGACGGTCAGGGCGAGCACCGCCAGCAGGGCGGTCAGCCACCAGTTGACCCTTCGGGTGTCCATCAGACGCTCATCTCCCTCTTCTGCAGGAATCGCAGCTGGACGATCGAGAGGGTGACGATGACGACGAAGAAGATCACCGAGTTCGCGCTCTGGTAACCGTACTCGCCGCCCTGGAAGCCGCCCTTGTAGATCAGCAGGGCCACCGACTCGGTGTCGGTGCCGGGCCCGCCGCCGGTCAGCGCCACGATGTGGTCGAAGATCTGCAGGAAGCTCTTCAGCGACAGCACCATGTTGATGGTGAAGAACCCGGCGATCATCGGGAAGGTGATGCTGCGGAACTGCCGCCAGGCGCCCGCCCCGTCGATCGAGGCCGCCTCGTACAGGTCGCCGGGCACGGTCTGCAGCCCGGCGATGTAGATGACGATGTTGAATGCGGCGGCCTGCCACACGGCCAGGACCACGATGCCCAGCCAGGCGGTGGAGGCGTCGGTCAGCAGCGACGTGGAGAGCCACTCCACACCGAGCTTCTGGCCCAGGGCGGGCAGCGAGTTGGAGAACAGGTAGTTGAAGATGTAGCCGACGATCAGGATGGCCAGGATGTTCGGCACGAAGTAGACCCCGCGCAGGGTGGTGCGCCACTTGATCCGCGCGTTCAGGCCGACCGCGATCGCCAGGGAGACGATGTTCACCGCGACGGTGGCCACCCCGGCGATGAGGAACGTGAACCAGTAGGCGTGCAGCACCCGGGAATCGGTGAACAGGGCCACGTAGTTGCGGAATCCGACCAGGTCGAACGGCCCGTAGCCGGGGGAGTCGGTGAAACTGTAGAAGACGCCCTGGATCACCGGCACGGTGTGGAACACGAAGAAGATCACCACGGCCGGGGCGACCATGAGGTAGAAAGCCCGCTGGGTCTTCATGAGATCACCGTTCCCAGGCCCCAGGTGCGCCGCTGGGCCACCTTGTCCCAGTCCGAGTCCAGGTCCCGCAGGAAGGTCTGCTCGTCGCCGCCGAGCAGGAAGGTCTGCAGCAGCGGGGCGAGCGGGATGGCCGGGATGAACTGGTGGTCGGTGAACCCGACGATCCGCCCCGCCTCGATGTAGTCACGCACTCCGGCCAGGGCCGGGTCGTCGTTGGTGAGTCCTTCCAGGGTAGGCACCGCGACCTGGGCCCGGCAGTAGGCGCTCATCACCGGCTCCTGCATCAGGAACTGCAGGAAACGATCCACCACCTCGGGGTTCTCGCCCTCACGGCTGGCGGTCAGCACCACGTCGACGCCGGAGACCAGGGTGGTGCGGGACGGGTCGTCGGTGGCCGGCAGGGCCATGCTGCCCACCGTGAACTCGGACTTTCCGAGCCGGATCTGGGGTACGGCGTAGCTGCCCAGCAGCAGCATCGCCGACTCGCCACGGGCGAAGGCGGCGGTGCCGTCCTCGTACCCCTTGGAGAGCGGGTCGGGCTGGGTGAACCGGAACAGTTGCCCGAGCCGGTCGGCGGTCTCGGCCCAGCCCTGCGCGAAGGTGGTGCGGCCGGCGAACCGTTCCTCGAAGAAGTTCTCCGGCTGCAACTGCGCCGACAGCGGGGCCAGCGGCGACTGCGGCGTCCAGGCGTCGGCCAGCATCCCGTAGAACGGGGTGATGCCCTCGTCCTGGAACGTCTGGGCGGCCGCGATCAGTTCGCTGAAGGTCTGGGGCACCTCGACGCCGTACTGCTCGAACATCTCCACGTTGTAGAGCAGTCCGCTGGCGTTGGCGGCGAACGGAAGGCCGTTGACCTCGCCGCGTGAACCCTGGCCGAGGCTGCCGATCACGTCCAGGTACGAGGGGTTCACCTCCTCCAGGACGGGGTCGCCGCGGAAGTCGCGGAAGATCCGGGCACTGGCGAACTCGCCGAACGTGCCGTTGCCGTTCAGCGTCATCACGTCCGGCACGTTGTCCTTGACCAGACGGGTGCGCAGGGCGGTCTCGGGGTCGGCGGGGTTGTCCACCACCACCCGCACGTCCGGGTTCTGCGCCTCGAACTGCCGCGCCAGGTCCTGGAAATAGCCCTGGGCCTCGGGTTTGAACTGGAAGAAGGTGATCGTGGTGCGGTCGTCGCCGGCGCACCCGGTCAGCAGCGTCGCGAGCAGGCCGCCGAGGACGAGCAGAGTCGCGACCCGGCCGGGATGGGCTCGTGAGCGTGGGGGATGATCTTTTCGTGGTAGCAACGCTGCTCCCGGTGATCTCCACATGATCTGCACTGATATTTTCTTGCTGATTGAAAGTAACTCGGCCCGATACGGGCGACAAGGGTGCGAACCGGATGCGAGGGTGCCGCGGTGAAGTCTGGCGATGAACGGCACCTCACCCCGCGGGCCCTGGCGGTCACCCGCTACCTGCTGATGCACGGGCCCTCCACCCGCGCCGACCTGGCGGGCGAGCTGCAGTTGTCCGACGCGTCGCTGTCCCGGGTGGCCCGGCTGCTGGTCGAGCAGGGCATCGTCACCGAGCACGCCGACCGCGGCGTCAGTACCACCGGTGCCACCGGTGCTGCCATCGGCCGTCCCCGGCAGATCCTCACCGCGGTGCCCGGCAGCCGGCACGTGGTGGGGGTGAAACTCACCGGAGACACCGCCTACGCGGTGCTCTGCGATCTCGCGGGCACCGTTCTGGCCACGGCCAGTAAGGCACTACCAGAACCAGAGGACGGGGTGGTCCCGGTCGCGGGGGCGGTGCGGGTGGTCAGGGGGCTGGTTACCCGGCTGGGCCGCCCGGTGACCCGGGTCGACGGGCTCGGGGTGTCGGTGGGTGGGGTGGTCGAAGGACGCTCGGTGGTGCGTGACGGTGTCTTCCTGGGCTGGCGCGGGGTGGACCTGGGAGCCCTGCTCACGCAGGCCTGCGGCCTGCCGGTGGTGCTGAGCAACGACGTGGTCGGGCTGGCCCGCGAGCAGTTGTGGTTCGGGGCCGGGCGCACCCACGCGACCTTCGGGGTGGTCACGGTCGGAGCCGGGCTGGGCTACGCAGTGGTGCGTGAGGGGCAGGTGCTGGAGCACCTGATCGACAACGGTCACCTGCTCTCGCACTCACCCCTGGACGCGTCGGGCCCGGTGTGCAGGCAGGGTCACCACGGGTGCGTCTCGGCCTATCTGGACCGTACGGACGTGGCGGCGCGCCTCGGGCGGTCGGGCTCGGCGGTGAGTTTCGAGCAGTTGGCACAGTTGGACCCGGACTGGTTCACCGGGGCGGCCCGGGCGCTGGGGCACCTGATCGCCACGGTGGCCGGCGGCCTGCAGACCGAGCGGATCGTGCTGGCCGGGGAGGACGTGGCCACGCTGTACGCCGATCCGGTCACCACCGCCACGCTGGCCGCGCGGCTGCGCCCCGGCGACGACCCGCTGCAGGTGAGCACCGAGCCGCTCGGCTTCACCGACTGGGCGCGCGGCGCCGCGGTGGTCGGCATCCAGGCCGTTCTGGGCGCTCTCTGAGATCCGGCTGAACGAGATCGGAGAAGTTGCCACAACTCACGCCGGTGGCCGCGTCTTGGGGGCATGAACGCAAAGGACGGCGGCAGCGCCGGGGACGAGCAGCCCGACCTCGACCTGGACCAGCCGCGGGCGGGGGACGCCCAGGTGGTCGCTCTCTTCCGGAACGGTCTGGAGGCGGGCACCGGGCCCGCTCCCGACCTGCGGGGGATCGAGCGCAGAGCGAAGAAGAAGCACCGGACGAGTCAGGCCATAGCCTCCGGTGCCGTGACCGCGGCGGCCGCCCTCACCGCGGTGGCGGTGGCGGTCTCCCCATGGTCCACGGGCGGTGGAGGTGACGGGGTTCCGGCCGGGCCGACACCCACGCCCAGCACCACCCAGACCCTGGACACCACGATCCCGGACGTGACCCGTTCGTCGTTGCTGCAGACGGGTGACATCTCCGACAAGAACTGGAGCATTGTCGGCCCCGAACGGCTGCGCGCCGACGGCGAACCGCAGGATCTCTCGGGGGAGCCGTGGATCGGAGGGGTGTGCGTGGACGACACGTTCGGCGCTGTCGCCCCCGACAACGCCTGGGAGCAGACCTGGTTCTCGGACGAGGGCAACACCCCGGCCAACTACGCGATCACCGAAAAGGTCGCCCAGTGGCCCGGTCAGCCGGACCAGGCGGCTGCGGTGCTCGACGGCCTGCGCGCCCAGCTGAAGGAGTGCACCTCCGGTCCCGGGCAGGAGGGCTTGAGCGTCACCACCGACCGCACCTCACCGCGGGAGATCGTGGTGCCCTACCTGGCGGCAACTTTCGAGGATGGCCAGAACATCCCGCAGGCACAGGTCTTCGCGGTCTGGGGTGACGCGCTGATCTCCGTTGAGGTCGCGGTTCCCTCATCCACCGGCGGCCCGCAGAACTACGAGGGCAACGAGGACGAGGCGTACACCGGCGCGATGTCGGTGCTCGACTCGGCTGTCTACCGCCTGACCGGCCGGGTGCCGGGAGACGGGGCGCCGTCCGGGCTGGAGCCGGCCGTGCCCGACGGCGTGGTGCAGGAGGAGGGCGACCTGCCCACCTCTTCGGTCGAGCCGAGTGCGACGAGTCAGCCGGGCGAGACGGTACCGGGCAGCGAGAGCGGAACGGGTGACGGGCAGTGAGACGCCCCTGGCAGGAACCGTCCCTGGAGAAGGCCCCCGGGTTCGAGGAGTTCGTGCGGGCCCGCAGCCCGCGCATGCTCTCCGTGGCCCGCGGCCTGACCAGGTCCAACGCCGACGCCGAGGACCTGGTGCAGGACGTGCTGGCCAAGGTGCTGCTGAAGTGGGACCTGGTCAGCCGGGCCGACGACCCGGCCGCCTACGTCAACCGGATGCTGGTCAACGCCGCCACCTCGTTCTGGCGGCGCGGCTTCCAGCGTGAGTCACCGACCGACAGCGCGGTTCTCGGAGATCGTCCGGTCGACGACACCAGCGGCGCCCTGGCCGAGCGCGACGCCCTGCTGCAGGCGCTGGCCACGCTCCGGCCCAAGCACCGCGCCGTGCTGGTGCTGCGCTACTACGAGGGTCTCAACGACCACGAGATCGCCGAGACCCTCGGCATGGCCCACGCAACGGTCCGGAGCAACGCTGCCCGGGGGCTGGCCGCGCTACGGAAAGCGGGCCTGCTCGGCGCTCACGTGTAGACCAGAGGCCAGAATTGCCACAAACGTCGCAGCATGACAGCGTTCCGGCGTGATGAAGCGCCGGGCCGTCCTGCTGGTCGTGCTGATCGTGGGGGCGGCCCTGGCTGTCGTCCCCACGATTTCGCCGCTGTTCACCGCCCGCAGCGACGCCCCCGCCAAGGTCGGGGCAACGAGCCGGCCGCCGGTGGAGCCGGACCAGGTGATGCTGACGCCCGGGCCCGGCAATCTGCTCAGCCTCATCGACCTGCCGGTCGAGGCGGTGCGGGCCACCGGTGAGTCGACGCCGGTGGATCTGTCCGGCCAGCGGGTCGAGATCGGGGTCTGCCCGACGAACGAGGGATCCGCGGTCACGGACGGGCCCCAGCCGGAACATGCCTGGGAACAGGAGTGGTACGACCGCACCGAGGCGGCGATCTCGCCGGGCGCCTACGAGCAGCTGTACGCCTGGAACGCCGGCCCGGCGCCGGCCCGGCAGGTGTTCCAGGCCATGCTGGACGAAGTGCCCGGCTGCGCGGCGGATCCCAGCGATGACGGGGACAGTCCGGTCCGGCCGGTCGACGTCGCGGGATCGAACGAGCCCGGTGCCGTGGAGATTCCGGCGTTCTTCACGGTCCGCAACCACTGGCGCGGCGACAACGAGGGTGTGGCCTTCGCCCGGCTGGGCAACACCGTGGTGATGGTGCGGAGCCTGATTCCCGGCAACGAGAACCAGGACGCCGAGAACGCCCAGAACCTGAGGCTCCTGATGGACCGTGCCCTGCAGCGAGCTCTCGGCCAGGACGCCGAGTTCCGCTACGTGTCCACCGGCTGAACCCCCTGTCGGGGAGGAACAACCGGTGGACGCCGCGATCAGCTCCGGTTCTCGAAGAGACCGGCCAGCACGGTGAGCGGCAGTGAACCGTGCCCCAGTACCGTGCGGTGGAACTCGGTCAGGTCCAGACCCGACGCCTCCCGGAGCCGCAGCAGCTCCTGCCGGCCGGTGGCGTAGCCCAGGGCCTGACCGGGCCAGCCGACGTAACGGACCACCTCAGAACGGATCTCGTGCTCCGTGGCCGTGGTGTTCTCCCGCATGTACTGCTCGGCCCGGGCCCGTGACCAGCCCAGGGCGTGCATGCCGGTGTCCACCACCAGCCGGGCCGCGCGCAGCGCCGACAACGAGAGCATGCCCAGACGCTGCACGTCGTCCGAGTACAGGTCCAGGTCCTCGGCCAGCCGCTCGGCGTACAGACCCCAGCCCTCGGTGTACGCGCCCAGTTCGATGTCGATGTACCGCCGCCAGTAGGGGACGGGGGCCTGCTGCAGGGAGGACAACTGCAGGTGATGTCCGGGCACCGCCTCGTGGAAGGTCAGTGCCTCGCAGTCGTACCCCGGGGTCTCGGTGGCACCCGAGGTGGTCAGGAAGAACACGCCCGGACGGGAACCGTCCACCGCCGGCAGCCGGTAGTAGGCCGTGGCGGCCCCCTCGGCGTCGGCGCCGCTGATCGACTCGATCGAGCACGGCGGGATCTCACCCAGGTCGAACGCCCGGCCCGCGGCCGCCTCGGCCTTGGCCAGAGCCGCCTGGCACCGCTCGATCATGTTCTCCGGCGAGGAGTACCGCAGCGCCGGATCCTCCCGCAGGCGCGCAGCGATCGAGGGCAGGTCGCGCAGACCGAAGGCCCGCCCACCGATCTCGGCCCAGCGCCCGCGCAGCTCGTCGATCAGCTGCAGGCCCAGGTCGTGCAGCTCCTGCGCCGAGCGCTCGGTGGTGGTGTGGCGGCGCACCGCGTCGGCGTAGCCCTCCTCGCCGCCCGCCACGAACCGGATGCCCACGTGCTCGTCGTCGCGCGCCCCGGCCAGCAGGTCCCGATGCGCCTGGGCCAGCCGCTCCAGCGCCGGGCGGATCCGCTCCTGCACGACCTTCGTCGCCTGCTCCAGAACGGCCGAACCACGCGCCGGCGCCAGCAGCGAGTCGGACGCCTCGTCCGCCTTCAACGCCGCAGTGATCTGCCCCAGCGCCTGCTCCAGACCCACCCGCGCAGAAGGCCTTCCCAGCGCAGCCTCTTCCGCGCCCCGCACGGCCAGCGCCTCCAGCACCGCCGGGATGCCCTGCAGGCGCTGCAGATACCGTTCGGCGCCGGCCTCGTCGGTGATCGTCATCGCCGGAACGGCCTGGAAGATCAGCCCCTGACGGGATACGTACCCACCGGCCGACGTGCTCGCCGCCCACAACGCGTGGGTGGCATCTCCGTGGGAGCCCCGCACCAGTTCGGTGAGAGCCGCGCGATCGACGCGTTCATCGTCCGTAAGCTCTTCGGTGTCCAGATCGCCCAGCTCGCCGAGGATTCCGGCGAACGTGGTGGCCGCCTGCTCACCGGCCGCCCGGCTGGGATCACCGGCCAGATGGTCGAACTCGGACAGACCCAGCATCGTGGAGTTGAACGGCTCGAGCGTGTGCTGGGTACGGAACCAGCGCTCGCCGAGCCGGTGCAGCTGCGCACTCGCCGGTGTTCCGGTCGTGCTCATGATCGGTCCGCGAACTTGTCGGTGGTGGTGACCAGGACGTCCAGGATCCCCGGCTCGTCGAAGGCGTGACCGGCGTCCTCAATGATGTGGAACTCCGCCTCCGGCAACGCCTGGTGCAGATCCCAGGCGGTCACCGCGGGCGTGCAGATGTCGTAACGCCCCTGCACGATCACCGTCGGGATGCCGGCCAGGCGCGGGGCGTCGGCGATGAGCTGACCGGGGGTGAGCCAGCCGTCGTGGCGGAAGTAGTGGTTCTCGATGCGGGCGAACGCGGTGGAGGCCACCGCATCCTGCGCCACCGCGATCAGGTCGGGCCGCGGCTGCACGGTCAGGTTGCCCAGTTCCCAGGTGGCCCAGGCGACGGCGGCCGGCTGGTGCACGGCCGGGTCCTCGTCGAACAACAGCTTGGCGTAGTTCTCGACCAGCTGGCCGGGCACCCGCATCGCCTCCGGCAGCCCACCGAGGAAACCGGCCCAGGTGTCCGGCGCGATGTTCGCCGCGGGGCCCTCGTAGAACCAGGTGATCTCGCTCTTGCGCAGGGTGAAGATGCCTCGCAGCACGAGTTCGCTGACCCGCTCGGGGTGCTTCTGGGCGTAGGCCAGCGCCAGCGTCGAGCCCCAGGACCCGCCGAACACCTGCCACTTCTCGATCCCGCGCTCGGTCCGCAACTGCTCCAGGTCGGCGACCAGGTGCCAGGTGGTGTTGGCGCTCATGTCCACCACCGGATCACTGGCCAGCGGCCGGCTGCGCCCACAACCACGCTGGTCCAGCAGCAGGATCCGGTACTTCGCCGGGTCGAACAGCCGCCGGTGCCGGGCCGAGGCCCCGCCGCCCGGGCCACCGTGCAGGAACACGACCGGCTTGCCCTGCGGGTTGCCGCACTCCTCCCAGAAGACCGAGTGTCCGTCCCCGACCTCCATCAGACCGCTGGCGTGGGGTTCGATCGCCGGGTAGAGCTCGCGCATGAAGTTCCTCTCCTCGCAGACGTCGGCCCAGGATCGCCGGGCCAAGGGCAGGATATGCCGCGAGCTGCGCAGGACTCAGGACAGCGGCAGCGCCCAGAACAGCGACTCGACCCGGCCGGCCACGGTCGCCTCGCGGCTCACCCGGTACAGGCCCTTCTCCAGGGCGGGCAGTTCGACCACGAAGTTGGGCCCGTTCTGCGGTTCGTCGTCGCGGGTGCGCAGGGTGTCGGAGGGCACCACCACCCAGCGGCCCTCGTCCATCCGCTCGATCCGGGCCTCGCCGGTGAGGTCGCCCACCTGCTCCTGCGGATCGAAGACGCCTTCGAGGCGGCCCCGGGGCACGACCATCAGGTTGAGCGTGGCGGGTTCCGCAGCCTCGACCACGTGATCGCCCTCGAACCCGAAGGCTGTGCTGGAGCGCGGGACCTGGTGCTCGGGCGTGCCGCCGACCTCGATCAGGCCGTAGGAGTTGCCCAGTTGGATGCGGTACCAGCCCGGGCTCACGTCACCGATGCGCGTCCACACCGGGGAGCCGAAACTGCCCGCCGGGGCGCCGAGGGCGATCGCCGGAACCATCAGCTCTTCCTGGAGGCTGTGCAGGCCGCCAGGAGGCGAGTCGAGGCTCAGACCGGTGGTCAGCTGACGGTGATCGTGCCACGTTGCTCCGTCCCAGCGCTGCAGCCTGCCCATCACGCCGAAATCGACGCGTTCCGTGGTCGGGTTGGCCAGGATCACGGCCACCTCACCGCCCTCGGCCGGCACCGCCCCCGGGCTGACGATCAGGTGCGCCTGGGACGTGTCGATGCCCGGGGGCCGGGGTACCAGCAGGTCAGGCTCTGCCGGTGTTGTGCTGTCGCTCAAGTCGCCCTCTCCTCGCCACGGTCCCACCACCACGGTCACGATGGCCACGATCGCGACCACGGCCATCGCCGTCACCAGCACCTGCTCGCGCCGGCCGGTGCGTTTGCCGTCGTACGGGTGCTGCCTGCGCTGCATGAGTGGTCGCCCCCCTCGACGATCAGTCGCTCCGCGTGTTCTTGCCACTCCAGATTTAGGACGCCGGTGGGCGCCTTCCCGTTCCCGCCTCACGGCGGGTCGGGCTGACCCACGGGAGGGAACGCGGACGTCCCTGCGCAGATCCTGCCGGGCCAGGTCGAGATAAGAGCAGAGGAAGGGCCGGATCCGGCGCGCCCGGACGGGTGAGGGGAGAGTCGCGTGGAGAGTGCACCTTGGCTGCGCGCGCCCTGGGAACAGCTCGCCGCCGCCCAGAAATGCCCGAACTGCGACCTGGTGATCCACGACGACTGGCACTTCTGCGAGTACTGCGGCGTCGACCTGACCCAGCAGCCGGAGCCCGGTGCCGGGGAGGGCGCGGCCGACGGCCGGGCAGTCTCACGCGGCGCCGCTCGGGACGACGCTCCTGCCGCGCACCTGGACCGGGTGCCCCCGCCGCAGGCGTTGCTGCAGTTGGAAATGCAGAAGCAGGAACAGCCCGCCCCGCCGCCGCAACCGAACTCGGTGGCCGCGGCCGTGCACCAGCCGGGGGCGCCGCTCATGACAGACGTTGCTCGTACGGCGGCGAACCTGACGGTATCTGCGGTGCTTTCGGGGGACGCTGCGCTCGCCGCCGGCCGGGGCTCTGCAGGTGTTGGTCCGGGTTCCGACGCGATGGATGCGGGCACGGTTGCCGGGTCCGTCAATCCGCTGCGCGCCGTGCTGCTTTCGGCTTACGAGGGCAAATCGATCGGTGTGGTGGGGCATGCGGCGCATCTGGGATCGGTGGGGTGGCCCGGGGGAGTCGCTGAAGGTGCTGGTGGCGGGTTCGTGCCCGGTGCTGGCTCGGCGGCTGCGGCAGGTCCGGTGGCCGGTGCAGGGCTACCGGCTGCCCCCGGTGGGTTGACTGGGATGAGTCCCGGTGGTGGGCCGGGTTCGGGTCTCGGATCGGTCGGTGGGTTGAGCGGCCTGGCTGGTCTTCCGGGCGGGCCGGCTCTCCCCGGCGGGCCAGGTGTACCGGGTGGACCAGGTGTACACAACGGACAAGGTGGTCCTGGGGCGCCGGGCCCGGGTGGCGTGGGTGGACCAGGCGTGTCGGGTGGGCCCGGTGGACTGGTTGGCGGTGTGCCTCCCGGCCCGGGTGGCCCGGGTGGCCCGGGTGGCCCGGGTGGCATGGGTGGCATGGGTGGCATGGGTGGCATGGGTGGCGCGGGCGGCGTGGGCGGAATCGGTGGGGCGGGTGGGGTGGGCGGAGTCGGTGGGGCCATCACATCTGGCGGGCCTGGCGGTCCTGGCGGTCCTGGCGGAGCTGGGGGACCCGCTGGCATGGGTGGTCCCGGTGGTTTAGGGGGACCTGGTGGGCTTGGTGCAACGGGCGGCCCCGGTGGACCTGCTGGCCTCGGCGGACTTGCTGGCCCCGGTGGAGTCAGTGGCACATCTACGCCCGGTGGGCCAGCGGGACCTGGTGGATCGAGCGGGCCGGGTGGATCAGGTGGGCCGCGTGGATCGAGCGGGCCGGGTGGACCGGGTGGACCGGGTGGACCGGGCGGGCTGGCTGGGCCGGGCGGCCCAGGTGGTGGCCCTGGCGGCGTCGGGGTGCTGAACGGCCCGGGCTCCGGTGGCTCCGGTGCGAGTGGCGGTCCGGCGGGCGCGGTCCGGGTGGGCAGTGTCGGCGGTCAGACGGTTCGGCCCATGCCTCAGCCTCCTTCCGTTTCCGGTCCTCCGCCCTTGGCCAAGCCGAGATCCCTGCACACCGGCCCGAATGCTCCCGCAACCGTCCCTGCGCCGAAGCCGCCCCCTGCTCCCGCTGCCCCCAAAGCGCCGGAGCGGCCCGGGCCCACCTATCAGGTGGGGCCCAGGGGGTACGGCAATCCCATGTCCAGCCCTGGCGGGGTGTGAGCGTTGCCCGAGCGGTGTGAGTGTGGCGCACTGTTCGCGTCCGGTCTTGAGTGGTGTCCGCAGTGCTACGCGCCTCACCACCGAACTGCGCCGCAGTCGGAGTCGGTGTCCGGGCGAGAGTCTCACCTGGACAGCGAGGAGCCGTTCACCTCGGCTGCGGCGGCGGCCCGGCTGGCCCGCGAGCGCAGCCGGGCGGGCACCGGTAAGTGGGACGCCACCACGGTGACCTTCGGCCTGGCCGGGCGGGTGGTGGGCACGGTGCTGATGACCCTGCCCCTGCTGATCTTCCTGAAGGGGTTCTTCCCGTTCGGGTTCGTCGGCGTGGTGTCCTGGATGGTGGTGTTCCCGCGCGGCATCCGGGAGTTGTGGCGGCGGGCGGACCGTCTGTAGTCCCAGGTTCCTAGTTGTTCCAGACCGCCACGCTGCGGCGCACCGGAACGGCGTCGGGGTCGGTGGCGAACAGTTCGGGGGAGCGGCGGCGCACGCGCTCGACGTCTTCGAACACCGCGCGCAGGTGGTGGCGCAGGGTGGTGCGGGCGGCCTCGGTGTTGCCCGAGAGCACTGCCTCCAGCACGTCTGCGTGCTGGTCGATGAACGGCTTGGGGGAGCCCACCTCGTCGAGGCCGAGGCGGCGGGCGCGGTCGAGGTGGCCCTTGGCCGAGGCCACGGTGGACCAGGAGTTGCCGTGCCCGCTCAGGCGCAGCAGCAGGTGGTGGAACTCCTCGTCGAGCCGGAAGAACTCCTCCCGCTCGATGCCCGCGGCCTGCTGACGGCCCAGGTTCTCGCGCAGCAGGGCGACCAATTCGGCGTCGGGCTCGTCCGGAACATCTTCCAGGGCGGCCAGTTCCACTGCCTCGCGCAGGAACTGGGCGTCGGCCACGCGGGCCGCGTCGACCCGGGAGACGAAGGTGCCGACCTTGGGGAAGACCTGCACCAGGCCCTCTTCGGACAGCAGGATCATGCTCTCGCGCACCGGTGTGCGGGAGATCCCCATCTCGGTGGCCAGGTCGTTCTCCGACAGGGCGGTGCCGGGGGGCAGTTCCAGCCCCAGGATGCGCCGTCGCAGCGACTCGTAGACGGCCTGCCGGCTACTGCCGCCGGCTTTGCGGGGGGACATGAGCGCCATCGTAGTGGACCCCCTTCGGCCCGGACCGGCGGTGCGATGCTGGTAAACAAGTGCTTGTATACTAATGCCAGGTGCATGGCAGTCCCGCTCGGCCGCCGAAGGAGATGGTTCAGTGAGCACGATCGAACGCGCAGAGGTCTTCGTGGCCTCTCCCGGCCGCAACTTCGTCACCCTGCGGATCACCACGTCCGACGGCGTGACGGGTCTGGGCGACGCCACCCTCAACGGACGCGAACTGGCCGTGGCCAGCTACCTGCGCGACCACGTCGTCCCTCTGCTCATCGGCCGTGACCCCGCCCGCATCGAGGACATCTGGCAGTTCCTCTACCGAGGGGCCTACTGGCGCCGGGGCCCGGTGACGATGACCGCGATCGCCGCAGTCGACGTGGCCCTGTGGGACATCAAGGGCAGGGTCGCCGGGCTGCCGGTGTACCAACTGCTGGGCGGTCGCTCGCGCGATGCGGTGATGGTCTACGCGCACGCCTCCGGCACCGACGTGCCCTCCCTGCTCGACGACGTGGCCAAGTTCCGCGACCTGGGCTACCAGGCCATCCGGGCCCAGACCGGGGTCCCGGGCCTGGGTGGCAGCTACGGCGTGCGCAAGGGCGAGGTGTACGAGCCGGCCAACAGCAACCTCCCCGACGAGCAGCCCTGGTCGACCGAGGCCTATCTCGACTTCGCGCCCACCTACCTGCGGGCCGTGCGGGAGAAGTTCGGTTCCGCCTTCCACCTGCTGCACGACGTGCACCACCGGCTCACCCCGATCGAGGCCGCCCGCTTCGGCAAGAGCGTCGAGGACCTGCGCCTGTTCTGGATGGAGGACCCGACCCCGGCCGAGAACCAGGAGGCGTTCCGGCTGATCCGGCAGCACACCACCACCCCGATCGCGACCGGTGAGATCCTGAACTCGATCTGGGACGTCAAGGACCTGATCACCGAGCAGCTGATCGACTACGTGCGCACGACGGTGGTCCACGCGGGCGGGATCACGCACCTGCGGCGCATTTTCGACCTGGCCGCGCTGTACCAGGTGCGCACCGGCTCGCACGGAGCCACCGACCTGTCGCCGATCTCCCTTGCTGCGGCAGTGCATGTGGACCTCACCGTTCCGAACTTCGGCATCCAGGAGTACATGCCGCACGTGGAGCAGACCATGCAGGTGTTCCGCACCAACGTCACGCTCGAGAACGGCATGCTGGACCTGTCCGACGAGCCTGGTCTGGGCGTGGAGTACGACGAGAAGGCCGCCGAGCGCTACCCCTACGACCCGAAGTACCTGCCCGTGGCCCGCCGTCTCGACGGGTCGGTGCACGACTGGTGAGCCCGCACCTCGGACACCGCACCCTGGAGGCGCTCGCCGCGGAGAGCCGTCCTCTGCTTGATCCCCGTGAACTAGCACCGCGGGTGGTGCATTTCGGGCTCGGAGCCTTCCATCGCGCGCACCAGGCCGTCTACACCGAGGCGGCCTCGGCGGCCACCGGCGAGGCGATCGGGATCGTGGCGGTGGCGCCCCGCGATGCCTCGGTGGTGCAACGAGCCCGGCGGCAGGACCACCTGTTCTCGGTCACGACCCGCTCGCCGGAGGGCTCCGGTCCGCGGGTGGTTGCGGCCCTGTCCGGCGCCCTGCATCTGCGGGACGATGCGGTGCAGGTGGATTCGCTGATCAGCTCGGCCGAGGTCAGCACGGTCACGCTGACTGTCACCGAGAAGGGCTATCACCGCGATCCGGCGACGGGGCGGCTGGATCTGGCCGATCCGCGGATCGTGGCCGACCTGGCGCTGAGCAGCCAGGCGGACGCTGCGGTTCAGACGGTTGTGGGTCGCCTCGCGCTGTCGCTGGCGAACCGCCTGAGGACGTCGGGCGCGCCGATCGATGTCGTCTCCTGTGACAATCTGGATGGCAACGGTGCTGTGCTGGCCTCTGTCGTGCGGGATTTCGTGACCGCGGCCGACTGGGCCGACAGCGACAAGGTGCTCGCCTGGCTGGAGCATTCGGTCGGCTTCCCGGCCACGGTGGTCGATCGCATCGTGCCCGCCACCACCCAGGCCGATCTGGACGAGGTGGCCGCCCGGCTCGGTGTGCGCGACGAACTGGCCGTGTCGGGGGAGCCCTACACACAGTGGGTGCTGCAGAACGACTTCCGTGCGGCCCGGCCCGCCTGGGAACACGGCGGAGCCCAGCTCGTCGACGACGTGGCGCCCTACCAGCTGACCAAGCTGCGGCTGCTCAACGGTGCTCATTCCGGCCTGGCCTACCTGGGCCTGGCCGCCGGCTGCCGCACCATCGCCGACGTGCTCGCCACCCCCTGGGGCGCGAAATTCGTTCGGGGATACGCGGCCGACGTAGCCGCAGCCCTGCCCGCCGGTGGTCCGGACCCGGTGCGGTACGCCGAAAGCCTGGTGGCCCGCTTCGAGAACCCGGCCATCCATCACGAACTGCGCCAGATCGGTTCCGACGGCTCACTCAAGCTTCCCCAGCGGTGGTTCACCGTGCTGCGCGAACAACGGGGAACCACCGCCGGGGAACACCAGACCCTCGCCCTGGCCGCGTGGGCCAATGCAACCCGACCCGACCCGTCCTCTGGTGGTCAGCTCTTCGGCACCACCGACCCGGCCGCACCTGCGCTGGCCGACTGCTGGAAAGCGTCTTCAGTCGGTGTGGTTTCGCGTTTGCTGACCGTGCTCGGTGCCGAGGACCTGGCCGAGGACAGCGCGCTGACCGGTTCCGTCGAGGCCCTGTTGCCGGCGTTCGGAGCCGGGGCCGTACTCTTGTGAGAGCTAGTGTTTCAGGATCTCGGTGAACTGGTCATGGGTGATGTAGTTGGCCTGGGCGTGCGGCTCGCCTGAGCGTGCCGCGGCCCGGTTGGTCACCCTGGCCTTCACCTTGCCGGTCAGGATGTCCTGGACGTGCCGGTCGCCGATCTTCCAGATGCCGGGAATCGGCGAGAGCTGAGTGGCGGCGACCATCATCAGGGAACGCCGGTCCGAGACCAGGTTCCACAGTTGTGTGCCCTTGCCCGGGCCGGCGGCCAGGGTGATCTTCTCCTCGGCGGCCAGGGAGTCGAGGCACTGGTCGATCACGGCCTGCCCCAGAGCCAGCTTCTCGGCGGCCTGGATGCGGCGCGGAATCCAGCCCGGGGTCTGGTCTTTGGCGGCCGTCCGGTAGCCGTTCAGCAGAGCGTCCAGGCGTGCCGAGGTCAAGTCGACCGCCTTCTGCACCACCGAGGTCTCGGGATTGCGCCAGCCGCTGCGAGTGCGCTTCCGGGCCGCCTCGAGGTCGGCGAGCTTCGTTTCGATGTCGGCCAGTACCGCGTTCAGTGGTGAGCCCACCCCCGCTTTCGGGGCAGCGGCCGCCGTGCGGGCCAGAGGTTCGTAGAAGGACAGCGCGAAGGCGGTGCCGAAGGGGGCGCGCAGATCCATGAAGTCGGCCAGTTCCTTCGTGGGCCACTGCTGGCCCTGCTGGGAGGCGGCCAGTCGGTCGGGGAACTCGTACTCCTGCCAGTAGCGGTCTGGTCCGAAGATCTTCGTGGTGTAGGCCCGCTCGGCCTCCCGGCGCAGGTCGCTCTCGGTATGCCGTTCACCGACAACGTTCAGTCGGTCCTTCAGAATGGCCGGGGGCCGGGTGGGGACTGCAGCGTCGACGGACATCGGAACTCCCGTGGTCGGAGGGAATCGCGGCTCATCGCGTCCGGTGATCTTGGTGCGCGGACAGCCGCCAGCCTAAAAGGATCTTGGACGGTGTGAGCGTTATGGCCGGGTTTGTGAGCCGAAGGGGCAGGCGGGTCCTTCCGTGGACTTGATCTGCGCGACAGTGCTTGTATATTTCAGCTAGCACACAAGGACCCGACGAGGGATCCGGTCGATGCAAGGGAGCAATCGATGAGCACAGAGGCCTCGGCCGTCAACGACGCGCCGCCGCCCGGCTCCACGCCGGCCAGGTCCACGAAGGACCTGTCGAAGGCCGCCGTCTCCGGCTGGCTCGGCACCGCGATGGAGTTCATGGACTTCCAGCTGTACTCGCTGGCGGCCGCCATCGTCTTCAACGAGATCTTCTTCCCCGACGTCAGTCCCGCGATCGGCCTGCTGGCCGCGATGGCGACCTACGGCGTGGGCTACGTGGCCCGCCTGGCCGGTGCCGTCTACTTCGGGCGGATGGGCGACCGGCTGGGCCGCAAGCGGGTCCTGTTCATCACCATCGCGATGATGGGCGTCTCGACCACCCTGATCGGCGCGCTCCCGACCTACGCGCAGATCGGCCTGTTCGCCCCGGCCCTGCTGGTGGTGCTGCGGCTGGTGCAGGGCTTCGGGGCCGGCGCCGAGATCGCGGGCGCCACGGTCATGCTCGTGGAGTACGCGCCGAAGGGCCGCCGGGGCCTGATCTCCTCGCTGATCGCGCTCGGCACCAACTCGGGAACACTGGTGGCGACCGGCATCTGGGCCCTGCTGCTGGCCACCCTGAGCGACGAGCAGCTGCACAGCTGGGGCTGGCGCATCCCGTTCCTGGCCAGCTTCGTGCTGCTGGTGCTGGCGCTCTGGATCCGCCGGAACGTCAAGGAGAGCCCGGTCTTCGAGGCCCGCGACGACGTGGTCGACGGCAAGGCGCTGGAGCGGGCCGAAATCAGGGAGAGCAAGCTCGAGGCGGGCCTGAAGGCCAGCAAGGGCAAGGCGTTCTTCCTCGCCCTGGGCCTGCGGATCGGCCAGGCGGGCAACTCCGGCCTGATCCAGACCTTCCTGGTCGGTTACATCGGCACCACCCTGGGCCTGGACAAGTCGCTGGCCACCGACTCGCTGCTGATCGGCTCGGTCGTCGGGTTCGCCACCGTGCCGGTGGTCGGCCTGCTCAGCGACCGCTTCGGCCGCCGGGTGATGTACATGGCGATCAGCCTGGTCTCGATGCTGCTGGCCTTCCCGATGCTCCTGCTGGTCACCGGCGGCAGCACCCCGGGCCTGGTGATCGGCATGATCCTCGGCTACAACGTGGCCGTCCTGGGCCTGTTCGCGCTCGAGAACGTGACCATGTCCGAGCTGCTCGGCGGTCGCAACCGGTTCACCCAGGTCGGCCTGGCCAAGGAACTGGGCGGCATCGCCACCGTGGCGGCCGGCCCGGTGATCGCGGCCGGCCTGACCGCCGCCTTCGACAGCTGGTGGCCGATCGCCGCCATGCTCATCGCCTACTCGTTCATCGCCCTGGTCACCGCCTATCTGATGCCCGAGGTGGCCGACCGGGACCTGTCCGCCCTGGAGGACGCCGCGTGAGAGCCGCCGTGGTGCACGGTCCGCACGACCTGAGGATCGACGAGCTGCCCGACCCGGTCCCGGGCGAGGGCGAGGTACTGATCGCCGTGGAGTGGGGCGGCATCTGCGGCTCGGACACCTCCTACTACCGGCACGGCGCCTCCGGCACCGCCCGGCTGAGGCACCCGCTGGTGCTGGGCCACGAGATCGCCGGGCGGATCGCCGGTCTCGGCCCGGGCGTGCAGGGGCTGCACCACGGGTTGGAGGAGGGGCAGGCGGTCACCGTGCACCCGGCGACCCTGGTGGGTGACGGTGTCCTGCCCGAGCGACTGGCCGGCCGCACCAACCTGTACACGCCCAGCCGCTACTTCGGTTCGGCCGCGTTCGACCCGCACACCGACGGCGGGTTCAGCCAGTTCCGCGTCGCCCGGGCCGACCAGATCCGGCTGCTGCCGGACGAGGTCACCACCGAGCACGGCGCGCTGGCCGAGCCGCTGGGCGTGGCCTTCCACGCGGTCGGCCGGGCCGGGCGGCTGCAGGGCAAGCGAGTGCTGGTCAACGGCGCCGGGCCGATCGGCTCCCTGGTGGTGGCGGCCGCGAAGTACTGCGGGGCGGATGCGATCGTGGCCTCCGACGTCAGCGACAGCGCCCTGCACATCGCCAAGCAGATGGGGGCCGACGAGACGGTGAACGTGGCCGCCGGCGGCCGGCTGCCCGAAGACGTGGAGATCGTCTTCGAGGCGTCCGGCTCACCCCGCGCCCTGGGACCGGTGCTGCGGGCCACCGCCCGCGGCGGCACGCTCGTGCAGGTCGGCAATCTGCCCGGCGCCGAGGTCCAGGCCGTCCTGGGCGACCTGGTCACCCGCGAGATCACCTGGATCGGCTCGTACCGGTTCGTCGACGAGATCACCGACGCGGTCGAGGCGATGCGCGACGGTCTCGACGTGTCGCCGCTGATCACCCACACCTTCGCCCTGGAGGAGGCGGCCACGGCGATGGCGGTGGCCCTCGACCCGGACAGCGGCAGCAGCAAGGTGATGCTGCGGATCGGCTGACCCATCGGCCGGCACACCTTGATACCCGGAGGTAACGGCTGGTACTGCTTCAGCACTGACCCACACGTTCGACGAAGACGGATGGTGACATGGCACTGCAGGGCAACGGCGTGGTGACGATCGGCGAGACGATGGCGCTGCTGTCACCGGTACCGGCGCCGAGACTGCGCGACGGCGCCGCCATGACCCTCGGGCTGGGCGGGGCGGAGTCGAACGTGGCGATCGCCCTGGCCCGGCTGGGCTGCCCGGCCACCTGGATCAGCCGGGTCGGCGACGACGACTTCGGCACCCTGGTGGTGCGCGAACTGCGGGCCGAGGGCGTCACCGTGCACGCCGAGCGCGATGCCGCCCACCCCACCGGGCTGATGGTCAAGGAGGCCCGGGGCGCCCGCACCACCCGGGTGCGCTACTACCGCGCCGGCAGCGCCGCCGCCCAGTTGAGCGCCGCCTACGTGCAGCAGTTCTCCGACGTCATCGCCGCCTCGGCGGTGCTGCACGTCACCGGCATCACCCCCGCCCTCGGCCCTGACCCCCGGCAGGCCGTGCTCAAGGCGGTCGGGATCGCCCGCGAGAACAACACGCTGGTCACCTTCGACGTCAACCACCGGGCCACCCTGTGGAGCGACGAACAGGCCCGCGAAGCCCTGGTGGAGCTGGCCCGGCAGGCCGATCTGACCTTCGCCGGCCCCGAAGAGGCCGCCCTGCTGCTGGGCGCCGCACCGGAACCGGTGGAGTCGTTCGAGGCGGGGGAGAAACTGGCCCGCTCACTGGCCGAGGCCGTCGGTGGTGACGTGGTGCTCAAGCTCGGGCACCTCGGCGCCATCGCCCTGTTCGAGGATGCGGCCCACCACGGCCCCACCACCCCGGTCGTGGTCACCGACGCGGTCGGGGCGGGCGACGCCTTCGTCGGCGGCTACTTGGCCGCCCTGCTGGACGACGGCGAACCGCTCGCCTGCCTGACCCTGGCCAACCGGCTGGGGGGCGCGGTCTGTCAGGCGCCCGGTGACTGGGAGGCGCTGCCCACTCGAGCCGAACTCGACGCACTCAACGCCAGCACCGACGTCCTTCGTTGATGCTGCAGTTGACCCACGAAACCGAGGAGCCCCCGAACGTGACCGCCCCCCTGCTGCCCAACCACCTCGTCGTGCCGGTCGTCGTCATCGACGACGCGGACCAGGCCGTACCTCTGGGCAAGGCCCTGCTCGCCGGAGGGATCGCGGTGATGGAGGTGACGCTGCGCACCGAGGCCGGGCTGGAGGGCATCCGCCGTCTGGCCGAGCTCGAAGGAATGACGGTCGGCGCCGGGTCGGTGCTTACCCCGGCCCAGGTCGACGAGGTGGTCGAGGCCAGCGCCACCTTCGTGGTCAGCCCCGGCATCAGCCCCGACGTGGTCCGCCGGGCCCAGGAACTGGACGTGCCCGCGCTACCCGGCATCTCCAGCTCCACCGATCTGATGTCGGCGGTCGCGCTCGGCCTGCGCGAGGTCAAGTTCTTCCCCGCCGGACTGCTCGGCGGCCCCAAGATGATCAAGGCTCTGTCGGCGCCGTTCGGCGGCATCACGTTCATGCCCTCCGGCGGGGTCACCCTGGACAACCTGGGGGAGTACCTGGCCCTGCCCTGCGTGCCCGCCATCAGCGGCACCTGGATGGTGGAGAAGTCACTGGTGAACGCCGGCCGCTGGGACGAGATCACCCGGCTGGCGGCCGAGGCCACGGCCGCCGCCCAGGCAGCGACGGTCTAAGACCGCCGTCTCAACTGTCCGGCAGGCCTGACCAAATCGGGATATCTGGTCTAGCCTGCCGGGATGAGGCGTAGCGTCTACGACGACGACCACGTGGCCTTCCGCGACTCGGTGCGCCAGTTCCTGCGCCGCGAAGTGCTTCCCCACGTCGAGGACCATGCCCGCGACCACGAGTTCGGCCGCGAGATGTGGCTGGCCGCGGGCAAACAGGGCCTCCTCGGCCTGGAGGTCCCCGAGCAGTACGGCGGTTCCCAGGCCGAGGACTACCGGTTCAACGCCGTGCTCACCGAGGAACTGGCCGCCGTCAACCTGGCCCTGGCCTCCAGCCTGAGCATCCACTTCGACGTGGTCACGGGCTATCTCACCGCCCTCACCACCCCCGAGCAGCAGGAACGCTGGCTGCCCGGCATCGCCTCGGGCGAGAGCATCGCGGCGATCGCGATGACCGAGCCCTCGGCCGGCTCGGACCTCGCCGCTCTGAAGACGTCGGCGGTCAGGGACGGCGAGAACTGGCGCCTGAACGGGGCCAAGACGTTCATCACCAACGGCTATTCGGCCGACATCGTGGTCGTGGCCGCCCGCACCACCCCCGGGGCCGGGGCCCGGGGCATCTCCCTGTTCGTGGTCGAGCGCTCGCGGGAGGGCTTCTCCCGGGGCCGCCGCCTGGACAAGGTCGGCATGCCCGAGGCCGACACCGCCGAACTGGTCTTCGACGACGTGCTGCTGCCGGCCGAGAACCTGATCGGCGAGCTCGACCAGGGTTTCAAGCACATGATGGTCAAGCTGCCGCGCGAACGGATCAGCGGGGCGGTGGCCAACCTGGCCCACGCCCGCGCCATCCTCGACGAGACCCTGGTCTACGTGAAGGACCGGCAGGCCTTCGGGCAGCCGGTGGGCTCGTTCCAGCACAACAAGTTCCTGCTCGCCGACCTGGTCACCCGGGCCGAGGTGACCCAGGCCTACGTGGACGACTGCGTGCGGGCGCACACCGCCGGCGAGCTCAGCGCGGTCGACGCGGCCAAGGCGAAGTGGTGGACGGCCGACGTCCAGGGCCAGATCCTGGACGCCTGCCTGCAGCTGCACGGCGGCTACGGCTACATGAACGAGTACCGGGTGGCCCGGGCCTGGAAAGACGCTCGCGTGACCCGCATCTGGGCCGGCTCGAACGAGATCATGAAGGAGATCATCGGCCGCGACCTGGGCCTGTGAAGCGCTGCAGGTAGACGCTGGGCGGAACGCCGAACCGGGCCACGAAGGCGCGCCGTAACGTCTCCGGGCTGCCGATGCCCACCTGCTGGGCGGTGACGGTCACCGAGTGCCCGGCCTGCAGCGCCTGGCCCGAGTGAGCTGCTCAGCGCTGCGGGTCGACGAGGACCTTGGCGTGCGTGGTGCGGCCGGAGTCCAGTTCGTCGAGCATGGCCGCCAGCTCGCTCAGACCGATGGTGCCGGTGTGCAGGTCGGCCACCCGCACCGAGCCGTCGGCGATGGCCCGCTGGGCGCCGAGGAAGTCGTCGCGGGTGTAGGCGAGTGAGCCGATCACGGTGAGCTCGCGGATCTGCCAGTCGCCGTAGCTGACGGTGGAGTCGGTCATCGGGAAGCCGAGCAGGGAGAGGGTGCCGCCACGCCGGACGAGTTCGGCGGAGGGCTGCAGAAGGGCGGCCACGCCGGTGCATTCGTACAGGACGTCGGCGCCCAGGCCGCTGGTGATCTCGAGGATGTGGGCCTTGGCCGCCTCGCCCGGGGCCAGGACGTCGGTGAAGCCGAGCCGGGTGGCGGCTTCGCGGCGCTGTTCGTTGGGCTCGATCACCACCAGGTGACCGGCGCCGGCGTGACGGGCGTGCTGGGCCGCGAGCAGGCCGATCGGCCCGGCGCCCTGCACCACCACGACGGCGCCCAGGGGCTGGCGGGTGCGGCGTACGGCGTGGAAGGTGACGGCGGTGGGTTCGACCAGCGCGGCCTCCACGTCGCTGAGGCCCTCCAGCACCGGCATGACCCGGCGGGCGGAGACCACCAGCGACTGGGCGAAGGCCCCGTGCTGCGGGGCTCCGGGGGCCACGCCGTTGGCCTCGGCGAAGGCCAGGTCGCAGTGGCCCGGGTGACCGGCCTGGCACTGTGCGCAAACCCCGCACGCCGCACCGACACTGGCGATCACGCGGGTGCCTTCCGGCAGGCCCTCGACGTCGTCGGCGGTGGCCGCGACCACACCCGTCCATTCGTGCCCGAAAACGGCGGCCGGGATCTGGCCCCCGCTGGTGTAGTTGTGCGTGTCGGTCGCGCAGATACCGCAGTAGGTGATGTTCACCCGGACCATGCCCGCAGGCAGGGCCGAGGGCACTGCCTCCTGCTCGACGGTGAGGCTGGAAACGCCGTTGACCTTGGCATACGTGGTAGTCACGAATTCAACTTTAGGACGCCGGTGAGCGGCTCGCGCGCTCGGGTCACCAGATAGCCTACAGGTGTAGGATAAACCGGACTATTCGGCCGGGCGAATGATCGGCAGGACCACCGGCCGGGGTGAGCGCTTCTGGGCGAGCCTGCGGAAAAGGCCTTCCAGATGCCGGGCCGAGTAATTCACGGCGGCCACTTCCGGCCGCCGTTCGGGAATTGCCTTTGGGTATTCCTGCTCTATGTAAGCCCGGAGCAGGTGCCAGCTTTCGCGGCTGGAGGCCATGGCGGCCAGGTGTGCCGGAAGTGGGCCCTGGCTGGGCCCCGGCGCATTCTTGTTCATGATCTGTGATCCCCCCGTTCTGTTCCTGAGTGTGGCCCGTGAAGCTTCAAGATCGTGCGGAAACGGCGAACAAAGACTGGTCACCATTTCGGGGGGGCAGGTCAGGTCAGGGTGAGCCGGGATGTGGCACTTTCCGGTGGTCCGTATACGGTCGCGCCGTGGCGCAGAGGCGAGACCGATGGCAGGACATCCGGACCGGGCTGGTCGAGGCCTCCGGCCGGGCCGTGGCCGCGCTCGAGCAGTTGGCCGGGGGGATGAGCACGGCCGCGCTGGCCCTCTCGGCCGCCTTCCTGGTGCTGATCACGCTGATGCTCTGCGTGGTCGGCATCGGCTTCCTGATGGTGCCGACCGTCCTGGGGATCGTGCACAGTGTCGCCGGCCGTGAGCGGGCCCGGCTGACCCGCTGGGGCGAGCCGGTGCTGGGGCCGGCCGAGCCGGTGGTGAAACTGGCGGCTGTGCTGCGGGATCCGACCACCCGAAGGGAACTGCTGTGGCTGCCCGTGCACGGGGTGTTCGGGCTGGCCCTGGGCTTCTTCGGGGTGCTGCTGCCGGTGCTGGCCTTCCGGGACGCCACCTTCCCGCTCTGGTACCCGTTCATCCCGCCGGAATACGCCACCGCCTCGATCGGGGTGTGGACGGTGCATGGCGGGCTGCAGGTCTTCGTCGTGTTCATGATGGGCGTGGGCTGGACGGCGATCCTGCTCGGCCTCAGCCCCGGGATCGCCCGCCTGCAGGGTTGGCCCGGGCGCAGGTTGCTGGCCCCGCCGCCGGGCACTGATCTGTCGGGCCGCATCGCCGAGCTCACCTCGTCCCGCGCGGCCGCGCTGGACGCGCACGCCACCGAGCTGCGCCGGATCGAGCGGTCGCTGCACGACGGCACCCAGAACCGGATGGTCGCGGTGACGATGCTGCTGGGCGCGGCCCGGCGGGCGCTGGCCCGCGAGAACGCCGACCCGGCCGTGGTGGACCAGGTCCTCGCCCAGGCCCAGGACGCCGCCGAGGACGCGCTGAAGGAGCTGCGCGGGGTGGTGCGCAGCATCCTGCCCCCGGTGATCGAGGACCGGGGCCTGGCGGGCGCCCTGTCGGGTCTGGCCGCGAACTGCGCGGTGCCGACCACCCTGGACGTCGCGGTGCCCGGCCGCTGCGCCGCATCGGTCGAGGCCACAGCGTATTTCGTGGTCGCCGAGGCACTGACCAACGTGGCCCGGCACTCGGGGGCCGCCTCGGCCGCTGTTAGGCTGCGCCGCCGGCAGAAGCGGCTGATCATCGAGATCGAGGACGACGGTCACGGGGGCGCCGACGAGAGCGCCGGTTCCGGGCTGGTGGGCCTACGGCGCCGGGTCGGGGCGCACGACGGCACCGTGACGCTGAGCAGCCCGGCCGGTGGACCGACGATGCTGAAAGTGGAGTTGCCGTGCGGATCGTGATCGCCGAGGACGACGCGCTGCTGCGCGAGGGACTGGCCTCGCTGCTGCGCGCCGAGGGGCTGGACGTGGTGGCCACGGCGCCCGGGCCCGAGGCGTTCCTGGAGGTGGTGGACGAGCAGCGACCGGACGTGGCGATCGTCGACGTGCGGATGCCGCCCACCCACACCGACGAGGGCATCGTGGCGGCGGTCGAGGCCCGGCGCCGGCACCCGGAACTGGCGGTGCTGGTGCTCTCGGCCTACGTCGAGCAGTCCTTCGCCACCGACCTCCTGGCCGGTGGTGCGCACCGGCTGGGCTACCTGCTGAAGGAGCGGGTGGGCCGGGTGGAGGAGTTCCTCCAGGCGCTGAACCGGGTGGCCGAGGGCGGCACCGCGATCGACCCGGAGGTGGTGGCCCAGCTGATGACCCGCTCGCGGCCCGACCCGGGCATGGAACGCCTGAGCCCGCGTGAGCGCGACGTGCTCGCCCTGATGGCCGAAGGGCTGGGAAACACCGCCATCTCGGAGAAACTGGTGGTCACCGAGGGCGCCGTGCACAAGCACATCCGCAGCATCTTCGCCAAGCTCGACCTGGCCCCGACCGACCACACCGACCGGCGCGTGGTCGCCGTCCTCAAGTACCTCGAGGACGGCGAGCGGCGGTAGGGACTCAGCACGACCGGACGAGTGCGGTGAGCGTGGTGGTCAGGCCCACGCCGGCGATGGTCAGGGTGACGATCAGGGCCACGAGACCTGCCCGTCGGGTAGGCATCCCGGAGTCCTCCTGCTGTTCACGGTGGTTTGTCGCACTGTTCGGCGGCCGGCTCCAGCATCCCGGGCGGCGGCCGCTGACTCGATCCCGCAAACACCACTCACCGGGTACAGCAGGCACTACCTGATGGTTGACTGTGTGGATGGGAGACACCGCGGAGATCCTTCGCCTGCACACCACTGCGGCCTCGACCCTCCCACGCGCGGTCGGCGTGCTGTTGCTGGACGTGTGGGACGCGGGCGACGAACGGGCGCTCAGCGCGCGGGTGCTGGTCGAGGTGCACGAGCCCGGCCTGCCCGCCCATCCGCGGGTCGTGCTGCGCGGCAACGGGGTGGCCTTCGCCATGTTCCTGCGGCAGGACGGCGCCCGGGTGCGTTCCCTGGCGGCGCGGGCGGTCGCGCTCACCGAGCAGGCGGTCGGGCCCGAGCACCCCTACGCCGCCACCCAGCTCGGCCACCTGGCCGTGGCCCTGGCCCGGGTGAACGAGTGGCAGCAGGCCGCCGACCTGCTCGAGCGGGCGCTCGGGGTGACGGTGGCCGCGGTCGGCCGCGACGACCTGCGGGTGGCCCGGCACCTGAACAACCTGGGCCTGGTGCGGCTGCGCCTGGGCGAGACCGAGGCCGGGCTGGCGATGCTGGAGCGGGCCCGTTCGGTGGCCGAGCAGGAAGGCTCGGCCGGTCCCGAACTGGCGGCGGTGTTCAGCAATCTGGCCAAGGCCCGGCTGCTCGGCGGTGACCACGAGGGCGCCCGGCAGCCGTTGTCGAAGGCGACGCAACTGGCCGAGCGGGTCGACCGCGTGCGCCGGCCCGAGTCGGCCGCCTACACCAACAACCTCGCGGTCATGCTGGCCGCCCACCTCGGTCTGCCGGTGGCGGCGCGGCCTCTGGCCCGGCAGGCCCTCACGCTGGGTGAGAGCAGCGGGCACGGGGTGATCGACACCTACCTGCGCAATCTGGCCGCAGTGATGCGCAGCCTGGGCGAGGAGGAGACGGCCCGTGACCTGGAAGCCCGCGCGGTGCGGCTGATCTCGTAGCTGATCTCACAGCCGCCGGAACTGGCTCCCCGCGGCCAGGCGCCGCTCCAGCAGTTCGCGCAGCGACATCGACTCGCCGTCGCGCGCGCCCCGGCCCACCGCCAGCGGCGGCGCCGAGGGGGCGATCCGGGCCCCGCGCAGCCGCTCGGCCAGTCCGCCGGGGGGGACCAGCACGTAGAACTGCCCGTCCTCGCTGATCCCGAGCGAACCGCTGGGCTGCAGGTACCAGCCGCTCAGGCCGGTGCGGAAGGTGGCCGAACCGTTGTAGGCCCGGGCCCGCAGGGGCCCGGCCGGCAGGCCCAGTTCCCGCGCCCGCACCAGGAAGTCCGCCACCAGGGCCTGGGCCTGCAGTTCCTCCGCCGCCTCGGCGCGCTGCCGGGCCCGTTCGTGTGCCTCGAAGGCCTCACGGCGGCGGGCCGGCCAGTCAGCGTCGTCCTGGTGCTCCATGCCTTCACCGTACGACGGGGCGGTGCGCCCCCTACGGTGGCCTGCGGGCATCGGTGTTTGACTGTGCCGCAGGGGCATGGTCTGCACTGACGTCTGCACTGACCGAACTGCTGACCGACATCGCTGGAGGACGGATGACCGAGTACACGCCGCAGGAGACGCTCCTGGTCGAGGACCTGATGCTGCTCCTGCTCAGCGACGAGAAGGGCAGCGTGCCCTCCGAGCACGTCCTGAACTACATCCTGGGCGGCGCCCTGCTGGTCGAGCTGACGCTGCTGGACCGGGCCGGTCAGGACGACAAGAAGAGCGTGTTCAGCGGGCGCAAGATCCTCGCGGGGGGCGACGGGCCGCTGCCCGACCCGCTGCTGCAGGAGGCGTTCGACGTGGTCGCCGAGAAGCCCCGGGCCTCGATGACGGTGCTGGAGCGGCTGGGCCGGGGCACCCAGAAGAAGGTGGTGGCGCGCCTGGTCGAGCGTGGCATGGTGCGGGAGGAGAAGAAGAAGATGCTCGGGCTGATCCCGCGCACCGTGCATCCGGCCGCCGACGGCACGCACGAGACGGCGGTGCGGCGGGACGTGCGCGCGGTGCTGGCCGACGGTGCCGAGCCCGACATGCGCACCGCTGCACTGATCGCGCTGCTGTCGGGCAGCGACACGCTCAAGCCGGCGCTGAAGGACATGGACCCGCCGCTGCCGTGGTCGTCAGAGGTGAAGAAGCGGGGCAAGGAGATCCAGGAGGGCGACTGGGGCGCGAAGGCGGTCAACGACGCCGTACGGACCATCACCGCCGCCATTGCCTCGGGGGCGGCCGCCGCGGCCGCGGGAGCGGCCGTCACCTCGTAGGCCCTGGATGCACTGGGGGCACGACGATCGTGCCCCCAGGGTGACCTGTAGCACCTTCTGGCACCGGGGCCTCTCCCGACCACCGCATCCGGAAAGGTCCCTCTGGCGTGCAGCGACGTGGTGGTGTTGACTCGCAAACGGGCGTAGATCGTCCATTGCTGGAAATCGCCCGTGTTCGCCCGGTGTCGCGCGGCGGGTGAGCCGGCAGTTCGTGGCGGTGCGTCAGGTGTGCCGGCGGGCGTTCGGCGTTGTTCGGCAGGGAGGTGCGCCGTGGTGCTGGATGTGCTGCTGGCCGGTGGTGAGATCGCCGACGGGTCGGGTGCCGAGCCGCGCCGTGCCGATGTGGGCATCAAGGACGGCACGATCGCGCTGATCGGGGCGGGTGACGGGGTCGAGGCCGTTCGCACGGTCGACGTGCGCGGCCGGCTGCTCCTGCCCGGACTGGTCGATGCGCACAGCCACGCGGAAGGGCTGATCGGCTCACCGGAACTGGAGCTCGCCTGCCTGAGGCAGGGAGTGACCACGGTGGTGCTCGGGCAGGACGGCGTGTCGGTCGCCCCCAGCTCGGCCGCCGCGGCGCCGGAGCTGTCGCGCTACTTCGCCGCGGTCAACGGGCCCTTCCCGGAGCCGCTGGCCGCTGGCGCCACGGTGGCGCAGTTGCTGGAGTACTACGACCGGCGCAGCGCCCTCAACGTGGCCTACCTGGCCCCGGCCGGCACGGTGCGGGCGTCGGTGGCCGGGTTCGGGGCCGGCCCGGCCGATCCGGCCCCGCAGGCCGCCCTGCTCGAGCACGCCCTCGACGAGGGCGCGGTGGGCCTGTCGACCGGCCTGGAGTACGTGCCCGGCGGGTATGCCGGGCCGGACGAGCTCTCGGCCCTGCTGAAGGTGGTCAGCCGGGCCGGGGGTGTGCACGTCTCGCACATCCGCGGCTACGAGCAGGATGCGCCGCGGGGGATGGCCGAGTTCCTGGCGCTGGCCGCCGAATCCGGTGTGCGAGCTCACGTCTCGCACTTCCACGGTCCGGCCGACCTGCTGCTGCCCGAGGTCTCGCGGGCGCACCGGATGGGGGTCGACCTGACCTACGACACCTACCCCTACCGGCGTGGCAACACTCTGCTGGCCATGCTCGCGCTGCCCAGATCCCTGCAGGACGCGGCCCCTTCGCAGACCCTGGCCCGGCTGGCCGACGCGAGCGTACGAGAGTCGCTGCGGCAGGAGTGGTTCCCGGCTCTGGCCGAGCTCTTCACCCGGGTCACGCTCTCCTCGGTGCCCGCCGCCCCGTGGGCCGAGGGGCTGACCGTGCCCGAGGCCGCCGCCCGGGCCGGGCAGACGCCGGGCGACCTGGTCTGCGACCTGATCCTGGCCAGCGACCTGGCCGTCGCCTGCGTGGTGCAGCAGCCCGCCGCCAACACTCCGCAGGACATCCGCGATCTGCTGAAACAGCCCGAGCACATGGGTAGTTCGGACGGGATCCTGGTCGGCGGCCACCCGCACCCGCGCGGTCGGGGGGCGTTCGCCCGGATGCTCGCCCGGCACACCCGCGACCTGGGCGACTGGACCTGGGGCCAGGCGGCCGTGCACCTGTCGAGCCGGGCCTGCGAACGCTTCGGTCTGGCCGGGCGCGGGCGGCTGGAAGAGGGCTACGCGGCCGACGTCGCCGTGCTGGAGGTGCCGGCGCTGGCCGACCGGGCCACCTACGCCGAACCGCTACGGCTGGCCGAGGGCGTCGAGCTGGTGCTGGTGAACGGACAGATCGTGCTCGAGAAGGGGCAGCTGACGGGCGGCCGGTGCGGCCGGGCCCTGCGGCGAGGGGAGAAGGTGCGATGAACGGTGGGGCGGATGTGAACGGCATGCGGGCCAAGGCCCGGCACGAACTGGCCGGCCTGCGCGTCGGCGTCACCGAGAAGGGCTGGGGCGCGCTGGTCTCGCGCGGCACGGTCACCGCCCAGCGGCTGCGGGAGAGCCCGGTGCCGCTGCACGAGGGCGACTTCACCTTCCCGCTGGCGGTGATCGACCGCGCGGCCCTGCTGCACAACATCGGGGCGATGGCGAGCTGGTGCTCCGAGCACGGCATGCAGATCGCCCCGCACGGCAAGACCTACATGTCGCCCGAGATCGCCCACCACCAGCTGGCCAACGGCGCGTGGGCGATCACCGTGGCCGGGGTGTCGCAGCTGCAGGCCTACCACGCCTACGGGGTGCACCGGTTCGTGGTGGCCAACCAGCTGGCCGACCGGGCCGGGATCACCTGGCTCTCGCGCCGTCTGATGGCCGAGCCCGAACTGCGGGTCTACGTGAACGTCGACTCCGCCGAGGGCGTCGCGTTCCTCGCCGACGAGCTGGTGCACGCCGGGGCCCGCCGCGCCCTCGACGTGCTGGTCGAGCTGGGCCACCCGGGCGGGCGCACCGGAGCCCGCTCACCCGACGAGGCCCGGGCCGTGGCCGTGGCGGTGGCGGCCCGCCCGGAACTGCACCTGGCCGGAGTCAGCGGCTACGAGGGCACTCTGGGCCACCACGGCACCGCCGAGGAGAACGAGCGGGTGGCCACCTGGTGCCGGGAGCTGGCCGAGCTGGGCGCCGACCTCTTCTCCGCCGGGCTGCTCGCCCCCTCGTACGTGGTCTCGGCCGGGGGCAGCGCCTTCCCCGACGTGGTGGCGCTGACCCTGATGACGGCCGCGGTCGAGGGCGACCCGGTGATCGTCCTGCGCAGCGGTGCCTACGCCATCCACGACGACGGCTACTACGCCTCCGTCACGCCGCAGCAGCGCGCCGCCGACGGCCCGCCGCTGCGTCCGGCCCTCTCGATCTGGGCCCCGGTGCTCTCGCGCCCAGAACCCGGGCTCGCGCTGTTGCTGCTGGGCCGTCGGGACGCGGGATTCGACGAGGGCCTGCCCATCCCGCGTGAGATCCGCCACCGGGACGGGCGCCGCACCCCGGCCTCCGGCCTCACCGTCACCGCTCTCAACGACCAGCACGCCTTCCTCGACCTGCCGCCCGACACCGAGCTGGCGCCCGGAGACCTGGTACACGTGGGCATTTCCCACCCCTGCACCACCCTGGACAAGTGGCGGGTGATCCCGGTGCTCGACGAGGAGGAGTTCGTGGTGGACCTGGTGCACACCTTCTTCTGAGTGTCGCGGGCTGGTCCCGACGTCGTGGACAGCGGGCCGCCGGGCCAGCCAGGATTGCGCTCGTGAGCGACGTTTGGGGGGACGCTGCGCTGGCTGGGCAGGCGCAGCGCATGCTGGGTAAGAAACATCCGGTGGCCGCGGTGGCGTCGGTGAACCGCGACGGCGTGGTGACTGCCGGGTGGGGCGCGCCGGCCGAGGCCGACTTCGAGATCGGCTCGATCAGCAAGGGCGTCACCGGGCTGCTCTACCGCGACGCGGTGGAGCGAGGGGTGCTGCGCGGCGACACCCGCATCGGTGAACTGCTGCCGGTGCGGGCGGGCTGCCCGGTGGCCGGGGTCGAGCTGGAGGCCGTCTCCAAACACCGCTCCGGCATCCCCAGCATTCCGTCGGCCCGCTCGCCCTACCGCCGCTCGCTGCGGTTCTGGTGGAACGGCACCAACCCCTACGGCGACACCGTGGCCGAGATGATCGAGCAGGCGGGCGCGGTCGAACTGCGCAACCCCCGGCCCCGCTACTCCAACTTCGCCTTCGAGCTGCTCGGCCACGCGGTGGCTGCGGCTCAGGACTCCACCTATCCCGAGCTGGTGCAGGAGCGGATCGCCGGCCCGCTGGGGCTGAAGTCGTGGTATCTGCCCGCCACCGAGGCCGACCTGCGCCCGGGCTCGCTCACCGGTCGCACCCGCGGCGGCCGCCCTCGGCCGGCCTGGCCGGGGCAGGCCCTGGCCCCGGCGGGCGGGGTGCGTTCCAGCATCGGCGACCTGGCCGAGCTGACCCGGGCGCTGCTGGAGGAACGGGTGGCCGGGCTGTCGGCGCTCGACCCGGTGGCCCGGTTCGTGGGCGGCGTGCGGATCGGCGCCGCCTGGATCACCCTCGAGCACAAGGACCGGGCGATCACCTGGCACAACGGGGGCACTGGCGGATTCCGGACCTGGCTGGGGATGGACCGCGAGGCCGGCTGCGGGGTGGTGGTGCTCTCGGCCACCGCCGCCTCGGTCGACCAGGCCGGCTTCCGGCTGCTCAGCGAGCGGAACTGAACCGCAGCCCGTCGATCAGCAACCGCACCATCCGCCGGGTGTGCTCCTCGTCGCCGGCCAGCGACAGGTTGGCCACCGCCCGCAGCAGGTCGACCGGCTCCACGGCGCCGGCCCGGATCTGGCCGGTGGCCTCGGCGGCCTCCAGCAGCGAGTGCACCACCGGGCCGAAGTTGGCCTCGAAGTAGCGCGGCAGGGGCTCGTAGGCCGGGTCGCCGGAGTGCAGGGCCGCGGCCAGGCCGCCCTTGGTCGCGATGAAGCCGGTGAAACGCATGAGCCACTGCAGCAGCGCCTCGATCGGCTCGTGCTCGGCGCTCAGCCGCGGGGCCTCGGCCGCGGCCGCGTCGACCTCGCTCTTGAACACGGCGGTGATCAGGTCCGAGCGCTGCGGGAAGTGCCGGTACAGGGTGCCGACCCCGACCCCGGCCCGGGCCGCGATCTCGCGCACCGGGGCGTCCACACCGGACTCGGCGAACACCGCCTTGGCGGCCTCGAGCAACTGCCCGACGTTGCGCTGGGCGTCGGCGCGCATGCGGTACTCCTGCCACGATCGTTACTGGAGGGTTGTTCCGCTTCACAGCGTAGGGCCTCGGTAAAGCAGACGACGAACCCGGCCACGACCTGGTAGGCAGGGGCCCATGACTTCTCGAGTGCAGCACACCACGTTCGACTGTGCCGACGTCTGGGCGGTGGCCACGTTCTGGCGGGAGCTCACCGGTTACGGCGACGACCCGGCCGACCCGAACGAGCCGGGCGACACCGAACTCCTCCTGGTCCCGCCGGGCGGCGGGCCGGGCCTGCTGTTCGCCTCGGTGCCCGAGGGCAAGACCGTGAAGAACCGGCTGCACATGTGCATGACACCGCTGGAGCGCACCCGCGACGAGGAGGTGGCGCACCTGCTCACGGTGGGCGCGACGGTGGTGTCCGACCAGCGCACCGAGGACGGTGCGGGCTGGGTGGTGATGGGCGACCCGGAGGGCAACGAGTTCTGCGTGCTGCGCAGCGACGCCGAGCGCGGCCTCAGCGCATGAGGATGTCGCTGAGCACGCCGGGGCCCTGCAGGTCGAGGCTCGGGCGCTCGACGAACACGTCGATCAGCAGCGGCCGGGTCAGGTAGGGGCGCACCGGCGCCCAGGCCTGGTCGAAACCGTCCGAGGCGACGAAGTCGCCCAGCTCCTCGGCGGTCTCCCAGAACACCTGGATCTGGTACTGCGAGGGCTGGTCGGCGCCCTGGGCCACGTCGAAGCGGCGGAAGCCGGGGGCGGCGAAGGCCCGTCGGCGCACGTCGAGCAACGCGGTCTCGAAGGCGGTCTGGCGCCCGGGCACGACCGCCACCTGAACCTGCTGGATCAGCATCTGGTCAGGCTAGAGGAATCCGGGCCGCGCGGCGCCCGGTGAAACGCCCGATACAGCAGCAGTGAATCGCCGGTTCCTGCTCGCCGATCGCCTATGGTTGTCGGTGGTGGTCAGTACTCTCGGCGGCATGGTGAACGAGGGGGACGTTCCAGGTGCGGGGCTGCCGGCTGAGCTTTCGGCCGGAGTGCTGAAGTGGCTGATCGACTCCGACCCGGCGCTGCGCTGGCAGGTCGAGCGGGACCTGGCCGACGAGCCGCCCGAGGTCTGGCAGGCCACCCGGGCGCGGGTGGCCCGGGAGGGATTCGGGGCCAGGCTGATCTCGCTGCAGGATCCAGACGGCCAGTGGGCGGGCGGGGCCTACTTCCCGAAAGAGCCGACGGGGGTGGGGGAGCCAGCGTCGGTGGGAGAAGCAGAGTCAGCGTCGGTGAAAGAGCGGGCGTCGGCGGGAGAAGCAGAGCCAGCGTCGGTGGGAGATCCGACGGCGGCGGGAGAAGCAGTGGCGGCGGGAGATCTGGTCCGGCCGGCGGAGCTGGAGCCGACCGGGGAGCTGGAGCCGACTGAAGAGCTGGAGCCGACTGAAGAGCTGGGGCCGCCGGAAGAGGGGCAGCCCTGGACGGCCACCACCTGGTCGCTGAACACCCTGCGCGAGTGGGGTGCCGACGCCGCGGCCCTGGCCGGCACCGCCGAGAAGCTGGCCGCGGGCTGCCGCTGGGAGTACGACGACCTGCCGTACTGGGACGGCGAGGTCGACTGTTGCATCAACGCCTTCACCCTCGCCAACGGGGCCTGGCTGGATGCGGAGGTGGGCGGCATCGCGCGATGGCTCGTCGAGCACCAGATGGTCGAGGGCGGCTGGAACTGCATGTGGGTGGAAGGCTCCAACCGCGCTTCGTTCCACTCCACGCTCAACGTGCTCAAGGGCATCCTGTCCTACGAGCAGGCCACAGGCGCAGGCTCAGCCGAGCTGCGGGCCGCTCGCCGGGCCGGCGAAGAGTACCTGCTGAAACGGCGCCTGCTGTACCGGCTCTCGACCGGTGAGTCGCCAGGTCCCTGGGTCGGGCATTTCACTTACCCGTTCCGCTGGTTCTACAGCGCACTGAACGCTGCGGATTACTTCCGGGAGGCCGCCCTGCACGACGGCGTCCCGCCCGACCCGCGCATCGCCGAGGCGGTCGAGCTGATCCGGCAGGCCCGCCAACCCGACGGCACCTGGCTGCAGGCCGAACCTTTCCAGGGGCAGGTCTGGTTCGACGTCGACGTTCCCGAGGGCGAGCCGTCCAAGTGGCTCACGCTCTCGGGCACCCGGGTCCTGCGCTGGTGGGAGTCAGAGCAGGTTCAGGCGTCCTGAGGTGGTGGGGCGGGGCGGGTGATCCGGGCGACCGCCTCGACCACCGCGGCCGTGTCGTGCGGCTCGGTGTCCAGGGCGCGGTGCAGGGTGAGTCCCTCGTTCAGCGCGTCCAGCAGGCGGGCGGTCAGCGGGTCGAAGTGGCGTTCCAGAGCAGCCCGGCTGCGCGCCATCCAGGCGTTGGTGATGGTGCGGAAGGCCGGTTCCCGGGCCGCCAGCGTGTACAGCTCCTGGGTCAGCACCAGCTCCCTCTGGTTCTGCAGCGTGTCCTGGGTGATCAGCTCCACCGCAGCCCGCCGGGCTCCCTCCAGGTCCGGCACCGTCGCCATCCGGGCCTCGAATCGGTTGCTGATCTCCTGGGCGAACCGGGTGAAGGCCTCGCGCAGCAGTTCGTCCATGCCCGCGAAGTGGTACGTCATCGAGCCCAGGGGCACGTCGGCGGCGGCCGCCACCCGGCGGTGCGACGTGCCCGCCACCCCCGACTCCGCAATCACGTCCAGGCAGGCGTCGATGATCCGGTCCCTCCGCTCAGGGTCGAAGCGCCGGGCCATCAGACGGAACGCACCACCCGGGCCGGATTCCCGACCGCCACCACGTTCGCCGGGATGTCGCGCGTCACCACCGCTCCGGCGCCGATCACCGAGTTGTCGCCGATCGTCACCCCGGGGCAGACGATCACCCCGCCGCCCAGCCAGACGTTGTCGCCGATCGTGATCGGCCGGGCCGCCTCCAGCTTGTCCCGGCGCGGCCGGGGCTCCACCGGGTGGGTGGGCGTGAGCAACTGGACGTTGGGGCCGATCTGGCAGTCCTCACCGATCCGGATCTCGGCCACGTCCAGCGCGGTCAGGTTCATGTTGACGAACGTGCGCGCACCCACGTGCAGGTTCTCGCCGTAGTCGACGAACAGCGGCGGGCGGATCGCCGCGCCCTCGCCGACCGTGCCCAGCACGTCGGCCAGGGTCTGCCGGGCGGCCTCGTCCTCGCCCCGCACCGACTGCAGCCGGTACTCCTCCAGCAGCAGCTGGGCGCGACGGTAGATCCGCTCGCTCTCCGGGTCGTCGGCGATGTACAGGTCCCCGGCCAGCATGCGCTCGCGGTTGGTCCGCGGGTCACCGGCGAAGTAGTCGGTCATGCGTACGACTGTACCCAACTACTGGGCGGGTGTGTACAGTCGTACGCATGACCTCCGGTTCGCACGTCCGGGCAGAGACACCGCAGGCGCCCGGGGCGCCCGAGCGTCGGGCCCGGGTCGCCGTGGCGGCGCTGTTCTTCACCAACGGCGCCCTTTTCGCCAACCTGATTCCCCGCTACCCGCAGATCAAGGCCGATCTGGGGATGAGCAACGCGGTCTACGGCCTCTCGGTCGCCGCCTTCCCGATGGGTGCCCTGGTGGCCGGCACCGCGGCCGGGGTGGCGGTCCGCCGGCTGGGCTCGGCCCGGGCCGCGGTGCTCAGCACACTCCTGACCGCTGTCGGGGTGCTGGTCGCCGGTCTGTCCCCGACGGCCGTCCTCTTCGCCCTGGCCCTGTTCGCGGCCGGCGGCTTCGACGCCATCACCGACGTGGCCCAGAACGCCCACGGGCTGCGGGTGCAGCGCCGCTACGGGCGCTCGATCATCAACTCCTTCCACGCCACCTGGTCGATCGGCGCGGTCACGGGTGGCGCGATGGCGGCCGGGGCCCTGGCCGTGGGGTTGCCCATCGGCCTCCATCTGGCGCTGTCGGGGGTCCTTTTCGCCGTGGTCTCGCTGGTGGCCCTGCGCTACTGCCTGCCCGGCCCGGACGTGGAGCCGGCCGTCGCCGAGGCAGCACCTGCGGGCCGGGCCGGGAGCGCCCTGAGGACCCGCACCCTTTTGATCGTGGCCGCGCTGGTCCTGGTCGCCACGGCCGGCACGCTGGTGGAAGACGCGGGGAACTCCTGGGCCGCGGTGTATCTCACGGCCGATCTGGGCACGCCGGAGGCTCTGGCGGCCTCGGGCTACATCGCCATGGTGGGGGCCCAGTTCTTCGGCCGAACCATCGGCGACCGTCTGGTCGACCGGTTCGGCCAGCGCACGATCGCCCGGGCCGGGGGACTGCTGGTGGCCGCCGGGATGGGCCTGGCCCTGGCCGTACCCAACGTGCCGATGACCATCCTGGGTTTCGCCGCGGCCGGTCTGGGCGTGGCCACGCTGGTGCCCGCCGCGATGCACGAGGCCGACGAACTGCCGGGCCTGAAGCCCGGTACCGGGCTCACCCTGGTCTCCTGGCTGATGCGGATGGGGTTCCTGCTGTCGCCGCCGGTGGTCGGGTCGATCGCCGACGCCACCAGCCTGCGGGTGGGCCTGCTGGTGGTGCCGCTGGCCGGGCTCGTGGTGGTGCTGGCGGCCGGGGTGCTGACCCAGCGACCCGCCCCGGCGGTGAAGGACGAAAATGGTTCGCCGGTCCTCGAAGCCCGGTGATAGACAGCCCCGATGGAGTTTCACGAGCTACTGCGGCGCATCGACGAGCGGTCGACCGTCCTGCGCACCACGGTCGCCGCCGCGCCCAGCCTCGACGTGCAGGTGCCCACCTGCCCCGAGTGGACGCTTCTCGATCTGGCCCGGCACATCGGCGTGGGGCGGCGTTCCTGGGCCGCCACCGTCGCCGCCGGGCCCGATGCCCCGGCCAAGATCACGGTGGAAGATGCCCCACCGGGTGAGCGCGAGGCTCTGACGGCCTGGCTGGCCGCATCGACCCAGGAACTCCTGAACGCACTGCGGGAAGCCGGCCCGGATCGCGGGTGCTGGACGTGGTGGAGGCGGTCGCAGTCGCCGCGCACCTGCGCAGCCGTGGCCCGCCACCAGCTGCAGGAGATCGCCGTGCACACCTACGACGCCCAGCTCGCTGTGGGTTCCGCGCAGCCTCTACCGCCGGAGGTGGCCCTCGACGGCGTCGAGGAGTTCCTGTTCACCTGCTGCGCAACCACAGCCGCCTGGCCGCACGAGAGCGCAGTCGTCGATCATCACGCCACGGAAGGCCGCTCCTGGCGTCTGTGGCTCTCCGCCGACGGCGCGCGGATCGCCCGCTTCACGCCCGCCACCGACGAGGAGCCGGACGTCAGCGTCCGGGGCACGGCCAGCGACCTGGTCCTGCTCTTCTACGGCCGCGTTCCGCTGGATGACCTGAAGGTGGAGGGCGACCGGCAGGTCTACGAGCGGCTGATCGACTGGGACCCGGGCGTGTAGAACGGCATGTGAAGCGGCATCAGTTCACGCTGATCTGGTCGAGGTCGGGGGCCAGCCCGATCGGGTTGTGGAACTTGATCGAGTTCTTGCCCTGTTGCAGGTCGACACTGACGCTGGTCCAGCCGGGCGTTTCCCAGCCGCCGGTGCCCTCCACGGTGAGCTTCTGCGCGGCGCCGCCGTTCACGCTTACGTACAGGTCGCGCTGGCGCTTGGACTCGTAGGCGATGCTCAGCTGCCGGGTGCCGGCGGTGTCCGACTCGACCGGCACGGTCAGGGTGGCGAGCAACCCCAGGCCGATGATGCGGCTGCCGGAGACACAGGTGGCGCAGTCCACGGCACTGACCAGCCAACGCTGGTTCGCGCTGTCGGCCGCGGCCACGGTGATCGGCTGCGCCGCGGGAACCTCGGGCTCGGAGGACGGCTGTGGCTCGGTGGGCGGCTGGGTCGCCGCCGGGTCGGTCGCGGTGGGGTTGGGCTCGTCGCTCGCCTCGGGGGAGCCCGAGTTCGAGGGCTTGGAGACGTCCTTGGTCTCCTTGGGTGCCTCGGAGGGGGTCTCGCTCGGTTCGGTTGAGGGCGTCACACCGGTGACGGTGGGTACGGAGGTCGGGTCGCTGCCAGGAACTGCGTCCGGAGCGCCGCCGTCTTCTGGGGCGTCGGATTCTTCGTCCTGGGCGGGTGCCTGCGCCGCGGGGGACTCCGCCGGCGGGGGCTTGTCCGGCAGCACGGTGGGCAGGGTGGGCACGGCTACGGAGGTCAGGGCGACCGCGGCGCCGAGCGTGGTGATCTGCCAGATGGGCGGTCCGGCGGGCCAGAGCCAGGCGCCGGGCAGGAAGGTCAGCGACTTGCCCAGCGGGGCCCCCGCCTTGAAGGTCTTCTTGCTCATGACGGCATCCCGTTCATCCGCACCCGGATCTCGGTGCCCGAGTGCGGCTCCGTGATGATGGTCAGGTCGGCGCCCAGGTAGGACGAGCGGGTGATCATCCGGCAGATCCCGTCGTAGCCGCCGCCGCGCAGCACCGCGGGGTCGTCCGGCAGGTCGAAGCCCTGGCCGTTGTCCTTGATGGTCAGCGTCACGACGTGTCTCCGTTCGGCCAGTTCCACCCGGGCCCGGGTGGCCCGCGCGTGGTGGGCGACGTTGCTCAGCGCGTCGTCGACGATCAGGGCCAGCTGGTGGCGCACCGGTACCCGCAGCCAGACCGGCGGCAGGTCGGTGTTCAGGCTGACCCGGGCCTGGGCGGCCCATTCCTGGCAGAGCTGCTCGAGCGGGTCGGCGAAGTCCTCGTGCGCGTAGTCGAAGCGGATGCCGCCGATCGGGGTGGCGGCCCGCTCCAGGGCCACGTAGGTGTCCTGGGCCAGGGTGCGCGCCAGTTCGTCGGCCAGGCGTCCGGCCCGGGGCCGGCGGGCGAACGAGAGCGAGGTGGTGCGCAGCGTGGACAGCACCCGGGCGTAGAGCTCGGGCATCGGCCGGGCCGGGTCGAGGTCGCGGTTGAGCCGGTCCTGCAGCACGCGGGTCAGGGTGATGGTGGAGGCCCCGGCCGCGACGATCAGGCCCGGCGCGGCCACCAGAACCACGGTGGTCAGCGGGGGAGCGACCTTGTCGGAAAGGACCAGCCAGCAGGTGGCCGCGGCCTGCACCGCCTGCCCACCCCACAACGGGATGCCGTGCAGGCCGAGCAGGGCCCCGGCCAGGGCGGCGGCCCCGACCTGGAACAGGACGTAGACCGGGTCACCGGTCCAGACCAGGAACAGCACCAGGGCCACGGCCGAGTCGGCGAGCACCAGACCGACGCGCGGCGGGCCGGAGGCCATCCGGCGCAACAGGTGGCACTCGGCCAGGGTGACCACGGCGATGATCAGGCACGGCAGCAGGTAGCGCTGGGCCGAGTCGCCGTCCACGCCGTTGAGCAGCAGGGCCGTCGCGGCGTAGAGCGCCGAGGCGGCCAGACGGGACAGCAGCACCGCCCGGGCCAGCGCGAGCACCGCGGCGGCCTGGACCCCCGGTTGCCCGGCCGGGACCAGCCGCGGCGAAAGACCGGGGGCCTCGGTCGACACCCCGGCGACACTCTGGACCAACACGCCCCTCCGGACAGTAATCAGGCATTACTCAGTAAGGACGCAAGCTATGACACGCCGGAGTGTAATGGTCGGCGAGGGGAGGCACCGACCCGCTGACCGGGCGTGGCTAGAGGTCGGCCCAGAAGTCGCAGCGGTGCTCGACGCCGAGGTCTGCCGTCTCGATCAGGTCGGCCCGCAGTCGCAGGCTCTGCCCACCCGGCCCGCTGTACTCCGGCCACGGCGGCTGGTTCTGCGCCTTGGGCATTCCGTTGTGCGCGAACGAGGTCCAGTAGGCGACCATCGTCGCGGCCAGGTCGAGCTGCTCGCCCTCCAGCGGGTCCTGCCCGCGCAGGTCGAACAGGTAGGGCAGGTCGCTGCCCAGGCCGGCGGCCGGCTCGGCGAACTGGGCGGCGTAGACCGGGGAGCCGTTGGCGGCCAGCGCGGTGTCGCCCTCGAGCGTGGGGCACACCCAGGAACTGTCGGTGATCAGCGCCGACCAGGCCAGGGCCGGGCTGTCGTAGTCCGACAGCGGGTACTGGGCCAGCACCTCGGTCTCGTGGCCGGGGTAGGCGGCGGCGACGTAGGCCGGGTAGGACTTGCGGGTGAACGACTTCTCGTCCGCGGTGACGAAGGCCCGCGCCTCGTGGCGGTTGACGCTGGAGATCACCGGGACGGGGGAGACCCGCCCCTCCAGGACCGCCTGCGCCGGGTCCACCGGGAGCAGCGGGGTGCCGTAGGCGAGCACGTCGTGGAACTGCGGGGAGATCTCCAGCAGGTCCTCCACCGGGGTGGCGCGCAGGCAGTCGAGCACCTCCAGGCCGCGGCAGCCGGCCTCGCGGGCCTGGTCGACGCCCAGCGCCGCGCCCTCGGCGAGGCTGACGTACGGGCTGCGGGCCGGCGCGGACAACGTCAGCCCGTTCTCCGGCCAGCGCAGCCGGCAACTGCCGCCCGAGGACATGGCCACCTTCGAGGCCAGGCCCTCGAACTCGGGTGAGGTCAGGAAGGCACAGGCGCTCATCGCCCCGGCCGACTCACCGAAGACCGTGACGTTGTCCGGGTCCCCGCCGAAGGCGGTGGCGTTGCGCCGGGCCCAGCGGGTGGCCATGACCTGGTCGGCCAGGCCGAAGGTGCCGCTGCCCTCGAGGCCGGGCAGGGAGAGGTAGCCGAAGACGCCCAGGCGGTAGTTCACCGTCACGACGATCACGTTGCCCTCGGCGGCCAGGCGGGCGGCGTCGTAGTCGGAACCCGAGCCGTGGGTGTAGTCGCCGCCGTGCCACCAGACCATCACCGGCAGGTTCTGGCCACCTCGGGCGGTGGCCGGGGCGGTCACGTCGAGGAACAGGCAGTCCTCGGAGCGGCTGAGCGGGTTCTCCTCGGTCGCCGTCTGCGCGCAGCGGGGCCCGGACTTCCGGGCACTGACCGGTTCGACGGCCCGCTCGGCCAGTTCCGGCAGGGTCCAGCGGCGTTCGCCGGTGGGCGGCTCGGCGTACCGCACCCCCAGGAACCGGTTCACGAGCCCGTCGGCCTTGCCCTCCAGCCGCCCGCTGGTGGTCTCCGCCACCAGTGGGTCACCGGTGGGTGTGACGGCCGACGGGCTCGGAACGGTGGGGGCCGGGCTGTCGTAGGGGTTGTCGCGGGTGCAGCCGCCGACCGCGAGCACGAGCGTCAGCAACGCGGCCGGCACAGCCAGCGCGGACCGGGTGAACATGCGACTGCCTCCCCCCAGGCGAGTGGCTTCGACGCTACCTATGGGCGCCTTCGCCGCCGGTTGGTGCTAGCGGGGTTGCAGTGGCGATGCCGCCCGGGTTCAGTGCACGGCACCCACGCGGGCGGAGCCGGTCAGCGCTCGTCGATGTCGGCCCGGGCCGCGTGGGTGGCGGCCGTGGCCTCTTCCAGGAACTGCGCGATCAGCGCCAGCTCCTCGGCGCTGCGCCCGGCCAGGACGGGGGACATCCGGGCCCCCACCCGCCCGAACATCGCTGCTCCGACCGTGTGGGCGTGATCGGTGGCGACCACCACCACCGAGCGGCGGTCGCGCGGGTGCGGGTGCCGTTCGATGTGCCCCAGGCGCTCCAGCCGGTCGAGCATGGCCGAGGTGGCCGGCGCACTGAGCTGCAGGGCCTCGCTGATCCGGCGCGGCGTGACCGGCTCGGCCCCGGGGGCGGCGCCCGCCATGACCACCCGCAGCCCGTTCAGGTCGGTGCGGTGGATCGCCTCGTCGCGCCCGGTGGCGGCCAGGTACATCTCCGACTCGTTGGCGAAGGCGGCCATCGCCCGCACCGCCCGGACGGCCTCGGGCCGGGGATCGCGGTGCGAGTGCCGGGGACGGGCAGCCGTCGAGGGCTCTTCTTCGGTCACTGGGCGTTGCGGATTGGCGTCGTGCACCCGCTCATCATACTCTTTCGCTCGTGGAACTATTCGACGGTGGAACTAAACGCCGACTGCCCCATCTCGTCGGCGCGAAACTCAGCTGGATCGTCGTCCTGCTCGCGGTGATCTTCTCCGGGGTGGCCCTGTCCGCACCGATCACCGCCGACGAGTCCCAGAACGGGGTCGCCAACGTCCCCGCCGACGCCGAGTCGCGCCAGGCCGCTGACCTGCGCGACGAGATGGGCGGCAGCGAGGTCGTCCCGGCGATCGTCGTCCTCGACCGGGAGGGCCAGGCCCTCACCGAGTCCGACCGCACGGCCGTCGAGGCCCTCGCCAAGACCCTCCAGGAGTACTCGGTCGGCGGTGCGCCGGTCTTCCAGCAGCTCGCCGAGGACGGCCAGGCCGCCCTGATCGGGGTGCCGCTGTCCTCCAGCGCCTCCAACGACGAACTGGTCACGATCGTCGAGAAGATGCGCGCCCAGCTCGCCGACGAGGTGCCCGAGGGCATGCGCGCCCAGGTCACCGGCGGCCCGGCCTTCACGGTCGACCTGGCCGGGGTCTTCGACGGCGCCGACACCCGCCTGCTGTTCGCCACCGCCGGCGTGGTCGCCTTCCTGCTCCTGCTCACCTACCGCAGCCCCTGGCTGTGGCTGGTGCCGCTGGCCGTGGTCGGGGTCGCCGACCAGGTCGCGATCACCGTCGTCGCCGTGGGCACGAAGTTCCTGCCCTTCACCACCGACGGCGCCTCCGTCGGCATCACCTCGGTACTGGTCTTCGGCGCGGGCACCAACTACGCCCTGCTGCTCATCGCCCGCTACCGCGAGGAGCTGCGCCGGCACGAGAACCGGTACGACGCGATGAAGGTCGCCGTCGACCGGGCGGCCCCGGCCATCCTGGCCAGCTCCGGCACCGTCGTCCTGGCCCTGCTGTGCCTCGGCTTCGCCGAGAGCCCCTCCAGCCGCAACATCGGCCTGGGCGGCGCCCTGGGCATCATCACCGCCGTCGTCTACGCCCTGCTGGTGCTGCCCGCCGCGATGACCGTGCCCGGCCGCGCCCTGTTCTGGCCGTTCGTGCCCCGGGCCGGGCAGGACGTGCCCGAGCGGGCCGGCTTCTGGTGGCGCGTGGCCGAGGGGGTCACCAAGCGGCCCGTCCTGGTCGGCGCCGTCGCCCTGGCCGCGCTCGCCGTCCTGATGATCCCGCTGACCGGACTGAAGAGCGGTCTCTCCCAGACCGAGCAGTTCCGCGCCACCCCCGAGTCGGTCACCGGTCAGGAGACCCTGGGCGAGCACTTCGCCGCCGGTTCCTCCCAGCCCACCATCGTGGTGACCAGCACCGACAAGGCCCCGGCGGTGCGCGCCGCGGCCGAGGACGTGGAGGGGGTCCAGTCGGCCCGGCCCGGCACCGAGGCCGACGGCCGCACCGTGATCGAGGTGGTGATCAGCGCCGCCCCGGCCACCGACGAGGCCTTCGCCGTGATCGAGGACCTGCGCTCGGCCACCTCCGAGGTGGACAGCGGCGCCCTGGTCGGCGGCACCGACGCCGAGGCCCTGGACGCCGACCGCAGTGCCGACCGCGACCGCTGGCTGATCATCCCACTGGTCCTGCTCGTGGTGCTGGCCGTGCTGCTGGCCCTGCTGCGCTCCCTGGTGGCGGCCGTCCTGCTGGTGCTCACCGTGGTCGCCACCTACGCCGCCGCGATGGGGGCCGCCTGGCTGGTCTTCACCAACGTGTTCGACTTCCCGGCGCTCGACCTCACCGTGCCGCTGCTGGCCTTCCTCTTCCTGGTGGCCCTGGGCGTCGACTACAACATCTTCCTGGCCACCCGGGCCAAGGAAGAGGCCGAGCAGTCGCCCGGAGACGTCTCCCGCGGCCCGATCTCGCTGGCCCTGGCCGTCACCGGCGGCGTGATCACCAGCGCCGGCGTCCTGCTGGCGGCGGTGTTCGCGGTGCTCGGGGTGCTGCCGCTGATCGTGCTCACCCAGATCGGCGTGATCGTCGGCATCGGCGTCCTGCTCGACACCCTGGTGGTGCGCACCGTGCTGGTGCCGGCCATGGTCACCCTGCTGGGCCGCTGGTTCTGGTGGCCGGGCCACCTCTCCCGCAAGCCCGCCGGCGACGAGGCGCAGCCGCAGAAGGAGACGGTCGCCCCCTGAGCCCGGCCGGCCCGCCCTCGTCAGCGGGGGCGGGCCGGCGCTCAGACCACCTCGAAGTTCGCCATCATCATCATGTCCTCGTGCTCCAGGTTGTGGCAGTGCAGCACCGCAGCCCCACGATGACCGTCGAAACGCACCAGCAGCTCGGCCCGGCCACCGTTGTCCAGGTTCACCGTGTCCTTCCAGCCACCGTCGGCCCGGCCGGCGGTGGCTCCGGTGGTCCCCAGCACCTGGAAGGCGCCCAGGTGCACGTGGAAGGGGTGCTCGTTGTTCTGCGAGACCACCGTCCAGCGTTCCACCGTGCCCATCCGGACCTGGGCGAGTACCCGTTCGGGATCGAACGCCTCCCCGTTCACCGTCCACAGCGACATCCCGTGCGCCTCGGCCCCGCCCCGCCGGAAGGTGAACTCCCGCGTGGCCACCACGTCGGCCTCGCTCAGCACCTCGGGATCGGCCAGACGGTCGGGCAGCCGGCTGCCGTCGCGGACGTCCTCAGTCGTACCGGTGACCACGAACCGCATGACCTGCGCCGTCGCCCCCTCACCGCGTTCGTTCACCATCGTGACCAGATCGCCGTCGGCGTGGGCCGAGAAGTCGACCACCACGTCGAAACGCTCGCCCTGAGCCACGTCCAGGCGATCCAGTGGCACCGGCGCCGCCAGAAGTCCCTGGTCGCTGCCGATCTGGACGAACCGCGCCCCGCGGTCGAGGTCGTCGAGCTCGCTGTCCAGGCGCAGCCGGAAGCGACGGGCGTTGGAAGCGTTGAGGATCCGGAAGCGGTAGCGCGCCGGCGCGACCTCCAGCACCGGCCACGGGGCACCGTTGACCAGTACGCAATCACCCAGAACCCCGCTCATGTACTCGGCGGTGACTCCGGGCGTCCCCAGTAGTGAAGGATCCACCGAGGGGTAACGGAACGAGCCGTCGGCGGCGAACGAGCGGTCCACGATCATCAACGGCACGTCCCGCTCACCCGAGGGCAGCCCCAGGGCCTCTTCCTCCTCGTCGGTGACCAGGTGGAAACCGGCCAGCCCGCGGTAGACCTGAGGACCGGTGAAGTCCATCCGGTGGTCGTGGTACCAGAGCGTGGCCGCGGGCTGGTCGATCTCGTACACGTAGTCCCGCGAGCCCTGGGCGCCGTTGAGTCCCTGGCCGTGGCTGTCGGCCACCCGCCCGCTCACCGGGTGCAGGTAGTCGGTGGGGTATCCGTCCTGGTCGGCCGCCACCCGTCCGCCGTGCAGGTGCACCACCACCGGCACCGGCAGCTCGTTGGTGTGCTGGACCACGGTCCGCCGGCCCGAGCGGGACACGATCGTCGGGCCGGGGAAGACGCCGTCGTAACCCCACACCTCGGTGTCCAGGTCGTCGAGGATCCGGGCCGTACCGCGCTTCTGGGTGATCTCGTAGTAGTCGGTGCCGGCGTCACTACGAACCGGTTTGAGGACGGGTGGCAGCGGCAGTGCGCGCAGGAACGGTTGCGGGAGTGGGGCCTGACTGGGCAGGAGCCTTCCCGCGCTGCCCTGCGCACTCGTGTTCGCACTGTTCTCCACCGCTCGGCCGCCACAGCCGGCCAGGACGATCGGGGCGGCGACCGCCAGGCGGAACAGGTCACGACGGGTCGGCGAGCGGCGGAGCATGGGGCCAGTCTGCTGTACCCCGCGCCCGCCCTCAGGAGGGACCCGGCAGCAGCCGATCGACCAGCGTCTGCACCACCTCGTCGACGGAGGTGCCCGGATCGATCGGGGTGGTCAGCCGATCCAGCACCAGGCCCTCCACGGCGTAGTGGAAGAGGGCGATGTCCTGAGCGGTCCCGGGCAGGCCGGCCGCCCGGTTGAAGTCCACGTCCGCGGCGAACCCGGCCTGCTGCCAGGCGGTGAGCGGCCCGGCCAGTTCCGGGCGGCGGCGCGACTCCAGACGTAGTTCGAACAGGGCGATGGTGGCCTCGGGAGCGGCCAGAAGCCTACGGACGATGTCGCGCGTGTACTCGGCGAACAGGGCCTTGGTCGGTTCCCGGGTACCTACCTGGGCCCAGACCTCCGGCGCGGGGGCCAGCCTTTCGCCGATCCGGTCGAACAGGCCCTGGATGAGGGCTTCCCGAGAGCGGAAGTAGTTCGACGTGGTGCCCGCAGGCACCCCGGCCGCCGCGTCCACCGCCCGATGCGTCAGCCCCCGGGCCCCCTGCGTGGCCAGGACGTGCAGGCCCGCATCACCCAGCGCCTGACGTCGTGCCTCGTTCCGTGCCATGGAAACACCCTAGACGAACCACTACGGCCGTTGTAGTTTCCTTTCGTCCACGACATCTGTAGTGATCGGAGTACCGTCTTGCGTGAAGTGACGTACTACGTGGCCACCAGCCTCGACGGCCGCATCGCCGACCCGGAGGGGGGCTTCGACGCCTTCCCGATGGAGGGCGACCACATGCAGGTGCTCATGCACGAGTACACCGACACCATCCCCACCCACCTGCTGCAGCGGTTCGGCCTGACCGCCACCCGCTCGCGGTTCGACACCGTGCTGATGGGCTGGGAGACCTACACGCCCGCTCTGAAGGAGGGCATCGACAGCCCTTACCAGCACCTGCGCCAGGTGATCGCCTCGCGTCAGGAACGCGAGGTCCCTGACGGGCTGGAGGTGACCGCCGATCCGGTGCGGCGCCTGCGGGAGCTGAAGGCCGAGCCCGGTCAGGGCATCTGGGTCGCCGGTGGCGGCCGGCTGGCCGGCTCGGTGCTGGACGAGATCGACCGGCTGGTGCTGAAGATCAACCCGATCGTGCTCGGCGCGGGCATCCCGCTGTTCGGCGGCATCGAGTACTCGCCCCGCACGTTCACCCGGGTCGGCTGGCGCGCCTTCGAGTCGGGCACCGTGATCGCCGAGTACGAGCGAGCGGGTGCCGGGTCCTGACGCGCTCCGGCCCGGCGCCGGCCACGGGCGGGCAGCTTGCTGTATGTGTACACATGGTTCACCTGGTACACCGCTTCTTCTGCTCGCCGCCCTCGTCGAGTCAGGTCCGTGACGCCGTCGCCCCTCGCCGGTCGGTGCGCGGGGCGGACGGCGAGCACCGGCCGGCTCAGGCCACGACGATGACGGTCTTGCCGAGCAGCTTGCCGTCGGCGGCGTCCTGGTGCACGGTCGGCAGTTCGTCGAGGGAACGGCGGTCGGCGATGTTCAGCTGCAGCCGTCCGTCGTCGACGCGGGCCACCAGGTCGGCCAGGTGGGCGGCGTCGGGCGCCACCCACACCCCGGCGGTGCGTACCGAGCGGGTCTCGTCGGCCGGCACCGGGCCCGCTGAACTGACCACGATGCCACCGTCGGCGACGAACGCGGTCAGCTTGGCCAGCTGCTCGGGGGCGAGGCGGACGTGGTTGATCACGACGTCGAAAGGCCCTCCGACGGCCGCCGGTCCCGCGTCGAGATCCAGCGGACCGACCACCTGGCCGGCGCCGTAGGCGGTGAGACGCTCGGCGTGCTGCAGCCCGTCGACCGCGGTGACCTTCGCCCCGGCGTGGGCGGCGAGCTGGACCACGAGACTGCCCACCGCCCCGCCCGCGCCGTTGACCAGCACGGTCTGGCCGGTTCGGATGCCGGCCAGCTCGATCGCCGCCTGCCGGGCGGCGAGCCCGGTCAGGGGGAGCGCAGCAGCGTCGGCCAGAGCTATGCCACGCGGAGCGGACGCCACGAGATCAGCTGCGATCAGAGCGTATTCGGCCGCCCCGCCGGGTGCGTCGAGCGGGAACATGGCCACCACCTCGTCGCCCACCTGCAGCCCGCTGACGCCCTCGCCGATCTCGGCGACGGTGCCGGCCAGGTCGAAGCCGGGGGTGATCGGCAACGGGGTGGGGATCATCTCGGCCAGGACGCCCAGACGGACGTGGTCGTCGACCGGGTTGAACGAGGTGGCGGCCACCTTCACCAGCACCTGGCCGGCGGCGGGGACGGGGCGCTCGATCTCTTCCGGGCGCAGAACTTCGGTGCTGCCGAACTCGTGGTAGCGGATCGCCTTCATGACACTCTCCCGAGAGGGGGGAACCGGCCTGCTGGCCGATTCTTCACACTTGCCTGGGCAAGTGAAAGAGAGTCTGTATGACTTGCCTGGGCAAGTCAAACGAGATGCTGGGGAAAGGTCGGCACCGGCCTGGTCGCCTAAGCTGCGGGCCATGACCGACCCCGCCCGCTGGCTCGACGACGATCAGCAGAACCTCTGGCAGGACCTGCTCACCGTGGCGATCGCGCTACCCGCCCTGCTGGATCGTCAGTTGCAGCGGGACGAGGGGGTGTCCAACTTCGAGTACAGCGTGATGGCCCGGCTGTCGATGGCGGGCGCGCAGACGATGCGGCTCAGCGAGCTGGCCCTGCTGAGCAACAGCACCCTGCCCCGGCTGTCCAAGGTGATGACGCGCTTCGAGCGCCAGGGGTGGGTGACCCGCCGCCCGGACCCGGACAACGGGCGCTACACCCTGGCCACGCTCACCGAGGCGGGCCTGGACAAGGTACGCCGGTGTGCGCCGGGCCATGTGGAGGAGGTGCGCAGGCTGGTGTTCGAGCCGCTCACGGCCGCCCAGCAGCGCCACCTCGCCACCGCGCTGGCCCGGATCGCCGGGCCGGTGCGCGAGCAGCTCGAGGCCGGCTGACCGACCGGTCGGCCGGCCCGCTGGCGTGGTAGTGGTGAGGGGTCAGGGGATGAGGCGGAAGCGCCGGGCCGACTGCACCGCGCTGTAGCGGTTGGTGGCCTGGAGCTTGTGCATAGCCGTGCGCAGGTAACCCTTCACCGTCTCGGTGCTGACACCCAGGCGCTGCGCGGCCTCGCTGTTGGTGGCGCCTACCCCGACCACGGCCAGCACGTCGATCTCGCGGCCGGTGAGGTGCTGCGGATAGCCGGGCTTCAGGGGACGGGCACCGCCCTCGAGCAGCTTGGCCGACATCCGGTGCAGCCGGTCTTTCTGCTCCGGGTCGGCGGTGGCCCCGGCCTGACAGCGCAGGGCGGCGAAGGTGCGGCGCACCTCTTCCAGCCGGGCCGTGGTCTCGGCCGGCATCGTCAGCTCGGGCAGCTCAGGCACGGGAGACGCTGTCGCCGGAGGGCTCCGCGGTGCCGAAGGCGGCGAGCAGACCGGGGGAGAGCCCCAGGTGCGCGCCCGCGAAGTCGAGCCGGGCCCGGGTCTGCCTGAGCGTGCTGGCCGTGAGCCGGGAGATCTGGCTGACGCTGAAGCCCTGGGCGGCCAGGCCGAGCACCTGCCGTTCGGCCGCCGACAGGCGCAGCACCGCGGCCTTGGACACGTCGAGGACGTCGAAGGCGCCGCTCGTCGGGACGATCTCGGGCGGCAGGCTGCCGCCCGGGAAATCTCTTGCCAGACGGCGTATCTCGAACACGATGCTGGAGACGGGCTCGCGCATGAAGCATTACCTCCCCGTGGCCGTAGGCACCATTACAGGCACGCACCGGCGGGAAGTCAACCACCACGGCCGTCCGATTTGCACGATTTCCGGATGACGGCGATCGATGTCAGTGACTGGGCGGTAAGCCTTTTCGTTCTGCCGGCCGGTAGCCGCTCAGATCGATGGTCGGCGCGTTGCGTCGCGCCCGCAGCCAACGCAGGAGGTCACGAACGCGGTCGAAGACGTAGCCGGCGATGAACAGGACGATGGGGTAGACGGCCCAGTGCTGCCAGTTGTCCCGCGGCCACCACTAGCCTGGGGGCCGGTTTCGGCCAATCCGTACCCACCGGCACCAGGGAGCACTGTGAAGCACGGCGTCACCATCCTCACCGACCAGTCCTGGGCGCAGGCCCGGCCGCTCTGGCGGGCCGCCGAGGACCTGGGCTTCGACCACGCCTGGACGTACGACCACCTGGTCTGGGGTGGGCTGCCCGACTCCCCGTGGTTCGCCGGCCTGCCCATGCTCTCCGCCGCCGCCCTGGTCACCGAGCGGATCGAGCTGGGCACGGCGGTGTGCGCCCCCAACTTCCGGCACCCGCTGTCGCTGTACCGCGAGGCCCAGGCCCTGGACGACATCTCCGGCGGCCGCTTCGTGCTCGGCGTGGGCACCGGGGGCGACCTGGACTCGCGCATCCTCGGCCTGCCCGACCTCACCGTGAAGGAACGCGTCGACCGGTTCCAGGAGTTCACCGACCTGCTGGTGCGCCTGCGCTCAGAAGACCACGTCTCGGCCGAGGGCCGCTGGTTCTCCACCCTCGATGCGCGCACCCTGCCCGAACCCCGCAACCTGCCGTTCGTGGTGGCGGCCAACGGCCCGCGCGGAGTGCGCTACGCCGCCCGCACGGGGGACGGCTGGATGACGCTCGGAGCGCGGGCGCAGAGCCTGGACGAGTGGCTCACCGGTCTGGCCGGGCTGACCAAGATCTTCGAAGAGGCTCTGACCACGGCCGGGCGCGAGGGTGCACCGGTGCGGCGCTACCTGATGCTCGACGCGCCCACCATGCGTCCCGAGGTGCCGTTCTCGCTCAGCAGCGTGGGCGTGTACCAGGAGATGACCGGCCGCGCCGGTGAGCTCGGCTTCACCGACGTGATCACGCACTGGCCCCGGTCCAGCGGCCCCTACGAGGGCGACGTGAAGATCCTCGAAGCGGTCGCGGCCCAGCTCTCGGCCTAGGACTCACGCACCACCAGATGCCCCGGCACCGTATGGGTCCCCGGTGCCGGGGAACCGTCGATCGCGGCGATCAGCAGTTCGCCCGCGCGCCGGCCCAGTTCGTGCAGCCCCAGGTCGACCGTGGTCAGTGGGGGGCGGGCGGCCTCGGCGCTGATCACCCAGTTGTCCACCCCGACCACACCCACTTCCGTAGGTAACGTCACCCCGGACTCGCGCAGGGCGTCCGTCGTTCCTCTCGCAATGACGTCGGCCCCGCAGAAGATGCCGTCCACGTCCGGGTCGCTGCGCATCAACTGCCCCACCGCGAACCGCCCCCAGGCCTCCGACCAGCTCCCGAACCAGGGATCGCCGACCAGTTCGAGCCCGTGCCCGCGCAACGTCTCGATCGCACTGGCCGCCCGCACCCGTGAGGAGGAGTGCGAGTGCGGGCCGGTGATGTGGGCGATCCGCCGGCGCCCGGTCCGCACCAGGTGGTCGATCGCCAGCCGGGCCGCACCCGGCTCGTCGCTGGTCACGCTGATGTCGTCCGGGTCGTCGCTGGGGGCCAGGGCGTAGACCACCGGCACCGGCAGGTTGGTGCCGATCGGGGCCCGGGCGTCGGTGCGCCGGCCGGCCACGATGATCCCGTCGACCCGGCGCTCCAGCAGGCGCCGGATGTGGTGCTGCTCGCGGATCGGGTCCTCGCGGCTGTCGCACAGGAAGGCCAGCATCTCGCCCAGCCCCAGCGCGTCCTCGGCGCCGCGCATGATCGGGATGCTGAAGCGGCCGTAGCTGTCGGTGGTGATGATCCCGACCGTGAACGTGCGGCCGGTGAGCAGGCTGCGGGCCACCGTGCTGGGGGCGAACTCCAGCTGCTCAGCGGCCGCCCGCACCCGGGCCCGGGTCTCTTCCCGCAGATTCCCCCGGCCGTTCAGCGCTTTGGAGGCGGTGCCCACCGACACCCCGGCCAACGCCGCCACATCGGCGATGCCGGCTCGCCGGGGTGCGGCCCCCGGCCCGGAGCGCGGGGTGCTGGTCTCACTGCTCATCGGATCAGCTAAACAGGAAACCGTTGGTCCGGCAAGAAACCTCGCCGTCGTCCGTTCAGCGACGGGTCTTGACCACTTCGAGGCACGCGCCTACGTTTTGAGCGAGACAAACGGTTTCCTGAATTTTCCCGGCGACGGAGCCGGCAGCATCGCTCCGTTGGCCGGTCCCGATGAGAGGCGTCACCTTGCCCCTTGAGACCGAGCACGTGGCCCAGGGCCCGGCCGTTCCCCGCCGGCCCGCGACCCTGACCCCGCTGGCCCTGCGCTCCGCCGAACTGCACCCACAGTCGCCCCTGGGGCGCTGGCAGTCGCTGAACGCGGCGGCGACCATCCCGCACTGCCTTGAGAACCTCGAGGCCACCGGCGCCGTCCAGAACTTCCGGAGGCTGGCCGAGGCCGGTCCGGAGGGCCCGCAGGGCAAGTTCGCCGGACCGTGGTTCGCCGACACCGACCTGTACAAGACCCTGGAGGCGATCGGCTGGGAGATCGGCCGCACCGGCACCGCCACCTGGAACGATCTGCTGGCCGAACTGGCCACCCTGATGGAGAAGACCCAGGCCGAGGACGGCTACCTCAACACCTACGTGCAGGGTGTGGAGGGCGAGGAGCCTTTCGCGCACCCCGACTACACGCACGAGCTCTACTCGGCGGGCCACCTGATCCAGGCCGCGGTGGCCCTGCACCGGGGCAGGCAGGACCGGCGGTTCCTGCAGATCGCCACCCGGCTGGCCGATTTCGTGGCCAAGCTGGACGACGGTGAGGGCAACCCGATCATCGACGGGCACCCCGAGGTGGAGACGGCGCTGGTCGAGCTCTACCGCGAGACGGGCGAGAAGGACTACCTCACCGCCGCCGAACGGCAGATCGACCGGCGCGGCCACCGCTCGCTGGAGCCCGGCCGGTTCGGCTCGCTGTACTACCAGGACCACCTGCCGGTGCGCGAGAACGTCGAAGCCCTGGGCCATTCCGTGCGTCAGCTGTACCTGGCGGCCGGGGCCACCGACGTGTACCTGGAGAACGGCGACGAGTCGCTGCTGCGCGCCATGGAAAAGCTGTGGGACAGCGCGTTCGGCACCAAGATGTACATCACCGGCGCCCACGGCTCCCGGCACCGTGACGAGGCCTACGGTGACCCGTTCGAGCTGCCGCCGGACCGCGCCTACGCCGAGACCTGCGCCTCCATCGCCGCTTTCCAGTGGTGCTGGCGCATGCTGCTGGCCACCGGTGAGGCGCGCTACGCCGAGGAGATGGAACGGGCGCTGTTCAACGGCATCGCGGCCTCGACCTCGCACACCGGCAAAGCGTTCTTCTACTCCAACCCGCTGCAACTGCGCACCGGGCACGAGGGTTCCGACGAGGACTCGCCGAGCGAGCGCCTGCCCTGGTATGGCTGCGCCTGCTGCCCGCCGAACATCGCCCGGCTCATCGCCTCGCTGCAGGGCTACGTCGCCACCGGCACCGAGACGGGGCTGCAGCTGCACCTGCTGCACGCCGGAACCTATGCGGCGCCCGGGCTTTCGGTGACGGTCGAGACCGAGTACCCGTACGACGGGGACATTGTGCTCACGGCTGTGGGGTCGGGGGAGCTCAGCGTCCGGATCCCGGCCTGGGCCACCGGTGCCACCGCCGAGCGTGGCGATAACAGGCTCTCGCTGGAGTCGGGGCAGTACTGGCGCACCGAGGTCGAGGACGGCGACCAGATCCGTCTCACCCTGCCCATGCCGCCGACGCTGGTCCGGGCCGACGACCGGGTGGACGCCGTGCGCGGGAGCCTCGCCGTGACCCGGGGCCCGCTGGTCTTCGCCGTCGAACAGGCCGACCTGCCCACCGGCGTCCTGGTCGAGCAGTTGCACCTCGATCCTTCCGCACCGATCACGGTCGAACGAGTCACGGAAGACCTGACCCCGGTGCGCCTGCGCCTTTCCGGGATCGCCCGGCCTCTGGAGCCGGCGCTCTACGCCCCCTACTCCACGGGGACGGCGACGTCGGAAGACAGCGTCTCCCCGACGTCCATCGATTTCACTGCCATTCCCTACAGCGCCTGGGCCAACCGTGGGCCGGGAGCCATGCGGGTCTGGCTCCCGGTGCTGTAGGGCAACGTTCGCCTCCTTCTCCCAGCCCGCGCTCCAATGAGGGGGCGCGGGCGGAAAGCGAAGTCGTCATGGTCGCAACAATGAGGTTCGTGGCAGCAGCCGCGGCCGCCGCCGTCGCCCTGGTCGGGCTGGCCGGCTGCGGCGGCGGGGACGATGAGACCACCAGCGCGAGCGACAAGCCGGTCGGCACCGCGACGCTGTGGGCCCGGGACAGCCAGAAGGGTTTCATCAACCTGCTGGCCGACACGTACAACAAGTCGCACGAGGGGCAGGTCCGGGTCTCGGTGATCCCGGCGGCCAGCTTCGTGCAGAAGTTCGGCACCGCCGCGGCCTCCGGCTCGGGCCCCGACATCGCCTCGATCGACCTGGTCTACCTGCCCTACTTTGCCTCCAAAGGGGTGCTCGACGACCTGACCCCGGTGCTGGAGGAGCTGGAATGGAAGGACGACCTGAGCCCGGCCCACAAGGAACTGGCAGTTTTCGAGGACAAGACCTACGCGCTGCCGTTCACGGCCGAGGCGTCGGTCACCTTCTACAACAAGGATCTGTTCAAGAAGGCCGGCCTGGACCCGGAGAAGCCCCCGGCCACCTACGACGAGATGCTCGAGGCGTCCCGGGCGATCAAGAAGCTCGGTGAGGGCCACTACGGCTTCGTGATGGCCGGATCGTGCGGCGGCTGCAACATCTTCGAGTTCGCCCCGCACGTGTGGGCCAGCGGCGGCGAGGTGCTCTCCGAGGACGGCAAGACCGCGCAGTTCGACAGCCCGGAGGTCACCGAGGCTCTGCAGTTCTACCGCACCATGTGGGAGGAGGGGCTGATGGCGCCCTCGTCCAAGACCGACAACGGCAGCACCCAGGGCGGCACGTTCCAGAGCGGCAAGGTCGGCATGGTCAACCTGGGCGCGTTCTTCGTGCAGACCCTGGCCGCCGACAAGAAGATCGACTTCGGCGTCGCCCCGATCGTCGGCCGGGACGGCGGCACCGCCTCGTTCGCCGGTGGCGACGAGATCGCGGTGACCGCCGGGGCCAAGAACAAGGCGGTGGCCTACGACTTCGTGAAGTGGGCGACCGGCGACGAGGCCCAGACACTGCTGGCCGAGAACTCGATCGTGCCGGTGCGCACCGACCTGGTCGAGACCGTCTACGGCGTGGACGACGAGCGCTACCAGGTGCTCGGCGAGTCGATGAGCACCGGCCGGACCCCGTACAGCGTGGTCGAGAACGAGATCATCAACGACAACAACGGCCCCTGGGCGACGATGATCAACAAGGCGGTGTTCGGCGGCGGCGACATCAGGGCGGCGCAGGACGAGGCCCAGAAGGCCGCCCAGGCCATCATCGACGCGGGCTGAACCGGATGTCCGCCACCACTGTGAAGCCGGCCCCGGTCGCCGCCGGTGCCCCGCGGCGGCGCCCGGGCCCGCGCCTGACCCAGCGCCGTCGCCGTCAGCTCGCCGGGCTGGCCATGGTCTCCCCGGCCCTGCTCGTCGTCTTCGTATTCTTCTTGGTCCCGCTCGTGATGACGTTCTGGATGAGCCTGCACGACTGGCCCCTGCTGGGCGAGCACAGCTGGGTCGGTCTGGAGAACTACCGGCTGGCCCTGAAGGACGAGAGCTGGCTGGACTCGGTGGTCTTCACGCTCAAGTACACGCTGTTCATCACCCCGCTCCTGCTCGTCGCCGCGCTGGCCCTGGCCTTCCTGATCAACCGCCCGGGCCGGCCCGCGAGGGTGTTCCAGACCATCTTCTTCCTGCCCGTGGTGATCGGTTTCGCGGCCGCGGCCTACCTGTGGCTGTACCTGACCCAGCCCGGCCTCGGCCCGCTCACCGACCTGGCCGTCCACCTCGGCCTGGGCACCCGCGAGTCCAACTGGTTCGACACCTCCACCAGTGCCCTGACCGTGGTGGTGCTGATGGTGGTCTGGAAGATGACCGGCATGCAGATGATCCTGCTGCTGTCCGGCCTGCAGTCGATCCCGGCCGAACTCACCGAGGCGGCCCGGATCGACGGGGCCGGGCCGTGGAAGTCGTTCGTGCACGTGACGCTTCCGCTGCTGCGCCCCACCCTCGCCCTGGTGCTGGTGTTCTCGGTGGCCGGTTCGCTGCTGGCCTTCGACCAGTTCTTCATCATGACCTCCGGCGGTCCCTCGAACAGCACCATCACGGCCGTCTACCAGATCTACCGCACCTCGTTCATCAACTTCGACCTGGGCTACGGCGCGGCGCTCTCGGCCATGCTGATGATCGTCCTGGCCATGGTCAGCGCCGTGCAGATGCTCCTGCTGAGGAAGACGGACCTGTCGTGAGAACCCTGCTGGAAGTGCGCCGTTCGCTACCGCGGGCGGCCTGGTGGGCGGCCTGCCTGAGCGTGGCCGCGATCGTGCTCTACCCCCTGTGGATCATGCTGTCGCAGTCGCTGAAGAGCTCGGCCGAGGCCACCGAGAACCCGCCCACGCTCTACCCCCACGGGCTCTCGCTGGACAACTACCAGGCGCTGGGCAACACCGGGGCGGTGGGCATCTGGACGCACGTGGGCAACAGCGTGCTGGTCTCGGCCGGGGCCACCGTGCTCACCATGGTGCTCGCCACCCTGGCCGGATACGGTTTCGCCAAGCTGCGTTTCGCCGGCAGCGGGGTGCTGTTCTTCCTGATCCTGGCCACCTTCATGATCCCGTTCCAGGCGATCATCACCCCACTGTTCTCGATCCTGCACACCCTGGGCCTGAACAACAGCCTGCTCGGCCTGGTGCTGGTGTACACCACCTTCCAGTTGCCGTTCGGGATCTTCCTGATGCGCAACAGCTTCGCGGCGCTGCCGGCCAGCATCGAGGAGGCGGCCCTGATCGACGGCTGCGGCTACCTGTCGGCGATGACCCGGGTGATGCTGCCGGTGGCCGTGCCCGGCCTGATCAGCACCGCCCTGTTCACCTTCTTCACCTGCTGGAACGAGTTCTTCGCGGCGCTCGTCCTGGTCACCGACGAGGCCAAGTTCACCCTGCCGGTCACGCTCACCGTGCTGGCCTCCAACCAGCTCGGCACGATGAACTGGGGCATCATGCAGGCCGGGGTCGCGGTCACGGCGATCCCGTGCATCGTGCTCTACCTGGTGTTGCAGCGCTACTACGTGGCGGGGCTGGTGGCTGGCGCCGTCAAATAACGCGCCAGATGGGCCGTGAGGCGGGCGCGTTCGGCCATCGCGCTGACCACGAGGTACTCGTGGTCGGCGTGGGCGCCCCCGCCCACGGCCCCGAGCCCGTCCAGCGTGGGCACACCCAGCGCGGCCGTCAGGTTGCCGTCGCTACCGCCGCCTACCGAAATCCCTTCCAGGTTCGCATCGAACTGGCGAGCGACCCCGAAAAGGTGCTCAGACACGTCCTCAGGCATCGGTGGCCGACTGAAACCACCCGCAACCGCGACCTTCGCGCCCGCCCCGACCGCCCGCAGACCCGCGAAAGCAGCCTCGATCCGCGCCGTCTCATCGGCCGAGGCGACACGGACGTCCACAATGATCTTCGCCTCGGCCGGAACCACGTTGCTGGCCGTGCCCGCCGAAGCCATCGACGGCACCACCGTCGTACCCAGCTCGGGCCGGCCCAGAGCAGCGATCGCGAGCACCTGATGCGCCGCCTCGACCAGCGCGTTCACGCCCGCCTCGGGCTCCAGCCCGGCGTGCGAGGCCCGCCCCGTGATCGACACCTCGAACGTGCCGCACCCCTTGCGCCCGGTCTTGAGTGCACCGCCTTCCCCGGCCCCCTCGAAGACCAGCACCGCCCCGCACTCCTGGGCCAGCTGCTCGATCAGCTCCCGCGACGCCCCCGAACCGACCTCCTCGTCCGACGTGACCAGCACCTCGACACCGCTGAGGTCGGGGAGCAGGGCCAGCCCGTGCACGGCCTGCACCAGCCCGCCCAGCATGTCGAAAGTGCCCGGACCGTAAGCCTTGCCGTCTTCGACCAGGAACGGGCGCCGGGCCAGCGTCCCGATCGGGAAGACGGTGTCGTGATGCCCGAGGATGAGCACCCTGGGTTCGCCGCCGCCCGACCAGCGGATGTGCGGTCCGGCCGCGCTCTCCACCAGAACCGCCTCGCCGCCGAGCCGCTTCTGCAGGATCTCGGCCACCACACCCGCCGAGGCCTGGAGCGCCTCGAGGTCGCCGGAGGGGGACTCGACCTCAACCAGCTGGCGTAGGTCGTGGAGCATCGCGTTCACATCGGGCTGCATGCCGGAGATGCTAGATGGAGGCCCCGGACAGGGCCGCCCCGGTGGCTGGGGCGGCCCGGCGATGAGTTTCGTTCGGTGGTGCGGTCCTGATATGCGAACGCTTTACCTACCTGAGGAGTCGGCTCGTGAACTACACCCTGGAAGTCGTCAATGTCCCGGTCGCCGACATCGACGTGGCCAAGGCCTTCTACGGCGAGAAGATGGGCTGGCCGGTCGATCACGACGTGGCCCCCGCTCCCGGGGTGCGGTTCGTGCAGATCACCCCGCCCGGCTCGGGGTGCTCGATCGTGCTGGGTGGGTCCTCGGGCATGGAGCCGGGCTCGCTGAAGGGTCTGCAGCTGGTGGTCGCCGACATCGTGGCCGCGCACGCCGAGCTGAAGGGGCGCGGGGTGGAGGTGGGGGAGGTGCAGGCGATCGACGGGGATGTGGCCAAGCTCGAGCAGGGCGGAAAAGCCCTGGACAACGTGGGTTTCGTGTTCTTCGGTGACCCGGACGGCAACGGCTGGGCGATCCAGCAGATCTCGGCGCGGGCCGATGTGTAATAGTCATTGAAGGCTCTTGCTCATTACGGGCACAGCTGGCACGCTGGCCGGTATGGGGAACGAGAGATTCGAGATTCAGCGGCGCATCGAGGCGCCGGCCGGGCAGATCTTCGAGGTGCTCACCGATCCGCACGGGCACGTGCGGATCGACTCCTCCGGCATGCTCCAGTGGGCCGAGGGCGAGCGGGTGCGGCAGGTGGGCGACGAGTTCGTGGTGCACATGGACCGGGAGTCGCTGAACGACCTGCCGATGGGCAAGTACGACGTCACGGTGATCATCACGCGGCTGGTGCCCGGGCAGGAGATCGAGTGGACGATCTCGGGCACCATCCAGCCGCCGATCGAGCACCTGTGGGGCTACACGCTGCAGGCCGAGGAGGGCGGCACCCTGGTCACCGCCTACTACGACTGGAGCCGGATCCGGCCGGAGTACCGCGGCGTGGTGAACTTCCCGATCATCCCCGAGGCCGGCCTGCGCGCCACCCTGGGCATTCTCGCGCGCACCGTGGAAAAGCACTGATGGGCCGACCAGCGCTGGGAGCGTGGGCAGGCGTTGAGGAGCACGGTCGGCGGACGTAGCGTGAACGGCGTGACCAATGGGGATCTCGCGGCAGTCATGGCCGAGAACGCGCGCGCCTGGCTGGGCAGCCTGAACGCGGCGCAGCGGGCGCAGGCGATGTGTCCCTGGCCCTCGGACGAAGAGCGGCACCGCTGGTACTACACGCCGACCGACCATGGTGGCCTGTCGCTGACCCAGATGCGGCCGGGGCAGCAGGGGTTGGCCATGCGGCTGCTGGCCAGCGGCCTGTCCGATCCGGGGTACGTCACCGTCTCCACGATCATCGGCCTGGAGAACGTGCTGGACAAGGCCGACGGGTGGGAGGTCGACTGGGGGCGGGCGCGGGGGCGCGACCCGCAGCAGTACTGGCTGCGGGTCTTCGGTGACCCGCACGAGGCGGGTACTCGTGGGCCGTGGTCGTGGCGCTTCGGCGGGCACCACGTCTCCGTGCAGCACCTGATTCTTGATGGTGCCGTGCAGGCCAGCACCCCCTGCTTCCTGGGAGCCGACCCCGCCTCGTCCCCGCTTCTTGGTGGTCTGTTCCTTCGTCCTCTGGGGGCCACTGAAGATCTGGCGGGGGAGCTGGTGCGCTCGTTGGACGGAGAACAGGCGGCCAGGGCGGTGCTGGCGCCGGTGGCGCCCGTAGACCTGGTCACTGGGAACCGTCCCAAAATTGTGGACGGGGACGACGTGATGCCTTTGGGGGAGCTCTGGCGCAGCCGTTTCACCTCGCCCCGCCTCCGGGACTCCGTGGAGGCCGTGCACGAGATGGCCGAGGTCAGGGCAGGAACCCGGCCGGAGCACCGTGAGGCCGTGCGGTACTCGTCCCAGCCCAAAGGCATTCCGGCAAGCTGGCTGTCGGCCAATCAGCAGACTGTGCTGCGTCGGCTGCTGGGTACGTTCATCGACCGGGTGCCCAGGTCCCTGGCCGAACGGGAGGCCGAGAAGTACGCGGGGAAGCGTTTCGACGGGGTGCACTTCGCCTGGGCAGGTAGTCAGGAACCCGGGCAGCCGCACTACTTCCGGCTACAGGCGCCGGGCCTGCTGGCGGAGTGGGACAACACCCAGCGCAACGGCAACCACGTGCACTCGGTGTGGCGAGACCCCGACAACGACTTCGGGGACGACGTGCTGGCCCGGCACCTGGCGCAGTTCCACTAGCGGGCCGGCTCGCTGGCGATCCGGGCCTCCCGTGCGGGCAGGGGGCGGCCCAGGTAGTAGCCCTGGGCCAGCTCGCAGCCGATCCGGGACAGGCGCTGCAGCTGTTCCTCGGTCTCCACCCCCTCGGCCACCACGTCCAGGTTGAAGGCGTGGGCCGCGGTGATCATCAGCGCGACCAGCGCCTGGGTGGCCGGGTCGTCCGAGCGCAGGAAGCTCTGGTCGATCTTGAGGGTGTCGACCTGCAGCTTCTGCAGCTGGCCGATGCTGGTGTAGCCGGTGCCGAAGTCGTCCAGACTCACCGTGACCCCGAGGGCGCGCAGGTCGCGCAGGTGCGCGTCGGCGGTGGGCTCGTCCATGAGGACGGTCTCGGTGATCTCCAGGACCAGCCGGCGGGCGTCCAGACCGCTGTCGTGCAGGGCGCTGCGCACCTCGTCGACCAGCGACTTGGAGGCCAGGTGGCGGGCCGAGATGTTGACCGCCACGGTGACGTCGTGGTGCCCGGCCGGGTCCTCGCGGGTCCACTCGGTCAGCTGCTTCGTCGCCCGCCCGAGCACCCAGCGGCCGATCTCGCAGATCAGCAGGCTCTCCTCGGCGGTCGGGATGAACTCGTCGGGCGGGACCAGGCCGCGCTGGGGGTGCCGCCAGCGGATCAGCGCCTCGTACGAACGCAGCCGGCCGGTGGCCACGCTCATGACCGGTTGGTAGTGGAGCTCGAACTCGCCGCCGGACAGGCCGGTGCGGATGTCGTGCTCGAGTTTGGCCCGGGCCTCCAGCTCCGAGCGCAGCGCCTGGTCGAAGATCTCGGCCCGCCCCCGGCCGTTGCTCTTGGCCCGGTAGGCGGCCAGGTCGGCGTCCTGCAGCAGCTGCTCGGCGTCGATCTGTCCGTCCCGGGCCAGGGCGATCCCCACGCTGGCCCCGATCGAGGCCTTGCCGGCGGCGGTCATGATCGGGACGCTGACCGCCTTGACCAGCCGGTCGGCGATGTCGATCAGCTCGGCCGGGGTGGGCACCGGGTCGATCAGGACGACGAACTCGTCGCCGCCCTGGCGGGCCAGGACGTCCCCGGCGCGCAGCACGCTCTTCATCCGGTCGGCGGTGGTGCGCAGGACCTCGTCGCCGGCGGCGTGGCCGAGCTGGTCGTTCACCCGTTTGAAGAAGTCCAGGTCGACGAAGAGCAGGGCGACCTCGCTGCCCGAGCGCCGGGCCCGGTGCATCTGGGCGGACAGCAGCTCCATCAGGTAGGCGCGGTTGGGCAGGTCGGTGAGGTGGTCGTGGGCGGCCTGGTGGGCCAGGTCGTCGCGGAAGGCGTCGCTCTGCCGGGTGGAGGCCACGAGCTGGCGCATGGACAGCCACATCCGGGCCGGTACAAGCACCGACAGCAAGAAGGAGGCGACCGCCAGGGGCAGGTGACTGTCCTGGTGGTCGTTGAGGTAGTCGATGAGCAGGATCGTGGGCACGACCAGCAACGCCGCGTACATGCCGAGCAGCCACAGCGGAGACAGCAACGTCTCCTGGCTCGGGGCAGGGGGTTCGGGCCTGCTGGCGGCCCGCACTCCGGCCCCCGTCCAGCCCGCGTACATGGTCAGATAGCCCATCGAGAACAGGCGGTCCTGGAAGTTGAGCGAGGAGTCCGACAGTCCGAACACGGTGTCCGCGATCAGCAGGGCCGCAATACTCAGGGCCAGCCAGCGGGAGATGACGGCGTCCAGCACCGCCACCGGGCTGGTGATGATCCAGACGATCAGGGCCAGCAGCAGCATGTTCATCACGGGGTAGGCCAGGCTGGTGAACCAGACCAGTTCGCCCGGTGGGCCGAGATGGTCTCCGAGCGCTATCCACAGCACGAGCCCGCCGGCCACGGTGACCACGGCGGTGTCCAGGACTCCGCTGACCGTGAGCGGCCGCCCGCGCTGCAGCAGCACCAGCCCCAGGCTCAGTGCGCCGTAGCCGAGCAGATAGCCCAGGTCGCCCAGCGAGGGATACGGCTGCGGGGAGCCCGACCACCGGTACCAGGCCTGCACGCAGTCCCCGGCCAGGATGAGCGTGCCCCCGATGCCGAACATGTGCCAGGCGGTGGTGTGGGCGCGGTCGTTGTGGGCGGCCAGCATCAGGGCGCTCATCGCGACCAGGCCGACCAGGATCTCGACGACGTTGCGGCCCAGCCCGGCGGGGACCAGCCAGTAGACGACCACCAGGGTCGCGACGACCAGGGCGTAGCGTCGCCCGAGACCCATCCCCATGGCGGATGCTTCGGATCATGCGCGCTTCGGGAAGAGCCGGCCGGGCGCACCGTCATCCGGGTGGCGCAGCAGTCTCCGGTGGGTCAGAAGGTGCAGCAGTAGCACCTTTCCCGCTCAGGAAAACCCAATTGGGGACGAAAGACCTCTACATACCCCGGTTGCCCCGCTCTACCGTGGACTCATGGACGCCGGCTACGAGCTCCCGCTTCCCGCCGCACAGATCACCGAGCGTTTGAACGTGCGCGAGCGCATCCCGCTCAGCGCCTGGTCGCTGCGGGTCACCGAGGTGCGGCTCGTGCCCCGGCCGGAACGGGTGCCCCTGGTCGAGCTGACCGTCGAGATCGGCGAACACCGTTCCGGGGCAAAGACTTCCGGGGTGGGTCGGCTGCAGCGGTGGAGCGTGCGGTTCGTGCTCGACGGCCGTTCTCTGCAGCCCGGCGCCCTGGCCGCCCCACTGCTGTTGCTGCTGCGGGTGCGGCTGGAGGACTGGTGGCTGAACCGGGCCGCGTACCCGCAGGCCGATGCGCAGCGCCTGGACACCGACAGCGAAAGCTGAGGCGATCAATCGTCCTCAATCTGAAGGCCTTTGAGAGCCTGGGCGGAAAGGCCGGGGCGGGCGGCGCGGGGGAGCGTGTCCACCACCAGGGTGTACGAGGTGCGCACCAGTTCGTCCACCAGGTCCTCGTCGACCTGGTCGGTACCCCGCAGCGAGATCCAGTGCTTCTTGTTCATGTGGTAGCCGGGGAAGACCGCGCCGGCGAACTCCTCCTGCAGGGCCAGGCTGTGCTCGGGTTCGCACTTCAGCGTGACCAGATGCTCGCCGCGCAGCTCGGTGGCCAGGAAGAACACCTTGCCCACCACCTTGGCCACCTCGTGCTCGGGGCCGAACGGGAAACCGAACTCGGCCTCGGGCAACGCGGTGGCGATGCGCACGGCCAGGGTGCGGAGGGTTTTCCCGTCCATAATTCGGCAGTTTACGAAGGCTGGCGGTGACGCACCGGGCGGGTGTGGATCTTGGCGATGCAGGGCGCGACCCCGGCCCCGTCAGCGTGCTCGGCGCGGGCCTTGTAGGCGCTCGGGCTCTCGCCCACCAGTTCGGTGAAGCGGGAGCTGAAGGTGCCCAGCGAGGAACAGCCCACGGCCAGGCAGACGTCGGTGACGCTGAGCTCGCCGATGCGCAGCAGGGCCATCGCCCGCTCGATCCGCCGCGTCATCAGGTAGCTGTACGGGGACTCCCCGAACGCTGCTCTGAAGCTGCGGGAGAAGTGGCCGGGGGACATGAGCGCGAAGCGGGCCAGCGCGGCCACGTCGAGGGGCTGGGCGTAGTCGCGGTCCATCTTGTCGCGGGCCCGGCGCAGCCGGACCAGATCCTCCAACGACGTCATACCGACCAGCATGGCACTTCCGCGCCCCAGGGCGCTGCACCGGTCAGGAATCGAGAAGCGCTGGTCACAGCCACGCGACTACGTTGAGCGGCATGGACATCACCATTCACCAGACGTTCCTGCCGCACACCGACCCGGAGGCCTCGGTGGCCTTCTACCGCGACGTCCTGGGTTTCGAGGTACGCCTCGACGTCGGCTACGAGAACATGCGCTGGATCACCGTGGGGCCGGTGGCCCAGCCCGGCACCTCGATCGTGCTCTACCCGCCCGCCGCCGACCCGGGGATCACCGAGGACGAGAAGCGGGTGGTCGCCGAGATGATGGCCAAGGGCACCTTCGCCAGCATCAACCTGGCCACCAAGGATCTGGACGGCACCTTCGAGAAGCTGCAGGGCGGCGACGTGGACATCGTCCAGGAGCCGACCGACCAGCCCTACGGCGTGCGGGACGCGGCGCTGCGGGACCCGGCCGGGAACCTGATCCGGCTGCAGCAGGTCAGCTGAGGACATCGACGGACGGGGGGCCTCCCGGCGGACGGGAGGCCCCGCCCGGTCAGGCGTCCACCGACGTGGTGACCTCACGCTGCGCCTGCAGTTCCGCCAGCCGGGACTTCAGGGCGTCTTCGATCTGCTGGTAGGGGCCGGATCCGAGGGCCAGGCGGCGCGGTGCGGGGGAGACGTCGGCGACGGCGATGAACGCGTCGGCCACCTTGCCGGGATCCACCCAGGCCAGGCCGCCTTCCTGCAGAGCCCGCCGGATGTCGCCGGAGGGCGTCCGGTCGTACACCGCGGTGGCCGGGGCCGTGTCGAGGGCGGTGCCGAAACCGGTCTGGGAAGGCCCCGGTTCGAGGATGGTGAAGTCTATCCCGAACGGTTCGACCTCCTGCGCGACCGACTCGACGAACCCCTCGATACCCCACTTGCTGGCGTGGTAGGCGCTGAAGTTGGGGTAGGCGATCTGCCCGCCCTCCGAGGCCACCTGCAGGATCCGGCCCCCGCCCTGGGCGCGCAGGTGCGGCAGGGCGGCACGGATCACGGCGATCGAGCCGAGCAGGTTCACGTCGATGACGCGGCGGATCTGCGCGTCGGTGAGTTCCTCGGCCGCGCCGAAGATTCCGTGGCCGGCGTTGCTCACCACCACGTCGACCCGCCCGGCGGTGAAGGCCTGGTCGGTGGCCGTGCGCACCGATTCTGCGTCGGTCAGGTCCATCTGCACCGTGCGCAGGCGCTCGTACTTCGCCGCGAGGTCGTCCAGGGCCTCCGGCCGGCGGACCGCGCCGATCACCGTGTCCCCGCGTTCCAGAAGCCTTTCCGTCATCAGCCGGCCGAACCCGCCGGAGGCGCCGGTGATCATCCAGGTACTCATGTCTGCTCAGTCCTCTCGATGGCGACCTGGTAGACGCTAGGAGTTCGAGTGGACTCGAGGACAAGCCCGCTTAGGCTGGATTCCGTGACCACCACTGCGGAAGCGATGAGCATCGGTGAGCTGAGCGCCGAGACCGGTCTGAGTGCGCACACCCTGCGGTTCTACGAGCAGGAGAACCTGTTCGTGAATCCGGTGGCGCGCGATTCCACGGGCCGGCGCGTCTACGGCCGCAGCGACGTGCAGTGGCTGCAGCTGCTCACCCGGCTGCGCGACTCCGGCATGCCGCTGGCCGACCTGGCGCGCTACACCGAGCTGGTGCGCGCCGGTGAGGGCAACGAGCAGCAGCGCATCGAGCTGCTGCGCGAGCACCAGGACAAGGTGCGCCGGCAGATGGACCGGCTGGCGGCGAGCCTGGAGGCGGTCAGCCGCAAGGTCGAGCTGTACGAGAGTGCGCTGGCCGGCGGTCACCCCGACCGCCCCTGGCAGGACGGCGAGGGCGATTGCGTGGTGCCGGCGCCGCCGGTGCGCTCGGGGCGTCAGCAGCCCCCGAAGTTCACGGGGCACGCCCGCAGCGGCGGATAATGTCCAGGTGACCGATACCTTCGTGCCTCCCGCCGTGCCCTCGTACAAACTGCGCAGGGGACGCATGGGGCTCGTCCGGCGTGAGGCGATGGATGCGCACTTCTCCCGCTTCCAGGTGCCGGAGGGCCCGCTCGACCTCGAGGCCCTGTTCGGCCCGGGGGTGCCGGTGGTGCTGGAGATCGGGTTCGGGACGGGCAGCAGCACGTTGAGCATGGCTGCGGCCGATCCGGCGACCGGCGTACTCGCGGCCGACGTGCACACCCCCGGGGTCGGCAATCTGGTGCTGGCGCTGGTCGAGGGCGGCCTGGAGAACGTGCGGGTGCTCAACGGTGACGGCGAGGAACTGCTGCGCAGCCGGATCCCCTCAGGCAGCCTGGCAGGGGTACGGGTGTACTTCCCCGACCCCTGGCCGAAGGCCCGCCATCACAAGCGCCGCCTGGTCACGCCGCGCTTCGCCGCACTGGTGGCCGACCGGCTGGCTCCGGGTGGGCTGCTGCACTGCGCCACCGACTGGGAGCCGTACGCAGAGCAGATGGCCGCCGTGCTCCGGGCCGAGCCGGGGCTGGAACTGCAGAACGACGGCGCGGTGGAGCGCCCGGCCTGGCGTCCGGTGACCAAGTACGAGGCCCGGGGGCTGGCCAACGGGCACCGGGTGGCGGACTTCCTGGCCCGGCGGCCGGCCTGACGAAGAACGGCCGGGTGCTTTCACCCGGCCGTTCTGCGTTTGCTCTAGGGGTTGCCCGCGGCGCCGCCACCGGTGTCGCCGGTGGGCTCGCCGCCCGTGTCCGGCGTGGTGGTGGTCGGGTCGGCCGGGGTGGTGGTCGGCGGCGGCGCGTCGGTGGTCACCGTCGGGTCGGGCGCGGCCGTCGTGGTCGGGGTGACCGTCGGCTTGGACGTGACCGTCGGGTCGTCGTCGTCATCGGGCACGTCGTCGTCCGGGGTGTCCGAGTCGGAGGGCTTCGGCCCCGTGGTGCGCGAGGGCCCGGCGGTCGCGGTCCGGGTGGTGCTGCCGCTGGGGATCACCACCGTGCCGTCGGGCCGGGTGGTCGCGCCGGCCGTGGGGATGTTGTTCGGGGCGGTGGCCGGCACCGTGCGCAGCTTGCCGTCCTTGTCCTTGATCACGGTGGACGAGGCGCTGGCGGTGGGGGCCAGGCCGCCCTCCTCCTGCGAACCGGAGACGTTGGCCGCCGGATCCTCCTTCTGGCCGCCGTCCTGGTTCAGCATGATGACGCCGCCGACCACGACCGCGACCAGCAGCACCGCGCCCCCGGCGGCCTGGGCGAAGATCGGTGTGCGCCACCAGGGCTGCTCCCCCCGGTGCGGCTCGCCCCGGCGCTGCTCGGGCGGTGCGATCACCGGGTTGCCGCGCCCGGCGGTGGCCGAGGCCACCTGGTCCATCAGGGCGTCGTAGGCGCTGTTGGCCCCCAGTTGCGCGGTGAGCGCGATCTCGGCCGGGGTCTGCATGCCGGTGGGCGGGGTGCTGCGCGGCAGGCGGGTGACCGGCTGGCCGGTGCGCGCGGCGATGGCCACGTGCTTGGCGTTGGGCCGGTCTTCTGGGTCCTTCTCCAGGCAGGCGTCGATCAGGTCGCGCAGCTCGGCGGAGTGGATCGGCGTCATGTCGACCGAGGCGTGCACCGTGCGGTAGAGCATGGCGGTGGCCGGGCCGGTGCCGAAGGCGGGTTCACCGGTGGCCGCGTAGTAGAGCAGGGCGCCCAGGGAGAAGATGTCGGTGGCCGGGCCGACCCGCTTGCCCACCGCCTGCTCGGGCGACATGTAGGCGGCCGAGCCGGTGATCTTGCCGGTGCTGGTGACCGTGCTGGCCTCGGCGGCCCGCGCGATACCGAAGTCGATCACCCGGGGCCCCTGCGGGGACATCAGGATGTTCGAGGGCTTGAGGTCGCGGTGGATCACGCCCGCGCGGTGGATCTCGGTCAGCGCGTCGGCCACGCCGGCGGCCAGGTCGAGCACGTCGTCGGGGTGCAGCGGGCCGGAGGCCTCGATGGTCTGGAGCAGATTGCGGCCCTCGACGTACTCGGTGGCCATCCACGGCAACCGGGCGTCGGGGTCGGCGGTGAGGACCTCGGCGGTGTAGGTGCCGGAGATCCGGCTCGCGGCCTCCACCTCGTGCCCGAACCGGCGCCGGAACTCCGGGTCGGTGGCGAGGTACTCGTGCACGACCTTGATCGCCACGAGACGGCCTTCGGGGGCCTCGCCGAGGTACACGGTGCCCATGCCACCGCCGCCGAGACGCCCGACTACGCGGAATTCACCGATCTGCTCCGGATCCCCGGGCCGGAGGTCGTACACGTCGAGTCTTCTCCTGAGTTCGGCTGATGCCGTGCCTGCGACAGTAGGTGCACACTATCGGGCGGGTGTGACCGTCCGCAGGCGAATTCGCCGATCCGGACACAACCCTGACATTGAGTTATCTCTCGCCTGAGGGTCGGGTCGGCTTGCGGGCCGCGCCGGGTGCCGATGGGATCACTGAGTGACCTCCCCGACGGCTCAGGGTGATCTTCCGGGTGATCCCTGAGTATCTCCAGCGGCCCACCGCACATCATCAGAGATGTCATCCGTAGGAGGACGCCCGGGCGGCGTAGTACGACTCACGTCGTACCCGGGAATGCTCCCCCAGGCGGATGTGCTGGGTAGTTGCAGGTAGCAGGCTTATGCAGGCCGGCGGACGGCATCGGGCGGTCCGCGGCACGACCTTGGGGGAACTTCCTGATGTCCGAGACCATCGCCGACGTCGCCGTCGGCCACGCCGGTCACGACCAGGCGGGCAAGGCCGGAACCACCGACGAGCGCACCGACACCGTTCACGACACCGTCCGCGAGACCGTCTACGAGTACGCCACCGTGCAGGCCCCGCGCCGGCTGGAGTGGGTCTACCGCGACGCCTACCGGCACCTCGGCTGGCTGCTCGACGCCTTCGACCCCGATGGCTGCCGCAACCCCGCTCTGGTCACCCTGCGTTTCCGCCGCGACCTGGCGCTGCCGGGCCGTGCGGCGCTGGCCGGCCTGCAGCGCGAGTGCGACGAGGCGCTGGCCGTGATCGCCGCCCGCGAGCGGGTGCGCACCTCACTGGTGCACTCGTCCACCGCCCTGTCCGGCATCGTCGGCGCCGGTCTCGTGGCGGGGGCCGCGCTGACCCTCGACGACGGTGACCTGCTCACCCCGGTCCTGCTGGTCGCGCTCGGAGTGGTGGTGTGGCTCATCGGAGTGATCGGCCGCCGCCACCTGGCCGAGATCGCCGCCGCCCGGTTCGGGCTGGGCATCGAGAAGGAGTACGCGGTTGTGCTGCGCACGGGCGAGCAGGCCGCGCAGCTGCTGGCCCGCGCCGGCGCTGCAGACCGGCTGGAGCTGATCCCCGCGCAGCCGTAGGGCACCGGCTGCGAGCTGATCGTGGCGCCGCCGTAGGCAGCGGTACGCGCCGAGCGGCGCCCGGGTGTGACCACCGCAGCGGTGATCACACCCGGACGACCGGAGTCAGGAGCGCTCGGCCCCGGTCCACGGCCGGGTCACCTTGACCGCCTCGGCCAGCACGCTGTCGATCCGGCCCAGTTCGTCGGCGGCGATCTCCAGGTTGCCCAGTGCCGCCACGTTCTGCTCCAGCTGCTTCACCGACGAGGCGCCGATGATCAGCGAGGTCACCCGCTCGTCGCGCAGGGCCCAGGCCAGCGCGAGCTGGGCCAGCGTCTGGCCGCGTTCCTCGGCGATCCCGGACAGCTGGCGCAGCCGGCCGATCAGGTCGTCGGTGATCTGGCCGGCGTCGAGGGACTTGCCCTGGGTGGCGCGGGAGCCCTCGGGGATGCCGTTGAGGTAGCGGTCGGTCAGCAGGCCCTGCTGCAGCGTGCTGAAGCCGATCACGCCGAAGCCCTCGTCGTGGGCGGCGTCGAGCAGGCCGTCGTCCTCGATCCAGCGGTTGAGCATGCTGTAGGAGGGCTGGTGGATCAGCAGCGGCGTGCCCAGCTCGCGCAGCAGCCCGGCCATGGTGCGCGACTCCGCGGCGGTGTAGCTGGAGATGCCCACGTACAGCGCCTTGCCGGCCCGCACCGCGGCGTCGAGCGCCGAGGCGGTCTCCTCCAGCGGCGTGGTCGGGTCGAAGCGGTGGGAGTAGAAGATGTCCACGTACTCCAGGCCCAGCCGCTCCAGCGACTGGTCGAGCGAGGACAGCATGTACTTGCGGCCGCCGCCGCCCTGGCCGTAGGGGCCGGGCCACATGTCGTAGCCGGCCTTGGAGGAGATGACCAGCTCGTCGCGGTAGGGCTTGAGGTCGGTGGCGAACAGCCGGCCGGCGTTGATCTCGGCCGAGCCGTAGGGCGGGCCGTAGTTGTTGGCCAGGTCGAAGTGCGTGATGCCCAGGTCGAACGCCCGCAGCGCGATGTCCCTCTGCACGGCCCAGGGCTTGTCGTCGCCGAAGTTGTGCCAGAACCCCAGCGAGAGCAGGGGCAGGTCGAGCCCGGAACGACCCGAGCGGCGGTAGCGCATGCTGCCGTCGTAACGGGCGGGATCGGGGCGATACGTCATCAGGGCGCTCCATCGTTCGGGTACTTGGCCAGAAGCGGCCTCGGTCATTGTGACCGGTCCGGCCGACGGGCCCGGCCCGGGGTATCCCCCGCACGGGCTACCCCGCGTCAAGTGCCGATCCACGTTCGCCGACCGCATTCGTGTGACACCGGAACGTAGAGGGAGCCCAGCAACGGCCACAGGAGCCGGGGCCACGCAGAGCACGGCGCCCCTCGGCGTGCCGGTGGAGGTGCCCGGGTTCGTCTTCCTGGAGCAGCTCGGCGGGGGAGCGGGCAGCACGGTCTACCGGGTGCGGCGGGACGGGGCCGGTCAGGACGAGGGCGCCGAGTACGCGCTGAAGCTGCTGGACCGGCCGGTCGGGGCCTCGGGGCAGCAGACGCCGCAGGACCTGGCGGCGCTGCGTAAGGAGGCCGCGCTGCTGACCGCCGTGGACCATCCGGCCCTGCCCCGGGTGCACGAGGTCGGGCTGGCGGGCGGGCGGCCCTACCTGGTGATGGACCTGGTGCGCGGCACCTCGCTGGCCGACGTGCTGGACCGGGGGGCGCTGGTGCCGGAGCAGGTCGCGACGATGGCCCTGGACGTGATCGAGCCGCTGGCCGCGGTGCACGCCCGCGGTCTGGTGCACCGTGACCTCAAGCCGCAGAACGTGATGGTCCTGCCCGACGGGCAGGCCCGGCTGATCGACTTCGGGCTGACCGCGCGCGAGGGCGACTCCGAGGGCGAGGGCGAGTCCCCGGCCGTGGGCACCCTGGCCTACTCGGCGCCGGAGCAGGCGGGCATGCTCAAGCGCCCGGTGGACAACCGCTCGGACCTGTACTCGCTCGGCGTGATCATGTTCGAGGCGCTCGCCGGGGTGCTGCCGTTCTCGTCGCTGGACGTCGGCGAGCTGCTGCGCGCGCACGCCTCGCAGCCGCCGCCCGACCTGACCGTCCTGGTCCCCGGCACCCCGCCCGAGCTGGCCGCGATCGTCGACACCCTGCTGGCCAAGGACCCCGACGACCGCTACCCGGACGGTCAGGCGCTGGCCGCCGACCTGCGCGACTTCGTGGGCAAGCAGCGCCCGGTCCGGCCCCCGCAGACCGCGCCGATGTTCGGGCGCCAGGCCGAGCTGGACACCCTGCGCGAGGAGTGGACGCGGGCGGGCAGCGTCGCGGGCGGGTTCGCCTTCGTCCGCTCGGCCAACGGGCTGGGCAAGACCCGCCTGGTCAACGAGTTCGGTGACCTGGTCGAGGAGGCCGGCGGGACCGTGCTGCGGGCCCGCGTGCTGCCCGGCGAGACCATGCCGTTCGCCCCCTTCCGGGAGGCGTTCGAGGCGCACCTGCACCAGCTGGCCCGGCTGCCCTGGGGCGAGCGCTGGGAACGGGCCTCCCGCCTGCGCGAGGTGTTCGACACCTGGTCGCCGGAGATGATCAAGCGGATCGCCCCCAGCCTGGAGTCCGTGCTCCGGCCCACCACCGAGCAGGCCGACCAGTCCGGCCAGGCCGATCCGGCCGGTGGCTCCCGGGCGGTGGCCCTGCCCACCGGCGCCGTCTCCGCCTCGGTCACCGAGCTGGCCGAGCAGCGCACCGAGGAGCAGTTCGGCATCGCCGTCGCCGAGGCCCTGCTGGCCCTGGCCCGGCTCTCCGGCGGGCTGCTGCTGATCCTCGACGACACCACCTCCGGCGACGCCTCCTTCACCCAGGTGATCGGCCACCTGGCCACCGAGGTCCGCGGTGCGCCGCTGATGTACCTGAGCACCGGCCGGGACGACGCCCTGGAACAGGTGCTGCACGACGACGACCTGGCCGCCTTCTTCGCCTCGGCCCGCACGGTGCTGGACGTGAGCCTGCAGCTGGCCCCGCTGGACGAGGCCTCGATCGGGGCCCAGATCCGCTCGCTGGTGCCCGGCCAGCACCTGCCCGACGCCGCGCTGAAGGCCCTGACCACCCGCAGCAACGGCAATCCGTTCGTCGCCCAGGAGTACCTGTGGGCGGTGCTGGACGCGGGCCTGCTCTGGCCCGCCTGGGGCACCTGGCGCCTGGACCTGGACGGCCTGGACGCCCTGGCCCTGCCCCAGGACGCCATGGGCCTGGTGCTCAAGCGCGTGCAGAACCTGGCCCCGCAGGCCCGCGACCTGCTGGTCACCGCCGCGGCGATCGGCGCCGAGATCCGGGTCGACGTGATCGCCGCGGTCGAGCAGCGCAGCACCGCCGCGGTGCAGGGGGCCCTGGCCGAGGCGGCCCGCCAGCGCCTGATCGAGCTGGGCGAGGAGGGCACGTTCTGGTTCCTGCACGGGCGGATCGCCGACGCCCTGCTGTCCGACCTGGACCAGAGCGGCCTGCAGGCCCTGCACCGGCGGATCGCCGACGTGCTCGCGGCCCGCCCGGCCCCCTCACCGGCCCTGGCCGTCGCCCACACCTTCGCCGTGGCCCGGCACTACATGCAGGCCGGGCCCGCCGCCCCGGCCGAGAAGGTCCTGGCCGCCTGCATGGAGGCCGGGAAACTGGCCCTGGAGGAGTCCTCGGCCGAGGACGCGGTGCTGTTCCTGGAGCACGCGCTGCGGGTCGGCCCGGGCCGCACGGCCGGGACCAGCGCCCTGCTGGTGCTGCTGGGCCGGGCCCTGAAGCAGTCCGGCCAGTTCGCCGCCGCCCGCCAGCGTCTGGAGCAGGCCCTCGCGGCCGAGCCGGACCCGCTGGCCCAGGGCGCGATCTACACCCAGCTGGCCGAGGTGCACCGCTGCGGCTACCGCAGCGACGAGCTGGAGGAGGCGATCCACCAGGGCTTCGCGGCCACCGGCCGGCCACTGCCGCGCAACGTGTTCTGGCTGCTGCTCACCTCGGTGCTGATGGCCCTGGTCTCGGTGCCGCGCCGCCGGCTGCGACCGCTGCTGGGCGACGCCTCCGGCGAGGCCCGCCGGCGGGCCCTGACCATGGCCGGGCTGCACGAGGCGGCGCTGAGCGGGGCCAGCCTGGGCATGCGGGTGCCCGAGTACTTCGCCCACAACCTGCGCTCGCTGTACTGGGCGGCCAAGCTCGGGCACGGCCGCCGGTTCGTGGCGGCCCAGCTCAACGTCGGCGTGCTGTTCGCCGCCCTCGGCCTGAACCGCGCGGCCGAGCGCTGCTTCCGCCGCTGCGACGCCGACCTGTCGGCGCAGACCCGCCCGATCCGCTCGCTCGTGCGCTCGTTCCGCCTGGGCGGGGCCTGGGCCGGCAACCGCCCCGAGGGGGCGGGCTGGCGGCGGCAGTTCGAGGAGTTCGGGCCCTGGCTGGAGTTCGCCACCGCGATCGACGCGATGAGCGCCTTCAACCTCACCGCCTGCTTCGCCGGTCGCACCGACGAGGCCGAGTACTGGCTGGCCCAGGGCCGGGCCAAGCTGAGCGGGCGGGCCGAGGAGATCACCACCTTCGTCACCGCCGCCCCGATGACCGCCGCCCTGCTGGGCCGTCGGGTCGAGGCCGAGACCGAGCTCGGCCGGCTGCAGGCCTGGACCGCGGAGATCGGGGCCCGCCAGCTGCGCTTCGTGCATGTCATGGCCGCCCTGTTCGTGCTGCTGGAGGACGGCGAGACCGGGCCGCCGGTGGACCACGCGATCGACGACTTCGAGGCGCTGCGCCTGCCGCCGAGCCTGATCTGGCGGGCCAACCGGCCGATCTTCTACCTGATCGCCGCCGCGCGCCTGGCCCAGGCCCGGGCCGCGGGCGGGCCCACCACCACCGAGGGCGCCCATCGCACCAACCAGGCAGCCAAGGCCGTGGAGCTGCTGGGGCGCGCGGCGAACACCGACGAGATGAAGGCGTTCTGGACGATCGCCCGGGCCGACCTGATGGTGCTGCAGGGGCAGGCCCGCAAGGCCCTGGACACCCTCAACGACCTGGACGTGGCCGGGCAGGAGGATCTGCCGACGCCGGCCTTCGAGGCGGCCCGGATCGCGGCCCGGGCGCTGCGCCCGCTGAACCCGGCCGAGAGCCGGCGCCGGGCCCGGACCGCCCACGCGATCGCGGTCTTCGAGGGCTGGCCGCGCCGGGCCGAGTCGGTGGCGGCGGAGTTCGCGCTGCCGGTCGAGGAGCGCCCGGGCTCCAGCAGCGTGGGCGGGGCGGTGACCGGCTACTCCAACGGTCATGAACGCCAGCGGCTGGAGGCCCTGCAGGAGGTCAGTGCGGCCGCCTCGCGGGTGCTCGACCCGCGGGTGCTGGCCCGGATCGCGCTGGAGGAGACGATCCGGATCCTGGCCGCCGAGCGGGCCTTCCTGTTCCTGGTCGAGGAGGGCACCGGTGCTCTGGTGCCGCACCTGGGCCGGGACGCCGCCGGGAACGACCTGGCCCAGCTGACCGGCTACTCCACCAGCCTCGTCGACATGGTCCACCGCACCGGCCGGGCGCAGGTGATCACCGGCACCGAGGAGGGCGCCGCGCTGGGCGCCCAGAGCGTGGTGCTGCACGGCCTGCGCTCGATCCTGATCGCCCCGATGAAGCTGAAGGACCGCCTGCTGGGCGTGGTCTACCTGGACAGCCGGGTGGCCAAGGGCATCTTCTCGGACGACGACCTGGAGATCCTGACCGCGCTGACCGGGGTGCTGGCCTCGGCCCTGGAGACCGCGCGGGCGGCCGAGCGGGCGATCCGGGCCCAGACCGCCGAGCGAGCCGCCCAGCTCGCGGCCGAGCTGGCCCGCTCGCTGCAGACCGCCCAGGAGCGGATGGCCGAGCCGGTGGAGAAGGCCGCCGTGCTCGAGCGGCTGGTGCAGTGCGCCGGCCGCGGGGCGGGGATGCTGCCGGCCGACATCGCCCTGCTGCTGCCCGAGGAGAGCGCGAGCACACCGTTCGGCGGTGAGGGCGCCGACGCCCCCGGGCCGGTGCGGCAGGCCCTGCCCGGGGTGGCCTCGTGGCTGGCCCTGCCCCTGCACGCCACCGACGCCGACCTGGGGGTGCTGGTCCTGGCCACCGCCGACCCGAAGGTCAACCTGGGCGAGGCGGTGGAGGTGGGCAGCGCCCTGGTGGCGCTGGCGATGACCGCCTACGACCGGGCCTCGCTGTTCGAGCAGGTGCGCGAGCTGGCCGTGGTGGACGAGCTGACCCAGCTGGCCAACCGGCGGCGGTTCTTCGAGGTCGCCACCCGTGACCTGCAGGCGGCCCGGCGCCAGGACCGCCCGCTGATCGGCATGATGATCGACATCGACCACTTCAAGCGGGTCAACGACACCCACGGCCACCCCACCGGCGACGACGTGATCCGCGAGGTGGCCGCCCGGCTGGCCGCCCAGGTGCGCAGCAGCGACGCGATCGGCCGCTACGGCGGTGAGGAGTTCGCGGTGCTGCAGCAGAGCGACGACCCGGACCTGGAGATGGCCGAGCGGCTGCGGGCCGCGGTGGCCGGGACCCCGGTCCCGACCCGGACCGGCCCGCTGGCGGTGACGATCAGCATCGGCGTGGCCCGGCTGCGCCCCGGCGACCAGGACGTGGCCGCGCTGCTGGCCCGCGCCGACGCCGGGCTCTACCGGGCCAAGCAGGCCGGCCGCAACCGGGTGGCCGAGACCACCGACGAGCCGGACGGGCCGGACGGGCCCGACGTCACCAGTCGGTAGGTTCGTAGTCCTTCAGGAACACCCCGAACAGGTCCTCGCCGGCCTCGCCGCGCACCACCGGGTCGTACACCCGGGCGGCGCCGTCGACCAGGTCGAGCGGGGCGTGGAAGCCCTCGTCGGCCAGCCGGATCTTGGTCGGGTGCGGGCGCTCGTCGGTGATCCAGCCGGTGTCGACCGCGGTCATCAGGATGCCGTCGGTCTCCCACATCTCCCGGGCGCTGGTGCGGGTGAGCATGTTCAGCGCGGCCTTGGCCATGTTGGTGTGCGGGTGCCCGGCGCCCTTGTAGCCCCGGCTGAACTTGCCCTCCATGGCCGAGACGTTGACCACGTACTTGCGCTCGGCGGCGGCCGCGGCCATCGCGGCCCGCAACCGGCTGATCAGGATGAACGGCGCCACGCTGTTGGCCAGCTGGACCTCCAGCAGCTCGACCGGGTCGACCTCCTGCACCGGCTGCACCCAGCTGTTGGTGTGGTGCAGGTCGGGCACCAGGCCGCCGGCGTCGATCGCGGTGTTGGCCGCGATCCGCGCAGGGGAGGCCGAGCCGGCGGTCAGGGCCAGCGCGGTCAGCGCGTGCGGGGAGGGGGCCCAGTGCCCCTCGGCGCCCGCGGTGAGGGCGTCGATCGCCTCCGGGTGCGCGTCCAGGGTGCGGCCGATGGTGATCATCTCCGGCAGCGGCCCGTCCGGCAGCGGTGCCTTCTCGGCCGCCACCAGCGGGGCGTAGGCGCCGGCCGAGCGCCGCACGGTCTGCGCAGCGTTGTTGATCAGGATGTCCAGCGGGCCCTGCGCGGCCACGTCGTCGGCCAGGGCGGTGACCTGGGCCGGGTCGCGCAGGTCGACACCGATGATGCGCAGCCGGTGGATCCAGTCGCCGCTGTCGTCCATCGAGGTGAAGCGGCGCACCGCGTCGGCCGGGAAGCGGGTGGTGATGGTCAGGTGGGCGCCGTCGCGCAGCAGCCGCAGCGCGATGTGCATGCCGATCTTGGCCCGGCCCCCGGTGAGCAGGGCCCGGCGCCCGCTCAGGTCGGTGCGGGCCTCGCGGCGCTGCCGGTTCCGGGCCGCGCAGTCCGGGCACAGCTGGTGGTAGAACGCGTCGACCTGGGTGTACTTCTGCTTGCAGATGTAGCACCCGCGCGGTTGCAGGTAGGTGCCGGCCGAGCCGTCGGCGGTGGCCGAGCTCAGCGGCAGGCCCTGCGTCTCGTCGTCGATCCGGCCCGGGGCCCCGGTGGCTGTGGCGGCCGTCACGGCGGCGTCGTTGGCCAGGATGGCCGCCCGGCGCTCGCGGCGCCGGTGCTCCTTGGCCGCCTTGAAGATCTTGGCGGTGGCCAGGCGGACCGCCACGAAGTCCGGGTGGTCGTCCGGCAGGTTCTCCACCTGCGACAGGACCTTCAGGCAAAGGGCCAGGTCGTCGGGGTCGATGGCCGTACCGGCCGGGTCTTCGAGGTGCGCCGTCATGATGTTCGAACCGCTCGGATCTCTGCTCGGTGGTCGGGGACTTGCCTAGCAATGTACGCAACCGCGCGCACCGGTGGTTGCGCGTTCACCCAGCCGAGGCCCCGACCCGGTCCAGATGAGCCCGGGTGGGCAGCGCCACCTGGGCCGGGGGAGGCCCTTCGGGAGCCGCCTGCGGCAGGTTCCCGCCCAGCCACTCGCGTTCGAAGGCCGACAGGCGGCCCCACTCCTGGCGCAGGAAGCCGATCAGCCGCACCGCCCCCTGGGAGCCGGACTCGGCCTGCACCAGCAGGTACGACAGCGGCATGGCGTACGGCAGCCCGGCCCGGCGCGGCCCGCGCCGGCGCACCTCGTCCTGGTAGTAGGCGAACACCTCCTCCCAGGCCCGCCCGTCGCCCACGTTGTAGAGCACGTCGGCCGCGCACTCGCGCACCGAGCGGGTCGGGTCCGACAGCAGGGCGGCGAAGTCGGCGGTGGCGTCCGGGCCGGCCGCACAGGCCAGCGCGGTGACCGCCGCGCGGCGGACCTCCTGCAGGCCGGGGCCGAACTCGGCGATCAGCAGGCGCAGTTCGGCGTGCGCCTCGCGACTGGTCGCCGTTCCCAGTTCCAGGGCCCTCAGAACCGTCTCGTACGGGTTCACGGCGTCCATTCCGGCACGTGCCTTGTCTCCAGCGGTGGCCGCCCGGTCGGGGGCGACAGGCGGAAACCTAGTAGATCGACGCTCGGTATTTCGCTGGCGGATGATGCCCCCGGGTTGTCAGGGTGCACCGATGGACCGCAACCGGATCTCGCGCATCGCCCACACCGGCCACCCGATCGCCGCGCCGCTGAGCGACCAGGCCGTCACCGACGTCCTCAAACAGGCCCTGAACAGCACTTCTGCCCAGGCCCGGCTGCTCGACCTGGGCTGCGGGGGAGGCGAGTGGCTGTTGCGCGCCCTGGAACAGCACCCCGGCGCAGCCGGCGTCGGGGTAGACGTCTCCGAGCCCGCTGTCGCCCACGCGCGCGCCGAGGCCGACCGCCGGGGACTGGCCCAGCGCCTGCGGATCGAGCAGGAGGACGCGGCGAGCTTCCGTTCTGAGGGGGAGTTCGACGTGGTGTTCGCGGTCGGGGTCAGCCATGTCTTCGGGGGACTGCTGCCGACGCTGACTGCCGCCCGCAAGCACCTGGCCGCCGGGGGACGGGTGGTGCTCGGTGACGGCTTCTGGGAGTCCCCGCCCTCGGCCGAGGGGCTGGAGATCCTCGGAACTATGGACGATCTGACCGGCCTGGTCGGCTCGGTCACCGAGGCGGGGTGGACGCCTGTGTACGGGCACGTGAGTTCCCGCACCGAACTCGACGCGTACGAGTGGGCCTGGACCGGGGCGCTCGCCGCCTGGGGGCTGCAGCGACGCGGGACGCCGGAAGGGCAGGAGGCGCTGGCGGTCTCGGCCGAGCACCGTCAGGGATGGCTGGCCGGCTACCGGTCCTCGTTCGGGTTCGTGACGCTGGTGGTCTGCTGAAAGGACGGCTCAGCCGGTGGCGCCGGGCCGGTCGGCGACCCCGAGCCGGCGGTGCTCGCTGTGGTAGATCGCCTGGTCGAGCAGTTGCGCCACGTGGTTGTCGTAGAGGCTGTAGACGATGCTGCGCCCGGCCCGGGTGCCCACCACCAGGTCGAGGTTGCGCAGCAGCCGCAGCTGGTGCGAGACGGCCGACTGCTCCATCCCGACCGCCTCGGCCAGATCGCTCACCGCCCGCGGGCCCTGCCGTAGCTCGGTGAGGATGAGCAGGCGGCTGGGGGTGGCCAGGGCCTGCAGGGTGGTGGCCACGAAGGCGGCGCTCTCCGCGTCCAGCCGGGTGGCCGGGCGGTCGCGTCCCTGCACTCCATGTCCCACAACCAGGCACTTTACCTCCCTCGTCGACCAGGACCCCGGGCGGCCACGGCCGTACATATGAAGACCTCTTCAGATGTTCTGATAACTTCCTACCTCCGCCGCCTCACCGGAGGGTCCCTCCCATGCCGACCACGGCCATCGCCCCCGCCCCGAACCCGGTGCCCACCCGTCCCCCGGTGGTCAGGACCCGGTGGCACGCGTTGCCGGAGATGCGCTGGGCCGCCGCCGCGCTGGGGCTGTTCCTGCTCGGCCTCCTGGCCCAGGTCTCCGGTGCTCCCGGCTGGCTGAGCTGGGCGCTGTACCTCAGCTGTTACGCGGCGGGGGGCTGGGAGCCGGGGCTGGCCGGGCTGCAGGCCCTGCGCGAGAAGACGCTCGACGTGGACCTGCTCATGGTGGTGGCGGCGATCGGGGCCGCGGCGATCGGCCAGGTCCTCGACGGCGCCCTGCTCATCGTCATCTTCGCCACCTCCGGCGCCCTGGAGGCGCTGGCGACCGCCCGCACTGAGGACTCGGTACGGGGGCTGCTGGAACTAGCGCCCGAGACAGCGGTCCGGGTCACCGAGGGGGCCGAGCAGACCGTACCCACGGCGGTTCTCGCTGTGGGGGACGAGATTCTGGTGCGCCCCGGCGAGCGGATCGGCGCCGACGGTGAGGTGTTGTCCGGAGCCAGTGACGTGAATCAGGCCACCGTCACCGGCGAGTCACTGCCGGCCGAGAAACGCCCCGGAGACGAGGTGTTCGCGGGCACGCTGAACGGCACGGGGGTCCTGCGGGTTCAGGTCACCCGCCGGGCCGGGGACTCGGTGGTCGCCCGGATCGCCGCCCTCGTGCAGGAGGCCAGCCGCACCAAGGCCACCACCCAGCTGTTCGTGGAAAAGGTGGAGCAGCGCTACTCGGTCGGCATGGTGGTGGCCACGCTCGTGCTCTTCGCCGTGCCGCTGGCCCTCGGTGAGAACTTCCGGGAGGCGCTGCTGCGGGCCATGACGTTCATGATCGTGGCCTCGCCCTGCGCGATCGTGCTGTCCAGCATGCCGCCGCTGCTGGCCGCCGTGGCCAACGCCGGGCGCCACGGTGTGCTGATCAAGTCGGCGGTGGTGATGGAGCGCCTCGGCACCACCTCCAAGGTGGCCTTCGACAAGACCGGCACCCTCACCCAGGGCACCCCGGTGCTGGCCGGCGTGCGTCTGCTGGGGTCGCTCGACGAGGCCGAGGTGTTGCGGCTGGCCGCCGCGGTGGAGCACGGCAGCGAACACCCGCTGGCCAAGGCCGTGGTGCGGACGGCGCGGGAACGCGGCCTGTCGGTGCCGGCCGCCGTCGGTTTCGCGGCTCACCCGGGCATCGGGGTCTCGGCAACAGTGGACGGGCGTGGTGTCGCAGTCCGCTCGGCGGCGGCACCCGGGTCTCCGGCGGGCTCCCGGAACGATTCTCCAGACGATTCTCCGAACACAGGGAACACCGTGGTCGTGGTCGAACTCGACGGCGAACCGCTGGCCGAGCTGAGTTTCACCGACCGGCTGCGCCCGGAGGCGCCGGCCGCGATCGCCGCGGTGAGCGCCCTGACCGAGCAGCCTCCGGTGCTGCTGACCGGCGACAACGCCGACACCGCAGCCGATGTCGCGGCCCGCACCGGCATCCCGCAGACCCGGGCCGGGTTGCTGCCGGAGCAGAAGCTCGGTCTGATCCGGCAGTTGCAGCACGAGGGGGAGCGGGTGACGTTCGTCGGTGACGGCATCAACGACGCGCCCGCCCTGGCCGCCGCCCACTGCGGCATCGCGATGGGTGCGGCCTCGGACCTGACCCTGCAGACGGCCGACGCGGTGGTGGTGCGCGACGACCTGAACGCGATCCCGGCCGTCATCGCGCTCTCCCGCCGGGCCCGCCGGGTGGTGATCGCCAACCTGGCCATCGCCGCCACGTTCATCACCGTGCTGGTGGCCTGGGACCTGTTCGGCGACCTGCCCCTGCCGCTGGGGGTGCTGGGCCACGAGGGCTCCACGGTCGTCGTCGGGCTGAACGGCCTGCGGCTGCTGCGCGAGAAAGCCTGGCGGTAGACCTGGGGCGGGCACCGGTTCTTGGGGAGAATGCTGGGATGCCAGAGACCAAGGTCATCGGGATCGTGCTGTTCGACGGTGTGGAGGAACTCGACGCCGTGGGCCCCTGGGAGGTGCTGGCGTACTGGACGCTCAACCACCCCGACGACGGCTACCGGGTGATCACCCTGGCCCCCACCGACGGGGTGGTGACCTGCGCCAAGGGCCTGCGGATCACTCCCGACCACACCTTCGCCGACGCCCCCGCGCTGGACGTGGTGCTGCACCCGGGCGGCCGGGGCACCCGCCCGCTCAGCCGCAACCGCGAGCACCTCGACTGGGTGCGCGCCCAGGCCGGCCGGGCCGAGCTGATGACCAGTGTCTGCACCGGCTCCCTGGTCTACGCGGCGGCGGGCCTGCTGCGCGGTCGTCCGGCCACCACCCACTGGGCCTCGCTCGACGAGCTCGCCGCCCTCGACGCCACGATCAAGATCGACGAGAACGCCCGGTTCGTCGACGACGTGGACGTCGTGACCAGCGCCGGCGTCTCGGCGGGCATCGACCTGGCCCTGCACCTGGTCTCCCGGCTCAGTTTCCCCGACCGTGCCGTCGGGGTGCGACGGGCGATCCAGTACGACCCGCAGCCCCCGGTCTGAAAGTTCCTACAGAAAATCGCGGATCAGCTGGTCCACCGGATACAGCTTCTCGTCGCCGAGATCGGTCTCCACCGCGCGGTCCATTCCCGGCTGCGCCATGAACCGCGGCGTGCGGCCGTGGTGCGGCTGGGCGGCGTGCACCAGGAAGGGATGACAGACGAAGACGTCGCCCGGCGAGCCGGTGGCCAGGGCCACCGGGCGGTGGGCGCTGGCCCGGTCCACCTCGGCGGCGAACGTGAAGATCGACTCACCGGCCTCGCCGTAGGGCCGCAGCACCTTGGGCACGTCGCGGTGCGAGCCGACCCGGACCCGGGTCGGCGCATCCGCCGTGGACACCTCGCTGAACAGGAACAACAGCAGCAGCGCGCGGGCGCGGGAGCGGTAGTTGGTCAGATACTGCGAGCCGTCCGGCGAGGGGTAGCTGGCCTCGATGTGCCAGCCCGCGTCGTCCGGTTCCACCGGGTGCGGGAAACGCAGCGGGAACGAACCCATTCCGCTGCGGCGCACCCAGCGGCCCGGGCCCACCAGGGTGTCGAAGGCGTCGACGAGGACGGGAGCGTTGGCCGCGGCCTCGAACGCCGGCCCGCCCATCCCGTCGACCCAGTGGACGGGTTCGGTCCAGCCCGCCGGTTCGTCCGGCGAGAGCCCGATCCGTTTCCACAGCAGGCCGGCGCACTCCGCGGCAACCTCTGCGGGCACGGCACCCTCGAGTTTCAGGTAGCCGTCCCGGCTGAACTGCTCGATCAGTGCGTCGTCCACGAGCGGAAGAGTGCCCCCGCCGGTCGGCGGCGGTCCAGCGAATTTCCGATGCCCAGCCCGCACTCGCGCATGGGCAGACCCGGCCAAGCCGCCTAATCTCGGACAAATGACGAGCGACGACGCCGCCCATGGTCAGCATCTCGACGGTCTGCGAGTGGTCGAGGTGGCCAGCTTCGTCGCCGGCCCGCTCGCCACTCTGAGCCTGGCCCAGCTGGGGGCCGAGGTCGTCCGGATCGACCCGTTGGGTGGGGCCGCCGACCAGACCCGCTGGCCCCTGGCCCCGGGCGGGCGCAGCCTGTACTGGGCGGGCCTGAACCAGCAGAAGCGCTCGGTGGCGCTGAACCTGCGCAGCCCCGAGGGCCGTGAGCTGGCGCTGGCTCTGGCCACCGCCCCGGGTGAGCAGGCCGGCATCGTGGTCACCAACGCGGTGCGGGGGGAATGGATCAGCTACCGCGCGATGGCGGCGCTGCGCCCGGATCTCATCCACGCAAGGCTTCTCGGCCTGCCCGACGGATCGCCTGCGGTGGACTACACGGTGAACGCGGCGATCGGGTTCCCCCGGATCACCGGGCCCGGGCCGGGGCCGGTCAACCACGTCCTGCCGGCCTGGGACCTGCTGGCCGGGATGAACCTGGCCCTGGCCGTGCTGGTGGCCGAGCGCACCCGCCGGGCCACCGGCGCGGGGGAAAGCATCGAGCTCTCGCTCTACGACGTGGCCCTGTCGGTCAGCGCCCACCTGGGCTACTTGGCCGAGGCCGCCCTCGACCCGGCGGGCCGCCCGCCCGGCGGGAATCACTACTTCGGCGGTTTCGGAAGGGATTTCGAGACGACGGACGGCCGGGTGATGGTGGTGCTGCCCTCGCACCGGCAGTGGCTGGCCTTCGTCGACGTGCTCGGGGTGGCCGACCGGCTCACCGCCCTGGAGAAGATCACCGGGGCCGATCTGTCCACCGACTCGGGGCGTCACGAACAGCGTGAGGCCATCGCCCGCAACGTGGCGCCGTGGTTCGCCGCGCGCACGAGTGCGCAGGTGCTGGGCGAGCTTTCGGCGGCCGGGGTGGTGGCCTCGGAGTACCGCCGATTTACGGACGTCGTCGCCGACCAAGGGCTCTTGGGTGTGGGTAATCCGGTGGTGGAGTTCGTGGAGGAGCCGTCGATCGGCCGGATTCCGGCTGCGGGCACGCCAATCCGCTGGGGAAGTCGCGAACGCGCCGCAGTGGGGTCGTCGCAGTTGCTCGGCGCGGACACCGGGCCGGTGCTGAGCGAACTGCTGGGTCTGGGGCAGGCCGAACTGGGAGGTCTGGCCGAGCGGGGCGTCATTGAGCTGTGAGCATCTACCACTCGGGGGCGTCGGCGCCGTAGGTGTGGGGCGGGTGTGGGTAGGGCAGGGGCCCGCCGTACAGGTCGAACGGTGAGGGTACGTAACGCAGTTCACCGTAGGGGCTGTCCGTGGTGAGCAAGCCCGGGGCGTCAAGGGGGTGCACCGGTACGTCCGGTGCCTTGCTGCGGAACAGCAGATCGGCGGCCCGCACCAGGCTGAGCCGGGCCACACCGCTGACCCCATGGCGCAGCCGGGCCGCGGCGAGCCCGACCGTGGCCGCCACCATGCCGTAGCCGGTGGCGTGGTCGAGCGCCTGCACCGGCAGGGCTCCGGGGCGGCCGTCGCGTAGCCGGTACACGTCGGCGATCCCGACGGCGGCCTGCACGATGCTGTCGAAACCGCGCCGCTGCGCCCAGGGGCCGGTGGTTCCCCAGGCATCCAGATTGACCACGATCAGCGCCGGGTAGCGGTCGTGCAGCGCCTCGGGGGACAGGCCGTGGGCGTCGAGAGCGCCGTTGCGATAGCCGAGCAGGATCACGTCGGCCCGCTCAAGCAATTCGTGCAGGCGGCCAGCCCCGGTGTCCAGGTCGAGCAGGGCACTGCGCTTGCCGAAGCCGCTGTCGATGTGCGCGTCGATCAGTTCGGGCAGCGCGGGCGGGTCGATGCGCAGCACGTCGGCGCCGAGCGCGGCGAGGGTGCGCGAGGCGACCGGCCCGGCCACCACCCGGGTCAGGTCCAGGACCCGCAGGCCGTTCAGAGGCAGGCCGTCGGGCGAGTTGCCGGGCTGCCAGGGCCCGCCGGGCGCTTCGGCCACTTCGAAGGCGATCCAGTCGCGCGGTGGTGGGCCGGCCGCCATCGGCGAGTCCAGCCACTGGCGGCGGCTTCTTACTGCGGCCGCGATCCCGCCGGCCTCGCCGATGACCTGCTCCGCCTCCAAGGCGGGCATGGAGCGTAAGGCATTACCGACGTCCTCAATCGGTGCTCTCAGGGCCCGCCGCAGGCGCTCGGCGTGGTGGGGATAGTTGGCGTGGGTGCGGATCCAGCCGTCGGCGGTGGGGAAGAAGCCCGACAGGGGAGCGAAGCCGAGGGGCTGGCGGCCGGCCACCCTCAGGTGCCCGAGGGAGTCGAAGGCGGCGGCGATGCGCGGGGACGAGGCGCGCACGGCTCCCGGACGTTGCAGCAGGTCGTCCACGGCGGCTGCGGCCAGCCCGACCGAGGCCAGGGCCAGGCCTTCTACGTCGAGCGGACCGCCCCACCAGCGGCGGGGCCCGTAGAGCGCCTCACCTGCCCCGAGTTCGAAAGGGGGCAGGATGCGGCTCATTCGCAGAGCATGACCGATCGGACCGGACCGCGCGGGTATTGTCCGCCTGCATGTTCTCGTTCGAGCAGTTGCGGGGCTTCGTCACCGTCGCCGAGGAGCTGCACTTCGGCCGGGCGGCGGCGCGGTTGTCGATGACCCAGCCGCCGCTCTCGCGCCTGGTGCAGAAGCTGGAACGGGAGGTGGGCGTGCGGCTGTTCGACCGCGACAGCCGGGGCGTGCGCCTGACCCCGGCCGGGAACGCCTTCTACGGTGAGGCCCGCCGGCTGCTGGCCCTGGCCGAGAGCGCGCCCGAGCTGGCCCGGCGGATCTCGGCGGGTTCGGCGGGAACGCTGCGGCTGGGCTTCACCGGGGGAGCCGGCTACGGGGTGCTGCCGAAGGTGCTCAACCACCTGTCCGAGCAGCTGCCCGACCTCGAGCTGGAGCTGTTCGAGCTGGTCTCGCGCGACCAGCTGGAGGCGGTGCAGGCGCACGAGATCGACCTGGGCCTGGCCCGGCCGCCGTTCGACGCCGGGCTGTTCGGGCACCGGCGGCTGGTGCGCGAGAACCTGGTGGTGGCCGTGCCCGAGGGGCACCCGCTGACCTCGCTGGAGCGTCCGCTGCGGGCCGAGGACCTGGTCAGCGAGCCGCTGATCATGCACTCGGACGCCAAGGCCCGCTACTTCTACGACCTGGTGGTGGGCCTGCTGCAGGTGCGCCACGACAACGTGGTGCACTCGGTCAGCCAGATCCTCACCATGGTCTGGCTGGTGCAGGGCGGCCGGGGGGTGGCGCTGGTGCCGGAGAGCACGCGGCTGATCCACCCCGACGGGGTGCTGTTCCTGCCCTTCGCCACGCCCACGCCCCGGCCGGTGGAGCTGCACCTGGTGTGGGCCCGTGACAGCCAGAACCCGGCCCTGCCGGTGGCTCTGGAGGCGCTCGGGGACCTGAGGTTCTAGGGCGTGTCCTGCGGATCTTCATCGGAGATGAAGAACGATGCAGGCGAGGACGATCTCGGCGCGGTGGTAGGCCGCTCGCTTGGCGAAACGGGTGGCCAGGCCACGGAACTGCTTGAGCCGGTT
>NZ_BSTA01000013.1:0-239379 GCF_030269265.1 Kineosporia sp. NBRC 101677
CCAAAAGCCAGCGGGCAGCTCCCACTCTCTACGCCATCCTCCGCGAACTCCAGTACCTGATCGCGACCTGGCGCGGGATCTGCCCCCAATGCCACCAACTCGTACCAACCTAACAAAGCACTACTAGAACCTGGTCAGAACGCGTAGCGCACGGTCAGCCAGGGTGTGCGCTCGGCGATCAGGTCGAGCAGGCGCTGCTTCCAGACCGCCTTCCAGGCCGCGCGGTAGCGCACGTTGCGCATCCCGTTCTGCGAGACCTTGAACTCCTGGATGTCGGGACGCCACAACAGGTTCTCGGCCTGCGGGTGCCAGCCCAGGTTCACCTCGTGCAGGCCCTGGTTGTGGGTCAGGAAGATGACCTCGGCGGCCGCCTGCGCCTTGGCCGCCGGGGAGAGCACGTCGTTCAGGTGGTCGAGGAGTTCGGCCCAGTCTTCCAGCCACTCCTCGTGCACCACCACCGGCGACAGGTTCAGGTGCACCTCGTAACCCGCGGCGAGAAAATCGTCCACTGCCGCGATCCGCTCGGTGACCGAGGACGTCCTTATGTCCAGCAGTTTCGCTGTCTTCTCGGGCATCACGGAAAACCGGACGCGGGTGCGCCCCTGAGGTTCGTAGGTGAGCAGATCGCGGTTCACCAGTTTGGTGGCGAACGACGCCTTCGCCGTGGGCAGGTCGCGGAAGGCCGCGACCAGGTCGGCCACGTTGTCGCTGACCATCGCGTCGACCGAGGCGTCGCTGTTCTCCCCCAGGTCGTACACCCAGGCCTCGGGGTCGCACTGGTTCGGCTCGGTCTTCGGCCCCTGCCGCACCACGTGCCGGCGCAGGTAGCCGATCATCTGCTCGATGTTGGCGTAGACGGTGATCGGATTGGCATACCCCTTGTGCCGCGGCACATAGCAGTACGCGCAGGCCATCGCGCAACCGTTCGAGGCGGAGGCGGCGATCCAGTCGGCCGAGCGCCCGTTCACCCGAGCCGTGAGCGTCTTGCGCACCCCCAGCGCCAGCACCTCGGACTTCGTCCGCACCCAGCGCTGCACGTTCTCCTCGGCGTTGTGCACCGCGTCGATCCGGTTCGCCGAGGCCACCTCGATCACCTCGGCCTCGGGCCACCTCGCCACGATCTGCCGGCCCCGCTCGAGCTCGAGCGCGGCCGGTTCGGCGTAGATCGTGCGGACGTCCAGCAGCACCTGCCCATGCTCCCCTACGCAGGCACGACGAGCACCTCGGACATCGCCGTCAAGTTGACTCTTCAAGGTGCAAAGACGCCCTTTCCGGGTCATGATCTTGGCTCAGCACTTCGGCTGAGACCCGCCTTGGCATTTCAGGGAGTCAGTGTGACGGATCCAGCCTCCTCGCCGTCCGCCCTCGGCGTGTGGCCTGGTAAGGCCTACCCGCTCGGGGCCAGTTTCGACGGATACGGAACCAATTTCGCGATCTTCAGCGAGGTCGCCGAGAAGGTCGAGCTGTGTCTCTTCGACGAGGCCGGCAACGAGACCAGAGTCGAACTGCCCGAGGTCGACGCGTTCATCTGGCACGTCTTCCTCCCGGGGATCCAGCCCGGTCAGCGCTACGGCTACCGCGTGTACGGCCCGTGGGACCCGGCGCAGGGGCATCGCTGCAACCCGAACAAGCTGCTGCTCGACCCGTACGCGAAGGCGATCGACGGCAAGTTCGACTGGGACGAGTCGATGTTCGGCTACCCCTTCGGCGACCCGGACGCGCGCAACGACCAGGATTCGGCCGTCCACATGCCGAAGTCCGTGGTGATCAACCCGTACTTCGACTGGGGCGTCGACCGGCCCCCGCGCCACGAGTACGCGGACACGGTAATCTACGAGGCGCACGTCAAGGGCCTGACCCAGACCCACCCGGACGTGCCCGAGGCGATGCGCGGCACCTACTCCGGCATCGCTCACCCGGCGATCATCGAGCACCTGACCGCGCTCGGGGTGACGGCGATCGAGCTGATGCCGGTGCATCACTTCGCCAACGACTCCACGCTGATCGACAAGGGCCTGTCGAACTACTGGGGCTACAACACGATCGGGTTCTTCGCCCCGGACACCAAGTACTCCTCGACCACCACGCCCGGCGGGCAGGTGCAGGAGTTCAAGGCCATGGTGCGGGCGCTGCACGAGGCGGGCATCGAGGTCATCCTCGACGTGGTCTACAACCACACCGCCGAGGGCAACCACCTGGGCCCCACGCTCTCCATGCGGGGGATCGACAACCGGGCCTACTACCGGGTCATGGACGACGACCCGCGCTACTACATGGACTACACGGGCACCGGCAACACCCTGAACGTCCGGCACCCGCACTCGCTCCAGCTGATCATGGACTCGCTGCGCTACTGGGTCACCGAGATGCACGTCGACGGCTTCCGCTTCGACCTGGCCTCCACCCTGGCTCGCGAGTTCTACGACGTGGATCGGCTTTCCAGCTTCTTCGAACTGGTGCAGCAGGACCCGACGGTCAGCCAGGTGAAACTGATTGCCGAGCCTTGGGACGTCGGTCCTGGCGGATACCAGGTCGGTAACTTCCCGCCTCAGTGGACTGAGTGGAACGGCAAGTACCGCGACACCGTGCGGGACTTCTGGCGCGGCGAGCCGGCCACCCTGGGTGAGTTCGCCTCACGCATCACCGGTTCGGCCGACCTCTACGAGCACTCCGCCCGGCGCCCGGTGGCCTCGATCAACTTCGTCACCGCGCACGACGGCTTCACGTTGCGCGACCTGGTCTCGTACAACGAGAAGCACAACGAGGCCAACGGCGAGGACAACAACGACGGCGAGAGCCACAACCGGTCGTGGAACAGCGGGGTCGAGGGCCCGACCGACGATGCGTCGGTGCTGGAGATCCGGGCCCGGCAGCAGCGCAACTTCATCGCGACCATGCTGCTCTCGCAGGGTGTCCCGATGATCGCCCATGGTGACGAGCTGGGTCGCACGCAGAACGGCAACAACAATGTCTACTGCCAGGACAACGAGCTGTCCTGGGTGTCCTGGTCCGACGTGGACCAGGACCTGCTGGAGTTCACCCGGGCTGCAGCGACGCTGCGCCGCCACCACCCGGTCTTCCGCCGCCGGCGCTTCTTCAACGGCCTACCGGTGCGGGCCCAGGGCTCGGAGACCCAGCCGGACATCGCCTGGTTCCGGCCCGACGGTTCTGAGATGACCGACCAGGACTGGGGTTCCGGCTTCGGCCGGGCGGTGCTGGTCTACCTGAACGGGCAGGGCATCGACGACCTGAGCGCCCGCGGCGAGCGTGTCGTCGACGACTCGTTCCTGGTCTGCTACAACGCTCATGACCAGCCGATCGACTTCGTCGTCCCGCCGGAGAACTTCGGCGCCAACTGGGAACTCGTGCTGAGCACCGAGCCCGGCCGTCAGCCGATCCACGCTCCGGCGGTTCCGGTGCAGGGTTCGGCGATGTCGGTGCCCATGGTCACGGTCGAGCCCGGTCCGGTGGTCGAGGCCGGCAAGCCGCTCACTGTGGCTGGTCGGGCTCTGGCGGTTCTTCAGTTGCGTCCGGCTTCCTGAGTTCGGCCTGGCGCTTCTCGTAGCGGGCCTGCCAGAAGCACAGGGCCGAAGCGGCCAGGAACACCACGCCGACGGCGAGCCCCATGGGCTTGCCGTCGACGATGCCGCGCAGAACGAGTTCCGGCAGGGCGATACAGAGCAGCACGATCGCTGCGGCCAGCCAGGCCCGGGAGTTCGCCGCCATGCCTACCTCACGCTAGATCCACAGTTGTCCGGATCGGCTATCCAAGCAGGTGTTGGTCCCCGGCGCGACGGGCGCGTATTTCACGCCTGTCGCCCGGGGCTCCTCTGTATCTGAACCTCTTCTTACCCATCAGGAACAAATTCGCCTGCCACTGAACTTGTACAGACGTACTAGTACAGACGTACAGGAGTTGGCGATGGCGTACATCATGCTGGGCGCGGCGATTGCGCTCGAGGTTCTGGGCACCAGTCTTCTGCCCTCCACACAGGGCTTCTCCCGGCTCGGGCCGACGCTGTTGTGTCTCAGCTCCTACGCGGCCGCGTTCATCCTGCTCTCGCGGATCGTCGAGTACCTGCCCGTGGGGGTCGTCTACGCCACCTGGTCAGGCATGGGTATCGCGGCGATCATGCTGATCGGGGCCACCTTCCTGGGCGAGCCGCTGACCCTGGCCAAGCTGGCCGGAGCAGCGATGATCATCGGTGGAGTGGTGATCCTGAACGTGGCTGGGGTTCACTGAGGCGGGTGACGAACTCCCGGGATCCCGAAGGCCGGCGCCGCGCCCTGCTCGCGGCCACCGTCGAGGTCGTTGCGGAGGTGGGCGTCGCGCGCACTACGCACCGGGCGATCGCGGCCCGGGCCGGGGTGCCGCTCGGGGCGACCACCTACTACTTCCCCACCCTGCAGGACCTCGTCGCGGCTGCTCTGGAACAGGCCGCCGAAGCCTGGGACGCGGATCTGCTGCGGTGGGAACCCCAACTGCTGCGCGCTCAAGGTGAGCCGACTGACGGGAGGCCCGCAAACGTCCTTACGCAGTTGGTGTTGGAGTACTTGGCCGACCAGCCCCGCGCCCGGCTGGAGTGCGAGCTCTATCTCGCGGCGGGGCACACGCCCGAGCTACGGCCGTTGGCCACGCACTGGTTGCTGGGGCTGCGCGACATGTTGACGCGGGTAGCCGGCAGACCTGCCGGCTATGCCCTCGCCACCCTCGTCGACGGGGTGTTCTTGCAGGCCACAGTCACCGGCAAGGCTCCCGCGGCGGCGGATCTCCGGCTCGCGATCGAGCGCCTCTGGGATCTCAACTGAAGACGTTTGCCCGCCTGGTTCGCGGGGTTCACTCCGCCGCCTGAGGCCTCGGCCCGGGTCTTCCCGCCATGACCGGCAGAAGGAGAGCGGTCAGCGCACGCCGCTGTTCCTCGTCCAAAGGCTCGAGGACCTTCTCCTCGACCTGCCGGATGGCCTGGAAACCAGCTGCGATGAGCGCACTTCCGGCCTCGGTGACGATCAGGTCGGCAGTGCGCCCGCGGCCCGGCAACGTGCGGCGCTCGACCGCGCCCAGGTCTTGGAGCTGGTGCAGCGTGGCCTGCATGCTCTGCGCCGTGACCCCGGCCCGACGGCCGAGTTCGCTGTAGGACAGGCCCGGTTCACGCGAAAGGTGCCCCAGGGCCGACAGGTGCCGCAGTGACGTGCCCCGTTCCTTCAGCACGGCCTCCACCTCGGTGCGGATCGTCCGGCCGATGTTCATCAGCAGGAAGCCGGGGCTGGGTTCGGGCGGTCGCGTCACCGGCTCATCCTGGCACTTGCGGAGCAGTTTAAGTCTGACTGTAACCTTGCCTGCATGAAGGCCGTCCTGCTCTCCGTCCACGTCGTGCTGGCGATCATCCTGATCGGGCCGCTCACCGCCGCCGCCAGCCTTTTCCCCCGCTACGCACGCGAGGCCGTCGCGGCTGGTGAGGATCGCGCCGGCCCGTTCTCGGTGCTCAGAGCGCTGCACCGGATCAGCACCGGATACGCGGTCGCCGGCCTGGCGGTGCCGGTGTTCGGCATCGGCACCGCCTCGGCCATGGGCGTGCTGGGCGACTACTGGATCTGGATCTCGATGGCCCTGACGGTGGTTGGCGCGGCCCTGCTGGCCTGGGGCGTCGTGCCTGCTCAGCGCCGGGTCATGGAACTGCTGGGCGCACCCGGCGACCCGTCCCCGGTGTCTTCGCTGCTGCCCCGCCTGGGCATGCTGACCGGGCTGTTCGGCCTGATCTGGGCCACCGTGGTGGTCCTGATGATCGTGCGCCCCGGCTCGTCGACGGGGGTGTGAGCGTGTCTGCTGGTGCTCTGCGCGGTCTGCGGGCCGCAGCTGCGGTGGAAGCCCTGTCGCTGGTGATGCTGCTGCTCAACCTGGCCACGGTGCACGTCGCAGCCCTGGCCTCGGCGCTCGGCCCGATCCACGGCTGCGCCTACCTGATAGCTGTTGTGCTGACCTGGACGATCACGAAAGAAAAGACCACCAGGGCATTCTCGATCGTCCCGGGATTCGGTGCACTGCTCGCCCTACGCCGCCTGGAGGCGGCCGATGCATAATCCCCAGGCTGTGAAAAGCCTTGTGGATAAAGGTGGGTCTATTCCTCGTCGCTGGGCCGGTGACCGGGAAGATGCGCGATCTTCGCGTAGAAATGGTCGATTCGCCGCACCACCTCGGTCAGCCCGTCGAGGTTCATCGGCTTCGTGACGTAGGCGTTGGCGTGCAGCGAGTAGCTGCTCAGGATGTCGGTCGGGGCCTGCGAGGTGGTCAGCACGACGATCGGGATGCTGCGCAGCTCCGGGTCGTTCTTGATCTCCGCCAGCACCTGCCGCCCGTCCATCCTGGGCATGTTCAGGTCGAGCAGGATCACGTCGGGGCGCGGCGCGTCCTCGTACTCGCCGGTGCGCCGCAGGAAGGCGACCGCTTCCTCTCCGTCGTTGGCCACGTAGACGTTGCGCGGGGCGCCGATCGACTCCAGCGCCTCCTCGATCATCAGCACATCGCCCGGATCGTCGTCCACCAACAGGACTGCCATCGCGCGGGTGGCGGCAGCGAGCATGAGAAACCCCTCGAAGTTGCACTGGAGCGGCCGAGGAACTACTTCGCCTGCTGTAAAGCTCGCACCTCGGGGGCTGCACTGGATCAGGTCCGATCCTAGCCGCCACCCGGCGCCGGCGGACAGAGATGAGCAGCCTCGGCGAGCCAATAGTTGTTAACCCCCGACTTCCCGTCCTGACCTGCTGCTTCGCCCCTGTGCGGGACCCGCTCCCGTAGCTGCGCGACCAGCCCTTGCCACCGCACCGGCCGCGCGTCCCGGGCGGTGGGCGGCGGTGATAATCTCGTCCTGCTCGAAGGGCGGCAGAGACGTCGCCCTCAAGGACGGGGAGGAAACCCTCATGAAGAAGCTGCTGATGGTCGCGGTCGCGTCCGCAGCCGGCGTCGCTGTCTGGCGTAAGGTCGGAACCAGCAAGCCCACCCAGCCGTGGGCGACGGCGACCGACAAGGTCTGAACCTCCCGTCCCGCGAGTAGCCCTTCTCGCTCGCGGACCTCGGGGACGTGGCGCAATTGGTAGCGCACCTGCTTTGCAAGCAGGGGGTTGTGGGTTCGAGTCCCATCGTCTCCACCACAGGTCAGGGGCCGTTTCCGAAAATCGGGAGCGGCCCCTTCCGTCTGCTGGGACCCCGGACGGGTACCTGAGCGTCCCCGGGCCGTCCGGTGATTCGGTCCCGGGCCCTGCTCGTTCGCAAGAGATTCCGGGTTCTGCGGTCGGCTACTCAAGCTGACCCCGTGCGTCGCCGCTGCGGTAGTACGGTCGAACCGCGCGATCCAGTGAGGTCCAGGGCCTGGCCCTGTCGAGCAGTGACGGGGGCAGCGTGGACGACGGTGACTTCGGCGGTGACGTCGGTGTGGGCTCCGACGGTGTGCGCGCGGCGGTGTTGCACCAGCTCCGGCAGTACGTGATCGCTGCGGTCGGCCCGACGCACCGGGTAGTGACCGTGAATGCGGCGCTGCTGCGGGTTCTGGGCGGTTTCAACCCGGTGGGGCTGGAGTTGGTCGACTTCCTGGAGGGTGCTCAGGGGCAAGGGCTGATCGACATCTACGACCGGGCCTTCGCCGGGCAGCCGACCGACCTGAAGCGGACGCGGTTCGTGGTGTCCACGCCGCAGGGGTACCAGGAAGAAATCATCATCGATTTCGAGGTGAGCCCGCTGCGGAACCGGCAGGGCGAGATCGTCGGCACCGTCGGCACCGGCCGCGACACCACCGCCACCGTCCTGCGGGAAGAGGCCGAGGCTGCCACAACGGCCGAGCTGACCCGGCGATTTCAGCGCGCCACCGACGTCATTGCCGAAGTTCAGCGGGCGCTGCTGCCTTCCCGACTGCCGGTGCTGCCGGGACTGGAGGTGTCTGCGAGCTATTCGATCGGGGGAGCCGAGCAGGCAGCCGGTGGTGACTGGTTCGATGTGCTGCCCTTGCCCGGGAACGTGGTCGCGGCGGTGGTGGGCGACGTCGTCGGTCACGGTGTCGATGCCTCAGCGGTGATGGCGCAGCTGCGGGCCGTCACTCTGGAACGGTTGCACGCCGGCGCCGATCCGGCCCAGGTGGTCGCCGCGCTGGACCGTTTCGTGGAAGTCATGCCCGGCGCCCGTGGCAGCACCATCTGCGTGGTGTCACTCGACGTGGCCGACGGCCGGTTGCAGTACTGCTCGGCCGGGCACCCGCCGCCGCTGATCACCGGGCCGGCCGGCGCCAGCATGTATCTCGACCCCAGCGGCGCAGGTCCGCTGGGTGAGGGCGGGCCCAGGACGATGCTGACCGGGCAGCTCGAGCGAGAACGGGTGCTCCTGCTCTACACCGACGGCATCATCGAGCGGCCAGGAGTGCCGGTGACCCAGGGCACCGTCGAACTGCGCCAGATCGCCGAGGCTGCGTTGCGGGACGAACTGTTCCCAGTGTTCAGCCTGCCGGCCGCGGTGGACCGCTCGACCACGCAGGTGCTCGAACGACTGACCCGCGAGACCGGGGCCAGTGACGACATCACCCTTCTGGCGTTGCAACGTGCCCCCGCTCTGACCGATCTCAGCCTCGAAACGAAAAGTACCGGGGCCGGCGGTGTGCGCCAGGCCCTGAGGGCCTGTTTCCGCCCCGACCAGGTGGACGGGGCCGCTCTGGCCGAACTGGACCAGATCGTCACGGAGTTGTGCGAGAACGCGGCCGAGCATGCCTACGACGGCGCCGGAGGTCCTGTCGGGGTGGATGCCGGCGTTGATCAGCGCGGAATGCTGGTCCTGCAGGTGACTGACCAAGGGAGCTGGCGACCCCGCACACAGGTCGACGACGGCCGGGGAATCGGGCTGGCTCTGATCCAGCAGCTCTCCGAGTCGGTGTCGATCGAGTACGACCGGGGCCCGGACGACGGCACGCAGGTGCGGGTCGAGTACCGGCCCTGGAAACAGTCGAACCATGCCGACCCGCGTCGCCCGGTGGAGCATGCCCTGGTCGCGGACGTCTTCCTCGAGCCCCAGGCCGATCAGAACGTGCTGCGCGTCAGCGGTCCCATCGACGCGGCGACGACCGGGGAGCTGGAGGCGCAACTGGCTCTGTGCATCACGCCGGGATCGCCCACGCTGGTCCTGGACCTCCAGAAAGCGACGATGCTGTCCAGTACGGCCGTCCGTACGGTGCGCCGAAGCCTGGACCGAGCCGGAAGCGCCGGGGTGCACATGCGGGTCAGCGCTCGTCCCGGCAGCGTCGCCCACCAGATCCTGGCCCTGGTGGCGATTCCTACAGACGGCTGAACCGGCGTCCTCTTCGTTCGGTCCGGAGGCAACCTGGGAGAGCACCGGATCCGTACAGGGAGCGAAGGAGGTACCCACATGCCGCGCTCCAATCGTGACGAAGAGTTCGCCACGTTCGTCCGGACAAACCGGACTTCGCTGTTGAAGTTCGCCTGCCTGCTCACGGCGGGCGACGGGCACCAGGCCGAGGACCTGGTGCAGACGGCGCTGACCAAGGTGTATCTGGCCTGGCCGAGGCTGCGACGCAAGGACGGCGAGCTGGCGTACGCCCGGCGCACCCTGCTGAACAGCCACATCGACGAGACCCGGCGTCCCTGGTGGCGGCGGGAACGGTCCACGCCCGAGCTTCCGGAAGTGCCCGCGTTCGAGGGACCGGAAGGGATCGCGGGCCTGGACGAGGGGCGGTTCGGGTCGGACGGGCAGCGGGTGAGGGACGCCTTGGCCGCCCTGCCCAGCCGGATGCGGGCCGTCGTGATCCTGCGCTACTGGCTAGATCTCAGTGTCGAGGAGAGTGCCCGGATCCTCGGGTGCACCCAGGGCACGGTCAAGTCCCAGGCGGCGAAGGGGACGGCAAAACTGCGGGACCTCCTCACGGTGCCGCCGCAGGCCGTGGCACCCGCGTATCAGATGGGAAGGACCAACCGATGAACGAGCTCAAAGACATCCTGGACAAGGCGGTTTCGGTGCAGGACAGGCCGGTGGACCCGGCTGCGGACATCGCTCGCGGCCGCGGTGAGCTGCGCAGGCGGCGGATGACCCGGTTCGGCGCCGGGGCGGCCGGTATGGCTGTGATCGCCGCAGTGAGCGGAGTGCTGGTCACCGGTGGTTCGGACGGCGGTTCCACCCCGCCGGCCCTGGCCGGTACGACGGCCCCCGCCACCACCGCAGCCAAGGGTTCCTTGCCCGGGATCCAGCTCGTCGCCTACACCGGCGAGCAGCTGCCGGGTTACGACGTCGGGTTCGTGCCCAAGGGCTGGGAGATCCAGGGGGGCGACGACTTCACGCTGACGATCGCGCCCAAGGGGTTCAAGGACCAGGACTACAACAGCTTCGTGGGCAAGATCGCGGTCATGCTCGAGTCCAAGGACGCCGCTGGTGCGGAAGAGGACTACGTGCCCACCGACGAGGAGCTCAAGTCCTGGGGGATGGAGCCCGGCAGCCTCGACAGCACCACCACCGAGATCGAGGTGAGCGGTCAGGAAGGCAAGCTGCGCCGCGACAAGGAGACCAATGACTCGCCCATGGTGAAGGTTTCCTTCACCGACGCGAAGGGACACAACGTCGTGGTGCAGGGCCCGCTGTCGTTGGGCTGGACCGACGCCCAGTGGGTCGAGTTCGCCGAGGGGGTCAAGGTTCTGGGTAACGCGGAGGCCGGCGTCGGCTGATCCGGGGTGACCGGAACGTCGCGCTCGTCAGGTACCGGACGAGCGCCCCGTTCCGGTCACACAGCAGGTCTCAAAAAGCGGTACTCTCTGACCGCATTCGTCCTCGATCGTGCCGGATGCCCCCTGAGCTCGTTGCGTATCCAGCTCCTGATCCTGGAGATCCCCTCATGGCTGAGCGCCGCCGTCCCCGTTCGCTGCTGAGTCTCGCGGCGGTCGCCTCGTTGCTAGGGGTCGGCCTGGCGGCCATCAGCTTCGGGGACCGGGCCGACGCGACCGAGGCCGGGGCGAAGGCCAGCGCGCGCGTCGTCACCTACGAGGACGGGGCCGAGGCGGGGATCCAGTACCTCGAGTACCGGGGTGCCTACGGGCAGCAGAGCGACCTGACCATCACCGTCGAGAAGGTCGGCTCCACCCGTAATTTCACCTACACCCTCGACGACAACGCCAACATCTCGGTGTTCCCGGGCTGTGAGTACCCGGTCGCAGGTGACCTCACCCTCGTGACCTGCACGATCGCCAGCGTCGCCCCGAAGAACAGCGAGGGGCCGAGAGCGCACACGATCATCCGGCTGTACGACCTGGACGACACTGTGCGGTTCGAGAACCTCAGTGGCACCGAACTCCGCAACAACTTCACGCTCGGTGAAGGCAATGACACGTTCACCGGCACCGGCTCGAACGCGCGCACCACGGTCTGGGGCGGCGCCGGCAACGACACCATCACTGGCGTAACCGGAATCACCGTCGAGGCCGGCGAGGGCAACGACACCCTGGCCGCGTCCGGTAACGACACCACGCTCAGCGGAGGCGAGGGCAACGACACCATCACCGGTGGATCGGGTGCTCAGACCATTCGTGGTGACGCTGGTGACGACGTGATCCGTGGTGGTGCCGGCGACGACTTCCTCTACGGAGACGAAGGCAAGAACAAGGTGTACGGCGATGCCGGCAACGACGGCATCAGCGGCGGGAGCGGCAGCCTGCTGTACGGCGGTGCGGGCAACGACATCATCAGCGGCGACGGCAAGGTCAAGGCCTACGGTGGGCCGGGCAACGACCAGCTCACGGGCGGTTCGAAGAACGACCTGCTCTACGGCGAGGCAGGGAAGGACCGGCTCGACGGCCGCGAGGGCAACGACCAGCTCTACGGTGGTTCCGGTGCGGACAAGCTGTTCGGGCGGGCCGGCAACGACCAGCTCTACGGCGGTCCCGGCAAGGACCTGATCAACGGTGGCCCCGGCAAGAACAAGCTGAAGAACTGAGCTGCCCGTTCGAAGGCCGCTTCCGCCAGCGCGGGAGCGGCCTTCGGCGTTTGCGGGACGAACAGTTGACATTGACGCAGCGTCAACTCCTACCGTGGATCCCGTAACCGAGTGCGGGAGTGATGGCGATGGAATGGTCCATCCAGGAGATCGCCCGGCTCACCGGGGCGACGAGTCGCACCCTGCGGCACTACGACGACGTGGGACTGCTGGCGCCGAGCCGGACCGGGCCCAACGGTCAGCGCTACTACGACCAGGCCGGGCTGGTCCGGCTGCAGCGAATCCTGTTGCTGCGTCAGTTCGGACTTGGGCTGCCGGCCGTCGCCGAGGTGCTGGACGGGGAGAAGGACGAGGTCGTGGCGTTGCGCCGGCACCTGGAACTGCTTGAGCGAGAACAGGACCGGATCGAGCGGCAGGCCGAATCGATCCGGACGACCATCCGCAGGATCGAGAGAGGGGAGCCACTGATGGCTGAGGAAGCACTGGACGGGTTCGACCACACGCAGTACGAGAAAGAGGTCACCCAGCGCTGGGGCCGCGACGCGTACGAGAAGGGCGATCGCTGGTGGCGGTCACTCACCCCGGAGCAGAAGAACGAGATCAAGCAGCAAGGGCTGGACGTGGCCCAGGATTTTGCCCGGGCGAAGCAGGCCGGGGAGCCGGCGCACGGTGAGACTGCCCAGGAAATCGCGCGCCGACACGTCCATTGGTTGTCGTTGTCCACCGAAGTGAGCCGGGGCTACGTGATCGGCCTCGGGGAAATGTACGTAGCTGACCCGCGTTTCGGTAGCTACTACACTCCGGACGGTGAGGATCCCACGCCGTACGCCGAGTACGTGCGCGACGCCCTCACGGTCTATGCCGAGAACAATCTCTAGCTGACGGCCTCGGTGCGGGACAGGCGCCGCAGCCGCCGCAGGAAGTAGACGGTCAGCACAGAGCACACGAGCACCGAGAACAGGCTGGCCTCCGGGCCGAACTCACCACCGGAAATCAGCAACGGACCGTCGAGCGTGCTCTCGAGGATGCCACCGCCGCTGGAGTCCGACCCGGAGACCGGAGCCCCGAAAATACCGGCCTGAGCATAGTTCCAGCCGAAGTGCAGTCCGATCGGCAGCCACAGCGAACGGCTCACCGCGTAGCAGGCGCCCAGCATGAGACCGCCCTGGATGGCAATGGCCACCGCTCCCCAGAGGGAACCGTTGGGGTTGATCAGGTGCAGGAAGCCGAACACCAGGGCCGAGCCGACCAATGCGCCGACGGTACCGGTGAGCTGTTCGAGCAGCCGGAACAGAATGCCCCGGAACACGATCTCCTCGATGGTGGCGACCGCCGTCATCATCCCTGCTGTCGCAAGTGCGGCCCAGAGCGAACCTCCGCTCAGGGAGTCATATCCGCCAAAGGTGGCGATCAACAGCACCACGACAACGAACAGTCCGACCCCGGCGAGAGCACCGCGCACCAGGCCGGCCCGGGCTGTACCCGGCTCGACCTCGCTGGCCTGGCGATTCTCCAGCTTGCCAATCACCCAGCGGTACAGCCGGATCGACGCTATGGCCGCCAGCACACCCAGCGCCAGCACGACCAGGGCCATGAACCGCGACGTGGTCTCGACCATCGCCGACAACGGACCGGCCACTGCCGCGTTCAGGGCGAGGAACGCCACCATCAGTACGACCAGGCGTGCCGCGGTGTGGTTCTGCAATCGGGCGAGCATCGCGATCTCCTCGTTCTCGGTAAGGTTTTCGGCCGTTCGGCCACACCCAGAACGCTAGAAAACGGACGCCGGTGGGCGCGTCCCGCACGAGAGCGCACTTCGGGTAGCTCACCTGGGGGATACCAGAGCTCAAAACCCAATTATGGACGTCGGTCAGCCACCTTTGCGCAGTGGTGGGCCGTGCCTAGTCGGCCTCGGTGACCAGTCCGTTCCGATGCGCGAACACCACCGCCTGCACCCGGTCCCGCAGATCCAGCTTGGTCAGGATGCGCGAAACGTGGGTCTTCACCGTCTCCCGGCTCACCACCATCGCGTCGGCGATCTCAGGGTTGGACAGGCCCTCGGCAATCAGGCGCAGCACCTCGACCTCGCGTGGGGTGAGGGCCGCCAGAACATCGCCGGCGGTCGAACGAGGACGCACCCGCTCGCCGAACCGCCCGACCAGACGCCGCGTGACGGCCGGGGCGAGAAGCGCCTCACCAGCTGCGATGACCCGGATGCCGTTCAGCAGTTCGGCCGGCGGGGAGTCCTTCAGCAGAAACCCGCTGGCCCCCGCCCGGAGCGCCTCGTAGACGTACTCGTCCAGTTCGAACGTGGTCACGACCAAGACCTTCACCGGGTTCTCGACCCCCGGCCCGGCGATCTCGCGAGTGGCCGAGATGCCGTCGAGCACCGGCATCCGCACATCCATCACCACGACGTCCGGCCGCAGTTCAAGGGCCAGATCCACCGCCGCCCGGCCGTCCCCGACCTCGCCCACCACGTCCATGTCCGGCTGGGCCGACAGAATCGTGGCGTAACCGGTCCGGATCAGCTCCTGGTCGTCCGCCACCAGCACTCGCAGGGTCACGAGCGCCGAGGCTATCGGCAGTTCGGAAGAGAGATCAGCTCTCGCTACGCAGCTTGGCCGCCAGCCAGTCGCGGGGCTCGACGCCGAGCCGGCCGACCAGCTTGTCCATCCCCAGCCAGGCCATCTGCCCGGCCGCGATCGCCCCGCTGACCAGGATGCCGGTGTAGACGATCTCTCCCACGGTTCTCCCTGTTGTTTCAGAGTGCGCGTTCACTGCCTGCGGTGTAAGCGCAAGCGAGGCTACGCGATGAACAACGTCGGACGCCGCGTCTGAACACTGTGAAAAATGCCCGGACCCATCGGGCAGGCCGTGATGATCTTTGCTGCGCGTGGTCGGAATGATGCCGGTCAAGATCAGCTGAGAGAACCGTCGACGGTAATGGATCGCGCAGGTCAGGACCTGATTTGTTGGTGGCGGGAAGCTGCTGTGCGGGCAAGATCATTCAGGTCTCAGGAGGGCCTTTGAATGGCCTGCCGCGGCCTGCGGATCTGATCATTCTGTGTCGACCAGGATATGAATCACTGATTCGGCCGCTGCCCTTTCGTCCGGGCGTTCGGGGCAAAGATTGGTCATGAACGGTTCAGGACCGATCCAGCTTCTTGAGCGGCTTGGCAGTTCGTGCCTTCCCGAAGCCGGACGCGGAAAGCGCCCGCCGCCCCATCCGCTGACCGTCGGTGGCTCTACGTATGAAGAAACAGCCTCATAGCGACAATTTCTTAATGCGTAGAGGCCGGGCCACCCGCGGGCTGCAGCCGCGAGTCGCCCGGCCTCCTGGCTGAAGGACCTCTGCGGCGGAGGTCTGGTCAAGACGCCGCAGGCCTGACGACACAGCACCGCCCCGCCCGATGTGGGCAGGGCGGAGGCGGCTCGATATTGGGCTGGGGGATGGCTCGGCCTCGGTAGCGGGGTGAGCGGGGCGGCTGGAAGGAAGTAGGTCAGTCGGCTGGCGCTGCGTGGGGGTTGCTCAAGGCGGCGAGGTACGGGGTGGCTCAGTAATGGCCGGGATGTGTGGGGATGGGTAGCCGGGTGCGGGGGCTCGGGTGTGGTCAGTGTGGGCGTGGCCGGTGTGAGTGTGGTGCGGCTGGGCGGGTTTGAGGGTGGCGAGGTGACTGGTGGGTTTGGTTGTGGCCGGGTGGGGTGGCCCAGAGGTGGGGGTGGGTGGCTCGGGCGTGGGTATGTCTGGCAGGTACGGGTAGGGGTGGCCCGGGTGCGGGCCCGGGTGCGGGCCCGGGTGCGGGCCCGGGTGCGGGCCCGGGTGCGGGCCCGGGTGCGGGGCCGGGTGGCCGGGGGTGGGTGTAGCCGGGGTGTGGGTGTGGCCGGGTGTGGGTGTAAGGCGCTGTGGCCTGGGGCAATGCGGCTTTGGGGCGCCGCCCCACCTGGGGGAGTGGGGCGGCGCGGATGGGGGGTTAGCCGGCTGTGGTGGTGGAGGTGGTGGGCTGGGTGAGGTCGTAGACGGTGGTGTCTCCGATCGTGGTGGTGGAGTAGTTGGCCTCTACCCAGGCGGTGATCTCGGCGGCGGCGTCGCTGCCGCCCATGCTGTTCTGGCTGATGCTGCCGGCGGAGATGAAGTAGTGGATCTCGCCGTTGGCCACGTACTCCTGGAACTGGGCCAGCGTGGGGGAGGGGTCGGTGCCGTTGAAGCCGCCGATGGCCATGACGGGTTCTTCGGAGGCCAGCTGGTAGCCGGAGGCGTTGTTGGAGCCGACGGTGGCCGCGGCCCAGGTGTAGGAGTCGGCGTCGGCCTGGAGGGCGGCGACCAGTTCGTCGCTGGGGGTGGTGGCGTTGAGCAGGCCGCCCATGCCACCTCCGCCGCCGCCCATGCCGCCGCCACCGCCGGTGCCCCGGCCGAAGGACTGGCCGCCCTGCGACTGGGACGTGCCGCCCTGGGACTGCGAGGTGCTGCCGTCCTGGGACTGGTTGGGCGTGGTGGTGGAGCCGTTGCCGCCGGTTGACCCGCCGGTGCCACCACCCGTGCCGCCACCGCCACCCATACCGCCTGGGCCGCCGCCGTTTCCGCCGCCGCCCATGCCGCCGAAGCCGCTCTGGCTGACGCTGGGGCCGGCGGAGGGGATGGAGCCGGTGTGGGCGGTGGAGGCGGTGTTGAGGGAGTAGCTGAGGGGGCCGAGCAGGGCGGAGAACACGGCGAGGGCGCCGATGCCGAGCATGATGCGCTGGCGGGCGGGGCCGCGGACCTGGCCGGCGAGCCAGCTGGAGGCGGCCAGGCCGACGGCGGCGAGGAGGCCGCTGACCAGTACGGCGTAGCGGATCCAGGGGTGCCAGTCGGAGCTGCGGGCGAGGAGGGTGTAGCTCCACAGGGCGGTGGCCAGCACGGTGCCGGCCAGGACGAAGGTGGCCACGACCGAGCGGGTGCGCCAGAGGGTGGCCACGCCGATGCCCACCAGTGCGGCGATGGCCGGGGCCAGGGCCACCGTGTAGTAGGCGTGGAAGATGCCCTGCATCAGGCTGAAGGTCACGAAGGTGACCACCAGCCAGCCGCCCCAGATGACGAAGGCGGACCGGGAGGTGCTGGTGCGCGGGAGCTTTCGGGTGACGACCAGACCGGCCACGAGCAGGATCAGGGCGGCCGGCAGCAGCCAGGTGATCTGCCCGCCGAACTCGGACGTGAACAGGCGGGTGATGCCGGTCTCGCCCCAGTTGCCGTTGCTGCCGACGCTTCCGGTCTCGTCACCGGTCAGCCGGCCCAGGCCGTTGTAGCCGAGGGTGAGTTCAAGGATCGAGTTGTTCTGCGAACCGCCGATGTAGGGCCGGGCCGAGGCGGGGACCAGTTCGACGATCGCGATCCACCAGCCGGCCGACACGATCATCGCGGCGAAGGCGGCCAGCAGGTGACCGATGCGCTTGGCGAACGTGGTGGGCGCCGCCCACAGGTAGGCCAGGCCGAAGGCCGGCACCACGAGCAGGGCCTGCAGCTGCTTGGTCAGGAAGCCCAGGCCGACCATGACCCCGGCCAGGATCAGCCAGCGCAGCCGGGCGTGCTCGACGGCCCGCAGCACGAAGTAGGCCCCGGCCGTCATCAGCAGGACCAGCAGGGCGTCGGGGTTGTTGAAGCGGAACATCAGGGCCGCCACCGGCGTGGTGGCCAGCACCGCACCGGCCAGAAGGCCTGCCCCGGCGCCGAAATGACGCCGGACCGTGGTGAAGAGCAGGCCGACCGTGGCCACACCCATCACCGCCTGCGGCAGCAGGATGCTCCACGAGCTGAGGCCGAAGATGCGCACCGACAGGGCCATCGGCCACAGAGCGAGGGGCGGCTTGTCGACCGTGATCGAGTTGGCGGCGTCGGAGGAGCCGAAGAAGAACGCCTTCCAGCTCTCGGAACCGGCCTGGACGGCCGCCGAGTAGAAGGAGTTGGCCCAGCCCGACTCGCCGAGCCCCCACATGTAGAGGAAGGCGGTGGACACCAGCAGGCCGGCCAGCGCCGGGCGCACCCAGGCCGGATCTTCTTCGCGGCCGCGGACCAGCCGGTTCAGCCGGGAGCGGGGCGGTGAGAGATCGGGCGGGGCCGCATGTCTTCCGGACTCCGAGGACCCGGCGCCGGCCGAGGTGTCGAGAGTGGTCGTCATCAGAGGTGGTCCTTGTCGTGGGGATCGGAAACAGCCGGAAGACAGCTGCCTTCATCAGGTAGACGTTCCGCAGGCACCGGAACGTGAGGTGCAGGCGTCATAAATCTCAATGGACGGCGTGGGTGGGCTCGAGAGGACGGGTGTGACCGGCCCAGTTGCCGGACAGCACCTCGTCCTCACCAACTGTGATCAGGCGGGCGGGCACCCAGAGCTGGGTGAGCCAGTCGCGGGCCCGCGCCCCCCGGACCAGTGAGGCCGTGGCGTAGGTGGTGGCCTCCAGGCAGGTGAAGCCGATGGCACTGACCATCCGCCAGACCGGGAGCGGAAGGTCACCGGTGTGCGGATCGATCAGGTAGCTGACCGGGACGTCGCGCCGCCGGGAAGAACGGGTGGGCCGGGCCCCGGCCCGGGAGGTGGCCATCGCGGAGCCCGCAGACAGATAGACCTCGCTGGGCAGCGAACCGTCCCGGTCCAGCACCGGCACGCGCCAGCCCTCGTCCGGTGCCGGTCCGGCCGAGGCGACGTTCCCACCCAGCTGCACCAGCACCCCCGCGTCCACCCGCTCGCGCACCCGGGCGGCCGCCAGGTCGCAGATGGCGGCCTTGGCCGTGGCGCTGAGATCGAGCGTGGTGCCGGGCGGCACCTGCAGACGGCGGCCCTCGAGCCGGACCTGCTCCCAGCCCGGCGCGGGCCGCACGCCGGTGGCCCGCGACCCGCACACCGGCAGACCGGAACGGTCCTGACCTGCGTAATGCAGTGCGGTCAGGGCCGCGCCGACCGTGGGGTCGACATCGCCGGCCGTGCGCTCGGCCACCGCCAGGGCGGCCGCGACCAGCTCGGCCAGCAGTGGGCTGAGGGTCACCGGACGCCCGGCGGCTCCGTAGAGCCGGTGCAGCTCGGCGTCGGGCCGGGACCGCGCCGCGGCCTTCTCGGCGGCGGCGAACTGCCGGGCCACGATCCGGCGGGCCAGGTTCAGCGCGGCCGGGTCGTCGACGGTGACGGACGCGGTGGTGCCCCAGGCGTTCCAGGCTGTGCTGGACCCGGCCGGGGACGGCTGGGGACGGCGCCGCCGGGGTACGACGATGTCGGTGATGGCCACGGCTTCCTCCTGAAGTTCTGAGGTGATCACCTTCTTCCGGGCAGCTGAGCCGTTCGACAGAGCAGTCTGAATGTGAGCTGTGGGAAATTCTTGTGGGACGTCTGTGAATCTGTGGTGACCCTGTGCCGGAAGAGTGGAATTCGAATCGGGTCATCGAATGACCGATTTGCAGGGGGCACCCCCGAAATGAGCCTCGGCTTGGTGGAAATTCGCGCCCTCTGCCCCGTCTACACCTACTCCGCAGTCAGTTTCGGGTTAGGCTTCGACAGAAGTTGATCAGCGTCCGGATCAGGGGGATTTCGTGGCTTGGCTGGCCTTGGCAGGGGCTATCGCACTGGAGGTCATTGCGACGCTCAGTCTCAAGACGGCTGACGGATTCACCCGTTTCTGGCCCAGCGTGATCGTGGTGGTGGGCTACGTCGGGTGTTTCACACTCCTGGGTTTCGCGTTGAAAACCTTCGACGTGGGCCTGGTTTACGCGATCTGGTCGGCGATCGGCACGGCCGCGATCACGATCGCCGGGATCATGCTGTTCGGTGAGTCGCTCACCTTGCCGCGGGTCTCCGGGGTGGTGCTGATCGTGCTGGGGGTCATCGTGCTGAATCTCAGCGGGGGCGAGGCGCACGCGTCCGGCAGCAAGAGCCCGGAGAAGATCACCTACCGCATCGGCCAGGACTCGACGATCTCCTCTTCGGCCTATGACGGGGCGATCTCGCTGGACCGGGTGAAACTGGCCCGGGCGAACGCTTCCGTGCCGGTTCCGCGAAAGGCTGAGCCGGAATCCGGGGAAGTGCCCATGCTCACCCCCCGCACCGGCCTCATTCCGAGGCAGGCGCGGCCCCGGCACGACATGAAGACTTCCCCGGATTCCGACCTGGGACCGATCTTTCCCGACCTGCGCCGCCGGGAAACCTGACCTTCGTCCCGCAAACCAGCGCCCAATCGTCCTCAATTCGACGCAACGGACACCAGAAAGCCCGCCCGGCCACCGATCATCGGTGAGCGCATGACAGACTCGAGGCATGCGTACGCCGTTCGGCCTGCTGGAGCCCTACGTCAGCTTGACCCCCCGAGCGGTGCGGTGGGCCACCACGTTCGCTCTGCTGTGCAGCATCGGCATCATCCTGACCGGCGGGATCGTCCGGCTGACGGGTTCCGGTCTGGGCTGCCCGACCTGGCCCAAGTGCACCGACGACTCGCTGATCGTGCCCGCCGAGATGGGCATCCACGGCACCATCGAGTTCACCAACCGGATGCTGACCTTCGTGATCTCGGTCGCGGTGGGGCTGGCGATCATCACCGCCCGGCTGCAGAAGGTGCCCAACCGCTGGCTGGTGCGCACCACCTGGTCGCAGTTCTTCATCATCGTGCTGAACGCGGTGCTGGGCGGGATCACGGTCTGGACCGGGCTGAACCCGTACATGGTGGCGATCCACTTCTGCGCGGCCACGCTGCTGCTGACCACCACGACGCTGAGCTACGACTACGCGCACAGCCCGGCCTTCGCGGACTGGAGTCGGCACTCCCTGCCCGAGGGCCCGGGTACTCGTTACGCCCGGGCCAAGGCCCTCTTGCGCAGCCAGGCCACCGAGGGTCCGGTCGTCCTCAATCAGGTTCCGGCCGACCCGACGCGCCCGCGGCGCACCCGACTGGCCTGGGTCCTGGTCGCGGTCGCTGCGCTCCTGGTGGTCGCGGGCACCCTGACCACCGGCGCCGGCCCGCACCCGGGCGACTCCAGCGAGGTGCACCGGATCGACCTGGACTGGGCCGGTCTGGCCTGGGTCCACGGCCTGCTCGGCACGCTCGTGCTGGTCCTCGCCGGTGCGGTCACCTGGGCCGCGCACCAGGCCGCCGACCTGAAGACCCGCCGGCGCGGCCTGATCCTTCTCGGCCTGCTGGTCGGGCAGATGACGATCGGCGTCTACCAGAGCCTGGACGGCCTGCCCTGGGTGGTCGTGGCGGCCCACATGGTCGGCGCGGCGCTGGTCTGGGTCGGTGTGCTGCGGGTTCTGCTGGCCACCATCCACCCCGACCCGGTGGTGCTGACGCCTGAGACCGAGGCTCCGGCGCCGGTCAGCGCTTGACCTGAAGCGCGGTTCACTTCCTACCGTGGCCATCCGTCCCTGAGCAGGAGGTAGCGCCGTGGCGATCGCCGAATACCCCGACGAGCAGGTGTCGGCCCAGCCGATCGGCTACTGGAGCCGGGTGGCCTACCAGGCCACGGTGGGCCGGCTGCGGGCCGAGCTGGCAGTTCAGCAGCTCACCCAGCCGCACTGGTGGACGCTGAACCACGTGGCCGGTGATCCGGGGAAATGGACCCGGACGGAGCTGGCCATGAGGCTCCAGCCCTTCGACGACCTGGGTATCGAACTCGAGGACGTGTTCGACGACCTGATCGAGCGCGACTGGCTGGAGGAGTCCGACGGGTTCCGCCTGACCGCGCTCGGCGAGCAGGAACTGGCCAAGGCCCGCGAGCGGATGTCCGGCGCGCAGCAGGACACCCGCTCGGGGATCTCCACCGAGGACTACGTGACCACGATCAACACGCTGCGGCGGATGATCGGCAACCTCGGCGGCGACAGCGACCTACCGGGCCAGTAGCTCGCGCAACGCCTGAACGATCAGCGCCGGGTCCTCCTCGGCCATGAAGTGCCCGCAGTTCACCGTGCGGTGCACCAGGTTCTCCGGCTGCTGCACCCAGGCCTGCCAGCGGGCGACGGCCTGGCCGGTCATCTGCGGTCCCCAGTCCTGCTGCAGCACCGCGACCGGCATCTGCAGCCGGGTGCCTTCGCGGCGGTCGGCCTCGTCGTGCTCCACGTCGATGCCGATCGAGGCCCGGTAGTCGGCGACGATCGAGGTGACGGCGTCGCGGGACTTCTTCAGGTACACCTCGCGCACGTGCGCCGGCAGCGGGGTCCGGGCCCAGATGTCGAGGAAGTGGCCGAAGAACTCGTCCGGCACGGCGTTGATCATGGCTTCGGGCAGGCCCGGGGGCTGCGCCATCAGGTAGAGGTGCCAGCCCACGGCCGCCGACCGGCCGGCCATCACGTCCCACATGTCCAGGGTGGTGAACACGTCGAGCGAGGCCAGGTGAGTGATCACCCCCGGATGGTCGAGGCCGGCCCGGATCGCCACCAGGGCACCGCGGTCGTGGCCGGCCAGGGCGAACTTCTCGAAGCCGAGGTTCTTGGCCACCGCCACCACGTCGGCCGCCATCGTGCGCTTGGAGTAGGTCTCGCCGGTGTCTTCGGGCTTGTCGCTGTCACCGTATCCGCGCAGGTCAGGGCAGATGACGGTGTTGGTCCGGGCGAGTTCGGAGGCCACCTCGCGCCAGCAGACGTGGGTCTGCGGGAAGCCGTGGAGCAGGACGATCGCCGGGCCGGAGCCGCCTACGGCCACGTTGAGGTGGACGCCGTTCGTGCCTTCGATGCGCTGCTGGGTGAAGTTGTTCATGGGTTCTACGGTGGGGTGGGTCAATCAGTGTTCAATCAGTGCCGGGTGCAGTTTGGGTTCTCAACCTTGCTTCGGGCGTGTCGTGTTTCCCAGGGCGGGTGGGGGGCTGGCGGTGGCTCGTCAGCACGCCGAACAGCTTTAAAGTGAGGCCCGATGCTGAACTTTGCCGTGCTTGGCCCCCTGGAGGTCGAAAGCGACGTACAGCCGGTCAAACTGGGCGGCCCCCGGCATCGTGCTGTCCTGGCCAGACTTCTGATTGCCGCACCGCGCGTGGTGCCGGTGCAGTGGCTTATCGATGACCTTTGGGACGAGCCGCCCGAGGGGGCGCTCGGCTCGCTGCAGACGTTCGTCGGGGCGTTGCGGAAGGCTTTGGAGCCCCGGCGGCCGGCTCGGACCGCTTCCCGGTTGCTGGTCACGCAGGCGCCGGGCTATGCGCTGCGCCCGGAAGAGGTGGATGCCTGGCGGTTCGCGGACGGAGTCCGCGAGGGGGAGCGGCTGCTCTCCGTAGGGCAGCCGCTTGCGGCCCATGACCAGCTAGAACGTGCTTTAGGACGATGGCGAGGGCCTGCGTACGCAGAGTTCGCTGATCAGTCGTGGGCTCGCGGGGAGGTGCAGAGGCTGGACGAGCTCCGGTCGCTGGCCGTAGAGCGTCGGGCCGAGGCCGGGCTTGCGCTCGGGCGTTCGGCGGCGGTCGTTCTCGACCTGGAGGCGCAGGTCGACCGGCAGCCGCTGCGGGAAGACGGGTGGCGGCTGCTGGCTCTCGGGCTGTACCGCAGCGGCCGACAGGGGGATGCACTGGCTGCGCTGCGGCGGGCCCGTGAGGTTCTGGCCGAGCAACTGGGGATCGATCCCGGTGAGCCGCTGCGGCAGCTCGAGAGAGACATCCTCGACCAGGCTGCCCATCTCGAAAAACCCCTTGAGAAGCAGGTTTCCGGCGACGGTCTCTGGCGCGCAGCGATCCGGGCACAGGATCCGAACCCGGTCGGGGCGATCGGGCGGCGGCAGCGGCTGGAGGCGCTGATGGGCCTGGTGCGGGCGCTCGCGGTGACCGGCGAGCTGACCCAGGCGCGGCAGTACCGGGCGGAGGCCGTGCGGGCTGCCGCCGATTTCGCCGATCCGCTGCTCTTCGCCCAGGTGGTCGGCGCTTTCGAGGTGCCCGCGATCTGGACCGCGAACGACGACGAGGAACTGTCGACGTTTCTGGTCGAGTCGGCGGAGCGGGCGTTGGTCGGGATCGAGGCGCTGGGGGAGGAACACCCTTCCGAACGCGCCCGCCTACTGATCACGATCGCCCTGGAGCGGCGGGCGGACAGCGGTCCGCGCGGGATGGAAGCGGCTCGGGAGGCGGAGCAGCTGGCCCGGGGGCTGAACGATCCGCACCTGCTCGCGCTGGCCCTGAACGGCCGATTCCTGCAGACCTTCGGCCGCGCCGGCCTGGCCCGCGAGCGCGCTCTCATCGGCCATCAGATTGTCGAGATCGCCGCAGGTCAGCCCGCCGAACAGGCGCTGCCGACGGTGGCCGTGCTGGGTCACCTGATCCTGGTCCAGTCCTACGCCGCGCTGGCCGACCTGTCGGCCGCCGACCGACACGCCCGGGCTGCGGACGAGCTTGCCGAAGCACACGGCATTCCGCTGATCGGGGTGTTCACGGCCTGGTACCGAGCGTTGCGCGCCGCCCTCACCGGTCCGGCCGAGGCCGCGCAGGCCGCGTACGCCCAGGCCGCGGCCAAGTTGCCGGGCACGGGGATGCCCGGGGTCGAGAACGGCATCCTGCCGTTGGCCCTGCTCGGCCTCGACGTGATGCACGGCGGTACCGGAAAGCACCTGGCTGATATGGACTTCGGCCCCTATCGACCCTGGTTCGACGCGCTCACCGGCGTGAGCCCGCCACCGGCGTCCCCTCGTGATCTGCTCTTCGAGGCCCGCACGGTGCTGCACGCCCTGGCCGCGATCCGCTCCGGTGACCAGTCGGCCATGAGAAAGACCTACGCCCAACTACTTCCAGCAGAGGACGAGGTGGCCGGGGCGGGGAGCGGAATGCTGGCTCTGGGGCCGGTCGCCGGGTATCTGGGCCGACTGGCCCGTGCTCAGGGGGAGAACGACCGCGCCGAGCGGCATTTCGCCAAGGAACGCGCGGTGCTCGCCCAACTGCGGCAGCAGACGGAAGGCCCGGCCACCCACGAGGGGTGACCGGGTCGTCCAGCTGCTCGGATCAGCGGTCCGTCTTGGCGTCCCGGCCGATCACGTCGGCCTCGTCCTCCTCGACCGGGACCACGGGGGTGCCGGGCGTGGCGAGCGGGGTGCCGTTGGCGGCGCCGTTGATCGTGGTGACCCCCGGGTCGGGCGTCCACGGGTCCTGGGCGGCGCTGCGCTGCTTCCAGACCACGGCGGCCGCACCGGCCGCCGCAGTGATCACGGTGAAGATCAGGAAGCGGCGACGACGCTGCTGGCGACGCGCCTTCTTCTGGGCCTTCTTGTTGGCCGGCAGGTTCTGCACCGCCACGGCGGCGCGCTCCTGCGCGTGGTCGACGGCGTTGTCCCGGGCCGCGATGGCTGCGGCGGAGGCCGCGGCGATCGCCTCGGCCAGCTTGGGCAGCAGGTCGTCGACGACCTTGTCGCGGCCCTGGGCGACCACCGGGGCGGCCTTCTCCCGAGCCTGCGCGTAGCCCTTCTCCAGGGCCGGACCGGCGTGGTCGGCGGCGTTACGCACGGCCGGGACCACCTTGTCCTTCGTCACGACGGTCACCTTGTCCTTGGTCGCGTGGGCGACCGGGGTGACCCGCTCGACGACCAGGGTGCCACCGGTGCGGGCGTTGACCGCCGCGGTGTCGAGCGCGGACCGCAGCTGAGCCCGGGTCTCCTTCTGTGCCTTGGCCCTCTTGCTTCGCGCCTTCACGGCATCGTCCTCCTTCTCGTGCGGTCACTCGCCGAAGCTCTGGGTGGTGCCGCGTTGGCGTCCATCGTTCCGCGATCTGAGCAATCTGCCACCCGAGCTCTGTCGTCCGATCCACTATGTGATCTTTAGGCGCGACGGCCAAGTCGGGATGCCATCCCCGGGATCATCCCCGGGCGCCGGTGCGTTGTGCGTACGGACCGCAAAGGTCGCGAGGCACCGTCCGTGACAGACTTCCCGGGCACGCAACCGCCACTGAGAAGGGGTACACCCCGTTGACCGAGCAGCTTCCCTCGAACCTGTACGCCGACATGCTGACCAACCACGGTCTCATCCGGATCCAGTTGTTCCCGAACCACGCGCCCAAGACGGTGCGTAACTTCGTCGAGCTGGCCGAGGGCACCCAGGAGGGCGCCAACAACGGCAAGCACTTCTACGACGGCATCATCTTCCACCGGGTCATCGAGGGCTTCATGATCCAGGGTGGCGACCCGACCGGCACCGGTACCGGTGGCCCGGGTTACAACTTCGACGACGAGATCCACCCGGAACTGTCGTTCACCCAGCCCTACCTGCTGGCCATGGCCAACGCCGGGGTCCGGGGCGGCCGGGGCACCAACGGCTCGCAGTTCTTCATCACCGTGAGCACCCCGACCCACCTGCAGGGCAAGCACACGATCTTCGGCCAGGTCGCCGACCAGTCCAGCCGGGACGTGGTGGACAGCATCGCCAAGACCCCGACCGACCGTCGGGACCGTCCGGAGAAGGACGTGGTGATCGAGCGGGTCACCATCGAGCGCGGGTGAGCTCTCAGCCCTCCACGGGTGGCGCGGCGGCCGAACCGGTCTGTCCGCGCCACCCGGACCGCGTCTCCTACGTCCGGTGCCAGCGCTGCGAGCGGCCGGTCTGCCCGGAGTGCCAGCGGGCCGCGGCCGTAGGGGTGCAGTGCGTGGACTGCGTGCGTGAGCAGAACAAGGGCGTACGCACGGCCCGCACCCCGTTCGGGGCAGCGGTGACGCAGGGCGGCCGGCCCGTCGTCACCCTGACGATCATCGGCCTGTGCGCCGTCGCCTGGCTCCTGCAGCAGGTGAACTCGCAGGTCACGGTCGACTTCTCGTTCTACCCGCCGTACGCGCTGTCCGAGCCCTGGCGGCTGCTCACCGCGGCGTTCCTGCACTCGCAGTCCAGCCCGCTGCACATCCTGTTCAACATGTACGCCCTGTGGGTCACCGGGCCGTACCTGGAGCAGTTGTTCGGCCGGGTCCGTTTCGTGGCGCTGTACCTGATCAGTGCACTCGGCGGCTCGATCGGCTACCTGGTGCTGGCCAGCGCCGACCTCGAGAACGGCTCGGGCTGGCTCACCCCCACCGTGGGTGCCTCCGGCGCGGTGTTCGGCCTCTTCGGCGCGTTCTTCGTGGTGCAGCGCCGGCTGAACCGCGACGCCACGCAGGTCCTGGTGCTGATCGCGATCAACTTCGCGTTCGGCTTCGTAGTGCCCAACATCGCCTGGCAGGCCCACCTGGGTGGGCTGGTGACCGGGGTCGTGGCCGCTGCGGCTCTGGCCTACGCCCCCCGGGCCAACCGCACCGCGGTGCAGGCGGTGGGTCTGGCCGGTCTGGTCCTGGTGCTGGCCGCCGCCTACGCGGTCAAGATCAGTACCGTTCCGGAAGGGCTGCTGGTCCCGCTAGGCGGGTAGCAGTCCCAGTTCGACCAGCACTTCGCGGCAGGCCTCCGGTGTCGTCCACCGGTGGGCCTGCCAGCCCCGCTCCCGGGCCGCGGTCACGTTCGGCGGCCGGTCGTCGAAGAAGACCAGTTCCGGGCCGGGGCGCCCCAGCCGCTCCTCCACCGCCCGGTAGATCCGCGGGTCCGGCTTGACCAGGCCGAGGTCGCAGGAGAACACCCGCTGGTCGAACCCGGCCGACCAGTCGCTGTCCTTCACCACCCGGGCCATCGAGGCCGGCGCGTTCGACAGCAGGGCCGTGCTCACCCCGGCGTCCTGCAGGCCGGTGATCAGCTCCAGCCGGCTGGGGGCCAGGTGCAACCAGCGCCGGGCGTCGAAGAGGTCGAAGCGGGCGATGTCCTCGTCCGACCACTCCAGGCCGAGGTCGGCCGCCACCTTGGCCCAGTACTCCCGGGGCGAGGTGCCGCGGTCGTAGTCGGCCCGGTGCGCCCAGTACGGGCCGGCGAACCGCTCACGCTCGACCCCGATCAGGTCGGACAGTTCGGGCACGCCGCCCTCGGACGTGGTGAGCACCCCACCGATGTCGAAAACCACTGCGGGCACTGTCGGTTTCACCGGCATTTCGGGATTTCGTCCGTCTCGCGGGTTGGGTGACGATTCGGCCCGTCATGCAGGGTTTTTCAGCCCTGCCGACGGGCCGGCCTGCGCTTTTCCACACCTGTGGATAAGTCTGGGGAGAACTTTCACAGGTGTAATTCCACAGGGGGAAGATCAGCGCCAGCGGGTGAGCATGCCGAACCCGACCAGGGCGATGCCGATGCCCACGACCAGGTTCCAGTCGCCCAGGCTGGGCACCGGGTAGTCGCCCTGGGTGAGGTAGTAGGCCACGATGTAGGCCAGGCCCAGCAGCAGGAACGTGACCATGATCGGCGCGAAGAACCGGCCGTTGGGCTTGGGGGCAGCAGCCTTGCCGCGGGGGGCCTCGTACCCACCCTTGTTCCGCTGCTTCGACTCGGGCATGGGAATACTCCTCCGGGGACAGGTGCTGCTCTCAAGGGCGACTGCACGCGCCACGGGGGGCCATGGGCGTGCGGCGACTTCCTCTAGCGTAGTGCCGTGGCCCCCGCATCGGACGATTCAGCTGAGGTACACAGTCACGGCCCAGTTCGCCCGGTGCCGGCCAACCCCCGTCTTCCGCTCGGAGGCACCGCCCGGCCGGTGGTCGGGCCGCCCCGCCGCACCCGGGCCGGGGCCTTCGGCGTCGGTGCGGTGCTGGTGGTGGCCGGCCTGCTGTTCAGCACCAGCGCCTACACCTCGCACGGCACCCAGCTGCGGTCGGAGCGGGCCAGCCTGGCCGACCTGCTGGTCGCCGAGAACCATCGCGTGCAGGAGCAGTCGACCCGCGTCGCGGAGCTGCGCGAGCAGGTCCGGACCGACACCGAGGCCGCGGCCCAGACCGATGCCACGATCCGGGGGCTGGAAGAGGGCTCGGCCGACGTGGAGGCGGTGGCCGGTCTGCTGCCGGTGAGCGGGCCCGGGCTGACCATCACCCTGGACGACGCGCCCCGTGACTCCTCGGTGCCCGACCAGGCCCGGCCGGACGACCTGGTGGTGCACCAGCAGGACGTGCAGGCCGTGGTCAACGCGTTGTGGGCGGGCGGGGCCGAGGCGATGATGCTGATGGACCAGCGGGTGATCTCGACCAGTGCGGTGCGGTGCGTGGGCAACACGCTGATCCTGCAGGGGCGGGTCTACTCCCCTCCCTACGTCATCCGGGCCATCGGCGACGTGGACGGCATGCGCTCGGCGGTCGACGCATCCCCCCAGATCAACATCTACCTGCAGTACGTGGCGTCGCTGCGGCTGGGCTGGGACGTGGAGAGCTCACAGGCTCTGGACTTCCCCGCCTACCAGGGGCCGCTGAGCCTCAGCCACGCCCGGGTCGCGGGGACGCCGGGTGCTTCGCCGACCTCCCCGTCCAAGTCCAAGAAGACCACCGAGAGCCCGCAGGAGTCCTGAGTGAAGTCCGTCAGAGTGCTCGTCGTCGACAACTACGACAGCTTCGTCTACACGATCGCCGGCTACCTGACCCAGCTCGGCGCCGAGTGCGTGGTGCGGCGCAACGACGAGGTGGAACTTGAGGACGCCGATGGGTACGACGGGATTCTCCTGTCACCAGGTCCCGGGGCACCTAAGGATGCGGGCATCTGCCCGGAGATGGTGCTGCACTGCGCCGAGCGCCAGCAGCCGATGCTCGGCGTCTGCCTGGGGCACCAGGCGCTCGGAGAGGCCTTCGGCGCCACCGTCACCCACGCCAGTGAGCTGATGCACGGCAAGACCAGCGACGTGCTGCACAACGACACCGGCGTCCTGCACGGCCTGCCCACGCCGTTCACAGCCACCCGCTACCACTCGCTGGCCGTCGTCGCCGACACCGTGCCGGCGGAGCTGGAGGTCACGGGCCGTACTGAGGGCGGGGTCGTCATGGCCCTGCAGCACCGCGAGCTGCCGCTCTTCGGGGTGCAGTTCCACCCCGAGTCGGTGCTTACCCAGGGCGGGCACCGGATTCTCGCGAACTGGCTGGCCGTGTGCGGCGACGAGGGGGCGGTCGAGCGCTCGGCCGGGATGGCACCGCTGGTGCGCCGTTGATCGTCCTTTGTTCCAAAGCAGGTGGGGCCCGGGCTGAGTAGCCCGGGCCCCACCTGCTTTGCCGACGTGGATCAGGGGATGTCGATGATCCCGTCGGCGTTCTCGTCGTCTTCTTCGCCCTCGTCCCCACCGCTGTCGTCGCTGGACGTGACCGACGGAGCGGGGGTCGTGGTGGTGACCGACGGCTCAGGCTCTTCGCTCTCAGTCGGCTCTTCCGTGGGCTCCGTGGTCTCTTCGACTTCCGGAGCCTTGGCCACCCTTAGGCCGACCGTGCTGCCTCGGGGAACCGACTCCCCGGCCGACACCTCGGGCTCGATGACGGTGTTGGCCTGGTACTGAGAAGTGACCTCGTCGTTGCGGGTGACCTTGAGGCCGACCTGCTCGAGCGCCTTCTTGGCGGCGCCGTACTTCAGACCTTCGACATTGGGCATCTCGACGTTCGCCGAGGTGATGGTCAGCGTCACCGAGGAGCCGGGCTTGACCTTCTCGCCCTCACCCGGCTTGCTGCTGATCACGATGCCCGGGGTGGTGGAACTGCTGCGGGTGGCCTCGACGGGAGTACCGGCCTCAAGCCCTTCTTCGGCCAGGGCGGCCTTGGCCTGGTCGAGCGTCAGGTTGTTCACCGTGGGAACGACCGCACTGTTCGCGTCCTTGCCGACGGTCAGGGTGACTGTGTCGGCAGTGGTGATCGTCGAGCCCTCTTCCGGGTCGACCGCCATGACCTTGCCGACCTTGGAACTGTCGTCGGTGGTCTCGGACTTGGTCTTGATGTTCTCTTTCGGAATCCCGACGTCGACCAGGTTCTGCCGGGCCACCTTCACGGCCGTGTCGATGAGGCCTTTCGGGATCGTGACCTCGACCGAGGAGTCACCGCCCCCGCCGCCTCCGGTGCCCTTGTCGTCCCCGCCGAAGAGGCCCGTCTGGCTCAGGATCACCGCGATCACCACGATGAGCGCCAGCACCCCGGCCGCGATCGCCAGCGGCTTGCGGTTGTTCGGCTCGGCCTCGCGTGAGCGGCGGCCGTACTCTTCCGGCTGCTGACCGTACGGGTCGTAGGGGTTGCCGCCGACCGTGGTGGCCTGGTCGCCGTACATCGCAGCGCCCTGCGCGGCCGCGTTCGGCACCGGCGGCATCGCCCGCGTGCCGTCGGCCGCCGGCATGAACTGCGTGGTGGCGTTGGAGCCGGTCATCGCCGGCATCGGCGCGTAGATCTGCCGACCGCCGCGGGCCGCCTCGACGTCGGCGCGGAAGTCCTGAGCGGTCTGGTAGCGCTCGTCCCGGCCCTTGGCCAGGGAGTGCAGCACGATCCGGTCGACCGCCTCGGGAATCCCGCCGACCACGTGGCTGGGCGGGATCGGCTGCTCACGCACGTGCTGGTAGGCCACCGACACCGGCGAGTCGCCCATGAACGGCGGACGGCCGGTGAGCAGTTCGTAGAGCAGGCAGCCGGCCGAGTACAGGTCGCTGCGGGTGTCGACCTGCTCGCCGCGCGCCTGCTCAGGGGACAGGTACTGGGCGGTGCCGATGACGGCCTGCGTCTGCGTCATCGTGGAGGAGGAGTCGGCCATCGCCCGGGCGATACCGAAGTCCATCACCTTCACGTCGCCGACCGGCGTGAGCATCACGTTGGCCGGCTTGATGTCGCGGTGCACGATGCCGATGCGGTGGCTGTACTCCAGCGCGGCGAGCACGCCGGTGGTGATCTCCAGCGCCGCGTCGACGTCGAGGTGGTGGCCCTCGCCGAGGACCTCACGCAGGGTGCGGCCCTCCACGTACTCCATGACGATGTACGGCAGGTTCACCACCCCGCCGCTGGCCTCGACCATCGACTCCTCGCCGGTGTCGTACACGGCGACGATCGAGGGGTGGTTCAGCGCGGCGGCGGACTGGGCCTCGCGCCGGAACCGGGCCTGAAAGGTGGCATCGCGGGCCAGGTCGGTGCGCAGCAGCTTGACCGCGACGGTGCGGCCCAGGCGCAGGTCGCGGCCCTCGTGGACCTCGGCCATGCCACCCCGGCCGAGCAGGCCGCCGATCTCGTAGCGGTTGCCGAGCACCCGCACGTTGTCGTTCACCGGTTCCATCCTCGCGTCGTCCAAGCCGCGTCCATCATCCTCTGATCCCGACGCTCGTGACCATGTCCGTGTTGCGCTCGACGGACACGGAGGAGGTGACGTGACCTGATCGCAACCCGGCCGCCTCCGACAGAGTCGCCGCGCTCGCCTTGCTCACGCCGTAGACGATCGCCACCAGCACCACGAGAGCGATCAGCGCGATCAATGGGATCGACAGCTTCCGCCGGCCGCCCGAGGAGGCCTCGCCGGGGAAACCGCCGGACTGCGAGGACCGCCCGTGGGTGGCCCGGTTCCGGCTGGGACCCCGGTTGGCGCTGCGCGAGGGGTAGTCGCCCCCGGCACCCAGCGACGAGAACGGGTCGTCGTCCTGACGGCCACGCCCGCCCGAGGGGCCGCCGGCGTAGGCCGACCGCTGATCCCTCTGATCGCGCTGGTCGTACCCGGAGTCCAGGTACTGCTGCTGGTCGTAGCCGCCGTTGTTCTGCGGACGGTAGCCGCTGGGCTGCTGCTGACGCGGATCGCGGCGGTAGCTGTGATCCGGGCCGGGGGCGTAGCCGGTGTCGGCCAGGGGCGCCTGACCGCGGGGGTCACGCGTGTCGCGGGGGTCGCGCTGACCCCGCGGATCACGCTGGTCGTACTGCTCCTGCTCGCGCGGGCCCCGGCCCCGGGACTCCCAGGCCGTCGGACGGCCCGGGCCGGGGTTGCGGTCGGGCGCCGGACCACGACGCGCGGCCGGATCGGCCTGCGGCCAGGCCGGCTCGGCGTTGCCCCGCTGCGGGCTGACCGGGGCGGCCATCTCGTCGGAGTCCGGAGCGGACGTCCGCGGGCCGCCCAGGCCGCGCAGCCGGGCATCTTCCATCAGCGAGGCCAGCGCGTCGGCGCCCTGCGGGCGCTTGGCCGGGTTCTTGGCCATCGCCGACATCACGATGCTGCGGATCTGCGCCGGGATGGTCTCCGGCAGCGGCGGCGGCTCGTCCTGCAGGTGGGCAGTGGCGACGGCGACCTGGTTGTCGCCCTCGAACGGCCGCCACCCGGTGAGGCACTCGTAGGCCACCACACCCAGCGCGTACACGTCGGACAGCGGCGAGGCCGTCTCCCCGCGGGCCAGTTCCGGTGCCAGGTAGTGGGCGGTGCCCATCACCTGGCCGGTGGCGGTCAGCGGCTCGTGGTCGCGGGGCCGGGCGATCCCGAAGTCGGTGACCTTGACCCGCAGCTCGGGCGTGACCATCAGGTTCGCCGGCTTGATGTCCCGGTGGATGACGCCGTGTCGGTGGGCAGCGTGCAGTGCGCGTGCAGCCTGACCCACGATCGACAGCGTCCGGTCCGAGCCCAGCGCCCCCTCGTCGGCGATCATCGCCGACAGCGGATCACCCGGCACGAGCTCCATCACCAGGTACGCCGAGCCCAGGGCCTCGCCGTAGTCGTAGACCGCGGCGATACCGCCGTGGCTCAGAGCGGCCGCGGTGCGCGCCTCGGCGCGGAACCGGGCCTGGAAGTTCGCGTCCGGCGCCAGGTCGGTGCGCAGGACCTTGACCGCGACGGGCCGGTTGAGCACCTCGTCGACCGCGGCCCAGACCTCACCCATGCCACCCACGGCCAGGCGCTCGCGCAGGACGTAACGCTCACCAAGTCGTTGACCAACATTGGTGATCATTCGATCACCGCCTCCATCATGGCCTTGGCGATCGGTGCCGCGACCGTACCGCCGTAAGCCTCGCTGCCTGCGTTTCCACCGTTCTCGACCACCACAGCGACCGCCACCTCCGGGTCATCCGCAGGCGCGAAAGAGGTGAACCAGGCATGCGGTGCGGCGCCTTCCGCATTCTGCGCGGTGCCCGTCTTGCCTGCCACCTCGATACCGCTCATCTGTGCGGCGGTACCGGTTCCTTCGCTCACGGTCGCCACCATCATCTCGGTCAGCTGTTCGGCCACGTCGGGGGTGACCGCCTCGGAAAGTTCTTCCGGGCTGCGCTCGGAGACCGTCTTGCCGTCGGCACTGAGCACCCGCTTGACCAGGTTGGGCCGCATCACGACACCGTCGTTGGCGACGCCGGCCGCGATCATGGCCACCTGGAGCGGGGTGGTGCGGACCTCGAACTGGCCGATGCCGGACTGGGCCAGCTGCGGCGCGTTCAGTTCGGTGTCGGCGAAGACGCTGTCGGCCACCTTCTGCGGGATGGTCAGTGTCTGGCCGAAGCCGAACTTGGTGGCCTGTTCCTGCATCACGTCCTGGCCAAGATCCATGGCCAGCTTGGCGAACGTAGTGTTGCACGAGATCTCGAAGGCCTCGAGAAGCGTGGGGGTGCCGTCCGCACAACCGTGGTTGCCGCTGTTGCTGATCGTGGCCGTGGTCTCCGGCAGATCGAGGGTGACCGGGCCGATGATCCCGTTCTCCGAGTTGGCCGAGTAGTCACCGTTCGACATGGCCGCCGCCGAGGTGACGATCTTGAACGTCGAGCCCGGCGGGTAGAGCTGGCCGATGTTGCGGTTGATCAGCGGTTCCAGCTCGTCGGCGTTCAGCTTCTTGTACGCGTCGAGGGCGGCCTTGGTGTCGTGCGTGGCCAGGTCGTTCGGGTTGTACGAGGGCTTGCTGACCATGGCCAGGATGTCGCCGGTCTTCGGGTTCAGGGCGATCGCCGCCCCGCGCTGGTTGCCCAGCGCGTCCCAGGCCGCCTTCTGCGCCTTGGTGTTGATCGTGGTCTCGACCGAGGCGCCCTTCGGCTGTTCACCGGTGAGCAGGTTGGTCAGGCTGCGCAGGAACAGTTCGTCCGAGGAGCCGGACAGGTACTCGTTCTCCGCGCTCTCCAGCCCGTACGGGGTGTTGACCAGGGAGTAGTAGCCGGTGATCGGCGCATACATCTGGGGGGCCGAGTACTCCCGCAGGAACTGGTAGACGTCGTCGCTCGGCGTCGAGGTGGCCAGCACCTTGGTGCCGGCCAGGATCTGGCCTCGTTCGCGGCTGCGTTCCTTGATCAGGGAGCGGGTGTTACGGGGGTGCTCGTCCAGTTCCTTGGCGGAGACCACCTGGATGTAGGTGACGCTGACGAAGAGCGAGGCGAAAAGCAGGGTAATGACGGCTGCCAGCCTGCGGATCGGGCTGTTCACCGGACCACCACCGTTTCCTGATCACTTTCCGGGCCGGCCAGCCTGCGCCTGTCCTCCTGGAACTCCGGGTCGTTCTTCAGCTCTTCGGGCAGCTCGTCGAACGGCAGGTCGAACAGCGGGCCGTCGGCAGCCACCGGGGGGCGGCGGCCGGAGTCGGAAATACGCAGCAGGATCGCCACGATCGTCCAGTTGGCCAGCAGCGAGGAACCACCGGCGGCCATGAACGGCAGGGTCAGACCGGTCAGCGGGATGACCCGGGTGACGCCGCCGACCACGATGAACACCTGCAGGGCCAGCGTGAAGGCAAGACCGGTGGCCAGCAGCTTGCCGAAGCCGTCGCGGGCGGCGATGGCGGTGCGCAGGCCGCGCTCCACGATCAGCGCGTACGCCACCAGGATCGCGAACAGACCGGCCAGACCCAGCTCCTCGCCCAGCGAAGCGAAGATCATGTCGCTCTCGGCGAAGTACATGGTGTTGCCGTAGGGCCGGCCCTCGCCCAGGCCGGTGCCGATGAGGCCGCCGCTGGCCATGCCGAACAGGCCCTGGACGATCTGCACGCTGTAGTCGATCAGGTCCGGGCTGAACGGGTCGAGCCAGTAGTCGACCCGGCGCTGCACGTGCGAGAACAGCCTCCAGGCCACGAGCGCGCCGCCGACGAACAGCAGCACACCGAGCAGGGCCCAGCTGGCCCGTTCGGTGGCCACGTAGAGCAGGCCGACGAACATGCCGAAGAACAGCAGCGAGGTACCGAGGTCACGCTCGAACACCAGCACCGCGAGGGTGACACCCCAGGCGGTGAGCAACGGGCCCAGGTCCTTGGCGCGCGGCAGCTGCACCCCGAGCACCTTGCGCCCGGCCAGCGAGAGTGAGTCTCGTGCGGTGACCAGGTAGCCGGCGAAGAAGATGGTGAGCGAGATCTTGGCGATCTCGGCGGGCTGGAACGAGAACGGGCCGAGCCCGATCCAGATGCGAGCGCCGTTCAGGTTCTTACCCAGGAACGGGGTCAGCGGCAGCAGCAGCAGCACCAGACCGGCGGCCATAGCCACGTAGGTGTAGCGGCTGAGCATGCGGTGATCGCGCAGCCAGACGATGACCACGGTGGCTGCGACCACCGCCAGCGACGTCCACAGCAGCTGCCGGAACGCCTGCGAGTTGGCGAAGTCCAGACCCCGGCCCAGGTCGATGCGATGGATCATGACCAGGCCGAGGCCGTTGAGCAGCATCGCCAGCGGCAACAGGGTCGGGTCGGCGTAGGGCGCGAACCGGCGCACGGCCAGGTGCAGGACCAGGGCCAGGGCACCCAGACCGGCGCCGTAGCCGAGCATGCCCGGCGGCAACGCGTCGTTGATCGCCAGGCCCACCATCGCGTAGGCCCCGATCGCCAGGCCGATGGCCACGACGATCAGCAGGGCCTCGATGTTCCGGCCGGTGCGGGGCGAGGTGGATCTCGCGGCCGCCATCAGTTCGCCTCCGCGCAGTCGGACGCGGTTCCACCACCCGGCGCCGTTGACGTCGTGGTCGGGGCGGGCTCACTGGTGGTGGTGCCCGGACCCGTGGTCGCTGCAGCGCCGTTGTTCTTGCCCGTGGTGGCGCTGGGCGAGCCGGTCGGCTCGACGGTGGGCGTGACCGTGGGCGTGGGGTTCGCGGCCGCCACTCGGCAGTCGGCCTCGGTGCGAAGCTGGCCGACCTTGCTCTGGGCGTCCGCCTTGTCGTCGGCCGCGATGCCGTCTTCGAGGCGGCGCTGGGTGTCTTCGGACAGGTTGGTGACCTGTACCTCGGGCACCCGGGTGTCGATGCTCTTCAGGTTGATCGGGCCGACCGACTGCGGCAGGCCCTTGAAGATCGCCACCGCTCCGGCCTCGGACCCGACGAAGTACTGCCCCTGCGTCCACCGGTAGGCGCCGAAGGCCCCGGCCGCCAGAACCAGCACCAGGAACAGGCCCAGACCCAGGCGCAGACCGCGGCGGCGCTTGCCGCCACCCTCGCTCTCGCCACGGCCACCGGCCCGGCGACGGCCGGGCGGCGGCTCTTCCTGGCGGGAGGAGTCCTGGTAGCGGTCGTCGTACTGGTCGCGGTAACCGTCGCGGTAGTCGTCCTGGTACGGCTGCTGCTGGTACTGGTCCTCGTAACGGTCGGAGTACCCGTCGCCGTACAGCTGCTCGGCCGGGTGGTCACGCTGGTCGTAGTCGCGCACCACCGGGATCGGGGCAGTGGATGTCAGCTCGGCCGCTCGTTCAGCCGCGGACCCGCCGAACCCGATCCGCGGCTGGGGATGAAGAGAGGCGGCTCCCACGACCACCGGCTCGATGCTGACGGGGGAGCTGACCGAGTCGACCACGTCGGCGACGATGCACGTGACGTTGTCCGGGGCGCCGCTGCGCAGGGCCAGCTGGACCAGCTGGTCGCAGGTGCTGGCCGGGTCCTTGCCGAAGGCCAGCGTCTCTTCGATCGTCTCGAAGCTGACCACGCCGGACAGGCCGTCCGAGCACAGCAGGTACCGGTCGCCGATCCGTGCGTCGATCATGGACAGGTCGGGGTCGACGTCGTCCATCACGTCGCTCAGCACCCGCATCAGCACCGAACGCTGGGGGTGCTGCTCGGCCTCGGCCAGCGTGATCCGGCCGTCGTCGACCAGCCGCTGGACGAACGTGTGGTCGCGGGTGATCTGCTCCAGCCGCCCGTTGTGCAGCACGTAGGCCCGCGAGTCGCCGATGTGGGCCAGCGCCAGCCGGCCGTTGCCGACCCGCAGCAGCGCCGTGACCGTGGTGCCCATGCCCGACAGGGCCGGCTCCTCGGCCACCCGCTGCTCCAGCTCACGCTGGACGTGCCGCAACGACTCCAGCAGCTCGCCCTGCGCCGCGTCGGACCCGTGCTCCATGTCGTTCAGCGGGGCCATCTCCCCGATGGCCAGGGAGGACGCGATGTCACCGCCCGCGTGTCCGCCCATGCCGTCTGCGATGATCAGCAGATCGGGGCCGGCGTAGCCGGAGTCCTGGTTGTTGGACCGGACCAGGCCGACATCGGAGCGCGCCGCATACCGCAACGCGATCGCCATGTCTTACCTCCGCAGCTCTAGGACGGTACGCCCGATCCGGACCTGTGCTCCGGGGGCGATCGGTACCGGGTCCTGAACGCGGTTGCGTCCCAAGAAGGTCCCGTTGGTTGACCCGAGATCTTCGACCATCCAGACACCGTGCCGCAACGACAGCCTGGCATGCCGGCCGGAGGCGTAGTCGTCGTCGAGCACGAGCGTGCTCTCCGGGGCCCGTCCGATCAGGATCGGAGCCTGGCCCAGGGGAATCACGGTGCCTTTCAGTGATCCCGCAGTCACGACAAGTTGTGTCGGAAGTGGCGGTTCGGGTTGCTGGGTCTGGGGCCTGCCACCACCGCCCCCCGGCATCGGGGCCGGGGCTCCGGCCATCGCCGGGCGGCGCCCGGCCCGGGCACTGTTGAACAGGTCGCGGCGCAGGACCGCCACGACCGACAGCACCAGCAGCCAGAGCAGTGCGAGGAAACCCAGCCGCAGCAGGGTCAGCGTGAGCTCGCTCATCGCGGTTTCATCACCATGATCCGAAGCGGACGACGAGGGTGCTACGGCCGATCTTGATCTGGCTCCCGTCGACGACCTCGGCGGTACTGATCCGCTCGCCGTCGACGAAGGTGCCGTTGGTCGACCCCAGGTCGGCGGCGACCAGGCGGTCGCCCTCGACCCGGACCTCGGCGTGCCTCCGGGACACACCGATGTCGTCGACGATCACGTCGGCCTCGGTACCGCGGCCGATCACGGTGACCGCCGCGGTGATGGGGTACACCCGGCCGTCCACGACCAGAGACGGATGATCCGGCTGCTGGTGGACCGGGGGCTGGTGACCGTAGCCCTCGTACCCCGGCTGCTCGTAGCCCTGCGGCTGGGGCGCGCGGGAGAGCGCCTGCTGCTGCGGGTGAGCCTGCTGGGGACGGGTGCCACGGGTGGTGGTGCTGCGAACCCGGAACAGGCCGGTGTCGAGGTCTTGCGCCTCCTCGAAGCGGACCGAGATCGGCCCGACGAAGGAGTACTCCTGGGTGCCGGCGTGCTCGGCGACCACGTCGCGGAGCTCGTCGCCGAGCGTGTCCTGCCATTCGCCGAGGCGTGAGTAGTCGCCCTGGCCGAGTTCCACCACGAAGGTGTTCGGCGCGAGCGTGCGGCCACGGGCGACCACGGTGGCGCGGTCGTCGATCTCGCGGCGCAGAGCGCTGGCGATCTCGACCGGCTGCACCTCACTTCTGAAGGCCTTGGCGAAGGCGCCGTTCACGGCGCGTTCGATGCCCTTCTCCATGCGGTCGAACATTCCCACGGCTACCTCCTCCCGGTCCGGTGAGTGACTGGCGGTCGGGGTAGATCCTGCCGCAGTCACTGCGCAGTGCACGACCAGTCCGTATCTCGGCGGCCGCCGCGTCGTTCCCCTACGCCCAACGGGTGAGGGGTGCGCGACGATCCGCGTCATGGAACCGGTCACCTCCAGCGTATCCGCGAGCCGGTCCAACTCGCGGATGCGACGGGGAACCGGAGATCACCACGATTATCCCCAGATGCCCGGCTCCCCCACGACGGCGGGGGCGGCCGGCTCGTGGGCCGTCCTGAGCGCCCTCCGAACCGTGCTAACGTTCTGCATGCAGCAAGCGCGAGTGGCGGAATAGGCAGACGCGCACGGTTCAGGTCCGTGTGCCCGAAAGGGCATGGGGGTTCAACTCCCCCCTCGCGCACCGCACATCAGAAGGCCCCCGGGAAACCGGGGGCCTTCTGAGTTTTGTCCCGTCACGACGAACGCCGGTGTGAGGCGGCACCATCAACGTTACCCACCTCACACCAGGCAAACTCAGCTCACAGCGTCACCGCGCTGCGCCGACCGGTCGGGGCCTCGACGGCACGAACTCCAGCAGCGACTCGACCAGCTCGTCGAGCGCGCCGGCCCGGGCCCCCTTGACCAGCACCACGTCCTCCGGCTCGAGGTTCGAACGCAGCCACTGCAGAGCCGCTTCCGGGTCGGGCAGGTGCTCCCCGCCGGCCTCGCGGGCGGTGGGTCCGGCGCCCGGGCCGATCGCCACCACCCGGTCGATGTCGAAGATCCGGGCCAAAGCACCGATCTGACGGTGGGATTCGGCCGCGTGGGAGCCGAGCTCGTGCATCTCACCGAGCACCGCGACGGTGCGCCCGGACCGGCCCCGGCCGATCCGCTCCAGACAGGACAGCGCGGCCATCACCGCATCCGGGTTGGAGTTGTACGTGTCGTCGAGCACCAGCAGGCCGTCGGCGCGGGTGCGGGGCTGCAGGCGGTGCGCGGTGGGGCCGACCTGGCTGAGCCGCTCCGCGACGTCCTCCAGCGCCTCGCCCACGGCCAGCGCCATCGCCGCGGCTGCGGCCGCGTTCCGGACCTGGTGCTCGCCGCTGCGCAGCAGCCGCACCGGAGCCCACCGCCCCTGGTACCCGAGTTCGAAGGCCGGCCGGCCCAGATCGTCCATTGTTGTGCGCCTCCAGGTCACCTCGCCCCGTCGCCCGAAGGTGGTCACCGGCGCCACGGTCCGGGGAGCCATGCTCATCAGCCGGGGGTCGTCCCCGTTCAGCACGGCCACCCCGTCTGCTCCGAGCGACTCGATCAGCTCCCCCTTGGCCTGCGCGATCAGCTTCGTCGAGCCGAAGCGGCCCACGTGCGCGCTGCCCACGTTCAGCACACTCGCCACGTCGGGCGGGGCGATCGTGGTCAGCCAGGACAGGTGCCCCACCGCGCGGGCGCCCATCTCCAGCACCAGCTGATCCGTGGTCGCACTCACGCCCAGGCAGGTCAGGGGCACTCCGAGCTCGTTGTTCCGATTGCCCGCGGTGGCCACCGCACCCGGCAGGGCGGCGGCCAGGAAGTCCTTCGTCCCGGTCTTTCCGTGCGAACCGGTCAGAGCGAAAACCCGCGGCCGCACCCGCTGCACCACCCGGCGGGCGAGCAGCGCGAGTGCCACCACCGGATCGGGGACCACCACCGTCGGTGCGTCGGTGGGGCGGGATCCGAGCACGGCGTGCGCGCCGGCGGCGTAGTCGTGCCCATCCGACTCGGCTCCCTGCAGAGCCACGAAAAGACCACCGGGAACCGGGTTACGGCTGTCCAGATAGGCGCCGCCGGTCACTTGGACGGTGCGCCGGCCCAGGTTGCCCTGGACCTCACCGCCACAGGTAAGGGCGATCTCGCCGAGAGTCATCGGGATCATTCCTCGACTCTTTCGCGCGAGGGTGGGTCAGCGCGTCATACCTAGGTCTCACTTGCTGTCCCAATGGGCAGCCCTCTAGTACCTGAGGGGGACGCGATCAATCCGTCCGAACGCCGATGTTGTTCATCGTGACAGTTCTTCTCTCCGACCCCCGGGTGTCCGCCGTCCCGGTGCGTGAGTCCGGCGAACCCATGGTGCGCCTGTCTCCCGCCTATGGACCGGCTCAGGCCCCGGTGCGCGCGAGTCTGGCCAGTCGGCTGGCCTCGGCGCAGACCATGCTGCCCCGGGGGCTGCGGCTTCGGGTGGTGGAGGGGCACCGTCCGGTCGGACAGCAGCAGGCCATCATCGACCGCTACAGCGCCGAGGTGCGGGCCGCTCATCCGGATGCTCCCCCTGAGGCGCTGAAGAGCCTGGTGGCCCGGTTCGTGTCACCGATCGATGTGGCTCCGCATGTCGCCGGCGCTGCAGTGGACCTGACCATCGTGGACAGCGACGGGCAAGAGCTCGATCTGGGCACCGAGATCGACGCGACCCCCGAGACCTCGAACGGGGCCTGCTACTTCGACTCTCCCCTGATCGACGCCGCGGCCCGTTACAACCGCCGCCTCCTTGCCGCCGCGCTCCACTCGGTGGGCCTGGTCAACTACCCCACCGAGTGGTGGCACTGGTCGTTCGGCGACCGTTACTGGGCCCTGGGAGTCAGCGCCCGGTACGCCGTCTACGGACCGGTGCGGGAGACGAGTGCGGCATGACTCTTGTTGATCATGCCCGTTCCCTCCCCCTCGGCGGGGCGGAAACGGGCAAGCCCGAGCTGAGCGTGGACCTGACCGCCGTGGCCGCCAACACCCGGCACTTCCGCCAGCTGATCGACGGTGAACTGATGGCGGTGGTGAAGGCCGACGGCTTCGGCCACGGTGCCACCCAGGTCGCCCGTACCGCCCTGGTCAACGGAGCCACCCGGCTGGGCGTGACGAGCCTGGCCGAGGCCCTGGCGTTGCGCGCGGCCGGCATCCGAGCCCCCGTTCTCAGCTGGCTCAACCCGGTCGCCACGGACTGGCGCCAGGCGGTGGCGGCCGAGGTCGAGGTGGCCGTCCCCAGCCTGCAGCACCTGACTGCGCTGCCTGCGGGCACCGCGGTGCACCTGCACCTGGACTGCGGCCTGGCCCGCGACGGCGCCGAACCGGCGGTCTGGCCCGCGCTGTGTGCCGCCGCAGCTCAGGCCCAGCACCTTCGGGTGGTGGGAGTGATGGGCCATCTGAGCAGCGCCGATGTGCCGGCCGACCCGGTGAACGCGGTGCAGCGCGAGCGCTTCGACTGGGGTGTGCGGGTGGCCCGGGCGGCCGGGCTGCAACCCCAGCACCTCCATCTGGCCGCTACCGCCGGCACTCTGAACGACCCGCTGAGCCATCACACGATGAGCCGGATCGGGGCCGGACTGTTCGGTATCGACCCGCTGAACCGGCTGCGCCCGGCGCTGACCCTGACCGCTCCGCTGGTGAGTGTGCGGCAGGTCGGTGCGGGCACCGGGGTGGGTTACGGCCACGGCTGGGTAGCGCCGGAAGCGACCGTGCTGGGGCTGATCGCCCTGGGCTATGCGGACGGGCTGCCCCGCGCAGCTTCCGGTCAGGCGCAGGTGCTGGTCGGGGGAAGGCGGCGGGCGCTGGTCGGCCGGATCTCGATGGACATGGCGGTGATCGACCTCGGCCCAGGCAGTTCGGCGCGGCCGGGAGATCTGGTCACCGTCTTCGGACCGGGCGAGCAGGGCGAGCCGACGGTGGCCGAATGGGCCTCGTGGGCAGGAACTATCGAGCACGAAGTAGTGACCGGTCTGGGTACCCGGCCGGTTCGTAGGGTGCGGTCCGCCGGCCCGGGGAGGCAGAGATGAACGACAGGATCCGGGTGGCCGTGATCGGCGGCGGGCAGAACTGTGAGCACGAGGTCTCGCTGGCCTCCGCCGCTGCGGTCGAGAAAGCCCTGAGCAGTGAGGGTTACGAGGTGGTCCGGCTGAGTGTCGACCGGACCGGGGTGTGGCGTGACGAGGAGTGGCGTCCGATCGGCCTGGCCGGTGCGGTGCGGGTGATCGGGACCTGCGACGTGGTGCTGCCGATGCTGCACGGGGCGCACGGCGAGGACGGGACGCTGGCCGCACTCTGCGAGCTGGCCCAGGTGCCCTACGTCGGTTCAGGCGTACGGACGGGTGCGGTCGCCATGGACAAATGGGTCACCAAGCTGGTGGCCCAGGCGGTCGGGATCGCGGTTGCCCCGGGCCTGCTGCTTACCCGGAACACGGCCGCTTCATACGTTTTCAGCCATCCGGTGGTGGTCAAGCCGGTGTCGGCCGGGTCGAGTCACGGGGTGGCCCTGATCGAGGACGAGGCGGGGCTGGCGAAGGCGCTCGAGGTGGCCTTCGGTCTCGACGACCGGGTGCTGGTGGAGGACCTGATCGCCGGGCGGGAGGTGGACGTGGCCGTGCTCGGCCGCCCGGACGGCTCCCGGCTGATCGCTCCCGCGCTCGAGATCGTCGTCGGGACCGGGATCTTCGATCTGGAGAGCAAGTACGACGGCAGTGCCGACCTGCGGGTGCCGGCCGACCTGACCGGGGCCGAGCGCAAGGCGCTGGAGACGGCCGCGGTGGCGATGTACGACGCGCTCGGCTGTGCCGGGGTGGCCCGGATCGACTTCTTCCTGACCGCCGACGGGCCGGTGCTCAACGAGGTCAACACCGTGCCCGGCTTCACCGAGCAGTCGCAGGTGCCGAAGATGTTCGCGGCCGGCGGCACCGGCTACCCGGCCCTGGTCGACCTGCTGGTGCGGGACGCTCTGTCATGAGCTCCACCGCATCGAGGAGGCGGACCCGGTGAACCAGAGCAACATCTCCCAGGACGACCTGCTGCGGCTGCTGCGCGCCTGGTGGCCGGACCTGCTGGCCGGGCTCGTGGTGTTCTTCGCCGGCTTCGCCGAGACGGTCTTCGTCAGCTACTGGACCAGTGGGCGGCCGCAGGTCGGGGTGCTGGTCCTGGGCATGGCGGTGGCGGTGGCCCTGGCCCGGCACTACTCCCTGGCGGCGCTGGGAGTGGTCTGGGTGGTGGGCCTGATCCAGCTGACCAGCCAGCTGGACATCATGCTGGTGCAGTTCACGATCGCGTACGTCGCCTTCGCCACCGCGCGCTGGGGCAGCACGGTGACGCTGTGGGCGAGCCTGGCGTCGGTGCCGGGCGGGGTCCTCGGCGGCCTGGGCTTCATGAGCGCCATGGGCCGCGACTCGATGTCGTTGTTCGCCGGTGGGGTGCCGGTGGAGCTGGCCGCGGAGGCACTCGGCCTGTCCTGGCCGGTGATGTCGGCCGCGTTCATCCTCACGCTGCTGCTGGTGCCCTGGCTGATCGGGCTGGCGGTGCGGTTCGGGGTGCGGGCCCACGCCTCCGAGGCCTCGCTGGAGGTGGCCGAGGCCGACACCGCCCGCGCCCAGCGCGAGACCGAGCAGGCCCGGGAGATCGCCGCGCTGCGGGAGGAGCAGGCCCGGCTGGCCTCCGACGTGCACGACGTGGTGGGGCACTCGCTGGCGGTGATCCTCGCCCAGGCCGAGTCGGCCCAGTTCCTCGACGACGACCCGGTGGTGCTGAAGCAGACCATGGCCACCATCGCCACCTCGGCCCGTTCGTCCCTGCAGGACATCCGCCAGGTCCTGGCCGGCGCCCAGCAGGCCGCGGCGGCCGCCTCGCCGGGCTCCTACGAGGAACTGATCCAGGGCGTGCGCTCCAGCGGGCACGAGGTGCAGGCCACCGAGATCGGGCAGTCCCGCCCGCTGCCGCCGGAGCTGGAGGTGGTGGCCCACCGGGTGGTGCAGGAGATGCTGACCAACGCGATCCGGCACGGCCGCCGGGACCGCCCGGTCCAGGTCGAACGCCACTGGCCGGAGGGCGCCTGGGGGCAGGACCTGCGGATCGAGGTGCGCAACTGGTCCGGCGGGCCGCTGGGTGACACCGCCGAGATCCCGATCGACCCGGACGGCTCGGGGCCGCGGCGCGGGCAGGGCCTCGAGGGGATGCGTCGCCGGCTGGAGGCGGTGGGTGGCAAGCTCGACGTCCGTAAGCGTTCCGAGCCGGAAGGACAGGTCTTCACCGTGACCGCGTGGGTGCCCGTGAGCGGAAGATGAGCGAGACCGACATCCGTGTGCTGCTGGTCGACGACCAGGAGCTGTTCCGGGCCGGCGTGCAGGTGATCATCAACGCCCAGCCCGGGATGAGCGTGGTCGGCTCGGCCGGCGACGGCCTGGAGGCCGTCCGGCTGGTCGACGAGCTGGAACCGGACGTGGTCCTGATGGACATCCGGATGCCGGAGATGGACGGGGTGGAGGCCACCCGCCAGATCTTCCAGCCCGACCGGATGAGCCGACGGTCCCGGCCGGTGCGGGTAATCGTGCTCACCACGTTCAACCTGGACGACCGCGCGGCCCGGGCGATCCGTTACGGCGCCAGCGGTTTCCTGCTCAAGGACACCACTCCGCTGATGCTGCGCGACGCCATCCGCACGGTGCACACCGGCAACGCCGTGCTGGCCCCCAGCGACCTGTCCACGTTGCTGGACAACCAGTTCCAGGAGGCGGTCCCGGTGCCGCCGGCCTACGTCTCGCTCACCGAGAAGGAACGTGAGGTGTTCGAGGCGGTGGCCCGGGGCCTGTCGAACACCGAGATCGCCGCCCGGGTGTTCGCCAGCGAGTCCACGGTGAAGACCCACGTGGGCTCGATCCTGCGCAAGCTCGCGCTGCGCGACCGGGTGCAGATCGTGGTGTTCGCCCACCAGCACGGTCTGGTCAGTCTGTAGAGGTCCCGGGCCGCCCGGCCCAGGACCTCCACGGATGCTCAGACCAGGGCGGCGTCCAGGCTGATCTCGGCGCTCGCCAGCGCCTTGCCCACCGGGCAGGTGTCCTTGGCCTTGGTGGCCAGGGCGGCGAACCGGTCGGCGTCCACGCCGGCCAGCTTCACCCGCACGGTCAGGGCGATGGTGATGCGGTTGCCGCCGGCCGGGTCGGCGCCCAGCCGGGCGTCGGCCGAGACGTCGATGTGCTCGGCCTCCAGGCCCTCTGCGGCCAGGACACCGGAGAAGTTCATCGCCAGGCAGGACGAGTAGGCCGCGGCAAGCAGTTCCTCGGGGGTGGTGTGCCCCTTCTGAGCCTGCAGCCGGGTCGGCAGCGAGACCTCGAACGTGCCCAGTTCCGAGGAGTCCAGGGCGACCTGGCCCTTGCCCTTCTGCAGATCGCCGGTCCAATGAGTGCTGGCGCTGACCATTGCTTCGAGCTCCCTGTTGCTTCGGGGGTGGGACAGTCCGGGTGGTGCACCCGGGCCGGAGACAGTTTGAGGCCGGCCGGGTCCGACGTCATCAGCCGGAAGACCTATTGAGGGCGAAGCGGGTGCGGGCCCGGTCCTGCCGGCGGGCCTGCAGGTGCGCGTGGGCGGCCCGCAGGTGGTGCACCGTCTCGGCGGGCAGGCCCAGCGTCCGGACCAGCAGGGCCTCGTCCACCAGTTCAACCGCGTCGGCGAGCCGGGCCTGGGCCAGGGCGGCGGCCACCGCCGGGCGGACGGCGAGCAGGGCCGGGGCTGCGTCGCGCAGCAGCTCAGGGGAGGGCAGGGGCAGTTGCTTGGCCTCGCTCGGCTCCAGTTTGAGCAGTCCTCCGCCGTAGGAGCGGCCAATGGTCTCGCAGCCCAGCAGGGTCACCGAGCACAGGCCGGCCATCGGCAGGAGCCCGGCGGCCCAGGCCGCTCCTTGGCTGAGGTGAAGGCCGTGCACGGAGTTCAAGTGATGCGCTCGGGCGGTGTTCTCGACCAACCGCGGAGCATCGGCGTTCATGTAGGTCAGCAGCAGATCGGGCGGGGGTACCAGGCGTACCTGCCACCACGGAGTACGGATGCGGCACTTGTAGGCCTCGTGCACTCCCAGCTCTTCCCCCGCTCGTACATATGCAGTGGCAGCCGGGGTACGCCGGTCCGGCGGGCGGAAGAGCCAGGTGGCGGCACCGGCCCGGCCGAGTTCGGCCAGGTCTTCGGCGGAGAACTCCAGGTTGCGCAGGTGCGAGGAGCCGGGCGGGGAGAGCGGCAGGAGGTCGGCCGGGCCCAGGCCGAGCCCGGCGGCCTGCTCCGGGCTCAGGGCGAAGAAACCGTTGTTGCCGGTGACGATGCCGAGCGAGACCTTGCCCCAGTCGCCCAGCACGCCGAAGCCCGCACTCGGCAGCAGCTTCTCAAATGCCCTCAGCCCTCCGGCCGGGATCAGCGCCGACGTCCACTTCTGCTCGGGGGCCCGCACCGTGAACGAGGCGAACTCGAGCTCGTCCGAAAGGGCCGCCGCATTACGGACCTGCAGCGTCTGCAGCCGGTGCGGGGCGGGCCCGCCCTGACCGAAGCCCTCGGCCAGCAGCAACACGATCTCGGCCACCACGCCCGGGAAGACGCGCTCGGTGAAGGCCACCAGCCGCACCTGGGCGAAGTTCTCCAGCAGGTAGCGACGCACCGGCGCGGCATAGTTCACGCTGAGCAGTTCGGCCGGCAGCACCAGGCCGAGTCTGCCGCCCGGCCGCAGGAAACCGGCCGCGTGCACGGTGAACGCCGCCCAGCTGGAGGCCATGCCGCTGAGCTTCACCCCGGCCCGCCGGGCCGCCTCCTGGGCCCGCACCCGGTCGCCGCCGGTGAAGTCGTGATAGCGCACGTAGGGCGGGTTCCCGATCACCGCGTCGTAGTCGCCGGTCGGGGTCAGCGTGAAGAAGTCGGCGGTGGTGACGCTGGCCTGCACCCCCGTCGCCTCCAGGACCGAACGCGCAGCCGCCGCTGACGCTGGGTGGAGCTCAATGCCGTCCAAAAGCCATTCGGAACCACCCGACTCGGCGGCCGCGAGCAGAAAGGCGGCCTCCCCCGAAGCCGGCTCCAGCACTCGGCCCCCCGGGCCGCGCAGGGCCCAGCGGGTGACGTGGCGGGCGATCGGTGCCGGCGTGAAGAAAGCCCCCCGCGCCTTGACCGGATCGAGCGTGGTCACCCGCCCGCACCCTGCGCCTTCGTGCAGGCGGCGGTGCCGGCACAGGCCTCTGCCCGGCGCACCGCGGTCTGGAGTTCCTTGAGCCGCTTGGCCGGCATCTTGGCGGCGATGTTGTTCAGCTGGAACGGGTCCTTGGACATGTCGTAGTACTCCTGCTCGCCGCTCTCGTACAGAACGTAGAGCCAGTCCGCGCCCCGGATCGCCTCGTAGTCCGGCGGATTACCGCCTTCCGGCAGCGGGTAGTCCGGATCCTTCTTGTCGGTCACCGGACCGTGGTGCTCGACCAGCACGAAGTCGCGGCCCTCGCCCTGGCCGCCCTCCCGCCAGAGCGGGGCCAGACTGGTGCCGTCCACCGTGTCCGGCACCTCCGCCCCGGCCAGATCGCCGAAGGTGGAACGGATGTCGATGTTGGAGGCCAGTGCGTCGACCGACTTCCCGGCGGGCACGTCCGGCCCGACCACCACGAAGGGCACGTTGATGTCGGTGTCGAAGGCGGTGGTCTTGCCGTTGGTCAGCGAGTGCTCACCCATGTGGTAACCGTTGTCGGAACTGAACACCAGGTAGGTGTTGTCGGCGATGCCCAGCTCGACGAACTGCTTGCGCAGCGCGGTGATCATCTCGTCGATGCTCAGCATGGTCTGGGCCCGCAGCCGGTGGTCGCGGTCCATGTTCTTCTGGTCGGCCTTGGTCAGCTTGTAGCGCTTGAGCCAGGAGGGCGCGTTCTTCGGCCGGGCCCCGTAGGCCTTGGTGCGCGGGGCCTTCACGTCCGGCAGGGCATCGGCGTGGCGCGGCGCCGGGATGTAGGGGGCGTGCGGCATGAACGGTGCGACCTCGAGCATGAACGGCTGGTGCTGCTCGCCGGCGCGCTTGACGAAGTCCTGGGCGCGGCCGGAGAGGACGTCGGTGATGTAGTCCTCCGGGGCGCTGCCGTACTTCACCACCGCACCGTTCTGGTTCAGGCTGTAGTTGAAACCGTTGTAGCCGTACCCGGCCACCGCCCACTCGCTCCAGCCGGCCGGGACCTTGCGCGGCTTGTCCGGGAACCCGGGCTGGTACTGGTTGAGGTACTTGCCCATCATCGCCGTGCGGTAACCGGCCTTCTGCAGGTCCACCGCCATGGTGTCCGACTCCAGGCCGAGCGCCTTGAACGTGACGTACCCGCCGTCGTCGCCGACGTTGCGGTAGATCCCGGTGTTGTGCGGGTAGCGGCCGGTGAAGATGGACGCGCGGGAGGGGCAGCAGAGCGAGTCGGTGACGAAGTAGTTGCTGAAGGTGGTGCCCTCCTGCTGCATCGTGGTCAGCGAAGGCATGTACTGCATCAGGTTCATGGACATGTCGTCGACCAGCACCAGCACCAGGTTGGGCTTGTCGGGGTCCTGCGCCGTGCGGGTCGGAGAAGCCTGCTTGCCACCGTCCGGGCCTCCGGTGCAGGCGGCCAGCAGAGCCACCAGCAGAACCGTCACCAGGCCGGGCCGTACCCGCTTCTTCCCCACCACTGCCCTTCCGTCCGCGGCCCGGCGATCGGACCGTCGCAGTAGTTTCCCGGTTCTTCCTGAGCGCACGCACCCAGGTGCCCGGCCCGGGCGCGCCGTCGATGTCGGACCACGCGTTTGACCGGGCGCGTAGGGTCGGACCCGTGACCGCTCGCCCACTCTCCGACCGCGGATCGTCGGCGGTCGAGTACGGGCTGATCGCCGGGGGCGTGGTGGTGACGTTCCTGGTCGCCTTCATCGGGCTGCAGGCGGCGGTGGGCACCGTGTTCGGGCGTGGGGTGGACTCGGTGGAGCAGGTCGGGCCGGGCGGTCAGAGCCGGGACGCGACCCTGCTGCGCAGCCGGCCGATCACCCCGGCCCCCTCGGGCACCCCATAGGAACCGCTGCTGTCGCGGACTCGTTCTTCGGAGTGCAGTGTCTCGGTGCAAGGCCGTGACACCTATTCGGAGGAGTGTGACCCGTCGTGGGCTTCTTGGACAGGCTGCTGGGACGGGACAAGCACCAGCAGAACCAGGGCTACCAGCAGCAGGGCTACCAGCAGTACGGCGCGGGACAGCAGCCGCCGTCCTGGGGTTCGCCGGCGCCGCAGCAGGGTGGCTACCCTCCGCCGCAGCCGGCCCGCCCGGGTGCCGAGCCGGGCAGTGACGCCAAGGCCGACCAGGCCGCGATCGCCCGCTACCGCTACATGCTGAAGACCGCGCCGCCCGAGCGGATCGAGGAGGCGCACGCCGAGGCGTTCGCCAAGCTCTCGCCCGACCAGCGGCGGATGGTCCTCGCCGGGCTGTCCGAAGAGGTACCGCCGCACGAGCGCGCCACCTCCGACGACCCGCGGTCGCTGGCCCGGATGGCCACCCGCGCCGAGATGCGCCGCCCCGGCACCCTGGAGCGCAGCTTCGGCCGCCCCAGCTACGGCGGAGGCATGGGCGGGATGGGCATGGGCGGCGGCATGGGCATGGGCGGCATGGTCGCCGGTGGTCTGCTGGCCGGGGTGGCCGGTGCCTTCGTCGGCACCGCCATCGCCGACGCCATGTTCGACGGCTTCGACGAGAGCGAGTTTCAGGAGGGCTACGAGGCCGCTGCGGACGACTTCACCCAGCAGGCCGACGCGGGCCAGCAGGAGTTCGAGGACGCCGGGGGCAGTGACTTCGGGGACTTCGGCGGCGGTGATTTCGGGGGCGGCGACTTCGGCGGGGGCGACTTCGACGTGTGAGCTGACAGCGGCTGACAGCCGGGCGTGCGCGGCCTGACAGCGCGCCCGGCCACCTTGGACGAGTCAGAGCACCACCTGAACTCATCCGAGGGAGCCACCCATGGCATTCGCCTTCGAGGCCGAGGGCCTGGTCAAGCGCTTCGGCGCGACCACCGCCCTCGCCGGGGTCGACCTGGCGGCCACCGAGGGCACCGTTCTCGGGGTCCTCGGGCCGAACGGCGCGGGCAAGACCACGGCGGTCCGGATCCTGGCCACGCTGCTGCGGCCCGACGAGGGCCGGGCCCGCGTGGCCGGTCTGGACGTCGTCTCCCAGGCCCCGCAGGTCCGCCGTCAGATCGGGCTCACCGGCCAGTACGCCTCGGTCGACGAGGACCTGACCGGCACCGAGAACCTGGTCCTGATCGGCCGTCTGCTCGATCTCAGCCGTCGCGACGCCCGGGCCCGGGCCCGGCACCTGCTGGGTCAGTTCGACCTGGCCGAGGCCGCCGACCGGCCCGCCAAGAACTACTCCGGCGGTATGCGCCGCCGGCTCGACCTGGCCGCCAGCCTGGTCGGGCGGCCCAGCGTGATCTATCTCGACGAACCCACCACCGGCCTCGACCCAGCCAAGCGCGACGACGTGTGGCGGCTGGTGCGCGGTCTGGTCGCCGACGGCACCACCGTGCTGCTGACCACGCAGTACCTGGAAGAGGCGGACGCGCTCGCCGACGACATCACGGTGATCGACCACGGCCGGGTGATCGCCCACGGCACCCCGGCCGAACTGAAGCACGTGGTCGGTGGGCAGACCCTGCAGGTGCGGCCCACCGACCCGGCCCACCTGGAGAGCGTGCGCACCCTGCTGGGCCAGGTCTCCGGCAAGGCGGTCGACTCACCGGCCCGCGGGGTCCTGAGCACCCCGGTCGACGGGGACGGCGCGCTGACCGCGGTGGTCGCCCGCCTGGCCGAGGCGCAGATCGCGGTCACCGAACTCTCGCTGCACCTGCCCAGCCTGGACGAGGTCTTCTACAGCCTGACCGGCGTCCGTGACCGCGACCGTGAAGAGGAGCGTGCGGCATGACCAGCACCCTGATGACCGAGGCGCCGGACGTACCCACCGCGCCGACCTCCGAGACCCCCGCCAAACCCTTTGCCCTGGTGCGGCATTCGCTGGTCCTGGCGGGCCGCTCGATCACCAAGATCAAGCGCACCCCGGAACAGCTGATCGACGTGACCATCCAGCCGATCATCTTCACCGTGCTGTTCGTGTACCTGTTCGGCGGCGCGATCTCCGGCTCGCAGCAGGCCTACCTGCAGTTCGTGCTGCCGGCCATCCTGGTGCAGTCGATCCTGTTCGCCACCCTGGCGATCGGGGTGAACCTGAACACCGACATGAGCAAGGGCGTGTTCGACCGGTTCCGCAGCCTGCCCATCCCGCGCTCGGCGCCGTTGGTCGGCGCGGTGCTGGGCGACCTGGTCCGCTTCGTCACCACCATCGTGGTGCTCTTCGCGTTCGGCTACGCGATCGGCTTCCGGGTGGAGACCAACCTGCTCCAGGCCCTGGCCGCCTGTCTGCTGGTGCTCTTCTTCGCCTTCTCGCTGACCTGGGTGGCGGTGTTCCTGGGCACCGCGGTGCGCAACTCCGGCACCGTGCAGGGCATCGGCTTCCTGGTGATGTTCCCGCTGACCTTCGGCTCGAACATGTTCGTGCCGGTGGACACCATGCCGGGCTGGCTGCAGGCCTGGGTGAAGATCAACCCGGTCACCCACCTCACCGAGGCCTGCCGGGGCCTGCTCACCGGCGGCGCGATCGCCACCCCGGTGCTGCAGACCCTGGTCGCGGCCGTGGTGATCATGGGGATCTTCGCGCCCCTGGCCGTCCGGACCTACCGCTCCCGCACCTGAGAAGCTACGACGACGCCGCCGGGTCCGAGGGCCCGGCGGCGCTCTGCTGCGCGATCCGGGTGGCCAGTTCCAGCGCCTCCGGCCGCTCCAGCGAGCGGCCCTTCTCGTAGGCCGCGGTGAACACTCCTTCGTCCAGGCCGAGCATGGCGGCCCGGCGGGCAACCGAGACGTCCGGATCGCGCAGACCCTCGTAACCGCGCAGAACGGCTGAGGCGCCGAGCACTTCGGCAGCCAGGGGCCGCTGATCGGTAGCTGCCAGATAGTGGACGAGGGTCAGCGTCACCCGGGCGGCAACGGGCATGTCCCGGCTGCCGATGGCCTGCTCCATCACCTGGGGCAGCCGGTTGCGGGCGGTGCTGAGGTCGCCGGCCTGGATCTCGAAGAGCGTGAGTTCGCTCAGCATCAGCGCGCGCAGCTGCGGCACCCCGCGCGGGGCGTTCAGGCTCAGCTCCAGGCCCTGCTCGGTCAGCCGCCGGGCGGTGGCCAGGTCGCCCTCGGCCGCGGCCACCGAGGCCAGACCGGAGAGGGTGAAGGCCCGGGTCATCCACGAACCGGCCTCGGTCGCGAGGTGCTGGGCGGCCTCGAGGTCGCGCCGGGCCCCGGCCAGGTCGCCCTGGTCCTTGCGCAGCCGGGCGATCCGGATCCGCGCGTAGCCCTCGTCGTCGGCCACCCGCAGCTCGGTCATCATCCGCGCGGCCTGGCTGAGCAGGGTGATCGCCTCGTCGAGTTCGCCCTGGGTGCGCCGGATCTCGCCGAGCTGACTGCTGGCGGTGGCGATGCCCCAGCGGTCGCCCAGCTGCCGGAACATCTCCAGCGCCTGGGGTATCTGCTGCGCCGTGACCTCGAAGTCGCCCTCGTTCTCGGCCAGCACCGACGACATAAGCCTGAGCATCGCCCGGGCCCACGGATCCGGGTGGTCAAGGCTCTGCTGCAGGGCCTTACGGCCTTCGGACATGCCCTCGCGGAAGGCCTTCACGGCCGGTGCGACGACGGCCAGCAGGGGATGCGCGGAGGGCAGGTCGACCTGGGCCGCGAGCTCCTCGATCGCGTCGAGGGCGTCGTCGGAAGGCAGGGAGTCCTGGGTCAGGGAGGAGCTGATCGTGCTCATGATCAGCGCGAAGAGCCTCGGCCCGGGCGGACTCTCACCTGGAACCCGGATCGCCTGGTCGGCCCAGCTGCCGGCCTCCTCGTGCCGGCTGGTCATGGTCCAGTACCAGCCCAGCGCCCCGGCCAGTCGCACGGCCAGGTCGGCGTCCTGGTTCTCCACCGCGAAACGCAGTGTGGCCAGGAGGTTCTCGCGTTCGGTGGTCAGCCGGTCGAGCCAGGTGAGCTGGTCGGGGCCGCGCAGGTACGGATCTGCGGTCTCGGCCAGGGCCAGGAAGTAGCTCGCGTGGGCCCGGCGCACCGTCGCCATCTCGCCCCGGGCCGAGAGCTGCTCCAGGGCGAACTCGCGGATCGTCTCCAGCATGCGGTAGCGCGGCTGGGCCTGATCCACCCCGGTCACCACCAGCAGCGACTTGTCCGCCAGGGACAGCAGCAGGTCGGCGACCACGTCCTGGTCCAGCTCGCCGCCCGAGCACACGGCCGCCGCGGTGTCGGCGGTGACCCCGCCCGGGAACACCGAGATCTGCTCGGCCAGGGCCCGCTCGTCGTCGGTGAGCAGTTCCCAGCTCCAGGCCACCACCGCACGCAACGTCTGGTGCCGCGGCATGGCCGTACGGTTTCCGCCGGTCAGCACCCGGAAGCGATTGTCCAGACGCCCGGCCAGGGCCTCCGGGCCGAGCGTCCGCATCCGGGCGGCGGCCAGCTCGATGGCCAGCGGCAGGCCGTCGAGGCGGCGGCAGATCTCTGAGACTGTGGCGCTGTTGTCGGGGGTAAGCGTGAAGCCGGGCCGCACGAGGGCAGCCCGATCGGTGAACAGCCGCACGGCGGGGGAGTCGAGCGAGTCGGACGCCTGGGTGGACAGCGGGCGCACCGGCCAGATCGACTCTCCGACGATGCCCAGCGGCTCACGACTGGTCGCCAGCACCGTCAGGTCGGGGCACCGCGCCAGCAGGAAACCGGCCAGCTCGGCGCAGGACTCGATCAGGTGCTCGCAGTTGTCCAGCACGACCACCGCGTCCTGGCCGGCCAGGGCCTCGACCAGGCGGGCCCGGGCGTCGCGCAGCGGGGGTTTCTGCTGTACCCAGGTCTCCACCTGGGAGCGCTCGATCGAGCCGATGCTGTCCAGCACCGTGGAGGGCACGTCGTCCGGGTCCATCACCGGGGCGAGCTCGACCATCCAGACGCCGTCGCGGGTGTTCAGGCGCCCGGCCACCTCACCGGCCAGCCGGGTCTTGCCGGCGCCGCCGGTGCCGACCAGGGTGACCAGCCGCGCGCGTCCGAGCTGCTCGGTGATGCCTTCCACCTCGGCCTGCCGCCCCACGAACGAGGTCAGCGGCACCCGCAGATTGGTGCGGCGAGGGCCCAGGTCCTCGGCCACGGACGGGGCGCGCAGCGCAGCATCGTCCCGCAGGACCTGCGCCTGCAGTTGCTGAAGCGCTGCCGGTGGGTCGAGCCCCAGCTCGTCGGCCAGCGCCCGACGCAGCCGCTCGTACACCGCCAGAGCCTCGCCCTGACGCCCATCGGCGGCCAGCGCCCGGATCAGCAGCTCGTGGGTGCGCTCACGCAGCGGGTGCTGGGCCGCCACCTCTTCCAGGTCGGCGATCGGTTCGGTGGTGCGGCCCAGAGTGAGCAGGGCGTCGGCCCGTTCGTCGATCGCGGTCAGCCGCAGCCGTTCCAGCCGCTCCACCCAGGCTTCGGCGTAGGGCGCGTCGGTCACCTCGGCCAGCGGGCTGCCCCGCCACAGCCGCAGCGCCTGGCTCAGCAGTTCGACGGCCTCGGCCGGGGTGGTGGCCCGCCGGCCCTGGCCGACCAGACTCTCGAAGGCCAGGGCGTCCACGTCGTCCCGGTCCACGACCAGGCGGTAGCCGGCCGGGCCGGACTCGATCAGGTCGGGCCGGGGCAGCGCCCGGCGCAACCGGGAGACCAGCGACTGCAGGGCGTTGACCTCGTCGGCGGGCGGGGTGTCGAGCCACAGCGACCCCACCAGCCGGCTCACCGGAACCCACGACCCGGCATCGGCGGCCAGCCTGACCAGCAGGGATCGCAACCGCGCCCCGCCGATGTCGACCGGCGCGCCGTCGGCCTCGAGTGAGAGCGGCCCCAGAACCCTTACCTGCACCGAATCAGTCTCGCAGGGAGTTCAGACCACGGTCGGCGTCGGCCTGAGGATCGGTGGGTTCAGGCTCTGCGTCGGCCCCTGCCGGAACAGCTGGGCCGGCCGCCCGCCACCGCGCGTGGTCATCTCGCCGGTCGGCTCCAGGAACCCGAGGGTGCCGGTGACCTTGCGGTGGAAGTTCCGGGCGTCCAGGTCCACCCCCCAGACGATCTCGTAGACCCGGCGCAGCTCGCCCACGGTGAACTCCTCCGGGCAGAAGGCCGTGGCCAGGCCGGTGTACTCGAGCTTGCCGCGGGCCCGCTCGACCCCGTCCCGCAGGATCCGGCTGTGGTCGAAGGCCAGCAGGGAGGGGGAGTCCGGCAGCGTGCTGTCCAGGAACGTGGCCACCGGCGACCACTCGGCCGAGGCGGCGTCGCTGCCGCCGGCGACCGCCGGCGGGTTCGGGATCAGCGCCAGGTAGGCCACGCTCACCACCCGCATCCGCGGATCACGACCGGGATCGCCGTAGGTGCCGAGCTGCTCCAGGTGCATGCCCTCGGCGCCGGTTTCCTCCTTGAGCTCCCGGGCCGCCGCCGTCGCCAGCGTCTCGTCGGGCTGCACGAAACCGCCGGGCAGCGCGTAGGTGCCCTTGAACGGCTCGGCCCCCCGGCGCACCAGGAGCGCGGCCAGGCTGTCCTCGATGATCGTCAGCAGCACCACGTCCACGGTCACCGCGACCGGCGGATAGCTGGACGGGTCGTAGCGCTCGGTTCTCTCGTTGCCGGACACGGCTCTGGGTCCCTTCGAGTGACGCTCTTTCGTCCGGCTGACGATAACAGCGGGCGTGGAGGACGTCACCCCGAGATCAACAACTCGCGACCAGGGATCAGTGCGGCGGCGTGAGGCCGAGCGCCTCGAGCTCCTCGGGGTCGGTTCCCTCGGCCAGCTTCCACAGCGGCACCCCGAGGGCCCGGCACAGCGGGCCGAGCTCGTCGACCTGCACCCGGCGGGCGCCCGTCTCCAGTTCCGACACCTTGGTGCCGCCCCAGCCGAGCTGCTTGGCCAGATCCTTCTGCAGCCACCCGCGACGAGCGCGCTCGGCCGCCACGTTGCGCGGCAGCACATCCAGAAGAGTGGGCATGTCCGGACGGTAGGAGCTTTCGCCGGTCAGATGCATGGGCCGCCGGAGTGAAAGCGGCATCACCGTGCTCCACTCGGCTTAATCCGGCCTGGTTCGGCTAATCCGAACTCGGATGCCGACAAAACCACAGATAGAGGACGTCGGTGAGCCTCTCGGTCTCTCGGTAGCAGCTACGGGGTCGCGGCCGAATAACCGGGCCGATCCGGCCGCTGCGGCATAGCCTGACCGGGTGGCGAAGGAGAAGGGCACGGTCCTGGAGGTCGCCGGGCGCGAGGTGACGGTGACGCACCCCGACAAGATGGTGTTTCCCGAGGCCGAACGTCCCGGCGGTGGGGGCACCGGCGTGACCAAGCTGGATCTGGTGCAGTACTACCTGGCCGTGGCCGAGGGGGCGCTGCGCGGGGTCTCCGGCCGCCCGATGGTGCTCAAACGCTTCGTCAAGGGCATCGACGAGGAGGCGTTCTTCCAGAAACGGGCGCCTTCCAACCGTCCTTCGTTCGTGGAGGTCGCCGAGCTGAAATACGCCTCGGGCCGCTCCGCCGAGGAGGCGGTGATCCGCGACGCCGCCGGGCTGGCCTGGGTGGTGAACCTGGGCTGCATCGACCTGAACCCGCACCCGGTGCTGGCCGAGGACCTCGACCGGCCCGACGAACTGCGCATCGACCTGGACCCGATGCCCGGGGTGGAGTGGGGGCAGGTGGTGGAGGTGGCCTTCGTCGCCCGCCAGGTGCTCGCCGACCACGGGCTGACCAGTTGGCCCAAGACCTCCGGCTCGCGGGGCTTCCACATCTACGCACGAGTCGAGCCGACCCGTCCGTACAAGGATCTTCGCCTGGCCGCCGAGACGGTGGCCCGGGAGGTGGAGAACCGGGTGCCCGAGCTGGCCACCGCCCGGTGGTGGAAGGAGGAGCGCGGGTCGCAGGTGTTCGTCGACTTCAACCAGAACGCCAAGGACCGGACGATCGCCTCGGCCTGGTCGGTGCGGGCGGTCGCGGATGCCCGGGTGTCCACACCGCTCAGGTGGGACGAGGTCGAGCACTGCCGGATGGAGGAGCTGACCATCGCCACGGTGCTGCCGCGGTACGCCGAGCAGGGTGATCCCTGGGCCGGGATCGAGAACGAGCGCGGCACCCTGGACGCCCTGCTCGCCCTGGCCAAGCAGCTCGGGCCGGCCGAGAAGCCGCCGAAGGGGGTGGGCCGGCGGCAGTCGACCATGCCGCTGATCGAGATCGCCCGGACCAGAACGAAACCCGAGGCGCTGGAGTGGCTCGAGGTCTGGAAGGCGAAGTACCCCGAGGTGGCGGCCCAGCTGGAACCGGTCGACGTGCTGGTCGACGGCATGCGCGGGCGCAGCTCGCTCTGGTACCGAATCCGGATCAACCTGCAGCACGTGCCCGAGGCCCAGAGGCCGCCCCAGGAGGAGCTTCTGGCCGACTACAACCCGTGGGCCGGTCAGGAATGGTCGAGCAGGGGGTCCGGCAACTCCAGCACCACTTCCCCGGATTCGCCGGACTCCTTGGACTCCGAATAGGGCCGTACGCCGTGCTTCTCGAGCCGCTCGAACAGGGTGGCCACCGTCTCGGCCCGCTCGCGGTAGAACTCCGAGGCCCGGATTCGCCAGAACGTCCAGCCCAGCCGCTCCAGCTGCCGCTGGCGGCGCAGGCCGTGCTCCCAGCCCTCGTCGCCGGGGTGCTGCTCGCCGTCGCACTCGATCGCCAGCCGCCGCCCGGACCGCCCGACCACCACCAGGTCGATCCGGTAGCGGCCGACCGCGTGCTGCACCTGCACCTGGTAGCCGGCCTGCTGTAGTTCGCGCAGCACCGCGAGCTCGAACTCCGACTCGCAGCGTTCCTCCAGCCCTTCGGCCGGCGGCACCCGACGGCCCGCGTCCCGCACGTACTCCAGCAGCGCCCGGCGCTGGTCGTCGGCGTGCAGGCGGCCCGGCTCCACGGTGTGGAACACCCACACCTGGTCCTGCGCCCGGGAGGCGGCCACGTTGATCCGCTGCTTGTCCGCGTTCTTGGTGGCGGCCCAGGTGGCGTCGTCGGCCACCACGCTGATGAACACCACGTTGCGCTCGTCGCCCTGGAAGGCCGGCGGACTGCCCACCCGCAGACGACGCTCGGCGAACGCCTCCGGGCCGAGCCGCTCGCGCAGCAGATTCTCGATCAGCGGAGCCTGGGCCGCGCCCTGCAGCGTGACCACACCGAAAGTCATTCCGGCATAGGCGCTGTCGTGATGGCAGGCCAGGACCTGCTCGACCAGGGCCGCCGCCTCGGCCGGGTTGACCTTGTCGCCGCCCGCCGAGCCGGTGGTGGCGCCCTCGGGTACCCGCACCAGCTGCAGGGGAGCGCCGATCGCGGCGCTGGACGGTTCGCGCAGCGGCAGGATGTCGCCGTCGTAGTAGCGGTTGGAGAACTCGATGATCTCCGGCACGCAGCGGAAGTGCTCCCGCAGCAGGATCGTGCTGGAGAAGATCAGCTCGGCCAGCGCGTACAGGCTCTGGTCGGCGGTGAGCAGGCTGCGCACCCCGATCCCGGCCAGGTGCGCGTTCTGCAGCTGGATGATCCGCTCCACGTTCACCCCCACCGCGGCCGGGCTGGTCTGCTGGTCGTCGCCGACCACCACGGCCTTCGCACCCAGCGCCAGCACCCCGACCGAGAGCAGGTCGCACTGGCTCGACTCGTCCACGATCACCACGTCGAACGGCTGGGTGACGAGCGGGTCGAAGTTCTCGATCACCCGGTGCACGGGCATGATCCAGACCGGCACCGCGCCCATCGCGCTGGGCATGAACCGGCGGGCCTCGCTCTCCCAGTGCGGGGCGTACTTGCCGGTGCCCTTGCCGCGCTTGCCCAGCGCCCGCAGCCAGGCGGCCAGCGCCCGGCGGTTCACCTCGCGCAGGTTGTGCTTCAGCCCCAGGGCCGCCCCGCGCCGGGCCCGCTGCCGCACCAGCGCCTGCTCCCGCTGCTGCAGGGTGATCACCTGAGCCTGCCGATGAGCCAGGTCACCGGCTCGGAGCAGGGCGTCCAGCCAGGTCGCGGTGATCCGCCAGTGCCAGGTCAGGGCCGCCCGCGCGGCCGTGCCCACCACCTCCGGATCGGCGCTGCTGCTCACGATCGCGGCCGCCCAGCCCGGGGTCACCGTGGCCAGCCGGGCGGCGAGTCCGGCCTGCTCGGCAGCCACCGGTTCGAGTCCGGCCAGCCGGGCCACCTCGTCGAGGGTCACGCCCCAGGCCACCCAGTCGCGCTCGTCGAGGGCCGTGCGCAGGGCGTTGAACAGCGGCGATGCCGCGGGCTGGTCGGCCCCTCGGCGCAGTTCGTCGCTCAGGGCGGTGAGTTCGGCGGTGGCCGCCCGCTCCTGCGTCCGGGCTCCGGCGGCGGCCAGAAGGCGGGTCAGGGTGGTCAGGTCGGCGGCGGTGAGTTCGGGGCCCAGTTGCGGTACCAATGGACGCAGTCGGGCCAGGAGGGCGGGTCGGCGTTCGGTTTCCCACGAAAGGGCCTGGGTGAGCTGTTCGGCGAAAACCGTCGTTGCGTGGATGGAATCGTCTGCTGGGGATTCGTCGATCGGGAGCCCGGCCAGCATGCGCCGGGTGGCGGCGCGCTCTTCTTCCAACTGCAGCCAGGTGCCGGCCAGATCGGTGTCCTCGGCCGTGCGCAGGGCCCGCCCGTCGATCCGGGCCTGCCCGTGCAGCTGCTTCAGGTCGCTCCCGCCGAAACGTGGAAGTCCCTTGCCCGCAGCGAATCTCTGCCCGAGTTCGGTGAGCAGGCGGCGCTGCTCGTGCGGATCGCCGGGCGGGAGCTGGATCTCGTGCCCGAACAGGTCGGCCTGCAGATCGGCGGCGGCGCTGCTGCGGCGGTGCAGTTGCTCGGCCTGGTGCGCCCAGGAACGGGCACTGGCCTCGGAGTCACGCACCTCGGTACGGATCCGCACCAGCCCGGGCGACTCCAGCCCGGCCAGATGCCCGGCCGCCTCGGCGACCTCGGCCCGCAGTTCGGTCAGCCGCCCGGCGGTCAGTTCGTCGAGCGCCCCCACGTCCACCCCGGAGCGTTCCAGGACGGCCACGTCCTGAAGCAGCTGGTCGAGTCGGCTGACCAGCTCGAACAGCTGTGTGGGAGTGGGTAGATCACCTCGCGGGCGGATGGTCCGCAGGGCGTGGGCGTCGCCCGGGGCGAGCCGCTCGCTCAGCTCGAACAGCCGGGTCAGCTCGTCCGCAGCCAGCGGCGGCACCGCGTCGACCGGCAGCTCGTCCGGGATCCGGCCCAGTTCCGGCTCGTTCTCGCTGAGCCAGCGGGCCACCTGCGGGGCCCGGTGCGGCGTGCGTTCCCGGCCGTTGGGCCCGCTGGGCAGGTCCCACTCGGCGTCCTCGGTGCGCAGCGCCTCGAGCACCGCCCGCTCCACCTCGGCCAGCTGCGCGCGCACCTGGTCGAGCTCGGCCTCCAGCCCGGCCACCGCCCGGGTCTCGGCCTCCACGTCGATCTGGGCGGCGATGTCCTGCACCGCCTGGGCCGAACCGCGCAGCTGCTCGATCGACTCGGCCGACGAACCCAGCACCGCGATCGACAGGTCGCGCAGCTCTTCGGGGATCTTGTCGCGCAGCACGGTCAGCGCCTGCTCGTTCTGCGCGGTGACGAGCACCCGTTTGCCGTGCGCGAGCAGATGACTCACCAGGTTGGCGATGGTGTGGCTCTTGCCGGTGCCGGGCGGGCCCTGCACCGTGACCCCGCGCTCGCGGGCCAGTTGCCGGGCGATCCGCTCCTGCTCGGCATTGGCCGGCAGCGGCATCAGCAGGCGCTCACCGATCGCCTTCCAGGTGGCGTCGTCGGGCCGCTGGCCCAGCTCGTCCTGGGCCACCCGGAGCTCGTCCTCGTCGGCCACCACCGCGGCCATCGCCTGCGGCAGCACCGAGTCCTCCTTGAGGCGCTCGGCCAGCTGCAGGTAGAAGCGCTCGTGCCGGGTGGGCCGACGGCGCAGGAACAGCACCCAGGTGTCGGTGATCACCGGGACCGGGCCGGGGGTGGCGATGTGGGGGCCGGCGACGACGGCGGCGTCCAGGTGCAGAGGAGCCAGCAGACGGTCGTGCAGAGCCCGGCGCGCCGCGTCGTCCCACACGTCGAGGTCGTCGAGATCGGTGAGCCGGTTCAGCTCGCCCAGCACCGGAAGGTCCAGACCCTCGAGCGCAGCCAGTTCCAGCTCGGCCGGCCCGTCCGGCACCACCCGCAGGGCGCCGGTGGCCGCATCCAGCTCGACCCGCACCCCGGTGAGCACCAGGGGATGCCGGATCTGCTCCAGGGCGACGTCCCACGAGAGCACCGAGTTGCCCCAGACCAGTTCGTGCGTGCTCTGCTTGCGCTCGGCCTCCAAATGCAGGGCGAAGAGACGCTCATACAGGTCACGAGCCTGCTGGCCGTTGGCCGCGCTTTCGGCCCAGGGACGCCAGGTCTCCTGCAGCCAGGTCCGGAAGGGCAGTTCCAGTTCGGGCGGTGCCCCCGGGGAGAGAGCCGGTTCACGGACGTGTGTGGCGACGTAGGCGGCCAGGTCACCGGGGACGCGGGGCGGCTCGGGCGGCAGGGGTACCTTGCGCACCTCGAGCCAGTCGGCCGGGGTGCCCAGCCGGACCTTCGGGTGCTTGGGGACGTCGGTGGGCAGCAGAGCGGCCGGCCCACCGGAAAGATCGGGTCTGAGGACGTCGCGGACCGGCCGGACGGTCAGCTCACGGGCGGTGGCGGCCAGGAAGGTGAGCAGACGACGGGTGCGGTCGAGGACCTCCTCGCTCCGCTCGCCCACGGTTCTCCTCAGGTCGCCCTACGGGTGTCTGCACTGGATTGTGGCAAAACCGAGGGACATCACGAACTCGACCGGCCGTCGGTGAGCAGATCGTCCACGCCCTCGCGCAGTGTGGCCCGGGCGGTTTCCGGATCGTTCAGGTAGCCCGAGATCATCGCGCCGTCGCGCAGCAGCATGAACCGGCGCCCGGCCCGGTCGGGCGCGGAGTGCCCGATCCGGCGGAACGCCTCGACCGCGACGCCCAGCATCCAGGTCCGGTGCTCCTCGATCGCCTGGCGCACCGGGCTGCCCTGGTCCGGGTACTCGGCCGCGGCGTTGATGAACGCGCAGCCGCGGAAGCCCGGCTCGCAGATCCGCTCGCTGTGCTCACCGATCAGGGCCTCCAGCAGCGCCCGGGGGTCCGGGTCGAACACCGCCGGCTCCACGTTGGCCCTCACGGTGGAGTCGAGCGAGCGCAGGTAGCTGAGCACCAGATCCTCCTTACCGGGGAAATGCCGGTAGAAGGTCGAGCGGGTGACCTCAGCCTCACCGAGGATGCGGTCGACACCTACCTCGTGGATGCCTTCGGTGTAGAAGAGCGCCGTCGCGGTCCTCAGCAGGCGCTCGCGTGCCTTCGAGGGGCGGGTGGAACCGGTGCTGACGGCCTCGCGCGTTGCCATGACCCCAGTCTATCGGACCGATCGTTCCGTCTTGACAGATCCCGGAGCGGCACGCGAGAGTTGCCCACGACAGAACGATCGGTCCGATTCCTTGGAGGAAGTTGTCATGGCCGCTGTTTACACCGCTGTTGCTACCGCTACCGGTGACGGCCGGGGTGGTCACGCCCAGTCCAGCGACGGCGTCATCGACATCGACCTGGCGGTGCCGAAGGAGATGGGCGGCCCGGGCGGCGAGAAGACCAACCCCGAGCAGCTCTTCGCGGCCGGCTACGCGGCCTGCTTCCACGGTGCCGCCCGTCTGGTGGCCGGCAAGCAGAAGGCCGACGCCACCGGTTCGTCGGTGACGGCCGAGGTCGGCATCGGCTCCAACGGCCAGGGCGGCTTCGCCCTCGAGGTCGTGCTCAAGGTCAACTTCCCGGCGATGGACCAGGCCACGGCCGAGTCCGTGGTCGAGACCGCGCACCAGGTGTGCCCCTACTCCAACGCCACCCGCAACAACATCCCGGTCGAGCTGGTCGTCACCACGAACCCGGCCTGATCGGTACGCCTGGCTGCGGCTCCTCCGCGGCGGGTGATCGATCACGGTCGAACACGTCCGGCCCACCGGTTCACTGCACCGGTGGGCCGGACGTGTTTTGGCGAGACCTTTCGGGGCGCAGTTAACGGGCCACTGGCCCAGGCTTGACCAATCCTCATCGGTGGCCTGCGAAAAGGCGCTCGCCGACCGGGGTTTAGGGGCGATTCGACAGGTAACGATATGACAACGCCTTAACCGGCATTCGTGCTAAACCTGCTGGCCATGTCCCTGACACGTCACCAGAAGTTCCGTCCGCTGCTGATCGGCGCTGTCACCGCAGTCGTCGTCGGAGGCAGCGGCGCCGCCTGGGCCTGCAACGGCCTGCTGAGCAACGACACCGAGGCTCCCCGGGCCCAACTCGCCACTCACGCCATCGAACTCGGCGCCGCCGCCACCGACTCCCGGCCGAAGTCCGAGGCCAAGGCCGAGCGCAAGAAGGCCCAGGAGGAGCGGAAGAAGGAGCGCCGCAAGAAGCACCGCAACCACGGTCACCACCGGCCCGGCCACGGTCACGGTCACGGTCCGATCGCCACCACCGAGCCGGGTGAGACCCCTGAGCCGGGTGAGACCACCGATCCGGGCGAGACGACCAGCCCGGAAGAGCCGACCACCGAGCCGACCACCGAGCCGACCGGCCCGACCGAGACCACCGAGCCGGACGAGACCCAGACCACCGAGCCGACGGAACCGGACGAGACCGCCACCACCGAGCCGTCCGACCCGGGCCCGACCACGCCGGAAGAGCCGACCACCGAGCCGACCACCGACGTCCCCACCACCGAGCCCACCACCGAAGCGCCGACCACCACGCCGGACGAGACCACCACGTCCCCCAGCGGCGACAGCACGCTGGCCACCGCGGTGATCAAGATCGTGAACACCGAGCGGGCGGCGGCGGGCTGCGAGCCGGTCACCCAGGACCAGGCGCTCACCCAGGCGGCGCTGACCCACTCCGAGAAGATGGAGGCGGCCAACCAGATGTCCCACCAGTTGCCTGGTGAGGCCGACCTGGGCACCCGCTTCACCGCGGCCGGCTACACCGGCTGGCGCTCGATCGGCGAGAACGTGGCCTACGGCTACACCTCGGCCGCCAGTGTCATGGACGGCTGGATGAACAGCGCCGGGCACAAGGCGAACATCCTCAACTGCTCCTTCGACGACATCGGGGTCGCCGCGGTGACCGGTGACAACGGCACCATCTGGTGGACGCAGACGTTCGGCACCCAGGGCTGAACCAGCTGACCCACCTGAACCGGCCGCTCGTCCCGGGCCTGCCTGAACTCGGAAGTCAGGCAGGCCGGGTCGAGCGGTTGCTCCGGGCCGTGGCCCGGGTCGTCTCCGTGGTCCAGGCCAGGGCCTGCAGGTAGGCCTCGGCCATGGCCGGCAGCGGCACCGGGCCGCGGCCGGCTTCCTCCAGGTCCTCGTGCTGGTAGGCCCGCACTGCGGTCAGCAACCGGCGCAACGGATGGCTGGGGTCGCCGGTCAGGGCGGCCGAGAGCTCGGGCGTCAGCGTCGGCATCCGGTCCAGAAGCGCCGAGGCGGGCAGGCCGAGACCCTCGGCGATGCCGTCGAGCAGACCAGCCGTGAACGCCGTGTCCGGAGTGACCACCCGGCCCAGCTCGGCCACCCGCTCGCAGGTCCGGGCCCGGGTCAGCGCGCCCACCATCTGGCTCTCGCTGCGTCCGTCGGAGTTCAGCGACAGCAGGATCAGCCAGGCCCGCAGCCGGCTCAGCCCGACCATCACCAGGGCGTCGCGGATCGAGGCGACCTGCCGGCTGGAACCGGTCGAGGCCGAGTTGGCGATCCGCAGCAGCCGGTAGACCATGGCCGGGTCCAGGCGCACCGCCCGCTCGATCTCCTCGGTGGTGGCGTCCGGGTCGCCGAGCCGCCCGATCAGGTGCAGGGCCAGTTGCTGGCCGGGGGAGAGCGTCTCGATCGACATGGTCTCGGGCCGGCCCAGGTAGTACCCCTGGAACAGCTCGAACCCGGCGGCGATGCAGCGCTCGTAGACCTCCTGGGTCTCCACCTTCTCGGCCAGCAGCCGGACCGGGTGCGGCCGGCACTTCTCCACCGTGAACAGGACCTCGTCCCAGGTCATGGCCAACACGTCGATCTTGACGATGTCGGCCACCGCGAGCAGCGGCTCCGACTCGGGGGTCCAGGTGAAGTCGTCCAGGGCCAGGCGGTAGCCCTCGGCGGCCAGCCGCAGCGCCCCGAGGACGACCTCGGGGTCCAGGTCGATGGTCTCGACGATCTCCAGCACCGCCGCGTCCGGGGAGAACGGCAGGGGCAGGTCGCCGACCAGGAACTTGCGGGTCAGGTTGATGAAACCGGGCTTTCCGCCGAGCAGTTCGGCCGCGCCGAACTCGGCGAAGGCGGCCAGGATGGTCTGCGTGGTGGCGCCGTCGGTGTCCAGGTCCGCGCGGGTCGCTCCGGCCGTTCCGCGGAAGAGCAGTTCGTAGCCGTAGAGGTGGCCGTTGGCGTCGTTGATCGCCTGGCGGGCCACATGCACGATCGCTCCGTTTCCGGGGGCCGGACTGCGACGGCCGTCCAGTTGCTCGGTGACCGCGGACTCAGCGGTTCCGTGTTTCGTATCGGCCGCGCCGGGGCAGCAGTTGAGACACCCGTACTCCTTCCGGGCTACCCGCCGGATCACGGAGAGTCTGGCGTTCACCCGGACGGCCGTGGGCGCGACCCGACCGGAGCACCGGGCGGAACAGGGCGTGGTGCCACGCGTTCCGCTCCGCCCGGGACCACCTCAGACCCCGAAGGTGTGCCGCAGCGGGTAGTCGGAACATCCCCGCTCGTCCGGCCGCACCGCCAGCACCTGGTGCAGTTCGATCTGCCGCTTGTCGAAGCCCAGGCTGCTGCCGGCCAGGTACATCCCCCAGATCCGGGCCGTCGCCTCGCCCACCTCGGCGACCGCGGCGTCCCAGTTCGCGGTGAGGTTGGCTCCCCAGGCCGCGCAGGTGCGGGCGTAGTGCTCGCGCAGGTTCTCCTCGTGCCGCATCTCCAGCCCGGCGTTCTGCAGCGCCACGATCATTCCCCCGGCGCCGGTCAGCTCGCCGTCCGGGAAGATGTAGCGGTCGATGAAACCGCCTCGCACCCGCGGCTCGTGGATGTTGTCGGGCCGGGTGATGGAGTGGTTCAGCAGCCGGCCGCCGGGGCGCAGCCGGTCCCGCAGGAACGAGAAGTAGGCCGGGTAGTTGCCCACCCCGATGTGCTCGGTCAGGCCGATCGAGCTGACCGCGTCGAAGTCGCCCTCGGTCACGTCCCGGTAGTCGCCGTGGCGCACCTCGGCCAGGTGCTCCAGGCCCTGGCGCTTGATCTCCTGCTGGGCCCACTCGGCCTGCTCGGCCGAGAGGGTCACGCCCAGGGCCTTCACGCCGTAGTGCTCGGCGGCGTGGCGGACCATCCCGCCCCAGCCGCACCCGACGTCCAGCAACCGCATCCCCGGCTTCAGGCCGAGCTTGCGGGCCACCAGGTCGTACTTGTTGAACTGGGCCTCTTCGAGGGTGGCGCCCTCGTGCGGGTACAGGGCGCAGGTGTAGGTCATCGAGGGGCCGAGCAGCATCTCGTAGAACTCGTTCGAGACGTCGTAGTGGTGATGGATCGCCTCGGCGTCGCGGTGCCGGGAGTGCCGCAGCCCCTCCAGCGTGCGCCGCCAGTCCGGCAGCGCCTCCTGCGGCGGAGGCGGCGGCGGGACGAGTCGCTGCAGGCCGAGGCTGCGGGCGATCCGGACGGTGGTCCGGACGTCGGGTCGCCGCCACTTCAGCTGGTCCATCGCGGCCAGCAGGGCGTAGGGGTTGCCGGGGTGCACACCGGAGACCTGGATGTCCCCGCTCACGTAGGCGCGGGCCAGTCCCAGCGACCCGGGGGCGGTGGCCACGTAGGCCGCGGCCCGCGGGTTGTTCAGGCTGACCGTGATCTCGGCGTCGGCCGGTCCGGTCGAACTGCCGTCGTACGCGGTGAAGCGCACGGGGGAGGGCTCCGCGAGGAGCACGTCGAAGATTTCGGCCAGCAGCAAGGGCCGGAAAGGCTGGGGTCCGGCGTCCGTCCGGCCCAGGATCGCGGTGAGGCTCAACTCGTCTCCTCGAGACAAAATTTTCAGTTGCCTCAGGCACAAGTTGAAAATGTGACGATCAATGCCCGACGTCCACCGAGTGAGATCGGGATTCGCCCGGACGGCCGTACCTCAGTGACGGCCCACGACCTTGGAGTAAAGATCCAGCAGGCGGCCGTCGCCGTCGTACCGGGCCTTCAGAGCGGGGTAGTTCTCGCCGCCGTAGGCGGCCCAGAACGTCTCCTCGTCGTAGTAGGCGTCCGAGTACAGCGACTTGTGCCCGCCGAACTCGGCCACCGCCTGCTCGATCTCGCGGTTCTTGGCGCCGTCGGCCTGGCCCGGCCCGATCGCCACGGTGCCCCAGAACCCGGCGTTGACATACGTCTCGCCGGGCCGCAGCGGGTACAGCGACCAGGTGCCGGAGCCTTCCCTCAGACGCAGCGGGCACAGCCAGACCGGGGTCATCGGCACGTTCTGCAGGTACCAGCCGAGGAACTCGGCGGTGCGGCCGACCGGCAGCTCCACGTCCTGGATCACCCGCTCGCGGGCGGGCCGGCCCCGCCAGGCGTCCAGCCGGGAGACCAGCCCGTACCGGGTCTCCAGGCCGACCAGACGGTGGAAGACGTCGCTGCGCCGCAGCCGGGCCGGCCAGTAGCGGCGCACCGTGGGGTTCTGCGCGCCGAACGCGGCCGAGCACCAGAACCAGTCGGTGTCCCAGCGCCACAGGTAGTCGTGGATCGACAGCCGGTCGGTGGAACGGCGCTGGATCGACCGGTAGTACGGCTCCGCGCCGGTGTAGTCGCTCAGGCCGCCCACCTCGTCGGTCCACGACCCCAGGGTCAGGTACCCCTCGGTCGCCGAGAACACGACCCCGTCGAGGAAGCCGACCTCGGTGCCCTCCCAGCGGTGGTCGGTGCTGATCGTCTCGATCGCCCGGGCCAGGCTGTCCAGGTCGTCGAAGCGCACGTGCCGCAGGTCTACGGCCGCGTGCACCGGCTCCAGTTCGATCCGCAGGCGGGTGGCGTAGCCGAGGGTGCCGTAGGAGTTGGGGAAACCGTGGAACAGGTCGGCGTGCTCACCCTCGGGGTGGGCGGTGACCAGGTCGCCGTCGCCGGTGAGGATGTCCATCTCCAGCACCGACTCGTGCGGAAGGCCGTTGCGGAACGAGGTGGACTCGATGCCGAGCCCGGTCACCGCCCCGCCCAGCGTGATGGTCTTCAGCTGGGGCACGACCAGGGGCATCAGGCCGTACGGCAGCGTGGTCGCGACCAGCGTCTCGTAGGTGCACATCGCCTGGACGTCGGCGGTGCGGGCCTGGACGTCGATCGAGATCACGCCGTCCAGCCCGCTCACGTCCAGCCCGGTGGTGGTGCCCTGGCTGCGGGTGCGGAACAGGTTCGAGGTGCGCTTGGCCAGGCGCACCCGTTGCCCGGCCGGGATCGCCCGGTAGGAGGCGAGCAGCCGGTCCACCGCGGCCCGGTGGCTCTGGGCCCCGCGCACCAGCGCGGTCAGTGGCGGCACGGCCGAGGTGGACAGGACCGGGGTGACGGTGGTGGTGGTCGGCGTCATTTCTCGGTCCTGTCCTTCTCAGCTCTACAGCACGGCGTTCACCAGGTCCTTCGCGGCCTGCTGCACCTGAGCCAGGTGCTCGGGCCCGCGGTAGGACTCGGCGTAGATCTTGTACACGTCCTCCGTCCCGGACGGGCGGGCGGCGAACCAGGCGCTCTCGGTGGTGACCTTGAGCCCGCCGATCGCGGCCGAGTTGCCCGGGGCCTCGGTCAGGGTGGCGGTGATCGGTTCGCCGGCCAGTTCGGTGGCGGTGACCTGCTCGGGCGACAACTTGGCCAGAACCGCCTTCTGTTCCCGGGTGGCCGGGGCATCGATGCGCGCGTACACCGGATCGCCGTGCCGGTTCACCAGATCGGCGTAGTGCTGGCTGGGCGTCTTACCGGTGTTCACGGTGATCTCACTGGCCAGCAGGGCCAGCAGCAGGCCGTCCTTGTCGGTGGTCCAGACCGTCCCGTCCTTGCGCAGGAACGAGGCCCCGGCCGACTCCTCGCCGCCGAAACCGACCGATCCGTCCAGCAGGCCGGGGACGAACCACTTGAACCCGACCGGCACCTCGACGAGCTTGCGGCCCAGGTCGGCGGCCACCCGGTCGATCATCGAGGAGGAGACCAGGGTCTTGCCGATCCCGGCGTCGGGCGACCAGCCGGTCCGCGAGGCGAACAGGTAGCTGATCGCCACCGCGAGGTAGTGGTTGGGGTTCATCAGGCCGCCGTCCGGCGTGACGATGCCGTGCCGGTCGGAGTCGGCGTCGTTACCGGTGGCGATCGCGTACTGGTCCTTCGCCCCGATCAGCGAGGCCATCGCCGAGGGCGAGGAGCAGTCCATCCGGATCTTGCCGTCCCAGTCCAGCGTCATGAACCGGAAGGTGGCGTCGACCAGCGGGTTGACCACCTCGAGGTTGAGCCGGTGGCGCTCGGCGATCTCGCCCCAGTAGGCCACCGCCGCCCCGCCCAGCGGGTCGGCCCCGATCCGCAGCCCGTTCTCGCGGATCGCGTCCAGGTCGAGGATGCTCGGCAGGTCGTCGACGTAGGTGCCGAGGAAGTCGTAGCCCGCGGTGGTCTCCGCAGTGCGGGCCCGGGCGAACGGGATGCGCTGCACCCCGGCCAGTTTCGCGGCCAGCAGCTCGTTCGCCCGGTTGGCGATCCAGCCGGTGGCGTCGGTGTCGGCGGGCCCGCCGTGCGGCGGGTTGTACTTGAAACCGCCGTCGGCGGGCGGGTTGTGGGAGGGGGTGACGACGATGCCGTCGGCCCGGCCGGAGTCGTCACCGGCCCGGCCCCGGTTGTACCGCAGGATGGCGTGCGACACGGCCGGGGTGGGGGTGTAGCCGTCCCGGTCGTCGACCAGGGTGCGCACGCCGTTGGCGGCCAGCACCTCCAGGGCGCTGGCCCAGGCCGGTTCCGACAGGGCGTGGGTGTCCCGGCCGATGAAGAGCGGCCCGGCGATGCCCTGGCCCGCGCGGTAGTCGCAGATCGCCTGGGTGGTGGCGACGATGTGGGCCTCGTTGAACGAGCCGTTGAGACTGCTGCCGCGGTGGCCGGAGGTGCCGAACGAGACCTTCTGGGCGGCCTCGGACGGATCCGGCTGGACGGTGTAGTAGCTGGTCACGACGTGAGCGACGTCGATCAGGTCTTCCGGCTGCGCCGGCTGACCGGCCCGGTCGTGTGGCATGAATCCTCCTGACGGCACGGACAGCGTTCGGTCAGGAGGTTATCCAATGGGTAGGCACCTCTCCGGTGGCCCTACGGCCCGCGGCGCCCACCGGCCGCTCACTCCGGCGCCGGGCGGCCCTGGAGCACTTCCTCGATCCGGTCGAGCATCCGGCTGGTGGCCGCCTCCCAGTCCGGCCGCTGCACCCGGTGCGGGCCGGTGGCCAGGCTCATCAGCACCCCCGCCGTGCGCAACCGCAGCCCGAGAGCGTCCACTTGTTGCTCGAAAACCGGCCGCCAGAGCCGGGACAGGGCGTACGAGCGGGCCGCGTGCCGCTCGGAGCTGAGCGCCAGGGCCTCGCAGTGCGCGAGCGCGCAGGCCAGGTCGTCGGCCCGGGAGCCGGGTCCGACCGTGTCCACGTCCAGCAGACCGACCACCCGGCCCGAGGCGTCCACCGTCAGCTGCGCCTCGTAGAAGTCACCGTGGGTCGGGTCGCTGCCCAGCGGAACCCCTTTCAGCCCGGCCGCGACCACGTCGGCGAGCTGCCGGGCCCGGGCCGCCTCGGTGGGCAGCGAACGGCCGATCATCTCGGCGTACTGCGGGGCACGGCGGCTCCACGGACGGCGGCGGTTCAGTCCCAGCACCCCGGGCGGGAACTTGTCGAGCACCGAGATCAGCTCTTCCGGACGGGGCAGCCCGGCCTCCCCGGAGCCCGCGGCGTTCGAGGACAGCAGCCGCCGGCGCAGCGGGGTGCCGGGCAGGTTCTCCAGCACCAGCAGCCCATCGTCGGTCCAGCCCAGGCTGTGCGGCACCGGAACGCCTGCCTCGTAGAGCATCTCGTGCCGTCGGTGCAGCGCCTCCACGTCTGCGGGCGGCAGCACCTTGGCGTACAGCACGCCCCCGGCCGAGCTGACCCGGATCACCGCCCGGCGCTTGGGCCGGTACGAGACCACCTCGGTGCGCAGCCCCTGCGGGTCCAGGCCGAACGAGCGCAGCAGCCCGGGCAGCGCCTCGGTGCTCAGTGCCGTGCTCAGCCCGGGCAGCCCGGGATCGTCCGGCAGCCGCCAGACACACACCCGGTTCTGCCCGTCCGACAACGTCAGCGTGCCCGGGACCTGGGGCGGTTCGTCGCCCGCGGCCAGCGAGGTGGCTCCCAGCACGTCGTCGGTACGCCCGGTCGGCCACTGCACGGTGGCCTGGTAGGCGACCGTGGTGACCTCCCCGCGATGGTCGACCTGGGTCACCCGCCAGTCCTCCAGGTGCCCACCGGCGGTCGAGACCGCGGCCTCCAGCAGGTCGCCGGCGTCGGGGCCGGTGAGCATCTCCAACGCCATCCTCAGGCCACCTCGACCAGCCGGTAGCCCATCCCGCGCACCGTCTCGAACCACTGCACGCCGAGCTTCTTGCGCAGGTAGCGCACGTACACGTCGACCACGTTGGAGCCGGGGTCGAAGTCGTAGCCCCAGACGTGGCTGAGCAGCTGCTCCCGGCTGAGCACCTGCCCCGGATGCCGGATGAAGGTCTCGGCCAGCGCGAACTCCCGCGCCGACAGCTCCACCGTGCGGCCCTCCACCGCGGCCCGGCGGCTGCGCAGGTCGAGCGCCAGGGCGCCGTGCGTGAGCACCGTCGCCTCCGGCTCCCGCGGATCCTCCCGCAGCCGCAGCCGGATCCGGGCCAGCAGCTCCTCGAACCGGAACGGCTTGGACATGTAGTCGTCCGCCCCGCCCTCCAGCCCGGCCACCGTGTCGGTGATCGACTGCCGGGCGGTCAGGATGATCACCGGCAGCGAACTCCGGCCCGACCGCAGCCGCTTCAGCACCTCGAAGCCGTCCATCCCGGGCAGCCCGATGTCCAGCACCAGCAGGTCGAACTCGCCGGTCGTGGCGTAGTCCAGGGCGCTCACCCCGTCACCCACCACGGTGGGGGTGAAACCGGCGGCCCGCAGGCCCTTCGAGACGAACGAGGCGATCCGGTCCTCGTCCTCGGCCACCAGGATCCGGTTCACGGCACCTCCTGCACCATCGGGACGGTCGTTGCTGAGGCGGGCACGGGGGCCCGCGGAATGGTCAGGGTGAAGATCGCGCCGGACTCGCCCGGCGCCGACGAGAGGGACACCGAGCCCTCGTGCGCGGCGGCGATCGCCCCCACGATCGACAGCCCCAGCCCGGAGCCCTCCACCCGGCGGGCGTCGGCGCCACGTCCGAACCGCTCGAAGATGCGCTCGGCGTCCTCGGCCGAGACCCCCGGACCGGTGTCGCGCACCGACAGGTGCACCACCCCGGCCTCGGCCCGGCTGCCGAAGGCGATCACCTGGCCCGCGGCGGTGTACTTCACCGCGTTGTGGGCCAGCTGGAGCAGGCCCTGGGTGATCCGCTGCGGGTCGGCGTTGATCCAGACCGGCGTCTGCTCGTCCAGCCGCCAGTCCCGGTCGGCCAGGCCGACCGCCTTGTCCAGCACCAGGGCCATCAGGTCGCGCACCGCCACCGGCTCGCGGCGGACGAAGTCCGGGCGCCGGGTCTGGGCCAGCAGGATCAGGTCCTGCACCAGCCGGGCCATCCGGTCCAGCTCGTCCATCACCAGCACCCGGGTCTCCTCCACGTCGGCCTCGTCGCCCGCGGCCATCAGTTCCAGGTGACCACGGATGATCGTGATCGGCGTCTTCAGCTCGTGCCCGGCGTCGTCGAGGAACTCCTGCTGGGCCCGGAAGGCGCTCTCCAGCCGGTCGAGCATCCGGTTGAAGGTGGCGGCCATCTCGCTGACGTCGTCGGAGCCGGAGACCTCGAGCCGTTCGGTCAGGTCGGTGTGGGAGATCCGCTCGGCGGTGGTGCGCAGCTGGCGCAGCGGCGCCAGCAGCCGGCCGGCCACCAGCCAGCCGACCACCCCCACCACGATCAGCGAGACCAGCGACACCAGGGTGAACCGGGTGGCGATCTCACTGATCTGCTTGGCGTTGCGGTCCAGGCTCTGGGCGACGACGTAGCTGCCCACCCCCGGGTCGCCGGGCACCGTGACCTTGATCGCGGCGTAGCGGATCCGCTGGCCGGAGGTGGTGGTGACCTCGCGCAGGCGGGTCGGGGCGTCGGCGCCCAGGGCGGTCACCGCGCCGACCACCGCCTGCTCGTTGTTCAGGTTGATGAACTGCTCGAAGCTGGGCTCCCAGCGCTCGCTGCCGAGCATCGCCAGGAACGCTTCGTCGCGGTCCGGGGCCTGTTTGGCGATGGCCGCCTCGAGCAGGCTGCTCACCGAGGTGAACCGGGTGGCCGGGGTGTCCTTGGGCGGGCTGGCGATCGCCGTGAACTCCTCGACCTCGCCGCGCAGCGAGGTGTTGACCCGTTCGTCCAGGGCGTTGCGCTGCATGATCACGATGCTGCTGCCGGCCAGGAGCATGCCCAGGGCGCTGAGCAGCAGCACCGTGGCCAGGATCCGGGTGCGGACGCCGAACGTGATGCGCCGCATCAGCCCGCTACGGCGTTCGGGCAGGACCGCGGTGTGTCCGGTCATCGTCACTCATCATCATCGTCGTCATCGTCTTCGTCATCCTCATCGTCCCCGTCGTCCCCGTCGTCGTCATCGTCGTCGCCCACCTTCTTGGGCTTGGGCGGGGCCACCTTCTTGACCTCGGACCCGGCCGAGGCGGTGACCGTGGGGGTGGCCGTGGCGGTGGGGGTTGCCGCCGGGGAGGTGGCGGAGGGCTCGGCGGCGTCCTGAGCGGAGGGGGAGGCCGTGCTCCCGGCGGCCTCGGTGCCGGCGACCACGGCCGGGCCGAGATCGGCGTCCAGGTCGCTCGCATCGCCCGAGGCCGCGCTGGCGAACACGAACACGGCAAGCCCGCCGACGCCCAGCAGCGCGGCGGTGATCAGCACGTTCCTTCGTCCCATGGGCATCACCCTGACGGAGGCGGGGACGCTGCTCGATGAGAGTCGGATGAGAGCCCTCTCATCTGAGGTTCCGGAACGAGCCCTCGCGCCCGACTGACAGACCGGGGGGTGCCGGGGCATGCTGGGGGCGTGCCTGAGTTGCCGGAGGTCGAGGCCCTGGCCGGTTTCCTGCGGGAACGGCTGGTCGGCCGGGTGGTGGACAGCGTGGAGATCGGCGCGATCAGCGCGCTGAAGACGTACGACCCGCAGCCCGGGGCCCTGCGCGGGCTGAGCGTGACCGCGCTGCACCGGCACGGCAAGTTCATCGACCTGGACGCCGACGGCCTGCACCTGATCTTCCACCTGGCCCGGGGCGGCTGGCTGCGGTGGAACGACACGGCGGTCAAGACGATGCTCAAGCCGGGCAAGAGCCCGCTGGCCCTGCGGGTGCGGTTCACCCCGCGGCTCGACGACGAGGACGACGAGTCGACGCCCGGGTTCGACCTCACCGAGGCCGGGACCAAGAAGCGGCTGGCGATCTACGTGGTGAAGGCCCCCGGACAGGTGCCCGGCATCGCCACCCTGGGGCCCGACCCGCTGGCCGAGAGCTTCACCCAGGAGGTCTTCGCGGGCATCCTGCGCGGGCAGCGGCAGCAGATCAAGGGTCTGCTGCGCGACCAGAGCGTGATCGCCGGGGTGGGCAACGCCTACAGCGACGAGGTGCTGCACGTGGCCCGCATGTCGCCGTTCGCGATCGCCGCCAAGCTCGACGACGAGCAGGTGGGCACCCTGTACGAGGCGCTGCAGAACACGCTGCGCAGCGCGGTCTCGGCGGCCTCGGGCAAACCGGCCAAGGAGCTGAAGGACGCGAAACGGGCCGGGCTGGCGGTGCACGCGCGCACCGGCCAGGAGTGCCCGGTCTGCGGTGACGTGGTGCGCGAGGTCTCGTTCGCCGACTCGTCCCTGCAGTACTGCGCCACCTGCCAGACCGGCGGCAAGGTGCTGGCCGACCGCCGGATGTCCCGGCTGCTGAAGTAACGGCCGAGGCCCCCGCTCACGATCGAACGAGGGCCCCGGCCGGAGAACGACGACTACTTCACGGTCACCGAGACCGAGTCGTAGTACGAGGCGATCGCACCTTCCACGTCGGCCTCACGGGTGCTGCTGAGCACGTCCGAACCGTCGCCCGGGTCGATGTCGACGCGGCTGACGAGGGTGTTGCTGGACGGCTGGTTGTTCAGTTCCTTGATGAGCTCCTCGAACGAGTCGGCGGGCTCCTCCTCCGGCTCCTCCTCGTCCCACACCAGACCCCCACCGGCGTCGATGCTCAGGCTGCCGGTCGAGCCGCTGGGGCTTTCGTCAGGAACCGAAACCGTGAGGGGGACGGTGATGGTGTCGGTGCTGCGGTAGGCCTTCAGGGTGGCCCGCAGCGGGATGCTGGCCCCCGGCGCGACCTCCACGTCCTTCAGGGCCACCCACTTGTTCTGGTCCTTCAGCTGCACCTTGCTGACCGAGTACTGGCGCACCTGGGTCGAGACCTCACCGGTGATCTCCACCCCGGTGACCTGGATCTCCTCGTACTCCTGCTCGATCAGCGGCCACATCAGCGAGTAGAGCCGGTCGGCGGTGGCGTAGCTGATGTCGTAGGTGTCGGCCACGTAGTCCTTGTGGGTGATCTTGAAGTTCTTGCCGTCGGCGCGGCTGCCCTTGATCACGATCTTGATCTCGGACGAACCGGCCGGCTGGGCCCCGAGAGCCTTCACCACCGCGGCCTGGAGGTGGGTGGCGGCGATGTCGGCGGCCCAGGGCTGGTACACCGCCACCGTCTTACCGGTGGACTTCTTGCCGTGGTCGTTGGTCAGCGACGTGGTCACCGGGATCTGGTGCTCCGGGTTCTGGCCCAGGGTGCTGCGCAGGCCGACCGTGCCGTCCCAGGTGATCGTGCCCACCACGCCACCGGGGTTGCCGACCTTGAACGGGCTGAAGAGGGGGTCGCGCTGCACGAACAGGGCCTGGGCCGGGTGGGCGCTGTAGCTGACCGGGCCGGCCGACAGGAGCGGGTGGCCCCAGGCGACCGCCGTCTTGTCACAGACGTAGGTGGTGGTGCCCAGACCGTAGAACGAGACGTCCCCGTACGAGAGGGCGGCCGCGTAGTTGGAGCCGGCGAAGATCTCGCTGGGCGAGGACTTGACGGTGGCACTGGCCCCCGACCCGGTGCCGACCCGAACGGTGGTGCCGCTGGAGGCCTCGATGTTCTTCAGGAACTTGGCCGTGTTCTTCTTGGCCAGGCCGGTGGCGGTGAGCGGGGTGGAGACCGCCCGGAAACCCTTGGCGGCCAGGGCGGTGCTGACCTCGCCGGTCCGGGCGATCCGGGCGGCCTTGTCGCTGCTGACCGCCACCTTCTGGTTCGCTTCGGTGGTGGCGGCGCGGCCCCGGGCGTTCGACGGATCGTTGCGCAGGGCGAGCATGTCGGCGGCCGGGGTGAGACCCGCGATGCTGGTGTTGCCGCCGGTCAGGGTGTACGAGACCGCCCCGATCAGCTTGCCGTCGGCGGTGTAGACCGGCGAGCCGGACATCCCGCTCCACACCCCGCCGGCCCGGTCCAGGGCGGCCGAGTCGACGTCGGCCATGATCATGTCGATCCCGGGCCCGATGCCGTCGGTGATCCGGCCCAGCACGGTGGCGCTGAACGGGTCGGCCTGGTTGCCCTTCTCGACCGTGTAGCCGGTGCCTTTCAGCCCGTCCACCGCCTTGTCGGTGGGCAGTGCCTCGGGGCACGCGGCCGCCGCCTTGGTGGCCGGGTTCGCGGCCGACGAGTTCATCGCCGGCACCGCCACGAGCAGGCCGCAGACGACTGCTCCGGCGGCGAACCCGGTGGTTGTACGACTTCTGGACATGGAGCCCCCACTTGTCCGGGACACCCGGCACCGCTGTGCCGGGCAGCCTCTGGGCCGGTCCCGCAGGAGCGCGGACACCGGTTCCCCAGGTGGCGAGCATCACCATAGGGCCTCGGAAAGTGTTAGCGGTGAGTAGCTTTCGATGTCGTGCCGGGTGTTTTTGCTGAGCGTGCCGGGTTTTTCGGGTGCCCCGGGAACGACAAGGGCTCCCGTTCCGGACGGAACGGGAGCCCTTGAGGTGGGGGACGCTACTTGACCGTGATGGACACCAGCTTCTGGTAGGGGCTCACGGCCGCGTCGAGGCGGGTCTCGCGGACGCTGCTGCGCACCCCGCCCCGTGGGGCGTCGAGGTCGATCCGGCTGACCACCGAATCGCTCGAGGGGGTGTTGCGGATCTGGGCGAGCAGGCCGTTCAGCGAGTTCGGTTCCTTACCGGTGGTGGCCGCGCCCAGGCCGTCCGAGATGGTCAGCACGCCGGTGTAGCCGCTGCTCCGCTTCGGCACCGCGACCGAGATCGGGACCGTGACCTTCCGGTTGCTGCGGTAGGCGCTCAGCGTGGCGCGCAGCGGGACGGTGGAGCCGGAGGTCACGCTCTGGGTGCTCCTGACCGGCACCCACTTGCCCTTCTTCTTGGTCTGGACCCCGGTGACCCGGTACTGCTCCACGTCGGTGGTGACCTTGCCGGTGACCTTCACACCGGTGATGTTCACCTTCTCGTACGGCTGGTCGATCAGCGGCAGCAGCATGAAGTAGAGACTGTCGGCGGTGGCGTAGCTGATGTCGTACGTGTCGGCGAAGTGGTCGGTGTGGGTCAGCCGGAACTTCTTGCCCTTGGCCCGGGTGCCGGTGACGGTGATCCTGACCTCGGACGATCCGGCGCCCTGGGCGCCGTTGGCCTTGACCACCGCGCTCTGCAGGTGCAGGGCGGCGATGTCGGCGGCGTAGGGCTGGTAGACCCCCACGGTGCGGCCCTTGACCGCCTTGCCGTCCTCGTTCACCAGCGAGGTGGTCACCGGGAACCGGTGTTTCGGGGCGCTGCCCAGGGTGCTGCGCAGGCCGGCCGTGTTGTCGCGGGTGACCGTGCCCACCACACCGCCGGCGTTCCCCACCTTGAACGGCCCGAACACCGGGTCTTCCTGCACGTAGACGGCCGAGGCCGGGTGCACGCCGAACTCGGCCCGCCCGGCCGACAGGAAGGGGTGGCCGAAGGCGACCGCGGTGCCGTCGCAGACATAGGTGGTGGTGCCCAGGCCGACCAGCGAGATGTCGCCGTAGGACAGGGACGCCGCGTAGTTGGAACCGGCGAAGATCTCGCTGGGTGAGGACTCGGCCCCGACGCCGATCGCGGATCCGCCCCGGCGGACCGCCAGACCGCTGCTCTTCTCCAGGCCGGCCAGGTAGCGCCCGGTGTTCTTCTTGGCGATGCCGGAGGCGCTGACCGGCACCGGCAGACGCTCGAACCCCTTGGCCGCCAGCGCTTTCGAGGCCTCGCCGGTCTTGGCGATCCGGGCGGCCTGGGACTTCGGCACCGAGATCTTCCGGGCCCCGGTGGCGCTGCCGCGCAGGGCCAGCAGGTCTTCGGCGGGCGTGATCCCGGCGATCTTCGAGGAGGCCGCCAGACCGTACGACACCGACCCGATCAGCTTGCCGTCGCCGGTGTACACCGGCGAGCCGGACATCCCCGCCCACACCCCGCCCGCCCGTTCCAGGGCGGGGGAGTCCACCTCGGCCATGATCATGTCGATGCCCGGGGCGATCCCGTCGGTGATCCGGCCCAGGACGGTGGCGCTGAACGGCTCGGCGGTGGTGCCGCGCTCGACCGTGTAACCGGTGCCGCCCACCCCGTCGACCGCGTCGGCGGTGGGCAGCGCCGCCGGGCAGTCGGTCGCCGCCGCGGACGCGGTGGCGGCCGGAAGAGCGACGAGCAGACCGGAGACCGCCGCCGTCGCAATGAAACCGCCGGCCGCACGAGATCTGATCATTTCAGCCCCCACTGAATAGAGATCCGGCCGGGCACGAGCGTGCCGGACCGACACCGGACGAGCTGCCCGCTCTGGCACGCTCCGAACAACCCCCGGCTGTGATCGTCACCATAAGCCCTGGGAAGCCGCTGGAAAACACCCCTTTCGGACGGCTTGTGCCCGGTTCCGTCCGATGCGGGGGGTTTTCGTGATCTTCCTCCTGGGACGCCGGAGGTGAGCAGGGGATTCTGGGGCGGGCGGGAGGTCCGGCGCCGGTCGCCGAATCCGGCCTTATTGCGCGCTTGGCTCAGCGATTTTCGGCAGAAGGGGGGTGAGTGCGTCCCAGCGCGAGATCTCGCAGCCGTCCTGCCGGCTGAAGGTCGCGTTCACGGCCTTACCTTGCCACGTGCCGGTGACAACGGCGGTCTGCTCGCCGCCGAAGATCTGGGTGCAGACGCTGTCGGTGGGAGTGGTCGGGACGGCCTTGTCGCCGTTGCTCTCCAGGGCGGCGCAGGCGGCCTCGGCGTCCGGGTGGTCACCGCCGGCCGGGTCGCAGGTGAGCTGCCAGGTGGTCGTCCGCCCGTCGGTGACCTCGATGGACAGGTCGGTCGCCGGACTCTCGGCCGTCGGGGCGTCCTGCGGGGTGACGGAGCCGTCCGAGGAGTCGGAGCCGCAGGCACTCAGGGCGACGACCGCGCAGAGCGAGAGGGGGGCGAGCCAGGGGCGACGTGAAGATCGGTGGTCCACAGGTCTCATCCTTTCGTGCGGGTGCCGGTGCAGGGTTGTTGTCGGGGGTCGTGGAGTGTCGTTGTCCGGGCCATCCGAAGTTGGACGCAGTGGGTGACCGACCGGTTCCCCCGGCCGACCTGCAGGCCGACATCCGGCGGATTTGCCCGGGGCGGCCGGATTTGCCGACCGTTCTGCCGAGACCGGGCTCCTACGCTCCGACGACAGGCCGCCTCCGACGGCCCGGCGGGTGTCCGGGCCTGAGAGGATGACCGGACCCCGACAGCAAGCCCCCGGAGGTTGTCATGTTCCCGCCGCAGGTTCCCTCGGTGGACCCCAGCCAGGTACCCGCCGACGCCGCGATCCTGGATGTTCGTGAGCCCGACGAATGGGAGGCCGGCCACGTCCGCGGCGCCGTCCACATCCCGTTGATGGAGCTCCCCGCCCGTACCGCCGACCTGCCCGAGGGCCCCGACGGACAGGTCTACGTGATCTGCCGGTCCGGAGGCCGTTCCGCCCGCGCGGCGGCCTGGCTCGGGCAGAACGGTTTCGAGGCGATCAACATCGACGGCGGTATGGGTGCCTGGCAGGCGGCCGGCCGCGAGATGGTGAGCGACACCGGTGAAGCACCCACGGTCCGCTGAGAGCGTCGCGGCGCTGACCGTGGCCGACCTCGGCGAGCCCGGCCCCGGCGCCGAGCTCGTCGACCACCTCGGTCCGGTGCTCGAGCGGCTGGCCCGCGGAGAGGTGGCCGAGGTGGCCGCCGCTCCGCCGGCCGCCGCGGCCGACGAGGGCCAGTCGCCCGACGTGGTGGTGCCGGTCGACGGCACCGACGAGGAGGCCCCGCTCGAGGCGCTGCGGGCCGACCTGCTCGACCTGTTCGAGGCCCAGGCGGCCAGCCGCTGGCTGGACGTGGCGGCCCGGCGGATGGCCGCCGCCGGGCTGGGCAGTCACACCGTGGCCTCGGCCGGGCACGAGGGCAACGCCGCCGTGGCGATGGCCCTGCGCAGCAACGACCCGGCGCTCCTGCACCACCGCTCCACCGCGTTCTACCTGGCCCGGCTGGCCTCGGCCGGGCTGGAAGAGGGCATCGCGGCAGTCGCCCGCGGTCTGGCCGGCAGCTCCGACCAGCCGGCCGGCGGCGGTCGTCGGCCCACCCCGGCGCACCCCGAGGTCGCGGTGCTGCCGCCGGCCGGCACGGTCGCCGGTCACCTGCCCCGGGCCCTGGGCCTGGCCTGGGCGATCGGCCGTCAGCCGCGCAACCGCGCCCGCCTGGTCGGCGGCCGGCTGAACTGGCCCTCCGACGCCGTTGCGGTGGCCAGCTTCGGCGACGGCACGGCCGGCACCGGCGCCGCTCTGGGCGCGATCAACGCTGCCCTGTGGGCCTCCCGCCAGGGTGTGCCGCTGCCCCTGCTGCTGGTCTGTGAAGACAACGCGCTGGGCTTCTCCACCTCCAGCCCGCCCGGCTGGATCCGCTCGGTGTTCGGCTCGCGCGAGGGGCTGCGCTACTTCCCGGCCGACTCCGCCGGCGACTCCGCCGCCCTCTTCGCCACCGCCCGACGCGCAGTCGAGACCGCCCGTGCCCACCGACGTCCTGTGTTACTGCACCTCAGCTGTGTCCGCATCGGTGGGCACAGCGGGGCCGACCACGAGCTGAGCTACCGCAAGCCCGGCCGGATCAGCGCCGAACTGGCCCGCGACCCGCTCGTGGCCACGATGAACGCCCTGGTCCGGCACGGCGCGATGGCCGGCGACGAGGTCGGCCGCCGGCTGCTGCACCTGCGCGACCAGGTGGCCTCGGCCCTGGAGGACGCCACCCACCGCCCCCGCCCGCAGAGCTCCGCCGAGGTGATGGCCCCGCTCTCGCCGCGCCGCCCGGCCGTGGTCGGGATGGCCGCGTCCCGCGAGCCCGCGCCCGAGCGTCGCCAGGCGCTGTTCGGCACCCGGCTGCCGGAGAAGGAGGGCCCGCTCACCCTCGCCGAGTCGATCAACCGCACCCTGCTCGACGCCGCCCTCGCCCATCCCGGGGTGGTGGTGATGGGCCGTGACGTGGCCCGCGCCGGGGGTCTGCACGGAGTCACCCGCGACCTGCACAAGAAGCTCGGCCCGGCCCAGGTCACCGACACCACGCCGGACGCCCAGTCGATCCTCGGCCTGGCCATGGGCGGGGCGGTCAGCGGGCTGCTGCCGATCGCCGAGCTGAGCCTGGACGACCTGCACGCGGCCGGTGAGCTGCTGCGTTCCGAAGTGGCCACGCTGGCCTTCAGCTCCGACGGGGCCTACCGCAACCCGATGGTGCTGCGCGTGCCCGGGCTGGGCTACCAGGACGGTTTCGGCGGCGCGGTCGCGGTGGACAACGCGCTCGGTGGCCTGCGCGAGATCCCCGGCCTGGTGATCGCCTGCCCGGCGCATCCGGCCCAGGCCCCGGCCCTGCTGCGTACCTGCCTGGCCGCGGCCGAGGCCGACGGCACGGTGAGCGTGATGCTCGAGCCGGTGGCGCTCTACCACCAGCGTGATCTCGGGGCCGAGGGGGACGACGGCTGGCTCGCGCCCTACGCCCCGCCCGCGGAGTGGGGTTCGCAGCACGCGGCGATCGGCCGGGCCGCGGTGCACGGCAACGGCGAGGATCTGGCGATTGCGGCGTACGGCAACGGGTTACGGATGGCCCTGCGGGCCGCAGCCCGGCTGGAGCACGAGGGCATCGGCTGCCGGGTGGTCGACCTGCGCTGGCTCGCCCCGCTGCCGGTGGAAGACGTGATGAGCGCCGCCATGGCCACCGGGAACCTGTTGATCGTCGACGAGACCCGCCGTACCGGAGGGATTTCCGAGAGCCTGGTCACGGCGGTGCTGGAAGAGGGCTACGACGGCCGGCTGGCCCGGGTCACGGCGAAGGACAGTCCGCTGCCGGCCGGTCCGGCGGCCGCGTTCGTGCAGCTCACCGAGGCGCGGGTGATGTCCACGGCCCGGGCCCTCTGCAATGAGTGAGAACGATTACGGCGTAGTGCTTCTGGTTGATGTCGCGAACGTGATGGGCAGCCGGCCGGACGGCTGGTGGCGTGATCGGCTGGGGGCGGCCACCCGGCTGCTCGGTGGCCTCGCGACGGTCACCAAGATCTCGCTGAGCGGTGAGACCTTTTCTGTGGCAAGGATTCTCGCGGTGGTCGAGGGCAAGGCCAAGGGAGCGGCCGGGCCGGAGGGGGTGGAGGTCATCCGGGCCACCGCCGACGGGGACAGCACGATCGTCGCGGTGGCTCACGAGGTGGTCGCCGCGGGCGGGGTCCCGCTGGTGGTCACGGCCGATCGAGGGCTGCGGGCCCGGCTCCCGGCGGCCGCCCTGGTGGCCGGGCCCCGGGCCCTGCTCGACGTGCTCGGACCGAACCGCCCATAAAACGCTATTCGAGGCTCTAGTACTGGGCGTAGACACGCGGATACGCTCTGATCGTGGACCCGGTGCGCAATCCCTACGCCCCCGGCGCGGGCCAGCGCCCGCCCGAGCTGGCCGGCCGCAACACCGAGCTGGACAGCTTCGACGTGGTGCTGGAACGGATCAGCCGGGGCCGCCCCGAGCGCAGTCTGGTCCTCATCGGCCTGCGCGGTGTGGGCAAGACCGTGCTGCTCAACGCCCTGCGCTCGGCCGCGGTCCGGCGGCACTGGGGCACCGGCAAGCTGGAGGCCCGGCCCGACACGCCGCTGCGCCGTCCGCTGGCGGCCGCCCTGCACCAGGCCGTGCGCGAGCTCGGCCCGGCCAACAAGGACGATGCGAACCACGTCCTCGGCATTCTGAAGTCGTTCGCGATGAAAGAGCCGCCTGCGCCGGTCACCCGGGGTCGCACGGCGCTGCGGGACCGCTGGCAACCGGGCATCGACGTGCCCGCGGTACCCGGCCGGGCCGACTCCGGCGACATCGAGATCGACCTGGTCGAGCTGTTCACCGACATCGCCGGGGTGGCGGGCGGGGCGGGGCGCGGCATCGCCGTGTTCATCGACGAGATGCAGGACCTGCTGCCGGAAGACGTCTCGGCGCTGTGTGCCGCCTGCCACGAGCTCGGCCAGCAGGGTCTGCCCCTGGTGGTGGTCGGGGCCGGCCTGCCGCACCTGCCCGCCGTGCTCTCGGCCAGCAAGTCCTACTCCGAGCGGCTCTTCCGCTACGCCCGCATCGACCGCCTCGATCCGGAGGCGGCCGCCCAGGCCCTGCGCAGCCCCGCCCAGGAAGAGGGGGCCGACTTCACCGAAGAGGCCCTCGACGCCATGTACGAGGTCACGGCCGGCTACCCGTACTTCATCCAGGCCTACGGCAAGGTCGCCTGGGACGTGGCCCCGCGCACGCCGATCACCGCCGACGACGTGCGGGTGGCGGCGCCCGAGGCCGAGGCCGAGCTCGCGGTCGGGTTCTTCGGTTCGCGCTACGAGCGGGCCACGCCGTCCGAGCGGGAGTACCTGCGGGCGATGGCCGAGGTGTCGGCCGATCTGCCGCCCGGGCTGTCGATGGGCGACGCGGGGGTGGCCACCTCCGAGATCGCCGTGCTGCTGGGCCGCAAACCGCAGTCGCTGTCGCCGGCCCGCGACTCGCTGATCAAGAAGGGCCTGATCTACTCCGGGGAACGCGGCCGGATCGCCTTCACCGTTCCGCACTTCGGTCGTTACCTGCGGCGTCAGGCCGGCGACTAGATCCGATTGAAGACGCTAGTTGCGTCTAGTTCTCGGGGTAGACGGCTTTAGAACGCCCTAGCCCACCAGCACGGCCACGGAGTGGATCACCAGCCCGGCCAGGGCACCGACCACCGTGCCGTTGATCCGGATGAACTGCAGGTCGCGCCCGACGTGCAGTTCGATCCGCCGGGAGGCGTCCTCGGCGTCCCAGCGCTGCACCGTCTCGCTGATCACCATGGCCAGCTCACCGGCGTAGTTGCGCACCACGTAACCGATGACGTCCTCGGCGTAGCTGTCCAGCCGGGCCTGCAGGGTCTTGTCCCGGCCGAGCCGGTTGCCCAGGTCGACCAGGGCGGTGACCATCCGCCGGCGCAGCTCGCCCTCCGGGTCGGCCAGGGCCTCGATCAGCATCCGGCGCACCGTCGACCACAGGGCGATCGAGGCCTTGCGCAGTTCCGGGTGCTCGAGCAGCCGGATCTTGATCGCCTCGACCTTGGCCTGGGTCTCCGGGTCGGTGCGCAGGTCGCGGGCCAGCCTGCGGAGCAGGTCGTCCAGGGCCTGACGGGCCGGGTGCTGCTGGTCGCCGGCGATCTCGGTGAGCCAGCGCTGCATCTCGTCGTACACCCGGCGGGCGATCCGGTTGTCCACCCACTGCGGGGTCCACCCCGGGGCCTGCTCGGTGACCAGCAGCATGATCCGGTCCTGATTGATCTCGAGCCACGAACTGCCCTCGTCGATCAGGAGGTCCACCAGCCGTCGGTGCGCACCATCGTCCAAAATCCCGTCCAGCAGCCCACCGGCCAGCGGGCTCACCGGGATGTCGGCCGCCCGGGGCACGACGACCTGCTCGAGCATCGCGGCCACGTCGTCGTCGCGCAGCACGCTCAGGACGCCGTGCCCGGCCGTGGCCAGTTCGGCCCCCACCCGCTCGGCGTGGTCGGCCTCGGCCAGCCAGTTGCCCACCCGCCGGGTGACCTCGGCCTGCCGGATCTTCTCCCGCACGATGTCCTCGGAGAGGAAGTTGTCGGCGACGAACTCCTGCAGGCTCTCGCCGATCTGGTTCTTCCGGGTCGGGATCAGGGCGGTGTGCGGGATCGGCAGGCCCAGCGGGCGGCGGAACAGCGCGGTCACCGCGAACCAGTCGGCCAGCGCGCCCACCATGGCGGCCTCCGCGGCCGCGTTCACGAAGCCGAGCGGCCCCTCCTGGTTGAGCGTGACCAGGTAGATCACCGCGGCCACCACCAGCAGGGCGGTCGCCACCGCCTTCATCCGCCGCAGCCGCACCCGGCGCAGCTCGTCGGCCTCGGCCGATCCGGCCAGACGGGGTGACGCCGGCGCGGTTGAGGACGCCGGTTCTGGTGCCGAGGTACGCGTGGGGGCGACGGACATGGGTAGATCTTCTCCCGTGATCGCCGACTCCGCCCGATCCGGGTGACGTTCACATTGCCGTTCGGCCAAGTGCGGGAATTTCTCCGGCCAGAGGTAGTTAGGTGAACGTTGAATCATCTAGGGTTCAACCAGCACCGCGATCCACCGACGACTAGGGAGCACCGAAATGAGCAACTTCCCCGCCGAACTCACCGGCACCTGGGTGATCGACGCCGGCCACAGCACCGTGGGCTTCGCCGTGAAGCACGCGATGGTCAGCACCACCCGCGGCAAGTTCAACTCCTTCAGCGGCGAGGCCACGATCGACGCCGCCAACCCGGAGGCCTCCTCCGCGTTCATCGAGATCGACGCCACCAGCGTCGACACCGGCAGCGAGCAGCGGGACGGCCACCTGCGCTCCCCCGACTTCTGGGACGCCGAGAACAACCCGAAGATCACCTTCCGCAGCACCTCCGCCAAGCTGGACGGCGACGACCTGATCCTGACCGGTGACCTGACGATCAAGGGCATCACCAAGCCGGTCGACATCAAGTGGGAGTTCACCGGCGTCGGCTCCGACCCGTGGGGCACCACCAAGGCCGGCTTCGAGGGCACCGCGACGATCAACCGCGGCGACTGGGGCGTGTCCTGGAACGCGGCCCTGGAGACCGGTGGCTTCCTGGTCTCCGACAAGGTCAAGTTGGTCCTCGAGATCGAGGCCGACAAGAAGCAGGCCTGAACCTTCCGGTAACACCCCGTCGGTGGTTCCCGGCCGGTCCCCGTGCACTGCGCGCGACCGGCCGGGAACGCCGGTGTTAACGGCCGGCGAGCATTCGCCGGCCTTTCGCATACCGTCTCCCACCTGCGGCGATCATGTGTCACGCTGTTCCGTGTGACTTCGCCACGGCCTCAGGTCGTCGCCCATCGGGGAGCCAGCGACCGCGAACCCGAGCACACCCTCGCGGCCTATCTGCGGGCCGTCGAGACCGGTGCCGACGCACTGGAGTGTGACGTCCGGCTGACCGCCGACGGCCACCTGGTCTGTGTGCACGACCGCACGGTGAACCGCACCTCGAACGGCACCGGCATCGTCTCCACGCTGGAGCTGGCCCAGCTCGAGGGGCTCGACTGGGGTTCCTGGAAGCAGCTGTCCCGGCAGCAGGGCGACCTCGGCACCGAGACGCCCGACACGGTCGACGCCTCCGACCGCTCGCACCTGCTCACCGCGCGCAAGCTGTTCAGCGTGGTCGCCGACCTGAACCGTCCGGTGCAGATCGCGGTCGAGACCAAGCACCCCACCCGCTACGGCGGCCTGGTCGAGCGCAAGCTGCTGCAGTTGCTGCAGGAGTTCGGCTGGGACAAGCACACCCCCGACCGGCCCTCGCCGGTGCGGATGATGAGCTTCTCCGCCCTGGCCGTGCGCCGGATGCGTGCCCTGGCCCCCGAGCTGCCCCTGGTCTACCTGGTGGAACGCCGGATGCCGGTGGCGATGATCGACCAGCAGGTGCCGGCCGGGGTGGCGATCGGGCCGGACGTCGAGCTGCTGGCGCAGAACCCACGGCTGGGCGAGCGCATCCGGGCCCGCGGCCGGGACCTGCACGTCTGGACGGTGGACACTCCCGAGCACGTCCGGGTGTGCCTGGACTCCGGGGCCTCGGTGATCATCACCAACCGGCCCGCGGAGACCCGCCGGACGCTCGAGAACCTGCTGGTCCCGGCCTAGGACTTCAGAACCTCAGGACAGGACCGCGGGTTCGGCGAACGGCAACTGCACTTCGTGTTCCCACGACCAGCTCTTGTCGGCGCGGCGTAGGGCCACCAGCGACAGGTGCCGCACGTCGATCGGCGTCAGGTCCTGCGAGGTCGTCGCCAGACCGGCGGTCAGTTCTTCACCGCTGATCGCACGGTCGGCGTAGGCGATGCTCACGTGGGGCACGAAACCGCCTGCCGAGGGCGGGAACTGGTAGACCTGCTCCGGGCCGAGCAGTTCGGCCGCGGCCAGCTGGATCAGGTCGCGCAGGGCCACGAGCTCCTCGGCCGGATACACCGGCAGCACCACTGCATCGATGTCGTCGGTGGCCGGGCCGGCGTACAGCCGGGGCAGGTTCCGCCGGGCCACCACGGCGCCCACGGCCTCGGCCAGGTGCTCGATCTGAGCGTCCGGCACCAGGTCGCGGAACGTGACGCCCTGAACGGTCAGGTGCAGTCCCGAGCGGGGGATCGGGCCGAGGCCGGGGATGCCGCTCAGCGCGGCCTGGTCGTGCTCGATCCGGGAGTGCAGTGCGCTCGCGTCGGCGAAGGTCAGGTAGAACGCCCAGAGCTCGCGCCCCGGCTGCCATTCCGGCAGGTCTACCCAGTGGTCCAGCAACCCGTTCATCGAAGTCCCGTTGATCGTCGGTGGTCGTCGCGGAGCATCCTTGCGGGCGCCCATGCTCGGGTGACAACCGGGTGTACAGCTGAATTGCCTTGTCTAGACATGTCTAGCTCAATCGCTAGACTTTGTTAGACGTCCTGATCCTCATCGGGGATCGCTAGGCTCGCGGCCCATGGGAAAGAAGCAGCGCCGAACCGGATCCGCCCCCGTCGCCGTCGCCGACGGTGACATCCCGGTCGTCGGTGGACGTGAAGCCTGCCCCTGCGGGTCGGGCAAGCGGTACAAGGCGTGTCACGGGCGGGCGGCCCGGATCGAGGCGATGAAGATGGTCGTGCGCCCCTTCGAGGGCCTGACCGGCGAGTGCGACCTGGTCGCGATGCGCGAGATCGTCCCCGCGGCGACCGCGGTCGTGCCGGTCAAGGAGGAGTTCGGCGGGGGCGAGGTCACGATCGCCACGATCCTGCCGATGGCCTGGTCGGCGCTGCACCGCGCGGACGGCACGGTGCTGGTCGGTCTGCAGACCAACGGCGGTTCCGGCGACGCCAGCCGCGACATCGCCGCCGCCCTGCTGAGCGCGCGTGAGCTGGAGGCCGGCAACCCGGTGGCCGAGGGGGACCTGCCCGGTCCGGGGCCGCGCCTGCAGGACGTGCTCGACCTCTCCGGCGGGTTCGACGTCGCCGTGCACGAGGGCTTCGACTTCTGGTTCGCGCAGGACAACGAGCTCACCCCCGAGGTGCGTGAGTCCCTGGAGCAGGCCAACGGTGCGGCAGTGCCGACCAAGCGCCTGAACTCGGTGGACGCGGCCTACTGGGTGCAGATGGGCGCCCGCCGTCACCTGCGCTGGGTGCTGCCGGACGACGAGACCAAGGTGCTCGACGGCATCGCCCGGCTGCACGCCGCCGGAGAGTCCGCCCTGCTGCCGGAGACCAAGTACGTGGGCTCGTTCCGGGCCTGCGGTCTGATCGTGCCGGTCTGGGACCTGGCCGACGACACCGAGCCCGAAGAGCTGGAGAAGCCCATCGTGGCGTTCGCCGAGCGGCTGCGCGAGGCAATGGGCCGGACCGAGCCGCTTACCCCCGACGAGCGTCGCGCCCGGGCGGGTGTGGTCTCCCGCCAGGTCACCTTGCGCTGACCCCAAGGCAACCAGAACAAACTATGGACGTTTGTGAGCGCCTGGCTCACAGACGTCCATAGTTCGTTCGGGCACCGGTTGGTTCGGAACACCCGCACTACCCCGTGGTCCGCGCTACCCCCTAGCCTCTGTGGCGTGGCAGACGAGACACATCCGGGTTTGCCTGGCGGGCTCGCCGTCGTCATCCCGGCCAAGGACGAGGCCGAGCGGATCGCCGCAACCGTCACCGCGGCGCTGGCTCTGCCCGGCGCCGACCTGGTGATCGTGGTGGACGACGGCTCCGGCGACGACACCGCCGAGATCGCCCGCAAGGCCGGTGCCCAGGTGGTGAGCCACGAGGTGAACCGGGGCAAGGCGGCCGCGATGGAGACCGGGGCGGCCCGCGCAGCTGTGCTCGACGGCACCTCCGCCCCCCGGGCCCTGCTCTTCATCGACGCCGATCTCGAGGCCAGCGCGGCGGCCACGGCCACCATCGTGGAACCGGTGCTCGCCGGCGAGGCCGACATGACCATCGCGCTGATCCCGCCCCAGGCCACCGCGGGCGGGGGCAGCGGCCGGGTGGTGCGGCTGTCACGCAAGGGCATTCGCCAGGCCAGTGGCTGGACGGCGACGCAGCCGTTGTCCGGAACGCGGTGCATCAGCCGCCCGGCCTTCGACGCCGCCCTGCCCCTGGCCATCGGCTGGGGCGTGGAGACCGGGCTGACCATCGACGTGCTGGGCGCCGGGTACCGGGTGATCGAGGTGCCGTGCGAGCTGCACCACCGGGTCACCGGCTCGGACCTGCGAGGTCAGCTGCACCGCGCCGGCCAGTACCGGGACGTGTGGCTGGCGCTGCTGGAACGCCGCACCCGCACCGTCCCGGTGGCCAACCGGGTGTTCCGGCCCGCCTCCAAGGTGGTTCGCAAGGTTCTCGGCGGGTAACAGTGGCCGTGGTCTGGGCCACACCGACCTGAACTTCCGGGCAAATCGGCGTGCTGTTTCCAAGCCGAGTCCGGCCGGCGGCCCTTTGGGGCCGGCGATGCTGGTTCGATGGGCTCGTGTCGTCCGCGCGGGTCTTCAGCTGGTCGGGTGCGATTTCCGTCCTGCTGCTGGCCGGGGTGGCACTCGCCGGTGACTCGGCCGCCGTACCCGGCCTCGGCCCGGCCACCTGGTACCCGTCGTGGGACCTCGGTCTCGGGCTGAACTCCGGCACGGTCAGTGCCGTCCTGGCCGTGGCGGCCGTCCTCGGAGCGGTTGCCGTGGTGGCGGGGCTGCGCGCCGTCGGCGGTTCCTTCCTGGCGCCCCGGCAGGTGCTGATCGCAGTGGTGGCCGCGGTTGCCGTGCTCACCCTGCTACCGCCGCTGGGCTCGGCCGACCACCTCTCCTACCTGGCCTACGGCCGGATCGCCGCGGCCGGCGACGACCCCTACGTGGAAGACCCGGCCGCCTGGCGCGACGGCACCGACCCGGTGGCCGGCGCCGTGCAGCCGCCCTGGCAGCACACCACCAGCGTGTACGGCCCGGTGGCGACCGCGGCCCAGGCGCTCGCGGCCTGGGCCGGAGACGGATCGCTGCGGCTCACGGTCTGGATCTGGCAGATCTTCTGCGGCCTCGCCTTCCTCGCGGTGGCCCTCACCCTCGACCGCCTGACCCGCGGGGATCCGGCGGCCCGGGCGCGCACCTGGGTGCTGTGGACGCTGAACCCGCTGCTGCTGGGGCAGATCGTGCTCGGCGGCCACCTGGACGTGATCTCGGTGGCCTTCGCGATCGGGGCGATCGCGCTCGCATCGCGGCGTCCGGCACTGGCCGGTGTGCTGATCGGTGCTGCGGTGGGCAGCAAGATCACCTTCGGCCTCTTCGCCCTGGCCATCCTCTGGGGCCTGCGGCACCGGCCGTGGCCCGAACTGGCCCGGCACCTGGGCGTGATGGCGTCGGCCGGACTGGCCGTGCTGGTCCCGGTGCATCTGTGGACGGGGTGGCACACCTACGACCGCCTCAGTGCCGCCAGCAGTCAGGTCTCGCTGGCCACCCCCTGGCGGCTGGTCACCAACCAGCTCGACCCCGTCTTCGGCAGCGTGGTGCGCGACGTCGTCGGCCCGCTCTCGATGGCCCTGGGCGCGGTTCTGGTGGTTCTGCTGCTGCGCCGGCTGCGTGCGCACCCCACCGGGATCTCCGGCGACACCGAGACCGCCGCAATGGCCCGGGCGGCGTTCGCGCTGGCTGCGGGCTGGTTGCTGATGACGCCGTACTCGCTTCCGTGGTACGACAGCATGGTGTGGGCACCACTGGCGCTGCTCGCCCCGACACTGCTGGACGGGGCTCTGCTGGCCCGGTTGTTCGTGCTCGTGCTGGCCTACGTCCCCGGCCGGGTTGTCGGGATGTCCGTACAGGTCGAGGAAATCACGCTGGGTTTCCGTAAATCCGTAGCGCCCTGGCTGGAACTCGCCGTGATCGTCACGGTCGTGGTCTGGACCTGTCTGCGCTGGAAGGATTTTCGGGCCTCAGCAACACCGGACGACGAAGAGCAGCGCCGCTCCTCGGCCTCCCTGGCCCCGGGATCGACTGATTCGACGCCGGCCAGGCCGACTGAATAGGTTGCGGGAATGACCGTGTGGCAATGGGATCCGTCGCTCTACTCGGGTAGCGCCGACTACTACGCAACCGGGCGCATGCCCTATCCGCCGAGCGCGGTGCAGGCGATCGTGCACACGCTCGGGCTGGACGGCACCGGCCGGCTGCTCGACGTCGGCTCCGGGCCCGGTTCGCTGACCCTGCCGCTGGCCGCGCACTTCGCCGAAACCGTGGCGGTGGACGCGGATCCGGAGATGGTCGAGGTCGGGCGGGCCGAGGCGGAGGCCCGGGGGGTGCGGTCGATCTCCTGGCAGGCGGTGCGGGCTGAGGACCTGGACGCCGGGCTGGGCCGGTTCCGGCTGATCGCCTTCGCCCAGTCCTTCCACTGGATGGAGCAGGCCAAGGTGGCCGGGATCGCGGCCGGGCTGCTGGGAGAGGGCGGCTCGGTGGTGCACGTGGCGGCGACCACCGACAAGGGCACCGGCGAGACCCCGCGCACGCCACTGGCTTTCCCGCAGCCACCGTGGGAGGAGATCCGCGACCTGGTGGCCCGCTACCTGGGTGAGGAGCGGCGCGCCGGGCGAGGTGTGCGCCCGAGTGAGATGTTCGGCACCGAGCGTGAGGCCTTCGCCGCGGCCGGTTTCGGTGAGCCGCAGACCGTCGAGGTGCCGCACAACGTGGCCCGGGTGCGCACGGTCAAAGAGGTCGTGGCCGCGGTGTACTCGCTGTCGTACTCCGCGCCGCACCTGTTCGGTGAGCGCAAAGACGAGTTCGAGGCCGAGCTGATCGAGCTGCTCACGGCGCGGGCGGCCTCGGGCGTGCTGTTCGCCGAGCAGGTCGGCTCGGTCCGGCTCACGTTCTGGGCCGCTCCGAAGGTTTCTTCTGACGAGGCGGCGCCTGCGCCTTCGACGCCCAAGGCCTCAGCCCGTAAGGCCTCGGCCCGTAAGGCCTCGGCGGGGCGTAAGGCGTCCGCGCCCGCTCCGCGTAAGGCCGCCGCGAACACGGCCTCGGCCTCGGCCGGTAAGTCGGCTGCCCGGAAGTCAACAGCTCCCGCCACGGTCGGGCGTAAGACGGTCAAGGCGGAAATCACGGCTCCGAAGACGGCGACTCCGAAGGCGACGGCTCCAAAGACTGCGACTCCAAAGACTGCGACTCCGAAGACGGCGACTTCGAAGACTGCGGGCCGGAAGCCGGCTTCGCGGAAGTCCGGATCCGAGGTGGCGCCGGTTTCTACTGAGGTGGCGGTTCCCGCGCCTCGCCCGAAGGTGCGGCGCGCCGTCAAGAAGGCCAGTTCCTAGGTCTGGTAGCATCTGAGGTTGCGCCGGTTCCTGCCGAGGTGGCGGTTCCCGCGCCTCGCCCGAAGGTGCGGCGCGCCGTCAAGAAGGCCAGTTCCTGGGTCTGGTCGCATCTGAGGTGGCGCCGGTTTCTACTGAGGTGGCGGTTCCTGGGCCTCGTCCGAAGGTGCGGCGCGTCGCTAAGAAGGCCAGTTCCTGGGCCTGGTCGCATCTGAGGTGGCGCCGGTTTCTGCCGAGGTGGCGGTTCCTGCGCCCCGTCCGAAGGTGCGGCGCGCCGTCAAGAAGGCCAGTTCCTAGGCCTGGCTGCCTACTGCTGGCGCCTGCATCGAGTCCCTACGAGGGGTGTCCGCCGGGCCCGGCCAGTGCGTCATGGGTGCGCCTGCCTCCTGCACCCCGCACCCCCGAGGCAGAGCTGGGCTGAACCGGGCGCATCCTCGTCACGATGCGTATCCGCGGCCTAGCCCCCAGGTGCCGTCGTGTACATCGAGTACCAGGTGTACACGATGTACACCGCCGCGACGGGCGCGTCGGCGGCTACCGACTCGCACGATGGCGAGCCGGTAGCCGAGGTAGACCGGAGGTCGTGCCTAGCCCTCGGCGGCCGCGGCCTCTTCCGTTTCCGTGGCCGCCGGCGGGTCGGTGTCGCTCAGCTCCAGGGCCCGCACGCTGACCGCGATCAGCAGCGGTACCGCCACGGTGGCGGCCACCGCCGGGATGGCGATGCCGGAGTCGTTCATCACGAACCCGATCAGCATCAGCACGCCGAACGCGATCATGCCCGACTTCAGCACCGGCGAGCGGTTGTAGGCCAGCTGCAGGGGCCGGACCCCCCAGGAGACCGGGCGGGCCAGCACCAGCACCACGAAGGCGATCCCGACCGGCACCAGGATGCTGAGGTTGGTCGTGAACAGGATGCCGAGGTTGGCCAGGGCCTTGCGCTGGATCACGGTGAAGGCGCCGCCGTCGATCACCGTCTGCACGAACCGGCCGAGGTGGGTCCGGTCGTCCGCGCCCCGGGCCCAGTCCAGCACGCTGATCAGGACGATCACGGCCACGGTGACGGCGGTGATCAGGGCCGCCCGACGCAGCGTGATCCTGACCCCCAGGGCCAGCAGGGCGAGCACGGCGAAGGCCGGAATGATCGCCGGGGGGCCGCCGAAGTCGCTGCCCCAGCCGGGGGTGCCGTCGATCACCGTGGCGAAGATGCCGACCGCGACCACAGCGGCTGCGGCGAGCATCCGGCGGTTGCTCCGCACGAACGTGTCGGCCAGCGCGACGCCCAGCAGGATCGCCCCGGTGACGAACACCGAGAACGCCACGTTCCCGAAGCCGTAGAAGCGGCCCGCCACCACCGCGCGCAGACCCATCATGCTCGACATCTGCAGGTGCGAACCGGTGACCACGTCGGCGGCCAGGACCAGCACCGTCATTCCGCCGACCGCCCCCATCGGGCCGAGCAGGCCGTGTTTCCAGGGCCCCAGGTTGGCGATCAGGGCCATCGGCACCACGAAGAGAATGACCGCTCCGGTCACCGCCAGGGCCGGGTTCTCGTACCGCCACCAGGGCAGCAGGTTGGCCAGGAAGGTGGCTGCCGGGACGCAGGAGAACAGCACGGCCACGCGGCGCAGCCAGCGCAGCAGCGTGAGCCGCCGCTCGGGCAGCGAACGACGGCGCAGGATCAGGGTGGCGGCCAGGTAGAGCAGGACCTGGGCCACGATCAGGCCGGCGAAGAACACCGGCACGATCGGGTTCACCGCGATCTCGGCCTCGTCCAGGTCGAGCAGCTTGCGCTTGCGGTCCGCGTCGGCCATGTCGGTCGCCACCGGCTGCACCACCGAGCCCACCGCAGCGGCCGGCCGGTCCACGCCGATGGCGGCCAGGACCGTCGGGAACAGGTCGGTGGTCTGGACCAGGCCGTCCTGCCGGGTGGAGGAACTGCCCAGCAGGGAGTTGCCGTAGGAGCCGCCGTCCGGTGCCGGGCCGGTGGCCGCCAGGAGCCGCAGTTGCGACTTCGACCCGGAGTCGGCCAGCGAGGCCAGGTAGACCGTGGCGTCGTTGGGGATCTCGGCCAGCACTGCTTCGAGGCGCTGCTCGAGCGCGGTGACCTGCTCGGCCCGGGGCTGGGCGTAGGAGCCGGTCAGCGGCGGGATGTTTTTGGGAACCTTGTACTTCTGCTCGGCCGGATCGATGACCGCGCCCAGATCGACGGCGAGAACCTGCGGTCCAGTGGCCAGAGCCGCGTCCACGTCGGCCGCCAGATCCTGCGGATCAGCGCTGCCGGCCCAGACGTTAGGCGCCTGGCCGTCCTTGTCGGCCAGGGCGATCGCGCCGCCCGCACCGACCGCCGCACTGCTCACGTTGTTGGCGGCCAGTGTGGTGCCGAGCAGACCCGGCTGGGCATCGAAGTCCGCGTCCGAGGCCGAGGCCAGGTAGCGGTCCCACCCGCCCACGGTGCCGCTCTGCCCCGGATCGGTCACGGTGACCTGCGGGTCTTGGCAGACCGCGGCGCCGTTCGCGGGCTTGATGTCGCCGGCGCGAGCCCCGGCCGAGACCCCCAGCCAGCCGTCGGCCGGGCAGGTGGTCTGGCGGATGCTGCGCACCGACAGCCAGCCGGAGGAGGCGTCCTCCTGCAGGCTGGTCAGGGCCGGGTGCTCCTCGGTCACATCCGTCCAGCGCAGCCCTCCGGTGCCGAGCAGGATCACCGGGCCGGGCACCGACGAGTCGGTGGCCGCGCCTGCCGCCGGGACCGTGGCACCGGTGATCAGCGTGGTCAGGACGCCGAGCGCAGCCAGGCGGGGGCGCAGTCCAAGTCTCACCCGGGCCACTGTATTGGGCCTCGCCGACCGGCCCGTCCGTCAGTCGGTTCCGCCCGTCTGACCAGGCACTTGCGGAGATTGTCGGTGGGACACGCAAGAATCTGTCCGTGGACAACCCGGCAACGCTCAGGCAGCGCGCCCCCTGGCTGGTGCTGGGGGTACTGGTGCTGGCCGCGTCCGCGTTCCCGCTGGCCTGGCACTACCTGGTCACCTACCCGCGCGAGAACTGGCAGGTCGACCTCGAGGTCTACCGCGAGGGCGCCCGGGCCGTGGTCACCGGTTTCCCGCTCTACGAGTTGCGCACCGTCCAGCCCCAGTTCCTCCCGTTCACCTACCCGCCGTTCGCCGCCTTCACCGCGTTCCCCCTGCTCATCGCCCCCTTCTCGGTCATTGGCTGGGTGTGGACGGTGCTGCAGTGCGCGCTGCTGTGGTGGATGGTGGGCGTCGCCTTCCGCCCGCGGCTGCGCCGCTTCGGTCACCGGGCCGGCCTGGCCCAGGGCGTGCTCGCCGCCGGTGGCGTCTGGCTGCTGCCGGTCTCCGACGGCATCCGCTTCGGCCAGGTCAACGCGGTCATCGTGGCCCTCTGCCTGTGGGACGTGACCCGCCGCTCCCGAGACACCGGCACGTGGGCCGGCGGCAGCGGGGTGGGCGTCGCCCTGGCCACCGCGGTCAAGCTCACCCCCGGCGTCTTCTGGCTGCACTGGGCCTTCACCCGGCGCTGGAAGGTGCTCGCCACCTCGATCGGCACCGCTGCCCTGGTCACCGTGGTGGCCTGGTTCCTGCTGCCCTCCGCCTCAGCCACCTACTGGACAGACGCCCTGCTCGACCCCGGGCGCCTCGGCCCCAACGGCGGCACCTCCAACCAGTCCCTGCGCGGCGTGCTCCTGCGCCTGGGCCCCGGAGAAGGCAGCCTGGCCTTCACCGCAGTCAACGGCCTCATGGTCATCGCTGTACTCGCCGCCGCCCTCCCCCTCGCCCGCCGCTTCGACCGCCTGGGCGAGCCGGTAGCCGTGGTCGCCGTACTCGGCATGACCGCCTACCTCATCTCCCCGGTCTCCTGGGTGCACCACATGCACTGGGGCGTCGTGGTGATCGGTGCCGTCCTGGGCGACGGCCGAGACCGCCGCCGCGTCGCCGTGGCCCTGGCCGGCGCCGTGCTGCTCTGGATCCGAATGCCCTGGTGGGGCGCCAACCTCCTGGCCGGCAACGACGTGCCCAACCTCGTGGCCCGCGTCGTCCAGAACTCGTACAGCTGGTGGGCCGCCCTGGCCCTGCTCGCCCTCTGGCTCTTGGTCGCCCGAAAACAGCAGGCGCCCCCAGCACCCGACCAGAACGACCCCGACAACCCCGCCCAGGACGACCTCACCCCCGCCCGAGCCTGACACCTTCCTAGTCCTCGGGCCCTGGGCTCAGACCCCCTGCCCGGGCCGCAACCTTCTGCCTGGGGCGGTGACCTTCTGCCCGGGGCCGCAACCCTCAGTCGGTCGTGGCCCTGGCCGGGCTGTGAGTCTCGCCGGGCCGAGAGCCTGGTTGAGAGTGGGCCTTGGCTTGGCGAGGCGGGTGGGCCTTGGCCTGGCGGTGGTCTTCGTCGGGCCGTGACCTTGTCGGGCCGTGACCTTGTCGGGCCGTGACCTTGTCGGGCGGTGGGCTCGTTGGGCGGTGGCCTTCGTTGGGCGGTGGCCTTGTCAGGTCGTGGACTCGCCGGGCCGAGAGAGCCTGGTTGAGAGTGAGCCTTGGCTTGGCGAGGCGGGTGGGCCTTGTCGGGCGGTGGTCTTCGTCGCGCCGGGAGCTTGTCGGGTGTTGGCCTTATCGGGTCGTGGCCTTGTTGGGCTGTGACTCGCCAGGCGGTGACCTTGTCTGGCCGCGGACTCGCCGGGCGGTGCCTAGTCGGGCGGTGGCCTTGTCGGGGCGTGGCCTTGTTGGGCGGTGGTCTTGTCGGGTCGTGGACTCGCCAGGCCGTGACCTTGTTAGGCCACGGACTCGCAGGGGGTGGCCTTGTTGGGCCACGGACTCGCCAGGCGGTGGCCTTGTCGGGCGGTGCCTAGTCGGGTGGTGGTCTCGTTGGGTGGTGGTCTTGTCGGGTCGTGGTCTTGTCGGGCTGTGGACTCGCCAGGCGGTGGCCTTGTCGGGACGTGGCCTGGTCAGGGACGTGGCCTTGTCGGGCCGCGAGCTTGTTGGGCGTAAGCCTGGGCACGTGTGAGCTCGGCCGGGCCGTGAGCGGTGTCGGCTGGGCTCTGTGCTCGGCACGCGCCTTGGCCGGCGTGTTCTTGACCGGGCATGAGACCAGCCCGGGGTCTTGGCCTGCCCAGCGATGGTTCGCTCGGCCGGAATCTCTTGCAAGCCAAGAACGGATGCCAAAAGTGGGCTATACGGCCCAAAAAGACATCCGATCTCGGGTTGGCGCGAAAAAGACATCCGATCTGGCGGCCAAGGCAGCACCTGGGACCGTCAGACGGTGGTGATCACCCACCTGGCCATCGGCGGTGGCGGGCGGGTGGCTCCCATTCGTCCCAGGAGCTGTCGGAGTTCGGGGCGGGCCGGGGGCTGTGAAGGGCCGGGCCGAACGTTGACCATGGCGCTGGTCCGGCCCGGCGTGTGACGAGGTGGTGAGTTCGAGGTGTTGTGGTGAGCCCGGGCGCTGAAGACAACTCCCAGCGTCATGGGTCAGCCGGGCACCCGGACTATCAGCGCTAGCGGGTCGACGCTGGCCTTGAGTGTCTGGGCCTTTCCGGCCGGGTCGCCGTCCAGCTGGGCGAACATCGGGCGGTCGGCCTGGATCTCCACCGTCTGGCAGCGGAAGTGCTCGACCGTGGCGTGGTTGCGTCGCGTCAGCACCGCCCCGACCACCGGCAGCCAGCCCGTCATGCCCCTGGGGGAGACCACCACCACGTCGAGCCAGCCGTCGTCCGGCAGCGCTCCCGGCATCAGCTGGATTCCGCCCTGCAGCATGCCCACGTTGCCCACCACCACGGCCCGGATCTTGCGCTGTTGCACCGGTCCGTCGTCCACCCGCATGGTCACCGGCGTCCGTCGGCCCCGCAGGCGGCTCGCGCCGGCCACCACGTAGGCCACCCAGCCGATCTTCTTCTTCAGCTCCGGTGCCGTCGTCGCCATCACCTCGGCGTCGAAGCCCAGGCCGGACATCACCAGGAAGGTCTCCCGGCGGGGCGGGCTGCCCAGGGTGTCCGACATCTCCACGTGTCCCACGTCGATGGTGCGATTGCGCCCGGTCAGGGCGATGTGCAGCGAGGACTCCAGGCGGTTGGGCGGGATGCCCAGGTTGCGGGCCAGGAGGTTGCCGGTGCCGGCCGGCAGCAGGCCCATCGGTACACCCGTCTGGGCCAGTGACCCGGCCACGGCCCGGGTGGTTCCGTCACCCCCGAAGGCGACCACCACCGACGCCCCGTCCTGGACCGCCTTCTTCGTCTGTCCGCGTCCCGGATCCTCGGCCGTCGTCTCCAGCCACACCGGGGCGCGCCAGCCCAGGCGCCCGGACAGCACCTCGATCTGGCGGCGCCGGGCGTCGTGGTCGTCCACCTTCTTGCTGTGCACGACCACCGCGGCCTGCGGGGCCCCCGCCCCGTCCAGCGAGTCCTCGCGGCGGCGGGCGAAGAGCAGGCGGCGGCGGGTGAGCACGAGCGAGACCAGGACGGCCACGGCCAGCAGGAGAACGACGACCAGAACGACGTCCCTGACGACATCGCTACTGATCGACATGAAGTGCACGTTAGCCCGGGTTCGGGGCCCGGCCCTCCCAGACGCGGGGTGACGAGACTTGCGGTTTGAGATCCGCAGGCCCTGTCACCTCGACTTGGCCTTCGTCGTCATCAAACGACCCCGTTCCGTAACCTCCGGCCGATTAAACTCGGCGAATGACAGACCACGTGATCGAGAACCGTCCCCGTACCGACCCCGCCGCCGACCACTGGGCCCCCAAACTCGTCGCCCTGGACATCGACGGCACGATCCTCGACCACGACCAGCGGCTGACCGACCGGGTGCGCGAGGCGGTGCGGTCGGTGGCCGACCTCGGCGTGCACGTGGTGATCGCCACCGGCCGCTCGCTGAACGAGACGCTGCCCGTGCTGGACCGGCTCGGCCTGGTCAGCGGCTGGGCGGTGTGCAGCAACGGCTCGGTCACCCTGCGCCTGGACCCGCTGGCCCCGAAGGGCTACGAGGTGGCCGAGACGGTCACGTTCGACCCGGCCGACGTGCTCACCGTGCTGCGCGAGCACCTGCCCACCGCGCTCTACGCGCTGGAGACCGGGGCAGGCAACTTCCTGCTCACCGCGCCCTTCCCGGCCGGCGAACTGGAGGGCCCGCACGTGCGGGTGGTGGACACCTTCGAGGAACTCATCGTCGAGCAGGCCTGCCGGGTGGTGGTGCGCAGCCCCGATCACACCTCGGACGACTTCATGGCGCTGACCCGGTCGCTGGGCATGCACGGGGTCAACTACTCGGTCGGCTGGACGGCCTGGCTCGACCTGGCCCCGGAGGGGATCAGCAAGGCCAGCGCGCTCGAGGTGATCCGGGGCCGCCTGGCCGTGGACGCGGGGGCCACGCTGGCGGTCGGCGACGGCCGCAACGACATCGAGATGTTCGGCTGGGCCGGCCGGTCGGTCGCGATGGGCAACGCCACCGAGGACGTGAAGGTGCACGCCGACCTGGTCACCGGCCCGGTGGCGGAGGACGGCCTGGCCGAGGTGCTGGAAGGTCTGCTGGGGCGGTAAATCACTTCCGGTCCCCGGCCCGGCTCGGCATGATCGCCGGATGGGGACGACAGACAACGCTGGTGCAGGGACGAGCGCGGCCGGGAACCGGCCCGTCGTCCTGGTCACCGGCGCCGGAAGGCTCGTGGGGATCGCGGCCGGCATCGCGACCAGGCTGGCTCAGGACGGCTGGGACGTCGCGACCACGCACTGGACGCCCTACGACTCGCGGATGCCCTGGGGCGAGCAACCCGAGGACGTCGCCGAGCTGGGTTCTCGCCTGAAGGCGACCGGAGCGAGAACGGTTGCGGTGAACGCCGACCTCACCGACGTCCGTACGCCCGAGACCGTCTTCGACGCCGTGAACGAACAGCTCGGGCCGGTGAGCGCCCTGGTGATGAGCCACGCCGAGTCGGTGGACTCGGATCTGCTGAGCACCACGGTGGAGAGCTTCGACCGGCACTTCGCGGTGAACGCCCGGGCCACCTGGCTGCTGGTGCGCGAGTTCGCCCGCCGGCTGGCCGAGCCCGGCGACCGGGCCGTCGACCCCGCCCGGATCGTGGCCCTGACCAGCGACCACACCACCTTCAACCTGCCCTATGGGGCGAGCAAGGGTGCCCTGGACCGGATCGTGCTGGCCGCCGCCCGGGAGCTCGCCCACCTGAGGGTGACCGCGAACGTGATCAATCCCGGCCCGGTCGACACCGGCTGGATGGACACCGAGTTGCGCGAAGAGCTCCGACTGAAGACGCCTTTGGGCCGCCTTGGGAGCCCGAAGGACACGGCCGCGCTGGTCTCTTTCCTGCTGTCGCCGGACGGCGGCTGGATCAACGGCCAGCACCTCTTCTCCGACGGCGGCATCCAGAGCTGATCCGCCGTCCTCGGGATGCCGCGAAGATCGGAACGCGCCACGATGGTCAGGGCGCGCCTTTGCGCCGGTCAGAGGGGAGTTCGCCGTGGATCTGTGGCAGTGGGTCGTACTGGTCGTGGGGGTGCTGATCCTGTTGACTGCGGTGGTCTACGGCATCCAGGCCCGGCGGCGTAGAGGCAGCGTGGTGGCGCAGCGCTCGCGTGGCGGCAACGTTCCGCCCGGCGGGGTTCCGGGAGGCCGGTCGTGAGCGTCCTGCTGCGGGCCGCCGAGCTTCTCAAGCGGCCGGTGGTCACCCTCGCCGGCGAGGACGTCGCGCAGATCAAGGACGTGATCTACTCCTCCGGCTCCGGGGAGCTGGCCGGTTTCACCCTGAACGGCCGGGGCATCTTCGCCGGGCCGCTGAAGCAGACGCTGCCCTGGGCGAACGTGCACGGCCTGGGCCCGGCCGCGGTGATGATCCGCAGCGCCGAGAGCCTGGCCGACCGGCACGCCTTCGACGGTGAGCTGGAGGGCGCCGGCGGTGTGGTGATCGGCTCGATCGTGCTCACCGAGGGCGGCCGTAACCTCGGCGTGGTCACCGACGTGATCCTTTCGGTGCACGAGAAGAGCACCGACGCGGTCGGTTACGAGATCGAGCCGACCGACAAGTCGGCCCCCCGGCGGCAGTTCGTGCCGCTGCCCGACACGCTCTCGGTCTCCGGCGAGGCGCTGATCCTGCCCGAGTCCGCTCTCGACTTCATCCGTGACGACCTGGCCGGCTTCGGCGCCGCGGTCGAGGAGTTCCGCGCCCGCCTGGGCCGCAGCGCCGGGGAGGCACCGCAGTGATCAGGTTCAGCGACATCTCCGGCAACCCGGTGATGGACACCTCGACCGCCACCACGGTGGGACGGGTGGAGGCCCCGATCATCGATCCGGCCACCCAGCGGGTGGTCGGGTTCCGGGTGAAGAAGAGCAAGGGCCCGGGCGACGTGCTGCTCTGGAGCGCGCTGGCCGGTCTCGGCCCGGACGCGATCACGGTGGCCTCGACCGACAAGGTCGCCGAGCCGCCCCAGGAGCTGAAGGAGCGCTCGGGCCGCAAGCTCGACGTGCTCAAGCGGCCGGTGCTCACCGAGCACGGGCACCCCCTGGGCAAGATCCGGGACGTGGAGTTCGACCCGGCCGACGGCCGGGTGACCAGCCTGCTGCTGAAGGACACGTTCGTCGACGGTGGCCGGCTTCTGGGAATCGGCCGGTACGCCGTGGTCGTCGCTGGCTGACTTTGCCCCGCGCTGTGGTTACCGTCGGTGTCATGGGGGTTGACCCGGAGGAACAGGTCGCGATTCTGCAGGCGCGCATCCACGAGCGCCTGGCTGAGTTGCGGGCGGTTGCCCGGGGTGTGCCCGGCCAGGCTGCCGGGCGCGAAAGCCTCGATCCGGACAGTGATCTGGAAGCCGGGTCCGAGGTCCGCGAGATCGACCTCACCGACGGCATCGACCTGAGGGACGCACGGCCGGGCTGGGACGAGGACGGCGACGTGCTCGACCTGGACGACAGCGACGAACCCGAGCGCGACGAGTTGGACGACGACCAGAACGAGGACGACTGGGGCGGCGACCAGATCGACCGGACCGAGCGGGCGGACCGGATCGACCGGAACGACCGGGCCGGGCGGAGCGCCTGGGGGGAGCGGGCCGAGTGGGGTGAGACCGACGAACCCGGCCCGAAACTGCTGGGTGATCTGAGCCTGTCCACCGACCTCGACGAGCCGCGCCACCCAGCCCGCCGCGAACGTCCTTCATTGCAGGAGGCCACCGACGCGGTCATCGCCGCAACCCGCGAACTGATCAACTACGAACGCCGGCTGCCGATGCTGATGGACGCGCAACCGCGCCGGCTGAGCCTGCTCATCGTGCGCTGGTCCGGAGTGCTGACCGCCGCAGTGGCTGGATCGGTGCTGCTCGCGGCCCTGGCCGGCTGGCTGCCCCGGTGGTGGGCGCTGCCCGCCCTGATCTGCGGCGGCGCGGCCTACCTGCTGCTGCGGCTGCCGGTGCACCCACCCGGAGACCGGCACGAGTCGCTGCGGCCGGGCTCGGTCGTGGTGGCGTTCGGCGCACTGGTCACGGCGATCTGCGCGGCCTCGGGCCTGCCGGCCACGGTGCTGCTGCTGGGCGTGGTGGCGATCGGCGCGGGGATCTGGCACGTGCAGCAGACCCCGCTGCGGATCGCGGCGCTGCCGAGAAGGGTGCGCGACTCATGGCACTGATCAGACCGCGCCCGGCCCCGGACACCGAGCTGCACCACGCCGTCCTGCAGCTGCGCAACGACGTCGAGGACCTGGGCGGGGCGATCGCCGACCTGCCCGACCGCTTCGACACCCTGAACTCCTCGCTGGCCGACGTGCGCAACGCCCTGCACCTGGTCGAAAGACGTTCCGAGGAGGCCGAGCTCACCGCCCAGGACCTGGCCGCGCTGGTGAAGCGGCTGAACGCCCGGGTGGAGTGGCTGGAGCGCAACATCCGGCTGCAGTCCGACGTCCCCGAGGCCGAGCTGGACGCCCTGGACCGCCGCGAGCTGGAACTGGCGCAGGTGGCCGAGGAAGGGCACCTGGCCAAGGCCGGTCTGCTGCAGGCGGCCAACCGTTCGTCGCTGGAGGCGGCGGTGTCGGCCCACGCGGCGGCGGTGCGCCAGCACTCGCATCATCGGGAAGCCGCGATCGGCGCCAGCGAGGTGCTCGCCGACACCCATCGTGACGATCCGCGTCACTCCGCCGCGGTGGAGGAGTTCGAGCTGGCGGTGAGCGGGCTCGACGAGACCCGTAAGCGCCTGCGCGGGCTGGCCGCGCCGGCCCTGGAGGCCGCCGAGCTGCTCGCTGCCGACGAGGAGAACCAGGTGGCGGTGGCCGACGTGATCGCCGAGGGGGAGCGGGCCTGGGCCGCGCTGCAGGTGCGCCTGCGAGCGCGGGTGGCGGACGCGGTGGGCGGCGGGGCGCTGCTGCCGAGCTGGTTCACCTCGGTGCTCGGCCCGATGCCGGCCGCGCAGGACACCCGGGCCTGGATGGACGTGGCCACCAGCCTGCTCGCCTACCGCGCGACCTACGCGGTGACCGACCCGGTGATCGCTCTGGGCCTGCCTCCGGTCGACGGGGAGAACCCGCGCCGCCGGGCCTGGTACCACCAGCTGCGCCGCCAGTTCGACGACCTCGACCGGGCTGCGCTCAGCTAGCTACTTGCGCCGGGCCCGGGCCTCACGCCGGGTGCGGGGCTGGTCGGGGGCGTAGGGCCGGCGCGGCTCGTAGCCCTCGAAGAAGCTGTCTCCCGGCTCGTACGGCTCGGCCTCGGGCACCAGGGCGGGCTGGCCGTAGGCCGGGGTGGCGTGGCGGGCCATCCCGGTCGGCGGGGTACGGCGCTGGGTGGCGTTGGGCCCGGTGACGGCCTGGATCGCGCCGGTGATCGGATCGTCGGCGGGAACCGGGCGACGACGGGGTTGCGCCTGACGCGGCGGCTCAGCAGCGGCGGCCGCGGCCGAACGGCGAGGGGATTCCGAAGCAGCCGCTGCGGCCCGGGCCCGCCGCCGGGGGGAGTCGGCGGCCGCAGGCCGACGCGGTGCTGCCTCGCCTGCCTGGGCTGCTGGCTGGGCCGCGACCGGAACCGGCGGCGAGGCGACCGGAATCACCGGCGACGTGACCGGGGTGACGGGGGGAGTCCGGCGCTGGACCGGATGAGACCCGGTGACCGCCTTGATCGCGCCGGTGATCGGATCGTCGGCGCCGTTGCCCGACGGCGCGTTCTTGATCGTCTTCTCGACCAGCAGCAGGGCGAGCGTCGGGCAGGAGGCGACCGCGCGCTGGGCATGCGCCTGCACGCCCCGGGTGACCGCCCGGTCGGCCAGGATCGGATAACCCCACTCGTCCAGCGTGATCAGCTCGGGAACGAGCTCGGCGCACAGCCCGTGCCCCTTGCAGGCCGGCCAGTCCACACTCAGCCGTCGCTCCGCCGCCATGAGCGGAATCTACCTTCCGACCCTGGGTCCGCGTTCACTGAGCAGGGCCTCGATCACCTGAGCGACCCCGTCCTGGTCACAGGGCGGAGCCTGACGACTCGCCGCCGCAATCGCGTCGGGGTGCCCGCCGGACATCGCATAGCCGGTTCCGGCCCAGGTCAGCATGGGGATGTCGTTGGGCATGTCGCCGAACGCGATCACGTCGCCGGCCTCCACCCCGAGCTCGCCGGCCAGCCAGGCCAGGGCCGTTGCCTTGGTCACGCCCGAGGCCGAGATCTCCAGCATGTGGCCGTTCGGGTCGGAGTGGACGGCCTCGGCCAGATCTCCCAGCGCCTCCCGGGCCAGCACCAGCAACTCGTCCGAGCTCAGCTCGCCGTAGTGGTCGGCGGACTGCTTGCACAGCACCTTCACCACCGTCGGGGCATCGTGCAGCAGTTTCGGGACCGGGCCGGTCAGGGCCTCCGGGTCGGCGGTGTGCACCGGCATGTAGTCGGCCTCCCGCCGGTAGCCGTCCAGCGTCTCCAGCGCGAAGGCGGCGCCGGGGATGCGCTCCCGCAGCCGCTCGGTGACCGCCAGCACCGCGGCGGCGGACAGCGCCCGGCTGCTCACCACGTCGCCGGTGGCCAGATTCAGCACCACCGCGCCGTTGCCGCACAGGGCCAGCCCTTGGTGACCGGTCATCTCCACGATCGGGTTCATCCAGCGCGGCGGCCGGCCGGTGACGAACACGACGTGGATGCCCAGCCGCTCGCAGGCGGTCAGCGCGGCCAGGGTGCGCGGTGAGATCCGGCCGTCCGTGCGCACGATCGTTCCGTCCAGGTCGCACGCAACCATTCGCATCCGTACATCCTGCCCTGCCAGGGGCATTCCCGCTCACGCCCTAGAGTGACCAGCATGGACGAGGAGGACGACCGCGGGGTCCGGCTCTGGTCGGGCAACGGCCTGACCGTGTGGGCGGCCCTCGACGACGGCGAGCTGACCATCACCGGCGAGGACCTGAACGCGCAGGAACTGTTCGGCGAAGAGGTCTCGGAGTACGCCTACGGCCTGACCGTGGCCCCCGAGGACGTGCCCCGGGTGCTGGACGCCCTCGACGTGGCCGAGGGCGTGGGCATCATCGACGCGCTCGTGCTGCGGGGGGCCGACCTGGTGAAGATCGGCGAGGCCGCCTGGCTGGAGAGCATCGGGGTGGAGGCCGAGTTCTGGTCGCGGATCAGCTGATCGGAACATCGGAAGAAGACGCCGGGCGGGCGCGACATCCTTCGCGGCGCCGCCCGGCGCCGAGGCGATGAGATCGAGCCGGATCCGCAGGGCCCGGTCCTCGCCTCGCCGGACACCCCCCGCGGCGTCCCGGCCACTCATCACGCTAGGGGCCTACCCCCGAGTGGGCATGCCCCGATTTCGGGGGACCGCTGGTCAGTCGTCGTGCCTGCTCTGGGCCTCGTGCAGCAGCCCGTCCTCGACCGCGCGCCGGTGCAGGGCGATCTTGGTGCGCGCCTCGCGGCCGGCGTGCGCGTACTTCTCCCGAACCCGGGTGAGATACGTCTTGGCCGTCTCTACCGAGATGTCCAGCTGCCGGGCAACGGTTTTCAGGGGCAGCCCGGAGGCGTAGAGCACCAGGGCCCGGCGTTCCTGCGGGCTCAGGGCGGGCCCTGGCTCGCCGTGCTCGTCGGCCACCAGCATCGCCGCCAGCGCCGGCGTCACGTGCCCCTCGCCACGGGCTGCGGCCCTTACGGCCTGGGCCATTTCGTCGGCATTCTCGCTCTTCGGCACGTAGCCCAGAGCACCGGCCGAGACGCACTCGCGCACCCGGCGGGGGTCGGAGAACGTGCTGACCACCACCACCGCCACCCCGGCGGCCGACAGCTCAACGATCTTCGCACCCGCCGGGACGTCGTCGCCCAGGTCGATGTCGAGCAGCACCACGTCCGGTGGGAACTCGCTGTGCCGCACCAGCTCCCGGAACTCAGTGACCGCGATGACCACGTCCAGGTCGTCGGCCCGGGTGGTCAGCCAGGTGCTCAGCCCGTCGAGCATCAGCCGGTGGTCGTCCACGATGCCGACCCGGACTCGGGAGACAGGATGCTGCCGGGGGATGAGCTCGAGCCGGTCCTGGTGCTGCAGGTGCACTTCGCCGGGCTTTCTGGAGTGGGTCTCCCTCAGCCGGCTCACCTTGTCGCGCTCGTCCACCCCGCCCTCACATCCTCCCCTTGACTCGGCCCGGCGAACTTCGCGCGGACCGTCCCGCCCGCTCGCCATCATGCCCAGTCGACAGCACTGTTCCCGCAGGTCAGATCGGGAGAGTCTGTGCAGGTCGTGAGCGCGCCCGAACCGTTACCGGAGCGGATCGGGACTCCCCGGACGATTGGGCCCACCCTCGTCCGCAGGTTCTGACCAGAACCCGACCAGACCAAATGGGGGACGTCCGTGGGCACCAGGCCCACGGACGTCCCCAATTCGGTGGTGTCGGTTCAGTTCAGGGCGCTCTGCTCCTCGTCGGTCAGCAACCGCGAACGGATCAGGAACCGCACCCCGTGCGGGGCCTCGAGTGAAAAGCCCGCTCCCCGGCCGGGAACCACGTCGATCGTCAGGTGGGTGTGCTTCCAGTACTCGAACTGGTTGCGGGACATCCACACCGGCACCCGCTCCTGGTCGAGGGGCAACTCGGCCAGCAGTACGTCGGCGTCTCCGGTCAGGAAGTCGCCCAAGGGGTAACACATCGGCGAACTGCCGTCGCAGCAGCCGCCGGACTGGTGGAACATCAGCGGGCCGTGCTGCTCGCGCAGTGTGCGCAGCATCTCGACCGCGGCCGGGGTGAAGGCCACCCGGGTGTAGGGGTCGTCCTTCACCACGTCGGCCAGTTCGGCCGCCACGACTGTGTTCTCGGCGTTCTCGGGCATCCTCGACCACCTCCTTCACTGAGTCTCACCGAGGAAGGGGCCACCGGCCATCCCATCTGCCCGTGCTCGTTACCGAACGGGATGGCCGGCGGTCCTTTCCCGCGTCGGACGTGACCTGGAGAAGGGCCACGCCCAGCACCCCCGCCCAGCCGGGAGTGCGCGTCAGGGGTCGGATCAGAAGAATCCGAGCTTGTTCGGCGAATAGCTGACCAGCATGTTCTTGGTCTGCTGGTAGTGGTCGAGCATCATCTTGTGGTTCTCCCGGCCGATGCCCGAGCCCTTGTAGCCACCGAACGCCGCCGCCGCCGGGTAGGCGTGGTAGTTGTTCGTCCACACCCGGCCGGCCTGGATGCCCCGGCCGAACCGGTAGGCGGTGTTGATGTCCCGCGACCAGACCCCGGCGCCGAGGCCGTACAGCGTGTCGTTGGCGATCTTCATCGCCTCGTCCTGGCTGTCGAACCGGGTCACCGAGACCACCGGGCCGAAGATCTCCTCCTGGAAGATCCGCATCGCGTTGTCGCCCTCGAAGATCGTCGGCTTCACGTAGTAGCCCTCGGCCAGGTCGCCGCCCAGGTCGGCGCGCTCGCCGCCGGTGACCAGACGCGCGCCCTCGGCCTTGCCGATGTCGAAGTAGGACAGGATCTTCTCGAGCTGGTCGTTGCTGGCCTGGGCGCCGATCATGGTGTCGGTGTCCAGCGGGTTGCCGGCCACGATCGCCTCGGTACGGGCCACCGCGTCGGACAGGAACGAGTCGTAGATCGACGACTGGATCAGCCCGCGCGAGGGGCAGGTGCAGACCTCGCCGTTGTTCAGGGCGAACATGGTGAAGCCCTCGAGCGCCTTGTCGTAGAAGGCGTCCTTCTGGGCGGCCACGTCCTCGAAGAAGATGTTCGGGCTCTTGCCGCCCAGCTCCAGCGTCACCGGGATGATGTTCTGGCTGGCGTACTGCATGATCAGCCGGCCGGTGGTGGTCTCCCCGGTGAAGGCGATCTTGCTGATCCGCGGGCTGCTCGCCAGCGGCTTGCCGGCCTCCACGCCGAAGCCGTTGACGATGTTGACCACACCGTCCGGCAGCAGGTCACCGACCAGGTCGATCCAGTGCATGATCGAGGCCGGGGTCTGCTCGGCCGGCTTGAGCACCACGGCGTTGCCGGCGGCCAGCGCCGGGGCGAGCTTCCACACGCCCATCAGCAGCGGGAAGTTCCAGGGGATGATCTGGCCGACCACGCCCAGCGGCTCGTGGAAGTGGTAGGCCACGGTGTCGTCGTCGAGCTGGCTGATCGAGCCCTCCTGGGCCCGGATCGCACCGGCGAAGTAGCGGAAGTGGTCGATCGCCAGGGGCAGGTCGGCGGCCAGCGACTCGCGCACCGGCTTGCCGTTGTCCCAGGACTCGGCGACGGCGAGCGACTCGAGGTTCTGCTCCATCCGGTCGGCGATCTTGTTCAGGATCACGGCGCGCTCCGCCGGGGAGGTCTTTCCCCAGGCAGGCGCGGCGGCGTGGGCGGCGTCGAGGGCGAGCTCGATGTCCTCGGCGGTGCCCCGGGCGACCTCGCAGAACGGCTTGCCGGTGACCGGGCTGGGGTTTTCGAAGTACTGACCCTTGACCGGGGCGACCCGGCGGCCACCGATCCAGTGGTCGTAACGAGAGGCGAAAGTGGTGGGGCTGCCCGGCTGGCCGGGCGCTGGGAAGACAGCCATGGAAAACCTCCGACTCCCTCCGGCCCGACGGTGGACCGGAGCTGACCCGACGCTAGGACGGTGAAGGTTGCAGCTACGTTGCGGCCCGACGTTGTCACCGACCGTTCGGCGTACTTGCGGGCATATCAGTGCCCTAGGCGGGCCAGACGGGCGCGGGCCAGGGCCTGCCGGGGCGAGCCGTCGGGCAGGGCCTCGACCAGGGCCTGCCAGGCCGCCGCATCCTCACTGCCCTCGGCCAGGCCGACCCAGCGTTCGAGCACCGCCACATCGCCCGAGCCGAGCACCGCCTCGCGAACCTCGCAGACGAACTCGTCGGTGAGGGAACGGATTCCGGGGGCGTCGGAGCCCGGTAGCGGGCTCCCGGTGAACTGGTCCATCGCCTGCAGCAGCCGCCCCTCGGCGAGGTGGCGGCGCACCTGGGAGACGTCGGTGCGCACCGGCAGGTTCAGCCGGTACGGCCGGGAGGAGAGCAGGGTGGGACCGAGAACCCGGCGCAGCCGGTTGATCTCGGCCCGCACGGTGATCAGGTGCTCGCCCTCGTCGTGCAGGGCCACGTCCAGGGCCTGGGCCGAGAGCCCGTTCGGGGCGCTGGCCAGCAGCCAGACCAGCTCGGTGTGCCGCCGCGACAGGCTGACCGTGCGGCCTTCCAGCTCCAGGCTGCCCGCCTCGGCGCCGAGCAGCCGCAACCGGGCGCCCGGAGGCGTGCGCGGTGCCGGCATCGGGCTCGGGGCCCCGAACTGCTTGCTGGGCCAGCTCTGCAGCTGCAGGCCGGACTCCACCGCGGCCGCGCAGGCCCGCACCAGGGCCAGGGTGCGCGGCCCGGCCACGTCCGGCCCGCCGGTCAGGTCGATGACGCCGAGCAGGTCACCGGTCAGCGGGTGGTGCACCGGGGCCGCCACACAGCTCCAGGTGCGCGCCCCCAGGCCGAAGTGCTCGCCCGCGCTGATCTGGACCGCCTTGCCCAGGGCGAGCGCGGTGCCGGGGGCGTTGGTGCCGGTGGCCCGCTCGCTCCACAGCGAGCCCTCGACGAACTGCATCTGCTCGGCCCGGCTGCGCAGCCGGTGGTGCCCCTCCACCCAGAGCAGCCGGCCGAGCGCGTCGCCCACCGCCACGATGTGCCCGGCCTCGTCCGCGTCCTCGGTGAGCAGCCGGCGGATCAGCGGCATCATCGCGGCCAGCGGATGGTTGGCCCGGTAGTCGGCCAGCTGCCCCTCGCTCATGTCCAGCGGGGCGGCCTCGGCCTGCGGGTCCACGCCGAGCGCCAGCGAACGCTTCCAGCTCTCGGCCACCACCGGGCGGACGATGTCGTCCGGCAGCGGCGTGCCGGGAGCGGCCAGGAAATGCTCCTGAACGGCCGCCAGCGCTCCGATCCGCTTCAGCGAGGACATGCCGCCGATAGTAAGTGAGGCAGGTCACCGACGCACCGGGCCACCGGGGACTATTTGCGCCCCCGGCGCTGGCCGGTGCCTGCCTCAGGCCGGAACCACGCCGAGCGGGGCCGGCGGGCGGGTCAGCACCGCATCGACGAGGCCGTACTCGGCGGCCTCGGTGGCGGTGAACCAGCGGTCCCGGTCGGCGTCCGCCTCGATCCTCTCGAGCGGCTGGCCGGAGTGCTCGGCGGTGAGCCGGGCCAGTTGCTGCTTCATCCGCAGCATCTGCTCGGCCTGGATCCGGATGTCGGTCTCCGAGCCCCCGATGCCGCCGTGCGGCTGGTGCATCATGACCCGGGCCCGGGGCAGGGCGAACCGCTTGCCCTTGGCTCCCGCGGTGAGCAGGAACTGCCCCATCGAGGCGGCCATGCCCATCACCACGGTGGAGACGTCGCAGCTGATGTACTGCATGGTGTCGTAGATGGCCATGCCGGCGTCGACGGATCCGCCGGGCGAGTTGATGTAGAGCGAGATGTCCTTGTCCGGATCCTGCGCCGCGAGCAGCAGCAGGGCCGAGCAGAGCTGGTTGGCGTTGTCGTCGCGCACCTCGGAGCCGAGCAGCAGGATGCGCTCGCCGAGCAGCCGGGTGAGGACCTGGTCGGAACCGGGCACGTGCAGGGTTTCGGTCATGCCTCAACCCTCGGCCGCGCACCGGGCCCGGTTCCAGCGATTCGCCTGTGCGGAGATCTGCTGCGGGCAGACGATTTTCGATTGAGGACGAGTTTCCGCCGGCTTCCCGGGGTGGCTGCGGTCCGATCTGCTGTGAGCAGAGCTGCTGCTTTCGGGTTGCCCGCGGCCCGATCCTGACGGTGGTGCGCCGTAGGCTTGGGGACATTCGCCGAGGGAGGGGTTGCCATGCTGCTGCGAGGCCTGATCGGGACCGTTCTGCGCCGGATCCGCCTCGGCCAGGGACGCACCCTGAAAGACGTGGCCGAGACCGCCCGGGTCTCGGTGCCCTACCTCTCCGAGGTGGAGCGCGGCCGCAAGGAGGCCTCGTCCGAGCTGCTGGCCTCGATCTGCGAGGCCCTCGGGCTGGACATGATGGACCTGCTGTCCGAGGTCCGCTTCGAGCTGGAGACCGAGCGCCTGGCCGAGCTGGCCACCCAGCCCCGCACCATCGGCTTCACCGCCCTCGCCCAGACCGAGCTGGCCCCACGCCCGTCCCTGTCCTCCAACGCCGTGGGGCTGCACTCGGTGTCCATGGCCGCCGCCTGAGCCCTCGCCGTCGGCGACAGGGAGGCCTGCCACACTTACCCCCTTATGCGTATCCGGGTCGCGGTCGTCAGCAGCGTCGTGCTTCTTTCGAGCGGATGCACCCACGCCACCTCCGGCCAGGTGCTCGACGCCTCGGCCGGCCCTGCCACACCGCAGACCTCGAGCAGCCCTTCGCCTTCGGCACGCGCTGAACCGGTCGAACTGCCAGCGAGGGAGCCGGACACGCAGACGCTTCTGCAAGCTTCGGGTGCAGGCAGTTCCGCGCAGACGTGGCCGATCGAAGTGCAGGCAGGCGCGGTCTGGGTGGCGGTCAACTGCCTGGGCAAGGGGCAGGTCCAGGTATCCGCACAGCCTGCCGTCGACATCACGATCCCCTGCGACGCAGCTTCGATCACCCCGTCGCTGAACGAGATCAACGTGGGCAAGGCCCAGAGCTGGACCGTGAAGTTCACCGCCTCAGCCCCGGTCGTCTGGGCCGCCCGGGTCTCTCAATAGGGCCTCTGAACCCACGAACAACTTGCTGCTGCAAGCCAGGCCGCAATGACGAACGGCCCGTGACCAGCGGTGCTGGTCCCAGGCCGTTCGCACTGCTCACCAGGCGGAGAGCGAGGGATTCGAACCCCCGGAGGCTTTGACACCTCAGTGGTTTTCAAGAGGACCGTTTATTCGCTCTTGACCAGGGCAATCACCTTCGTGAGCAGCAGTCCTGCCTCGGCCCTGCCCCGGAGCAGCGTTACGCGGACTGTCAGCTTGGGAACTGTCGCCCGCTCGGATTGACCAGCAGCCACCTGCTCGGACGAGTGGCCGCGAGCGGCCTCACCTGCCCCCCGCGTGTCCCGGGCTATTAGCCCGTAGATGGCCCAGAAATGTGCTGCGTCGTCGTTACTTAGTCGCGCTCAATTCATTGGTACGAGGTGGCTAGCCGGACTGTTCGCTCCGCCTGAGGGACGGAGCTTCATAGATATCTGTTTACGCTGACGCTCCAGTGGTCTCATTGGCCGGCGTATCGCCTCACTGCCAAAATGCGAAAGCGCGCGTAGCCGACGCTACGCGCGCTTTCGTTCAGCCTAGTTGGCGCGCTTACCGCGAGAGGACGAACCGAAGTCCTCACTCTCCCCTTGGCTGTGCGAGTATTCTTCGCCAGACCAACGCCTCACCCAAGCTGCGCACAGGAGATATCCAAGCGCTACACCGGCGCTATTTAGGATGACATCGGTGATGTCAGCCGCGCGACCGGACATTGCAAGACATTGGTAAACCTCGATGGCGAGCGAGAGAACCGCACCCATGGCAACCGCAATCCGCCAGTTCATCAGCCACCCCCACCCCAGCGAAAGCACTGCCCCTCCGGGGATGAACATCAGGAAGTTTCCGACGGTTTCCGTATAGGTGCGATATCCTCCACCGAATGGGATGACATTGAACCTGCGGGTCGCTCCCACTACCTCAATACCAGGCAGCGTGAGAAAAAACACTCCCAGCAACCAAGCCACCAACAGGCCTGCGCAGAGTCGTCGTGCAAGGAGGTCGTTACCCTGCAACCAGACCCGCCGGATAGCCCTCATGATCAGCACGAAGCCGACGAGTCCAATGGCCATGAAGGTGGGAGCGTCCGCTAGCGTGGGTCTCATGGCGAAACACTAGCCTGTCACGTATAGGTGACCTTGCCGTCTCCCGCGAGCAACTGATTTTGCACGTGCACGGTCTTTGTTATGTGGAGGTACACCTTTTTATTCTTGGGGACGCCGGTGTAGCACTGTTTCCCCGCTGAACCAACCGTGAAGTTGAATGTGCCGACTCGGGAGTCACTGCCGGTCTTGTTTTGCCAAAGCTGAATTTTATACCTAAAGTCACCCCCGCCCTCCTCGAACGCCGGACGCGACTGGAAAAGATCAGGCCTGACGCAAATCTTTCCGCTTGCATTGCTGGAGAAGTTTGGCGTCTTAACGCCATTATCAGCACCGGAAATGAAATCGATCTTGAAGGTGTAAGGAAGTCCGACGTCAGCCAGAGCGGGCTGGGCCAGCAGGCCCACGCTCATTACAGCCGCGCCGAGGGCGATACCAAAGGATCTTTTTCGCACTGCGTCTCCTTGTGTCGGTTGTGCCCTTTGAACCTATTAACTTGGGCTTCCAGCCGTCAAGTGACGAAGAGCACCCCCCGGAAGCGCGACATTAGGCTGTCGGTTGGACGCTGCATCTGTTAAGCGCACGCGATTCGATATTGGGTAAGTGGCCCAAGCAACGTCGGCTGCTGTACTCGAAAGGGTTAGAACTGTGATAGTCCACGCAATGTTAAGTAGTTTCTCAGATCAGCGCCGAGGCAGAATTGTTAAGAGAGTCTCCGGCTCAGCCGTTGAAGGAGGGCCATTCAGAACGGCCTGACCGGCACGTTCGTTGGATCCAGGGACGGGCCGTGCCCTAGCCCTGGTCTCCGGGACCCGGAACTCAAACCCATCGGGCGTAGCTCGGCCGGCGAATGGTTCCGTGATTGTTCTGCTCGATGCTTCCAAAGTGCGGGATGCCGAAAAACCCCTGTTCGCAAGGCAATTCCCAAGGCGAACAAGCAGGTCAGAAGCAAGTTTTGCCGTGAGGGCGAGTCCAGGACAGTCCTGAGTAGTCGCCGCCGTCCCGGAGCGTTGTCACTCAGCCCAAGTGTAGGCGATTGCCGCTGCAGGGCTCCCGAGCCGTGTTCTGCAACTGCACAGCGGCCACTGCGGACTGCTTGAATTACTCAGCGAGAATAGTCGCGACAAGATATCGGCCAGAAGTCTCCGGTTCGCTTTATGATCTAATGACGTTTTTTGCGCTTCCGCTCAATGTGTCGTCACGGAGGGTCATCCGTTGTGTTTAATTCTCGCTCGCTGGTGCCTAAAGGTTAGGCATCCACTCCCCCTGGCTGTACTTGTGGTAGACGATTCTAGTCCGGGGGGGGGGGGGATCCTTGTCGACGCTTTTAAACAGCCGCTCCTGGCTAGCCCACGCCATGGACTTCGCGGACATGAAATGGCCGCACGCGGCGGCGAAACACTGTGCCAGCATTGCCGATGCACTGGCCTCTCTCACACCTGCTCTGGTGACCACCGATCGAGGACGCCCTTCTCCGAAGGAACTGCGGTCCGCCCTCTATGGATGGGCTTTCAATAAAGGTCGTCGAGAATCCCAAGCTATGCCGGACGACATTGCGCGAATCATTAGGTGGGGCGAACGAGAATACGGTGCACGTCACCGCTTTGTCGGATGGCGCCTTGGTTCGGAAGGCTCTGGACCAGGCTGCCGTCAAGCTCGAGGGTACGGGTGCGGTGGCCGCAAACACGATCAACCGGCGCCGCGGAATCTTCTATGGGGCAATGAAGTACGCGGTCGAGTTTAACCTTCTCACCGCACACCCGTTCGATCGTATTTCCTGGAAGGCGCCCAAGTCAGACGGCGCGATCGACACGCGAACCGTTGTCGGCCCGGCCGCAGCGGCCATGCTCATCGACGCGGCAGGAGAGATGGCACCCCATCTCAAAGCGTTCTACGCCGTGATGTACTACTCGGCGCTTCGGCCTGAAGAAGCCCTGCATCTCAGGCCGGAGAACTACATCCGACCCAACGACGAAACAGGTTGGGGTTGACCAAACCTCACCGGATCTACGGTCGGCATGAATGCTGCTTGGAACGATGGCAAGGACTACTACGAGGATCGGACGCTCAAGCACCGCGGCAAGCAGACCGCCCGCCGCGTGCCTGCGCCGCCAGAACTGGTGGCCCTGCTGGACGAGCACATCACGACCTACAAGGTGCCGCAGGCCGGCCGATTGTTCATCACCCGGACTGGACACAGTCCAGGGCGGCCGGTCTCAACCACCACTTACACCCGGATTTGGCGTCAGGCGCGCGAGAAGGTCCTGACAGAGGCTCAGCAATCTTCACCGTTGGCCCGGGTGCCGTACCAACTCAGGCACGCCTGTGTGAGCCTCTGGCTCAACGCTGGAGTACCCCCGACCCAGGTAGCCGAATGGGCAGGCCACAGCTTGCATGTGTTACTGAAGGTTTATGCCAAGTGCATCGACGGCGAGGAGGAGCAGGCTCGCCGCCGAGTTGCCGACGCTCTGAGGGGCAGGGTCGAGGCACGGCCGAATGCTGCGTCCCCGTCCACTAAGCAGGATGCCGCGCTACTGACTCAGGACGGCGATCACGATGATTAAGAGAAACAGACCGATGACCGCGAACGAGACGTAGGGGTGAATCATCGTTGGCCCTCGTTCCCGGTTCCCGGAGAGAGCGTTCGAAGCGGCGGTCTGCGGCTGGCCGCACTTTGGGCAGGCTGGAGCGGCCTTGGCGACCGTGTGGCCGCATGCAATACATGTGCTGAGGAACTGATTATTCGTGGTCTCAGACATGGGGCTCCTCATTCCGGGCCGGGATCACCTCATGTGCTGCATCGGCAGCACTTCGCCCCCCTGTAGAGGGGGGTCCTTCTCCTGGCGTAGTCAGGGTGGGACCTCTTGTGGCCTGCGGAACTGCGAGATCTTGCCCCACCCTTGCCCCAACCAGTGAGATTCAGCGGCTCCAACTGAGACCGGGCGAGACTCGGACCACTCACACAAGAACGGCCCCTGACCCAGATAGTGCCAGGTCAGGGGCCGTTTTCACTGCTCACCGTGCGGAGAGCGAGGGATTCGAACCCCCGGAGGCTTTGACACCTCAGTGGTTTTCAAGACCACCGCCATCGGCCACTCGGCCAGCTCTCCTCCACAGCCCCAGGGCCCGTCAGCCCCAAGGATGCGCACACCAGTCTGGCACAACGATCGGCGCCTTCCCCTATGAAAGGGCTCAACTCACCGCGCGTACCTGGCGGGGGGTCAGGAGGGCGGTCATCGCCGGGGGTTCGACCGGGCGGGAGAAGTACCAGCCCTGGGCGGCGGGGCAGCCGGCCTTGTCCAAGGCCTCGGCGTCTTCCAGCTCTTCCACGCCCTCGGCGATCACCGTCATGCTCATCGCCCGGGCCAGCCAGAGCACCGCGGTGATGATCGCGGTCTTGTCCTGGTCGTGGGACAGGCCCACGACGAAGCTGCGGTCGAGCTTGACGATGTCGGCGGGCACGCTCTGCAGCCAGGTCAGGGACGAGTAGCCGGTGCCGAAGTCGTCCAGGGCCAGCCGTACGCCCAGGGCCTTGATCGCGGCCAGGCGCTCGCTCAGGTCGATGCCGCGTTCCAGCATCGAGGTCTCGGTGATCTCCAGGACCAGGCGGGAGGGGTCCTGCAGGCCGGAGCGGGTGAGCTCGTCGGTGAGCATGGGCACGAAGCCGGGCTCGGCCAGTTGCTTGGGGCTGACGTTGACCGAGACGTAGGGCATCGCCTCGCCCCATGCGTCCAGCTGCTCCAGGGCCGTGCGGAGCACGTGCTCGCCGAGCGGGACCACCAGCCCGGTCTCCTCGGCCAGGGGGATGAAGAGGCCCGGGGGGATCAGTTCGCCCTCGGGGGTGCGCAGCCGGACCAGGGCCTCGGCGCCGACCACCGTGCGGGTCTGCAGCGAGTAGATCGGCTGGAACCAGACCGGCAGGGAGGACTTCAGGTCGCCCTCCAGGGCCGCGCGCAGGGTGCGCTCGGCCCAGACCCGCTGCTGGGTGGCCTCGCGCATGCTGTCGTCGAACAGCTGCACCCGGGCCCGGCCGCCCTGCTTGGCCGCGTACATGGCCAGGTCGGCGTTCTCCAGGGTGGCCTCCGGCCCGGTCGCTCCGGCCAGGCTGAGCCCGACGCTGGCGGTCACCGTCAGCTTCCGGCCGGTGGGCAGCGGGAAGGGCGCCTCGAAGCAGCCGGCCACGCTGATCGCCAGGTTCTCCACCGCAGTGGTCGGGCCGACCAGGGCCACGGCGAACTCGTCACCGCCCAGCCGGGCCAGCACCGCAGTGTCCGGGACGACCGCGCGTAACCGGGCCCCGATCGTCCTTAAGACCTCGTCTCCGGCGCTGTGGCCGTAGCTGTCGTTCACGCTCTTGAAGCGGTCCACGTCGATGTAGATCACCGACACCTCGCCGGCGTACTCCGAGACCAGCATGTTCAGGTCGGCCTCAAAAGCGCGGCGGCCCAGCAGCCCGGTGAGGGCGTCCTCCCGGGCCTGCTTGCGCAGCGCCTCCTGGTGCTGGTGCTTCTCGGTCACGTCCAGGTAGTGCGAGACGATCACCTGCAGCCGGCCGGCGCTGTCGCGCAGGGCACTGGCGTGCATCTCCACCTGGTGCACGCGGCCGTCCACGTTGTGGAAGGTGCGCTCCTCACGCAGCACGTCGGCCTCACCCTGCAGGATCCGCCGGTGCAGCCGGGTGTCGCGGGCTCCCTCGATCTGGATCGGCAGGTCGCTGAGCTGGGCGCGCGGGGGCAGCGGGCCGGCCATCCCGGTCCAGCTCTTGAAGGCCGGGTTGACCCGCAGCACGGTGCCGTCGGCCGCGAGCATGGTCATCGCGATCGGGGCCTCCTCGAAGGCCGCGGTGAACTGGGCCTCGGCCTGGCTCAGGTCTTCCAGGGCCCGGCGTTCCTCGGCCTCGGTGAGCCGCCAGGCGGTGACCTGGGTGGCGGCCGCGAGCAGCACCGCGACGCCGTGGATGGCAGCCCAGAACCAGGGGTGCCCGATGCCGGAGTCGTGCTGGAAGGTCATGTGCGGCATCCACGACCCGAACAGGGCGTGGTGCAGCGTGGTGGCGACCAGGAAGGTCAGGAACGGCACCCAGTCGCGGTAGAGGGCCAGGGCGCCGACCGCGACGAAGAACGAGAAGTGCGCCTCGGTGCGGCCGTCGAACAGCATGACCAGTTCGGCGCAGACGACGGTGAGCCCGACGGCCACGGCGGACGCGGCCAGGCGCTGCGAGCGCAGTTCCACCGCGCCGGCGATCATCGCGGCGATGAGCAGGGAGGCGACGCCCCATTCGACGTCGAGCCGGTCGCGCAGGGCGGCCACCGGCGCCAGGGCCAGGCCGCAGACGATGGTGAGCCAGGTCAGCAGCCGGTGCCGGTTCTGCCAGTCGGCGTGACTGAGTCCCGTCCCGGCCGGGAGAACGGCCCGTAGCCGGTGCACGTACTGGGTCAGTCGCAGCTTTACCGGCACCGATCCCCCCTCCGCCTCGGCTCAGAATGCCTCGCGGACTATCTTCGACCGTCAGGGGGCCCGGCTGAGGTGGATTCACCCGGACAGGCTCGGTGGATCAGTCCTCGTAGCGCCACCAGAACCAGCGCGAGGGTCTGCCCTCGGTCAGCAGCGGCCGCCCGAGAGCGGCCGAGGCCAGGACGTCGGAGCAGCGGGGGCACAGCGGGGCCCCGTCGTCGTGCCGGGGCAGGGTGTCGCGCGCGCAGCCGACGCAGCGGATCGGGCGGACCCCCTTCCCCGGTGTGACCAGGTGGGCGTCGTTCGCGAACATCTGGCTCATGACAGTTTGTCTCCGTCACACGTCCCCTGAGAGCCCGCAGACCGGAGAGAGGGCGCGGGCCGACGAACCAATGCGCTGAGTAATCGTATCGCTACAATAAGCGAGGCCGATACATAGCGCACCGGAGTGAGCTCTGTATCGGCCGACCGCCTGAACGGCTTGACCCGTTAGATCATCCGGATCATCGGATGGGTTGTTCGGGGGACTCAGATGTAGATCGCCGGGTCTTCCGCCCACTGGTTGTTCACGTCGACCTGCGGGTGCCGGATCACACCCGGCACGCCGACCACCACGGCACCGTCGGGCACGTCGCGCACCACCACGGCGTTGGCCCCGACCTGCACGTCCCGGCCCAGGGTGATCGGCCCCAGCACGCGCGCGCCGGCCCCGACCACCACCCCGTCGAGCAGGGTGGGGTGCCGCTTGCCGGTGTTCAGGCTGCGCCCACCCAGCGTGACGTCCTGGTAGAGCATCACGTCGTTGCCGATCTCGGCGGTCTCCCCGATCACCACACCGGTGGCGTGGTCGATGAAGAAGCGCCGCCCGATGGTGGCCCCGGGGTGGATCTCCACCCCGGTGACCACCCGCGTCCACAGCGAGATCAGTCGCGCCGGGACGCGCCATCCACGCAGCCACATCCGGTGGGTGATGCGGTGGCTCCAGATCGCCTGCAGCCCGGGGTAGCCCAGGATCAGCTCGGTGTTGCTCCCGGCCGCGGGGTCGCGCAGCTTCGCCGCCTGCAGGTCTTCCCGGAGTACCGACAGCATCGACTTGAGGATGATGGCCAACGTGATCAGTCCAGGAGGTCCTTGAAGAGGATCGTGGACAGGTAGCGCTCACCGAACGACGGGATGATCACGACCACGATCTTGCCCGCGAACTCGGGCCGGCGGGCGACCTCGTTGGCCGCCCACAGTGCGGCCCCGGAGGAGATGCCGACCAGCAGGCCCTCTTCCTTGGCGGCCCGGCGGGCCCACTCCACGGCGTCGTCGACCTCGGCGTCGAGCACCTCGTCGTAGACCTTGGTGTCGAGGATCTCCGGCACGAAGTTGGCGCCGATGCCCTGGATCGGGTGCGGGCCGGGGGCGCCGCCGTTCAGGATCGGCGAGGCCTTCGGCTCCACCGCGAAGATCTTGATGTCCGGGTTCTTCTCCTTGAGCACCTGGCCCACGCCGGTGATGGTGCCACCGGTGCCGATGCCGGCCACCACCGCGGCGACCTGGCCGTCGGTGTCGGCCCAGATCTCCTCGGCCGTGGTCTTGCGGTGGATCTCCGGGTTGGCCTCGTTGGCGAACTGCTTGACCTGCACGGCGCCCTGCTCCTGGCCGATCTGCTCGGCCTTGGCCACGGCACCCTTCATGCCCTCGCTGCCCGGCGTGAGCACCAGCTCGGCGCCGTAGGCGCGCAGCAGCGCCCGGCGCTCCTTGCTCATCGTCTCGGGCATGGTGAGGATGACCTTGTAGCCGCGGGCGGCACCCACGAACGCCAGCGCGATGCCGGTGTTGCCGCTGGTCGCCTCGACGATCGTGCCGCCCGGCTTGAGCTGGCCGGAGGCCTCGGCGGCGTCGATCATCGCCACCCCGATCCGGTCCTTGACGCTGTTGGCCGGGTTGTAGAACTCGAGCTTGGCCGCGACGGTGGCGCCGGCGCCCTCGGTGAGTCGGTTGATCCGGACGAGCGGAGTACGCCCGACGAGCTGGGTCGCGTCATCGTAGATCGGCATTGCTGCAGGTCACCCCTCTGAGAGACATTCCTTGGCGATATGGTCGAGAAACAGATTGTTCACGGCCGGGTACCCGCGGGACAACCCTTCGGAGTGCTTATCCCTCCAGGAAGGACAGCCGCACCCTCCGGTTCGGGTTGTCCCCGTTGCTGTCCACCAGGACAACGCTCTGCCAGGTGCCCAGGGTCGGCTCCCCGGCCAGGACGGGGATGCTCACCGACGGGCTGACGAACGCGGGCAGGACGTGGTCGCGGCCGTGACCGAGGCTGCCGTGCCGGTGCCGGTAGATGTCCTCGGCCGGCAGCAACCGGTCGATCGCTCCGGCCAGGTCGGGCTCGCTGCCCGACCCGGTCTCCATCAGGGCCACCCCGGCGGTGGCGTGCGGGACGAACACGTTGACCAGGCCGTCGCCCCGGCCGGCGCAGAATCGCGCCAGTTCCCCGGTGAGGTCGGTGACCAGACGGTCCCCGGAGCGAACGGTGATCTCGGTGCTTTCCATAGGGTGAACCCTAAGCCCGTCTTGCAGGCCCCCCAAGGGGGGCCTTCATCTCACTCCCGGATCCAGGCCGTGGTCTCCCCGGGCAACTGGCCGTCGGCCAGCGGTCCGCTGGCCACCAGAACTTCGCCGGAAGGCAGGGGAACGGGGGTGGTGCCGAAGTTGGTGATCACCAGCCAGCCACCCGGTCGCCGGAAACTGAGGACGTCGGTGGGCACGGACGTCTCAAATTCGAGCGTTTCGGTGGTTTGCAGTTCCCGGCGCAGACGCAGCGCCGTGCGATAGAGCGCCAGCACGGAGTCGGGGTCGACCTCCTCGGCCTCGACCGAGAACTGACCGAACCAGTCGGGCTGGGGCAGATGCGCCCCACCGCTGCCGAAACCGAACGAGCTACCGCCGGCCGCGTCGCGGGCAACGGTCCAGGGCAGGGGGACCCGGCAGCCGTCGCGGCCTTTCAGTTGGTGGCCGGTGCGCAGCCAGATCGGGTCGGCGAGCTGGTCGCGGGGGATGTCCGGCACCTCGCGCAGGCCCAGTTCCTCACCCTGGTAGAGGTACATCGAGCCGGGAAGAGCCAGAAGCAGAAGTGTGGACGCGGTTGCGCGCCTGAGTCCGGCCGCGTGGTCGGGCAGTGGGTCGAGTCCGTCGGACAGCAGCCATTCGTCCAGCCCCTCACGGCCGAGGCCGGTGGGCAGGGCGTAGCGGCTGGGGTGGCGGATGACGTCGTGGTTGGACAGCACCCAGGTGGAGGACGCACCGCTGGCCGCCGACTCGGCCAGGTTCTCGGTGATGCTCTTGCGGAAGCCCTCGGCGTCCCAGTCCTCGCGCAGCAGGTCGAAGTTGAACGCCTGCCCGAGCTCGGTGGGGCGGGCGTAGAGGGCGCGGCGGGTGGTGGGCACCCAGGCCTCGGCCACCGCCGCGCGCGGCGGGCTGTACTCGTTGAAGACCTCGCGCCACTCCTCGAAGATGGTGTGCACGTCGTCCCGGTCGAACAGCGGGTTGGTGCCGTCCACCTGGATGTCCAGCTCCGGGATCACCGGCATGCTGCGCAGCGGCTCGGCCAGGTCCTTGGCCAGGCCGTGGGCCACGTCCACGCGGAAGCCGTCCACCCCGCGGTCGGACCAGAAGCGCAGGGTCTTGCGGAAGTCGTCGCGGACCTCGGGATTGCTCCAGTCGAAGTCGGGCTGCTCGGGGGCGAACAGGTGCAGGTACCACTGCCCGTCCGGCACCCGCGTCCAGGCGCTGCCGCCGAAGTGCGAGACCCAGTCCGACGGCGGCTGGTCGCCGTTCGGCCCGAGGCCGTTGCGGAAGATGTAGCGGTCGCGCGCCGGGGAGCCCGGGGCGGCGGCCAGCGCCTCCTGGAACCAGACGTGCCGGTCGGAGGAGTGGTTGGGCACGATGTCGACGATCAGCCGGATCCCGGCCTCGTGCAGCTTCGCGCTCATCTCGTCGAAATCGGCCAGGGTGCCCAGTTTCGGGTCCACGTCGCGGTAGTCGTCCACGTCGTAGCCGCCGTCGGCCAGGGCCGAGGGGTAGAACGGGCTCAGCCACACCGCGTCCACGCCGAGCGCCTTCAGGTAGGGCACCTTCGCGGTCACCCCGGCGATGTTCCCGATGCCGTCGCCGTCACTGTCGGCGAAGCTGCGCGGGTAGATCTGATAGACGACGGCCTGACGCCACCAGTCGGCTTCCGGGTGCGGGGTCTGAGCCACGGCATTGATCCTTTCGGCGCTGTCCTTGCCTCACCCTCGCACGCTGGGCCGGGCGCTGCTCACCCGGCCCAGCGTGCGAGTTCAGCCCTTCACACCGCCGGCGGTGAGACCGCTGACGATGCGGCGCTGGAAGAGCAGCACCACGATCACCAGCGGCACGGTGACCACCACGCCGGCGGCCATCGTCTGGGTGTAGGGAACGATGTGCGGCCCGGCGGTGAAGTTGGCGATCGCCACGGTGGACGGCTCGACACTCTTCACCCCGTTCGAGAGCACGCTGGAGAGCAGGAACTCGTTCCAGGAGGCCAGGAACACCAGGATCGCGGTGGTGAACATGGCCGGGGCGGCCAGCGGGATGATGACCTTACGGAACGCCTGCAGCGGGGTGCAGCCGTCGACCCGGGCGGCCTCCTCCAGTTCCCACGGCATGTCCGCGAAGAAGCTGGTGAGGGTGTACACCGCCAGAGGCACCGAGAACGAGACCTGCGGCAGGATCAGCGCCTGGTAGGTGCCGAGCCAGCCCCAGTCGCTGAACAGCTGGAACAGCGGCGTCAGGATGGCCACGCCGGGGAACATCGAGGCACCCAGGATGCAGGCCAGCACGATCGACTTGCCCCGGAAGACCAGACGGGACAACGCGTACCCGGCGAACACCCCGACGATCATCGCCAGCGCGGTCACCGCGAAACCGATGATCAGGCTGTTGACCAGCGACCGCCCGAAGGTGTTGATCCCGGTGTCGAACGCGTACCGGAAGTTCTCCAGGGTGAAGTCGGTGAACCACGGGGTGTTGTCGAAGGTGTTCTGGTTGTCCCGCACCGACAGCACGAGCATCCAGTAGAACGGCGCCAGGCACCAGAACACGATCAGCGTGATCGCCGCGGCCGTGCCCAGCTGGTTCCAGTTGAACCCCGGCTTGTAGGCGGTGACCGGCCGGTCCGCCGCCTGGCCGACCGGGGCACCGACAGAGGTCGTGGTCATCGCGTTCCCCTCTCCACGATGTTGGCGTTGAAGAGGCGGACCAGGAGCAGGGCTATCGCGAAGATCAGGATGAAGGTGATCGTGGACAGGGCCGAGGCCGAGTTGATCCCGCTTCTCAGTTCCTGCACCACCAGGATCGAGATGGTCTGGGTACCGTTGGCCCCGCCGGTGAGGATGTACGGCAGGTCGTACATCCGCAGCACGTCGAGGGCCCGGAAGATGACGGCCACCGCCAGCGCCGGCTTCACCAGCGGCAGGGTGATCCGCCAGAACCGTTGCCAGGCACTGGCTCCGTCGACCTTGGCCGACTCGTAGATCTCGTTGCTGATGCCCTGCAGCCCGGCCAGGATCAGCAGGGCGATGAACGGCGTGGTCTTCCAGACGTCGGCGATGACGATGGCCATCCGCGCCGCGCCGACCTCGGAGGTCCAGGCGAAATTGGTTCCCAGCACGTTGTTCAGCACGCCCTGGGGGTCGAAGATGACCACCCACAGCTTGGCGATGACGGCCGTGGGGATCGCCCACGGGATCAGCACGGCCACCCGGACCAGCGAACGGCCCCGGAAGGCGCGGTGCATCATCAGCGCGAAGCACATGCCGATGATGACCTCGAGAATCACCGTCACCACGGTGAATCCGAGGGTGATGCCGACCGAACTCCAGAACTGCGCCCCGGTGGTGCCCTCGGGACAGGAGGTGGTGCCGCCGGCCGCGGTCGGGCACTGCTGCAGGAGCCAGTGCTTGTAGTGGTCGATACCGTTCCAGGCGCCACCTTCGTCGAACAGGCCGGTGGTGGCGTTGAGTCCCTGGTCGGTCTGGAACGAGGACCAGATGGCGCTGAGGATCGGGTACCCGACGATCAGCGCCAGCATGATCATGGTGGGGGCGAGAAGAATCAGGGCGAGCTTGCTGTCGCCGGAGCGAAGGCCCCGGTTCCGCCCGCCGCGACGCCGTTTTCCGCTTGTGTCGGCCGCATTTTCCGCGATCGGCTCGGAGGTGATGCTCATGGCTGCTCCTGAGCTACTGGTGTCCTAGGGCTGGTGCGGGCGGACCGGGCGACCTGGTCGAGGTCGCCCGGTCCACTGGGGATCACCGCTTTCGGTGGGCGTCACGAGCCCCGGAGCGTGGGCACCCGCCGGTCTCCGCCGGAGACCACGCGACGATCCTCCCGAACACGCACTCAGCCGCCGGCGGCCGCCGAGTCGATCGCTTCAGCCATGTTCTTCAGCGCATCGGCGGTGGACGTCTCACCCTGCAACGCCGCGTAGGCGTTGGTCTGGATGGCCTGGGTGACCGCGGGGTAGAACGGCGTCACCGGGCGCGGGACCGCCGACTCGATGCTCTTGAGCAGGTCCGGGAGGTAGGTGAACTCCTTCACCAGCTCCGGGTCGGTGTACAGCTCGGCCAGCACCGGCGCCAGCGTGCCGACCGTGAGGTCGTTGCGCTGAACCTCTTCGGACTGCATGAACTTGATGAAGTCGAGGGCGCTGGCCTGGGTGTCGGAGTAGGTGCTGATCGCCACGCTGTGCCCGCCCAGGCTGGAGGCGCCGTGGCCGTCCGGGCCGGGAAGCGGTGCGATGCCGTACTTGTCGGCCACCTTCGAGCTGTCACCGCTCAGGATGGCCGCGGCGTAGGGCCAGTTACGCAGGTACATCAGCTGGCCGGCGGAGAAGGCGTTCAGGCTCTCGGTCTCCTTGAAACCCAGGGCCTCCTTCGGGATGTAGCCCTCCTTGAAGCCGTTGACCAGGAAGTCGAGACCGGTGGTGGCCTCGGGCGAGTTCACCGTCGCGCTCTTGCCGTCCTCGCTGACCACGGTGCCGCCGGTGGCGTTGATCGCCTCGGCCGCGTTCACCGTCAGGCCCTCGTACTTGGCCAGCTGACCGGCGTAGCACGCGGGCTTGTCGCCCTTGATCGTGCCGCTGGTGGTCTTGCCCTCGCAGGAGGAGATCAGCTCTTCCCAGGTGGTGGGCGCCTTTTCGACCAGATCCTTGCGGTAGTAGAGCAGACCACCGTCGGAGGCGTAGGGCGCTGCGTACTGGGTGCCGTTGTAGGTGGCCGCCTCGACCGTGGCCGGGAGCAGTGCGGCCTGGTCGAGTGCGAAGTCGTCCTTCAGGGGGACGAGCCAGCCCTTGGCCGCGAACTCGGCCGTCCACACCACGTCGACCGTGACGACGTCGTAGTTCGCGTCTTTCGACTGGAAGTGCTGCTGAAGATCGGCGAGCTGCTGGTCGGCCGAGTCCGACTGCTGCTTGATGGTGACCTTCTCGTCGGGGTGGAGCTTGTTCCACTCCTCCTCGATGTACGGCATGGTGCCGCTGTTGTCCTTACCGGTGACGAATGTGAAAGGGCCCCGGGCCTCCCGGGCGGCAGAATCAGAACCGCTTCCCCCGTCGTCGTCACCGCCCCCACATGCGGTGGTCAACACCAGAACCGTGCCTAAAAGACCTGCTAGGGCCGCGGCGCCTTTGCCTCGCATGACCTGTGTCCTTTCCGTTGGGACCGGACTCGTCGATTCGTTTCGACTATTTCAGGGAAGCTAGGTCTTCCCTGACCGGCTGTCAACGGCGGTAAACCTACTGCGATCGACCTGTTATTGATGAGAGTTCAGATAACTTGTGGTGATCACCGCAGGTACCGACGTTGTCGAGACCCGGATCGGGCCTCGGAATTACCCATGAGTTGATCGGCGACCGGGGCTGGTGCACATGAGCCCCGAAGATTCAGTTCCCCCCTGAAGAGCAATTGCCGGGCAGGCCCCTTCTCACCGTCCAGACGCCGCAGCAACAAGTCCACGGCCGCCTGACCGATCTGCGCGGCGAACGGTCCGACCGTGCTCATCGGTGGCGTTGTCAGTTCTGCGACCGGGGGCGCCATGTCGATGCACATCATGGACAGATCATCGGGAATTCGCCTCCCGAAATCCGCGGCGGCCCGCATCAGGCCGGGCACGGCGTGCTCACCGGAAACAATGACGGCAGAGACCCGGGCCTCGGTACCGACGAGTTCCTCGAATGCGGCCCGGCCTTCGGCCTCCGACCGCCCGGCGCGCACCGAGACCAGTTCCACCCCCGCCCGCCGGGCCGCCGCAGCGAGCGCCCGGCCCAGTTCCGGCACCTCGTCGCCGGGCGGATGGTCGACGAATCCCAGGATGTGGTGCCCCAGTTCGGCCAGGTGCCCGACGGCCAGCTGGGCCGAGGAGTCGAAATCCGTTGTGATCCGGTCAGGGCCGTCCGAACCGTCGGAGCCGTCCGGGCCGGCGTGGTGACCGATCGTCGTGAACGGCACCCCCGCGTCGGCGAGCACCGGGATCCGCGGGTCCTGGGCCCGCACGTCCATCACCAGCACCCCGTCGACCAGCCCCTGGCCGGCGAAGTTGGCCAGGTCGTCGACGGCCTCGATGCCGGTGGTCCAGAGCATCAGGTGATAACCGCGCTCCTGGGCGTGATCCGAGGCGCCCAGGACGTATTCGAGGGTGCTGAGGCGCAGGTTGCCGGTGTGGGCCGGGAGCAGGAACGCGATGATGCGGCTGCGTTTGCTCTTCAGCCCGCGGGCGAACGCGTTGGGGGTGTAGCCCAGGTCGAGCATGGCCTGCTCGATGCGCTCGCGGGTGGAGACGGAGATCGGGCGGGTACCCGAAAGGGCGTACGAAACGGTGCTGACCGACACACCGGCCAGCCGCGCGACGTCCGCCATCGTAGCCACAGCGCACCTCATCCTCCGAAAGGCGTCGACACTGACAGGACCTCTCGTCTGGCCAGATGTTACGGCGATCGGCTCACCGCCGGAAGGCGTCGGGCCGTCTCGCCTCGATCTCGCGCAGCGTGCCGCGCAGCCGGGCCAGCGCCCGAGGGCGGCTGGTCGGGGCCGTGGGCTGCACCAGGGGCGGCGGCACGTTGATCAGCGAGCCGTCTTTCAGGGTCACCCGGACGGACTCGGAACCCTTGATGCCGGAGGCGATCTCGATCCGCTCGATCTGCTCCCAGGTGGCCCAGCGCTCCCGCAGGAGGTACCGCACGGCCACGCCCTCCTCGTCCGCCTCCAGGTACATCCGCAGGCAGCCCAGGGCGACGGCGAAGAGCCCGGCGGCGATCACGCCGAGGATGCCGCGCGCGGTGGGCGGGACGTCGAGGTAGATGGCCACGAACGAGCAGGCGCAGACCGCGAGCATCACCAGGGCCACCACCGGCACCGGGATCCGCAGGATCAGCGGCGGCAGGGGCGAGTGACGGTCATCGGCAGCGTCGACCACGCCCTCACCATACGTTCAGCGCTCGGGGTTGTCTCCCGGCCGCGGCTGCGGCACCCCCGGCTCGCCCGTGGACTCCCGGCCCTTCTCCGACCCCGAACGCAGCCCGGCGAGCATCGCCCGGACGTGGGCGGCCCGCTGACGGGTGGCCTCCGCAGGAGCAGCGGCCTGGCCGGCCAGGGACGACCGGCTGGCGCTGACCATCGGCACCGGGCCGGTGGCTGCGTGCCGAGGGGCGGGGCGGGCCGGCTCCTCGTCCATCGGCTCGCGCGGTCCGGGCGGCTCCGGCGACGTGAGGGCCGTCGGCTGGGCGGTCGCCTCTTCGAAGCCGGGCTCGTCCTCGGCCGCGGCCGCCTGGGCCGGGATCGGGGGAGCCTCGGTGGGCTCGGCGGGCTGCCGGTCCTCCGGGCTCTCCGGCCAGTCCGCGACCGGCGGCTGGCTGAACTGTTCCGGCGGGGTGAGGTCGTCGTCGGCCGGGACCTGGAAGTTCGGGTCGTCGAGCGGGGTGACCTGGGCCGGGACCGCCTCCGCCGCCGCTGTCTCTGCCTCCGCCTCTGCCGCGGCCTCGCGAGCCTGCCGGTTCAGCACCTCTTCGAGCAGCGACACGGAGTCCTGGGACACCGGCTGTACCGGCTGTACCGGCTGTACCGGCTGCAGGGGCTGCATCGGCTGCATCGGCACGGCGCGAAGGGGCTCGGCGGTGGCCCGGGGCAGGCCGGGCTGAGTCGGCAGCGGACCCCGGACGGTCAGTCCGGCGGCCTGCGCGGCCTGGGCGGCTGCCTGCGCGCCGGCCTGCATTGCGGCCTCGGCCCCCTCCTCGAGCTCACGACGCTGACGGCGCAGCTCGGCCCGGCTGGGGTAGCGCCGAGGGGCCACCGGCTCGGGCTGGGCCGCAGGCTCGGCCTCGTGGGGGTGGGACACGTGCGGCGGGTGGCTCAGCGGGTCGGCCGGCGAATCGGGCTCGGACACCGTGAAGGTGGCCGGGGGTTCCGTCGTCACTGGTTCGATGGGGGCGAAGAACGTCTGGGGGACGGCGGCCCGCCGGCCATGTCGGCGGGGCACTGTCTCGTCGACTGCGGGCGACTCGTCCAGGTTGTGAACATCGTCCGGCGACCCGAGATCGTCCGCAATCGGGTTCGGTTCAGCGGTCAGGGGTTCGTCGTACACCTCGGTCGGCTCGAAAGACTCCTGTTCAAGGGGGTCATGAAGCTCGGACGAGGTCTGCGGCTGCTCGTACGAGACCTCCGGCTCGCTGAACGCCGGGTCCTCGTCCGTTGCCGAAATAGCTGCCAGAGCGGGTGTCTCGGCAAAGGTTGGCGCCTCGCCCGGGGTTGTCGCCTCGTCGAAGGGCTGCGTCTCTTCCGGCAGCAGCGGAGCATTCGCCCCGAACGGCTGGTCGAGCGAGAGCGGCCCGGCCACGGCCACCGGATCGGCCAGAACGGCCGGTGGTTCCGGCATTCCCGGGTATTCGGGCCGGGGCCCGGTGGAACCGAAATCGTCTGCGGCGGGCATGACCTCGGGCTCGGGCACCGGAAGGTCGGTGTAACCCTGCATCTCGGCGTACTCGGAAAGGTCGGTGTGATCGTCGTAGTGCGTGTAGTCGGCCACCGGCGCCTCCGCAAAGGTGGGCTGAGCGCCGTCCTTGAGTTCGATCTTCTCGGCGGGCCGGGCCCCGGCTCCGGTGACGAAGGTGCCCCCGGGCAGGTCCACGCTCACGCACACCCCGCCCGACTCGGCCCGGGACATCTCCACCGTGCACGGCACCTGCCGGGCGAGCCGGCTGACCACGAACAGCCCCAGGTCGAGCGCGCCGATCTCCTCGGTGATCACGGCTTCCGGGTTGCGCAGGCGCTGGTTGGCCCGTTCCAGATCGGCGTCGGAGAAGCCCGGACCGGAGTCCTCGATCCGCACCCGCACCGCGTTCGTCCCCCGCACCGGATCCGCCTGGACCCGGACCCCGCCGGCCGGAAAGGCGTAACCGACCGCGTTCTCGAGCAGTTCGGCCAGCAGGTGCCCGAGCGGGACCACGTGCTCGGCCCGCACCGCCCGGTCGAGCGAGTTCGTGGTGACCACGCGGGAGCCGTTCTCGATCTCGGCGGTGGCGGCCGAGATCACCTCGGACAGCGGCATCGGCTCACTCGCCCGGCGTTCGGTCTCGGCACCGGCGACCACCAGCAGCGATTCGCCGTTGCGGCGCAGCCGGGTGGCCAGCTCCCCCACCCGCCACAGCCCCGACTGAGTCTCCAGCGAGCCGTTGCCGTCCGCCGACAGCTGGTCCAGGCAGGACAGCTGACGGGACACCAGTACCTCGTTGCGCCGCGCCGCCACCACCACCAGTTCGGCCGGATACTGCCGGTGTTCCCGCGGTTCCCGCTGGGCCGGACGGTCCGGTTCGGCCGGTGGCTGGATCACGATCGGCAGCGGGCCTCGCTGCACCGGGACCGCGGGCATCATGGACGAGTGGTGGCGGGTGGCCGCGGCGGTACGGGTCTGTTCGTCGTGCCCCAGGCCGTTGCGCAGCAGGCTCGGCCCGATCGCCAGGGTGAACAGGGTCAGGAGCAGACAGAGGCCGAGCAGCGCGAGCAGGACCGTGCGTGCACCGCCCTCGTTGGCCGCGGCCACGCCGACGGCGCAGACCACGTCGAGCACGAGGGCCGGTACGACGAGCAGGCCGAGCAGCCGGCGTTCACCTGAGGGGGGCACCGTGAGGGTCTCGGCGGCCTGACGGCGCAGATTGAGTGACATCCGATCACGGATTGCAGCCGCCCGGTCACCGCCACGCCGGTGACGTCGAAGCCTCGGCTCCCCGATCCCGGGGCTTCTCGGCCGTATCGTCCTGTTCCATGAAGGCCGTGGTCATCAGTGAGTTCGGCGACCCCGACGTGCTCCGGACGCAGGACGTGCCGGATCCCACCGTCCGCGCCGGCGAGGTCCTCATCGACGTCGCCGCCGCCGGGGTGAACCGCGCCGACCTGCTGCAGCGCGCCGGCCACTACCCGCCCCCGCCCGGCGCCCCGGAATGGCCCGGCATGGAGGTCAGCGGCACGGTCAGCGCGGTCGGCGCCGAGGTCGACCACTGGACCCCGGGCGATCAGGTCTGCGCCCTGCTGACCGGTGGCGGTTATGCCGAGCGGGTAGCCGTGCCCCAGGGCCAGGTGCTGCCCGTGCCCAAGGGGATCGACCTGGTCGACGCGGCGGCCCTGCCCGAGGTCACGGCCACGGTGTGGAGCAACGTCTTCATGGCGGCGGGCCTGCGGCCCAACGAGGTGCTGCTGGTGCACGGCGGTTCCAGCGGTATCGGCACGATGGCGATCCAGCTGGCCCGGCAGGTCGGCGCCCGGGTCGCGGTGACCTGCGGATCGGCCGACAAGCTGGAGCGGTGCCGCGAGCTGGGGGCCGAGATCCTGGTCAACTACCGGGAGCAGGACTTCGTCGAGGTGCTGCAGGAAGCCACCGACGGCCACGGCGCCGACGTGGTGCTGGACAACATGGGCGCCTCCTACCTGGCCCGGAACCTGGCCAGCCTGGCCTACGGCGGCCGGATCGTGATGATCGGCATGCAGGGCGGGGCGAAGACCGAGATCAACCTGAACCACCTGATGCGCCGCCGCGCCGCCCTGATCGCCACCACGCTGCGGGCCCGGCCGGCGGCGGAGAAGGAGGCGATCGTCTCCAGCGTGGGGCAGCACGTCTGGCCGCTGCTCAGCTCGGGCCTGGTGAAGCCGGTGATCCACGCCCGGATGCCGCTGTCGGAGGCGGCCGAGGCGCACCGGGTGATGGCCGCGTCGCAGCACATCGGCAAGATCCTGCTGACGACCCACTGACCACACCAAGCACAGCCAGAATCACGTTCCGTAGTTCAAGTTGAGTCTTGAAGCACCGGCTCTTGCGGGCGTGATGCAGAACACTTCACTCCCAGTCATGTTTCTTCATCGGCTGACCGGCTGATCCGGAGCATCGCCGAGCGGCGGAGATCCGTCTACGCGGAGGGCGAACGCCTCGCGCGGCGCCGAACGGCAGGGCACGATGGGAGCCATGACCAGCCAGCCGCACCCGTCTGCCACCACGGGGGACGTAACCGACATTTCCGATTCCAGCCAGGAGGCCGGCGCCGACGGTGTGGCGGAACGAGTGGTCGTGGTCACCCCCGAGGGCATGGCGGTCACCGGCCCGTCCGACAGCGAGACCAACCCGGCCAACCAGATCGAGCAGCCGGCCAAGGTGATGCGGATCGGCAGCATGATCAAGCAGCTGCTGGAAGAGGTGCGCAACGCCCCGCTCGACGAGGCCGGCCGGGCCCGCCTGGCGGCGATCCACGAGCGCTCGCTGAAGGAACTGGAAGACGGCCTGGCCCCCGAGCTGGTCGAGGAACTGCACTCGATCGTCCTGCCGTTCAGCAGCGACACCGTGCCCACCGACGCCGAGCTGCGGATCGCCCAGGCCCAGCTCGTCGGCTGGCTGGAGGGCCTGTTCCACGGCATCCAGACCGTGCTGTTCGCCCAGCAGATGGCGGCCCGCACCCAGCTCGAGCAGATGCGCCGCGCCCTGCCCGGCAGCCCCGGCGGCGGCCTGCCCCAGGGTGCCGAGGGGCTCGCGGGTCAGCCGCAGGCCCGCCCGGGCGGCACCGGCCAGTACCTGTAGGTCAAGGGCGTCAGGCAGAGAGACGAAGGTCAACCGTGGGGATGCTCGACTGGATCCGGACGCCGGTCATCGGCCCGGGCCCCCTCGGTAACGGCGTGTGGCGCCGCGTGCACGATCGGTTCGCGCGGTCCGTCCGTCGCTACCGGACGGTCATCGAGGTCGTGCCCTCCCGGCCGGTCCGGGCCGAGCTGGCCGAGATCGCCGAGGACCTCGACGAGATCCTCGAACTGGTGCGCGAGGCCTGTGAACACGCCCAGGCGGTGGCCCCCAGCGAGGGCCCGGACGTACCGATCGGCCCCGGCGACGTGTACCTGGACGTGCACCGCCGCCTGGCCCGCGCCGCCACCCTCTGCAGCCGCGCTTCGGAGTCGGCGATGATGACGCGGGTAGCTGTGCGGATGAAGGATGCGGACGGGGTACGCGACCACATCGACGCGGCCCGGCGCACGGTGAAGCAGGTGCGGGAAATGGTCGAGGGCGCCGTCATCTGAGGCGACCGGGTTCACCGGCCTTGGTCGCGAAAGGTGCCACGCAGAAGTTGAATCCGCGCGGTTATCAAGCCTTTGCCCGTGCCTTGAGTCAGCCTCATGCCGTGATGGTCGGTGCCCGGACATGACCTCAAGGGGGAGTTTGTCGAGAGAACACTTGGACGTCCAAGCGTTCTCTCGGGAAACTCCCTCCCCTCCCTGAGGGTGCTCAGCGTGAACACTGGGACCGGAAGCGGATGTCATCATCGCCGCATGGCCAAGACCTTCTGCCGCCGTTGCGGGGTCGAGCTGCGCCGGCGGTTCGGGCGCTGGGTTCATGTGGCGCAGATAGGGCCGGTCGCCTGCCCACAGCCGGAGCCGGAGCCGGAGCGGTAGCGGTCAGGAGCGGGGGGTGCTGGGCAGGGCGAGGGGCTCGGTCGAGGCGGCGACCAGCTTGGACACCACCTCGGCGGGGCCGGGGCGGCCGAAGTGGTAGCCCTGGGCCATGGTGCAGCCGAGTCGGCGCAGGGCCATCAGCTGGCCGTGCTCCTCGATGCCCTCGGCGATCGTCTCCAGTTTCAGGGTGTGGCCCAGCTGCACGATGCTCTGCACCAGGTTGTCCTCGGCGTCCGCCCCGGACAGGCGCTCCACGAACGAGCGGTCGATCTTCAGGATGTCGACCGGGAAGCGGTGCAGGTAGCTCAGTGACGAGTAGCCGGTGCCGAAGTCGTCGATGGCGATCCGGACGCCCAGGTCCTTCAGGGCCTGGAGGGTGCGCACCGTGCTCTCGGTGTCGTTCATCAGCACGCTCTCGGTCATCTCGAGCACCAGGTGCTCGGCCGCCAGCCCGCTCTCGAGCAGCGCCCGATTCACCTCGTCGGCGAAGTCGCGGCGCTGCAGCTGCTTGCCCGACACGTTCACACCGATGCTCAGCGGCATCGACGGTGACAGCTGGGACCACTCCTGGCCCTGGAAACAGGCCTGGCGCAGCACGAACCGGCCCAGGTCGTGGATCAGGCCGGTCTGCTCGGCCAGCGGGATGAAGACGTCGGGCGGGACCATGCCGCGCTCGGGGTGCGGCCAGCGCACCAGGGCCTCCACCCCGACCAGGTCGCCGGAGTCGAGGATGTAGGTGGGCTGGTAGTGCACCTGCAGCTGCTCGTCGGCGATGGCCTTGCGCAGCTCGGCCTCCAGGGCCAGCCGCTCGACCAGGGTGCTGTGCATGCTCGGGTCGTACAGGGCCGGCTCGCCGTCCTGGCGCTCCTTGGCCCGGTACATCGCCAGGTCGGCGTTGCGGATCAGCTGGTCGGCGCCGACCGTGCCGACCGGGGCGCTGGCGATCCCGATGCTGGCCCGGATGAACAGGTCCCGGCCGTCGATCACGATCGCCGCCTCCATCGCCTCGCGGATCCGGCTCGCCACCGTCACGAACTCGTCGCCGGAGGTGGCGCCCTCGACCAGGATGGCGAACTCGTCGCCGCCGAGCCGGGCGATCGTGTCGCCGGGGCGCAGGCAGCCGGTGAGCCGGCGGGCCACGTCGACCAGCAGGGCGTCGCCGGTGGCGTGGCCCAGGCTGTCGTTGACCTCCTTGAACCCGTCCAGGTCGAGGAACAGGACGCCGACGCTCTCGGTGCCGTTGGTGCGCCGGCGCATCGCGTGCCGCACCCGGTCCAGGAACAGCGAGCGGTTGGCCAGGCCGGTCAGGGAGTCGTGGAAGGCCTGGTGGACCAGTTCGTCCTCGAGCTGGCGGCGCTCGCTGATGTCCCGGGAGTTCAGCACGATGGCCTGCACCGACGGGTCGTCGAGGAGGTTGGTCATGGTGTTCTCGATGGTCACCCGGCGCCCGTCGGGGAAGATCGCCCCGATCTCCAACGTGGCGGTGGCCAGCGGCTCGGCGGCGATGCCGGTGAGGGTCTCGGTCATGCTGCGCCGGGACGGCTCGTCCAGGTACTCCTGGATGTCCCGGCCGATCATGATCTGGGGCGGGACGCCGAAGACCCGGGCCACCGAGTCGCTCAGGTAGATGATCCGACCGTGGCGGTCGACCATCGAGACCACGTCGGAGCTGTTCTCGACCAGTGCCTGGAACCGCTTGTGAGAGGTGTTCAGTTCCTGGGTACGGGTGCTCACCCGCTGTTCGAGTTCGCGAGTCAGGGCCGCGTTCTCCTGCAGGCTGAGTAGCTGCCGCACCACCATCAGCAGGATCAGGGCCGAGCGGATCCAGCGGGTGGTGTCGTCGTCGACGCCGGTGATCTCGGGGATCACCAGAGAGGCCGCGGTGGCCGCCACGATGAAGAAGTAGGGCAGCAGCTGGCCGATCTGGCGGGGAATCCGCTCGTTCTCGGTCTCGCTGGGACGCTGCGGCATCAGGGCGGCGACGAACAGCAGGGTGAGCCCGGCCAGCCAGCCGGCGTCGCTCGGGTGGCCGTTGTAGTACTCGCCGGACAGCGAGAGGTAGGTGTAGGCGCTGTCTCCGAGGCAGAACGCGATCACGGCGGCGGAGATCTGCTCCACCGGCAGGGTGGTGCGCACGCCGTCGCCCCGCACGCGCAGCACCAGGTAGGTGGCCAGGGTGATCAGGGCGACGTCGCTCACCGGGTAGTAGAACAGGACGACCTTGCCGAGCACCCCGGTCGAACTGGCCTGGACCACCGGGCCGATCACGCTGACCCAGCCCACCAGCAGCACGGCGGCGCCGATCAGCAGGCCGTCGAGCAGGGCCCGCAGCCGGGCGGCCAGGTTGGGTTCCGGCACCGCCATCTGCAGCAGGCCGACCGCGAACAGCGGGGCGATCAACAGGAAGGGCAGGTCCGCGAGGGACGGGGTGGGCGGTACCCGGTCGAGCAGGACGTAGACCGTCTGGATCGAGGTCCCCAATGCCCAGAACAGGGCCGAGGCGCCGAACATCCGCCAGGTGGTCCGGACCCGGCCCGGAGCACTGCGCTGGGCCCGGACCAGGCAGGCGACCCCGGCCAGCGGGCCCGCCACGAGCAGCGAGAACTGGGAGATCAGGGCGGCGGTGGACCGGGACCCCGGCTGGAGGACCAGGAGCACCGTCACGGTGAACCACCCGGTCACGGCCAGGGCGATCAGCACGGAGCGCAGTCCGGGACGGGTGGTCGTCATGGTGCATCCGTCGTCCGGTGACTATCCGTTAATGATGGTCCGTTGGAGTGCCTCTTTCCCTACTCCCGATCACGATGCCTCTCTCACCGACCCGCCCAGAGGCCCACGAACGTCTTCAATCAGGCGTTCTTCCAGTCGGACAGCGAACTGAGCATGAACCCGGCGCCACCCGGGTCGGCCACTCCGGCCAGCCGCCCGAACGGCGTGTCCTCGGGGCTCATGTTCACGCTGCCCCCGTGCTCCACGATCTTGGCCACGGTGGCGTCCACGTCGTCGCAGCCCAGGTAGAAGTGCCAGTTGGCAGGTACCCCGGGCGGCAGGAACTCGGCGTCCATGATGCCCGCGACCTGCACGCCGTCGGCGATCTGGACGGTGTAGCGGAAGTCGTCGCTGTCGCCGGTGATCTCGGTGTCCCAGGCGAAGGCCGACTTGTAGAACTCGACCGCGGCCGGGTAGTCGGTGGCGTGCATCTCCACCCAGAACGGGGCCCCGTCCTCGTTCCAGATCTGCGTGCCCTGGTGCTGCCGGGGCTGCCAGGCGGCCACCAGGGCGCCCGAGGTGTCGGCCGCGATCAGGAACCGGCCCAGGTCGGCGATGTCCATCGGGTCCATCACGACCGTGCCGCCGGCCTCGCGGACCTTGACCGCGGTGGCGTCGGCGTCGTCGGTCTGCAGGTAGATCATCCAGGCGTCGGGCTGGTCGGGCTGCTGCTTGGCGCCCAGTCCGGCCACGTCCCGGCCGTTGTGCCGGAACATCACGTAGTTGCCGAACTCGTCGCCGCTGACCTCGTAGGTCCAGCCGAAGACGCCGGCGTAGAAGTCGCGCATCCGCTCCGGGTCGGAACTGCTCAGGTCGAACCAGATCGGGGCACCGGAGGGGGCGGTCTCGCGGAAGGGCATGACAGGTCTCCTTGAATGATCTTCGTCTGCGCGGCTCACAGCGTAGTGTGATCAAGCGCTCACAGTGCGGCTTGTCGGATGCTGGACGTGATTCGATGGGGGCGTGGAGCGCATCTGGCTGGACGTGCCGTTCGACGAGAAGGACCAGGCCAAGGCGGCGGGAGCGCGCTGGGACACGGGCCGCCGGTCCTGGTACGCGCCGCGGCCCGGGATGGGCGAGCTGGAACGCTGGACAGCGGCCGAACCGCTGCCCGACCTGCTGCCCGGCGAGGACCGCTCGCTGGGGGCCGGGCTGTTCGTCGACATGGTGCCCTCGACCTGCTGGTTCACCAATGTGCGCTCGTGCGTGAGCCCGCGCGACTGGGAGCGGATCCGCCGCATGGTCACGGCCCGCGCCGGTCAGCGCTGCGAGACCTGCGGTGCCCCGGAGGACCGGAGCCGGCGACGCTGGCTCGAGGTGCACGAGCGCTGGACGTACGACGAGCCCACCCGGGTGCAGCGCCTCGGCCGGCTGATCTGCCTGTGCAGCGACTGCCACACGACCACCCACTACGGCCTGGCCGGGATCCGGGGCCGGGCCTCCGAGGCCCGTGCGCACCTGCAGAAGGTGATGGGGCTGAGCGCCAGTGACGTGGGCATCCTGATCGAGGTGGCCACCGAGCAGTACTACCGGCGCTCCAGTCACCCCTGGGAGCTGGACCTTTCGATCCTGACCGACACCGGCGTCACGGTGACGCCGCCGCCCAGCGCCGAAGATCGGCCGGCCGCGGCCCGGGAAGGGCTGTACCGGTCCTTCAGGGGGCCGAGATGAGTTCCAGCCCGCGCCATTCCGCGCGCCAGCGGTCGAGGTCCTCGGCCGGCATCGGCCGGGCCAGCAGATAGCCCTGGGCCGTGTCGCAGCCGAAACTCACCAGCTTGACCAGGGTCTCAGGGTTCTCCACGCCCTCGGCGACGGTGGTCAGGCCCAGGTTGCGGCCGAGTTCGACCACGCTGCGCACGATCAGCTCCTCGCCCTCGTCCTGTTCCATCGCCTGGACGAACGAGCGGTCCACCTTGAGCTCGCTGATCGGCAGGCTGCGCAGCTGCTTGATGCTGGTGTAGCCGGCCCCGAAGTCGTCGATCGAGATGGTGATGCCCTGCGCGGCCAGGCGCTGCAGCAGCTGCTTGGCCCGGACCGGGTCGGCCATCAGGGCGCTCTCGGTCACCTCGAGCAGCAGCAGGGAGGCGTCCACCCCGTGCTTGGCCAGCAGGCTGCGCACGGTCCGGTCGAACTCGTCGTCGTGCAGGTTGCGGGCCGAGGTGTTCACCGCGATCCGCAGCGGGACCCCGGCGTCCATCCAGACCCGGGCCTGGGTGAGCGCCAGGTCCAGCACGTGCCGGGTGAGAGCCCCGATCAGGCCGGTGTTCTCGGCCAGTGGGATGAAGGCGTCCGGCGGCACCAGACCCCGTTCCGGGTGGCTCCAGCGCAGCAGGGCCTCGACCGAGTGCACCTCGCCGTCGGTGAGCGAGACCTTGGGCTGGTAGACCAGGTACAGCTCGCCGTTGCTGAGGGCCCGGCGCAGGTCGCCGAGCAGGGCCAGGCGCTGGGGGGTGTTCACGTCGTCGCGCGGGTCGTAGCCGGCCACCCCGGTGCTGCGGCCCTTGGCCACGTACATCGCCACGTCGGCGCGCTGCAGCAGGCCCGCGGCCGAGTCCTCGCCGGCCGGGTCGGACACGGCCACACCGATGCTGGCCTCGACGTCCAGCTCGACGCCCTCCACCACGAACGGCTCCTCCAGCGCGTCGTGCAGCTTCCAGGCCACCGCGCAGGCCCCGTTCAGATCGCTGACCTGGGGCAGGAGCACGGCGAACTCGTCACCGCCGAGGCGGGCGACGGTGTCCACCCCGCGCAGCGCCCGCTCCAGGCTCCGGCCGACCTGGATCAGCAGCTCGTCGCCGTAGTGGTGGCCGAGGGTGTCGTTGATCTCCTTGAACCGGTCGAGGTCGAAGATCAGCAGGCCGACCCGGATCCCGTGCCGGGCGCCGTCGCGCAGCGCCTGCTGGGTGCGGTCGGTCAGCAGGGCCCGGTTCGGCAGGCCGGTGAGGTCGTCGTGCAGGGCGCGGCGGCGGATCTCGTTCTGCAGCTCCCGCTGCTGGGTGATGTCGTTGGCGGTCAGCAGTACCCCGGCCAGGTCGGGGACGGCGGTGTGGTCGCGCAGCGAGACCTCGTAGGTGCGCCACAGGCCCTCGTCGTCCTTCTCCCCGCTCTGGTGGGCGGCCGCCTGGATGCGTAGTTCGGTGCGCAGCACCCCGTCGCCCGGCCGCACGCTGACCAGGCTGGTCAGCAGCGTGCTGCGGTCGGCCGGATGGACCCGGCGCAGGACGCTGTCACCGGTTTCCGGATCGTCCGGCCGGACCTCCAGGACACGCGCGGCCGTGGGGGTCAGGAACGTGGTCGTGCCGTCCCGGCGGACCACGGCGATCAGGTTCGAGGACTCCTGGGCGATCAGCCGGTTGCGTTCGGCGATCCGCTCCTGCTGCTCCTGGAGCACCCGGCCCAGCCGGCGGCCGCTGCCGAGCAGCCCGATCATCACGGCGGCCGCCGCGAACGCCACCACCAGAGCACCGTCGCTCAGCCACCGGGCCCGAGTGGCGGCCGACCCGACCGAGTCGGTGAGCTCCTGAAGCCGGGTCAGCATGGTGTCCAGCATCGGGTCGGCCCCGGCCGAGTCGGTCTCGCCCAGTTCCCGCTCCACCACCCGGGCGTAGTCGTGGTGGGCGTACAGCAGTTCGTTCACCCGGTCCTGGTCCAGCCCCGGCCCGGACAGCTGCGAGATCTGCTGGGCAACGTCCTCCTGACTGTCCCGGGTCCAGGTCCGGGCGGCCTCCTCGGTCATCTGCCCGGCCCCGGTGCGCCAGCGGATCGCGTCCTGGGCGTGCACCGCGCTGGTGATCAGGGCCAGTTCCCGTTCGGCCGTGGCCCCCCGTTCGGCCGTGTACCCCAGCCAGAGCGTCGCGGCGGCCGTCACCAGCAGGACCAGCAGGGCGACCCGCACGGCTCGGCTGTACCTGCGCACCTGCTCCGGCCGGGGCGGCCCTGGGGGCCGGGCGCGACGCAGGGACAAGGGCATGTCGTGGGTTTCGGCGGACGCGGCGCACCAGTCAAGCTCTGATACCGACAAGCTTTGGGTACTGGTAACCCCCGGGCGTCTGACGGCCTCCGTGGGATGTCACCGATAATCGGGTTTGTGGCGTCCCCCTTGATGATCGCGCACCGCACCCCGGCCGACCGGACGAGCTGCGAGGCCCTGGTGGCATCCGGCGCGAACGTGTTCGAAGTGGACCTGATGCTGGCCGCCGACGACGAGATCGTGCTCTCGCACGACATCCCGTTCCTGACCAGCGTGCCCTGGTTGCGGCACGACGGACTGCGGTTCATGTTCGGCCGGCACCCGGTGGGCCCGCCGCTGGCGGCGGTCGCCGAGCTGCTCCCGTCCGGGGTGGAGATGCTGCTGGACCTGAAGTGCGACCGCGGCACCGAGGCGTTCCGGCTGGTGCGCAAGCTGCTGACGCTCGGCCTGGACCCGGCCCGGTGCTACGTGAGCAGCAAGAACTGGCGTTCGATGGAGGAGCTGGAGCGTGAGGGCTTCCGTACCTGGCGCAGCGTGGCGCACCCGTGGGCTCTGAAGGGACTGCTTGAGGACGACGCGGCGCCCGGTTACGCGGTCACGGTCCGGCACCCGCTGCTCACCTCGGGACCGAACGGCACGATCGAGCGTCTGCAGCGCCTGGGCAAGGTGATGGCCTGGACGGTGAACGACCCGCAGCGGGCGGGCGAGCTGGTCGCGGCCGGGGTCGACGGGGTGACCTCCGACCTGCCGGCCGTGTTCAGCTCGATGAGCGCCGAGGTGACGCGCCGGGCCGGCTGAGGGTCACTTACGCCGGGCCTTGGTCTTGGCCGGCCGGTCCGGCTGCTTGCGCATCCGGACCTGCCCGAGGTTCTGCTCGTCGATCTTCTTGGCCTCGGACCAGGCCTTCCAGCCGCAGACCCCGAGCCAGAGCAGGCCGATCACGAAACCCAGCAGGTTGCCGTGCATCGCGCCGAGGACGGCCCGGACGAAGCCAAGGAAACCCAGGACGGACCAGAAGATGATCCTCAGACGCTGTTCCTTGGTCATGCCGTCAATCTACCTGCTGGTCACCGGCCGGTGGCAGTCACGATCCGGTCACCGCCGGCCGTAGCGCTCCCGGTCGAGCTTGCTCGGGGCCGCCTTCTTGGCCCGTTCGCGCATCACCATGACCACGGCGATCGCACCGCCGCACCAGGCTCCCAGCAGGCCGCCGGAGACCGTGCTGTTGATTTCGGTCAGCACCGTGACCACGACCAGAACCGCCAGAACGGCCAGCCAGACCGCGATCGCGATCCGCACCCGCGGGGTCAGCTTGAACTCGCCCATGAGATCAATCTAGCGGGGCGCCTGACCGTGCCGGCGGGTCGTCCACACGCCCAGGCCCAGAGCCAGGGCCACCCCGCCCAGTTGCAGCGCCGGCACGAGCCCCTCGGCCCACTCCAGCAGGGCGGCGGCCACGGCGGCGCCGACCACCAGGGCGATGAGCAGGGTGCCGCTGTGCGAGACATCCTTCAGAGGACGTCCGGAGGCCAGTCGGACGACCAGAGTCGTCAGGGTGCCGGTCATGTAGGTCGTGGACAGGCCGGACACCCCGAAGCGCGTGATCGCACTGCTCTGCAGGCCCAGGGCGAACGAGTTCAGCGCCAGCAGGGCGGCCATCAGCAGACCCTCCGGGTGGTTGCCGCTGCCCCAGTAGAAGCCGGCGTAGACCGCGAAGATCACGAGTTCCACCAGCAGGGCCCGGTTCACCGCCGCCGGCCAGACCGGGTCGGCCGCCGAGGAGGTGCCGGCCACCCGCGTGCCGATCGCCGCACCGGCCACGAAGGCGGCGATGGCGGCCAGGGCGTGGGCCCAGACGTCCGCTTCACCGTGGGCCAGACCGGTGCCGAAGAGCACCAAATTGCCGGTCATCACGCTGGTGAAGGTGCCGCCCAGGGCGAGGAAGCCGATCGCGTCGGTAGCGCCGCTCACGAAGGCGAGCACCACCGCAGCCCGGTCGCGGGCCCGCCCGGCCGCCACCCGTCCATCGTTCTGCTCCGCGGCCTGCTCGTCCTGCTGCGCAACCATGCCGACGCCTCCTTGGGATCCAATCAATGTCTGATTGTGCACGATCCTGAGGAGTGGCAGTCAGGCGCCTCGCAGGGCCTTCAGCAGGTCTGCACGCCAGATCTGGGCGGCGGGATCGAACACGCCGAAGTCGGTGGCGAAGTCCCAGTGCACCCAGCCCAGGCCGAGCCGCTCACACTCCGAGCGCACCCAGCCGGTCCAGGCCATGCGGTCGGCCCAAGGAGCCTTCTCGTAGGCGCCGAACTCGCCGATCACCACCGGCAGGCCACGGTCGGCGGCCCAGGCGGCGGCCCGGGACAGATCGTTGGTGACGGCCCGCCGGTCGCGCTCGGCATCGGCCCAGTGCGGCCCGCCCGGCCAGCCGTTGCCGCGCGCGTTCGACTCCCCGCCCAGCCAGCGGGTACCGGCCCAGGCGTCGGCGCCCTCTTCCCAGTGGGCCGACTGGTGGGTGAAGGCGAACGGCTCGTAGTAGTGCAGGGTGGCGACCAGGTGCTCGTCGCGCGGCACGTCCAGCTCCAGCAGGCCGGCCAGCGCGCCGGCCCGGGCACCCGAGACGATGACCGGCCGCGACCCGTCCTCGGTTCGAACTGCCTCCAGAACCTTTGGCAGCAGGGAGTTCCAGCCGCTCGGCGTGAGCGCGTCGCGGGGTTCGTTCAGCAGGTCGAAGGCCAAGCGGGCGTCGGGCTGGTCCGCGAACCCACGGGCCAGGTGCGCCCACAGCCCCACCAGCTTCTGGGCCGCGCCCGGCTCGCCCTGCATCAGCCCGTCGGCATGGTGCATCGAGAGCACCACGGCCAGATTGCGGGCCAGCGCCTGCTCGGTGATCGAGCGCACCACCTCGTCGAGGCTGCCCAGGGGTTCGTCCCACCACCGCACCGGTAGGCGCACGCAGTCGAAACCCGCCGCCGCTATGGCGTCGAGGTGTTCCGGCCGCAGCTCCCAGCCCGGCCGGACCCCTTGCCTCAGGTCCAGCAGACCGCCCAGATTGACTCCACGAACCTGCCCCCATGCATGCACAACCGCGACAATACGGTCGGCACACACGGATGGCGAGGTTCCGGATCTGGGGTGAGGATCGGCGGGTGACCGAATCCCCGCAGTCACCGACCATTTTTGTCCTGTTCGGTGCCACCGGCGACCTTGCCGCCCGGATGGTGCTGCCCGCCTTCTACACCCTCGCGCAGAAGAATCTGCTGCCGCCGCAGTGGCGCCTGATCGGCAACGGCCGGGGCGACGTGGCACACGAGGACTTCCGCAAGGACGTGCGCGCCGCCCTCGACGAGTACGGCCCGGAGGTGGACGAGGCCTCCTGGGACGAGTTCGCCGGGCGCCTGCTGTTCGCCGGGGGCGGGTTCGACGAGACCGGCCCGGGCAGCCTGCTCGACGTGATCCGCGACGTCGAGGACGAGCTGGACGACACCGCCGAGCCGGACTTCGTGCACTACCTGGCCATCCCGCCCAAGGCCTTCGAGTCCACCGCCCGGGCGCTGAAGAAGCACGGGCTCAGCGACCGGGCCCGGGTGGTGTTCGAGAAGCCCTACGGCACCTCGCCCGACGACTTCCGGCAGCTCGACTCGGTGGTCCACGAGATCCTCGACGAGGAGCAGGTCTTCCGGATCGACCACTTCCTGGGCAAGGAGGCCACCCAGAACCTGCACGTGCTGCGGTTCGCCAACCAGACCATGGCCGGGATCTGGCACCGCGAGCACGTGGCCGCGGTGCAGATCGACGTGCCGGAGACGCTGGACGTGGCCAACCGGGCGGAGTTCTACGACGCCACCGGCGCCCTGATGGACATGGTGGTCACCCACCTGATCCAGGTCGCCGCCGAGGTGGCGATGGAACCGCCGCTCAGCCTGGGGGCCGACGACCTGCAGCAGGCCCGCGAGTCGGTGATCGCGGCGTTCCGGCCGCTGAAGCCCGAAGAGGTGGTGCTCGGCCAGTTCGAGGGCTACCGCGAGATCGAGGGGGTGGCCGACGACTCGCAGACCGACACGTTCTGCGCGGTCCGCCTCTGGGTCGACACCGACCGCTGGCACGGCGTGCCGTTCCTGCTGCGCACCGGCAAGAAGCTGGGGATCAGCGAGCAGCGGGTGAGCCTGGTCCTGCGGCCGGTCGAGGGCCCGCTGCCGGCTCCGGAGCAGCCCAGCACGATCGACCTGTCCCTGGCCGGGGCCGGTTCGCTCGAGGCCGGTTTCGTGCTGAAGCGCCCGGGCGAGGGGCTGAAGCTGGCCCAGGTGCGGCAGCGGCTGGAACTGCAGGACGTGCAGGACGCGGATCCGTTGCCGCCCTACGTGGCGCTGCTGTACGACGTGCTCACCGGCGACCGTTCGCTCTTCACCGGCAGCACCGGGCTGGAGCACGCCTGGCGGGTGGTCGACCCGATCCTGCGGGACCGGCCGCAGCCGCAGCCCTACGCCCCCGGCAGCATGGGGCCGGAGGCCGCGGACGAGCTGGCCGCACCCTACGGCTGGCGGTCAGGCGAGCACCGAGACGACTGACACGGCGAGCGAGGTGTCCGGCTCCAGACCGGCGACGGTGACCGGAGCCGGACCCTCAAGCCGGAACTCTGGCGCCGGGCCGAGCACGAGCTGGCGCTGCCAGACCGCGGTGAGCGAGCCCGTATCCACCCGGGCCTCCAGGTCGGAGAACAGCTCCGCGTAGCTCACTCCGGCGCGTTTGCGCCCCCAGCCCACCCAGGCACCTTCCACCGGGGGAGCGGTGCCGGCGCGCAGCCCGTAGAGCCCGCCGGTGCCGTCGAGCACCGCGCCGGCCAGGGCGTCGTGCCGTTCGAGGCGCGTCTCGTCCACCGCGGCCTCGGCGAGCACGCCCAGCGAGGCGTAGCCGTCGATCAGGTACCAGTCTTCGTAACCCGGGGTGCTCTGCCAGGGCAGGGGCGGCACCCGCAGGGTGTACGAGGCCAGGTAGCCCGGGACCTGCCCGGCGCCCAGCATGGCCAGGCGCTCGTGGAAGAGCGCCAGGTCACGCTCGTAACCCTCGGGCGAGATGCCGTTCTGCGGGCGGTGCCAGAAGGTGTACGACAGCGTCACTCGCGGTCTCCCCAAGGTCTCACCGAACAATTGGGGACGATTGTCGCGGACCCGGGACGGACGTCCATAGTTTGTTTTTCTCAGGACTCCGAGGAGGCCTTGGGCGGCCCGTCGAGCGGCTCCGCCGCCACCGTGTACCCCTGCGGCGACCACTCCGCGAGCACCGAGTAACGGTCGGCGCGGACCACGGTGTGCCGGTACTCCATGCGCCGCTGCTGCACCGTGCTGACCCGCTCGATCTGGAAACAGGCCACGTCCGGCGGCACCGCCAGCAGTTCCCGGTCGCGCTGGGTGGGCATGATCGCGCCGATCCGCTCGCGCCCGCCGGCCATCGAGACCCCGCAGCGGGCGGCCAGCTCGTCGTACAGGCCGGAGACGGTGAAGTCGACCTCGAGCAGCGGGCTGGCCACCTCGGCCGGGATCCAGACCCGGTCGTGGGCCATCGGCAGCTCGTCGGCCAGGCGCATCCGCTCCAGGTGGAACAGCGGCACGTCGGGCTCCAGGCCGAGCTCCTCGGCGGCCGCCGCCCAGGTGACGATCTCCTGGGCGATCACGATGCTGCGCTGCAGGATGCCCTGCGCGTCGACCTCCCGGAACAGCGAGTACAGACTGCCCAGCGGCGGGTTGGAGTCACCGCCGCGACGCACCCACGAGCCCCGGCCCTTGGCCGAGTCGATCAGCCGCGACTCGCGCAGCCGGCGCAGCGCCTCGCGCACCGTGTACCGCGAGACCGCATAGGCCTCGACGAGCTCGAGCTCGCCCGGGAACTCCTGATCGAACGCACCAGCCTGCAGCCGGCGGGTGAGCTCCTGCTGGAGCTGCGCCCAGAGCGGCATGGGACTCGAGCGATCAAGGGCATGAACCTCGTCCGGCCCCGTCACGGTGACCACCTCCGGGCCGACGCGTATCTACGGCAGTAGCTTAGTGGTCCTGGTGGGGCGACTCGCCCTCGCCTTCCCCCGCCTGCGCCCCGGGCGCACTGCCGGAGCGCGCCAGGAGCGGGAAGAGCGCCCAGGCCGCGAGCAGGATCACTCCCAGACCACCGGTGATCACGAGCGCCGTCGACCGCCCCAGGACCAGGTCGAGGACCAAGTCCACCGCACAGCAGATGGCCAGCGCCAGGAAGAACAGGCCACCGATGGCGAAACGGGAGGCGACCAGGACCACCTGAGCCTTCTGCCGGCGGCCGAAGAGGGCGCGGTGGTAGGCCACCGGTGCGATCAGGCAGACGGTGGCCCCGGCCGCCAGCAGCAGCGCTGCCACCCAGACGTTGCGCTCCCAGCGGTCCAGGTCCTCGAACCGGCTCTGCAGCGGCAGGGTGAGCAGGAACGCGAACAGGATCTGCACCCCGGTCTGGGTGACCCGCAGCTCCTGCAGCAGGTCGACGAAGTTGCGGTCGGCCCGTTCGGCCGGGGTCTCACCAGGGCGATGCGCGTTCATCCGCCGCATTCTCCGGGGTGCGTGATCTGCGCTGCATCGGGGTCTGCGGCCGGTCGCCGTGTGGAATTCTGTCCGTCTCATTCCACCTGGCCGTCAGGAGGCCCGGCTTGCTCGCTCGGATTCGGTTCGGCGTCCCGGACAGGCCCGGCAGTCTGGGGCGGGTCACCTCGGCGATCGGCTCGGTGGGGGCCGACATCGTCAAGATCGACGTGCTCGAGAGCGAGTCCGGCCGGGCCCTGGACGACGTGTTCGTGCAGGTCCGCGACGCCGCCCACCTGGAGCGGGTGGCGACTGCGCTGGACGCCCTGGCCGGGGTGGCGGTGACCGGCGTGCAGCATCCGGCGCCCCCGGTCACCGGTCACGCCGACCTCGGCCTGATCGACCAGGTGCTCTCCCGGCCCGAGCGCGGGCTGCAGACCCTGGTCGACGGTGCACCCCACTGCTTCGGGGCGGAGTGGGCCGCCCTGGTGGAGTACGGCTCCGACCTGGCCGCCGTGAGTTCCGTGCTCACCGTCAGCGTGGCCAGCCCGGGTCCGGAACACGTCGCCCTCACCTCACCGCTGCGTCTGGCCACGGTGCGGATGACTGCGCCCGGGGCGGCCGAGCCCTACAGCGGTACCGCGCTGGTCCCGATCGGCCCCGGTCCGCTGGCTCTGGTCCTGGTGCGTTCCCGCGGTCTGGACTTTCACCGTTCGGAGCTGTGGCGGGTGGGCCAGGTCGGCCAGATCGTCGGGACCGTCCTCGCGCCGGTGTAAGAGCCCGTGCTGCGGACCATGACCTACTGCGGGGCGCCCGGTGGCCGCCTGGACGCGTCCGGCGTGGCCCCACGTAGAAACACCGCTACGAGGGGCCCCACCGGCCACGCCCAGACAGCCACCGGACGTCTCCTCGCTACGGCCCTGATCCGCAGCACGGGCTCCCGCTCGTGTGAGGATCACGCCTGTGACCTTGCATGAACCTGAACTCTGGCTGATCCGGCACGGGCTGACCGAGTGGGCCCGCGACCGCCGGCACACCGGCCGCAGCGACATCCCGCTGCTGCCCGAGGGCGAGGCGGCGGCCGCCAAGCTCGCTCCTCGCCTGGCCGACGTCCACTTCGACCTCCAGCTGTCCAGCCCGCTGCAGCGGGCCTGGCGCACCGCCGAACTGGCCGGACTCGACCCCAAGGCCGAGCCCGACGCCCAGGAATGGGACTACGGGCAGTACGAGGGCATCACCACCGCCCAGATCCAGGAGCAGGTGGCCGGCTGGTCGATCTGGACCTCCCCGGTGCCCGGTGGGGAGACCCTGGAACAGGTCTCGGCCCGGGCCGACCTCGTGATCGAGCGGGTGCGGCGCGAGGCGCAGACCCGCGCCGTGGTCGTGGCCCACGCCCACTACCTGCGCATCCTGGCCGCCCGCTGGATCGGGCAGGACGCCTCGCTGGCCGCTCACCTGGCGCTGCACACCTCGACACTCAGCGTGCTGGGCTGGGATCGTGGGACCCCGGTCATCGATCAGTGGAACGGCTGATCTCCGCATTTGGGGAAACCCCCACCTGGTCGTGACCGTTGGGCAACACACCGATGTGTCCCACGTCACGACGAGGTGATTTGTGTGCGCAGCACCATGCAGAACGTTCCCCTGATGACCTCCCGCATCATCGACTACGCGGGCACCGTCTACCCCGCGTCGGAAGTGGTCACCTGGGGCGCGGAAGGCCCTCGGAGGCAGTCGTTCCCCGAGGTGGCGAAAGACTGCCGCAGGCTGGCGCACGCGCTGCGGGCACTCGGGGTCGAGGGCGACCAGCGGGTCGGCTCGTTCATGTGGAACAACGTCGAGCACCTGGTGCTCTACCTGGGTGTTCCGGCGGCCGGGGCGGTGCTGCACACGATCAACATCCGGCTCTTCCCGCAGCAGATGGTCTACGTGGTCAACCACGCCGAGGACAAGGTCGTCTTCGTCGACAACTCCCTGGCCCAGCCGTTCTCGGCGCTGCTGGAGCACACCCCGCTGGTCGAGCACGTGGTGGTCAACGGCCCGGTGCCGGACGAGGTGAAACAGGCGCTCGCCGGCGGCGGTAAACGCCAGGTGCACGACTACCGGGCACTGCTGGACGCCCAGCCCGACACCTTCCAGTGGCCGGAGCTGGACGAGAACGACGGCACGCTGATGTGTTACACCTCCGGCACCACCGGGCACCCCAAGGGCGTCGTCTACTCGCACCGCTCGAACCTGCTGCACGCCACCTTCTGCGCCGGCGCCAACGGCCTGGGGCTCACCCACTCCTCCCGGGCGCTGGCGATCGTGCCGCTCTTCCACGCCAACGCCTGGGGCCTGGCCTACGCCGCGATGATGGCCGGCTCCAGCCTGATCATGCCCGACCGCTTCCTGCAGCCCGAGCCCCTGGCCCGGATGATCGAGGGCGAGAAGGTCACCTGCGGCGGGGCGGTCCCCACCCTGCTGACCGGGCTCCTGGAGTTCCTCGACGGGCATCCCGAGGTCGACGTCAGCAGCCTGGACCGGATGATCGTGGGCGGCTCGGCCTGCCCGCCCGCGCTGATGCACGCCTTCCATGAGCGCTACGACGTCACCCTGCTGCACGGCTGGGGCATGACCGAGACCTCGCCGCTGGGCACCGTGGCGATTGCCCCGGAAGGCGTGGAGGGCGAGGAGTACTGGAACTACCGGCACTCCCAGGGCCGGCTCGCCCTGCACGTCGACGCCCGCCTGATCGGCCCGGACGGCAGTCCGCAGCCCTGGGACGGCAAGGCGGTGGGCGAGATCGAGGTGCGCGGGCCCTGGATCACCGGCTCCTACTTCCGCGACGACGACCCGGCCTCGGCCGACAAGTTCGACGACGGCTGGCTGCGTACCGGTGACATCGGCAGTCTCACCCCGGACGGCTACCTGACCATCAGCGACCGGGCGAAAGACGTGATCAAGTCCGGCGGCGAGTGGATCAGCTCGATCGACCTGGAGAACGAGCTGATGGCGCATCCGGCGGTGCGCGAGGCCAGCGTGGTCGGGGTGCCGGACGACAAGTGGGGCGAGCGCCCGCTGGCCATCGTGGTGCCGGCCGAGGGGCAGACGCCCGCGGTCGAGGAGCTGCGCGACTTCCTGCAGGCCCGGGTCGCCCGCTGGCAGGTGCCGGAGCGCTGGGCCTTCGTCGAGGAGGTGCCCAAGACCAGCGTGGGCAAGTTCGACAAGAAGGTGCTGCGGGCCCGGTACGCCGAGGGGGCGCTGGACGTGGTCCAGGTGCAGAAGGCGGCCTCGGCCTGAGCCCGGCTCAGCAGACCGCGTCCACGTCCTGAGCCCGGTTCGGGTTGGCCGCCTTCGGCTGCCCCGAGGGGTTCTTCGGCCGGGACGGCCCGGGTGACGCGCTCGGAGTGGGCTCCTGCGGGGCCCGCTCCGAGCTCGCGATCGCCCGCTTCACCAGCTTGTGCACCTTGTCGAAGTCCGGGGCGGTCACGTCGACCACGGCCTTGGTGAACGGCAGGCTGGTCACCTTCGCGCCCTGGACGCGCCGGCTCAGCTCGACCCAGGCGTCCAGGTCGCGACGCGGGATGCCGGTGGTGATGTTCCGCTTGGCCGCCCGGGCCAGCCGGGGGAACTGCAGGGCCACGGTCACCGGGTCGACCTGGTCGACGAAGGCGGCGATCACGCACCGCTGGCGCTGCATCCGGCTGTAGTCGTCGCTGGCCCAGCGCGAGCGGGCGAACCAGAGGGCGTGGTAGCCGTCCAGGTGCTGGTTCTCGCCGATCTCGATCCAGCCGCCGGTGGCCTTGTGGTAGATCGGCGACTCGGGATTGCCGTCGCCCCCGATCGGCAGCCGCTCCCGCACGTTCACCTCGAGCCCGCCGATCGCGTTGACGAACTCGGCGAAGCCCTTGAGGTTGAGCATCGCGTAGGTGTCGATCTTCAGGCCGGTCACGCCCTCGATCGCGTCCTGAGTGGCCGCCAGCCCCGGATTGCGGAACCGGTCGTAGCCCGAGCCCGCACCCTCGGCCCAGGTCCAGACCGCGTTCAGCATGCACGGGTCGCCGTAGCAGTTGAACCCGTCCGGCCAGGCGCTGTTGCCCGGGGTGCCGAACGGGAAGGGGGCGTTCTTCAGGTTGCGGGGCAGGCTGAACAGCACGGTGTTGCCCGACCGGGTGTCGATGCTGGCCACGATCATCGTGTCCGGGCGCACCCCGATCCGGGAGTCACCGGCGTCCGAGCCGAGCAGCAGCACGTTGATCCGCGGGGTACCGGCCCAGGGGTCGGCCTCGGTGGTCTCGGTCAGCGCCGTGCTGGTCTCGGTGTCGACCGTCTGCCGGAACATCGTGTCCACCAGGTCGCGGCCGATCAGCGCGTAGCGGCCGGCCTCGTAGGCGGGCATCGCCACCGCGGTGACCAGGGCCACCACCACGAGCGAGGCGAACAGCCGCTGGCCGCCGCCCAGGCTGGCGTAACGGCGCAGCTGGACGTGGGTGAGCAGGATGGCCAGCACCCAGAGCGTCGCGATCACGGCGATCGACACGGTGGCCACGACCAGGCGCCCGGGTGCGATCACCAGGGTCTGGACGCGTTCCAGCGGGTCGTCGCCGAGCGCCAGCCAGCCCAGGGCCAGGCCGCCGGCCGCGGTCAGCCCGAGCAGGAAGCCGCCCGCCCGGCGCCGCCCGGCGGCCAGGAGCCCGCTGCCGGGCAGCAGCGAACCGAGGATCGTCCAGCTGATCACCCAGGCGAAGCCCTGGCCGTGCGCGGTGGCGTGGCTGCCGCGACGGCCGGTGGAGACGACCGGGGCGCCGGGTGCGTCCTCACGTGACCGCCCCGGGCGTCCGGGGGCGGGGTGGCGTTGACGGACGTCGGACATTCCACCCCACAAGGTCGCGTTCCCCGGAACCCGCCTAGAGGTGGCCCGGGCAGCCGCGGATCGCGCACTGAGCCGCGAGTATGCCTGCGCAGCAGCCCGTCTCGACGGCATTGGGCGCGGCAAAGACGGACAAGGCGGCTACTTGTGTGCGAGTGGGGGACACCAGAACGCCGGTCGGCCGATGTGGAGGTCGGCCGACCGGCGGAGGTGGATCAGCAGACGGCCGCGACGTCCTGTGCCTCGGTGGCGTCGCCGGTGGCCTTCGGCTTCTTCGGCTTCTTGGTGGTGGTCGTGCCCTCGGTGGCGCTCACGCTCGGGCTCGGGGTGGACGCCTGGGTGCTCTGGGCCTTCTTGGCGGCCTTCTCGGACTTGGCGATCGCCTTGTCGACCTGCTCGTGGATCAGGTCGTAGTCCGGGTTGGCCCGGTCCGGGATCACCTTGTCGGTGAACGCCAGGCTGGTCTGCTTGCCGCCCTGGACCCGGGTGGCCAGCTCGACCCACGCCTGCAGCTCGTCCTGCTTGATGCTGGTCGACATGTTGCTCTTCAGCGCCTTGGCGATCTTCGGGAAGTTCGTGGCCAGGGTGACCGGGTCGGCCTGCGAGGAGACCGCGGCGATCAGGCAGCGCTGACGTTCCATCCGGCTGTAGTCGGAGGTGCTCCAGCGCGACCGGGCGAACCAGAGGGCGTGGTAGCCGTCCATGTCCTGGTTCTTGCCCGGCTCGATGTATCCCTTGGTCTTCTCCGGGTTGGTCGAGCTGCCGCCGATCGGCAGACGCTCGTAGACGTCGAGCTCCACCCCGCCGATGGCGTCGATGAACTCCTCGAAGCCCTTGAGGTTGAGCATCGCGTAGGAGTCGATCTCCAGGCCGAGCACGCCGGTGATCGCGTCCTCGGTGGCCTTCAGACCGGGGTTCTTGAACTTGGCGTAGCCGGAGTTCGGGGTGTCTTCCGCCCAGCGCCAGATGCCGTTGATCATGCACTGGTTGGCCTCGCACCAGTAACCGTCCGGCCAGTACTTGTCGCCGGGGCTGCCCTCCTTGAAGGGCACCCGCTCCAGGTTGCGGGGCAGGCTGAACAGCACGGTGTTGCCGCTCGAGGGCTGGATGCTGGCCAGGATCATCGTGTCCGGGCGGATACCGGTACGGGTCTCGCCGGCGTCGGAGCCGATCAGCAGCACGTTGACCCGCTTCGTGTCGGCCCACGGGTCGGCCGCCTCGGTGTTCGGCTTCTGGTCGTCCGAGTCCTCGTCACCGTCGCCGCCGAAGACGGTGTTGACCAGGTCGCGCTGTACCAGGGCGTAGTTGCCGACGGTGTAGGTGGGCACGCCCACGCCGACCACCAGGGCGGCGACGACCACCCAGCTGAACGCCTTCTGGGCGCCGTCGAGGGTGGCGTAGCGGCGCAGCTGGCTGTTGGTGAGCAGGACGACCAGGGCCCACAGCACGCCGATCACCACGGCCGCGATGGCCAGCATGAGCAGCTTCTGCGGCTCGAGGGCCACGGACAGGCCGCGCTGCAGGATGTTGCCGGTCAGGGCCCAGACCGCGAAGCCGGCGAACGACACCGCGATCACCCCGAGGACGGCTGCGCCGAGCCGGCGCCAGCCGGCTGCGATCAGGCCGAGGCCGGGCACCAGGGCGCCGATGATGGTCCAGGCCACGACCCAGGAGAAACCCTGGCCGTAGGTGGTGGCGTGGCTGCCGCGGCGGTCGTTCTCGTCGCCTGGCGGGGGCGCGGCCAGACGGCTCTTCGGCTCCCGGGCCTGGGCGCGGCCACCGGGCTCGCGGTCGTCGGCGGCGCGAGGCCGCTCAGGCGCCGCTGCGGCGCTGCGGGCGCCCGGCCGGGGGTCGTAACCGCCGTTGCTGCTGCGGTCGCTGGGGCGGGGGTCGTAGCCACCGTTGCCGCTGCGGTCGCTGGGCCGGGGGTCGTATCCGCCGTTGCTGCTACGGCTGCTGGGCCGGGGGTCGTAACCGCCGCTGCGGTCGCTCGGCCGCGGGTCGTAACCACCGTTGCCACTGCGGTTACCGGGCCTCGGGTCGTAACCGCCGTTGCTGCTGCGGTTACCGGGCCGGGGGTCGTAACCGCCGTTGTCGCTGTCGGAACGACCGGAGCGGCTCTCGGCGTACTCGTCATAACGCCCGCCGCGATCGGAGCCGCGGCCCCGATCGGCATAGCGGTCACCCGCCGCGGAGCCCTGACCGGACGACTGCTCGCCGTAGTGCTCGGCGTCGGCTCGTCGTGGGCGCCGCGAGAAGGGCTCGACCTGCGTCACCCACGCCTCCTGCCGTGTGAAGTGGTGCCTGCTGAATGAGCTACCGGTAGTAGATGCACCACTGGTTCCAACCCTCTGCCTCGCTGCAGACGGCAAAATCGTTACCGCATCCGGGTCGTGCCGTGAGTCACATGGGCAAATCGTTACTCACGTGACATGGGCCGATTCGCACCGTATGCAAGTGATATGCGCGGATCCGCCCTCGGCGCTAACAATAAAGCTCTTGGCTGTGTTGGCTACCCACACGCCAGGATCTTGACCCCTTCGGAACGCTTCGACTGCCCGGGGGAACGCTGTGAATCCGGACGGACACGACGCGCCGGAGCATCTGCTTTGCCGCGGACCGGGCTCGACCGGTAGCCTTGCCGCATCACGGGGAGGCGTCGCCTAGTCCGGTCTATGGCGCCCGCCTGCTAAGCGGGTTTGGGGGTTATTCCCCATCGCGAGTTCAAATCTCGCCGCCTCCGCGGTCCGAAAGGGCCCTGCGGTCAGCCACACGGCTGGTCACAGGGCCCTTTCTGGTTTTGCGTGGCGGCCCGGACGCGCTGGGTGATGCACTCGTTCGGCGCAGCGTTTGCAGCCGGGATGCGCGCTTCGCCGGGGTCGTGGTCGGATGGGTCGACTGCCCGCATGTCACAAGCGACCCACAGCCCCCGGAGGTGCTCCTCGTGCGTCCCGCTCGCCCCCTGCAGAACCGGAAACTGCTGATGGGGGTGGGAGCGGCGGCTCTGGTCCCGCTCGTGCTGGCGGGCTGTCAGTCGGATTCGGCCCAGACGGCTCAGACGGCCGAGACCGCCGGGCCGCCGGCGGCGAGCCCGGCCCCCTCCGACCCGAACTCGACCCCGGCGTCACCGGGCCCGACCGCATCGACGAGTCCGTCGTCCTCAAGTTCCCCGGTGAGCCCAAGCGCGACCAGCACTGCCCCGGGCACGACGACCGCCACCGCTACCCCTTCGGGCAGTCCCAGCGTTCAGGAACTGCCCCGTGGCGGCACCGAACTGTTCCCGCGCTACCGGCTCGTCGGCTACTCGGGCGGGGCGGCCGAGGCTTTCGGTCGGCTCGGCATCGGCAGTCTCCAGAAGCGCACCGAGGAGATCGAGAAGCTGGGCCCGAAGTACGACGGGGACGGCCGGGAGCCGCTGCCGGTGCTCGAGCTGATCGCCACCGTCGTGCAGGCCTCTCCGGGCAAGGACGGTCTGCACCGCAGCCGCACCAGCGACGCCGAGATCGAGCGCTACCTGAAGGTGGCCCGGGCCAACAAGGCGTTGCTGCTGCTGAACATCCAGCCCGGCCGGGCCGACTTCCTCACCGAGGTCAAGGCGATGAGCCGCTGGCTGGCCGAGCCCGACGTGGGCGTGGCGCTCGACCCGGAGTGGGCGGTCGGCGCGAAGGAGCGGCCCGGGCGGGTGTACGGGCGCACCAGCGCGGCCGAGCTGAACGAGGTCTCGCTGTGGCTGTCGGAGTTCGTGGCCGAGAAGCAGCTGCCGCAGAAGCCCTTCGTGGTGCACCAGCTGGCCTCACGGATCATCAGTGACGTGCCCGGTCTGCGGGCCCGCCGCAACCTGGGCTTCGTGATCAGCGTGGACGGCATCGGCTCGCGCGAGGCCAAGGAGGAGACCTGGCGCAAGCTGGTCAAGCCGCTGCCCGAGGGCATCCACACCGGCTTCAAGCTGTTCTTCGAGGAGGACCGCGAGCACGGCCGGCTGATGACGCCCGCGCAGGTGCTCAAGCTCAAGCCGCGCCCGGAGTACGTGCTGTACGAGTGAGGGCCCGGCCCACGCCGTCGGTGAGCCGGGCGCCGCGTCAGCTGCCCAACCGGGCCTTCAGAGCGTCCAGCTCGGTCAGCAGGGTCACCGGGGTCTTCTCGCCGATCTTGTCGAACCACTCCTGGATCAGCGGGATCTCGGCCTTCCACTCCTGCGCGTCCACGTGCAGCGCCTGGGCCAGCTGCTCCTCGGACACGGCCAGGCCGTCGAGGTCGAGCGAGCCGGGCGCGGGCACGTGCCCGATCGGCGTCTCGACCGCGGCCGCCGCACCCTCCAGCCGGTCGACCACCCACTTCAGCACCCGGCTGTTCTCGCCGAAACCGGGCCAGAGGAAGCCGCCGTCGGCGTCGCGCCGGAACCAGTTGACGTAGAAGATCTTCGGCAGCTTGTCGGCGTCGGCGCCCTTGCCCACGTCGAGCCAGTGCTGGAAGTAGTCACCGGCGTGGTAGCCGATGAACGGCAGCATGGCCATCGGGTCGCGGCGCACCACCCCGACCGCACCGGTCGCCGCCGCGGTGGTCTCCGAGCTCAGGGTGGCGCCCATGAACGTGCCGTGGTTCCAGTCCCGGGCCTGGGTGACCAGCGGGATCGTGGTCTTGCGGCGCCCGCCGAACAGGATCGCCGAGATCGGCACCCCGGCCGGGTCGTCGTACTCCGGGGCCAGGATCGGGCAGTTACGGATCGGCGTGCAGAACCGCGAGTTGGGGTGCGAAGAAGGGTTTTCCGAGTCCGGCGTCCAGTCGTTGCCGTGCCAGTCGGTGAGGTGCGCCGGGGGCTGCGGCGTCATCCCCTCCCACCACACGTCGCCGTCGTCGGTCAGCGCCACGTTGGTGAACACCGAACCGCCCACCTCGATCGCCCGCATGGCGTTGGGGTTGGTGTCCCAGCCGGTGCCGGGAGCCACCCCGAACAGGCCGTTCTCGGGGTTGGTGGCGTACAGCCGGCCGTCCCGGCCGAACCGCATCCAGGCGATGTCGTCGCCCAGCGTCTCCACCTTCCAGCCCGGGATCGTCGGCTCCAGCATGGCCAGGTTGGTCTTGCCGCAGGCGCTGGGGAAGGCGGCCGCGATGTACTTCACCGTGCCGGTGGGTGAGGTCAGCTTCAGGATCAGCATGTGCTCGGCCAGCCAGCCCTCGTCGCGGGCCATCACCGAGGCGATCCGCAGCGAGTAGCACTTCTTGCCCAGCAGCGCGTTGCCGCCGTAACCCGAGCCGTACGACTGGATCTCGCGGCTCTCCGGGAACTGCACGATGTACTTGGTGTCGTTGCAGGGCCAGGCCACGTCCTGCTGGCCGGGCTCGAGCGGAGCGCCGATCGAATGCATGGCCGGTACGTACTCGGCGCTGTCACCCATCGCCGCGAGCACCCGGGTGCCGGTCTTGGCCATCACGTTCATCGAGACCACCACGTAGGGCGAGTCGGTGATCTCGACCCCGAACATCGGCTTCTCCGCGTCCAGATGGCCCATCACGAACGGGATCACGTACATCGTGCGGCCTTTCATGCAGCCGCGGTACAGATCCCGCATGATTGAGCGCATCTCGGCCGGGTCCATCCAGTTGTTCGTCGGGCCGCAGTCGGCCTCGTCGAGCGAGCAGATGAACGTGCGGTCCTCGACCCGGGCCACGTCGGTCGGGTCGGACGCGCACCAGTAGGAGTTCGGCTTCTTGTCCAGCTTCACGAAAGTGCCTGCGGCGACCAGCTCGTCGATCAGGGCCTGGTGCTGCTCGGCCGAGCCGTCGATCCAGACCACCCGGTCGGGGGTGGTCAGCTCGGCCGCCTGCGAGACCCAGTCCAGCAGGTTCGCGTGCCGGGTGGGGGCGTCGTTCTCGATCGTGGTCACAGATGCTGCCCTTTCCTCGTGGATGGGGGGCCGGGTTGCACGGCTCTGCACTGCTGTTCCGGTCTCCGCCAGAATCCGGGCGCGACGAGATAGAGCGCCGTTCTGGTACTACGAACGGTGACGCCCGCGGCGGTCTCCTTCACGTTACCTGTCCGGACAGGTGTTGTGAACCTGTCCGGACATGCCAATCGGTGACCCTCTTCACACTCCTCTGACGTGCTCAGATCCCTACGCAAGGTCTTTCCGGGGGCTTGCACGAACTTGCGGGCCTGGTGACGGACCCGGACAAGCAGAAGGGCCCGCCACCGACCGATGACACGGTCGGTGACGGGCCCCGGGGGCCGGCGGTGGACTCAGACGGACTGCTTCTCCCGCTTCCAGGCGGTCGCCAGCGAGGTCTTCGTGCTGGTCCGCAGCAGCGAACCCTCGTACAGCCGGGCGGCGAAGGCGATCAGCAGAAGGCCGGTGACCGCGATGATCCCCAGCGAGATCAGCGCCTCCCACCACGCCGCGTCGTCGATCAGCAGCCGGCGGGGCATGCTGAGCGGAGACGTGAACGGCACGTAGGAGAGAACTTTCAGGGCCGTGCCCGGGTCGGTGATGTACACGCCGGCCAGGAACGGGGCGATCAGCACGATCTGCAGCGGCATGGTGGTGGCCTGCAGGTCCTCCTGCCGGGCGGCCAGCGCGCCGGCCGCGGCCCAGACACAGCTGAGCATGATGAACCCGAGAGCGAAGAACAGCAGGAACCAGCCCCCGGAGTCGAGCAGCAGGGTGGTGGCCACGCTCTGCCCGGTGGCGCTGGCCGCGGCCAGGCCGATAGCCAGCAGCAGGGCCACCTGCCCCAGGGCCAGGGCGGCGTTGCCCAGCACCTTGCCGGCCAGCAGCACCCGCACCGGGGTGGCCGCCACCAGGATCTCGATCACCCGGCTCTGCTTCTCCTCCACCACGCTCTGCGAGATCGTGATCCCGAAGGTGAGGGCGGTGAAGTAGAACAGGAAGGCGAAGGCCAGGGCCAGCACCATGGCCACGCCCTCGTTCTCGGCGCCGCCCTCGAGCAGTCGCTCCGAAGGTGTGCCCACGTCCTGCAGCTCGGCGATCTGGTCCGGGGTCATCCCGCCCAGCTCCAGCATGCCCTGGGTCTGGTAGGTCTGGAAGGCGGCGGCCACCAAGCGGCTCAGGTCGCCCTCGATGTCGTTGTTGCCGACGATCTCGACCATGCCGTCGGACTTCTCGACCAGGGCCGCGTCGGCGTCGTCGGAGCGCACCAGGGCGATCGCGGCGTCGGCCGAGTCGGCCTCGACCAGCGTCACGTCGGCCGCGGGCACCCCGGTCCCGACGGACCGGGTGAGCAGCGGCACGTCCTGCTCGTCGGCCTCGTCGTCGGCCTTCTCGCGCTCCTCCTCCAGGCGGATCGCGGCCTCGCCACCGCTCTTGGCCACCTCGCCGACCTGGCTCGCCGTCTGCCCGGCAACGGCCAGCCGGTACTTCGGGTGGTCGTCGTCGTTCAGGAACAGCGCCGGCAGGATGATGCCCAGCGCCACCAGCACCAGCATCACCACGCTGGAGATGATGAAGCCGCGGTCGCGCAGTTTGGTGCTCATCTCCCGGGCGGCGATCACCCGGACCATCTCGAAGTTCACTTGGAGACCTCCCGGTAGATGTCGCCCAGGGCCGGGACGACCCGGCTGAACTCGTGCACCGGCCCACGCTGGACGGCGGCGGACAGAAGCATCTGGTCGTGCGTCACGTCAGGCAGTTCGACCAGGGCCCGGGGACCGTCCACGTCGAGGACGTCGATGCCGGGCACGTCGCGCAGCCAGCCCGCGTCCTCGCCCAGCACCAGCCGGAACCGCGCACCGGCCCGTTCCTGCCGCAGCGACTCCACCGTGCCCTGGGCCACCACGCCGCCCCCGGCGATGATCACCAGGTCGTCGCAGATCCGCTCGACCAGGTCGAGCTGGTGGCTGGAGAACAGCACCGGCACGCCCCCGGCCGCGCTGGTGCGCAGGATCGAGGTCATCGTGTCCACGGTGATCGGGTCCAGACCGCTGAACGGCTCGTCCAGCACCAGCAGGACCGGATCGTGCAGCAGCGCCGCGGCCACCTGCACCCGCTGCTGGTTACCCAGCGACAGCGACTCCAGCTTGTCCTTCATCCGCTCGCCGAGGCCCAGCTGCTCGAGCAGCCCGGTGGCCTTGCGGCGGGCCTCGGCAGCGCTCAGCCCGTGCAGCCGGCCCAGGAAGACCAGCTGGTCGACGGGGTTCATCTTGGGGTAGAGACCGCGCTCCTCGGGCATGTACCCGAACTGCTGGCGGGCCGGCCGGTCCAGGGCCTGCCCCTTCCAGCGCACGGTCCCGGCGTCCGGGGCGAGGATGCCCAGGACGATCCGCATGGTGGTGGTCTTACCGGCGCCGTTCGACCCGACGAAACCGGTGAGCCGGCCGGGCTCGACGCTGAACGAGATGCCGTCCAGTACCCGGCGACCGTCGAACGAACGACTGATGCCGTCCAGCTCAAGCATGATCCGCGCTCCTGATGGTGAGGATTTCTCCTGACCCTCAGAAAGCTATGCCTGCGAACGGGCACCGGTCGTCCGGCGCGCGACGGAACCACCGCATCCCCCTCGCGACGGACGTCGGTGCCCACCGGCGTCCTCAACCAGAAAAGAGCATCGAGGACGAGATCAGCCCGGCTTCTGCCCCGGAGTCACCACACCCGTCTCGTAGGCGAACACCACCGCCTGGATCCGGTCGCGCAGACCGAGCTTCTGCAGGATCCGCGAGACGTGCGTCTTGACCGTGGCCTCGCCGACGAACAGCTGCTGGGCCATCTCGGCGTTGCTCGAACCGGTGGCCAGCAGGCGCAGGATGTCCCACTCCCGCTCGGTGAGCTGGTCGAGCAGGTCGGGGCGCTGCACCACCCCGGAGCGCACGGCGAACCGGTCGAGCAGCCGCCGGGTCAGCTCGGGGGCGAGCATCGCGTCGCCCCGGGCGACGATCCGGATCGCCTGGATCAGCTCCTCCGGGCTGGCGTTCTTCAGCAGGAACCCGGCCGCGCCCGCCTGCAGCGCCTCGAACAGGTAGTCCTCCCGGTCGAAGGTGGTCAGGATGACCACCTTGGCCGTGGAGTCGCGGGTGATCTCGCGGGTCGCGGTCAGCCCGTCGGTGCCCGGCATCTGCACGTCCATCAGGATCACGTCCGGGGTGAACCGGGCCGCCCGGGCGATCGCCTCCGCCCCGTTCGAGGCCTCGGCCACCACCTCCAGACCCGGCTCGCTGGACAGGATCATCCGGAAACCGGCCCGCATCAGCTCCTGGTCGTCGGCCAGCAGCACCCGGATCGGGGGCTGTTCCTGGTCCTCTTCGTACTGCTCGGAGCCGCTCACCGGGGCACCGCCGTCCTCTCGTTCTCCGTGTTGCCCGTAACTGCCGCCCGCACCAGGGGAATCCGCGCCCTCACCCGGTAGCCGCCCTCGGGCCGGCGGCCGATCTCCAGGGTGCCGCCGTGCATCTCGACCCGTTCCCGCATCCCCACCTGGCCGAGCCCGGAACCCTTGCCTCCCAGAGGTGCCTGGCCGCGGCCGTTGTCCACCACCTCGACCTCGACCGCCTCGGCCAGATAGCGCAGACGACAGTCGATCCGGGACGCTCCTGCGTGCTTGAGCGCGTTGGTCACCGCTTCCTGGGCGATCCGGAACACCGAGACGCTCACCGCCGCGGTCAACGTCGCCGGAGTGCCGACGACCGTGAATTCGGTGGCCAGGCCGGGAGTTGCGGCGTTGCGCAGGAGTTGTTCAAGAGCATCGACACCAGAGGACGGGGGACTCGCCGTGGTCTCTTCGCCGTCCTCTTGGTCGTCGGAGTCACGCAGAACCACGAGCAGGCGACGCATCTCCTCCACCGCGGACCGGCCGGATTCCTCGATCACGCCCAGGGTTTGACGGGTCAGCTCGGGGTCGCGGTCGAGCACGCGGCGGGCGGCCCCGGCCTGTACTCCCATCAGGCTCACGTGATGGGCGACCACGTCGTGCAGTTCGCGGGCGATCCGGACGCGTTCGGCCAGCACTGCCCGCCGGGCGCTCTCGTCCCGCTCGCGCGCCAGCTCCAGCGTGCGGCGGCGCAACTGCTCCTCCTGTGCGGCCCGGTTCCAGGCGGCGTTGCCGAAGTACCAGGCCCCGGCGAAGAACAGGATGTTGATCAGGGTGGAGTAGATGACACTGGCCAGGTGGGCAGGGATCGGGCCCTCGTCGGGCTCGGCGTCCGGCCCGGTCTCGGCCCAGGCGGTGGCGCTGATCAGGTAGGCCAGCCAGCAGAACATGATCACCACGACGAGCAGCCGGACGATGTTCGCCACGCGCCGGTCCTGGGTCCACGCGCCGGTCGTGTACAGGGCGCTGAACAGGGCGATCGAGCTCATCGTGCCCTCGATGACGGCGCGCGACTGCATCCCGATGAACATCGCCGAGACCACCAGGAGCACCGGCACGGGGTGGCGCCGGCGCACGCACAGGGGCAGGGCGACGGCCAGCGACCAGAGCACCGACTCCAGGATCGAGATCTGCAGCACGTCGTTGTCCCGGCCGACGAAGCTGCGGTACAGCAGGGTGCTGGTCAGGGTGCCGGCCGCGAGGAGCAGGCCGGTGACCACGTCCCAGCGCTGCTGCCGCGGGGTTGGGGTCGGCCGGGCGTAGTCGGGATCCTCGTCCGTTTCCCGGGCAAGCTGCGTGAACTGCTGGATCCCACCCTTCATACCGGCAGCGTACGACCTGGCCCTAGGGTGGGCGGTCATGAGCTCGGAGCCCGCGGCACGCGCCGAGAGCCTGCAGTCGCTCACCCGCGGGCTGGCGGTGATCCGGTGCTTCGACGCCGAGAACCCGGAGCTGAGCCTGTCCGACGTGGCCCGCCGTTCGGGCACGTCGCGGGCCACTGCCCGGCGCATCCTGCACACCCTGGAAGACCTGAAGTACGTGCGGCTGCGTGACGGCCGGTTCTCCCTGACGCCCCGGGTGCTCGAGCTGGGCGGTGCCTACCTGGCCTCGTCGCCGCTGCCCACCCTGGCCCGCCCGCACCTGGCCGACCTCACCGCGGCCACCGACGAGTCGAGTTCACTGTCCGAGCTGGACGGCGACGAGATCGTCTACGTGGCGCGGGTGGAGCGCCGCCGGATCATGACGGTGGCGATCGGTCTGGGGACGCGTTTCCCCGCCTACGCGACGTCGATGGGACGGGTGTTGCTGGCCGGGAAGCCGCCTGAGTGGGTGGAGGGCTACTTCTCGCGGGTCGATTTGGTGGGGCTCACCGAGAACACGATTGTGGACGTAGAAGAGCTCCGGGCCGAGCTGGAGCAGATCCGCCTCCAGGGGTGGTGCCTGGTCGACGAAGAGCTCGAGCCCGGCCTGCGCTCGGTGGCGGCGCCGGTCCGGGACGCGGCCGGGCTGGTGGTCGCCGCGGTGAACGTGTCGACCACCACCCGGCACAGCGTGGCCCGGATCCGCGAGCAGCTGCTCGGGCCGCTCCTGGTCTGCGCCGCCGAGATCAGTACAGATCTGGCGTCACAGGGTGGTCGTTGAGCGTGAGCGAACCGGCCTCCCGTTCGGCCCGCACCCGGACGTCGTGGCGGATCTGCCGGTCGAGGGCCTCGAGCCGGGGCTGCTCCTCGGCGGTGGGCTCGTAGGGCGTGAGCTGCTCCGGCGGGAACAGCGCAGGACCCTGCCCAACCCGCACCACGGCCACGAAACCTGCCGTCATGAGGTGATCCACCCGTCCAAAATCTGTGGTTCCTGACTCGCTCGCCGGGGTACGCACGATCTGGCCCGGAAGCAGCGGACGGAGGTCGGCCACCTCGTCGCTGGTCAGGCCCTGCTGCTTGAGCTGCTCCTCGAGCACCCGGTCCTCGTCCGAACGCAGACGCCAGGCGGGCAGGGCCGTCTCCGGGTCGCCGAACGCGTCCAGCAGCAGGGCGGTGGCGCGGGCGTGCACCTGGCCGGTGCCGCCGAACGTGCCGGTGTGCAGTTCTCCGCCGTCTACCTGCAGGGTCAGCCGGTGCTGGTCAGGCAGGTCGTCGCGGTACTCGCCCGCCCCCTGACCGGCCCACAGGTCGATGTCGACGATGCGCGGATCGCTCAGGTCGCCGCGAGGTACCAGGGTCGAGGCCAGGGCCTCGGCCTCCTCCTCCAGCCGGTACACCCGGATCCCGCTGGAACGCTGCCGCAGGCCGCGCCAGGTCTGCATGCGCAGCGCCCTCTTCTCGCTCTCGATCCAGTCCTGGACCTCGGGCGAGGGGTCGGGGACGTGGGTGAGCGAGTCGGGATGGTGCAGGCCCAGGCCGCTGTCCTGCTGGAAGACCATCACCTCGACGGCCGGCTCCCCGGTGTCGGTGCCGCTTTCCGTTCCGTTGGCCAGGAAGCCCTTGATCCAGCCGTGTCCGGCCGGGACCTGCACGACCGTGTCCTCGCGCATCCAGGTGGGCAGATGGGTCCGCGACGGGGCGGGCTGCGAGGGCTTGGCGGCGTCCAGGGCCCGCTCGTACCGCGTGCGGGTGTCGTACTCGAACTCCGGGCTGTCCGGAGTGGGGCGGGCGGCCAGGATCAGCGCCGCCTCGTGGGCCAGCAGCTGGGCGTAGTCGAACCGCAGGCCGCTGCTCAGCAGGGCGAACCGGTCGGTGAGGTAGGTGACGCCGGCGATCCGGGCGGTCAGCCGGTACCGGCCGTCCGGTTCCTCGATCAGGTCGATCTTCACATCGGTCACGTAGTAGCTCATCCGGGTCGATCGCGCGGGACGGGGGGGCGCCCATGATGGCCGACCCCTGGCTCGTCGGGAAGGCCCGGGTTACCCTGTTCTCAGAACGCACAAGCGTTCGCTCAGCGAACAGCCGGAGGTTCTCCGATGCCCGCCGCGTACGTCTACCGGGCCCTGCGCACGCCGTTCGGGCGCTTCAACGGCGCCCTGGCCGGCACCCGCCCCGACGATCTGGCCGCCCACGTGGTCCGGGAGCTGGTGGCCACCGCACCCGGTCTGGACCCGGCCCGGATCGACGAGATCGTGTTCGGCAACGCCAACGGTGCCGGGGAGGACAACCGCAACGTGGCGCGGATGGCCGGCCTGCTCGCCGGCCTGCCGGTCTCGGTGCCGGGCACCACGGTGAACCGGTTGTGCGGGTCCGGGCTCGACGCGGTGATGCAGGCCTCGCGGTCGGTCGAGACCGGCGACGCCGACCTGGTTCTCGCGGGTGGGGTGGAGTCGATGACCCGGGCGCCCTGGGTGATGATGAAGCCGGACCGGCCCTTTCCCGCAGGCGACGCCTCGCTGGTCTCCACCACGCTGGGCTGGCGGCTGGTGAACCGGAACATGCCGGCCGAGTGGACGGTCTCGCTCGGTGAGGCGAACGAGCAGCTGCAGGAACGGTTCTCGATCAGCCGTCCGGAGCAGGACGAGTTCGCCCTGCGCTCGCACCGGCTGGCCCAGCAGGCCTGGGACGAGGGCTTCTACGAGCAGTTGGTGACGCCGGTGGGCGAACTGTCCCGCGACGAGGGGGTACGGGCCTCGTCCACGATCGAGAAGCTGGCCTCGCTCAAGCCGGTCTTCCGGCCCGACGGCACGATCACCGCGGCCAACGCCTCACCGCTGAACGACGGCGCCTCGGCCGTGCTGGTCGGCTCCGGGGCGGCCGAGGATCTGCTCGGGCTGACGCCCCAGGCCCGGATCGCCGGGCGGGCGGCGCACGCGTGCGAGCCGCAGGCGTTCGGCTATGCGCCGGTGGCCGCCGCTGAAAAGGCGCTGAAAAAGGCCGGGATCGGCTGGGGTGATGTCGGTGCGGTCGAGCTGAACGAGGCGTTCGCCGTGCAGTCGCTGGCCTGCATCCGGGCCTGGGACGTGGATCCGGAGATCGTGAACGTGCGCGGCGGGGCGATCGCCATCGGTCATCCGCTGGGCGCGTCCGGCGGGCGGCTGGTGGGCACGCTGGCCGCGGTGATGGCCGAGCGCGGCGAGCGCTGGGGAGTTGCCGCCATCTGCATCGGGGTGGGCCAGGCCCTTGCCGTGGTTCTGGAGAACGCCCGATGACCGCCACCGAATACCCCGACGCCGATGCGGCAGTGGCCGGGATCACCGACGGGGCAACCGTTCTCGTCGGCGGATTCGGGTCGGCCGGGCAGCCGGTCGAGCTGATCGACGCGTTGCGCCGCAGCGGCCCGCGCGACCTCACCGTGGTCAGCAACAATGCCGGCAACGGCGACTACGGCCTGGCCGCGCTGCTGGCCGCCGGGCAGGTGCGCAAGATGGTCTGCTCGTTCCCCCGGCAGAGCGACTCGTACGTCTTCGACGAGCTCTACCGGGCCGGCAAGATCGAGCTCGAGGTGGTGCCGCAGGGCAACCTGGCCGAGCGGATGCGGGCGGCCGGGGCCGGGATCGGCGCGTTCTTCTGCCCCACCGGGGTGGGCACCGCGCTCACCGAGGGCAAGGAGCGGCGCACCATCGACGGCCGGGAGTACGTGCTGGAGTACCCGATCCGGGGCGATGTGGCGCTGATCAAGGCGCACCGGGCCGACCGGGCCGGGAACCTGGTCTACCGCAAGACCGCGCGTAACTTCGGCCCGGTGATGGCCACCGCCGCGACCACCACGGTGGTGCAGGTCGGCGAGATCGTCGAGGCCGGCCGGATCGACCCGGAGACCGTGGTCACGCCGGGCATCTTCGTCGACCGGATGGTGAGGATCTGATGAACACCGCCGAAGGCCCGCTGAGCAAGGCCGAACTGGCCGCCCTGGTCGCCCGGGACATCCCGGCCGGCGCCTACGTGAACCTGGGCATCGGGCAGCCCACGATGGTCGCCGACCACCTGGCCCCCGACAGCGGGGTGGTGCTGCACACCGAGAACGGCATGCTCGGGATGGGGCGGGCCGCGGTCGGTGACGAGGTCGACCCCGACCTGATCAACGCGGGCAAGGTCCCGGTCACCGAACCACCGGGCGCCGCCTACTTCCACCACGCCGACAGCTTCGCCATGATGCGCGGCGGTCACCTCGACGTGTGTGTGCTCGGTGCCTTCCAGGTGTCGGCCCGGGGCGACCTGGCCAACTGGCACACCGGCGAACCGGGGGCGATCCCGGCCGTCGGCGGTGCGATGGACCTGGCGATCGGCGCCAAGCAGGTTTTCGTGATGATGACCCTGTTCACCCGGGACGGGCAGCCCAAGATCGTCCCCGAGTGCACCTACCCGCTCACCGGCCTGGGCTGTGTCAGCCGGGTGTACACCGAGAGCGGGGTGTTCGACATCGAGCCGGGCGGGGTCCGGGCGCGCGAGACCTACGGCATCACGCCGGCCGAACTGCAGGCCCGTCTCGACGTCGAACTGCTCTAGGACCGCTGGTTCTCGGCCGAGGTCTGTTCCTCGGCCGAGGGCCGGTTCTCGACGCCGGGCGGGGCGGGTGGCAGGGCGTAGACGTGGTCGGTCCAGACCTCGCCGTCCCACCAGCGCAGCCGGCCGCTGAACTCGCCCTGCTCGCGGTACCAGCCGGGCTTGCCCGGCGGCTCGGGCTCGACGTCGTCGCGCAGCGCGATCCGGATCTCCCGGCGGGCCGGGCCGCGGGGGGCCGGCACCTCGGCCACCGGATCGCGAACGTTGTCCACGGCCTCGAGCTCGTCCAGCCCCTCGATGTCGCCCAGCTCGTCGAGGACCTGGAGCTCGCTGAGCCGGGGCAGTTTCGTGGTCGGGGCGTCGTCGGCGATCTCGAACAGCAGGGCTCCCGAACGTGGGTGCTCGAGATAGTGGATCAGCTCGCCGAGGACCCAGACCGCCGCCGGTTCCCCGGCCGCGCCCTCTTCCCGCTCCACCACCGCCTCGGCCACGATCTTGCTCCACGGGTAGTGCAGCAGCGCCACCTGCCCGAGCTTCTCCTTGGCCACCGAGGTGGGGTGCTGCCCGGCCACCGGCGGGATCTCGTTGCTGATCGTCAGCAGGGCGTCGATGCCCTGTTCGGTGGCCAGGTCGAGGTAGGCCTCCAGCCGGGCCCGGCGCAGCGGGCGAGGACCGGTGCTGACCTCGACCAGCGCCGTCCACTGCCGGCCGCCCTCGCGCACCCGGACCACCCCGTGCGGCAGGCACTGCGTGGGCCCGCTGGAGAACGGCACCTCGACAAAGGTCTCGATCACGCCTTCGGGCGCCCCGAGCGGCCCGGTCAGGGCCCGCCCGAAACGCGGATGTGCGCTCATGGTGGCCAGCAGCGCGGCGCTCGCCCGGCGCTCCTGCTCCACCTGCGAGGCGATACCCGTGGTCGGGATCAGCCTCGCCTCGTGCCACCCTTTGCTCTTCATTCCGGCCCCCTCCAAGAACGGATCAGGCTAGTGGCCGTCAACCGGTCAGTTGCGGCAGTCTGCCCGATCCGGCGGATACTGGCCAGGGCTGGTCACTTTGGCCACACCAGTAACAGAATCGGTGCCCACAAGCGTCCTCAATGAGTGGTTTGACCGGAAACGAGCAGGCTGAGAAGCAGCGCCAGGGGCGGCCATTCGGAACGGCCTGCGCGGGTCACCGCATAGGCCCGCAGGATCACCCCGGGGTCGCGCAGCGGCAGCAGCCGGACCCCGGCACGCACCGGATGGTCGACCGGGAGCAGTCCGATGCCCTGCCCGGCCAGCAGGAGTTCCTGCACCAGCCCGAGACTGTCCACCTGATGGCTGATCCGCGGCTCGAAACCGGCCATCGAGGCCAGGGTCCGCACCGCGTCCTCGTCGGCGGTGTTGCGCGAGTTCACGATCCACGGCTGGTCGGCCAGGGCCTTGAGGGTGGCCGGGGCGCTCGTCCGGGCGGCGCCGGCGAGAGCCTCCGGGACGGCGACCGCCCAGGGGGTCGTCCACAAAGGAATCCACTGCGATGCTGGATCTTTCGGGCGGGGAGCGAGGTTGTAGTCGTAGACCAGGGCCAGGTCGATCTCGTCCGCGGTGACCATGCCCAGCGCCTCGAGCGGTTCGTACTCGTGAATCAGCACCCGCACCCGGGGGTGGTCCTGGCCGAGCTGCCGCACGATCGGCAGCAGGACCCGGCGGATCGCGCTGGCGAAACCGCCCACCCGCAGCGTGCCCGCGGGTTCCGCCGACGGGTCCAGATCGCCCTGGGCGGCCTCCACCGCGGCCAGGATCGTGACCGCGTGCTCGGCCAGGCGCCGACCGGCCGGAGTCAGCCGCACCCGCCGCCCGTCCGGCTCGACCAGGGCCGCGCCCACCTCCTTGGCCAGAACGGCGATCTGCTGGGAAACCGTGGACGTGGTGGTGCCCAGTTCGTCGGCCACCTCACGCATCGAGCCGAGCCGGGAGAGCTCGAGCAGGAAGGCCAGGCGCCGGGTGTCCATCGCTGGATTGTCCATGAATCCCGAACGGTGTGTCCATGATTGGCACGTGGACGCGGACGATCCATCTGAGGTGACATGCGGGTGTGACAACGTCCTCCTCCGCCCGTAGCGGTTCGCTCCTCGCCGTCGGTGCCATCCTCAGCGTCCAGCTCGGCCTCGCCGTCGCGGTGCCCCTGGTCGACGAGATCGGCCCGGTGGCCACCGCCTGGCTGCGCCTGGCCTGGGCGGGCCTGTTCTTCGCGATCCTGCTGCGGCCCCGCCGGGGTGAGGTGAGCCGGGCCGGTCTGGTCAGCGGCCTGCTGCTGGGCGCCGTGATGGCCGGCATGACCATGCTGTTCATGGCCTCTCTGGTCTACCTGCCCCTGGGCACCGCCAGCGCGCTGGAGTTCCTCGGTCCGCTGGGCGTGGCGCTGTTCCGGGGCCGCGGCCGGGCCCGCCTGCTGGCCCTGCCCGCCCTGGCCGGGGTGCTCCTGCTCACCGAACCGTGGACCGGCGACGTGCACCCGGCCGGCATCGCCCTGGCCCTGGCCGCCGCCCTCTGCTGGGCGGCCTACATCCTGCTCACCCAGCGGATCGGCGACGAGGTCTCGGGCCTGCGCGGGCTGGGCATCTCGATGCCGGTGGCCGCCCTGGTGGGTACCGCGGTCGCGCTGCCCGGCCTGGCCGGCGGCGAGATCCGCCCCGGCCCCGACGTCGTGCTCTTCGGGCTGCTGCTGGCCGCGCTGGTGCCGGTGGTGCCGTTCACCCTGGAACTGCTCGCCCTGCGCCGCCTCACCGCTGCGGCCTTCGGCACGCTGATGAGCCTAGAGCCGGCCGTGGCCACGGTGATCGGTCTGGTGCTGCTGGGGCAGGTGCCGGGAGCCGGGGCGGTCTTCGGGGTGGGGCTGGTGGTGCTGGCCGGGATCGGTGCCGAGCGCACCGGGGCTCGTTCTGAGGAGCCCTCGGCTGCTGAGTCTTTCGGGCGGTGTGAGGGTGATGCCGATGTCATCACGTCCCTAGCTTTCGCCAGTTCCGGAGCTACCGGTTCTTCTGCTCCTGCCGGTTCTGCTACCCCCGCCAAGCCTGCTACCCCCGCCAAGCCTGCTACCCCCGCCAAGCCTGCTACCCCCGCCAAGCCTGCTACTCCCGCCGGTTCTGCTGCTCCCGCCAGTTGAGCTTCCCCGGCGCCTTTGCTGGCCCTGACGCCCCCTTCCGGTTCTGCTGTCCCCGCCGGTTCTGCTGCCCCCGCCGGTTCTGCTGCCCCCGCCAGTTGAGCTTCCCCCTGCGCCTTTGCTTACCCCGGCGCCCCTTCCGCTTCGGCTGTCCCCGCCGAGCCCGCTACCCCGCCGAGCCCGCTACCCCGCCGAGCCCGCAATTCCCGCGCTGCCTGCTGTCCCCGCCAAATCTGCTACCCCTGCCAATTGGACTTCCCCGCGCCTTTTCTGACATCACCGCCCCTCCGCTTCGCTATCCACGCCCTGTCTGCCACCTCCAGCACCTCCACCCAACCGGTCCGCTGAATCAGCCGGACCCGTCCAGTTCGCTGCCCGAGATTCCATGCCCATGTGAACTTTTAGCGACAAGTCCACGAGACCATGGCCGCCTCCGCGGCCCGGCTGTGCCCCTGCCGCGATGAAACGGGTTTCGCGATGGATCGATGGCCGGCGCCGGCTCGACCGTCACCACCGTCGGGGTCACCTAGCGGGTTCGCCGTCCGTCTGCCAGCTCCCGATGCAGCCTTGGGGCGCCGGAAGGCTGCCACCGCTGAGCGATAAGAACCCCTGCGGAGCAGCCGGTTACGGCGTGAGGGAGCGGGCGGGTGTGGGCGGGGTTAGGCGGGGGTGGGCTGGACATGGGGCTGACCTGCGGGGACGGCGGGGCGGTGGGGGCGCGGGGCAAATTGTCGGTGGGGGAATGCAAGATGGGGGTATGGGCAGAGAGAGGGAGGGGGACCCGTCGATGTTCTCTGAGGATGTACGGCTGGCAACGAGAGTCACGGTTGAGGGGGTCGATCTGGCCCTGCTCCGGCAGGCTTCGCGGCTCCTGGGTGCAGAAGATGCGGCGGCGGTCGATCAGGCCCTCGCCGAGCTCATTCGCGATCGTAATCGGCGGCGCGCAGTCACGGCCGAGCTGCATCGCTACGAGAGCGGGCAGTTCGCGGTGCTGTCCGGTCAGGGTACGGGGAACAGGGGGCAACGATGAACGTCGGCTGGCTTCTCGACAGCAGTGCGCTCGGCCTCGCGCACCAGAAGGAGGTGGCGTCCAGGCTGCTGCCGATGCTCAGCGCCGGGCTGCTCTACACCTGCCCGCTGCTCGACCTGGAGGCGCTGGCCACCGCCGCCACGGCGCAGGCCTACCGCAAGATGCGGGCCGACCGTCGGCAGGCCTACAGTTCCGTGCCGTTCGAGACGGCGGTGGGCGAGCGGGCCCTGCGCCTGCAGGCCCGGGTCGGGCGCCTGGCCGGGTCCGGGGTACGGCCGCGTGACCTGCTGGTGGCCGCCACCGCGCTGGAGCACCAGCTCGCGGTGCTCCACCACCATCCGGCCTTCACCCTGCTCGGCGAGATCTGTGAGCTCGAGCAGCACCCGGTCTCTGCCCTGGGGGCGCTGGAATAGTCCGGATGGCGTACGGTCGCGGCGTTCGGAGTGCCCCCGAGGGGAGTAGCAGGCAGCGATGGGCAAGACCGCATTCGTGTTCGGCGGCGGGGGCATGCTGGGGGCCAGTGAGGTAGGCATGCTCCGCGCCGTGATGGAGGCCGGGCACCGTCCCGACCTCGTCCTCGGCACCAGCGTCGGCGCGATCAACGGCGCCGTGCTGGCGGCCGATCCGACCCTCGACTGCGTGGGTGAGCTGGTGGCCACCTGGGAGTCGCTGGGCGGGCGGGAGCTGTTCTCCGGCCCGCTGCAGCGGCTGCGGGTGGCGGCCAGCACCGGCACCCACCTGCACTCGATCGAGCCCCTACGGGCGCTGATCGAGCGGCGGCTGGGCCCGGTCGACATCGAGCAGCTGGCCGTGCCGTTCCAGTGCTGCGCGGCCAGCATCGAGCGGGCCGCGGAGACCTGGTTCACCAGTGGGCCGGTGGCCACCGCGGTGGCCGCCTCCTGCGCCGTTCCCGGCATGTTCGGGCCTGTGCAGGTCAACGGCGAGCACTACCTCGACGGCGGCCTGGTCAACAGCCTGCCGGTGGGCCGCGCGGTCGAACTCGGGGCCACCGAGATCTTCGTGCTGCACGTCGGGCGGATCGAGCAGCCCCTGCGGGTGCCCTCCCGTCCCTGGGAGGTCGCCACGGTGGCGTTCGAGATCGCCCGCCGGCACCGGTTCGCCGCAGACATGGCCGCCGTGCCCGAGGGGGTGGCGGTGCGGGTCATGCCCGCCGGATCGGTCCAGGCGCCCAGCGCCAACCTGCGCTACCGCAACACGCAGAAGGTGCGTATGCGCATCGAAGAGGCCTACCAGGCCTCCCGTGCCTACCTGGAATCGCTTCCGGCCGGAGGGCGGGCCTGACCATGCTTCCCCCCTACTGGGTACGGCGTCTCGTCCTGCTCCCGCTCATGCTGGTGATCAGCGTATTCGCGGTCGTCACCGCTCCGGCCACGCTGCTGCTCGCCGCGCTGATCGGCTTGCTGATCCCCGGCCAGCGAGGCCGTCCCTACCGGCTCACCGTTCTGGTCACCGGCTATCTCGCGGCCGAGGGCGTAGCCCTGGTGGTGCTCGGTTACCTGTGGGTGGCCTGCGGTTTCGGCCGGCGGGTGCGGGAGCCGAAGCACGAGCGGCGGCACTACGTCTGCGTCCGTGCCTTCCTGCGCTGGATCTTCTGGCTGGTCAATCACGCGCTGCACGTGCAGGTCCGGGTCGACGGCCCGGAACTGGAGGCCTACCGCGACAAACCGCTGATCGTGTTCTGCCGGCACGCCGGCCCGGGCGACTCGTTCCTCCTGGTCCACGCTCTGATGAACTGGTACGACCGGGAGCCGCGGATCGTTCTGAAAGACACCATGCAGTGGGATCCGGCGATCGACATCGTGCTCAACCGGCTGCCCACCCGCTTCATCCGCTCCGGCGCCCCGGGCAAGGCCACGGTCGACCCGGAGAAGGGTCCCGACGCGGAGCAGCTGATCGGAGAGCTGGCCCGCAAGCTCGACGGCAACGACGCGCTGGTCCTCTTCCCTGAGGGCGGCAACTTCACGGCCCGCCGCCGCGCCCGGGCCATCGCCAAATTGCGCCGCCGGGGGCTGATGGCCGAGGCGGCCAAGGCCGAGGCGATGCGCTACGTGCTGCCCCCACGGCCGGCCGGTGTGCTGGCCGTGCTCGACAACGCGCCCGAGGCAGACGTGGTCTGGGTAGCTCACACCGGTACCGACCACCTGCTCACGGTCACCGACATCTGGGGTGCACTGCCGGTGGCGGTGGACCTGAAGATGCGGTGGTGGCAGGTGCCTGCCGGGAGCGTGCCGGGCGGCCGGGAGCAGCGGATCGCCTGGTTGTACGAGTGGTGGCGGCAGATCGACGACTGGATCACGGTCAACCGGGTCGCGGAGGGTCAGCGAGAGGCCGCCTGAGGAGACATACTGGTAAGTCCTTTGCGCCGGGCCGGGCTGTTCGGCGGTGCGGTGGCCCGGGTCGTGATCCGGTCCTCGCGGGGCAGAGGTGGCTGGTGTTCGGCGGGCAGGACGTGGTGCGGTAGCAGGTGCGCTCGGCCGGGACAGGCGTGGTCGAGCGTGGTCGAGCGCGGTACGTGCGTGATCGGGTGTGAGCGGGAACCGGCCGGGTCGGTCTGGAGTCGGTCTCAGGTCGTGTAGATCATCGATACCGGCAAGAGGACGGGTCGGCTCGGCCAAGCGGCCGGGTCGGGTTTCGGTCTCGGGTCGGGTTCGAACGGAGGACGGGTCACCCTGGCGAAGGTGCTCGGGTCGGGGCCGGTCTCGGGTCGGGTTCGAACAGAGGACGGGTCACCCTGCGAAGGTGCTCGGGTCGGGTTGGTCTCGGTCGGGGTTCGGACGGAACAAGGGACGGGTCGCCCAGGCGAAGGTGCTCAGGTCGGGTCGGTCTCGGTCGGGTCCGAACAGAACAGGGGACGGGTCGGCTTGGCGAAGGTGCTCGGGTCGGGTTCGGTCGGGGTTCGGACGGAACAGAGGATGTGTCGGCCCGGCGAAGCGGCCCGGGCTCAGATCGGGTCGGGTCCGAACGAGGACGGGTCGGCCCGGCGAAGCTTTCGAGGTCGGGTTCGGTCTCGGGTCCGAACCGAGAACGGGTCGCCTGACGAAGCCGCCTGGGCCGGATCGGTCTCGGGCCGGGGTGAGTCGAGCAGCGGGTACGAGGCAGAACAGAGAGCTGGGCCGGGCCGAGTTGGTCGGCGGCAGAATGGATCGGTGGCCGGCGAGCACGGGTGGGCCGTAGGGGCCCGGGGGCCGGACACCGGATCGGTTCTCCTGGACGTGATGGGATCGGTGCCGGTGTCTGAACCGAACCGGGCCCGGTCGGACACACGCGATGAACCAAGCACTGCAGCACCGGCCATATGTACCGGTTATATGTACGGCACCACCGAACCTTCGGCGGTGGGCAAGTGAGCAGCGACAGGTAAGTAGAAGTGGTGCCGCGGCAGGCGACGCGCGGCCGAGCAGGTGGGTGACGAGCATGGGAGGCCATGGCGTGAGCGATGGCACGGTCGATGGCCTGACCGGGAGCACGGACGAGCACACCGGCAGCACTGGTGGCAGCGCCGGTGATGGCCGCAACGGCACCGGTGGGCCGCAGAACGCCACCGAGCGCGAGGTGGCCCTGGAACAGACCTACCTCGACCTGCTCTACGGCCGGCTCGACGACATCCGCTCCCGGGCCCGCACGACCCTGGACGACCTGCGCCGGTCGTCCTCCTCCAACACCCCGGCCGGCCGGGCCGAGAAGGACGCCTTCGACGCCCTGCACACCGAGCGGCTGGCCCAGCTCGACGCCGTCGAGGACCGGCTCGCCTTCGGCCGGCTGGACATGAACGGCGGCGAGCGGCGCTACGTCGGCCGGATCGGCCTCGCCGACGAGGGGCAGCAGCAGCTCCTGGTCGACTGGCGGGCCCCCGCCGCGGCCGCCTTCTACCAGGCCACCGCGGCCGCCCCGGCGGGCGTGGCCCGGCGGCGGCACCTGGCCACCCGGGGCCGCACGGTCACCGGCATCGACGACGAACTGCTCGACGTCAGCGGCCTGAACGCGGCCGACCTGACCACCGTGACCGGTGACGGCGCCCTGATGACGGCGCTCACCGAGCACCGCACCGGCAAGATGCGCGACATCGTGGCCACCCTGCAGTCCGAGCAGGACGAGATCGTCCGGGCCCCGCTCACCGGCGTCCTGGTGGTCCAGGGCGGACCGGGCACCGGCAAGACCGCGGTCGCCCTGCACCGCGCCGCCTACCTGCTGTACACCCACCGCGAGCGGATCGCCAAGAGCGGCGTGCTAGTGGTCGGGCCCTCACCGGTCTTCCTGCGCTACATCGAGCGGGTGCTGCCCTCGCTCGGTGAGACCGGTGTGGTGCTGTCCACCCCCGGGCAGATCTTCCCCGGTGTCGAGGCCACCCGCACCGACCGGCCCGAGGTCGCTCTGCTCAAGGGCGATCTGCGGATGGCCCGGGTGATCCGCGAGGCGGTGCGCCAGCGCCAGCTGACCCTGCCCCGGCCGGTCCCGATCACCCTCGACGGCGACCAGATCGCCCTGCGCCCGGCCGCGGTGGTCGAGGCCCGCTCCCGGGCCCGCCAGACCGGGCGCCCGCACAACGAGGCCCGCACCACGTTCGTCAAGCACCTCCTCGACGACCTGGCCGGGCAGCTGGCCCGGGCCCGGCGCCTGGAGAACGACCCGGAGACCCGGCTCGACCTGGCCGCCGAACTGCGCGACAACATCGACGTGCGGCGCGAGATCAACCTGCGCTGGATGCCGCTGTCGGCCGAGGCGTTCCTCGACAAACTGCTCTCCGACCCGGACCGGCTGCGGGCCGCCACCGAGGGCAAGCTGGCCAAGGCCGAGGCCCGGCTGCTGCTGCGCGAGCCCGGCAGCCCCTGGACCCAGTCCGACGTGCCGCTCCTGGACGAGGTCGCCGAGCTGATCGGGGCCGACGTGACGGCCAGCGCCGCGGCCGCGCGGGAGCGGGCCCGGGCCGCGGCCGAACGGGCCGAGGCGGTCCGCTACGCCCAGGGCGTGCTCCAGATGTCCGGTGAGGCCGCGGCCATGATGACCGCGGACATGCTGGCCGACCGGTTCGAGGGTCCGGGGGGCAGCCTGACCGTGGCCGAGCGGGCCCGCGACGACCGCACCTGGACGTACGGGCACGTGGTGGTGGACGAGGCCCAGGAGGTCTCGCCGATGCAGTGGCGCACCCTGGCCCGACGGGTGCCCTCGCGCTCCATGACGGTGGTCGGTGACCTGGCCCAGACCAGTTCCGCAGCCGGGGCCAGCACCTGGGCCGGTGCGCTGGACACGATCGCCAAGGACCGCTGGCGGGTGGCCGAGCTGACTGTCAACTACCGCACCCCGGCGAAGATCATGCGCCCGGCCGCGGCCATGCTCACCGCCTCGGGCATCAGCGTGAGGCTGCCCGAGTCGGCCCGCGAAGGTGACTGGGACCCGTCCCTGATTCAGGCTCCCGAAGACGCCGGGGCAGTGGCCGAGGCCGTGCTGCGCGCGGTCACGGCCGACGAGAAGGCGCTCGGCGGCGGGCAGTTCGCGGTGATTCTCTCGCGGGCCGAGGTGGTGGGCGAGGTCTCCGAGCGGGTGCGCAAGTCGCTGCTGAGCCCGGAGTACGCCGGGCTGGGCGAGCGGGTCTCGGTGCTCAGCGTCGACGACGTGAAGGGCCTGGAGTACGACGCGGTCACCGTGGTCGACCCGGCCGGGATCGTCGCCGCCTCCCGCCGGGGCGCCAGCGACCTCTACGTCGCGCTGACCCGCCCCACCCAGCGGCTCACCGTGATCCACCACGGCGACCTGCCCGAGGGCCTGCGCATCCCCTGACACACACCGTGACGAGTGGTGACGGATCCTTGCCACTCGTCACGCCGTGCCGGTGAACTCACCTCGGAAATCTCTTGGTGTCCCTCCAGAAACCCTGTACATAGAGGTGGAGGCCAGAAGGTTCCCGTCCGCCGAGTGATTTCAGGGACAGATCAGATGTCGCGTCGCCCCGCGCTGGACGGCCTACGGGCCATCGCCGTGCTCGCCGTCATGGCGTTCCACACCTCGCCCGCCGCCCACGGCGGTTTCCTGGGCGTGGACGTGTTCTTCGTGATCAGCGGATACCTGATCACCGCCCTGCTGCTGCGGGAGTGGGACCGCACCGGCCGGATCGACCTGAGGTCGTTCTACCTGCGCCGGGCCCTGCGCCTGCTGCCGCCCCTGCTGTTCATGCTCGTGGTCAGCCTGCCGGTCGTGCTGACCCTGGCCCGCGACCAGTTCACCCTGAACCCGGTGGTGGCCCTCGCCAGTGTTCTCTTCTACGTGGCGAACTGGGCCAACGTCTGGGTGAACGGCGGCACCGGGATCTGGACCCACACGTGGTCGCTGTCGATCGAGGAGCAGTTCTACCTGATCTGGCCGGTCCTGCTGATCGCGGTGCTGGCCCGCCGCCGGAAGGCCCCCGCGGCCGCCCTGGCCGTGCTGGTCGGGGTGGTCGTGGTGGCCCGCTGGATCAGCGCCGGCAACTCCGAGAGCACGCTGTGGCTCTACTACGCGACCACCTCGCACTGCGACGGACTGCTGCTCGGGGCCCTGCTCGCCGTTCTGCTGCAGCGGCGCGAGGGCCTGGCCGGTACCCGAGTCCGGTCCGAGGTCGTGGCCTGGGCCGGGGTGCTCGGTCTGGCCGCGCTGTTCGCCACCTCCCGCATCGAGCCCAGCGTCACCTACCAGTGGCGGCTGCCACTCGCCGCACTGTTCTCGGCGCTGGTGGTGCACCACCTGGTCACCCAGAAGGACGGCCCGATGGTGAGCCTGCTCTCGGTGCGGCCGCTGGTGGTGATCGGGACGCTCTCCTACGGTTTGTACCTCTACCACTTCCCGGTCTTCATGACCGTGCAGAACCGGGGCTTCTCACACCTGGTGCAGCACCTGCTGGAGCTCTCGCTGACCGTTGCGCTGACCGTCTTCTCCTGGTTCCTGGTGGAGAAGCCGGCCCTGCGGCTGAAGGACCGGCTCCCGGCCCCCGCACCCGCCCTGGTGGTTCCTGCGCCGGCCGGGGGAGTCGCCGGGCCGGTCACCTGAGGCCAGGCATACGGTGGGCCGGTACCTCGCACGGCCCCTCCGCAGTAAGGATCCCCCCATGTCCAGACCAGTCGTTCAGATCATCGTCGCCAGCACCCGCCCCGGGCGGGTCGGTCTTCCGGTCGCCCAGTGGATCCAGGCGGTGGCCGAGAAGCACGCCGGTTTCACCGTCGAGCTGGTCGACCTGGCCGAGCTGAACCTGCCGCTGATGGACGAGCCGAACCACCCCCGGCTGCGGCAGTACGTGCATGAGCACACCAAGCGCTGGAGCGCCACGGTGGAGCGGGCCGACGCGTTCGTCTTCGTGATGCCCGAGTACAACGCCGGGTACACCGCCCCGCTGAAGAACGCGCTCGACTACCTGGTGCACGAGTGGGCGAACAAGCCGGCCGGCGTGGTCAGCTACGGCGGGGTCTCGGCCGGCGTGCGCGCCGTGACCACCCTGCGGCCGGTGATGGCCATGCTCAAGCTCTTCCCGACCGGCGGCAACGTGCACATCCCGTTCGTCACCCAGTTCCTCACCGAGGAACGCACGATCAACCCGAACGAGATGATGAGCGCCGGCGCCGAGGCGATGCTGGTCGAGCTCGAGGTCCTGGCCCGCACCCTGAAGCCGCTGCGCGCTCAGTCCTGATGTAGGTAGGCCAGAACCGCCAGCACCCGGCGGTTGTCGTCGGCCGCCTGGGGCAGGTCCAGCTTGGTGAAGATGCTGTTGGTGTGCTTGCCCACGGCCTTCTCGGAGACGAACAGACGCGCTGCGATCGCGGCGTTGGACCGGCCCTGGGCCATCAGGCCCAGCACCTCGCGCTCGCGTTCGGTCAGCCGTTCCATCGGGGCCTCGCGCTGGGCCCGGGTGAGGATGCTGGAGACCACCTGCGGGTCCAGGACCGTGCCCCCGGCGGCCACCTGCTGAACTGCCTCGACGAACGAACGGACGTCGGTGATCCGGTCTTTCAGCAGGTAGCCGATCGAGCCCTGGCCGGAGGCCAGCAGTTCTTTGGCGTAGAGCTGCTCCACGTACTGGCTGAGCACCAGCACCGGGAAAGCGGGCCGTCGGCGCCGGATCTCGACCGCCGCCATCAGACCCTCGTTGGAGAAGCTCGGCGGCAGCCGCACATCCAGGACGGCGATGTCCGCCTCCTTCTCGTCCAGCGCCTGCAGCAGTGACGTGGCATTGTCCACGGCCGCCACCACCTCGAAGTCGTGCGCCTCGAACAACCGGATCAGCCCGTCCCGCAACAGGGCCAGATCCTCGGCGATCACGACGCGCACGGTACCTCCACCACGACCAGGGTCGGCCCCCCAGCGGGGCTGTCGATGCTCAGTGTGCCGTCGAAGGCACGCAGCCGTTGCGCCACCCCAGCCAGCCCGGTGCCGCCGCTCACCGCGGCCCCGCCCTCACCGTCGTCCCCGATTTCTGCTCTCAACTGGCTGCCCGAGAACCCCAGCCGCACCCAGGCGCGTTGCGCCTGAGCATGTTTCACCACATTGGCCAGCGCCTCGGCCACCGCGAAGTAGACCGCGGTCTCGACCGGCGCGGGAATCTTGCGGGGCAGGTCGACCGACGTGGTCACCGGCAGCGAGAGCTGAACGGCCAACGCCTCGACGGCGCCGCCCAGCCCCCGGTCGGCCAGCACCGGCGGATGGATGCTGCGGACCACGCCGCGCAGGTCCTCCAGGGCCTCGGTGGTCGCCTTCCGGGCCTCGGCCAGCAGCGCGGCGGCTGCCTCCGGGTCGCGCTTGAGCAGTTCCTCGGCCAGCCCGATGTTCATGCCCAGCGAGACGATCCGGGCCTGCGCCCCGTCGTGCAGATCCCGCTCGATGCGCCGGATCTCGGCCGCTGAGTGGTCGATCGACTCGGCCCGGGACTCCGACACCGCCGCCACCCGGCGTTCCAGCTGGGCGGCGAGCGAGTTGCCGTACATGGCCAGGGTGGTGACCGCCCGGACCATCGACAGCAACGGGGTGAGCAGCCACCACAGCACCAGGTCGAGCGAGATCGGCAGCAGCCACCAGAAGGTCTGGAACACCAGCGCCAGCACCAGGTGGGTGATCGCCAGGGCCGGCAGGCAGACCACGGCCGCCGACAGGGCCAGGCCGCCGGTGCTGGCGAACGCGGTGAAGGCCAGGTCCAGCCAGCGCCGCGGGTCCTGCAGCCAGGTCCACGGCCGGGCCCAGACCGCGGCCAGGCCGGTGCTGCCGCTGCTCTTGTACCCCGGCACCTCCACCGGCTGCCGCAGGGCCGTACCGGCCAGGTAGCGGTGCGCCCGGCCGAGCTGGGCGGCGGCCGGCACGGCCAGGTGGAGCAGGAGCAGCCCGACCAGGACGGTGGTGGTCGGCCAGCCGGTCACGATCAGCACGAAGAGCACGAGGCAGGGGACGGCGAGCAGGACGTGGGCGAGTTCGAGCAGCCAGATCCGGGCCCGGTCGCGCAGACCGGCCTCGTCGAACCGCAGCAGCGGGATCCGCCGCAGTCCTCTTTCTCCCCACATGGTGCCCAAGTCTGTCATCGCCGTCCCCTGCCCTCAGGCAGCCAGGGTCAGGGCCGGGCGGCGCAGCATCCGGCCGGTCAGCACCGCGGTGGCCGAGATCGTCACCGTGGCGGCGACCGCGGCGACCCCGAGCAGGTACCAGGGCCCCAGACCGGGCAGCACGCTGTCCAGCTTCACCCAGCTGAACGGGCACATCATGGCCAGCGAGGCGATCGCCCCGAGCACGATGCCGGTGCCCGACAGGAAGGCCGCCTCCAGCAGCATCACCTGCCGGATCTGGGCCTTGGTGGCCCCGGCCAGCTGCTGGCGGCCGAACTCCTGGCGCCGGGCGGCGACCGCCGCGGCCAGGGTGTTGACCACCATGATGGCCGCGAACAGCGCGATCATCCCGACCACCACGTAGTTCAGCAGCTCCACGTCCTCCGCCTCGGGCGTCTTCACCAGGCCCGCGTCGGCCTTGTTCTGGATCGCCACCAGGTAGGCGGTGCCGGCCGCGATCCCGGTGAAGATCGTGATCGGCGCCAGGGTCGCGCCCAGGGCCTGGGCCCGGGCCCGCAGGTCGTGCCGGGCCAGGTGCCCGGCCACCCCGAACGGCTTCAGCACGAAACCGAAGACGCTGGTGGCCAGCCGCAGCAGGACCGGCGACAGGGTGGCGATGCCGATCGTGGTGAACACCCCGGCCGGGCCGGCGGTGCTCATCGGGGCCATCGGGTCCGGGTCGTCGGCCATCACCGTGACGGTCACCACCAGCAGCTGCAGACCGATCAGGATCAGTCCCAGGCCGGCCGCGATCTGCCAGCGGCTGGTGCGCCGGGGGCCGGTCGCGGCCTCCCGCTGCGATGCCCGCACCGATGCCCGGGTGGCCCGGCGGGTGGCGATCCGCGCCGCGAAGTAGGCCACCAGGGTGATTCCGAGGCCGGTGATGGTCAGGGCGACCGGCTGACCGTGGCCGCCCACGCCGTCCGAGAGCATCCCGGTCTCGCGCATCGCGCCCAGCACCAGATCGCCGACCAGCCAGGCCGGTCCGGCCGCGATCACCACCGCCGCCAGCGTGACCAGCGTCGACTCGGTGATCACGAGCCGGCGCACCTGTTTCGGGGTGGCCCCGACCGCCCGCAGCAGGGCGGTCTCGGCGGTGCGCTGACCCACCACCAGGGTCAGCGTGGAGGCCAGGGAGAAGAGCACGATCAGGGCGCCCCAGCTGCCTACCACGATGCCCATGGTCGAGAGCCGGTCGGCGTCGGCGGTGGACACGTCGCCCGTGCCGGCGCTGCTCAGAGTGGCGAACGAGCCGATCAGCACGGTGCCGAAGAACACCGACAGGAAGTACGCACCGAACGAGGTGGCCCGCGTGCGCAGCGAGCTCCAGGCGATGAGTCGCATCACGCACCGGTCCCGGAGAGAGCCGGAACCAGCTGGTCCAGGTGGGTCATCTGGGCGGCCACGGCCTCGGCGGTCGGGTTGGCCATCTGCCCGGCGATCCGGCCGTCGGCCAGGAACACGACCTGGTCGGCATAGGCCGCGGCCACCGGGTCGTGGGTGACCATCACGATGGTCTGGCCCAGACGATCGGCCGAACCCCGCAGGATCCCCAGCACGTTCCGGGCCGTCCGGCTGTCCAGGGCGCCGGTCGGTTCGTCCGCGAAGAGCACGTCCGGCTTGGTCACCAGTCCGCGGGCGATGGCCACGCGCTGCTGCTGGCCACCGGAGAGCTCGGCCGGCAGCGAGTGCACCCGGTCACCGAGACCGACCTGGTCGAGCAGTTCCCGGGCGATGCCGCGGGGCACGCGGCGCCCGGCCAGGCGCAGCGGCAGCTCCACGTTCTGCCCGGCGCTCAGGTAGGAAAGCAGGTTCAGGTTCTGGAAGACGATGCCGATCCGCTCGCGCCGGAACAGGGTGGCCGCCGCCTCGTCGTTCGGCAGGGCGCGACCCCCGATGGTGATCGTGCCGGCGGCCGGTCGCTCCAGACCGGCCACGCAGTTGAGGAACGTGCTCTTGCCGGACCCCGAGGGGCCCATCAGAGCGGTGAAGGTACCCCGCTCCAGCCGCAGGCCCACCTCCCGCAGTGCTTCGACAGCCCCCGGTCCGCTGCCGTACGTCATGCTCAGCCCACTGACGTCCAAAGCCGGTGTTTCCATAATCTTTCCCCCTCAGATGAATGTGGTGCGGTGTGACTTCGAACTTACGGACGTCGGTGAGCCCGTTCGAGGGGTCTGAGCAGCCAGCGGGGGTAGGGGAAACCTGGCCCGCCGGGGGTAGGGAAAACCCCACCCCCGGGAGCCGGGGGTGTGTGGGCGGGCGTGCGAGGATTCCGTCATGTCCGCTCCCGCCCGCGTCCTGCCCGTCTCCGACGCCGATGTTCTGGCGGCCGCCGAGCTGCTGGAACCGGTGATCCGGCGCACCCCTGTGGTCCGCAGCCGGGCCCTGTCCGACCTACGGGGCGGCGACGTTTACCTGAAGTGCGAGAACCAGCAGCGGGCCGGTTCGTTCAAGATTCGCGGCGCCTATACCCGGATGGCCCGGCTGTCCGAGGCCGAGAAGGCCCGGGGGGTGGTGGCGGCCAGCGCCGGCAACCACGCGCAGGGGGTGGCCCTGGCGGCCCGGCTGCTCGGGGTGCCGGCCCGGGTCTACATGCCGGTCGGGGCGCCGCTGCCCAAGCTCGACGCCACCCGCGGTTACGGCGCCGAGGTGGTGCTCACCGGCAGCACGGTGGACGAGTGCCTGGCCAGCGCCCTGGAGCACGCCGAGACCAGCGGTGCGGTGATGATCCACCCGTTCGACCACGCCGACGTGGTGGCCGGTCAGGGCACGATCGCCCTGGAGTTCCTCGAGCAGCGGCCGGACGTGAAGACGGTGCTGGTCAGCACCGGGGGCGGTGGCCTGCTGGCCGGTGTGGCCACGGTGCTCAAGGCGCGGCGCCCCGACATCCGGGTGATCGGCGTGCAGGCCGAGAGCGCGGCCGCCTACCCTCCCTCGCTGGCCGCGGGCCGACCCGAGTCGCTGCCCTCGATGAGCACGATGGCCGACGGTATCGCCGTGGGCCGGCCCGGTGACGTGCCCTTCGCGATCGTCGACAGCCTGGTCGACGAGGTGGTCACGGTCGACGAGGAGACCATCTCCCGGGCCCTGCTGCTGATGCTGGAACGCCAGAAGCTGCTGATCGAGCCGGCCGGCGCGGTCGCCGTGGCGGCCCTGCTCAAGGACGGGCTGGAGATCGAGACCCCGGCCCTGGCCGTGCTTTCCGGCGGAAATGTCGACCCGCTGCTGCTGATGCGCCTGATCCGGCACGGCCTGGCCTCGGCCGGGCGCTACCTGCGGCTGCGCGTGCGGGTGCCGGACACGCCCGGCTCGCTCGCCCAGCTGCTGATGCGTCTGGCCACCACCGACGCGAACGTGATGGAGGTGGAGCACGTGCGCACCGGCGCCCGCACCGCGGTGAACGAGGTGGAGGTGGCCCTGTGGGTGGAGACCCGCGGCCCGGCGCACTGCGACCAGGTGGTGGCCGACCTCACCGCTGCGGGCTACCAGCCCCGGCACGAGAGCGACTAGCGGGCAACGCTCTTGGCCGCCACGTCGGCCGTGCGGCGGGTGCTGGTGGCCGGTTCGGTCGCGGGGTTCACGTGCACCGCCAGCGCCCAGGCGGCACCGACCACGGCCCAGCCGGCCAGCACGTCGAGCGTCCAGTGATTGCCGGTGCCGATCACGATCAGCGCGGTGAGCACGGCGTGCCACCAGCCCAGGCTGCGCAGCAGCCGGTTCCGGGTGGTCAGTGAGACGGCCAGGGCCACCCACAACGCCCAGCCCGCGTGCATCGACGGCATGGCCGCCAGCTCGTTGGTCAGCCGGCCCATCTCGCCCGGCAGCGAGTGCCCCGCCCCCCACCAGCCCAGATCGGCGTTCTCGGCCAGCACGTCGATGTAGCCGGGCACGAACCGCGGCGGGGCCGTGGGCATGGTGATGTAGGCGGCCAGGGCCATCACCGTGGCCAGGACCAGGGCGTTGCGGCCCTGCTGGTAGACCTGCCGGCCGCGGGTGTAGAGCAGGATCAGCACCGCCGCGGTGACCACGTAGTGGGCGGCCGCGTAGTAGTAGCTGAAGGCGACCGCCAGCCATTCGTGGGCAGCGGTGAAGTGGTTGAAGCTGAGCTCGTGGTGCAGCCCGAAGAACCGCTCCACGTCCAGGACCGAGTTCGCCCGGGACAGCGCGGGCTTCAGATCGGTCGAGGCGAGCAGCCGGGAGAGCGAGTACACCCCCCAGAGGGCGCCCAGAAGAACGAGTTCCCGAACGCCGCGCCAGATCTCGGACATGACCGCAACCGCCCCCTCCGCAGGATCCGGGCCGGCGGCCTTCCCCAACCGCTCAGCCCTCGGCCAGCGTAGTCGGCGCGTCGCCGACCGGCATCAGGGCTCACCCTGAGAAGCACCGTACGTGACCCTGACTGACGGTGAGTGACGAAAGCGTCACTGTCGGGCGGATTTCCCTGCCTCACAAGCCGGGCTGGCACTATGTGCCGATGCCTGACGCCAGTCGACTGCGAGCCGGAGACCCGACGGAGGTCGCCGGGTACCGCATCGTGAGCCGGCTCGGCCAGGGTGGTCAGGGGGTTGTCTTCCTCGGTGCCGGGCCGGACGGCAGTCGGGTGGCGGTCAAGCAACTGCGGCTAGAGGATGAGCGGTCCCGGCAGCAGTTCGCCAAGGAGGTCTCGGCGGCCCGCCGGGTGGCGGCGTTCTGTACCGCCCGCGTCATCGACTTCGATCTCGAGGCCGAATCGCCCTACGTGGTGAGCGAGTTCATCGAAGGCCCGTCGCTGCAGCGGCTGGTACGCGACTCCGGGCCGATCACCGGAAGTCGGCTGCAGCGGCTGGCGATCGGCACCGCCACCGCATTGGCCGCCATTCATCAGGCAGGCGTGGTGCACCGCGACTTCAAGCCGGCCAACGTGATGATCTCGCCGGAGGGACCGCGGGTCATCGACTTCGGCATCGCTCGCGACCTGTCCCACGAAACCACGGTGACGAGCCGGATTTTCGGAACGCCGGCCTACATGGCGCCGGAGCAGATCCGGGCCGAGCGGGTGAGTCCGCAGACCGACATGTTCGCCTGGGCCTCGGTGGTCGCGTTCGCCGCCACCGGCCGGGCCCCGTTCGAGGCCGAGCACATGATGGCCGTGGTGCACCGGATCACCACGATGGAGCCGCGCCTCGACGGGGTGCCGGCCGGGCTGGCCGAGGTGCTGCGCCGCTGCCTGGCCAAGGAGCCGGACCAGCGCCCCACCGCGCAGCAGGCCCTGGCCCTGCTGCTGGGCCGGCCCGAGCACGACCAGGCCGATCCGACGGTGGTGCTCGCCGAGGGGAGTCGGCTGGCGCAGAACAGTGGGGGCGCCGGTGGGGAGTCCGCGGCCGAGCAGGCCGAGCAGGCCCTCCGAACGCCGACCACCAGGCGGGTTTCCCCGGCTCCGGTGCGAACCGGCGAGAGCCGGTCCGGCCTGACTGCCTGGTCCTCACCCGAGCACTCGCCCGAGTACGGCACGCCCGAGACCCCGCCCTCCGGTCTGCCCGATACCCGCACCCGACCCAGCGGCGTCCTGTCCTCGATCGGGGCCGTTCTGGCCGTGCTCGTGATCGGGGGCGGCATGGTCGGCGGGGGCGCCCTGCTGCTGCGCACCCTGCTCGACAACGACGAGCCCCGCACCAACTCCAGTTCGCCCACCGACCCGAACACCGGTACCGATCCCGGAACCGACGAAGCCGACCCCGAGCCGACCGGTGCCGACGAGACCATCGGCGCGACCGACGTCCCTTTGCCGCAGACCAGCACGGACACCCCCGCCGCCCTGCCGGACTGGACCGCCGGCTCCTGGCGCGGCGAGGTCTACCAGCCGCTGGGTGAGGTCTCCCGCTACGAGGTGGTGCTGACCTTGGAGGCCGGTCGGTCCCAGGGACGGATCGACATCCGCTCGCTCGGCTGCGGTGGAGTGCTGAGCTTCGAGTCCGGCACCGACTCGGTGGTGATGGCGACACAGCTGGAGGACGACCTGTGGGACACCTGTGCCGACGACAGCACGGTGCGCCTGACCCGCAGCGGCGACGGCGAGATGCTCTTCTCCTGGCAGGACGCGGCCGAGGAGAGCAATTCCGGGGGCGGAACGCTGCGACTTGAGTGACTCTGCGCAAGTCGTGGTTGCCTGAGAGTCACAAAATCCGGTCTAAGCGGGCACGTTTACCCCGAGTGCTACAGATCGCCGCGCTTCGGGTGGCAGACTGAATCAGTGCCTGACGTTGCCCCCCTGCAGTCCGCGGACCCGACGCAGGTGGCCGGCTACCGGCTCACCGGCCGTATCGGCGCCGGTGGGCAGGGAGTGGTCTACCTGGGCGTTTCCCCCGACAACGAGCTGGTCGCGGTCAAGATGCTGCGGGTGGAGGACGAGCGCTCGCGCGAGCAGTTCGCCAAGGAGGTGGCCTCCGCCCGGCGGGTGGCCCCGTTCTGCACCGCCCAGATCCTCGACTTCGACATGCAGTCGCAGCCGCCCTACGTGATCAGTGAGTTCATCGAGGGCCCCTCGCTGCAGCAGTACGTGAGCGAGCACGGCCCGATGTCCGGCACCCGCCTGCAGCGCCTGGCCATCGGCACGGCCACCGCCCTGGCGGCGATCCACCAGGCCGGGGTGGTGCACCGCGACCTGAAGCCGGCCAACGTGATGATGTCGCCGGAGGGCCCCCGGGTCATCGACTTCGGCATCGCCCGCGACCTGTCGAACGACACCACCAAGGTCAGCAAGCTCTTCGGTACGCCCGCCTACATGTCGCCCGAGCAGTTGCGCGGTGAGCGGGTCGGCCCGGCCACCGACCTGTTCGCCTGGGGGTCGGTGATGGCCTTCGCCGCCACCGGCCGCGCCCCGTTCGAGGCCGAGCACATGATGGCGGCGATCACCAAGATCGCCCACGAAGAGCCCGACCTGACCGGTGTGCCGCCCGAACTGCTGGCCGTGCTGCGCCGGTGCTTCAGCAAGGACGCGGCCTACCGGCCCACGGCCCAGCAGGCACTGTCGATGCTGCTCGGGCGGCCCGACCAGACCGACGCCCCCGACCCGACCGTCGTCCTGGCCCAGGCCACCCAGCTGGTGGAGGCGTCCACGACCGGCCCCACCATGGGGTACGCCGAGGGGCGCACGGCGGTTGCCGATGCCGGGGCGATGGGCCATCCGGTTGCGGGCAGGCGTCCTACTGGCACCTCAGGTCCGGTGAGTCCGGGGGTTCCATCTGCAGACGTCCCACCCTGGGGAACGCCCGCCGGTTCCGGCGGGCGGGCCACGGGAACTGCTCAGGGGCATGCGCCTTCGGCATTTCAGCAGGGTGGTCAGTACTCGCCGCCCAGCACTCCGCAGCCGCAGCAGTACCAGCCGCCCGCTCCTTCGCCGCAGCCGCAGTGGGGCGCGCCGGGACGGGGTGCTGGTGGCGCGGGTTCCGGATTCCCGAGCGCTGGGGTGTCAGGCAGCGGAGTTCCGGGCGCTGGGGTGCCGGGCAGTGGGGCGCCGGGTGCTGGGTCGAACGTTCCCGGGTCGCAGCACAGCTTGGGGCAGCACGGTTCTGGGACGCATGGTTCCGGGGCGCAGAACGGCACTGGGTCTCAGTCTGGTTCCGGTGCGCAGATTTTCGGCGGGTCGCCGGATATCCAGCGGCCTGCCCCGCAGAACTGGCAGCCCAGTCCCCGGCCCGGCAGCTATCCGCCGCCGCAACCGCAGCAGCCCCAGCCGCAGCAGTGGGGCCCTCCAGGTCAGCAGCCGGCCTGGAACCCGAAAAACCAGCAGGGGCAGCAAAGTCAGCAGGGACTGCACGGTGCGCCTAATCGGCACAGCGCACCTAGCCAGTACGGCGCGCCCGGGCAGTCCGGCGCACCCGGCGCACCCGGCGCACCCGGGCAGTCTGACGGGCGCGGCCAGTCCGGCACGCGTGGGCAGTCCGGCGCGCCAGGGTTGCCCGGCGTGCATGGCCAGTCCGGCATGCATGGCCAGTCCGGCACGCATGGGCAGTCCGACATGCGCGGCCAGTCCGGCACACACGGCCAGTCCAGCTCGCACGGCCAGCGGGGTCCGCTCGGCGGCCCGCAGCCGCCGATGCCTGGCCCGGCCCAGCGCGCCGGCAACGGTGGCCCGGCTCTGCCTCCTCCCGGCGGGAACGGCGGCTGGAACCAGCCTCCTCAAGCCTGGGGCGGGTCGAACGGTGGCCGCCCGGGTGGGGTTCCGGGTCAGCGGCCGGGCACTCCAGCGCCCAACCGCGGCCGTTTTGCCGTGCTCACTGCCGTCGTCGTGCTCACCCTCCTGGTGGGAGTCGGCCTCTACAACCTCGGCAACCAGGGCACCGAAAGCCTGAACGACACCAAGGGTTCGACCTCCAGCGAGTCCGGCGGGTCGAAAGACGCAGCCGATCCGGAGGCGTGCGGCGGCCGGATCAACGTCGGTGCCGACCAGGGTGACGACTCCGCCTGCGACACCGCCGGTTCCGGTGCGGTCGAAGACGCCGAAGACACCGAGGACGCGGCCGTCGAGGACGGGGACAAGCAGGCAGCGGCGGGAACGCTGCCCTACGAGCTGGCGGGTTCCTGGGAGGGCGAGGTCACGCAGTACAGCGGCACCGTGACCACCTGGACGGTACGGCTGGACCTGAAGGGCGGCAAGAAGAAGCCCGGCACGATGGAGGCCGTCGATCTGGGCTGCCGTTCCAAGGTCTCGGTGACCAGCGTCGCTCTCACCACCGTCATTCTCCGGGCTCCGGTGAAGGAGTCGGACAACAAGAACGGCACCTGCGCGCCGCTCGGCGAGGTCATCCTGCTGCTCGACCCCACCGACCCGGACAAGGCCACCTTCACCTGGCAGGACAAGAACAACGCGGCCAACGTGGGGTACGCCGAGCTCGAGCGGGTGGACTGACCGTCAGGCCGGTCAGCTGACCGGTTCCTCGGCCGTCCCGGAGTCGCCGCAGCTGACCCCGTGCGCGATCTTGGCGCTGGCCGAGTCGTTCCCGTGCTCGCCCAGTTCGGCCACCGTGCCGTTGTCGGCCCGGGCGCCCTCTTCGCTCAGGTCGATCCGGGTCCGGGTGATGTTCTCGTAGCCCTCGCGCTCGGCGGCCGTGGCCAGATAGCCGGCCAGGTACAGCTTGTCGTTGGCCATCGGGCAGGCCACCCCGGTGCCGTACGAGCCGAAGCCCAGGTCGAACGTGTACTGCCCACCGGTCTTGTCCTTGGTGGCCACGATCTCGCAGTCGATCACCGCGTAGAGCGCGGCGGTGCGGCCGGTGCTCAGCAGGATGATCGCCGAGCCGTCCCCCAGCCGGTTCGCCACGGCGACGGCCGACTGCGGGCTGCCGCTCTGGAACACGGTGGACATCACCCGGCCGCTGGCCGTGCGCACCCCGAGGCGCCGCTTGTTGCCGGTGTCGGCCAGCCAGAGCTCGTCCTTGGCCCCGTCACCGTCGAGATCGCCCACCTGTGCGCCCGCGGCCTTGGCGGGGACCTTCCCACCGCCCTCGGGGCAGCCGCCGTCGGCCGGCATCGGAGAGTCGTCGGTGGCCGATTCGGCCGGCGACGTGGTGCTGGTCTCGCTGTCGTCCGCGGACGCCGAGGGGTCCGCCACCCCGGCCGGCCCGGCCGTGGCGCCGGTCACGTTCTGCGGGGTGCTTTCGGCGCCGCAGGCGGTGAGAGCGAGCAGGAGAGCGGGGGCGAGGGCCGCAGCGACGCGTGCGGTTTTCATGGTGCGTCCTTCCGAAGAACCCGGACTGTGCAACGGGGGTCAGAGCTTGGATGCAGCGACCGGGCGAAAAGTTCGCTGGTAGCCGGGCTACTGCAGTTCCAGACCCTCGATCACCGTCTGGGCGGACCAGGTGTCCGAGCTCTGCCGGATCTGCATGTACACCCACTGGTCGCCGTCGACCGCCTTCAGGTGCACCTCCTGGAGCACCCGCTCGCCGCCGGAGCAGCCGTTCCAGGTGCGGTAGGAGCCTTCCCAGCGCTCGCCCGAGTACGCCACCGGCTCACTGCCCTCGCAGTCCTGGTGCTTGATCGCCTCGACCTTGCCGGGCAGGTCCTTGCTGGTGCTGAGCCCGACGAACACCCCGTTCACGTCCTGCGTCAGGTCCGACCAGAGCTTCACGTCCTCGGCCAGCAGCAGGCCGGAGGGCTCCTGCTTGCCCTTCAGACCGATCGAGGCGGGCGACCAGCCGGTGTCGACCGACTCGTCACCGAACCTGGACGGCACGGTCAGGCGGAGCACCCCGTCGGCGCTCTCGGCCGTGATGTCCTTCTCTCCGCGCGTCTGCCAGTACCTGACCGCGCCCACACCGGTCGCCGCGGCCAGCGCCACCACGAGCACCATGGTCGCGATCCAGCGCGCCCGCCCCGGCCCGTTGGACCGGCCGGAGGACGACGACGCCGGCCTGGCGCCCTGACCTGGGTGACCCGGCTGACCTGCTTGACCATGGTGACTAGGGGCGTAGCCCTGGTTCCCCTGGTTTCCGGGCGCATAGCCCTGGTGGCCGGAGGCGTGGGCCTGCGGGCCGGACCCGTACCCCTGGCCATACCCCGGGGAGAAGGCCTGTGCGGCGTTCTGCGGGCCGTTGGAGTCGTAACGGGACCGGGACTGGGCCATGGCCTGGTTGGGCGGCCCCAGCGGCTGGGTGACGTCCTGGCCCGCGGGCCGGGCCGACGGCATCGGCGTGGACCGGTGGGCGGCCGGCGCTGCGGCCCGGGTGGGCCCGGCCTGGGTCGGATCGGCCGTTCCGAAGGCCCCCACCTGCTGAGCGCTCGCCGGCTGACCCCAGTTCGACCCGGAGCGGGCCGGATCGGACCAGCCCGGATCGGACCAGCCCGCAGCCCCACCACCGTTCGGACCCGAACCGGTCGCCTCCCGCCCCTCGTACGTCCAGCCCGGGGTGGGGCTGTCCGGGGTGTTGTTGCCAGCCGGGGAGCTGGGGGTGGGGGTCGGCGACTCGGCCGGCGGCCGGACCGCGGCCACCGAGAAGTCTTCCGGCAGCTGGGCCGCGAGCTGGTCGAACCGCTCGGCCAGGCTGCCCGCGTCGGGCCAGCGGTTCTCCCGGTCGCGCTCGAGCGCCGACAGCATGGTCTGCAGCACCGGCAGGGGCAGGGCGGCCGGCATCTTCTCGGCCATCACCAGCGGCAGGTAGGGCTTCTGCGCCGTCATCAGGTAGAAGGCGAACGCGCCCAGGCTGTACACGTCGGCCCGGACGTCCACCCCGATCTGGGGCTCCATCTGCTCCGGGGCCATGTAACCGGCCGAGCCCACCGACATCGTCACGCCCGAACCGTGGGCCAGGCTCTTGGCCACCCCCAGGTCGGCCACCAGCAGCCGCTCGCCACCGCCCCGCCGCGACTTGATCAGCACGTTCGAGGGCTTCAGGTCGCGGTGCACCACCCCCGCGTCGTGCAGTTCGGCCACCCCCCGGGCCACCTCGGCGGTGATCCGCAACGCCTCGGCCAGCGGGTACGCCCCGTTCGCCTTGACCCGGTCGGCCAGGGTGCCGGCGTCCGCGTACTCCATCACCAGGTAGGGCCGGCCGTCCTCCAGCTCACCGATGTCGAACACCTGGACGATCCGCTGGGACGCCGCCTGACGCAGCATCCGGGCTTCCCCCAGGAAGCGTTCACGCAGGTCCAGGCGGTCGGCCCAGTTGTCGGCCATGACCTTGACGGCGACTTCGGCATCCAGTGACTCGTCGTGGGCGAGCCACACCACGGCGAAGCCACCGGAGCCGAGACGACGGACAGGCCGGTATCGACCGATCAGCTCGGGCAGAGGCATGGCAGCATCATGCCGCTATGACCGACGTACCCGAAGAGCCCGCCGCCCCTGAGGGCGCCGCTGCGCCCGGTAGTGACCGGATCGATACATTGGCCCGGGCCGCCGCGACCGGTGACGACGCAGCTCTGAACGAGTTGCTGGCCCTGATCCAGCCCGAGGTCCTGCGCCGGGCCGGAAAAATGCTGCCCCATCGGGAAGACGCCGAAGAGGCCGCCCAGGACGCCCTTCTGCAGGTCGCCCGCCGGATCGGCAGCTTCGAGGGCCGCAGTTCGTTCCGCACCTGGCTCTACGTGGTGGTGACGAACGCCTCCCGGCAGACCTACCGGGACCTGAAACGCAGAGCAGGCGAACGGCCACTCACGGTGGAGGAACAGGTCCGCCCTGACCCTCGGCGCACGAGCGTCATCGCAGGGTCACGGATCGACCTGCTGGAGGCGCTGGAGTCCCTGGAGGGCTCGCACCCCCAGCTCGTGCTGCCCTTCGTCTACCGGGACCTGGCCGACCTGGAGTACGAGGAGATCGCCCGGCGCCTGGACCTGCCGCTGGGTACGGTCAAGTCCAGGCTGAACCAGGCGCGGCAGGAAGTGCGCCGCCGCCTGACCCGCTGAGGCCTTCTAGAGGAACACGTCCAGCGTCGCGCCCAGGGGCAGTTCCTGACGGGCCTGCTCCGGCGCGCCGCCGGCCGAACCGGTGTCGGGCTCGGCCGTGCCGGAGCCCCCGGCCCCGCCCGCACCCATCGCGAACGAACTGCCCTTGGCCGCGTGCTTGTCGAACCCGTGCGTCCGGTTCTCGGTGCTGGTGGCGCCCACCGAGTGAGCCTGGTGCACCGAGTCCTTGGCAGCCATCGAGGCTGCGGCCTGCTCGGCCGCCGAGCTCAGCTCCGAGGAGTGCAGCACGCTCGACGGGATCAGCTGGCGCTGCATGTGCACGGCGCCGTAGCTGCTGAACACGTTGTGCTGATTGGCAATCGGCATGACGCTCAAGGGGATCACCGCCGTTCTGGTAGAGGTCGCTCTCGTCGTACCTTTCGGATTCCCCGGCCCCAGGCTTGAGCCGGCACCGGGCGCTTCATCCGGTCGGCCCCGTGAGGCTCTGGAAATGCTGTGCCCCAAGCCTGCCTCCCCGCGTCCCGGCCGACCAGCCGCCGTACGGGTTCACCCGTGTAGTTCTATAACTCTTGACTCATTGTTCTAGAACTCTTACGGTGAACCGCATGACCTCCCAGCCCGTCACCATGACCGAACCCGCCGCCGACGGCCGGTTCGGGGCCTTCGGCGGCCGATTCGTGCCCGAGGCCCTGATCCCGGCCTGTCGCACTCTGGATCGCGAATTCCGCCAGGCCTGGGCCGATCCGGCGTTCCGCGGCGAGCTCACCCGCACGCTCGGCCTCTACGCCGGCCGCCCCACCCCGGTCACTCCGGCCACTCGGCTGTCGGCCGAGCTGGGGGTGAACCTGCTGCTCAAGCGGGAAGACCTGGCCCACACCGGATCGCACAAGATCAATAATGTTCTGGGGCAGGGGCTCCTGGCCCGGCGGATGGGCCGCACCACCCTGCTGGCCGAGACCGGGGCGGGCCAGCACGGCGTGGCCACGGCCACCGTGGGTGCTCTGCTCGGGCTGGACGTCACCGTGTTCATGGGCGCGAAAGACGTCGAGCGTCAAGAGCTGAACGTGTTCCGGATGGAACTTCTCGGCGCCGAGGTGGTTCCGGTCACCTCGGGAGGCCAGACCCTTGCCGACGCCACCAGCGAAGCGTTCCGGCACTGGGTCGGACAGTCCGAGACCGCGCACTACTGCATCGGTTCCACGATGGGGCCGCATCCCTACCCGTGGATGGTGCGCGAGTTCCAGCGGGTCATCGGCGAAGAGGCGCGCGGCCAGTGTGCTGCTCTGCTGCCCTCGGCGGTGCCGGACGTGGTGGTCGCCTGTGTGGGTGGCGGATCGAACGCGGCGGGCACCTTCGCAGGTTTCGTGAACACCTCCGCCCAGCTCGTCGGGGTCGAGGCCGCCGGGGGTGCCGCGATCGGGCAGGGAAGCCCGGGGATCCTCCACGGTTTCGAGTCCTACCTGCTGCAGGACGACGACGGTCAGGTTCTGGAGGCCCACTCCGTCTCGGCCGGGCTGGACTACCCCGGCGTCGGCCCGGAGCATGCGTACCTGGCCGACTCGGGCCGGGCCCGGTACGTGTCCGCGACCGATGACGAGGTGCTTGCCGCTCTGCGGAAACTGGCTCGCATCGAAGGAATTCTGGCTGCGTTGGAGAGTTGCCACGCTCTGGCCTGGGTGCTGCGGGCCGCCGGCACCGCTGAACTCCCCACCGGGTCGAGCGTGCTGCTCACCCTCTCCGGTCGCGGCGACAAGGACGCCGCTCAGGTCAGGGAGCTGCTCAAGTGACCAGAACCGAGGCTGACAAACGTCCATTGTTGGAAACCCGTCTGCGCACCCGCCGAGCCGGGAATCGCAAACTGCTCGTGCCCTACGTCACCGCGGGCGTCGTGGGGGACTGGGTGTCGCTGGTGGCCGAAATGGCCGCGGTGGGAGCCGATGCGATCGAGATCGGGCTGCCGTTCTCCGATCCGATGCTCGAAGGGGTCACCATCCAGGAGGCCTCCCAACGCGCGCTGGATCAGGGGATGACCACCGACCGTGCCCTGGACGCGATCGCCGAGCTCGATCTCGATGTCCCCTTGGTGGTGATGACGTACAGCAATCTCATCCGTCGTCGCGGTCCGGCCGAGTTCTGTCGTCGTCTGGCCGAATCCGGCGTCTCCGGAGTCATTCCCGTGGACACGCCGGTCGACGAGGCTCAGCCCTTGGTCGATGCGGCTCGCTCGGCGGAGATCGAGACCGTCCTGATCGCGGCACCTTCCACCTCGTCGGAACGTATTGCGCAGATTGCCGAACTGGGAAGCGGTTTCGTCTACGCGTCAACGGTGATGGGAACCACCGGGGAACGGGCGGAGCTGGGAGAGCAGGCGGCGGCGCTGGCCCGGCGGGTGCGGGAGAGCACCGACCGGCCGGTGTTGCTCGGGTTCGGCATCTCCGGTCCCCGCACGGCGCTCGAGGCGGCGCGGCACGCCGACGGGGTCGTGATGGGTGCCGCGCTCATGCGGCGGGTGCTCGAAGGGCAAACGATGGACGAGGTCGCCGGGTTGGTCGGTCAGGTCAGGTCGGCGCTCGACGCAGGTTGAGCGGCCGGGCCACTCACGATTGTCGGTGCCGGGGGCTACCTTCGTGCCGTGGCTCAGGACGGGTGGATCCGCGCGGTCGAGATCGTCGCGGTCGTGGTGGTGCTCGTGGTCGGGGTGCTCGCCATCCGGCGGCTGCGGCGCAGTCCCGACCTGGGCACCGCGGCCGAGCGGGCCACCTTCGACACACTGCACACCGCCTCGCTGGCCGCGCCGCCCTTGCGCGACGGCCTCACTCCCGAGGGTGCGCAACGGGCCATCCGGCATTTGAGGACGCTTCTGGGCACCCCGGCGGTTGCGCTCGCCGACAGCTCGCGGTTGCTTGCCTGGGACGGCGAGGGTGCCCACCATCAGCACCAGGCGCTCCGGCATGCGGCCGGAGCGATCGCCAGCGGGCGTACCAGCGTGCTCAGCCCCGCGCAGATCGACGGGGAAGAGGCCTGCGGGGTGCTCGACTGCCCCCTGCGCAGCGCCGTGGTCGCCCCGTTGACCAGCGGTGACACCGTGGTGGGGGCGCTGATCGCCTACGGCGGGCAGGTCAGTGCCGCGCTGGTGCGGGCCACCGGAGAGGTGGCCACCTGGGTCTCCGCCCAGATCGAGCTGGCCGAGCTCGACCGCTCCCGCACCCGCGCGATCGAGGCCGAGGTGCGGGCGCTGCGGGCGCAGATCAGCCCGCACTTCGTGTACAACTCGCTGGCCGCGATCGCCTCGTTCGTGCGCACCGATCCGGAGCGGGCCCGCGAGCTGCTGCTGGAGTTCGCCGACTTCACCCGCTACGCCTTCCGCCGCGGCGGGGAGTTCACCACACTGGCCGACGAGCTGCGCAACATCGAGCGCTACCTGGTGCTCGAGCAGGCCCGCTTCGGCGACCGGCTGCGGGTGCGGCTGCGGGTGGCCCCGGAGGTGCTGCCGGTGGCGGTGCCCTACCTGTCGGTGCAGCCGCTGGTCGAGAACGCCGTCCGGCACGGGCTCCAGGCCAAGGAGGGCGGCGGCCAGATCACCCTGGGGGCGGCCGATTCCGGGGCCGAGGCGCTGATCTGGGTGGAGGACGACGGGGTGGGGGCCGATCCGGAGCTGATCGAGCGGGTGCTGGCCGGGGCGGCCCGGGGCAGCGAGTCCGAGTCGGTCGGCCTGGGCAATGTGGACGCCCGGCTGCGCCAGGTGTTCGGCGACCGGTTCGGGCTGGTGGTGGAGACCGCTCCGGGGGCGGGGACAAAGGTGAGCTTCCGGGTGCCCAAGTACGCTCCCGGAGTTCACGCCGGGCCGCCCGCACCCTAGGCTTCCAGGCATGGCGATGACGCCCCTGCGCGCCCTGGTCGTGGACGACGAGCCCCCGGCCCTGTCCGAGCTGGCCTGGTTGCTCGACTCCGACGAGCGCATCGGCCGGGTCCTGACCGCGGACAGCGGTGCCCAGGCCCTCCGCGTGCTCGAGAACGAGCAGGTCGACGTCGTCTTCTGCGACATCTCGATGCCCGGGCTGGACGGGCTGGACCTGGCCCGGGTGCTGGCCCGCTTCGCCACCCGCCCGCACCTGGTCTTCGTCACCGCCTACGAGCAGCACGCGGTGGAGGCGTTCGACGTGCAGGCGGTCGACTACGTGCTCAAGCCGGTCCGGGCCCAGCGGCTGGCCGAGGCGGTGCGCCGGGCGGTCCAGGCGCACTCCGGCCCGGCCAAGGTCAGCACCGAGGTGGACGAGGACATCGCGGTCGAGCTGGGTGGGGTCACCCGCTTCGTGCGCCGTTCCAACGTGCTCTTCGTCGAGGCCGCGGGCGACTACGCCCGGCTGCACACGGCCACCGGCAGCCACCTGATCCGGGTCCCGCTGAGCACCCTCGAGGAACGCTGGGCCTCGGCCGGTTTCGTCCGGATCCACCGCAGCACCCTGATCAACGTGCGGCACGTGAACGAACTGCTGATGGACGCCGGTCGCTTCCACGTCCGGCTCGGCGGGCACACCCTCACCGTCAGCCGGCGGCACACCCGGCAGGTGAAGGACCTGCTGATCCACCGGGACCTGAGATGACCGGGCCACCGAGGATCCGGGTGACCAGCCCGCGGATGTCGGCCCGGCAGCGTCCGGAGGCGCGCCCGGCCACCCGCGAGATCGACGAGCAGACCGAGGTCGGCGAGGTCTACCTGAACGCCCTGCTGCGCTCCCAGTTGCGTCCCGCGCTGGCGGTACTGGCCGCCGTCCTGCTCGGCCTGGGCAGCCTGCCGCTGCTCTTCCTGCTGCTGCCGGGGGTGGCCGGGCACCGGGTCGGCCCGGTCACGGTGGCCTGGCTGGTCCTCGGGGTGGCGGTGTTCCCGCTGCTGTTCGCGGCGGCCTGGTGGCACGTGCGCGCGGTGGAGCGCGCCGAGCGGGACTTCACCGAGATCATGCACCGTAAGTGAGCACCTGGATCGCGGTGCTGGTGGTCTGTGCCACCACGCTCGGAGTCGGCGCGCTGGGGCTGCGGCTCTCCCGCACCACCAGCGACTTCTACGTGGCCTCGCGGATGGTCAGCCCGCGTTGGAACGCCTCCGCGATCGGTGGCGAGTACATCTCCGGGGCAAGCTTTCTCGGGGTTGCCGGGCTGATCTTCGCCACCGGCAGCGACATGCTCTGGTACTCGATCGGCTACACGGCCGGCTACGTGGTCCTGCTGACCCTGGTGGCCGCGCCGCTGCGCCGCAGTGGCGCCTACACGCTGCCCGACTTCGCCGAGATCCGGCTGCGTTCGGCCGCGGTCCGCCGGGCCACGGCCGTTCTCGTGGTCGGCATCGGCTGGCTCTACCTGCTGCCCCAGTTCCTCGGCGCCGGGCTCGCCCTGCGCACGGCCACCGGGGCCCCCGGATGGGTCGGCACCGCGATCGCGGTGCTCGTGGTGGTGGCCAACGTGACCGCCGGCGGGATGCGCTCGGTCACCTTCGTTCAAGCCTTCCAGTACTGGCTGAAGCTGACCGCGATAGCCCTCCCGGTCGTCCTTCTGTTGTTCGTCTGGCACTCCGACGGCGCCATCAGCCCGGCCGACGTGGCGGGCGAGGCCTGGGTGTCGCCGTTCGGCGGAGACGGCGACGACCACCCCGTCTACCGCACGTACTCGCTGCTCCTGGCTCTGCTGTTCGGCACCATGGGCCTGCCGCACGTGCTGGTCCGGCTCTACACCAACCCCGACGGCCCGGCCGCCCGCCGCACCGTGCTCACCGTGATCGCCCTGCTGGGCACGTTCTACCTGTTCCCCCCGCTGTACGCCGCGCTCGGCCGGATCTACGCGGGCGACCTGCTGACGTCGGCCAACTCCAACGACGCGATGATGCTCCTGCTGCCCGGCCGGATGCTCGGCGACCCGTGGGGCGACCTGGCCGCGGCCCTGCTCACCGCGGGTGCGTTCGCCGCCTTCCTGTCCACCTCCAGCGGGCTCACCGTCTCGGTCGCCGGGGTGCTCAGCCAGGACCTGCTGCGCGGCCGCTGGCGGGCCAGTGTGAGCGGCTTCCGGGTCGGCGCCGCGCTGGCCGTGCTGGTCCCGGCCACGCTCTCCCTGCTCGGCGTGCGCACCGGCCTGGCCGACACCGTCACCCTGGCCTTCGCGGTGGCCGCGTCCACCTTCTGCCCGCTGCTGGTGCTGGGCATCTGGTGGCGGGGGCTCACCCAGGCCGGGGCGCTGGCCGGTCTGGTCACCGGCGGGCTGCTGGCCAGCGCGGCGGTGCTGCTCACCGTCTCCGGGGCCGTGGCAGGCGGCTGGCCGGCCGCCCTGCTCGGTCAGCCGGCGGCCTGGACGGTACCTACCGCGTTCGCCGTGATGGTGGGGGTGTCGCTGCTGACCAGGACCACGCGCATCGCCGGGGTAAACACGATCATGGTGCGGCTGCACGCACCGGAGTCGCTGGAGCTGGACCGGGGCGAGAGCTAGGCGCCGTTCGTCCCGATATTTCCGCCGTTCGTCGTGAACCGGATGGCCGCACGTCGACCGGCCCCTGCCACCCGCCGAGGTGACCGCGGTCACCCCTACAGCTTTGCAGTGACCCGCCTCACAGTGGGCGCGTCCGTCCTGCGGGTGTGCGACGGCGCACACCCGGGTCAGCGAAGGAGCTGTGATGTCAGACGCCCCGCCCCCACTCAGCGGTTACGAGGAGGTGCAGGCCAGCGAGGAGTTCCAGGCCCTGCGCACCCGGTTCCGCCGGTTCGTCTTCCCGCTCACCGGCCTCTTCCTGGCCTGGTACTTCCTCTACGTGGCGCTCAGCGCCTACGCGCCCGACTTCATGAGCACGGAGGTGATCGGCCGGGTCAACATCGGCCTGATCATCGGCCTGCTGCAGTTCGTCTCGACCTTCGCGATCACGATGGCGTACGCCCGGTGGGCCGACAAGAACTTCGACCCGACCGCCGACCGGCTGCGCGAGCACATGGAACGGGGTGAGGTGAAGTGATCATCCGCAGCGCAGCCACCGAGACCGATGTCGGCAGCCCGGCCGTCAACATCACCATCTTCCTGATTTTCGTCGCGGTCACCCTCGCGGTGGTGCTGCGGGCCTCCCGGAACAACCGCACCGCGGCCGACTACTACGCCGGCGGGCGGGCTTTCACCGGCCGGCAGAACGGCATCGCGATCGCCGGCGACTACCTGTCGGCGGCCAGCTTCCTGGGTATCGCCGGAGCCATCGCGACGGTCGGCTACGACGGCTTCATGTACTCGATCGGCTTCCTGGTGGCCTGGCTGGTCGCCCTGCTGCTGGTGGCCGAACTCCTGCGCAACACCGGGCGTTTCACCATGGCCGACGTGCTCAGCTTCCGGCTGCAGCAGGGGCCGGTGCGCACCGCGGCGGCGATCTCGACCCTGGTCGTCTCGTTCTTCTACCTGCTCGCCCAGATGGCCGGCGCGGGCGGCCTGGTGAACCTGCTTCTGGGTGTGCAGGGTTCGGGCGTGCAGAACCTGGTCATCGCCGTCGTCGGCATCCTGATGATCGTCTACGTGCTGATCGGCGGCATGAAGGGCACCACCTGGGTGCAGATCATCAAGGCGGTGCTGCTGATCCTGGGCGCCGGCCTGATGACGATCTGGGTGCTGAGCCGGGCCGGGCTGAACTTCTCCGAGCTGCTCGGTGACGCGGCCGCGGCCTCCCCGGCCGGGCAGACCCTGCTGGAGCCCGGCCTGCGCTACGGCCTGACCGACACCACCAAGCTGGACTTCATCTCGCTCGGCCTGGCCCTGGTGCTCGGCACCGCCGGCCTGCCGCACGTGCTGATGCGCTTCTACACCGTGCCCTCGGCCAAGGAGGCCCGGCGCAGCGTGGTCTGGGCGATCTGGCTGATCGGCATCTTCTACCTGTTCACCCTGGTGCTCGGCTTCGGCGCGGCCTGGCTGGTCGGGGCCGAGAAGATCATGGCGGCGCCCGGCAAGGCGAACTCGGCGGCCCCGCTGCTGGCCTTCGAACTGGGTGGGGAGCTGCTGCTCGGAGTGATCGCGGCGGTCGCCTTCGCCACCATCCTGGCGGTGGTGGCCGGTCTGACCATCACCGCGAGTGCCTCGTTCGCCCACGACGTCTACGCGAACGTGATCAAGAAGGGCTCGGTGCGGGCGGACGACGAGGTCCGGGTCGCCCGGATCACCGCGGTGGTGATCGGCCTGGTGGCGATCGTCGGCGGCATCTTCGCCAAGGACCAGAACGTGGCCTTCCTGGTGGCTCTGGCCTTCGCGGTGGCGGCGTCGGCGAACCTGCCGACCATCCTGTACTCGCTGTTCTGGAAGCGGTTCAACACCCGCGGCGCGCTGTGGAGCATGTACGGCGGTCTGCTCTCGGCGATCGTGCTGATCATCTTCTCCCCGGTGGTGTCGGGGAAGGTCGGCCCGGACGGGGCGTCGCTGTCGATGATCACCGACACCGGCATCGACTTCCACTGGTTCCCGCTGGACAACCCGGGCATCGTGTCGATCCCGATCGGCTTCTTCCTGGGCTGGCTGGGCACGATCACCAGCAAGGAGGTCGGCTCGGCGGCCAAGTACGCCGAGATGGAGGTGCGCTCGCTCACCGGGGCCGGGGCCGAGAAGGCCGTGGAGCACTGAGAGTCAGCCGAAACGCCAGGTGTGCGTGACCTCTGAGGTGCGGCGGTCGGTGACGATCCGCAGCCGCTCGTCGAGGATGGTGGCGGTGTCCACCACGTAGGCCCGGCCCGTTCCGTCGAAGGTCGTCCGGCGCATCACCAGCGCCGGGCGGCCTTCGGTGGTTCCGTTCAGATCGGCCAGCCGGGAGCTGAGAGCCTCTGCGGTGAGCGCCTCTTCGGCCCGCTCCGGCCGGGTGCCCCCGGCCGCGGCGATGGCCGAGTACAGCGGGGTCAGCTCGAAGTCGACGTCTTTCAGGGCCTCGGCCCAGGGCTGCGGCACCCAGGAAACCTGGTGCAGCAGAGGGATTCCGCGCACCGAGCGCAGCCGCTCCAGCCGCAGCGCGGGATCCTCGGCCTCCAGCCCGAGCTCGGCGGCGACCGGGCGGGGCAGCCGCCGCACCTGCCGGGCCAGCACCTCGGTGCGCAGCGGCACCCCCTGGGCGTTCAGCTCGTCGGCCAGGCTGCGCAGGTTGGCCTGGTCGTGCGCCACCTCGGGCGGGACCACGTAGGTGCCCCGGCCCGGTCGCTGCTCGATCAGGCCCTCGTCCTGCAGCACCTGAAGGGCCTGGCGCAGCGTCATCAGCGTGACGCCGTACTGCTCGCTGAGGGTGCGCTGGGGAGGAAGGGCGCCGTCCGCGCCGAAGTCACCGGCGCGGACCCGCTCGGCCAGGTCCGCCGCGATCCGGCGGTACTTCGGTTCGGCGGCCACGCCCCCAGATTAGGCCCAGCCGCCCCGCCCGCCGAGCGCGCACCCGGCTCCCCCCGGGGCAGACCCTGGCGCGGTGACCGACCCCACCACCCGCCGAATCCTGTCCTGCTGGTCAGTCGCCGGTTGCGGGGCGCTCCGCGGGCGACCGCCGACGCACCTGATGGCACTCGCGGAAAACCACTACGCCGCCCGGACCCGGACCCGGCCCTTGCCCGCCCTGCTGGGCCCGGCCCAGACCCGCCCTGGATCCGCCCGGCCCAGACCCGCCCTGCTGGACCCCCTGCTAGCCCCCCTGCTGGACCCCCTGCTAGCCCCCCTGCTGGACCCGCCCTGCTGGACCCAGACCCGCGCCTACTGCACCCGGCACTTGCCGGGCCCAGACTCGTTCCTACTGGACCCGGTCCTTGCCGGGGCCCAGACTCGCCCCCTACCGGCCCCGGCCCTCGCCGGGGCCCAGACTTGGCCCTACTAGTCGCGGCTCTCTACTGGACCCGGCTCTCTACTGGACCCGGCTCTCTACTGGACCCGGCTCTCTACTGGACCCGGCTCTCTACTGGACCCGGCTCTCTACTGGACCCGGCCCTCTACTGGACCTGGCCCTCGCTGGGCTCAGACTCGCCTCTACCGGACCCCAGCCATTACCCGGCCCCTACCAGGCTGGCCATTACCGGGCCTTGCCAAGGCCGGCACTGGGCACCCTCGCGCCAGTTCTGCTCACCTGCGCAGGCCCGGGTCGACGACGTGTACACCTGGCACACCTGGTACCTCGTGTACACCTGGCAGGAAAGCGACCACACCCTGCGCCTGGCTGCCAAACTGTCGTACCCGGGTGCGATGCTCGAAACATGACGTCGCAGAACACTGCCCACCAGTTCGCCGAGCTGCACCGTGCCGGTGCCCCGGTCCTGCTCCCCAACGCCTGGGATGCGGCCAGCGCGGTGCTGATCGCCGCCGCCGGCGCCCCGGCCGTGGCCACGTCCAGCGCCGCCGTCGCCTGGGCCCTGGGCAAGCCCGACGGTGAGCACCTGAGCCGGGCCGAGGTCGCCGCCGTGGTGGCCCGCATCGTGGCCGCGGTGTCGGTCCCGGTCAGCGCCGACATCGAGGCGGGCTACGGCGCCGCGCCCGAAGAGGTGGCGTCCACCGTCCAGGCGGTGATCGAGGCCGGTGCGGTCGGCATCAATCTCGAAGACTCCAAGGCCGACGGCACGCTCTACCCTGCCGACGAGCAGGCCGCCCGGGTGGCGGCGGCCCGGGCAGCGGCTGCGGCGGCCGGTCTGGAGAGCTTCGTCATCAACGCCCGCACCGACGTCTACCTGCGCGGCATCGGTGCGGCCGAGGGCCGGCCGGCTGAGGTCCTGCGTCGTGGTCAGGCCTACGCCGAGGCCGGGGCCACCTGCCTGTTCGTGCCCGGCCTGGTCCACCTGCCCACCCTCACCGACCTGGTCCCTCGGGCGGCGCTGCCGATCAGCGTGCTGGCCGACCCGGCCGGGCCCACCGTGGCCGAGCTGGCCGCCACCGGCGTGGTGCGGATCAGCCTGGGCACGGCCCTGGCCGAGGCCGCCTACGGTCTGGCCCAGGCCGCCACCCGCGAACTGCTGGAGAGCGGCACTATGAAGACCCTTGTCGGCTACCCCGGATTCGGCGAGGTCAACAGCAGGTTCCGGGCGTGACCAGGGGTGGGCTCAGGGCCGGCGCCGCGGCTCTGACCAGGTCCGGCACCACAGCTCGCACCACAGGTGGGACCGCGCCCGGGGCTCCGCCGGCGACGCGGGCTGCGTCTGCGGGCTCGGCTGTACCTACGGGTGAGGCTGTGCCTGCAACTGAGGCTGTGACTTCGAGTGGGGTCGCGGCGTCGACGCGGGATGGCTCGGCGGGCGGGGCTGCGCCTGCGATTGAGGCTGTGCCTGCAAGCGGGGATGTGGCGGCGGGCGGGGCTGAGCCTGTGAATCGGGTTGTGCCTGCGACCAAAGCTGTGGCTTCGAGCAGGGCTGTGTCTGCGAGCGGGGTTGCGGCGGCGACGCGGGATATGGCGGCGACGCGGGATATGGCGGCGGCCGGGGCTGGGCGTGCGCGTCAGGTTGTGCCTGCGACCCAAGCTGTGGCTGCTGGCGGAGCTGTGGCTGCGAGCGGGGCTGTGCCTGCAAGCGGGGATGTGGCGGCGGGCGGGGCTGGGCGTGCGCGTGGGGTTGTGCCTGCGCCCCAAGCTGTGGCTGCTGGCGGAGCTGTGGCGGCGAAGCGGGCTGGGTCTGTGAGCGGGGCTGGGTCTGCGGGCGAGACCGCGGGGCGGGCCGTGGGCGGTGGGGGCCGGGCGTTGCACGAGGACTCCGAGCGGTGCGTGCGCATCGTTCAGGCCAAGGACGAGCGCTTCGACGGCTTCTTCTGGACCGCAGTGGTCACTACCGGTATCTACTGCCGTCCCAGCTGTCCTGTGGTCCCACCCCGACCGAAGAACATGCGCTTCTACCCCAGCGCGGCCGCCGCCGCGGGGGCGGGGTTCCGCGCGTGCAAGCGGTGCCGCCCCAACGCTGCCCCCGGTTCGCCCGAGTGGAACGTGCGGGCCGATCTGGTGTCTCGGGCCATGCGTCTCATCGCCGACGGCGTGGTCGATCGGGATGGGGTGCCCGGCCTGGCTGCCCGCCTGGGCTACAGCGTGCGTCAGGTCGAGAGACACCTGATGGCCGAGGTCGGGGCCGGGCCTGTGGCCCTGGCCCGGGTGCAGCGGGCGCAGTCCGCCCGTCTGCTGATCGAGGGCACCGGCCTGCCCTTCACCGAGATCGCCCTGGCGGCCGGGTTCAACAGCATCCGCTCGTTCAACGAGACGGTGCGCGAGGTCTACGCGATGACCCCGGGTGAACTGCGCTCAGCTCCCCGGCCGAAGGCGGGCATCCGCGGCGCCGCCTTCCGGGCGGCCCCGGCTGAGGCTGTGGTCGCGAGCAAGGCCGGCGTGGAAAAGGCCGGGGTTCCTGAGACTGGGGCAGAGGTGGCCGGGGTGGACGTGACCACTGGCGGGGTGACCGGAGCCGGAGCCGCCGGCACCATCGTCCTCAAACTGCCCTTTCGCCAGCCCCTCTGCCCCGACAACCTGTTCGGCCACCTCGCGGCCACCGCGGTCCCGGGCGTGGAGGAGTGGCGCGACGGCGCCTACCGCTGCGCCTTCCACCTGCCCGGTGGGCACGGGATCGCCGCCCTCAGTCCCCGGCCTGACCACATCGTGTGCCAGCTCTGGCTCACCGACCTGCGCGACCTGACCGCCGCGATCAGCCGGTGCCGGTGGCTGCTCGACCTCGACGCCGACCCGGTGGCGATCGACGAGCAGCTCTCGGAAGACGAGGTGCTGGCCCCGCTGGTGGCCAAGAACCCGGGGCGCCGGGTGCCTCGCGTCACCGAGCCGGAGCAGTTCGCCGTGCGGGCGGTGCTCGGCCAGCAGGTCTCCACCGCGGCCGCCCGCACCCATGCCGCCCGGCTGGTCCAGGCCCACGGCCGGCGCATCGACGATCCGGCGGGCGGCCTCACCCACCTGTTCCCGACGAGTCAGGATCTGGCCACCCTCGACCCGGAGACCCTGGCCCTGCCCCGCACCCGTCGTCAGACCCTGCTCAACCTGATCGAGGCGCTCAACACCGGTGCGCTCGACCTGCGCATCGGCGGCGACTGGGACACCGCCCGCGAGCAGCTCTACGCCCTGCCCGGATTCGGCCCTTGGACGGTTGAATCGATTGCGATGCGGGCCCTGGGCGACCCGGACGCGTTCATTCCCGGAGACCTGGGCATCCGGCAGGCCGCACAAAAGCTCGGTCTGCCGGAGAAACCCGGTCCCCTCACCACCCGGTCCCAGGCCTGGCAACCCTGGCGGGCCTATGCGGTGCAACACCTTTGGGGGACGAGCGATCATGCGGTCAACCGGATGCCGACCTGAATTCTCGCTCTGAGTGACGACATAATCACGGGAAGCTATTACTGACCGAATATTTCTCCGCCCGTCCAGGAAATCCCGTCGGAATACGGAGGTCGGCACGGGGTCAGGTAAACACCTGATTCGGCATTCTTTTCTTCGTCAATCGCTGCAGCACAGGGAAAACTGTTGTCACGGACCTGATCGCGGGAGCGTGATAGGAGGGACGCCGGTTCTGCCCGTACCGGTGGGGCGCTCTTGCGGTCAGGTCTTGCAGGACTCAGTTCCTGCGGGATGGGGCCGGCTCAGCGGTCGGTCAGCTCCCGGGCGTGCAGAATCACCACCGGGTCCTGCCAGAACGACGAGTGGAAGTGCGTCGGCGCCAGCACTCGGCCGTGTTCCGGTTCCAGCGAGGGCGGGTCCAGGCTGATCACGTCCACCTGGCCGCAGTCCGACGGGCGCAGACCGGGTTCCGGCAGGCCGAACACCCAGCCACCGATGTAGTCGCTGCGCCGCACCACATTGCGCCAGCGCGGCCGGGGCGGTTCCGGGGCGCGTACGTTCTCCGGGGCGGGTTCCACCTGGGAAGGCGGCGGAGGGTCGCTGCGCGCCTGGTCGGGCTCCGGCCCGCTGAGCAACTCGCGCAGGGCGACGGCGGCCTGGTACCCGAAATAGGCCGGGAAGGCCCGTCCGTAGAGCCTTCTCACCGGCGCGGCCAAGGTCAGCAGTGAGACCCGGCCCAGTACGTCCTCCGGAAGTTGGGCGATCACAGCCGCGCAGATCACCGTGCCCTGGCTGTACCCGGTGAGCAGGACGTGCCGGGGCATCACCTCGATCGCGCCGGGCGACTCGCCGGGCACCGGGGTGATGTGCCGTTCGGCCCGGCGGGCGCCGGTGAGCACCCAGATCCGGTCGACCACCTCCGGTACCGCCTGCTCGGCGTAGCAGGGCGGAGCCAGCGGATGGACGGCGCGGGGCCAGAAAGTGCCTACGTCCCAGATGATCCCGATGGTCTTGCGGGCGTTGGGGGAGCGGATCTGCGCGCGCAGCAGCCACACCCCCGAGGCGGCCAGCAGACCGCCGATGAAGACGCCGATCGTGGGCACCACCCCGGCGATACCCAGGAACGCCTGCGACGTACCGGTGATCGCCAGTCCTTCGAAGATCCAGAAGAAGATCGCCCAGAACACCGTGATCCCGGCAATCACCCCGGCCACGTGGTCGGTCAGCGAGGCCAGCGCCCAGTTCCGTGCCACCTTGGCCACCGCCTCACGCGGGGCGTCGCGCTCGTCGGGCGGGTACCAGTCCACGACTCGGTCCGGCCCGCCGTCCAACTCCGGGCCGGCACCTCCCGCACCCATGAACCGGTTCGTCAGCCGGCGGTAGCGCACGTACAGCAGCACCCCGATGACGGTGGCCGGGATCAGGTTGAACGCCGCTCCGGCGGAGTAGGCGATCATCGAGTCCGGCACCAGGATCGAGTCTTCCGGGCGGAAGTCGACCTTGTGCAGGATCTGCCCGCGCGGCTCTCCGAACAGCCGGGCCACGGCCAGGTTCAGCGCTGCCGTCAGGACCCCGCCCAGAAGCACGCCGAGCAGAGCGATGAACGGTGCGGCGTAGCCCCGCAAGAACGGTTCCCAGCCGGCCGGGCTCGCCTCGTGCGAGCGCCGCACCAGCACGGCGACCAGTCCCAGCAGCGCCAGGACCAGGCCGAACTGGGTCACGGTGAGCACGTTCAGGGCACCGGGCAGGCCGTACGGGGCCTGCGTGGGGCTCCGCGGCGCGTCGTCGATCACCCAGGGCGAAGCCACCACCCCGGCCAGCAGCACCAGGGCCGAGACCCAGGCCAGAGCCTGGAAAGCGGTGGCGAAGCGGGCCGTGTCGTCGCTGCCGCCGACCGTGTCCCGGTCGGCCACGAACCCGGCCAGCAGGGCCGCCCCGGTCAGGATCACCGCGGAGACGGCCAGCTGGATCTGCTGCCACAGGCCGAAGGTCTGGGTGCAACTGGCCAGGGCCAGCGAGACCGTGGCGAAGGCGACCGCGATGTGGGTGTTGCGCAGCCGTTTGGCGGCCGCCGCACCTCGCCAGAAGCCGCGGTCGCGCAACGTGAGCCGGCCCGGCGGCAACCGGTCGCGGCGCTTCTCACCGTCCACCTGGATCCCCGGCGCGTAGCTCCCGCGCTCCGGGCAGAACGCCTCGTAGTGCCCGGCGGTGGAGGCTCCCGCGTACCAGAGACCGCAGACGATGGCGGCCACCGCCACCGTGGCCACCGACATCCGGGTGGCCGTGGAGGCCTCGGTGTACCAGCTCAGCCACCACCAGGAGATGCCCAGCCGGGCGATGCCGTTCTGCCAGGCGACGGTGGAGTGGAAGAGCGTGACCAGGCTGCCCACGAACTGTGCAGTGGCGGCCAGGGCGAGCAGCCGGATCACCACCCGGGCCAGGGCGTGGGCACTGCACAGCCGACGGCCGCGGCCCTTCGCGTGCCCCGGCGGCAGCATGTAGTACGAGACGTTGTAGAGCATGAACGGCAGGAGGAGCAGCCAGGAGGCCGAGGCCAAGGCCCGTCGCGTCAGTCCGCCCCAGACGTAGGCCTCCAGCGGCCAGGGCACCGAGGCCCGGGCCACCCCGTCCGGGCTCCATCGCCGGTAGAAGGCAGTGGGATCGGTGCCGCCCACCTTGACCACGTTGGGGTGTTCCAGCACCACGGGGCCGGTGCTGCCGGCCACCCCGTGGATCCGCAGCTCCAGGGGCAGGCCCGGTTCGTCTTCCCACTGCTGGTCGACCAGGGCCCCGGCCCGTGCGGCCTGCGCCGGGCTGGTCAGATCGTCGCCGTCGTACCCGTAAGGACTTTGCAGGCCGAGCGAGATCCCTGCCATTGCGCCGGCGCCTCCCCGTTCCTCGTCCGACCGTCCGGCCGGTTACACCTGGGCCTTGCCGGCCTCCACGGCCAACTGGTCGACCAGGTCGTTCATCTCGTCGCCGGAGTGCCCCTTGACCCAGCGGAAGGAGATGTCGCCGCGCTCGCGGAACGCCTCGATCAGCGGTTCCCACAGGTCCCGGTTGGCCACCGGCTTCTTCTGGCTGTTCACCCAGCCCCGGGCCAGCCAGCCGCGCCACCACTCGTCCCGGAAGCAGTTCACGACGTACGTGGAGTCGCTGACCACGACCAGCGGGCCCTCCAGCGCCTCGATCGCCTTCAGCGCGGCGCTGACCTCCATCCGCTGGTTGGTGGTCTTCGCCTCACCCCCGCTGCCCTGACGGCCGTCCTTCGTGGCCCAGGCCCAGCCGCCCGGCCCGGGGTTGCCCGAGCAGGCGCCGTCGGTCCAGACCTCGAGTGCCCCGTCGATCGCGGCCATGTCAGGTTTGCGCACCTTGGTGCCGGACGACTTGGCCACGGTCCGGCCCAGAGGCCGCGCGCCGGCGGCGGCCTCCAGCCCGGGCAGCAGGGCCTCGTTCTCGCTCGCCGCAGTGGCACAGCCGGTGTGCACCCATCGCTGCGCAGCCTTGGAGATCTCTTCCCCGGGCATGATCCGGCCCGAGCACTGGGCGCAGGTCGTGGGGAAACGGGCGGTCATCGGCATCGCGCCAGTCTAGGGACTGCGCAGTGGATCACCGGGAGCACCGGGCCCGGCCGCATGTGCGGTTTCGTCCCCTCCGGACCCGTGATTGGCTCGACGGACGGAAACAGGTTCGGTCTCGAGTTCGTTAACACCGTCTGAACAAGATTCGTCCGGTTCGTGAAGCGCAGTTGTTCACCTTGGTTGTTTATGGTGGCGGCTCGGGGTACCGACCTAGGTGGGTACCAGCTGCCGGACACGCTGCTGAACCTGTGGCGACCAGCGCAGACGATTCCAAGGAAAGGACAGGTCAGTGGCAGCGGGAACGCATCACGAGATCGAGATCAAACTGGACGCCGATCCTGACTTCGCGCTCCCCGACCTGGCCGGTCTGCCCGGTGTGGCCGCCGTGAGCGAGGAGCAGGAGCACCTCCTCGAGGCCACCTACCTGGACAGTGAGGACTTCCGGCTGATCCGCGGCGGCACCACCTTGCGCCGCCGGACCGGGGGTGCCGACGCCGGCTGGCACCTGAAGCTCAAGCAGCCGATCAAGGGCGACGAGGCGGACAGCCGGCTGGAGATCCGCAAGCCGCTGGGCCGCAGCGTCCGCACCGTTCCGGCCGCCCTGCTCGGCCTGGTCCGGGTGCAGCTGCGCGGTGCCCCGGTGGCCCCGGTCGCCCTGATCTCCACCCGCCGGGTCGTGCGCGAGCTGCTGGCCGAGGACGGGACGGTGCTCGCCGAGGTGGCTGACGACCTGGTCAGCGCCCACTCGCTGGGTGAGGAGACCGAGGCCACGGCCTGGCGCGAGATCGAGGTCGAGCTGGTCGAGGGCGACCTGGAACTGCTCGCCGCGGCGCGCGAACTGCTGCTCGGCAGCGGTGCCCGGGCCTCGGACGTGCACTCCAAGATCAGCCGGGCGCTCGGCCGCCGGCTGGGCACCCCCGACCCGGCCGAGCTCGAGGCCGAGGACCTGGACCAGATCGTCCCCTCCGTGGAGGACCTGCTGATCGAGCCGGTTTCCCGCAAGAAGAAGGGGAAGAAGGACAAGCGCGTCAAGGTCGTGCAGCCGGTCCAGACCGTGGTGGTCGCCCCGGTCGCCGCCGGGGACGTGGCCCACGACTACCTCACCGGCCAGTTCGCCCAGCTGACGGCCATGGACCCGCGGGTCCGGCTGAACCAGGAGGACGCGGTGCACCAGATGCGGGTGGCCACCCGCCGCCTGCGCACCGCCCTGGCCACCTTCAAGCCGCTCTTCGCCGAGGACTCGGTCACCGAGCTGCGCGAGGAGCTGAAGTGGCTGGGCTCGGACGTGCTCGGCCCGGTCCGCGACGCCGAGGTGATCCGCGAGAAGCTGCTGGCCGACGTGGCCGCCCTGCCCGCCGAGCTGGTGCTCGGCCCGGTCGCCCGGCGCATCCGGCTGGAGATGAACGCCGAGTACAAGTCCGCCCACAAGGAGGCGATCGCCGAGCTCGACGGTGACCGCTACCTCGCGCTGGTCGACGCGCTGGAGGCGTTCCTGGCCGACCCGCCCTACACCGAGCGGGCCAGCAACCCGGCCTCCGACGAACTGCGCAAGATGGTCCGCAAGGCCGCCCGCCGGGTCCGTGACCACGTCGACGTGCTGGCCGGCGAGACGGTCGGCAGCCCGGAGCACGACTTCCACCTGCACGAGGTCCGGATCAAGGCCAAGCGGGCCCGCTACGCGGCCGAGGCGGCCCGGCCGGCGATCGGCAAGCAGGCCAAGAGCGTGGGCAAGGCGATGGAGGGCATCACCGAGACGCTCGGCAACCATCAGGACGGGGTGGTCCAGCGGCAGTGGCTGCGCGATCTCGCGGTGCGGGCCTTCGGGGCGGGCGAGAACGGATTCACGTTCGGTCTGCTGCACGGCCGGATCGCCGGGGCGGCCGAGCACGACGAGAAGTTGTTCGCCGCCGCCTGGGAAGAGGCCCGCGCTGCTCTCGCGGTCTGGCCGGGCTGACGTAAATCTTGCGAAATCGCCGGTCAGCGGCGGGAAATCGCTGACCGGCGAAAAGCCTGGGGCAGGGGTGCAGGGTGGTCGCCGATTGGTCAGGGCACCCGTCCACGCCGGTAAAGTCGCTGTCGGCACATGCCACTCAGCAGCTCCCCGGGAGAGAGACGATGACCACCGACTTGGGCGCGCAGGACCTCACCGCGCTCCTCGACAGCGCTCGGCAGGACTACTCGGAGCTGGCCGGCCGCGGCCTGAAGCTCGATCTCACCCGGGGTAAGCCGTCGCCCGACCAGCTCGACCTCGCCGACGACCTGCTCACGCTGCCCGGCAGCAAGCAGTTCAAGGCCGCCGACGGCACCGACACCCGTAACTACGGTGGCCTCAACGGCCTGCTGGAGCTGCGGGAGATCTTCGCCGGCCTGCTCCAGGTGCCGGTGGCCCAGCTGGTCGCGGCGGGCAACTCCAGCCTCGAGCTGATGCACGACGCCTTCGTCCAGGCGCTGCTCAGCAAGCTGCCGGGAGCCGAGTCCCGCTGGGTCGACGCGGGCCCGATCAAGTTCCTGGCGCCGGTGCCCGGTTACGACCGGCACTTCTCGATCTGCGAGCGGTTCGGCATCGAGATGATCCCGGTGCCGATGGACGAGAACGGTCCCGACATGGACCTGGTCACCCGCCTGGTCGCGGACGACGCCTCGATCAAGGGCATCTGGGCGATCCCGAAGTACAGCAACCCCACCGGCGTCACCTACTCCGACGAGGTCGTCCGGCGGCTGGCCGAGATGCCCACCGCCGCACCGGACTTCCGGATCTTCTGGGACAACGCCTACTCGGTGCACCACCTCACCGACGAGCGGGTCGAGATCGCCGACATCCTCGGCCTGGCCACCGCCGCCGGCCACGCCGACCGGGTGTTCGTCTTCGGGTCCACCTCCAAGATCACCCTGGCCGGGGCCGGCGTGGGCTTCTTCGGCGCCTCCGAGGCCAACGTCAAGTGGTGGCTGAGCAACCTCAGCAAGCGCTCGATCGGCCCGGACAAGGTCAACCAGCTGCGGCACGCCGCCTTCCTGGGCAGCGCCGAGGGCGTGCTGGCGCACATGGACAAGCACCGCGCGGTGATCGGCCCCAAGTTCGAGGCCACCCTGCGCATCCTCGGTGAGCAGCTGGGCGGCACCGGGCTGGCCACCTGGACCGAGCCCAAGGGCGGCTACTTCGTCACCCTCGAGGTGCCGGAGGGCTGCGCGTCGGCGGTGGTGGCCCGCGCCGCCGAGATCGGTGTGGTGCTGACCCCGGCCGGTGCCACTCACCCGCTGGGCCAGGACCCGAAGGACTCGGTGATCCGGATCGCCCCGACCTTCCCGGGTCTGGCCGACCTCGAGGCGGCCGTGCAGGCGCTGGCCACCTGCGTGAAGCTGGTCGGTTACGAGCAGCGGCTCAAGCAGCAGTAGAACCCCGCACAAACCGAATGGGGGACGTTCGTGCGCGACTCGCGCACGAACGTCCCCCATTCGGTTGTGGTCGCGGTTCGCTCAGCCCACGAAGTTCACCGTGACCTGGGTGAACCCGAGCGGCTGGAGCAGCCCCTCGAGCGTGGCCCGGGTGTTCTTCTCGGCCCGGTCGCGCAGGTCGTCGGTCTCGGCGGCGGCCTCGGCCAGGCGCTGCGAGGCCAGCGAGTACAGCTGCCGCGTCTCGTCGGAGTTGTCGCTGAAGGCGTCCTGCACCCGGTCGAACAGACCCCGGTCCTGGCTGTACACGTAGCTGCGGTCGTAGTCGATGGTGGGCGCGCTCAGCGTGGGGGCGGGCAGGTCGATGGTGGCGTGGGTGCGGTCCCCGTTCACCTTCACCGCCCCCTCGCCCAGGTTGCTGAGGTTGACGCCGATGTCCACCGAGCCGGCCGCGATGAACAGCGTGCGCTGCCCGGCCAGGAACGAGGGCACCGGCTTGACGTCCTTCTCCACGTCGACCACCAGCTCGTAGTAGCCGCTGGCGGCCTCGAACTGGCCCAGGTCCTGGATCGACTTCAGCACCGCCGGACCGGACCGGTCGACCGAGGTGGTGCCGAACATGCCCTTGAAGGGGTTCAGCCGGTCGAGCGCACCGGTGGTGAGGTTGAGCGCCAGCGCCCCGGAGACCAGCAGCACCGCGATCACCAGGGCGAGGGTGAGCAGGCGGGAGCGCGGCCGGCGGGCCTCGCGGTTGACCACGGTGCTGCCGCCAGTGTTCCCGGAGCCGCCCTCACCAGGCTCTTCCTTGCCCCGGCGGCTCAGGACACCGCGCCGCACACTGTCGCGGGCCCGCTCCAGGCCGTTGTTCGAGCTGGCCGAGAGCGGCTGGGTCTGCTTCTCGGACGTGGTCTCGGTCTTCCCCATGACGCCCTCCCGGCTGGACTGTCCGTTATGCCTTGAATGATCGAGTTCCCGGACCTTGATGATCGTCTCACCTCAGACGCGGCTGCGCCCGTTCGGGTTGCAGACGACCTCCGTGGTAGCGTGAAAACGCTTATGAGGATCATTCTCAAGTAACTACTTCGGGTTCGGGTACTTCGGAAGGGCGGGCGTCGTCATGGCGTGGAACGTTGGGCGGGGCCGGAAGGGGCGTGCGTTCGTCCTGGGCACGGCATCGGTGGCGGTGCTCGGGCTGGCGGCCTGCGGCAGCTCCGAAGAGGGGTCGGGCGAGTCCGGCGCCGCGGTGTCGGGCGTGCTCAACGTGGTGGCCGTGACCAACGTCTACGGCGACATCGCCGCCCAGGTCGGTGGCGACGCGGTCGAGGTCACCTCGATCATCGACAGCGCCAGCCAGGACCCGCACTCGTTCGAGGCCGACACCCGTACCCAGCTGGCGGTCTCCAAGGCCGACCTGGTGATCCAGAACGGCGGGCACTACGACGAGTTCATGGATCAGCTGCTGCAGACCTCGGGCGAGTCGGCCACGGTGATCAACGCCGTCGAGGTCTCCGGCCTCGAGGAGCACGCCGAGGACGAGGAGCACGCCGAGGAGGAGTCCGCGGCGGCGGAGTCCCACGCCGAAGAGGAAGAGCACGCCGAGGAAGAGCACGCCCACGAGCACGGCGAGTTCAACGAGCACGTCTGGTACGACCTGGAGAGCATGCAGAAGGTCGCCGACCAGATCGCGGCCGACCTGGGCCGGGCCCGGCCGGAGAAGGCGGCCGAGTTCACCGCCAACGCCAAGGCCTTCAGCACCGAGCTCGACGGGGTGATCGAGCTGCAGGAGGCCGCGGCCGCCGAGCACCAGGGTGAGGGCGCGGCGATCACCGAGCCGGTGCCGCTCTACCTGCTCGACCACATGGGCCTGGTCAACAAGACCCCCGAGGGCTTCAGCGAGGCCATCGAAGAGGGCAGCGACCTGTCCGTCGCGGTGCTCGACCAGACGCTCAAGATCTTCTCCAGCGGCGACGTCAAGGTGCTCGTCTACAACGAGCAGACCACCAGCCCGGAGACCGAGAAGGTGCTCGCCCAGGCCGAGAAGGACGGGGTGCCCACGGTCGCGGTCACCGAGACGCTCCCGGAGGGGCAGAACTACGTGGGCTGGATGAAGGCCAACGTGGAGGCGGTAACCTCGGCGCTCGGATGATGAGCGAAAACGACGCTGAACTGGTGCGCCTGAGCGGTGCCGCACTGGGGTTCGAGGCCGGTGAGCCGCTCTGGAAAGACCTGGACCTGACCGTCCGTCCGGGTGAGTTCGTGGCTGTGCTCGGCGCCAACGGCTCGGGCAAGACCACGCTGCTGCGCTGCCTGCTCGGCCTGCAGCCGCTGTCGGCGGGCACGATCAGCGTGCTCGGCCGCTCGCCCCAGGCGGCCCGCCGGGACGTGGGATACGTCCCGCAGCAGCGGCGCTTCGACCCGCTCACCCCGGTGCGGGCCCGTGACCTGGTGGGCTTCGGCCTGGACGGGCACGAGTGGGGTCCGCCGATCTTCAACCGGCGGCAGCGTCGCGAGCGCATCGACGCGGCCCTGGCCGAGGTCGGGGCCACCCGGTTCGCCGACGCCCCGGCCTCCCGGCTCTCCGGCGGCCAGCAGCAGCTGCTGCGCATCGCCCAGGCCCTGGTCTGCGACCCGCGGCTGCTGCTGTGCGACGAACCGCTGCTCTCGCTCGACCTGAACCACCAGCGTGAGGTGTCCGCGGTGGTCGACCGGCGCCGCCGCGACCACGGCACCGGCGTGGTCTTCGTGACCCACGAGATCAACCCGGTCCTGCCCTACGTCGACCGGGTGCTCTACCTGGCCGGCCAACGCTTCACCATCGGGCCGGTCGACGAGGTGATGACGTCGGAGACGCTGACCCGGCTGTACTCGTCCCCGGTCGACGTCCTGCGGGTGCGTGACCAGCTGGTCGTGGTCGGCATCCCCGACCGGCCGGTCCACGACCCGGAACCGGCGGCGCAGCCGTGAGCTGGGACAAGATCTTCAACTTCACCGACTACAGCGAGCTGCTGCCGCTGGTGCACAACTCCCTGCTGGCCGGCCTGATCCTGGGCATCGTCGGCGGCCTGATCAGCACCTTCGTGGTGATGCGGGACCTGCCCTTCGCCGTGCACGGGATCAGCGAGCTCTCGTTCGCCGGCGCCTCCGGCTTCCTCCTGCTCGGCCTGAACGTGGTGGCCGGGTCGCTGGTCGGCTCGGTGCTGGCCGCCCTGCTGATCGGCCTGCTGGGCGTGCGGGCCCGTGACCGCAACTCCTGGATCGGCGTGCTGATGCCGTTCGGCCTCGGCCTCGGCGTGCTGTTCCTGGCCCTCTACGAGGGCCGCGCCGCCAACAAGTTCGGCCTGCTCACCGGGCAGATCGTGGCCATCGACACGCCCGCCCTGTCCTGGCTGGCAGTGATCTCGGTGGTGGTCGCGCTGGTGATGCTGGTGATCTGGCGCCCGCTCTCGTTCGCCAGCACCGACCCGGAGGTGGCGCAGGCCCGGGGCATCCCGCTGGGGGCGCTCTCTCTGCTGTTCATGCTCCTGCTGGGCCTGGTCGTGGCGATGGCCGTGCAGGTGGTCGGGGCTCTGCTGGTGCTGAGCATCGTGGTCACCCCGGGGGCCGCGGCCGTCCGCCTGGCCTCCACCACGGTCGGCGCGACAGTGCTGAGCATCCTGTTCGCCACCGTCTCGATGATCGGCGGCATCCTGCTCGCCCTCGGCAGCAGTGTGCCGATCAGCCCCTACGTCACCACCATCTCGTTCGCCATCTACCTGGTGTGCCGGTTGATCGCGCTCGGGCAGGGACGCAGTCGCGCGATCTGATCCGGGCATACCCGGCGAAGCGGTGTGACCCAGGTCGCATCGCCGAGGTGGTGTCTGCGTCGCGGGATGTCCGATAGGAAGGTGTGACGGATCTTTCGTCGCTCTTCCGGCTTTACGGCGGATCTGCGCAGATTCCTGTCCATAACGGACGAATATGGCGATAATGGGCGGGTCGAAGTGGACTGCCGTGTGGGCAGTTGCTGGAACAGCCGTCGGGACCGGTCCGCCGACTCCCGTGCCTTCGACCCGCGGGCCAGCGCGGACGGGCTTTCGTCTGGTCGGGTACGAGGAGGGTCCGATGAACGAGTTCAAGGCAACGGCCTACGTCAAGGCCGCCGGAGTCGTGGCTTCTGTCGTCACTCTCGCCACGCTGGTGGGTGCGTCCTACAAGTGGTGACGGCCCGCACGGCGGTTCTCCGCCAGGCGCCCGCCTGATCCATCCGTCGATCGGTCTCGGCCGGTCCGAGAGCCGGCCCGGAACCGGGTGGGCCCGGCGAGGAAGGGTGGCATGGCCGGCAGCGGATCCGTGGTCGCGCTTCGGCGTCGGGTCCCTTCGGCCACGCCGCTCGGCCTGTTCGTCGCCGGTGTCACCCTGCTCGCGTTCCCGCTGCTGAGCTGGTCGCTGGGGGCCCTGTTCGTCGAGCCGACGGCGTTCGGGGTCGACCGGGCGGTCGTCCTCCTGCTCCTGGCCGGCATCGTCGTCGGCGAGTTCGTGCAGGTGGAGGTCGCTCTGCGGGAGGGCGGCTCGTGCGCCCTGACGCTGTCGACCACGTTCGCGGTGGCCGCGATCTTCGTCGCGCCGCTCGGTCTGGTGATCCTGGCCCAGATCATCCCGCTGGTGGTCGACGACCTGAAGCGCGGCAAACACTGGCTCAAACCGGTGTTCAACCTGGCGCAGTACGTGTTGTCCGCGGCGGCCGCCCGCTGGGTCTTCTGCCTGATCGACGGTCAGGCCTTCCTGACCCCCAGAGACTTCCGCGGTGCCGATGTGGCGGCCGCGATGGCGGCTGCGGTGATCTATCTGCTGATCAACATGGGCCTGGTGATCACGGTGATCACCCTGGCCGGCCGGCAGTGGGTGCTCGGCCGGTTCTGGGTCGACCTGCGCCAGCAGCTCACCACGGCGGGCTCGACAGTGGCGATGGCCCCGATCTTCCTGGCCGTGGCCGACTTCTCGCTCTGGCTGCTGCCGCTGCTGCTGGTGCCGATCGGCGCGGTGCAGGTGGTCTCCCGGCTGGCCCTGGAGCACCGCGACAGCGCTCGCCACGACCCCCTCACCGGTCTGCCCAACCGCTCGTACTTCCTGCTCCAGCTCGACCAGACGCTGGCCGGCCGGCAGTCGGGTGAGAACGCGGTCGGGGTCATGTTCATCGACCTGGACCACTTCAAGGAGATCAACGACACCCTGGGCCACGAGGCCGGCGACGCCCTGATCCGCGACATCGGCAACCGGCTGCGCTCGGCGGTTCCCGGCGAGGTCACCGTCGCCCGGCTCGGCGGTGACGAGTTCGCCGTGCTCACCGAGCTCCCGGCCGCCGATGCGCCGCCGCTGGTCCAGGCCCGGGCCCTGGCCGACCGGCTCACCGCCACCCTGGACGAGCCGGTCAGCGTGGCCGGCGTCCGCCTGGAGGTGCGGGCCAGCATCGGCATCGCGCTGGCTCCCCAGCACGCCCACGGCAGTGCCGACCTGCTGGCCAAGGCCGACATCGCGATGTACCTGGCCAAGGGCGACGGTGGCGGGGTCGCGGTCTACGACCCGAGCAAGGACCAGAACACCACAGAGCGACTGCTCATGCTGACCCAGCTGCACGACGCCCTGGCCGCCGGCCAGCTCACCGTCTACTACCAGCCCAAGTGCGACACCCACACCGGGCAGGTGGTGGGGGCGGAGGCCCTGGTGCGCTGGCACCACCCCGAACGGGGCCTGCTCGGCGCCGAGGAGTTCATCCCGGTGGCCGAGACCACCGAGCTGATCACCCAGCTCACCCTGGTGGTGCTGGACGAGGCGATCCGGCAGGTGCGGGCCTGGCTCGACCAGGGCCGCTGGCTCGGCGTGGCGGTGAACCTCTCGGTCCGGCACCTGTCCGACGTGCGCCTGCCCGAACAGGTCGAGGCCCTGCTCACCCGCCACCGGGTGCCCCCGGCGCTGCTCACCCTCGAGGTCACCGAGAACACGGTGATGACCGACCCGCACCGCGCGGTCGCGGTGCTGGCCATGCTCCGGGCCGGCGGGATCAGGATCGCCATCGACGACTACGGCACCGGCTACTCCTCGCTCGCCTACCTCAAGCGCCTGTCGGTCGACGAACTGAAGATCGACCGCAGCTTCATCATCGGGATGACCAGCGACGAGAACAACCAGATCATCGTGCGCTCGACCGTCGAGCTGGGCCACAACCTGGGGCTGCGGGTGGTCGCCGAGGGGGTGGAGGACAGCGAGACCTGGCGCCGTCTGCAGCTTCTGGGCTGCGACGTGATCCAGGGCTTCACCGTCCAGCCGCCGCTTCCGGCAGCCGGTTTCGACGAATGGCTGCGCCGCTGGGACCCGGAGGGCTGTGCGAACGCGCTGAGCGAGCTGCGCCGGCCGCACGCCGTGCAGACAGGGCGGTCCCCGGTGGCGCTCAGGGCTCGTCAGGTGGAGAAACCGGCATGATCGTGGCAGTCCTGGCCCTGCTCGCAGTGCTTGCGGTCCCGCTCACCGGAGGCAGTTTCCAGCGACTGGGGCAAGTGCCGATCCGGGCCTGGTGGCTGCTCCCGCTGGCCTTGATCCTGCAGGTTCTGGTGATCACCGTGCTCACCGACCTGCCCGAGAGGCTGGCTGCGGGGATTCACCTGGCCACCTACGGCCTGGCCGGCCTCTTCCTCTGGCTGAACCGGGCCATCCGCGGCGTGCCCCTGCTGGCTGCCGGGGCGGTGCTGAACGGCGTCACCATCGCGGTCAACGGGGGCACACTGCCGGCCTCGGAGTGGGCGGTGAGAACGGCCGGCCTGGAGGGGAAAGAAGGCTTCACCAACTCCGGGGTGCTGGAGAATCCGCGCCTGCTCTGGCTGGGAGACGTGTTCGCGATTCCGGAGGGCCTGCCGCTGGCCAACGTGTTCAGTATCGGCGACGTGCTGATCGTGGCCGGTGTGGCGGTTCTCGTGGTGGTCAACAGTCGAGAGCGGAAACCGGTCGAAACCCATTTCTGAATAAGGTTTCTCGGGCGACTTGCAACCACTGGCTCAGCGAGATGCGGCCCGCCCCCACTTCTCAACGCTCACCTCGCCCGACACCTAACCCGGGCGCCTAACCCCGGGCAGCTAACCCTCTCCCGGCCTCAACCCCCTAGGCACCTAACCCCCGCATCTCGTTCCACATCCCACCTCCTGACTCACCCTGTCCTCCCTCGCCCGCCGCACCCGCCTCTGATCTCCCAATCCACTCGACCCCAGCCCTTCACCTCCACCCGCCTCTTAGGTCACTCTCACCCGCCGACCACCCACCCCCCGCCCGCCACTCAACTCACCCCCACTCGGCGACCACCTCGCCCTCGCCCGCCACTCAACTCACCCCCACTCGGCGACCACCTCGCCCTCGCCCGCCGACCAGTCCACCCCCTCTTTTTTCGACCCCCAACCAGCCTTCTCACCCTTCCTCTTGCGCAACAGATGCAAACGGCTTGCGCAACGGCGTAGTCTTCTTCCATGACGCGACGACTAGCTGAGGTGGCCAAGAAGGTCGGCGTCAGCGAGGCCACCGTCAGTCGCGTGCTCAACGGCCGGCCCGGCGTCAGTGAGGCCACCCGGCGCTCCGTGCTCGCCGCCCTCGACGTGCTGGGCTACGAGCGGCCGACCCAGCTCAGGGGAGACCGGGCCCGTCTGGTCGGGCTCATCCTGCCCGAGCTGCAGAACCCGATTTTCCCGGCCTTCGCCGAGGTCCTGGCCGGGGGTATCGTGCATCGCGGGCTCACGCCGGTGTTGTGCACCAGCTCGGCCGGGGGCATGAGTGAGCCCGCTTATGTCGAGATGCTGCTGGAGAAGCAGGTTTCCGGCGTGGTCTTCTTCGGTGGGGCGTCCAGCGAGGCCGACGCCACCCACGACCACTTCGTCCAGCTCGAGAATCGCGGCATTCCCGTGGTTCTGCTCAACGCGGCAGTGAAAGAGCTCAGATTCCCCACGGTCTCGACCGACGATTCGGCCGCCGTCGAGCTCGCCTTCGCGCACCTGAGATCGCTTGGGCACGAACGTATTGGGCTGGTCCTCGGCCCGCCCGACCATGTGCCGTCCCGCCGCAAGAGCGAGGCGTTCGGCAAGTTGGTGGCGGGGGCCGGCCTGCAGTGCGCCGACCTGGTCGAGCACACCATGTTCACCGTCGAGGGCGGCCAGCTGGCGGCTTCCCTGCTCATCGAACGCAAGTCCACAGCGGCTATTTTCGCCAGCGACATCCTGGCCCTGGGGGGCGTCAAGGCGGTCCGTCGGGCCGGCCTGAGCGTGCCCGGAGATTTCTCGGTCGTGGGCTTCGACGACTCGTTCCTGATGAACTGCACCGACCCGCCGCTGAGCACCGTGCGGCAGCCGATCGAGGCCATGGGCCGGGCTGCACTGACCCTGCTGCTGAACCAGATCGACGGCGGCATGACGATGGATCGCGAGCTGCTCTTCGAGCCCGAGCTCGTGGTGCGTTCCTCCACCGGGGCTGTCCCGCGTAGCTGACGCGTAGCCGCAGCAACCTTCTACCCGGGGTCATGCCCGCGGGTCGCTCACGCATGTCGGCCGGACAACGTTGCCGAGGTTCTTCGACGACTTGTTGATTGATTGCGCAAAACCATCCGACTCTTGCAAAAGCGGATGCGCAATCTTACGGTGATCGCACTCAAGGCTTCGCTGCGTGGCGAAGCCCGAAGCATTCCGGTCACAGCGTCGTCGCCCGGTGCCCCGACGTCTGTTTCCACCTGATGCGCCCCGGCGCAGGAGGTAGGCGAAACGTGACGAACCCGCCCTGGTGGCGCAACGCCGTGATCTACCAGGTCTACGTGCGCAGCTTCGCCGACTCCGACGGCGACGGGGTGGGCGATCTGGAGGGGGTGCGGGCCCGGCTGGGCTACCTGGCCGACCTCGGCGCAGACGCGATCTGGTTCACGCCCTGGTATCCGTCCCCGATGGCCGACGGCGGTTACGACGTGGCCGACTACCGTTCCATAGAGCCCGCTTTCGGCACTCTGGAACAGGCCGAACGTCTGATCGCCGAGGCCTCCGCGCTAGGGCTTCGAACAATTGTCGACGTCGTACCCAACCACGTCTCCAGCGCTCACCCCTGGTTCGTGGAGGCTTTGGCAGCCGGGCCCGGATCGCCTGCCCGTCAGAAGTTCTGGTTCCACTCGGGCAAGGGTCCTGACGGTGGCCAGATGCCGACCCGCTGGGTGTCCAGTTTCTCCGGCGACACGTGGACCCGAACGATGAACCCGGACGGCCGCCCGGGGGAGTGGTACCTGCACCTGTTCACCCCTCAGCAGCCCGATCTGAACTGGTCGAACCCGCAGGTCAAGGCGGAACACGAGGAGATCCTGCGGTTCTGGTTCGACCGCGGGGTGGCCGGGGTGCGGATCGACTCGGCGGCGATGCCGGTGAAGGATCCGGCGCTGCCCGAGGTGCCGGCCCAGCCGGAACCGGGAGCGCACCCGTTCATCGACCGGGACGAACTGCACGACATCTACCGGGCGTGGCGGGCAGTGGCCGATTCCTACCCGGACGAGCGCATCCTGGTAGGAGAGCTGTGGCTCGAAGACGTGGAGCGCTTCGCCCGCTACCTGCGCCCCGACGAGATGCACACCGCCTTCAACTTCGACTTCATGGCCCGGCCGTGGGAGGCCAAGGAGCTCAGGGCCTCGATCGAGGCGACGCTGGCTGCGCACGCGCCCACCGGTGCCCCCGCCACCTGGGTTCTTTCCAACCACGACGTGACCCGGCCGGTCACCCGCTACGGGCGCGCGGATTCGTCGTTCTCGTTCGCCGCCAAGCGTTTCGGTGTTCCGTCCGACCTTGAACGGGGCACTCGAAGGGCACGGGCAGCGGCGCTGCTGGTGGCTGCTCTGCCGGGCTCTCTCTACATCTACCAGGGCGACGAACTGGGACTGCCGGAGGTCGAGGACATTCCGGCTGAGCGGCGGCAGGATCCGATGCACTACCGCAGCGGCGGACGGGATCCGGGTCGCGACGGGTGCCGGGTGCCGCTGCCCTGGTCCGCCTCGAACCCGACTGCCGGTTTCAGCCCAGACGCAGCGATCGCTGAACCGTGGCTGCCGCAGCCGGCCGACTGGGCGGCACGCAGCGTGGAACAGCAGGAGAACGAGCCCGATTCGATGTTGGCTCTCTACCGCGCCGCTCTGCGGACCAGAAGAACAGAACTGCCTACGGACGACTTCAGCTGGCTTACGTCGTCCGCAGACGTCCTTGCTTTCCGCCGTTCGGCGAACTTCGTCTGCATGGTCAATCTGGGCACCGAACCGGTGCCCCTGCCCGAACCGGCCGAGCTCCTTCTGGCCAGTGGCCCACTGGCCGAAGGGTTCCTGCCTCCGGACACCGCCGCCTGGCTGCGGCACTGAATCACACCGGTCCCTAACGCAAAACCTAGGAGCGACAATGATGTCCATCCGCTCAACCGCCGCCCTGGCCTTCGCCGGTATCGCCGGCCTCGGCCTGTTGTCCGCGTGCGGCAGCGATTCGGAAGGTGAAGAGGGCGCCGGTGGGAAGGTCTCGATCACGGTGGCCAGCGACGCCGGCCTGACCCCCGAAGCGATCCGCTCGTTCGACCAGCAGATCGCCTCGTTCGAGAAGAAGTACCCGAACGTCGACGTGAAGCGCGAGGAATACACCTGGACCGGGCCGACTTTCGCCACCAAGCTGGCCGGCGGCACGCTCCCCGACGTGTTCACCATCCCGTTCACCGACGGCCGTACCCTGATCGCCCGCCGGCAGGTCGCCGACATCAGCGAACAAGTGGCCGAGCTGCCCTACGCCACCAAGTTCAATCCGAACGTGGTGAGCGCCGGGCAGAGCGAGGACGGGAAGACCCAGATGCTGCCGACCGCCGCCTATGGGCAGGCCCTGCACTACAACCGGGCACTGTTCGAGGAAGCCGGGCTCGATCCCGACCAGCCGCCCACGTCCTGGGCCGAGATTCGTTCCGCTGCCAAACAGATCGCCGACCGGACCGGTCAGGCCGGGTACGCGGTGATGACCAAGGGCAACACCGGGGGCTGGATCCTCTCCACCGAGGCCTACGCGATGGGTGGCCGGATGAGCCAGGCCGACGGCGACAAGCAGCAGGCCACGGTGGACAACCCCGGCGCGGTACAGGCCCTGGAGCTGATCCGGGCGATGCGCTGGGAGGACAACTCGATGGGCTCGAACTTCGGCTACGACTGGAACGCGATCAACCAGGCCTTCGCGGCGGGCAAGATCGGCATGTACATCACCGGCGGCGCCACCTACGACAACCTGGTCGCGCAGAACGCGATCAAGCCGGCCGACTACGGCCTGACCGTGCTGCCGCTGGAAGGCACCGACGCCGGGGTGCTGGGCGGCGGCACGCTGGCCGCGGTGAGTGTGAAGGCCGACGAGGCGCAGAAGAAGGCCGCCGTCCAGTGGATCGACTTCTTCTACATGCAGAAGCTGATCACCGAGGAGGGCGCCCAGCGCGACGCCGAGAACCGCCAGGCCGAGAAGCAGCCAGTGGGCACTCCCCAGTTGCCGGTCTTCGACCAGGCCACCGAGCAGGAACGTCAGGGCTGGATCGCCGACTACGTGGACGTGCCGCTCGAGCAGATGAAGCACTACACCGACGCGGCGTTCAGCCAGCCCCTGGTCCCCGAGCCGCCGGTGGCCACCCAGGATCTCTACGCGGCCCTCGACCCGGTGGTGCAGAAGATCCTCACCGACCAGGACGCGAACGCCGGCGAACTGCTGAACCAGGCCGACGCCAAGGTCCAGACCATCCTCGACCGGAGCTGAGGATGAGCGTGATCGAACGCCCGGCAGCGGGTGCCCCCGACGTCCACCGGCGTGATCCGGCCGGTGGGCGCGGGGGCGCGCTGCGGCGGTGGGTGCGGGGCAACGGCCTGGCCGCGGTGATCTTCCTGCTGCCCATGCTGATCGCGTTCGGAGTGTTCTCCTGGTACCCGATCGCCCGGGCGCTGCTGATGAGCCTGCAGCAGACCAACCTGGTCGACCCGGCCGAGTTCGTCGGGCTCGACAACTACGCCTACGTGCTGCAGGACCCGCAACTGTGGACGGCGGTGAAGAACACCGGCTACTTCGCCGCCCTGGCCCTGGTGTTCGGCTATCCGGTGCCCCTGGTGCTGGCCGTGCTGATGAGCGAGGTCCGGCGCTGGCGAGGGCTCTACACCGCCCTGGCCTACCTGCCGGTGGTGGTGCCCCCGGTGGTCGCCGTCCTGCTCTGGAAGTTCTTCTACGACGGCGGCCCCGACGGGGTGTTCAACACGCTGCTCGGCTGGGTCGGGCTGGGCCCCTACGCCTGGCTGAACTCTTCGTCCCTGGCCATGCCCTCGCTGGTGCTGGAGGCCACCTGGGCCGCGGCCGGCGGCACGGTGATCATCTATCTGGCCGCCCTCACCGCGGTGCCTCCGGAGCTCTACGACGCGGCCGAGGTCGACGGGGCCTCGCTCTGGCAGAAGGTCTGGCACGTCACCCTTCCCCAGCTGCGCGGGATTCTCCTGATCACGCTGATCCTGCAGCTGATCGGCACCGCACAGGTCTTCCTCGAGCCGTACCTGTTCACCGGGGGCGGCCCGGCCGACGCCACCCTGACCGTCCTCCTGCTGATCTACAACTACGCGTTCGGCAGCAGCCTGAGCGGTGACTTCGGGGCCGCCACGGCCGCCAGCGTGATGCTCGCCGGTGTCCTGGCCCTGCTGTCTGCCCTGTACTTCCGTCTCACCCGCTCCTGGAGCCAGTCGTGAGCGCAACCCGGCCCCGATCGTCCATTGTTGTTTCGCCCGACCAACCCGATCGCGGCATCGTCTCGAGTCACGAGCGCCGGCAGAGCAGTGTCAGAAGGACGATCAGGGTCACCGAGGTGGGTCTGCTCGGCTTTCTGCTGGTGGTCGGTCTGGGACCACTGCTGTGGCTGGCCAAGGCTGCGATCACTCCCACCCGTGACACCCTGCGTCAGCCGATGGCGTTGTGGCCGAACGGTTTCGACTTCGCCAACCTGTCCACCGCCTGGAACCAGGAGAATCTCGACCACTACTTCCTGAACACGGTGTTCGTGGCCGGTGGCTCGTGGGCCGGTCAGATGCTGGTCGCCACCACCGCCGGCTATGCCCTCTCGGTGCTCCGGCCGCGCTACGGGAAGCTGCTCACCGCACTGGTTCTGGGCACGATGCTGGTGCCCTCCGTGGTGTTGCTGGTGCCGCTCTACCTGACCGTGCTCGACGTCCCCGGCCTGGACGTCTCGCTGATCAACTCGTTCTGGGCGGTCTGGCTGCCGGCCGCCGCCAGTCCGTTCAACGTCATCCTGGTCAAGCGGTTCTTCGACAACCTGCCGCGCGAGGTGTTCGAGGCGGCGATGGTCGACGGGGCCGGCCCGTTCCGGCTGTTCTGGTCGATCGTCCTGCCGATGTCCCGGCCGATCCTCGGGGTGGTCTCGGTCTTCGCCGTCGTCGCGGCCTGGAAGGACTTCCTGTGGCCCCTCCTGGTGCTGCCCGATCCGGCGAAACAGCCGCTCTCGGTGCGGTTGCCCGTCCTGGCCGATCTGATCCAGCTCGACGTGCTTCTGGCCGCCTTGTTCCTCTCCACCCTGATTCCGGTGGTTCTGTTCCTCGTGTTCCAGCGATTCTTCCTGCGCGGCGCCGGGTTGAGTGGCGCCGTGAAAGGGTGACCCTAAGCTCACGGGCAGTCATCTTCCGTCATCACTGGAGGTCCCGTGCCCAAGGTCATCGTCAGCAGCCCGGTCGAGGACGTCGAACTGCACTACACCGACCAGGGATCCGGACCGGTGGTGGTGCTGATCCACGGCTGGCCGCTGTCCGGCCGGTCGTGGGAGAACCAGGTGCCCGCCCTGATCGCCGCCGGGCACCGGGTGATCACCTACGACCGGCGCGGGTTCGGCGACTCCTCACAACCCTGGAACAGCTACAACTACGACACCTTCGCGGCCGACCTGGACACCCTGCTCACCCAGCTCGACCTGAACCAGGTGACCCTGGTGGGGTTCTCGATGGGCGGGGGCGAGGTGGCCCGCTACATCGGTACGTACGGCACCGAGCGGGTGGCCCGGGCGGTCTTCGCCGGTGCGGTGCCGCCGTACCTGTACAAGGCCCCCGACAACCCCGAGGGCGGCCTGGACGACGAGACGATCAAGGCGTTCCAGGACGGGGTCGCTCTCGACCGCCCGGCGTTCCTGAAGAACTTCATCGACAACTTCTTCGCCGCCGGCGACCGGCACGACCTGGTCAGTGAGCCGCTGAAGGAGTACTGCCGGCAGATCGCCGCCTTCGCCTCGCCGAAGGGCACGCTGGAGTGCATCGCCGCGTTCGGGACCACCGACTTCCGGCCCGACGTCGCCAAGATCGACATCCCCACGCTGGTCATCCACGGCGACAGCGACGCGATCGTGCCGTTCGAGGTCAGCGGCAAGCGGGTGGCCGAGACCGTGCCCGGGGCCGAGGTTCACGTGATCAAGGGCGGTCCGCACGGGATGAACGTCACTCACGCGACCGAGTTCAACGAGGCGCTGCTGGCCTTCCTGGCCAAGTAGCTGTCGGCCGGCCGTGACTCGTAGCGGTCCAGCCAGGTGACGAAGGCGTCGGCGGGTAGCGGGGGTGCCCACAGGTACCCCTGCGCCTCGTCGCAGCCCAGGTCGCCGAGCACGGCCAGAGTGGCCTCGTCCTCCACCCCCTCGACCAGCAGCCGCAGGTCCAGCCGGTGGGCGATCTGGGCCGTGCCCGCCACGATCGCGGCGGTGCGCTCGTCGGCCAGGATGCGCCGGGTGAACGCCTGGTCGATCTTCAGTTCGGCCGCCGGGATGTCGTTCAGGTAGCTCAGCGACGAGTACCCGGTGCCGTAGTCGTCGATGCTGATCCCGAAACCCCGCATCGCCATGGCCCGGATCGTGTTGCCGGCCCGGCGCGGGTCCACCATGAAACCGGTCTCGGTGATCTCCATGACGAACCAGGACGGGTCGATGTCCCGGGCCAGGACGTCGTCGAGGATCTCCAGCAGCCGGGGGTCGGCCAGGAATCCGGCCGACAGGTTCACCGAGACCCGCAACTGCAGGCCCGCCTCCCGCCAGCGTTGCCACTGGGTGACCGACTCGTGCAGCACCCGTTCGGTGAGGACGTCCATCAGCCCCTGGTTCTCGACCAGGTCCACGAACCGGGCCGGGCCGAGCAGGCCGTGCCGCGGGTGCTGCCACCGCACCAGTGCCTCGGCGCCGACCACCCGGTGGTCGCCGATCCGCACCTGGGGCTGGAAGAAGACCTGGAACTGCTCCTGCACCGCGGTCGGTTGCGAGCAGACCCACTCCAGGTCCTCGGCGAGTTCCTGCTCCTCCTGGGCGGCGGCGTCCAGGGCCGAGTCGTACAGGCCGGTCCCGCTGCCGGAGGCCTTGGCCCGGTACATCGCCACGTCGGCCCGGCGCAGCAGTTCGACCCCGGGCATCTCCGGCTGGTCGTTGTGCGCCACCCCGACGCTGGCGTGCACCCGCACCGGACGCCCGTCCAGGTTGCGGTAGGTGGCCCCGGCCTCGGCCAGCCGTCGGGCGGTGGCCTCGGCGTCGCCCGCGGCCGGGCCGGTCAGCAGGACGGCGAACTCGTCCCCGCCCAGCCGGGCCAGGAGCCCACCCTCCGGGATGTGCTGCTGGAAGCTGGTGGTGACGTCCTGGAGCAGCCGGTCGCCGACGGCGTGGCCGTAGCGGTCGTTGATCAGCTTGAACCGGTCAAGGTCGATCAGCAGCAGGGCGGCCGGTTGCCGGCGGTCCAGGGCCTGGTCGATGGCCAGGACCATGGCGCGCCGGTTGGCCGCACCGGTGAGCTCGTCGGTGAGGGCCTCCTGCCGGGCCCGGGCCAGCACCGCCAGTTCGTGGACCACGGTGATGAACCGGTAGCAGGCACCCAGCAGCGCGGCCGTGGCCAGGCCGGTGACCAGGGGGTCGCCGGGGCCCCAGAGGGCCTGCTGGACCAGCACGAAGATGCCGGCCACGAGTACGGTCAGCGCCCCGGCGGTGCTCGACTCGGTGATCGCGGGGCGGATCTCGACGGCCGTGGCCCGGCGTTGCGAGGCCAGGCCGATCAAGGCGGCCGCCACCAGGATCAGCCCCTGGGAGGCGATCGCGCCGTGGGCGTGCCGTCCCTCGCCGAAGACCAGCGGGGCCAGCGCCACCGGCATCGGGAAGGACATCGCCCCGGCCACCAGCCAGGCCCGCGGGTCCCGGGCCAGGCCGCTGATGTTGGCGATCGCCAGGGCCGAGCCGACCAGGACGAAACCGGCCCCGATCAGGGCGTAGCCGGCCTCGGTGCGCCAGAAGGCGAGGGCCGCACCGTCGACGAGCGGGGGCCGGTGCCCGATGTTGGCGATGGCCACGATCAGCATCCAGGCGCCGACGCCGTTGAGCAGGTCGCTGGGGTCGGCCAGGGCGGTGCGCGCGAGTTTCCAGCGCACCAGACCGAGGTAGAAGAACGGGGCGGCGGCGCAGCAGCCCACGGTGAAGACGATCCAGCCGAGGTCGACCCCGGCCGGGTACGAGCCGTGCGCGAGCATGGCCGCGGACTGCCCGGCCAGCACCGCGAAGGTCTGGGTCAGCGAACCCAGCAGCAGGTACCGCCAGGCCTCGGCCTCGGGCCCCTCGCCCGGCCGCCGGCGCAGCAGGAGCACCGTGACCACCGCCAGGTAGCCCGCGAGGCCACAGTTCAGGGCCTCGGCGAGGGCGAACGGGGCGTCGGCGGTGACCGCGACGGTGCTCAGCGCGCCCAGCAGGGTGACGGTGGACAGAAGGAGCCCGGCGACCGAGGCCCAGCGGATCGGATGTCCTGCCCCCATGGCGTACCGGGGCTGCGTCACGGCTCTCCATCGGTCACGGGTACAGGCGGTTGACGGTTCCGCTTCCCGCTCACCCGTCCGGACCGGCGTTCCGTCCTGGCCAGTGTGCAAGGGCCTGAAGACATTTGTGGCGGGGTTGGCCGGGAATCACCAGATGGGAGGATGTGCAGTCGGTGGGCGGTCCTCACTTGAACGGCTGCCCCCTGCGGGTGAGCCGATGGTGTTCCATGGGGGCGACGCAGTTCAGGGGTGGGACGGAGCGGAGCGACGTGCAGCACTCGGACGATGCCCAGGCCGCAACGATCTCGGAACCCGATACGGAACCCGATACGGAACCCGATACGGAACCCGGCGAGGAACTGGGGCAGGGCCGAGCGCCCCGCCGGCGCAACCGCCGTCGTCTGGTCCTGATCTCGGCGCTGACCTGCGTGGTGCTCCTGGTGGCGCTGGCCGTGGTCGCCAACCTGGTGCTCACGCAGTACGTGAAGGACGGCGTGGTGCAGGCCCTGCGGTGCGCCACCGGCGACGACACGATCACCCCGGAGGTCTCGCTGGGCGAGCGGCCGATGCTGGTCGAGCTGGCCGCGCGCGAGGTCGAGCAGGTCACCATCAGTGGCCTGGCTCCCGACTCGATGCAGCCCGCCGAGGAAGACGCAGAGGTCGAGGCCTCCCCGGTGGCCGGCGGCGAGCTGAGCATCACCCTGCACGGCCTCGGGCTGGGCGACCCGCCGACCCTGAAGTCGGCCGAGGCCGCGGTGAGCCTGCCCTGGGACAGCCTGGCCGGAGCCCTGGCCGCGCCCGCCGAGGGCTCGGCGGACGACCTGGCCGGCGCCACCCTCGGTGAGCAGGACGGCCTCCTGGCGGTGACCCTGCCGGAAGACGTCGCCGGTCAGCCGTTGCAGGTCCTGGTCAGCCTCGAACCCGACGGCAAACAGATGACGGTGACCCCGCGGTCGATCGTCATCGGTGGTCGCACCATCGGCGTGGGCCTGATCTCGCTCTTCGCCGGCGACCTGCTCAACGACGAGAACGGGGAGAGTCAGCTGAAACCTCGCTCGGTCGACCTGGACCTGCCCGAGGGCGCCACCCTGGAGAAGGTCCGGGTGCAGTCCCAGGGGCTGGCCCTGGACCTGGCCATCGACCCGTCGATGGTCCAGGAGAACGGCGCCGCCGGACGCGACTGCCTGGCCTGATCGCCGCCCGATCCCCTGCTCAGGGACGTCTCGGCAGGCGTCGAACGGTTGTTCGACCTAGGGTCTGCGGGCATGAGCCAGAACACACCTGAGACCACCGACGAGAGCGTGGCGGCCAGCACCAGCAAGCCGCCGCAGGAGTGGGTCACCGGCGACGAGCCGCCCACCGGAGCTCAGCTCAGCTACCTGGAGACGCTGGCCCGCGAGGTCGGCGAGGAACTGCCCGCCGACCTGACCAAGGCCCGGGCCTCCGAACTGATCGACGAGTACCGGGCGCGCTCCCCGCGCGTCGAGAGCTGATCATCGCCAGACTGGCGGCATGAGCCGCAGCCGCACGGTCGGGGTGGAGGAGGAGTTCCTCCTGGTCGACGAGGAGGGGGTGCCGAGCCCGGCCGGGCCCCGGGTGGCCACCGGGGCCGACGAGGGCATCGAGCACGAGCTCCAGCAGGAGCAGGCCGAGACCGGTTCCCGGCCCCGCACCGAGCTCGGCGACCTGGCCCGGGACCTGGACCAGCGCCGCCGGAACCTGGCCCGGCGGGCGGCCCGCTCCGGGGTGTCGGTGGCGGGCCTGGGCCTCAGCCCGGTGGCGATCGAGCCCACGCTCTTCCCGGAAGAGCGCTACCGGCACATGGCCGCCAGCTTCGGCCCGACCGCCACCGAGGTGCTCACCTGTGGTGTGCACGTCCACGTCGGCATCGAATCCGAGGCCGAGGGCATCGTCGCGATCAACGGGGTCCAGCCCTGGCTGTCGGTGGTGCTGGCGCTCAGCGCGAACTCCCCGTTCCACCAGGGGGCCGACACCGGCTACGCCAGCTACCGCCGGCAGATCCAGGAACGCTGGCCCAGCGCCGGCCCGACCGCGCCCTTCCGCAATCCGGCCGACTACCACGCGATGGTCGAGACCCTGATCAGCTCGGGGGTCATCATCGACACCGGGATGGTCTACTACGACGCCCGCCTCTCGGCCCGCTACCCCACGGTCGAGATCCGGGTGGCCGACGTGGGCGCCGAACCGGACAGCGCGCTGGTGGTCGCCGCCCTGTGCCGGGCCCTGGTCGACTCGGCCGCGGCCAGCGGTCCCTGGCCGGTGGTGGCCCGGCCCGAACTGCTGCGCGGCGCGGCCTGGCTGGCCTCCCGGCACGGGCTGACCGGCGAACTGCTGGACCCGGTCTCCGGCCAGGCGTTCCCGGCCGCCACCCGGGTGCAGCAGTTGGTCGACCAGGTCCGGCACTCACTGATCCGGCACGGCGACCTGGACCTGGTCGAGAGCAAACTGCACGATCTGCTGGAGCACGGCACCGGAGCCGAGCGTCAGCGGGCGGCCTTCGCCCGCCGGGGCGCCGTCACCGACGTGGTGCTCGACGCGGTGGAGCGCGGCCGCGCCGTCAGCGCGAGCTAGTTCTTACCCAAAGTCTCCCGGATACCGGGCAACAGCTCCTTCTGCGCAGCCTCCACGAACGTCCTTTGCTGGTCGCCCCCGATCTGCACCAGGGCGACGTCGGTGTAACCGGCGTCCTTGAAGGGTTTCAGCGCCTCGATGATCGCCTCGACGTCGGTGCCGCAGGGAATCTGCCCGGCGACGTCCTCCGGGCGGACGAACTGGCTGGCGGCGTCGAACCCGGCGGTCGAGGGCAGTTCGGCGTTCACCTTCCAGCCCCCGGCGAACCAGCGGAACTGCTCGTGCGCCCGGGCCACGGCCGCCTCGCGGTCGGTGTCCCAGGAGACCGGGAGCTGCCCGACCTTGCGCGCCGGGGTGCTGGAGGCGCTCGCCGCGTCCCAGCCCCGGCCCAGTTCCGGATCCGGCTCGGTCGAGATCATCACCTCGGCCTTGGGGGCGAAGGCCTGTACCGACTGGGCCCCGCTGACCGCCACCCCGATCGGCACCCGGGTCTCCGGCAGGTCCCACAGTTTCGCCGAGTCGACGTGGAAGTGCTTGCCGCTGTAGGAGACATAGCCACCGTCGAAGAGTGCGCCGATGATGTCGACGGCTTCGGTGAGCATCTCGTGCCGCACGTTCACCGGCGGCCAGCCACGACCCACGACGTGCTCGTTGAGGTTCTCGCCGGAGCCCAGGCCCAGCGTGAACCGGCCCTGACTGAGCAGCCCCACGGTCGCGGCCTGCTGGGCCACCACGGCCGGGTGGTAGCGCACGGTCGGGCAGGTCACGTACGTCATCAGCTCGATGCTGGAGGTGACCTGACTGACCGCACCGAGCGTGGCCCAGGCGTTCGGGCTGTGGCCCTGGGCGTCGAGCCAGGGGAAGAAGTGGTCGCTCATCACGGCGAGGGTGAACCCGGCCTCCTCGGCAGCGGCCGCGTCGCGGACCAGGCTGCGCGGGTCGGTCTGTTCGCACATCAGGGTGTATCCGACGTTAACCATGCCTGCGACCTTGGCACCCGGCCCTCGGGGCCGCACCCGCAGACGCTTCCGCCGAAGTCCGAAGCGCCGCTGAACCAAGATCTTTCGCACGGAGAGAACCGATTGAGGACGATTGGCACGGGCATCGGGGCCGGCGCCCCTTCGGCGGCCGGTTCAGCAATCCTCGGCGGCTGCCGATGGACTGGCGGGCCCTCCGACGGGGTGGGCTGCGTCATGTCCCCAGAAAGGGGACCGGAAGGCGGCTGTGGTGCGCGGATTCAGATTCACGATCGGCCGGAGACTCGCCCTGCTGGGGGCCATCGGGCTGGCGGTGGCAGTGCTCAGCAACGTGGCGGCGCTGAGCCTCGCCGCCCAGGGCCGCGAACTGCAGGCCGAGGAACGCAGCCACCTGCAGGCCGCTCAGCTGATCCGCCGGCTGGACACCCGGGCCAGCGAGCTGAAGGTCGACGGCTACAAGGCCCTGCTCTCGCCCACCCCCGCCGATCTGAAGCAGGACCTGGCCGACGACACGCAGACCGTGACCGACCTGTTCACCGAGCTGGACGCCCTGCCCCTGCACGAGGACGACAAGCAGATGGTCGACGGCATGCGCGCCGCCTTCGACGAGTACGTGCAGGGCATCTCGGCGGTGATCGACGCCTCGGTGGCCGACCAGACCGCCGCGCGGCTGGACTACGAGGCCATCCAGACCGCGAACGACGCCACCGACGAGGCGGTGGGCAACGCCGCCGACGTGCTCGACGCCGCCGTCGTCGACCTGGAGAAGGAGGCCGACGACACCGCCGCGATGATGACCATGGTGATCACCGTGCTCCTGGTGGCCGGGGCGGTGCTGGTGCTGATCTCCACCCTGCTGCTCTCCCGGGCCATCACCCGCCGGGTCAACCGGGTGGTGCTGGTGACCAAGGGGGTTGCTGCGGGCGACCTCTCGCAGACCATCGACGACCAGGGCAACGACGAGATCGCCGACATCGCAGCAGCGCTGGACGGTGCCACCGGCCGGATCCGCACGGTCTTCGGTTCCATCGGGCGCACCTCCGAGCAGCTGCGCCTGGCCGCCGGCGGGCTGACCGAGGTGGCCGCCGAGGTAGGCCGCTCGGCGAGCCGCACGGCCGAGCAGGCCGAGGTGGTGTCGCGGACCGCGGACGAGGTGTCCACGAACGTGCAGTCGGTGGCCGCCGGCGGCGAGGAGATGACGGTCTCGATCGGGGAGATCGCCCGGAACGCCCAGGAGGCGGCGCGGGTGGCCACCGGCGCGGTGTCGGCCGTGCACACCACCACCGGCACGATGAACAAGCTGGGGGAGTCGTCGCGGGAGATCGGCGACGTGGTCAAGCTGATCACCTCGATCGCCGAGCAGACCAACCTGCTGGCCCTGAACGCCACCATCGAGGCGGCCCGGGCGGGGGACGCGGGTAAGGGCTTCGCGGTGGTCGCGGACGAGGTGAAGCAGCTGGCCCAGGAGACCGCGCGGGCCACCGAGGACATCTCCCGCCGGGTGGAGACCATTCAGGAGGACGCGGACAGCGCCACTGCGGCGATCACCGAGATCGCCGACGTCATTTCCCAGATCAACGAGTTCCAGACCACCATCGCCTCGGCGGTCGAGGAACAGACCGCGACCACCCAGAGCATCAACGCCGGTGTTTCCACCGCGGCCGGGGGCTCCAGCGAGATCGCGGCGAACATCTCGGGGGTGGCCTCGGCGGCCAACACCACCACCGCGACCATCGGCAAGGCCGAGGACAGTGCGCGGGAACTGGCCGGGATGAGCGACGAACTGTCCCGGCTGGTCTCCGGCTTCCGGTTCTGATCCGGGCACCGACCTGACCCAGAATTGGATTCGCCCAGCTGAAAGGTGGGATGGCTTACCGCCAGGGGACTTTCGCAGCGGCACCGGCGAGCCCGTCGCAGAGCGACGCTCTTACACGGGAATCGGGCCGGGCGCCACCCATTGCGCGAAATTACGCAGATCCCACGAGGGATGGCTGTGCCGATCGGGTGGCTCTATGCTGTTCACCGTTGGCGCAGTAGGCGATATGAAACTCTTGAGCCAAACATCGCTGAGCGTGACAGGATGACCGGGCGTAGTCGTGAGGCTTGCCACCCAACGGTTTTCGCGGATGTTCGGCGACTGAGCGAGAGGGCTATGGTGGCGTGATGCGTTCCAAGGATCTCGCTGTTCGCAGCAGTTCGGAGAAGGGGCCGGTCCTGGTGGCCGGTCAGGAGGGCGCGCCGGGGCGCCGTCCGCTGACGGGCCGCGCGCGCTCACTCGCGCAGCGCGTACTGAAGAAGGCCGGCTCCCGCACGGTCATGGTCTGCTCGCAGTGCGAACTCACTGGTGGTCCGTTCAGTCGGGAAGAGGCGGCGCACCTGCTGCGCATCCATGAGCAGTTGCACCACGGCATCGCGATGCACCGTTCTTCGCCATTGCCGCCGGCGATCTGAACCGGTCTGGGTAAATCCGGTCCGAGCGCTCCGGATCAGGACTCCTCGTCGACGGCGACGGGGAGTTCTCCTGTTTGCGGGCCGGCACCCCACAGGGGGACAGGCAGGTAGGCGGCAGTAGTAGTGAGCACTCACAGCCACCAGCTGCACACCCTGGTTGAGAGGAATCGCAGGTGAACGGGGCCTGAGCGACACGCGGCGCGGCGATTTGACGGAGCACGGCTGCGGTCCGTAACGTTTTCCTTCGTTGAGCCGGAGAGACACGGACACCACGGTGGCCGGTCAGAAGGTCTCAGCAACTCCTTCAAGGAAGCCTGATCGAAGTGACGCGCTACCGCCAGTCGGAACGCGCGGCACAGAACAGGCGAGCCCGGAAGGAAAATGTTCCAACAGCGGTAACGGTCCGGAAATGCGGATTTGACCCGCTGGCAACACCGCAGTAATGTTCTACAACGTCGCCCCGAGCGAAAGCCGAAAGGCTGGAAAACGGGAGCGTCCGCTCCTTGAGAACTCAACAGTGCATCTGAACAACCGATGCCAAATCGGCCAGAAGATTTTCTGGTCACTTGGCTGATGGTCTTCGGTTCGTCAGGCTTCTCCGACCCCCGTCGGGTGCCTGGGTAAACGGACTGGAGTTATTGGTCAGGAATCAATTGCAACACACTTCGCTAAAAGTCTTCCTAGAAGATTATTTACGGAGAGTTTGATCCTGGCTCAGGACGAACGCTGGCGGCGTGCTTAACACATGCAAGTCGA